>NZ_JAKRET010000049.1 GCF_022664395.1 Sphingomonas lacusdianchii | reverse complement strand
CTGCAGCTGTTCTTGCCCAGATCAATCCCGAGAACCGATATGTCCATGACCCTTGCTCCTTCCGCAAACGGCCTGCTGCCGTGAGGCAACAACGCTCAGTTAAGGGGCGAGCCATCCATAAAGGGGGATCTCGGCCGCCTGATCGGACGCACGAAAGGCGGCATGAACACCAAGCTCCATGCCGTCGCCGACGCGAACGGCCGCCCCTTGAGCTTCTTCATGACCGCCGGTCAGGTCAGCGACTACACCGGTGCGGCCGCGCTGCTGGACGACCTGCCAAAAGCGCAGTGGCTGCTCGGCGACCGCGGCTACGACGCCGACTGGTTCAGGGATGCTCTTCAGGCCAAGGGCATCCAGCCTTGCATCCCAGGCCGCAGGTCGCGCAACGAGCCCGTCCGGTACGATAAGCGCCGCTATCGGCGCCGCAGCCGCATCGAGATCATGTTCGGCCGCCTCAAAGACTGGCGCCGCGTCGCCACCCGCTACGATCGCTGCCCTACGGCCTTCTTCTCCGCCATCGCCCTCGCTGCCACCGTCAGCTTCTGGCTGTGATCAACGAGTCCTGACCCTAGATAGAAATGACACCCTTGGTAGCAGCGGGGGCAGCGTGGAGCCATCCACAAGCGCAGCGCTGCCCCCGCTGATGCGATAACCTCTCGGCTCCTGACCCCGGACCCGCTGCGACAACAGCGGGCTCCGTCTCGCCAGTTTTTGAGCGCTCGAGCTTTCCCGAAACTCCGTCTCCGATGCCGCATTTCGGGAAAAGGCAATCGGGAACATATTTCGGGAAAATGGCCCCGGAGCCGCGCGGCGTAGTCGGTTTGCGGTCCAGGATCTCGATCAACCTTCCCGATCGGGAACTTACCGTCGCTGCAGACGGCTGTTGTCCGACCGCAGGAAGCCTGCTTCAATGAAGCTATGCGGAAAGCGTTGTTCATAGTGCTCGCGACTGTCGTGTCGGGTTGCGCAAGCTCCCATCAATCAGGTGCAGCGGCCGACAGCACCATTACGGCCATTTACAGTCCGCCTGTGCGGTTAGGTGGAGCGGGCAGCATGATGTTCCTCTCCACACCACGTCCCGCACTAGAACCGGTCGTGCAGGAAAAGGTGGCGTCGCAGCAGGTTCCGGCCCTACCGGTTTATGATTGCTTCGTGCCCGGTCCTTGGATCGTTTTCTTCAATCTTGGCCAAGCCGAGCTGACCGAAGAAGCTAAATCATCGCTAGCATATCTACTTGAGAAAGAGCGGGATACTTGTGGAAAGTTTGATCTAAACATCGAAGGGCATACCCACGCGCGTGAAAATCGCGCGCTTTCCCGACAGCGCGCCGAAGCCGTCCGCCGCTATTTGCGAGGGCAGCAAATCGAGGTCAGCATGAACGTCAAGGACATGGGAAATCGTGTGCCGAGAGTGCCCAACACCTCGACGGAAGCGGAAATCCACAATCCGAGAGTAGAAATCCACGTACAGTAGGATCGATCTGGCGCCAGGTTATCTCCTACCACGCACGCGCCAGCAATCGATAAGCGATCCAATTGGGAAAGCCCCGGCCTTCTCGCGGGCCGTTCCAGGAACTCGAAGAGCGGGCCGAAACAAATCCGCTGATCTCAAAGCTCGTGGCCTGCATTCCGCTTTCCGCGGAAGACCGCCGCGTTGCCGAGCTGCTCTGCGCCGACCGGCGAACGCGTTAGTGGCTTGATAACGACATCTACCTAGAACAGGGACAAAGAGGTGTCCGGATGGTAGAGCAGGATGAGGAAGCGCGTCTCGACGCATTGTACCAGTTGAACCTGCTGGACACGCCGCCGAGCGAGAGCTTCGACCGCATCACGCGTATGGCGAGCCAGATTTTCGATCTGCCGATCTCGGCAGTGTCGCTGACCGACCGTGATCGGCAGTGGTTCAAGTCGCGCGTCGGTGTCGAGCATTGGTCAATTCCCCGAGAGAAGGCGCCGTGTGCACAGGTCGCCGAGAGCCGGAGCATTCTGATCATTCCAGATCTCCTCGACGATGATTGTTATGCCGACAGCCTGCTGGCGCAAACCGGGGTGCGCTTCTACGCGGGCGTTCCGTTGATGACGCGCGAAGGCTTCGTTCTGGGCTCGCTATGCGTGCTTGGCACGGAACCACGTACTGTCTCTGAGTCGGAGATGGCCGGCCTGACCGATCTTGCCGATATGACGATGTCGCAGATCGAGATGCAGCACGCGTTCGGACGCGTGGACCCGCTCAGCGGCCTGCCCAACCGGACCCAGTTCCTCGATGATCTTGAGGACCTTGGTCGCGATGCGCCGGGCCAGCGCCGTTACGCCGTATTGCTCGACCTGGCACGCAACGACCAGCTCAGCAGCGGGCTGCGCGTCGTCGGACCGTCGTTCATCGACGACATGGTGCAGGATGCTGCCCGGGCGCTTCGCGGCGCATTGGGCCAAGGCCGGACGGCCTACCACGTCGCTGCCACGCAGTTCGCGTTCCTGTCGCCCCCCGAGCCGGAACCGGGCGCCTATGTAGCGCTGCTCGGCTCGATGCTTTCGAAAGCTCAAAGTGCGTCGCGCATCCGCTTCGCCACTTCCCAGGCGATCGGGGTGACGCCTGTTACCCTCGGCAAAACCGATCCTCGCCAGGTGCTGCGCACCGCCTATAGCGCGGCCCAGGATGCGCGCGCGTCGGAACATGCCGTCGGCCTCTACGCGCCAGGGGAGGATCGTGTTCACTCCCGCAGGTTCGCGTTGCTCAACGATCTCGGAGCGGCCCTGGAAGAGCCTGACCAGCTTAGACTCGTCTTTCAGCCGCGCATCGACCTCGCGTCCGGCCGGTGCAAGGGTGCTGAAGCCCTGCTCCGCTGGCGCCATCCTACGCTGGGTGACGTGTCGCCCAGTGAGTTCATGCCCATCATCGAGCAGACCTCGCTTGCCAGGCCGACCACTGCCTGGGTGCTCGACGCCGCCATGCGGCAGCAGGCGATCTGGCAAAAGGAAGGCATCGACCTCCAGCTCTCGATCAACGTATCGGCCGCTAACCTGGAGGAAAGCGACTTTGCCCAACAGGTGCAGCTTTATCTCCAGAAGCATCGTCTGCGCCCGGCAGCGATCGAGCTTGAGGTGACCGAGAGCGCCGTCATGGAGAATAGTGGCCGTGCAATGGGCCAGCTTCGTGCGCTGCATGAGGCGGGCATCCCCCTAGCGATCGACGACTTCGGCACAGGCTACAGCAGCCTTGCGTATCTTCAACGTCTGCCCGCCCGCGCGGTCAAGATCGATCAGTCGTTCGTTCGCGATCTGGCCGATGACGAGCGTGGACAGGCGCTTGTCCGATCGATGATCACGCTGTCGCACGATCTCGGCTACCGGGTCGTTGCCGAGGGCGTCGAGACCGCCGCAGCCGCGGCGATCCTGGCCGACTTGGAATGTGAGGAGGCGCAGGGTTACTATTTTGCCCGTCCGATGAAGGAAGAAGCGCTGCGGCTATGGCTCGTTGCCTCTCCGCAAGAATCATCTGTTGCAGCCTGACTGACACCTAGTTCTGCCGACATACTTGGTGCAAGCTGATCGACACCGCCGCTGAACATAATTAACAGCGGCGGTGGCGATCGGCATCGATAAGCGTCCTGTTCCCGGTTGTTCCGCTAATCAGCCGTGTGGCCGCATGACAACCTTGATTACACCTTCCTGCTTGTCACGGAACTTGGCGTACATCTCGGGCGCGTCCTCAAGATTGGCCGGATGCGTGATCACAAAGCTGGGATCGATCTCGCCCGCGACGATCTTATCCAGTAGCGGCTTGGTGTAACGTTGCACGTGGGTCTGCCCAAGCTTGATCGTCAGCCCCTTGTTCATCGCTGCACCGATCGGAAGCTTGTCACCCATCCCGACGTAGACGCCGGGCACGGAGACCGTGCCGCCCTTGCGGCAGCTCATGATCGCCTGCCGCAGGACGTGGACGCGATCAGTGGCGAGCATCATGCTTGCCTTCACCTTGTCCATGACCGCGTCCGCCGCCCCGTGCGCGGCCGCCTCGCAGCCGACAGCATCGATGCAGCTGTCGGGGCCCCGGCCCTTGGTTCGCGCCTGCAGCTCGTCATAAACATCGGTTTCGGCGAAGTTAATCGTCTCAGCACCACCGGCCTCCGCCATGGCGAGTCGCTCGGGCACCTCGTCGATCGCAATCACGCGGCCGGCGCCCATCATCAGCGCGGAGCGGATGGCGAACTGGCCGACCGGACCGCAGCCCCAGATCGCGACGGTGTCGCCATGCTCGATCTGCGCATTCTCGGCGGCCATGTAGCCGGTTGGGAAGATATCCGATAAGAAGAGGGCCTGCTCATCGGTAACGTTGTCAGGAATCTTGATCGGGCCGACATCCGCCATCGGCACGCGAAGATACTCAGCCTGGCCGCCGCAGTAGCCGCCCAGCATGTGGCTGAAGCCGAACAGCCCGGCGGGCGAATGGCCCATCGCTTTGGCGGCCATCTCGGCGTTCGGATTGGTCTGATCACAGGCCGCAAACAGACCCTTTTTGCAGAACCAGCACTCGCCACAGCTGATGGTGAACGGCACGACGACACGGTCGCCGATCTTAAGGTTGGTTACCTCGGACCCGAGCGCCACGACCTCGCCCATGTTCTCGTGGCCGAGGATATCGCCGGCCTCCATGGTGGGCTGGTAGCCATCCAGCAGGTGAAGGTCCGACCCGCAGATCGCGCAGGCGGTTATTTTGATGATCGCATCGCGCGGGTGCTTGATCTCGGGATCCGCAACGGTGTCGACGCGGACATCGCCTTTACCGTGCCAGCATAGTGCGCGCATGTCGTTTCCTCATCTGAGTGGATGTCCCTGTCGTCAGGACCATTTCTATGACGCTTAACGCCTTGAGCCGCGGCACGGGTCCCCGTCCGTTTAATTCGTTCACATCAACGAGCGGCCGTAAAACGGCCGTACGGCCAGCGGGTTGAACGCAGACGGCATGCCCGGCTTGAAAGCCAGCAAGATGATGAAGTGGGTCGCCTAGGCCGTGCAGCCGGCCGACACGATGCTGATAGGTCCCCACAGGCGGCGGGTCTTACGCCCGGAGCGTACGGCATGGGCGGCCAGGGCGAAAGACGCATAGATTCCGCATAGGCAAACCAGGCCGGCGAGCAGCACCAACCACAAATCGTGGTTGTGCCGGACGCAGTCGAAAACCTGTACGACCTGGGAGTACATCATGCTCGGCTAACGGCAAGGCTTCAAGACATCCCCAACCGGTTCATATCGGCTTTCCCTGGCTGTGATCCAGGACCAAGGAAGCCGCAGTCGGGTTCTGCGCAGCCATGAACACTTACGTTGCCGAGCCCGCGCCTGTCGTCCGAACCGGCTACCATGCTCGACTGACATAACTTGATTTCGCTCCTCCGGGTTGGTTCCCAGTCGCTACAAAGATTTATGCCTCGCACCGCCGTGGCGCTGGTGGCATTAAGGGCATGATCGGAGGATTACGTCCATGGCACGCAAGAGCATCAAAAGCGACACGGGGAAACTCAAGGGCGAGACGGCCAAGAAGGCACCGCCGCTGCCGGCGGGTGCCGACCAGCCGACGAACTATGCCGAGCAGCAGGGCCATGGCGGCGAAACCCGCCAGACGACTTCGGACGCGGCACTT
>NZ_JAKRET010000048.1 GCF_022664395.1 Sphingomonas lacusdianchii | reverse complement strand
CCCCGCAAGCGTCGACACCGCCATTGCCGGTCTCCGGCTCCGCTTCGCTCCACCTCCGCCCGGCAATGGCGGCGGACACAACAATGCACTAACAATCACCCCGGACCACCCGGTGGGGGCTGCTCAGCCTGCGAGACGACGCGGCGGTTCTCTGAATCGATCGCATTTTGGGACGCTCTTGGTCCTCCCGAAAACCTGTTGCGGGTGAGTGGTGGAACACCTGAGCTACTAACAAGCGCGAGACAGTAGCGCCAATCGATATATCTGCTATGCTGGATATATGGAAAAAGATTCGGCTATTGTTGCGCTTGGTGCACTGGCACAGGGAACGCGCCTGGATGTGTTCCGCCTGCTGGTCCGTCACGAACCCGACGGCATGGCGGCCGGTGAAATAGCCCGTCAGCTAGACGTGCCCCAGAACACCATGTCGGCGCATCTCGGCATTCTCGCGCGCGCTGGCCTGATCCGCTCCGAACGGCATAGTCGCTCGATCATCTATCGCGCCGATCTGGACGGTCTGCGCGCGCTGACGCTGTTCCTCGTCAAGGATTGCTGCGCGGGGAACGCGGAACTGTGCGCGCCGCTCATCGCCGAACTCGCCCCCTGCTGCTGAAAGGACGCCCCGTGGCCGTCGATATCGTCATCTATCACAACCCCGATTGCGGCACCTCGCGGAACACGCTGGCGATGATCCGCAATGCCGGCATCGAACCGCATGTCATCGAGTATCTAAAGACGCCCCCTGCACGCGCGCTGTTGGTCGAGCTGATCGACCGCGCCGGTATGACGCCGCGTGAGCTGCTGCGCGAGAAGGGAACGCCCTATGCGGAGCTGGGCCTCGGCGACACGGCGTTGTCAGACGAAGCGCTGGTGGATGCGATGATGGCCCACCCGATCCTCATCAACCGGCCGCTGGTCGTCTCGCCGCTCGGCGTGAAGCTGTGTCGCCCTTCTGAAGCAGTGCTTGATCTGCTGCCTAGCGGCCAGCTCGGCGCGTTCGCCAAGGAAGACGGCGAACAGGTGGTGGATGCCTCAGGCCAGCGCGTCGTCTGATGCTGCTTGCCGTCCTGATCTTCGTCGCGACGATCACGCTTGTCATCTGGCAACCCAAGGGCCTCGGCATCGGGTGGAGCGCGATAGGCGGAGCCGTCGTGGCGCTACTTGCCGGCGTCGTCACCCTGTCCGACGTGCCGGTAGTATGGGGCATCGTCTGGAACGCGACCGCCGCGTTCGTCGCGATCATCGTCATCAGCCTGTTGCTCGATGAAGCCGGGTTTTTCGAGTGGGCGGCATTGCATGTCGCCCGCTGGGGCGGGGGGCATGGTCGCCGGCTGTTCGTCCTGATCGTGCTGCTGGGTGCGGCAGTGTCCGCGCTATTCGCCAATGATGGTGCGGCGCTAATCCTGACACCAATCGTCATCGCGATGCTGCGGGCGCTGGGGTTCAAGGACAAGGCGACGCTGGCGTTCGTCATGGCGGCGGGGTTCATCGCCGACACCGCCAGCCTGCCGCTGGTCGTCTCGAACCTCGTCAACATCGTGTCGGCCGACTTCTTCCGGATCGGGTTCGGCGAATACGCAGCCGTGATGGTGCCGGTCGATCTCGTGTCGATCGCCGCCACGCTGGGCGCGCTGCTGATTTTCTTCCAACGTGATATACCGCGAGATTACGACGTGGGGGCGCTGCGCGCGCCCGGTGCCGCAATCCGCGACGCCTCGACCTTCCGCGCCGGATGGATCGTCCTTGCCCTGCTGCTCGCCGGCTTCTTCCTGCTTGAACCGCTTGGCGTGCCGGTCAGCGCCGTCGCCGCTGCCGGCGCGATCCTGCTGCTGGTGATCGCGGGGCGGGGCCATGTCATCCAGACCAGCAAGGTGCTGCGCGGCGCGCCGTGGCAGGTCGTCATATTCTCGCTCGGCATGTACCTGGTCGTTTATGGCCTGCGGAACGCCGGCCTGACCGATCATCTGGCGGCGCTGCTCGACTACACCGCGCAAGGCGGTGCGTGGGGCGCGGCGCTGGGAACCGGCGTGATCGCGGCCGTGCTGTCGTCGGTGATGAACAACATGCCGACCGTGCTGGTGGGCGCGCTGTCGATCGACGCCGCGCACGCGACAGGGGTGGTCAAGGAAGCGATGATCTACGCCAACGTGATCGGCTGCGACCTCGGCCCCAAGCTGACGCCGATCGGCTCACTCGCCACGCTGCTGTGGCTCCATGTCCTCGGCCAAAAAGGCGTGCGGATTGGATGGGGTTATTATTTCCGCGTCGGCGTGACGCTCACCGTGCCGGTACTGCTCATCACGCTCGCGGCGCTGGCGATCAGGATCAGCATCGCATGACAGAACTGACCATCACGCCACTGGAATCTAGCGAGCTGGGCGGGTTGGCGCAGGCTCTGGATATGGCTGCTCTGCCCAACTCCGATCTCGCTGAGCCGGATCGTATGTTCTTCCGGTTCGATGCCGATAGCCTCGTGGGTTACGGTGGCCTTGAGGGGCGGGGGACCGATCGCCTGCTTCGCTCGATCGTCATCCTGGGCAATCATCGGGGGCATGGCTTGGGGCGAACGTTGGTCGCCACTCTCGAACAACAGGCACGCGATCTTGGTATCTGCCGCCTCCATCTGCTGACAACAACGGCCGCACCGTTCTTTCGGGCGCTCGGCTATATCGACGCCGATCGCGACGCCGCGCCCCCGGCAATAGCCGCCTCACGCGAATTTACGTCGCTGTGCCCCGCCTCGGCCTCCTATCTTGCGAAAACCCTCTGATGCCGCTCCGTACCGTTGCTGATCCCGATAGCCTGCCAGCGCTTGACCCTGCTTATGCCATCCAGCGGCCAGCCTTGGGTCTTGGCCCGCTCGATCCCGCGCCGCGTATCCTTCTGCTCTACGGATCGCTGCGCGAGCGATCCTACTCGCGCCTATGTGTCGAGGAAGCGGCGCGTCTGCTCCGGTTTTTTGGATGCGAAACCCGCATCTTTGATCCGTCCACTCTGCCGCTGCCCGATCAGCACGCCGGTGACGATCATCCGGCCGTTCACGAGCTGCGCGAGCTGTCGCTGTGGTCAGAGGGGCAAGTCTGGTGCAGCCCCGAACGGCATGGGCAGATTACCGGCATCATGAAGCTGCAAATCGACCACCTACCGCTCTCGATGGGCGGGATGCGTCCGACGCAAGGCCGCACGCTTGCCGTAATGCAGGTGTCTGCCGGCTCGCAGTCATTCAACAGCGTCAATACGCTGCGCGTGCTGGGTCGGTGGATGCGGATGGTGACGATCCCTAACCAGTCATCGGTAGCCAAGGCGTTCGAGGAATTTGACGATGCCGGCCGCATGAAGCCGTCGAGTTATTACGACCGGATCGTCGACGTAATGGAGGAGCTGGTGCGCTTCACGGTGCTGCTGCGCCCACATACCGCGCAATTGGTCGATCGCTATTCCGAGCGGAAGGAAGCCGGCGTGCCGGTCGACCCAGCGACAGATTTGTCCAGCATCGCCATTGCTCCACAAGGCCAAGTCTCATGACAGCCATCCCGACCATTCGCACGGCCAATGTAGCGGATGCGGCTGCCGTCCAGGCGATCTATGCGCCCATCGTGGAGGGCACTGCTATCTCCTTTGAGGAGGTCCCGCCCTCGATCGCTGAGATGGGGGAGCGGATCGCCACGACCTTGGAAAATTATCCGTACCTCATCGCCGAGCGAAACGGCGAAGTCATCGGATACGCCTATGCCAGCCAGCATAGATCCCGCGCCGCCTATCGGTGGTCGGTCGATGTCACGGTCTACATCGCCGATCAGGCCCACCGGACGGGGGTTGGACGCGCCCTCTATTCAAGGCTGATCGCGGAGTTGACCGAGCGCGGAGTTCACGCCGCGTTTGCGGGCATCGCGCTGCCTAATCCCGGCAGCGTCGCGCTCCATGAGAGCATGGGCTTCACGCCGCTGGGTATCTACCGGGAGGTAGGGCAGAAGTTCGGGCAGTGGCACGACGTCGGTTGGTGGCAGCGGCTTTCATAGCGCTGGCTTGCGCCCTTCAAGCAAAACTACCTGTAATCCCTACTCGATATGGGGGAATTAACTCTAAAAGGGCAAAGGTAGAAATTTGAATATCAGCGTCATCGCATCGCTACGCCGCCAAAAAACGGGGGTAGCAGCCCTCCTAGCCATGTGTGCGGCATCGTTAGGCGCGACGGGTGGTATTGCGCAGACGCCTTTGAACGATCGTCGTTCGATCATTCAGACGGCTACGACCGACGACCCTCAGCGAATCCCGGTCAAGGAAAGCACCGCTGCAAAAGCCGTCACCGTTCTGGTCGGTGGCTTGGTTTTCGATGCTAAATCCGCCCGGTCAGCACCTGCTACCGTGCTCATCGAGGGCAACAAGATCGCCGCAATATGGCCGGCGGGCCGTCGTGACTGGCCGGCGGACGCCCGGGTCATCAATGTCGGTGGCAAGACGGTCCTGCCTGGCCTGATCGATCTTCACGTCCATCTGACCTATCCGGATAGCACGACGCCGATCGACCTACAGGCGAGCGAAGGTGACGGCGTGCTGCGGGGGGCTAGAAACCTGCGCTGGATGCTGGAAGCCGGCATCACGTCGGTTCGCGATCTGAACGGCGTCGCGGATGCTCCGTACATTCTGGCCGACTGGAGTGCGACCAATCGTATTCCAGCGCCGCGCGTGTTCACTGCCGGGCATATCATCACGGGGACTGGGGGCCACGCGACCGAACGGCCGGTGTCGCCCAGCCACGGCCCCGACTATGCTTGGGAACGCAACGGCGCTGATGCCTGGCGGGGCGCCGTGCGGGAAACATTCAAGCGCGGCGCCACCATCATCAAGGTGGCAAGCCACTTCTCACCCGACGAGATTGCAGCGGCCGTCGATGAGGCGCATCGCCTAGGCCTGAAAGTCACCTGTGATTGTGAGACGGTCTACACCGCCCTCGCAGTAGATGCCGGCGTCGATATCATCGAGCATCCTTTGCCCCGCACGGACGACACAATCCGGGCCATGGCGCGGCATCATACGGCATCGGTCCCGACGCTCCAGGTCTACCAGAACGTACTCGATCGCTCCGGTGGCTTTTACGGGTCGACCTCTAGGCGTTTCACCTTATCCGCGCAGGCTGACTTCGACGTCTTCCGAAAGATGAAGGCGGCCGGGATCGTCATGGGGATCGGAACCGACACGATCGGCGATGCGAACCAGTTGGTCCCCAACGTCTACCTCGCCGAGCTGCAATGGTTCATCCACGGCGGCTATTCGCCAGCGGAGACGCTTCGTACCGCGACGCTGACCAACGCCCAAATCCTCGACATGGACGACAAGCTGGGCAGCATCACAGCAGGTAAGCTTGCCGACATTCTTGTCGTCGATGGTCGGCCCGATGTCGATATCGAGGCGCTGCGCAAGGTCGACAAGGTGTTTCGCGACGGCATCCTGCTCGTCGATGCTGGCCAGATCGTCGTGCCGCGACATCAGCCCAAGCCGCTGACAAAAGCACCACCCTTCGACGCTGTCCGCTGACGGCCGCGCGCCCGCGCTCTTACCCATCACGCTGCACAGCGGAGATTTCCATGCATATCGTACCTAGCCTTCTGGCGCTTTCCGTTGCCTCGCTCACGCCTGCGCTCGCTCAGGCGCAGCAAAGCGATGCTCTTGCCGCTCCAACTGACACGGGCGAAGGCAGCGACATCGTCGTGACCGGCTCGCGCGGGCAACCGCGCACGGTCGCGTCCAGCCCAACCCCGATCGACGTCATCAGCGGTGAGGACATTGCTCGCCTGTCAGGTGGCTTGCAGCTGCGCGACGTCCTGACCCAGTTGGTGCCGTCCTTTCAGGCCCAACAGGTCGGCAGCTCGTCGTTCGACAGCGTAGCCCGTCCTGCCGGTCTTCGTGGACTGTCCGGGGTGCATGTCCTGGTGCTGGTGAACGGTAAACGGCGACATAATTCCGCGCTCATCAACCTCAATTCCGGTAACGTCTCGGCAGGGGGCAACCCCGTCGATCTGGACCAGATACCGGCCAGCTCGATTGAGCAGCCCCCACCGGGTGGTCCGGGGTGATTGTTAGTGCATTGTTGTGTCCGCCGCCATTGCCGGGCGGAGGTGGAGCGAAGCGGAGCCGGAGACCGGCAATGGCGGTGTCGACGCTTGCGGGGC
>NZ_JAKRET010000047.1 GCF_022664395.1 Sphingomonas lacusdianchii | reverse complement strand
ATGTTCGGTCAACTCAAGATCAATCGGGCCATCGCCACCCGATACGATCAACTGGCCAACAGCTTCCTCGGCATGGTCCACATCGCCACCGCACGATACTGGCTCAAATTTGTCCACGCCGCCTAGCGAGCATACCTTTGGTGGAGGATGGCCTTTCATCTTCATCATCGACCAACCCGGCGTCTCGGTCACCGGCAGGTTGTCGATCCTCGAGGACGTAATCTACCCTTGGTTTTTCCTGCTCAACACGCTCTTCTGGCTGTTGCTGGCTCAGTCGGTCGTTTTAATCGTGCGCTATCTTTGGAAGGTTCGCCGACGGGACTGCCGGCTGCGGCCATGAAGTTCTACTCATGCGCGGTACGGTCGACGACGTAGCCGTTCTTCCAGATCGAGACGATCCTGCGAGTAGCTGCAATGTCGCGTGTCGGATCACCATCGACCAGGATCATGTCGGCCTTCAGGCCAGCAGCGATGCGACCACGATCAGCAGTGCCGAAGAATGCCGCGGGAGCCGAGGTTGCTGCAACCAGCGCCTGCTTTGGCGTCAGGCCCGCACGAACCATCAGCGCCAGTTCGAGATGCAGCGATGCGCCAAACGCGGTCGTTGGATTTGGTGCGTCAGTCCCGGCGATGATCGTCACACCCGCCTTTGCGAGACGCCCCGTATTCGCCGAGGCGATCTCGAAGTCCTTGAGACGTGGGTACTTCCATACCAGCCCAAGCATGCCGCGCTGTCTTGCGCTCAGATAGGGCGCGACCGAGGGGTCCGCCGCCAAGCGGCGTGCATCGTCCACGCTGGCCAGTCCGGCATAGGTGGCGAGCGTCGCGGTCTGCGCTACGCCGCGCGCCTTCATCTCCGCCACCAAAACATCATCAATGGCGACGTCGCATACCGCGTGCTCGAGGGCATTCGCGCCATTCATGACCGCGATGCGGGCGTCGGCGAGTTGCTGGACGTGCACGACCACCCGCTTGCCTGTCGCTTTGGCAGCGGTCAGTACGACCGCGAAGCGCTGCGGTGAGAACGCGGGTAAACTCGCGGGTTGGTCCGGCCGGGCACCATCGTCCTGAAGCACCTTGATATAATCTGAACCGGCGTTGATCCGGGCAGTCACGAACGACGCCGGATCATCCCCAGGCGCAAGCGTCGGTGGAAGCGCGGTCCCTTTGGGCAGGTCGCTGAACAGTTCGAGTGGATGGCCGCCTGGTGGGGTTGCGCCGATGCCGGCCGTAAAGGTGTCGGCCTCCCCGACCTGAGCGAACGATATGCGTTGCTTGCGCCAGTGGTCAATCGTCGCGCGATCGGCGAGCGAGTACATATCGAAGACCGTTGTCACTCCGAAGCGTAGCGCGTCGGCTTGTGCCCCTGGGAAGACGTGGACGTGGCCATCGATCAGGCCGGGGATCAGCACGCGGCCGCGCGCCTCAATCAGTTCGCTGCCGTTCGGAGCTGCCACCCGCCGGGCAACAGCGACGATACGCCCATCCCGCACCAACACATCCCTCACGCCCAGCATCCGAGTGCCGTCGAACACGCGGGCTCCGCGAATAAGAACGCTGCCATCTCGAGCCTGCGCTGACGTTGCCGCCATTGCCGCCATTGCCGCCGCCACCATCAACGCCAGATATGCCCCAAGTCTTATGTCAACCTCCCACGTTCCATAGGCGCTACGGAAACTGGCGGCGCGATGCGGGCAAGCGTCATGGCCTGACCCGTGCAGCGGGGGGCTTCGATCGTGCCGGCTAACGTCGTGCTGCGGCCAGACGCGCTTCAAGCATGGATCGGTAGGAGCGGCTGAGCGGCACGATCGCGCCATTGGAGAGCCGGATATCGCCGTCGCCGTTCCGCCGGTCAGCGATTGCCGCGATCCGGTCGACCCGGATCAACGCCGAGCGATGGACGCGGACGAACGCGGGTCCAAGGCGATCGAGCAGATCGGTGATTGGTGTCCGCAACAGATGCACGTCACCACCCGCATGGATGCACAGGTAGTGGCCCGCGGCATCGACCCGCTCGATCGCATCAAGCGCCACGAAGATAGTGCGCCCACCGTCGCGTATTTCCAGGTGCGCCGGCACCGTCGCTTCAATCGCCGGCGGATGAAGGAGCCGCCGCACGCGGGCAAGCGCGCGATCCACGTCCGCCGATGTGGCCGGCTTCAGCAGATAGTCGATCGCTGCCACGCCGAACGCGGGCAGCGCGTGCTCGGGAAAGGCGGTGAGGTAGACGAGCGCCGGGCGCGGCTCGCGTAACCGCTCGGCAAGCATCAACCCGGTGCCATCGGGCAGCTCAACGTCGAGGAAGGCTAGGTCGGGTCGCATCGCCTCCACTTTGGCCAGCCCGTCTTGTAGCGTCGACGCCTCTCCGATTACTTCGACGTCGTCATGCGCCGCTAGCAAGCGGCAAAGTCCCGCCCGCGCCAGCGGCACGTCCTCAACGATCAGCGTACGGATCACGACGCCAGTCTGCCATCGACATGAGGCATGTCGATGCGCACCATAAAGCGGTCCGGACAACGATCCACCGTCATCGTTCCCGACCCATCATTCCACGCCGTCAGCCGCTCGCGGACCCCCGTCAACCCCGAGCCAAGCCCGCGCGAGGACAGGTCCGCGTCCGCGTCCGCGACCGCGACCGCGACCGCGTTCGCGATCTCGATAACAAGCCGACCATCGTCAACATTGCCCGTGATTGTCAGCCAGCCGCTCTCAGCCATCCGACCCAATCCGTGAACAAACGCGTTTTCGGCCAACGGCTGCAGGATCAAGGCAGGCACTCGTGCCGTCCAGGCTTGGTCCGACATCGTCATGCGTACATCCAGCTCAGCGGGCACCAGCAACCGATGAAGTTCGATATGATCCTTGGTGAGCGCAACCTCCTCGGCCAAGGTCGCCTCCTCCGCGTCGTTCGCCAGCGTTGTGCGGAGCACGTCCGCCAAACGCGCAATCGCATTCTGTGCCGCCGTGGCGTCACGATGAGCAAGCTCGGCGACTGCGCCCAGAGCATTGAAGAGGAAATGCGGGTTGATCTGCGCACGCAACGTTTCAAGGCGCGCCCTTGAAAGCATCCGTTCCCGGTGGCGAGTTCGATCTACCCAGACGAGCGTCTGTCCGATGCCGACGACTGCACAGTAGACCGGGACCGAGAAGAAGGAGGTGATCGCAACACCGGTAGCCAGTTGGATGATCGACGATGGTGCTCGACTGCCCAACGCCCATCCAAGAACCACTTCGAGGCCCAGACCTACCGCGGTGATTGTCGGGATGACGATGATCCCGGCCAGACCAAGGAGCGGGAGCGACCGCGCCGTTCGGCCGGGCATCAACGGCAACCCTGCGCTTAGACGCAGCAACGTCGGCGTCGACAACGCCCAGGGTAGGAAGAACACGGCCATCGCGCCGAGCGTCTCGGGCAGCGACGCACGCTGTCCCTGCGCGGCGCCAACTAACCAGACCGCCGGGGCATAGGCGAGCGCGACAACTGCCCAGCCCGCCGCAATCGTCCGCTTTGCGGGCATGAGACCTGCCGATAACATTCCGTCGCACATACCTCTTAGTGCATCATCGCCACGGCTAGTACGACGCGGCATCGCTGTGCAACGATAGCCTGAGAGCATGCCTTATCCACGGCACCCGCCTCGACCCACAAACGGTCATTCAGCGCGCCTTCCCCGCTCCACAACTTCCGACAACCATTCATCTCCGCAATGGGACTGGGTTGGGGCGTATTGGACGAACAGGCTACCACGCCTCGCCCTTGCCAAACATTCGTAGCGTGGTCTTCGTTAGTGGGTGGCATCGCTTAGATGTTCAGGTCCAGTCAGTGCGCCACTAGGGTTAATTGCAACATCCCCCCTACTAGTGCGAAGGATTACCACACCCCGGTCAACCACAATGAGTTCCGCGGGCATTGCTGGCAGCAAGATATCTCGCTTCAAACGGCCTGCCTTGACGTCAATTTCCCATAACCGCCCCCGATCCAGGCTAAGATGCTGGAGACCGGAAAGGATGTAGAGCCGCCCTCCCCAGGTAAACCCGCCAATCACGTTGCCGGTCGCCAGACGGACACGCTGTGTTGCGCCAACCAGCTGAAGGCTTCCGCCCCATTCGCCATTGTTGGTGCCAACCAGCCAGCCCCCCTTCCAGGGTATGAGCAACGACACTGTTCCGCCACCCTCTTGCATTGGCAGGACCACGGCCTTGGGAATCGCGATCTTCGGCCCGCGCAGGCCGATCTTCCGCGCGCCATCGCGAGGGATCGGCAACTCGTCTACCGGCGATGCCAAGACAAGCGGGTCACCGGCGATGCTACCACTCCAACGCGGCTGATACCCGGCATGCTCCGGCCCATATGGTCTGAAGAAGTTCGAACCGGCGACCACCTCATCCGGCTCAGACGGTATCGGGTCGCCGTTGATCCAGCCGAGGGCGCGCTTTGCGCTGCGGCGCACGGCCATATGCCAGTGGCTACGTGCGGTACGAGTCAAGAGACCCCGTGCCTTCGTCGCGCGAAGGACACCGAGGGTCTGGGTAGCATTATAGGCCAGCAGCCAGTCATCCTCGAAATCGACAGCGGTACCCATCAGAGACGGGATGGCGGCAACATAGCCTATTCTTCCTAACGCCAGTGCTGCTTGTTCTCGGATTTCAAGATCGTAGCGGCTATCGAGCAAGCTTTCGATCGAAGGGCCCGCCATCCGCGCATGATCGCCATATCCAGCGATGCCGCGCATCAACTCCACCGTTTGCCAAGCGGAACGCGTGCCGTACCCGGCATGCGCAATCTCGTTCAGCTGCCGCTGGTATTCCTCAAGCGCAACCGGATGACGCAGCCCCGCCAGCACGCGCAGCGTTCTTGCACGCATCCTCTGGTTCGTTCCATCCGTGACAAGCCCGGCGATAGGAGCAATACTCCAGGCCGGATACGCCGGTCGCAGCTCACCCAGAAGATCGTGAATACCCTCGCATGACTTATCATCCGTGCTCATCCGGCAGGTATCGATGCGGGACAGCAGCCGCGCTTTCAACTGCTCTCCAAAGCGAGGCAGGGCGCTCAGGACCTGAGTATTGGACGAGGGGTTAGGATCGCGCTCGAACGCGAGCCAGAGATACTCGAGCGCCTCGGATGTTCCAGTCGCGGCGATCGCCCGGGGCATCCAACCATTGCCACGGCGATCGGCCGTAATAAGCATTGGCAGGTAACGCGGGTCGATCGTCATGAACTGAGCAAGCGTCACGCCTGCCTCCCTTCGGACCCGCGCTTCCTGATGGTTGAGCAGGGGTACCAGACGTTCTACCGCCGGCGCGCCGAACATGACGACCCGGGCCCTAAGTGCGTCTTCGTTTTGTGAACTCTGAGGCGCGGCGATCAGTTCTGCGATATAATCATCAAGGGATTTATGGTTCGCGTCCTGCCCTTGCGCGGCGACATGCGGCACCGCGATCATGGCGGCGACGAGAACAGTAGTAACAAATATGCGCTTCATCCGGGCCGCCAGAGGTAGGGAGGGTGCCGTAGCTTACGTAGCGTTGTGCCATAGGTCTGCCGATCTCCCAACGTGCTGGTTGTCACTTCGGTATGATCGATGATGGTGATAGGAATTAAAGATCGTCGGTCACACTGCAAGGTCATCGGATATGGCGCACGGGTCGGTTGCTTCCTGCCGAACGTCGAACAGCGGGAACGGTGAAAAGCGCGCTGACGCGATGAAATACGCGGACAGAGCGGAACGGTCACCTGACTATTATTAGGCTCTGAATGAAGGGTCGTTACCCGCCCCCCCAGCGACGACCCAGAAGCGGTCACTTAGCCCCCTGTGACGCCTGCCAGAAACCGGACGTTTGTTCACCGCTTGGATTGGGCCAAAGCGCCATACTTTCGTGTGCACGATGTCAGCCAGAGTAACAGGATGCTAAAGCCTGACAGGTACGGCCAAACGCATGTTGTCGTCACTTTCAGCCCGGATCGCCGCTATCGGCGTCGTTGTCCTAATCGCACTGGCTTCGCTAGCAGGGCTCCTCGTGGATGCCTCGCGGCAAACCAGCCAAAGCTTCGAGCGGGCCGGGCACTCGGTAGAAGTAATTGAGACGACTGAAGCAGCGTTAGGTGATTTACGCGAGGCGGAGTCGGGTCAGCGGGGCTTCATCATCACGCGCGATCCAGCTTACGCTCGGTCGTTTGCCGAGCGGGTGGAAAGCTCAGCGCGCAATATGGCCGTTGCGGTCCGGCAGACGAGCGACAACCCTCTGCAGAATGCAAGAGCGCGAGAGATCGCGGTTCTGATGGCACAGCGAGCCGCCTTTCTTCGGCAGCCCTTGATCCTCGCGCGTCATGGCGATTTTTCTGGCGCGGTCGCCATCGTCGCCAGTGGTCGCGGACGTGAGCTGATGGATGCGATCAGCGTCCGGGCTAGTGGCTTCCTCGACGAGGAGCGGGCTTTGCAGACTAGCCGTCAAGACGCGGCAGACAAGCGGCTCGCCAGCGGGCGAAGACTCGCCATTATCGGAGGGCTCGTGGTTGCGCTGCTGGTTGTCTGCAGCTTCGCACTATTGATCCGCGGTATCCGTCGACCGTTGGCGACCATGATGAGGGCCATGACGGCGTTGGGCGACGGTGAGCAGGATGCGCGCATTGATACGGCAATGGGATCCGAAGAGTTTGACCGACTTGCGGAAGGCTATAACGCCATGGCGGAGAGGCTGAGGAACGCCGTTGCGGATCAGGCGAACAGCGAGCGTCAGCTGCAAACCGCCAACGCCGAATTGCACCGGAATAGCGAAACCCTGCGCGAACGTGGCTCCG
>NZ_JAKRET010000046.1:1332-6865 GCF_022664395.1 Sphingomonas lacusdianchii | reverse complement strand
CCCTTGATCACCATACCCCTTGGAGACAGTGCGGGTGGTCTCGCTCATTGCTTGTTTGCAGCATACCCCTGTGCGCGTGTCGCGATCGGGCGACGATCGTCCAGGCAAAACACCGACGCTTGCTCCTAAAATGTGGTAAGACGCGATCGGAGAAACGTTTCGATGATCAACGACAGTTCGGCACCCGACCATAGTACGTCCGCTCAAACGGTCCTGATGGACGCCAGCGAGCGGCTTGCCGATGCCGGATCGATGGATGAGGTGGTCGAAGTTCTCCGACAGACCGCGCGGGAGGCGATCGGGGCGGAAGGTATCGCCGTTGTCATTCGCGAAGACGAACGCTGCTTCTATGCCGCGGAAGATGCGATCAGCCCGCTTTGGGGGGGCAACCGGTTCGATCTCAGTGTATGCGTGTCCGGCTGGGCAATGCAGCATCTGGAAACCGTCGCGATTCCCGATATCGCCCGCGACGATCGCGTTCCGCATGAAACCTATAAGGGTACGTTCGTTCGCAGTCTGTTGATGGCACCGATCGGGAAGCCCAGAGCCATCGCAGCGCTTGGGGCCTATTGGTCGGACGTTCGCAATCATGATCCCGAGACGATCCGACGCCTTGAAAGCCTGGCGCGCCTCGCTGCCATCGCGATCGACAAGGCGCGGCTGCTCCGGGCAGCGGAGGAGAGCGGTCGTCAGCGCGCGCTCATGCTCTCAGCTGGCAGAATGGGGATGTGGTCGTTCGATGTCGCGACTGGCGAGCTGGAAACCTCGGCGACGTGCCGGACGAATTTCGGGCGCGATCCCGAACTGCCCTTCAGTTATGCAGAGCTGCACGCCGCCATCCATGACGAGGACAAAGCACGGGTGCAGGGTGCCATCGAAACCAGCTTGCGCACCGGTTGTGACTACGACATCGAATATCGGCTGCTGACGCCACAAGGCGAGACACGCTGGATCGGTATCCGGGGACAACCAGCCTATGCGGCTGACGGCACGCCTGTGACGCTGGCAGGGGTTTCGATCGACATAACTGAACGTCGGCGGATGGAGGATGCGCTGCGCACGTCGGCCGCCACCTTGGAGCATCTGGTCGCGGAGCGGACCCGCGAATTGCTGACGACACAGGAAGCGTTACGCCAGTCGCAGAAGCTGGAGGCGATGGGCCAGCTTACCGGTGGGGTCGCGCACGATTTCAACAATCTGCTGACGCCGATCCTGGGAAGCCTTGACCTCCTGCAACGCCGTAAGGTGGGCGGCGATCGCGAACAGCGGCTGATCGACGGTGCCTTGCAGTCGGCCGAGCGCGCGCGAACGCTGGTGCAGCGCCTGCTTGCCTTCGCGCGCCGCCAGCCCCTGAAGCCCGAGGCGACCGATACGTCCGCGCTGCTCACCGGCATAAGCGAACTGGTCGCGACCACACTTGGCCCACGCATCACGCTCGAACTGGATGTCGCAGACGATCTGCCGCTTGCATTGGCTGACACCAACCAGGTGGAAATGGCGATCCTCAACCTGGCGGTGAATGCCAAGGATGCCATGCCTGAGGGCGGAAAACTTGTCCTGTCGGCGCACTTGCAGAGCCCGGGGACTGACCATCCCTCCGTCCCGGAAGGCAGCTATGTCGTAATCGCCGTCACCGACACCGGGACGGGCATGAGCGAGGACACCCGCCTGCGGGCGATCGAGCCGTTCTTCTCGACGAAGGGTATCGGGAAGGGGACCGGCCTCGGACTGTCGATGGCACACGGCCTCGTGTCGCAACTCGGTGGGGCACTGACGATCCAGAGTGTTGCGGACGAAGGCACCACGATCAGTCTGTGGCTGCCGCTAAGCGGGGGGCTCCCGACCACCCCCGGCAAGGCTGCGATAATGGAACCGATGGTTGCCGGGATCGCCGTCCTGGTCGATGACGAGGATTTCGTGCGAGCCAGCACCTCGGACATGCTCACCGAAATTGGCTTCGAGGTCATTGAGGCGCGCTCCGGCGAGGAGGCGTTGGCAGCGCTTCGTCAGGGCCACCACGTCGATGTGCTCGTGACCGATCACCTGATGCCCGAGATGACCGGCGTCGAACTGGCGCGCACCGTCCTTGCCGAGCGCCCGGGCCTGCCAGTGCTGGTCGTATCAGGCTATTCGGATGCGATCGGCATCGAGGCTGGATTTCCGCGGCTGGAAAAGCCTTTCCGGCACGCCGATCTTGCAGCGAAGCTCGCTGGCCTACTATGCCGAGCAGGTACGCCTTCGACCGACATTGCAGCTGCCGTTCTCTAAAACTGGCTGGTTGCCGCGCGGGGCATTCGAAACATGCCATCGTGACGGGCTATCGATCGTTCATCGTACCGCTTGGTAACGTACCCAATCTGGCAGATATGGGCTGGTGATGCTAGGGCATCCCCAAAGGGCCCAACCGTGGAAAGCAATGACTGATCTTCCCGCGCATGAGCAGCAGCGGTTAGCTGCGCTCGCAAAATTCGATGTGATGGATACGCCGCGCGAAGCGGCGTTCGACGAGATCGCCGAGCTGGTTGCGGCAATCTGCGAGGCGCCGATCGGGATTGTGAACCTGATCGGAAACGGACGTCAGTTCTTCAAGGCCGAAGTAGGTCTTGGAGTTCGCGAAACGCCGCTGGACACAGCGTTCTGCAGTCATGCGCTTCTCGAAGAGGAGTTTCTCCTCATACCCGATGCCGCAGCTGATCCGCGTTTTGCGTGCAACCCCCTTGTTACAGGTGAGCCACCACTGCGCTTCTACGCCGGAGCCTTGCTCAAAACGGCTGATGGCTTCCCGATCGGCACCTTATGCGTGCTTGATCATCGTCCCAGAACCCTCTCCGACGTGCAGTTGCGCTCCATTCGCGTTCTGGCGCGACAGGTGATGGCACAGCTCGAACAACGCCTGACGATGAGGCGAATAGCGGCCTCGGAGGCGCGGCAGCGCGCTATCATGGATAGCGCCCAGGATTTCGCGATCGTCGCTACCGATCTCAACGGACAGATCGTCGAGTGGAGCTACGGTGCGGAATATGTGCTTGGCTGGTCCAAGGACGAGGTGATTGGAAAAAGCGCATCCCTGTTCTTCACGCCAGAGGACCGCGAGGCCGAACGGCCTGCTGTTGAGATGCAGTGCGCTCGCGAGACGGGGCGTGCAACCGACGAGCGCTGGCATATGCGCAAGGGCGGACAGCGTTTCTGGGCGAGCGGTGAAATGTCACCGCTCCTCGACCAGGACGACCATCATATCGGATACGTGAAGATCTTTCGCGACCGCACGGAAGAGCATCTCGCAGGAGCTGCCCTTCGCGAGGCACAGGAGCGGTTCACGACGATCTTCGATACCGTGGAGGCGGCGTTCGCCATCGTCGAGGTGAAGTTTGACGAGAACGATCAGCCCGTGGACTATCGCTTCCTTGAGGCAAATCCGGCTTTCGAACGTCAGGCCGGCGTCAACCTGCGTGGCAAATGGGTCACAGAATTTGCCCCGGATCTGGAGCGGTTCTGGTTCGATACTTATGGTCACGTCGCGAAGACCGGCGAGGCAACGAATTTCGAGAACTATGCCGAGGCGTTCGGCCGCTGGTTCGACGTGCGTGCAGTACGGGTCGGCGATCCCGCCGATCGGCAAATCGCCATCATCTTCAACGACGTCACAGCCCGGCGCGAAGCGCAGGATCGCCTGGCTATCAGCGAAGCGTTGGCGCGTGAGAACATCGAGCGCGTACAACTCGCCTTGCAGGCAGGTGCGATCATCGGGACGTGGCACTGGGATCTTCCCAGCGACTGTTTCGCAATCGATGAGGCTTTCGCCCGTACATTCGGTCTTGATCCTGCCCTTGGTCGTGAAGGCATACCGCTTGCCCAGATCGTTGCCACGGTCCACCCGGATGATCAGGAAGGGTTAGCGCAAGCCATCGACGCCGCCATTTCCCGCGGGGGGGCCTATGCCCACCAGTATCGTGTTCGTCATGCCGATGGGAACTACCGCTGGATAGAGGCCAACGGGCGCGTCGAACTGGCGCAGGATGGTACGCCGCAGACATTCCCCGGTGTCCTTATCAACGTTGATGATCGGCGCGCGATCGAAGCGGAGCGGGATCGCGCCACGGCAGAACTCCGGGCTAATGAAGCGAAATGGCGGGGCCTCTTCGAGACGCTGGAGGAAGGCTTTGTCCTCGGTAAGGTCGTACGTGATGCACAAGGACATATCGTCGATTGGCGGTATGAAGAGGTGAACAACGCTTGGTACGATCTGGTTGGGATCGAGCGCGGTTCTGTCGTTGGACGGACCATCCGCCAGCTCTTCCCCGGTGTCGAGGACGAATGGGTGCTGGAATTCGCCCGCGTCGTCGATACGGGTGAAGCAGTGCGCTTCACGCGACAGGTCGGCAACCTTCATCGCTGGTACGATGGTGTTTGCCAATCGACCGGCGATGATCGTTTCACGGTGATCTTCCTTGAAGTCACCGAGCGCATACGTGCCGAGCAACGACGCGAAGCGTTGGTCGAGCTGGAACACGCCTTGGCTGATACAACCGACGTGGGTGGGACGGTCAAGCAGGCGACGGCGATCATCGGCAAGGCACTCGGCGTTGGCCGCGTCGGGTACGGTACGGTCGCCGTCGATGGCGAAACCTTTACCGTGCCGGAAGACTGGACAGCGCAGGGGTATCCAAGCCTCAAGGGTACATATCGCCTCGATGACTACGGCGACCATGCGGCGGATCTGCGCGCAGGCCGTGCGGTTGTCGTTCCCGATGTCCGGCTTGATCCAAGAACGGGGCCGAGATCGGAGGTCCTCGAAGGCATAGCGGTTCGAACAATGGTCAACCTGCCCGTCGTCGAGAACGGGCGCACGGTAGCCATCTTCTTCGTTCACGATGACGTGTCGCGCGAGTGGACCTCTGAGGACATCGCGTTCGCTTCCGATACGGCAGCTCGTATTCGCACTGCGATCGAGCGTCGCCGAGCCGAGGAGGAACTGCGTGACAGCGAGAGCTTCATGCGCAGTGTGCTTGCTGCATCGACCGACTGCATCAAGGTACTCGACCTTGAAGGCAACCTCACCTTCATGAGTGAGGGTGGCATGAAGGTTATGGAGATCAGCGACTTCAATGCGGTGAAGGGCTGCTTCTGGCCCACGTTTCTGAAAGATGATGGAACCGGCATTGGGAAGGAGGCGCTGGAAACCGCCAGAGCCGGCCAGTCCTTCCACTTTGAAACAGCGGCCGACACTTTTCTCGGTACACCAAAATTCTGGTCGGTGTCGGTGTCCCCCATTTTCGGAGAAAACGGCCGGGTAGAGCGCATCCTGTCGGTGTCGCGTGATCACACGACGCTGGAGGAAGCGCGTGAACAGCAACGCCTCCTCAACGGCGAACTCAGCCACCGGCTCAAGAATGTGCTGACGATTGTTCAATCGATCGCCAATCAGACGCTGCGCGATGCGACCACGCTGGAAGAAGCCTCCGCCGCGTTCTCCTCGCGCCTTGCGTCGCTTGGACGGGCTACCGACGTTCTCACCGCCACGTCCTGGGANGCA
>NZ_JAKRET010000046.1:0-1253 GCF_022664395.1 Sphingomonas lacusdianchii | reverse complement strand
CCGCCACGTCCTGGGAAGCATCCGATCTGACCGCGGTGCTAGAAGCGGGTCTCGCCGTCGTCAGCGGCAAACGGAAGCGTGTGGCAATGAGCGGACCGGCGGTTCGGCTCAACTCGCAATCGGCGCTGGCGCTCACGCTCGCCGTTCATGAACTTGGCACCAACGCGTTGAAATATGGCGCTTTGAGCAACGATAATGGTACTGTGACGTTGACGTGGCAGGTGAGCGGATCAGAAGCTGATCCGGAATTTTCCCTGCTTTGGCGGGAGCGTGGTGGGCCAGTCGTCTCGGCGCCTACCCGCAGAGGTTTCGGAACACGAATGATCGAGCGCTCGTTGCGATCGTACTTCAGAGGTGAAACTGCGCTCAGCTATCCTCCCGAAGGCGTCGAATTTCAGATCAGGGCACCGCTCAGCGGTGCAGGCGAATTGGTAACAGCGTAATGGGTCAGGCTATTCCGGCACGGGCCATCCTCATCGTTGAGGATGAGGTGTTCATTCGTCATGATTTGATGGATTTTTTTGAAGATCGGGGCTTTGTGGCCTTCGAGGCAGAAGACGCCGACGAAGCTATCAAGATTTTATCGGTTCATCCCGAAATCCACATTGTCCTTACGGATATTCAGATGAAGGGATCGATGGATGGGCTGCGCCTCGCGCGATACGTTCGTGACCGGCATCCGCCGGTTTTGATCGCCGTCGTATCAGGCGCAGTCAGGCCATCCCAGACAGACCTTCCAGAACGGTCTTTCTTCATTCCCAAGCCCTTCGACCCTCGGCATATCTTGTCGGAGATTGATCGACTGAGTGCATAGCAACTACTTAAAGCGGCGACTTTTCCTAAATTAGGCACCACAGGATTGCTGAGGGCTTGAGTTATCTAGGGCCTGTGGGGATTCACAAAGCGTGATGGATGTGATTCACGCAGCGGATGGATCGTGACGTACTGACAGATGCCCAGTGGGCGAAGATCGAGCCGCATTGTCTAGGCAAGCAGACGGACCCGGGCCGGAGCGGCCGGGACAACCGGTTATTTGTGGAGGCGGTGTTGTGGATAGCGCGCACGGGCAGCCCATGGCGTGATTTGCCGGATCGTTTCGGCAACTGGAGCACGGCGTTCCGTCGCTTCCGCGACTGGCGCGAAGCAGATGTCTTCAAACGGATATTCGATGCGCTGTCGGACGAGCCCGACCTTGAATATGCGATGGTCGATGCGACGATCGTGAAGGTCCACCGCCACGGTCAGGGCGCAAA
>NZ_JAKRET010000045.1 GCF_022664395.1 Sphingomonas lacusdianchii | reverse complement strand
GATTGCCCGACAGCGTTTCGTGCCCGACCGCGACCAGCTTGCCGTCGCGACCCGCCGCCAGACGAACGCGCTGGATCGTGGCCGGGCGATGCGACGTGTTGTTCGGCATCAGCGGGCGCGGCAACGTGACCTTCACCGCGCGGCCGACCGCGCGAGCGCCAAGCGCCGCGAGGATCGCGTCCGAACAGACACTGCCCTTTCCGCCGAACCCACCACCAATGTAGGTCGCGACGACGCGGATCTTGTCCTGCGGGATGCTGAGCTTGTTACCCAGGTCGCGCCGCGCCCAACCGACGATCTGCTGTGCGGACCAGATGGTCAGGTGGTCGCCATCCCAGCGCGCGATCGTGGCGTGCGGCTCCAGCATCATGTGGCTGTGGTCGGGGGTGGTGTAGGTCGCATCCACCTTCACCGGGGCCGATGCGAACGCCGTGTCGAAGTCACCAACGCGGACATCCGGCTGACGCTGATGCGGCTTTGCGCCCGCGCGCGCAGCGGCGAGATCAAACGCACCCTGTCCGCGCGCATAATCGACGCGGATCAGCGAGGCGGCATGACGCGCCTGCTCGAAGGTCTCGGCGACGACCAGCGCGATCGCCTGATGGTAATGCTCGATCTCCGGCCCCGCGAGCGGCTTGGCGACGTAGAACCCCTGCTTCTTGATCGGCCCGGCATTATCGGCCGTCACGATCGCGAGGACGCCCGGCGCGGCCTTGGCCTCGCGCACGTCCATCGACGATATACGGCCCTTGGCGATGCCCGAGCCGACGACATAGCCATAGGCGGCATTCGGCGCCGCCTCGTGGTTCTCATAGGAATAGACCGCGCGCCCGGTCGTCTTCAGCGGTCCCTCGATGCGCGGGTGCGGCTTGCCGACGACCGTTTCCCGGTCGATCGGATTGGTGCCTGCTGGCGTGTCGAACTTCATGCTGACTTGCCCTCCGCGATGGTGGCTGCAAGCGCTCGCGTCGCGAGCGGTATCTTGAACGCGTTATCCTCTGTCGGTCGGGCGTTCGCGAACGCCTTGGCCGTTACGGCTGCGGCCCCTTGCGTCATCACGGCATCCGCCGCTTCGACCCGCCACGGCTTGTGCGCGACCCCGCCGAACGCGACACGGCCACTCCCGTCCTTCTGGATCACGGCCGCGACCGAGACGAGTGCGAAGGCATAGGATGCCCTGTCGCGAACCTTCTCATAATGGTGCGTGCCGCCAAGCGGCCGGGGCAGCGTCACCGCCGTAATCAGCTCACCGGCTTCAAGGTTGTTGTCGAGATGGGGCTTGTCGCCGGGCAGACGGTGGAAATCGGCGATCGGGATAGCGCGGGTCGTGCCGTCCGCTTTGACCGTTTCCACGGTCGCATCCAGCACGCGCATAGCCACCGCCATGTCACCGGGATAGGTGGCAATGCACTGGTCGCTCGAACCGATCACGGCGAGCTGACGCGAGTAGCCGCCGATCGCAGCGCAGCCCGATCCCGGCTTGCGCTTGTTGCAGGGCATGTTGGGGTCATAGAAATAGGGACAGCGGGTCCGCTGAAGCAGGTTGCCCGCCGTGGTCGCCTTGTTGCGAAGCTGGCCGGAGGCGCCTGCCACGATCGCGCGGGTCAACACGCCATAATCGCGGCGGACGCGGGTGTCGGCAGCGAGCGCGGTGTTCGTGACCAGCGCGCCGATCCGCAAGCCGCCATCCGTTGTCGGCTCGATCCGGTCGAGCTTCAGGTCCTGGACGTCGACCAGATGCCGGGGCGTCTCGATCTCCAGCTTCATCAGGTCGAGCAGGTTGGTGCCCCCGGCCAGGAACTTTGCTCCGGGCTGACGTGCAACAGCGGCAGCAGCTTCCGCCGGGGTCTTCGCGCGCTCATAGGTGAAGGGCTTCATCCCTTTGCTCCCGCGACTTCCGCCATCGCCTCGGCGATGTTCGAATAGGCACCGCAACGACAGATATTGCCGCTCATCCGCTCGCGCATTTCGATGTTGGTCGGCTGCGGCCGCGCGGAAAGATCGGCCTGGACATGGCTCGGCACGCCGCGCTTGATCTCGTCCAGCACCGCGACGGCCGAACAAATCTGACCCGGTGTGCAATAGCCACACTGGTAGCCATCATGACGGACGAACGCGGCCTGCATGGGGTGGAGCTTGTCGGGTGTGCCCAACCCTTCGATCGTCTTCACCTCGTCGCCCTGATGCTGGACGGCGAGGCTCAGGCAGGAATTGATCCGCTCCCCGTTGACGATGACGGTGCAGGCTCCGCACTGCCCGTGATCGCAGCCCTTCTTCGTGCCGGTGAGCTTCAGATGCTCGCGCAGCGCATCGAGCAGCGTCGTGCGCGTGTCGAGGGTGAGGTCACGACGCTTGCCGTTGACGGTGAGCGATACCGGCATGGTCGCGGGCGCAGCCGCTTTTACGGGCTGTGCTTCCACTTGGCGGGCCGCTGCCAGCGCAGCCGCTGCGGCGCTGCCGGCGAGAACACCTCGCCTCGACATTTCCATCTCGCTCATCATCGCCGTCTCTCCCGTTACAGCTTGTTGTATACGTCGTCGGCGACCGGCTCGAGCCACGTCACGGACGTACCGTCCTGCGCTTCCGACACCGCCACATGGGTCAACGCGCTATCGCGAGCCGCACCATGCCAGTGCTTGACGCCCGGCGAGATAAAGACGGTGTCGCCGGTCGCGATCGGTTTTGCGGCCTCGCCGTCGACCTGGACCCATCCGTGTCCAGCGGTGACGATCAGCAATTGGCCCAGCGGGTGCGTGTGCCAGTTCGTATGCGCGCCCGGTTGGAACGTCACCGTCGCACCGCCAAGGCGCGCGTCGCCGGTGCCTTTGAAGGGCGATGTGACCGACACGCTGCCGGTGAAATAGTCGGCGGGACCGGACTTCGGCTCCTGGCCGGGATGGATGACCTGAACATCTGACATGGCGGAAACCTCTTGTCTGGCGAATACCTTACCCGCGACGGTGATGGCGGCGTTCGCCTTCGGCCACCCTGCGTAGAAAGCGAGATGGGTCAGTGCCTCAACGATCTGCGGCTGTGTCAGCCCGTTTTCGAGGCCATATTGGACATGGAAGGCGAGCTGGTCGCCATCACCGCCTGCGGAAAGCGCGGCGATGGTGACGAGGCTACGGTCGCGGGGCAACAAGTCGGTGCGTCGCCACAAGTCGGCGAACACAACGTCGTTGGTAAGCTGCGCGAGCTTGGGTGCGATCGGAGCGACCGTCCTGTCGACGGTCGCGGCACGCGCCGGATCGGAGCCGGGGAGCGGCGCGGTGGCCGGAGGCACCGTGCCAAGTGGTTTCAGATCGACATGGCGCGCGGCAAATACCTTCTCGACCTCGTTCAAGGCCGACACGGCGTTCGGCCACCCGGTATAGAAGGCGAGATGGGTCACCATGCCGGCCACCTCGGACGGCTTGATGCCGTTATCGAGGCCACGACCAAGATGGCTCGTCATCTGCGCGGTTTTGCCCGTTGCGATCAGCACCGACAGGGTGACGATGCTGCGGTCACGGGCGCTAAGTTCGGGACGCACCCACACGTCGCCGAACAGCACCCGGTCCGTATAGCCAGCCAATGCCGGCGCGATGGCCTGCATATTCTTGGGCGCAACCGACGGACGCTCCTGTGCCTCGACCGGCACGGCCATCGCCAGCGCGGCAGCGGTTGCAGAAGCGACCTTCATCCTCTCGTCTCCCATCCTGATCCCGGTTGGGATTATTCGCTGCCAGCGCTCGTCTTCACCGGCCGAACGAGGCGCGAGAAGGTGAGCTGGGCCAGGCGCCACTTGCCAGCCTGCTTGTTGTAAACTTCCGTGACCATGAAGGGATTGGTGACGGTTCGACCTCCGACCACGGCCTCCAGGTCGAGATCTTCCAGCACGATCGCAGTGTTGCCAAACACCCGCACATCAACCGCGTAGATCGACGCCTTCTTGTACCAGATGCCACCGCTCTGGATGGTAGCGAGTTCCTGGGTCTTGCCCCACGTTCCGCCCATGTGGGTGAACATGGCCCGGTCATCAAAGAGCGTTGCGAGGGAGTCGACCTTCTTGTCCGCCATCCAGTCCCATTTGGTCTTCGACAGGTCGATGACCTGCTGCTCGGTCGGGGTATGCGTCGCGGCCGTCTTGATCGTCTCAGTGGGTGGTGGTGGCGTTTGTTGCGCGAGCAAGGGCTGCATCGGCAGCGCCGACAAGACAGCCGCACCTAGCAGGCCAAGCCGCTTCATTCCCTGGATCGATCGAATGTCCATCACAACTGCTCCCGTACGAGTTTGAAAGGGGGCTGACGCCGGAACATCAGCCTGGGAATGACGATCAGAGCTTCCGTTCGGCGAGCCACTTCACCATCGCCGGGTCGCGGTGGTCGAAGAAGCTGCTGGCGTTCTGATCGAGCTTGGCGATGGCATCGAGGTCGCCAGCGTCGAGGTCGAAATCGAAGATGTCGAAATTCTGCGCCATGCGCTCCTTGCGCACCGATTTGGGGATCGCGACGATGCCCCGATCGGTCAGCCAGCGAAGCACGACCTGGGCGATGCTCTTCCCGTGCTTGTCGGCGATCGGCTGCAACACCTCGTTCGTGAACAGGCCGTTCTTGCCTTCCGCGAACGGTCCCCACGCCTCTGGCTGGACACCGTATTCCTCCAGGATTTTCACCGCATCGGTCTGCTGGTGGAAGGGGTGGATTTCGATCTGGTTGACCGCCGGCTTCACCTCGTTGTGCAGCACGAAATCGACAAGGCGATCGGGGTAGAAATTGCTGATGCCGATCGCGCGGATGCGTCCGGCCTTATGCAGTTCCTCCATCGCGCGCCACGCGCCGTACACGTCACCATAGGGCTGATGGATCAGCCACAGGTCGAGATAGTCCAACCCGAGCTTGTTGATCGACCGCTCGAACGCGGCCTTGACACCCTCGTAGCTGGCATCCTGCACCCAGAGCTTGGTGGTGACGAACAGCTCGCTTCGGTCGATGCCGTGGCTTTTGATGGCGGCGCCGACCGCCTCTTCGTTGCCGTAGGATGCGGCGGTATCGAGCAGGCGATAACCGACGTCGATCGCGTCGCGGACGCTGCGCTTGCATTCCGCGGGATCAGGCACCTGGAACACGCCGAAGCCGAGGATCGGCATGGCGACGCCGTTGTTGAGGGTGACGGTCGGAACGGTGGTGGTCATGGGCGTGGTTCCTCGTCCGGTTCAGCGATTTACGAACTGCTGGTGCGAAGCCGCATAGCGCTCGCCATGAACTTCGATCCCCGACAGGGCGTCAGCGATGCGCGCCAGGTCCTGATGGGTCAGCAGCAGATCGGCACCACCCAGGTTTTCCTCTAGCCGGTGGAGCTTGGTCGTACCGGGGATCGGCACGATCCACGGACGCTGTGCGAGCAGCCACGCAAGCGCGACCTGCGCGGGCGTTGCCGCCTTCTCGCTGGCGATCGTTGTGACCAGATCGACCAGCGCCTGGTTCGCCGCCATCGCGTCTGCCTGGAAGCGCGGCACGGTGCTGCGGAAGTCATCTGCCGCAAAAATGGTGTCTGCCTTCAGCTTGCCGGTCAGGAACCCTTTGCCAAGCGGTGCGAACGGCACGAAGCCGATGCCCAGCTCTTCCAGAAGCGGCAGGATCGTTGCTTCCGGCTCGCGCCAGAACATCGAATACTCGCTCTGAAGTGCCGCCACGGGCTGCACCGCGTGGGCGCGACGGATCGCGTCCGGTCCGGCTTCCGACAGACCGAAATGCTTGACCTTGCCCTCGGCAATCAGGTCGCGGACCGTGCCCGCCACATCCTCGATCGGCACATTCGGGTCGACGCGGTGCTGATAGAAAAGGTCGATGCAATCGGTACGCAGCCGGGAAAGCGCCTCGTCCGCGACCTGCCGGATACGCTCGGGACGGCTGTTCAAGCCATCGCTCGGGCGGCCGTTCTCGAACCCGAATTTGGTGGCGATCACCACCTGATCGCGAACCGGCGCCAGCGCTTCGCCGACGACCTCTTCATTATCCCCCGGCCCATAGGCTTCGGCCGTGTCGAAGAAGGTGACGCCGCGATCGTGCGCCGCGCGGAGCAGCGACACCGCCTCCATGCGATCGGTAGCGGGACCGTAGCCATAACTCAGCCCCATGCACCCAAGCCCAAGGGCTGACACCTCAAGGCCACTGCGGCCCAATACGCGCTTCTGCATTATCAAATCCTCGTCCGGCCCGATGGTCACACGCCAGGCCACGATGATTGCAATGTAACTCGGAGCGGTTCTGAGGATTAGACAGGGTAAATCGCTTGGGTATATGACATGAAGTCATGAAACCACTGGTGGCACCCCGACATGCAACGTGAAGAGCTGGGCAATTTGGCGATGTTTTTAGCCGTCGCGGAGGAGCGCAGCTTCACCAAAGCGGCGGCAAAACTCGGCATTTCGCAGTCAGCGCTCAGTCATACGATGCGCCGCCTCGAAGCGAAGCTGGGTCTGCGATTGCTGACCCGGACGACGAGGAGCGTCGCTCCTACAGAGGCTGGCGAACGTCTGATCGCAACACTGCGACCTGCCCTGGACGAGATTGATGACAAGCTGGCATCGCTGACTGAGCTTCGCGAGCGTCCTGCCGGCACCGTCAGAATTACTTCCAGCGCTCACGCGGCGCGAGCCGTGCTTTGGCCGGTCATCGATCGACTGACCGCTGAAAATCCCGACATCAATGTGGAGGTGAGTATCGAGAGCGGGCTTGTCGATATTGTCAGCGGGAGGTTCGACGCGGGCGTTCGGCTAGGCGAACGACTGGATCAGGATATGATCGCAGTGCCCATCAGCCCAAAGCTGCGCATGGCTGCGTTTGCGGCACCAGGCTATCTGGAACGGCACGGGACGCCTCAGACCCCCTATGATCTGGCAAAGCACAACTGCATCAGCCTCCGAATGGCTACCTCGGGCGGTTTATACGCCTGGGAGTTCGAGCGCGACGGGAAGGAGCTGAAGGTCAAAACGGAGGGCCAGCTCGTATTCAACGATGCCGACATGATCGTCGCTGCTGCGCTGGCTGGACGTGGTATTGCGTTCACCGTCGAGGGCCATGTTGATCGCCACTTTGCCTCTGGCGCCCTGGTGAGAGTGCTGGACGATTGGTGCGAGCCCTTCGATGGCTACTACCTCTATTATCCTAGCCGACGACAGCCTTCGCCAGCCTTCAGTCTCGTTCTGGACGGGTTACGCTATCGCGGCTGATAGTCGGGATTGGTGCCGCAAGCGGACCGCCGGCTTTCCCGAAACCGCTTGGCAGCATATTTCGGGAAGGCGTCACCATTCCCATTTCTCGATACCAATCGAGACAGCTCCGAGCCCCTTGATCACCATACCCCTTGGAGACAGTGCGGGTGGTCTCGCTCATTGCTTGTTTGCAGCATACCCCTGTGCGCGTGTCGCGATCGGGCGACGATCGTCCAGGCAAAACACCGACGCTTGCTCCT
>NZ_JAKRET010000044.1 GCF_022664395.1 Sphingomonas lacusdianchii | reverse complement strand
CTTGTTCAACAAGCTCAAGAATTGGCGACGGGTCGCCACCCGGTACGACAAAACCGCAGAATCCTACATCGGCTTTGTCAGCCTCGCATCAGTTCTGCTCTGGCTACCCTTTGTCCACGATGCCTAACAATCACCCCGGACCACCCGGTGGAGGCTGCTCAGTGGAGCTGCGCCAACACGCTCGGTAGTGTGTTGGTCCCCCAGTGCTCGACATAGCGTCCGCCTTCGACCCTCACGATGTCGATGACGTCGATGGCGACGTCCTTTCCCGTTGCCTCGACGCCGGCCAACGTGCCTGTGTGCCGGCCCGTTATGGTCTTGCGGGTGGTCACCTTGTCGCCCTCGGCGATCTGATCGTGGATCGTCACCGACAGTTCTGCAAGCGCCGGGCGCAGGACGTTCTGGAAGGTGTCCCACATGCTCTCGCCCCCGTTCGGTGCGCCAGGCGCTGCCGAGCGGTTGACGAAGTCGGGCGCCATCAGCTCGTCAAATGCGGCGCGGTCGCCGGCAGCGATCACCTCCTCGTTGAAGCGGCGAACGACGTTCTTGGGATCATGCAACACTGTCAAATCCTCCGATTGGCATCGTTACGCTTTCAAGGATGGCCTGCATCCCGTCGACCTACTCGGTGCGCCAACTCTCGACCGTTTCCGGGTTTCGATCCAACCGGGGGAATGCCCCCGTCAAGCATGGCGCTGGCGTTGCCGTGCAATGAACGCATCCACTCTGCCTTCCAGCACCGATAGCGGCATCGAACCGCCGAGAAGCACCGCATCGTGGAATCGGCGGACGTCGAAGCGACGACCGAGGGCCCGCTTCGCTTTCTCGCGAAGCCGCAGGATTGCCGCCTTGCCGATCGTGTAGCCGCAGGCCTGGCCCGGGGAGCAGGCGTAGCGCTCGACCTCCTGCTCGCACGAGGCGATGGGATCGCCCGTGATCCCGTGCAACTCGGCGACCGCCTTCGACCGGTTCCACCGCCTGGCGTGAATGCCCGTATCGACCACGAGCCTGCCAGCCCGGAGCAGCGCTTCGTGCACATAGCCGAGCTGCCATGCCGGCTGCCCCGCAAACGCCCCGATCTCGTCGGCGAGCTGCTCGGCGTAATGCGCCCAGCCCTCGAGATAGGCGTTGGGGAACAGCAGCTTGCGCACGTCGGGGATGCTCGATCCGGTCTGCAGGCTGACCTGAAGATGGTGGCCCGGAATCCCTTCGTGAAAACTGGTGGTCACGGCGGTGAACATCGGCACCTCGCCCATGTCCCGCATGTTGAGCCAGTAGACCCCCGGCCGGCGGCCGTCGATGCTGCCGGGCGTGTAATGCGAACTCTCACCGCCTTGGGATGCGGGGGGCACGCGCCTGATCTCCAGCCCGGCTTTCGGCACGGTCCCGAACCAGCGCGGCAGCCGCGCCTCCATATCGCGCATGACCCGGTTCAATGCGGCGATCTCGTCCGAGCGCCCTTGGTCGGTATCGGGATAGAGGTAGCGCGGGTCTCGGAACAGCGCGGCATACCGCTCCGAAACGCTCCCCTTCGTCGATCCGATCTGCGCGAACAGCATCTCGGCCTGTGCCATCAGCTTCGCGGTCAGCTCGGCACCGAGCCGATGTACCTCGTCAGGGGTCATGTCGGTGGTAGTCGCGGTCCGCAGCGCCTCGGCGTAATAGGCATCACCATCGGGCAGCCGCCAGACGCCAGGCTTGGCCGAAGCTGACGGCTGCAACGTCCGAAGCAGCGTCGCCTGCCGCTCGAGCGCGGGCAACACGCGCCGCTCATGGATCGCGGCTGTCCGCTTCACCCAGTCACCTGCCACCTTTGCCGCTTCGGCACGATGCACGAGAGAGGAGACGAGCGCCGAGCGATCCGTCGGCGCCGCGAGGGCGTTCGTCTGCGCCAGTGCGCCGGCAAGGGCGAAGTCCGGCGGTGCAACGCCCGATGCCGCGTCGTGCCGAACGCGATCAGCCTCCTGGTCGAGGAGCGTGGCGAAGGCGTCGAGGCGGGACAGATAGGCCTCGCAATCCTGCCCCGTCGCGATCGTGTGCTGCGTGGTCAGCAGTTCGGGCACGGTCAGGTAGGCGCCGTCGATCTGGCTGAGCACATAGGGTGAGCCTGCGCCTTCGCCGCTGTAGATGAAGCCGCCATACGCGAATCGCTCATGCGCGCGGGCGATCATCTCGCGGTCGTAGCGGACGCAATCATAGTCGATGCGGCTCTGCTCATCCAGGCTGGCGCGATCGACGGATCGAAGGGTCGCCAGCTGGTCTACGACGATCCGTCGGCGACGTTGTATGCCGTTCAGCGATCCGTCGTGAAGTCTGGACTTCAGAATCGCGCGATCCCCGGTATCGACCCCGAAGATGGTCGCGAACTCCGGCACTTCACGCAGCGCGGTTGCGTAGAAGTCGTCGAAGGCACGGGTGAGTTGCTGATCCGCTTGCGTTGGCTGCGCACGAACCGCCCGGCTTCCGCATAGGAAGGTTACGGCAAGCGTCGAATGGCAGAGCTCTCGCCTGTTCATCGCACCCCAAGGACCGGCCGACGAATTGGATCGTCAAACCGATGATGGCACAGCCGGCCCCGAATGTCCGCTGCCATATCAGCCACTCACATCCGAGATCCTCCGGCAAATCTAGTCTGGCTTATGGAAACCGGAGTGACTGGGGCATTCCCCATTGGGATCGAATTTTGGGAACACGACTGGCTTCCCAAAACCGATTTGCGAGACGCCTTTTGAGAAAGGGCTGTGGGACCGATTGCCTCAGTGACACGTCCCAAATGCACAGCTAGTTAGCCTTCGTGCAGGCCGTCCGGCAACTTCTCGCGCAACGCCATTTTGCCGTGCTGCTGTGCGCGGCGACACTGCTGCTAAAGCTGCTGGTCCCCACCGGCTACATGATCGACAACGATCATGGTCGCATGACCGTCACGATATGCTCGGGCTTCGGTCCGGCGACCATGACGATGGACATGCCGGGGATGCATGGCGACATGCCCGATCACGGCAAGTCGAAGGATCACGGCAAGGCGGAAATGCCCTGCGCTTTTTCGGGCCTGTCGGCCGCGATGCTGGGGACGGTCGATCCTGTCCAGGTTGCCGCCCTGATCGTCTTCATCCTGGCCCTCGGCCTGATCGCGACTATCCCGCCAGCACCCTCACGTTTGGCTCATCTACGGCCTCCACTGCGCGGACCGCCGTTCTACCTCTGACCTGTCATCACGCGCCGATTCATTCGGCGCGACCATGAGTTGCGGCCCGCATCCTTAGGCGTCGGGCCGGTCAAAGGTATTCCCATGTTCCGATCCTATCTTCTGGCGGGCGCGGCTGCGCCCTGCCTGCTGCTGGCCGTGCCGGCCGATGCACAGGTGCGAAGCACCAACACCACTGACGATCGCACCGGCGCGACAATCGTCGTCAATGGCCAGCGCGATCCACTGAAGCTCGACAATCAGGCGCAGACGAGCAGCCGCCTCGGATTGTCGATCCGGGAGACGCCGGCGAGCGTCGAAATGCTAACGCAGGACGATCTCCAGGTTTCTGGCCTTCGCACTGCGCGCGAGACGTTCAACGACGTGGTGGGTGCGATCTCCGGCAACGTGCCGGGCAACCCGGCCATCGTCAGCTTGCGCGGCTTCGCCGGCAACACCGTATCGATCCTTCAGGACGGCGTGCGGATTTCGACTTCAACCGTCGTTCAGCGCGATAGCAACAACTGGCACTATGATCGGGTCGAGGTGCTGAAGGGGCCGGCCTCGGTTCTCTACGGCGAAGGCGCGCTGGCGGGCGTCATCAACAAGGTGACGCGCAAGCCGGTGCTGGGCGAACGGCATCTCGACACGCTGCGGTCGGTCGGCAGCTTCAACACGGTGTTCGCGGCCGGCGGGGTCAACCTCCCGGTATCGTCCACGATCGCGGTGCGGGCGGACGCCAGCTATCAGCGATCGGACAGCCTCTACGACGTGGACAATAACGACACCTTCTCGGCCGGGCTGACCGCGAGCGCGCTGTGGAAGCCGATCGATCGGCTGTCGCTGCTCGTCGCCGTCGATCATTTCGAGGATCGCTACGATGCCACCTATCAGGGCCTGCCGCTGATCCCCGGCCAATATGCCCTGCACCCGACCGATGCCGTCACGACGGGGAACGGCCTGGTCGCCGATCGCGCGCTGCGCCGGCGTAACTACAATCCCCAAGGCGCCTATTCCGGTGCCGATGAAACCACCGTGCGCTCGCGGCTCGACTGGTCGATCGGCAGCGGGTGGACCTTCGCGATCGACCTGGCCGGCTACACCGCCGATCGGCAGTTTATGCTGACGGACAGCCAGACCTTCGTCGCGCCCACCGCAGCCTTTCCCAATGGCAGCTTCCGCCAAAGCCATCAGGATTTTCGCCACGATCACCAATTCTGGAACGCGCGCGGGGTCGTCGGCAACGACAGCCGGATCGCGGGGCTGCGCAACCGTTTCAGCCTAGGTGTCGAGCATAACGACACCGACTTCACCAGCCTGCGGCAACAGGCCCCGGTGACGGCGCTGCCCGCAGTGGACGTGCGAAATCCGGCCGTCGTGCCGCTGCCGACAGGCACGGCGATCTTCACCACCACCAACGTCACTTTCGACTCCAAGCTGAAACAGACCTCCGTGTTCGCGGAAGATGCGCTGAATCTGACATCCAAATGGCTGCTGGTGGGCGGGGTGCGCTGGGACCACATCGCGCTCGATCGGACGACGATCCAGAACGCGACAGGCGCGGCTGATCGCAACAGCCCGACCTTCGACCCCGTGTCGTGGCGGGCGGGCACCACGCGGGACGTGACACCGAGCCTGACGCTCTACGCGCAATATACGACGGCGGTATCGCCGGTGTCCTCGATCCTGCTGGCCTCGATCGCCAACAGCCGCTTCCGACTGACGAAGGGTCGCGCCTACGAGGCCGGATTCAAGGCGACCGCATGGGGCGGGCGGGCGAGCGTCACCGGCGCGGCCTATCGCATCGAGCAGCGCGACATCCTGACCCGCGATCCGAACAACCCGACGCTGACGGTGCAGGGCGGGCGGCAATCGTCGCAGGGCGTCGAGCTGTCCGCCGTCGTCTCGCCGGCGAAGGCGCTGCGCCTGTCAGGCGGCGTATCCTACACCGATGCGCAATATGACGAGCTTTCCGAGCTGGTGGGGGGCGAGCGGATCGACCGGAGCGGCAACCGCCCGATTAACATTCCTTCGACCACCGTGAACGCCTCGGCGCTCTACACGATCGCGGACAAGGTGACGGTGGGCGGCTTCCTGCGGCACGCCAGCGCCTTCTACACCGACACGGCCAACACTTTCCGGGTCGCAGGGCATACCGTGCTGGATGCCAGCCTCTCGTTCCCGGTCGCACCGCAAGCAACTCTGACGCTGCGTGGTCGGAACCTGACCGAGGCCTTCTACGGCGAATATTCGGGCTACCCGACCACCAACGTCTATATCGGTGCGCCGCGATCGTTCGAAGTGGCGCTGGCGACGCGGTTCTAATGGCCGGGCACCCGCGATCGGCAGCGACGCGCGCGCGCATTCTCGTGCGCCGCGTTCATCTGTGGCTGGGGTTGAGCCTGGGGCTGCTGTTCGCGGTGCTGGGCCTCACCGGGTCGGCGCTGGTGTTCTACACCGGTATCGATGCCGCGCTCCATCCGGTGGTCGAAGCGGAACCGGGTGATTTGCCGCCTGGCTTGGCCTCGCCGGCATGGGATCGCGCGCTGGCGACCGGGCGTGCCCGCTGGCACCATCCGGGCGACAAGTGGACGCTGGAGGTGACAGGCGAAGGCGGCCCCATTCCCGCCCGCTACTACCCGGCGTCCAGTCACGGCCATCATACCGATCGGATGATGGTCTGGTTCTCGCCTGACGGCACCTGGATCGTCCGTGCCGAACCCTGGGGCGGCTATCTGATGAGCTGGCTCTACCAGCTCCATATGGCGCTGCTTGCCGGCGACCTCGGTGGTCAGGTGGTGGGCTGGTCGGGCGTGGCGATGCTCCTGCTGCTCGTCAGCGGCATCGCGGCGTGGTGGCCGCGTGGAAGCTGGCGCAAGGGGCTCGCCTTCAAGCGCGACGCCGCGCCGATCCGCCGACTGCGCGACTTTCACAAACTGTCCGGCCTGTGGAGCATGGCGCTGCTGTTCGTGCTGGTGGCGACGGGCGTACTGCTGGCGCTGCCCGCCGTCACGCAGGCGTTGCTGGCTCCTGCGACCATTCCCGCGCCGAAATCGGCAGGGGAAGGTGATCGCCAAATCGCGATCGTCCAAGCGTTCGACGCGGCTCATCGCGCTCTGCCGGACGGCCGCATCGTCTTCATCGACATACCGGGTGCCGGCGATGCACCGATCCGGGTCCGGTCGCAGGTGCCCGGTGATCCGCACCGGCGCTTCCCCGGCAGCTATGTGTTTATCGACCAGTTCTCCGGTCGCGTGCTGGCCGTGCATGATGTTCGCCGGGCCGGCACCGGCACCGCCGTGGCGAGTTGGATCCGCACACTACACGACGGCACGGTGGGCGGGGTGGCGACCCGCATCCTCGCGGTGTTGATCGGCTTCGTCCCGACGATCCTGTTGGCGACAGGCATCCTTCATTGGCTGCGCCGGCGAAAGGCTGCACGCATGGTCTGACTGCCTTGGCACCAGCTTTCCCAAGTAGGAACGGTGACCGGCACGCCGGTGCATTCCCATTGGGGATCGGGAAACGAGAACGGGCGGCTACTGCATAATTAGGCCACCATCGACGGCATATTGGCTGCCGGTGACGTAGGAGGCATCGTCCGAGAGGAGGAACAGCGCAACAGCCGCCGCTTCCTCGGGTGTACCAAGGCGACCCAGCGGGACCTGACCCACGACGAAATCCTCGATACCACGTTTTGCCTCATCGGGCAGGAAATGGCGGAAATTGGTGTCGATCGGTCCGGGCACAACGACGTTCACACGGATGCCTCGCGGCGCGAATGCCGTTGCCCAAGACCGTGCCATCGCGACCAGTGCCCCTTTGGTGGCAGCTTACAGGCTTGTGGCAGCGGCTCCCTCATAGGTTGAGGACGATGACGTGACGACGACCGAGGCCCCGTCCCTCAGGTGATCGGACAGCGCAGCGAGTTGAAGCATCGGACCCCGCACGTTGGCGGCCATCATCCGGTCGAGGGCACTGGCGTCGACTTCTTCAGGCGTGCCGAGCGCGGCATATCCGGCGTTGAGCCAAAGTCCGTCCAGGCCGCCCGCATTGTTTGCCGTTTCGGCCAGCATGGCGACGCTGGCAGGATCAGCGGCATCATTGGCGAGGACCTGGCCACGATCGCCGAGTTGACCTGAGCAGCCCCCACCGGGTGGTCCGGGGTGATTGTTAGGCGGCGTGGACAAATTTGAGCCAGTATCGTGCGGTGGCGATGTGGACCATGCCGAGGAAGCTGTTGGCCAGTTGATCGTATCGGGTGGCGATGGCCCGATTGATCTTGAGTTGACCGAACA
>NZ_JAKRET010000043.1 GCF_022664395.1 Sphingomonas lacusdianchii | reverse complement strand
TGATGGTCCTGCTCATTCTGTTCGGCGGAGCACTGGTAAGCGGACTGCTCACGCCGATAATCTGGGTCGACGTCGTGGTCGCGCTCGTCGTTCTGCTTGTCATACGTCCCGTCACCGGTTGGATTGGTCTGCTTGGCTGGGCAGGCGATCGTGACGAGAAGCTGACCTTGTCCTTCTTCGGCATCCGCGGCGTGGGTTCGATCTATTACCTTGCGTACGGCATCAACCATATGCCGGTCGCCGATGCCGAGCATCTATGGGCAATCGTCGGTCTCATCATCCTCCTATCGATCCTGCTGCATGGCTTGACAGTGACACCGATCATGCGTTCGCTTGACGAACGCCGGGGTGTCGACCCGGAGGCGAAGGGAGCCCCGCCGCCCGGGCTCCAAGGACCAGCGCTTTAAGGAGGTTCGTGCTTTCGCGGACGTTACTGAGAGCACTGGACGTGATAGCAAGGGGACTGTCAGGAATTTTGTGCGAGAGGCCGGTTACCGTCATTAGATGACGAAGCGCTCACCGAAGATTACGGCGAACTGACTTTTGGCCTCACCCCATTCGCGCGGTGGGCGCTTCCATTCGTCCGCCGCGTGATTGAGCACGAGATATAACAGCTTCATCGCGGCATCGTCACCGGGGAAATGGCCGCGGGTACGGACGGCACGGCGAACCTTCGAATTCAGGGCCTCGATGGCGTTCGTAGTGTAGATGATCCGGCGGACGCCCTCGGGAAAGGCGAAGAACGGGATCACCTGGTCCCAGTGTCGCCGCCAGCTTATGGCGATGGCCGGGTGTTTCTGGCCCCAGGGGCCTGCCTCGAACGCCTCCAGCGCAGCCATGCCGGCCTCGGGCGTCTCGGCACGGTAGACGCCGCGCAACGCCTGGGCGATGAACTTGCGCTCCTTCCAGGACGCAAAGCTCATGCTGTTGCGGATCAGATGGACGATGCAGGTCTGGACGATGGCCTCGGGGAAGACAGCGTTGATCGCCTCCGGGAACCCCTTCAGGCCGTCGACGACGGCGATCAGGATGTCGGCGACGCCGCGGTTCCTGAGCTCGTTCATGACGCGCAGCCAGAATTTGGCCCACTCGGTCTGCTCGATCCAGATGCCGAGCACCTCCTTGGTCCCGTCCGGCTGAATGCCCAGCGCGATGTAGACCGCCTTGTTGCGGACGAACCCTTCGTCGCGGATCTTCACCCGGATCGCGTCGAAAAACACCAGCGGATAGCAGGCGTCGAGCGGCCGACCCTGCCATTCGGCAACCGCCTCCAGCACCGCATCGGTGACGGTCGAGATCAGGTCCGGCGAGACGCCGATCCCGTACAGCTCCTCGAGGTGCCCGCGGATTTCGCGCACCGTCATCCCGCGCGCGTACATCGAGACGATCTTGTCGTCGAAGTCGGGGAAACGGCGCTGGTATTTGGCGATGAGCTTCGGGTCGAACGTCCCCGCCCGGTCGCGTGGCACGTCCAGCGTCACCTTCGACGTGCCCGTCAGCATCATCTTCCTCGATGACCCGTTGCGCCGGTTGATGGTGCCTGCGGCGCCTTCGCTTTCCAGATGATCGTCGAGCTCAGCCGACAGCATCCGCTCCGACAACGCCTTCTTCAGCTCGTCGAGCAGACCGTCCTTTGCAAACAGCTCCTGCGGGTCACGACCAGCCAGAAGCTGGTCCAAAACGTCCTTGTCGATTGCCATATCGATGGTCCCTTCCATTCCATCCTATGGCCTCCCGCACGAAATTCCTGACAGTCCCGATAGCAAGACCCATGTGTAGATGCCGCCGAGCCGCTCCTTGCCGCCGCTCGAGTTCTGCCGCGGCACCACCCCGATCCAAGCCGCTAGATTGCGGCCCGAGCGGAAGATCGCCGGGTCAGGAACGGTGGCGACGATGGCGCTGGCGAGCAGCGGGCCCACGCCAGGTATCTCCATCAGCCGCCGGCCAAGCTCAGTCTCGCGTGCGCTCGCCAGGATGCGGCGATCGTTCTCGAGGATCTGCTCTTTCACGATGCGCAGCTGCGCCGCCAGCATCTCCAGGCAGAACCGTGCATCGGCCGGCACCCGTTCGTCGGTAGGATCGGCGATGACGTCGAGGAGCTGCTCGATGCCGTTCCTGCCTATCGGCGCCGTGATCCCGAACTCGGCCAGGTGCGCCCGCATCGCGTTCGACAGCTGCGTGCCCTGGCGGTTGAGGATCAGGCGGACACGATGCAGCATCATCGCGCTCTGCTGCTCGGGCGACTTGATGCCGACGAAGCGCATCGTCGGCCATGTCACCGCCTCGCAGATCGTCTCGGCATCGGCTGCATCATTCTTACCGCGCTTGACGTACGGCTTCACGTACTGCGCCGGCATAAGCTTCACGTCATGCCCGAGCGTGACAAGCTCGCGCGCCCAGTAGTGCGAGGTTGCGCACGCCTCGATGCCGACCAGACATGGCGGCAGCTTGGCGAAGAACTTCAGCATCCGCCCACGGGTCAGCCGCTGACGAACAACCGCTGCACCATCAGCATCTACTCCGTGCACCTGAAACACGTTCTTCGCGATATCCAGACCGATCGTCGTGACGTTTCCCATTGTGGCTCTCCTTCGATTCTCCGCAGGAAACCCTGCTTGAGGGTTGGAGAGCCGTCCACGTCATCACATATGGACGTTCAGATTGCACAGCGCGCTTCCCAGATCCCGCCGTTTGCTAATCCTAAGGCGCTCACGGTCAGTCGCGCTCGCGAACGGTAGCTTAAGCTCCCCGGGAAAGTTTTAAACGCTGATCAAAACCGAAACTAAATTTCCAGAGCACGCAGAAGTGCACGGTCATCCTTGATGTTTCGTTCGACGTTGCGCCGCAGTTCGTCCGACAACGATTGCGTAGTTTCTGCGCCGTGCGGCAAGGCTTTGCCCAACGCATCGAGCACCTTGCGCGTCCGAATGACGACCTCTTCCTCCCCCGCCCCTTCGCGGATGATGGGGACAAACCCGCCGCGGACCAGTTCGTCGGCCGACGGCCGGGCCATATAGACTGGAGGTCGATCGGCGTCGGACGGCGGGGCATCCGCCGGTAGCAGCGAGAGTACCCGGAACAGCGCGTTCACGACCTCGATCGCGGTACCGGGATCGTTAGTCGCGGGGGCAAGCGCGCGTCCCGCGATCTTGCCGAGGGCGATCACGCCCAACCGCGGATCGTGATCGAAGCGGCGGTGACGCTCCGCGGTGAACGCATTTGCCAGTGCCTTGCGCACAGGGTCGGACGATGCATCGCCGACGATCCGCAGCAGGGGGCGATTGGGATGGACCAGCGTCCCGGTCAGAACCTCGACATGGATTGCCAGATCATGTTTCTGCGCCAGCAACGCGAGCGCCTCGGCATCGATATGGGTCACATAGCCGATGTCGATGGAGCATATTGCCATGGCCGATGCCGGCACCGCGATTGCCGGGCGGGCGCCGTCATAGGGATTGCGCGCAAAGGCAGACATCGCGGCGCAGGCGGCATTTTCGACACGATCGATGACATCCGCCATCCACCCGAACGCCGCCAGATGCGCGATCCACCGCAGCAGCGTCACCTCCACGAGGACGATCAGGATGATCGTCGCCAGCAACAGCACCACCCTACCCTGTCCGCCATAGAGGTGCGTCTGCAGGCCGATGATGCCGACCACCGCAAAGATAAACGAGCCAAGAAACGTCGACAGCGCGTTCTGCGATGTGCGGTCGGAGATCATCAGCTGCGTCGCGCGCGGCGTGGCGAGTTGCGTGGCGGAGGAATAGGCGCTGACCATTGCCGTCATCGAGAAGGTGGTGACCGCCAGCATCGACGACGCGATGATCTCCAGGATCTTCCCGACGGCGCTCTGCCCGACGTCGCCGGTGAATTCATAGGGTATGGCCCGCGCGACGATGCCCGCCAGTGCCGCGATCACCACGCTGGTCGCGCTGATGACCGCGGCCCGGAACCAGATCTGCCGACCGGCATGTCGGAAGAACCGGGAGATACGCGTGAGCGAAATCACGGCAACGTCCGCGGCATCGGCGGCACCCCGTCAGCCATCGGCATTCTCCATTTCCGGCGGCCGCTTCCGCCACGCGAGGCCGGCAGCGACGGCGATCGCCACGATGCCGAGCGGACGTCCCCGGCGCAGCATCGCGAAACCGACCGTCGCCATCGCACCATTGCCGACAAGGTCGATGACTGCGCCGACAGGGGTGCGCGGCGTCCCGATTGCGGGTGCAGGCCGCGCCGCTTCGGGTGCTGGCGCCGCGCGGGGCGCCACCGGCTCGGCGGGCGCGGGGTCGGCATCCGCAGCCTCGCCCTCGACCTGTCGTTCGAGTTCGGCGTTCAGTTCGGCACCCAGCAGGAACACATAGGCGGTAAGCCAGAGCCATGTCAGCGTCACGATGACCGCGCTCAGCGAGCCATAGGTCGCGCCATAGTTGCCGAAATTGGATACGTAGAACCCGAACCCCGCCGTGCCCGCCAGCCAGAGCAACGTCGCCCCCGCCGACCCCGGCGACAGCCATATCCAGCGGGGTTGCCGGTGGTCGGGACCGAAGCGGAACAGGATCGCCGCCGCCGTCACGACCAGCACCGCCAGCAGCAGGAAGCCGGCGATGCGGATCAGCGCCAGCACGGCAAGCGGCGCATTCGGGATCAGCCCGCTGAGAAATGCGAGCAGCATGGTCGTGCCGATCGCCGCGAAGATCATCACGACGCCGCCGCCGACCACGGCGAACTTCAGCAGCGTCAAACGGACGAAGCCGCGGCTCTCCTCCGTATCATAGGCGACGTTGAGGCCGGTGATGATCGCCGCAGACCCCTTTGTCGCGCCGTACCATGCCAGCAGCAGCGCGACGACCAGCCCGATCCCCTGCTTGTCCTTCGAACTTTCCACGACCGTCAGCAGCTGGTCGGAGATGATGGAGGCCGCATCCCTCGGCAGCGACGCGAACACGCTTTCGATGTTGCGCCGTACCGTCTCCGCCTCGGCGAACAGGCCGTAGCTCAGCACCACGGCCCCCAGCGTGGGCACGATGGCGGCAAAGACGTAGAAGGCGATACCGGCAGCGATGATGCCGATGTTGTCGTCGCCCATCTCCTGCCACGTCCGCTTCAGGATCGCCAGCCATCCCGCTGGCGGCACCTGCAACGGGGAGCGCGCACCGGTGCCTGCGCCATGATCGGCAACGCTCATGCCGCCTGCTCCCGTTCCGCGCCGGCATAGTCGAGGCACGCCTCCACCGCCGCGCCGAGGCTGCCGACATAGAGGTCCGCGCCCAGGGTCCGCTGTATCTCGCGATCGGTGAGCGCCGCTTCGCCTTCCGGCCACAGCCCGACGAGGATCGGAACATCGCCCACGCGCGACCGGATGCGCCGTACGAGATAGCGCAGATGCGACGGCGAGCCGCCGATCTCGAGATAGGAGATGCACACGAGCCGGGTGCCCGTCGCGTCGAGGCGATCGATGTTCGCCCGCGATCCGACGTTATGCGGAACCCGCTTCGCGCCGAACCCGCGCTTGGCGAGCAGCTGTTCGAGCATGGCGGTCACCGCATCGTCGAGGACGCCGCGCCCGGCAATGCACAATACGCTTCCGGCGGCGTTCCACTGCGCCGGCGCTGCCGGCAGGGTGGCCGGCGCGGTCTCCTCAAAGCCTGCCCCTTCCCCGACCAATGGATTGAGGCGGCCCTCGCGTGCCCGGGTTACGCTGGCCGTATCCTCCTGCGCATGGAGTTCGTCCACCAGCACCAGCATGGAGTCGACGACGCTGGTCGCCCGCTCGCGCGTGATGGCACCCCGTTCGACGTCTGCCGCCGCGAGTTTCAGCGCGGCCAGCGCTACCTCGTCATAATAGGCCGTCAGCGACCGGTCCGCGAGCTGGCTCTCCGCCTGTTCAAGCGCCTCGTCCGGGTCCTCGGCCAGCATCCGCTGGTAGAAGCTTTCGACCGGGGTAAGCGCCGGCCGGTCGCCCAATATGACGTCGAGAAATTCGAGGCTCGGAATATGCCGGCCCAGCACGACCAGCAGCAGCGTCAGCGGCATCGACAGGACAAGGCCGACCGGACCCCAGATCCACGTCCAGAACACCGCCGCCAGCACGACCGAAAGCGGCGAGAGACCCGTCGAATGGCCGTAGAGCAACGGTTCGATGACATAGCCGATCAGCGGTTCGAGGACGATGAAGAGCGCCGCCACCATCAGCACCGTCGACCAGCCCGGATCGGCCCCGGCGGCCACCACCAATGGCAGGGCGGCCCCCAGCAGCGCACCGATATAGGGTACGAAGCGGAGCACGCCGGCAAGAATGCCCCATAACGCCGGAACGGGCAGGCCGATGATCCAGAGGCCGATCCCCACGACGGTGCCGAAGCTGGCGTTCACCGCCAGTTGCGAAAGGAAGTACCGGCTGAGCCTGCCCCCGGCATCGTCCATCGCGGCCGTCGTGCGATGCAGGTCGGACGATCCGAACAGGCGGATCATCCGATCGCGCAGATCTTCCTTCTGCATGAGGATGAAGATCGCCACGACCAGCACGATCACGAAGGTTTCGAACGGCGCGACCACCGGTTCGAGATAGCCGCCCACCTGTTCCAGCACCGGAATCTGCTTGTCGATGACCCGGACGTTCAGGGGATGGGTGCGGGTGCCGCGCACGACATTGGGGTCGGCGACCATGGCCGGGGGCGGCGTGTCGGGTCCGATGAAGGGGAGCTGCTGCGTGATGAAACCGGTCGCCCGGTCGATCTTGGACTGGACGGTCGTGACATAGCCCGGTGCCTTGTCCGACAGGGACGCGGCCTGCATCCCGACCAGGGTGCCGATGCCGCCCAGCACACCCAGCGCGCTGATCACCGCCACGAAGATCGCCAGCCCTTTCGGCAACCGCAGGCGTCGCAGGAACAGGACGATCGGCGACAGGACGAACGACAACAGCACCGCCAGCGTGATGGGGATCAGCACGTCCTTGGCTAGGAACAGCCCGGCGATCACGACCACGGCTACCGCGAGACCCAACAGTCCGTCTCGACTCGGCACTTTTGCGGCCGCCACCTGAGCGGCTACTGCCCCTTGCTCAATCTTATCGTTCATCCGCTGTCCCTTCGGGGTCAGCAAACTCACACTGACCTACTTCGGTCCGTTCATACGCCGACCACCGGTTCTGCCGTACCGGATTGGCGTGACATGCTATCCAAAGTTTTAAGGTAGCCAGGCGCGAAAGTGCTATAATGCCGTGCTAATCGCGCGGCGCTAACGTAGCGTCAAAATCATATCGGACGTCGGCGCGGACGCGAGACACCCGACAAGATTATGACGCTACGCCGTCTGCGGCAAACCGTCGGACGGACGATCCTCTTCGTATACCGGCTTAGCATTACAGTTGCGTTCTTGATCGGACATGTGACCGTCGAGCGGCGGCTTGATGGGCGCGCCGCCAGCATGACCAAGCGATAACGCGACGAGGCTCGATGCGCCGCTGTGCCAGCCTGATGACG
>NZ_JAKRET010000042.1 GCF_022664395.1 Sphingomonas lacusdianchii | reverse complement strand
TCGGCCGTCTGAAAGACTGGCGGCGTGTCGCCACCCGCTACGACCGCTGCCCAATCGCCTTCTTCTCGGCCATCGCTCTCGCCGCCACCGTCATCTTTTGGCTGTGATCAACGAGTCCTGACCCTAGTCAACGTGCCCAACCGTGCGTCGGAATGGTTCGACAATGGCATGCTCAACCTGCCGCCCTTCTTCGGCGCGTTGCAGGGGACGATGCGCAAATGGCAGCCGGCATCGACCTATACCGGCGGGCCGCTGTTGCAGAGCGGTGTGATCTACCCGATCCTCGGCAACCACGAATATTCGGGGCGGTGGAACCCGGCGAACAGTCTGAACACGATGTTCAACGATCCGCAGCCGCGCTGGTATGCCGAACTGCGCTACGACCGGGTCGCGGCGACGGTGAACCCGTCGGGCGACGCCGCGATCCGCGAGCGCTGGATCCAGGACAATAGCTACGAGACGATTTCCTACGAGGAAATCTTCACGCTGCCGCAGGGGCCGGAGGGCGGGCGCTATTATGCGCAACGGATCGGCGACACCTTCCTGATCGCGATGGATGGCAACCGCATCTGGCGCAGCTGGACCGCCAATACGCGCGGCAAGCTGACCGAGGCGACGGCGGCGATCAACGATCCGGCCGCGTGGGGCTTCGGCGATTTCCAGTTCCATCCCTTTGCCAAAGGCTCGCGCCAGTACCAGTGGTTGCAGGAAGTGCTCGCCAGCGACGCCTTCCGTTCGGCGAAGTACAAGATCGTGCTGGTCCATCAGTCGGTGTTCGGTCTGGGCGACAATGCCACGCCGGTCATGGCGCAGACCGAGGCGACGTTCGAATATAGCGATGCGACCGGCGCGATCCGGACGATGGGTCCCTTCGCCTTCCCGATCGACCGCGCGACATGGAACGGACAGATCCAGCCGGTGCTCGACGCCGGGCGGATGCGCTATGTCAAATATGACTATCCGCTGTCGAAGGATCTGTGGCGGGGTGACATCGAACCGCTGCTGACCGCGGCGGGGGTACAGCTGGTGCAGGTCGGCCATTCGCATCTGTGGTGCCGCAGTAAGGTCGGCAACATGCACTATATCGAGACGTCGAACGTTGGGAACAGCTATGGCGCCTATGTCAGCAACCTGTCGCCGCGCCGATCGGGTCCGCCGACCGAGGCACAGGTCGCCGCGCTGACCTCGCTGCGCTGGAACCCCGACGACTATCCGCGCGAGGACGATCCGCACGACCGGTCGATGGCGCTGCCGACCCTGCGCAACCCGTAGGTCGAGCTGGCGGGCGCTGCGCAGAATGTGCCGTTCCTGACCAGCAACGACATCACCGCCTATACCGTGTTCGACACATCGACCGGGCTGGTCACGTCCTACGCGTTCGACACGCGCTTTCCGGCGCGCGATCCGATCAAGTTCGACGAGTTCAAACTGGGATAAGGCGCATTCCGCTTCCCGTCATTGGGGCGGGTCGATGCCGAACAGCCGGTCGACGAACCGCTGCACCACCGGCACGACCAGCAACGAGGCGGGAAGCGTCGTGGCGAAGCCCATTGGCGTCGCTTGGGCAACGGCCTCCCGAAAACCGCCCCGCCCCGTGCGAACGGAGGCGCGGGCCTTCACCCTCGCGGTGGCACGCGGGAATCTGGTCCCGACGATTGCCCGCTCCGTACGGCTATGCCAAAAGCAATAAAATTACACGCGGATGAGTCGGCATCAGACCGTCCACCGCGACCGACAGGAGAGTTTATGCGGGTCATCGATCATGTGATCGCGGGCGGTTCAGGCAATGCGGACGGTGCGACCGGCGCCGTCTTCGATCCCAATCGTGGCGAGGTGCAGGCGCATGTCCGCCTCGGCACGGCGGACGATCTCGACCGCGCGGTCATGGCTGCGCAGGCGGCGCAGCCCGGCTGGGCCGCGACCAATCCCCAGAAGCGCGCCCGCGTCCTGTTCGCGTTCAAGCAACTGGTCGAGTCCAACATGGACTCGCTCGCCGAACTCCTGTCGAGCGAGCATGGCAAGGTCGTCGCCGATGCCCGGGGCGATATCCAGCGCGGCCTCGACGTCATCGAATTCGCCTGCGGCGTGCCGCATCTGCTGAAGGGCGATTACACGCAGGGCGCCGGTCCCGGCATCGACGTCTATTCGATGCGGCAACCCATCGGCATCGGCGCGGGCATCACCCCGTTCAATTTCCCGGCGATGATCCCGATGTGGATGTTCGGCGTCGCCATCGCCTGCGGCAACGCCTTCATCCTGAAGCCCAGCGAACGCGATCCGTCGGTGCCGGTGCGCCTTGCCGAACTGCTGCTCGAAGCGGGCGCTCCCGAAGGCATCCTGCAGGTCGTGCACGGCGACAAGACGGTGGTCGATGCGATCCTCGACCATCCCGCCATCGGCGCGGTCAGCTTCGTCGGGTCGAGCGACATCGCCCATTATGTCTACAAACGCGGCGTCGCGGCCGGCAAGCGCGTGCAGGCGATGGGTGGGGCCAAGAACCACGGCATCGTCATGCCCGACGCCGATCTCGATCAGGTCGTCGCCGACCTTGCCGGTGCGGCCTTCGGTTCGGCAGGCGAGCGCTGCATGGCGCTGCCGGTGGTGGTGCCGGTCGGCAACAAGACCGCCAATGCGCTGCGCGAAAAGCTGATCCCCGCGATCGAGGCGCTACGTGTCGGCGTGTCGACCGATCCCGATGCGCATTACGGCCCGGTGGTGAATGCCCAGCACAGGGCGCGGGTCGAGGGCTGGATCGCAAAGGGTGTCGAGGAAGGTGCCGAACTGGTCGTCGACGGGCGCGGGTTCAGCCTGCAGGGGCATGAGCGCGGCTTCTTCATCGGCCCGACGCTGTTCGATCATGTGACGCCGCAGATGGAATCCTATCGCGAGGAAATCTTCGGTCCCGTGCTCCAGATCGTCCGCGCGAACGATTTCGAAAGCGCCGTCCGCCTGCCGAGCGAGCATCAATATGGCAACGGCGTCGCGATCTTCACCCGCAACGGCCATGCCGCGCGAGAATTCGCCGCGCGCGTCAATGTCGGCATGGTCGGCATCAACGTGCCGATCCCGGTGCCGGTCGCCTATCACAGCTTCGGCGGGTGGAAGCGCAGCGCGTTCGGCGACGTGAACCAGCATGGCGAGGAAGGCGTGCGCTTCTGGACCAAGGTGAAGACGATCACCCAACGCTGGCCCGACGGATCGGCGCTGGGCACCCAGGCCGAGGATGGTGGCGCTGCCCGAATGCAGGACGCGTTCGTCATCCCGACGATGGGGTGATCGGCATGAGGCGGTGGTTGGTGGTGGTTCTGACGGCGTTGCTGGTGGCGATGCCGGCCGAAGCCCAGAAACGGATCGCTCTGACGTTCGACGACGCGCCGCGTGCGCGCGGGCCGTTTCTGACGCCCGAGGAGCGTACGGCCCGCATCATCGCGGGCCTGCGCAAGGCGAAGGTGCGACAGGCGGCATTCTTCGTCGTGCCCGGCAACCTTGCCGCCCCCGACGGCGCGGGCGGGGAGCAGCGGATTGCCGCCTATGTCGCCGCCGGCCATGTCATCGCCAATCACAGCTTCAGCCATCCGGCGCTCAAGTCGAGGACCGCGCAAGCCTATCTGGCCGATATCGACCGGGCAGGGGATTGGCTGAAGGGGCGGCGCGGGCTGCGGCCCTGGTATCGCTTCCCGTTCCTCGACGAAGGTGGCACCGACAAGGCGAAGCGCGACGCGGTCCGCACCGGGCTGGCCGCACGGGGGCTGTCGAACGGCTATGTCACGGTCGACGGATCGGACTGGAATATCGAGAACCTGACCGCGCAGGCGCGCAAGGCCGGCAAGCCGGTCGACATGGATGCCTTACGCGACCTCTATGTCGAGACGCATGTCGAGTCCGCGCAATTCACCGACCGACTGGCCAAACAGGCGCTGGGGCGACAGCCGGTGCAGGTGATGCTGCTGCACGAAACCGATCTGGCGGCGTACTGGATCGCCGATCTGGTCGCGGCGCTTCGGGCGAAGGGCTGGACGATCGTGACCGCCGATGTCGCCTATCGCGATCCGATCGCGAAGCTGCATCCCGATACGCCATCGGCGCAGGGCAATTTGCTGGAAGCGATTGCGTGGGAGAAGGGGGTGCCGGCACCCCGCTGGTACGAACGCAATACGCTATCGATCGCCGATCCGCTGTTCCGGCAGCGCGTGTTGCATGAGGGCAAATGATGGTGCGTCGGCATAGCGCCTCGGCGTCCCCCTACGAAGCCACGATCGGTTTCGCGCGCGCCTTGCGCGTGGGCGACCGGATCTTCGTGTCGGGCACCGCGCCGGTCGAACCGGATGGCAGCAGCACGCCGGGCGACGCCGCCGCGCAGGCGGAGCGCTGCTTCGCCATCATCGCGCAGGCGATCGGGCAACTGGGCGGCCGCATCGACGATGTCGTCCGCACCCGCATGTACCTGATCGATCCGACCTATGCCGAGGCGGTGGGGCAGGTACATGGGAAATTGTTCGGCAGGGTGCGGCCCGCCGCGACGATGCTGGTGGTGGCCGCACTTCTCCGTCCCGAATGGCGGGTGGAGATCGAGGCCGAAGCGATAGTGGAGAGTGAAGCGTGAATCCGTTCGATCTGACCGACGACCAGCGTGAGATTCAGGAGTTGGCGCGTCGCTTTACCGCCGACGCGATCACCCCCCATGCTGCCGAATGGGACGAAAAGCACATCTTCCCGCGCGACACGATCAAGGCAGCGGCGGAACTGGGCTTTGCCGCCATCTACGTGTCCGAGGAATCGGGTGGGATCGGGCTCGGCCGGATGGAATCGGCGCTGATCATGGAGGCGATGGCCTATGGCTGTCCGTCGACATGCGCCTTCATCTCGATCCACAACATGGCGGCATGGATGCTTGATGCGTTCGGTTCGGCGGAATTGAAGGCGCGCTTCCTCTCCGACCTCGTGACGATGGACAAGCTCGCCAGCTATTGCCTGACCGAGCCGTCCTCGGGTTCGGACGCGGCAGCGCTGAAGACCAAGGCGGTGCGCGATGGCGACGACTATATCGTCACCGGTACCAAGCAGTTCATCTCCGGCGCGGGCGACAACGACGTATACCTCGTGATGGTCCGCACCGGCGGCGACGGGCCGAAGGGCATTTCGTGCCTGTTGGTCGAGAAGGACATGCCCGGCGTCTCGTTCGGCGCGAACGAACGCAAGCTGGGCTGGCATTCGCAGCCGACGCGCGCGGTCATTCTCGATCAGGTGCGCGTGCCTGCCGCCAATCTGGTCGGGGCCGAGGGGCAGGGCTTCTCGATCGCGATGCAGGGACTCGATGGCGGTCGCCTGAATATCGGCGCCTGTTCGCTCGGCGGGGCGCAACGCTGCCTCGATGAAGCGATCGCCTATACCAAGGCGCGGCAGCAGTTCGGCAAGCCGGTCGCCGATTTCCAGAACACGCAGTTCACGCTGGCCGACATGGCGACCGAACTGGAGGCGGCACGCGCGCTGCTCTACACTGCCGCGGCCAAGGTGACCGCGAACGCGCCCGACAAGACGCGCTTCGCCGCGATGGCGAAACGCTTCGCCACCGACACCGGATCGAAGGTGGTCGATCAGGCGCTGCAACTCCATGGCGGCTATGGCTATCTGATGGACTATCCGATCGAACGCTTCTGGCGCGACCTGCGCGTGCATTCGATCCTCGAGGGCACGAACCAGGTGATGCGGATGATCGTGGGACGGGAGCTGGTACGATGAAAATCCTCCCCGGCACGGGGAGGGGGACCATGCGCAGCATGGTGGAGGGGGACGTCCTGCTCCGCCACCTCTGCGATTGCGGCACGCCCCCTCTACCAGCTTCGCTGGTCCCCCTCCCCGCGAGCGGGGAGGATTTGGGATGATCCTCACCTCTGTCGACCATCGCGTCGGTCGCATCCGGCTCAACCGGCCCAAGGCGCTCCACGCGCTCAACCTCAAAATGTGCGAGGCGATGCTCGCCACGCTGGAGGCATGGCGCGACGACCTGTCGGTCCATGCGATCCTGATCGACCATGCCGAAGGGCGCGGGTTTTGCGCTGGCGGTGACATCCGCATGATCGGCGACAGCAGCGCCGGCGACGGGGCCGCTGCCCGTGCCTTCTTCGCGACCGAATATCGGCTCAACCACCGGTTGTTCACCTATGCCAAGCCGACCATCGCGGTCATGGACGGGGTGACGATGGGCGGCGGCGTCGGCATTTCGCAGCCGTGCAAGGTCCGCGTTGCGACCGAGAATACGCGCTTTGCCATGCCCGAAACCGCGATCGGCCTGTTCCCCGATGTCGGCGGCGGTTGGTATCTGTCGCGGCTGCCGGGCCGGATCGGGCAATATCTGGCGCTGACCGGCGCACGGCTCGACGGCAGCGAGATGCTGGCGCTGGGACTGGCGACGCATCTCGTGCCGGCGGCGGCGCTCGATACGATCAAGGCGGCGATCGCCGCCGACCCGATGGCGATCGAAGCGATCCTGTCCGACCACGCGACCACGCCCGGCGAAGCGGCAATCCTGACGCAGCGCGAGGCGATCGACCGCCTGTTCGCCAGCGACGATTTCGAGGAAATCCTGTCGGCGCTGGAAGCCGACGGATCGGACTGGGCGCAGGCGCAACTGGCGACGCTGCGCCAGCGTTCGCCGCTGTCATGCAAGGTGTCGTTGAAACTGCTGCTCGACGGCAAGACCATGCCAACCTTCGAGGACGAGATGCGGCAGGAATATGCGGTCGTCACCCGCATCGTCCAGCGACCCGACATCGTCGAGGGGGTCCGCGCGGTGATTATCGACAAGGACCACGCGCCGAAGTGGGACCCGGCTACCCCGGCGGCGGTGACCGACCATATGATCGACCGCATCTTCGCTCCGCTCGGCGAGGACGACGAGTGGCAGCCGCACTGATTGGGGAGTAGCATGTCCGACTACCAAAGCATTCTGGTCGAGAAGCGCGACGCGGTGACGTTGGTGACGCTCAACCGGCCGCAGGCGCTGAACGCGCTGAATGCGCAGATCCTGTCCGAACTGCTCGACGCGATGCGCGCGTTCGATGCCGATCCGGCGCAGGGCTGCGCGGTCATCACCGGTTCGGCCAAGGCGTTCGCCGCCGGGGCTGATATCAAGGAGATGCAGGAGATGGACTTTGCCGCCATGTATGGCGGCGACCATTTCAGCGGCTGGGACGCCTTCACCCGCACCCGCAAGCCGATCATCGCCGCGGTCGCCGGCTTCGCGCTGGGCGGCGGCTGCGAGCTGGCGATGATGTGCGACTTCATCCTCGCGGCGGACACCGCGAAGTTCGGCCAGCCCGAGATCAAGCTGGGCGTGACGCCGGGCATGGGCGGGTCGCAGCGGCTGGCGCGCGCGGTGGGCAAGGCGAAGGCGATGGACATGTGCCTGACCGGCCGGATGATCGGCGCCGAGGAAGCGGAACGCTGCGGCCTCGTCGCGCGGATCGTGCCCGCCGACGATCTGGTCGAGGATGCGGTGAAGACCGCCGCGACGATCGCCGCCATGGCCCCGCTGGCGGTCAAGGCGAACAAGGAAATGGTCAACGCCGCCTTCGACACGACCTTGGCGCAAGGGGTCCAGTTCGAAAGGCGCCTATTCCACGGCCTGTTCGGCACGGCCGAACAGAAGGAAGGCATGACCGCCTTCGTCGAAAAGCGGCCCGGCAACTGGACGGGGCGGTAGGAGAGACCAGCATGGCACGGATCGGGTTCATCGGCCTCGGCAATATGGGCGGCGGCATGGCCGCCAATCTGGCGAAGGCGGGGCACGATGTCCGCGCCTTCGACCTGTCCGCCGACGCGCTGGCGCGGGCGAAGGCGGCCGGGTGCCTGCCGGTCGCCGACGCGGTCGAGGCGGCGAGCGGCGCACAAGCAGTCGTGACGATGCTGCCCGCCGGCACGCATGTCGCGCAAATCTATGCCGAGGCATTGTTCGATGCGGTCGATACCGGCGCGGTGCTGATCGATTGTTCGACGATCGACGTCGATACCGCAAGACAGGTGGCCGAAGCCGCCCGTGCGAAAGGATTGCAGGCGGTCGACGCGCCGGTGTCGGGCGGGATCGCCGCCGCCAATGCCGGCGCATTGACCTTCATGGTCGGCGGCAGCCCGGCGGCGTTCGCCAAGGCCGCGCCGTTCCTCGAGGATATGGGCAAGGCGGTGATCCATGCCGGTGCAAACGGTGCGGGGCAGGCGGCGAAGATGTGCAACAACATGCTGCTCGGCGCATCGATGATCGCGACCTGCGAAGCCTTCGCGCTTGCCGAAAAGCTGGGTTTGGATGCGCAGACCTTCTACGACATTTCGTCGGTCAGTTCGGGGCAATGCTGGTCGATGACCAGCTATTGTCCGGTGGCGGGTGTCGGCCCCGAAACGCCCGCCGATCGCGGGTTCGAGGGCGGGTTCGCCGCTGCGTTGATGCTCAAGGATTTGCGCCTTGCCATCCAGGCGGCGGCCGGAGCGGGAGCCGATACGCCGATGGGTGCCCGCGCGGCGGAACTCTATGCCCGCTTCGTCGAGGAAGGCCATGCTGCCACCGATTTCTCCGGCATCATCCAGACGTTGCGATAGCGGCGGCTTGACGGGGCAGCGCCGATCCGCTTGGAACGCGGCTCCCCACGCGGACGTGGCGAAATCGGTAGACGCAGCGGACTTAAAATCCGCTTCCCTTTGGGAGTGCGGGTTCAACCCCCGCCGTCCGTACCGGCGGTTTTCCGCCGTTTTTGAGACTAAGCAGCTTCACTAAATGCATCGGTTTCAGGAACTGGTGGTAGTTTTGGTGTAATTGCGATGGGTGCCGAATCGAGCGCACTGATCGCATTGTCGATATGCGTGCCGTAGATGTGAACGTAGCGCATCACCATGAGTAGCGTTTTGTGTCCGCTGATTTTCTGGATTGTCGGTAGGTCAACGCCTGCCTGTACCAGCCGGGTGATAGCCGTATGTCGCATGACGTGCGGTGTGACCCGTCGCGGGGATAGGCCCGCGCGCTCCACGGCCCGTTTGAACTGCTTTGCCATACTAAGGCGATGCGTTGCGTCTTCGCCTTTGCGTTGTGACGGGAAGACCCATCCTGCCTTGTCCGTCGCTCGCTCGCGTGCAGCGGCAATATGGGCGGCGAGGTTTGGCGTAATGGGCTGTTCGCGCGCTCCTGCTTTTGCCCTTGCAAGGTAAATCCGCCGAGCATCAAAATCGATCTGATCGTACCGGACGCGTAGGATTTCGCCGTGCCGCATTGCTGCGCCCAAGCCAAATTCAACAAACAGGTGTAACAGCCCGTCTTGATCCCCGATCGCGGCATTCCGTAGGGACGTTGCATCCCCGTCGCTTAGGACCGTAATCGCCTTGGGCGGTTCTGCACCCTTAGACACTACCGGCGCATCCTCCGCCTTGATCCACTTCCATTCAACCATGCGTTTGAAGAGGTGGGAGAGGGTGGCAAGTTCGCGGTTCACCGTCGCCTGTGCAGCGCCCGTGGACAGGCGATCCCGCACATAGCTTTGCACCATCTGCGTCGTGATTTTGTCCGCCCGGTGTTTGCGGAATGCCGGGATCAAATGCGTTACTAGTTGTCGGCGCTTCGCAGTCAGGTTCTTCCCTGTGCCCTGTTCCAACCGCTCAAGGTAGCCGGTGGCGGCTTCCTCGAACATGCGATGCGTCTTTCGACCTGTCGGCAAGCTAAGGCGATCTTCGCGAGCGTGGGTGCGAAGCAGTTCGATAGCGTCCTCCGCCTGCTGACGGGTGACGCCCTCGCTTGCCTTCCCAATGGCGCGGTGAATCCGACGCCCGTCCACCATGATGTTCACCGCGTATCGGACATCGCCGCCCCTCAACCCGGTCGCAGTTATCCCGTGTTCGGTGAGCGATGCACCTGCCGCCAGCCGTTTGATTTCCGGTCGCGTGAGACGAGTAAATTTGAGTGACACAACATGTTCCTTTCTTGGAACATGATGTCGATCATTCTTGGGGAGTCAATGATTCGATTCATTTAAGCGTAACCTATATCGTTTCACGTATTCTAAAAATAATAAGTGCTATTAAAAAGTCTAAAATAAGAAGTTGTACGAAAAAAGTACTGATGAGGTAGGAAATTAGACCTGCGGTGACTGAGCAGCCCCCACCGGGTGGTCCGGGGTGATTGTTAGTGCATTGTTGTGTCCGCCGCCATTGCCGGGCGGAGGTGGAGCGAAGCGGAGCCGGAGACCGGCAATGGCGGTGTCGACGCTTGCGGG
>NZ_JAKRET010000041.1 GCF_022664395.1 Sphingomonas lacusdianchii | reverse complement strand
TGGACGGAGGGTCACCTTTGACAATGTCCGCTCAAACGGGAGACCTGTCCTTGACCATTGCATTCGCTCGTTCGCTATCCGTTCGCGCTTGGCGTACGTAAAACTCACTTTCGTGCAGTGACCCCTATGTACGGTTGGGGTCATCGCCGCGTCGCGCTTGCCGACCTGATCGCATTCGCCTGGTCGGCGCCGATGCGCGACCTTGCGACGCGCATGCAGATGTCTGACGTGGGTCTGAAGAAGCTGTTGCGGGCTCATGGCGTGTCAGGGCCACCGCAGGGGCATTGGAACCGGGTGCACGCGGGGCGGCCCGTCTCCGAACCTCCCCCGGCACCGGCCCGCAGACCGGGAGAGAAGCCCTATATTCACGTAGACGGCCGTTTAGTCGATCTGCCCGAAACGCCGCTCCCGTCATCGGCCGGGCCGTTTGCGTCAGCCAAGGTGCCCGAGAACCTGGAGGAGTTGCGCACGCTGGCGTTGAAGGCGGTCGGCCGCCCTGCCTCAGCCATGAAGATTACGGTGCCGCATCCGGCGATCGGTAAGTTATTGGCGGGAGACGAGAAGGAACGGGAGAAAGCGGAGAAGACCCGCTGGCATACGGCCATCACCCTCTACGACAGCCCGTTCGAGAAGCGGCGTCTGCGCATTCTCAACGCCGTGTTCCTGACGCTGGGCCGTATGGGTCACGGAGGCACATCCGACCGGGACGGTTACCATACGAGCTTTTACGCCATCATTGGCGACACCAGAGTGTCGCTGCATCTCGATGAGGCTGGCAGAAAGACCCCTACTTACAACCGCTACACCGCGCCCCGTCCTGACCCGAAGCGCCCGGCTTCCGTTTCGCTCAGACTGACGGCGGGATCATCGACCTGGCAGGACGATGCCTCGGGGAAGCTGGAAGTACAGATCGCCGACATTGTGGCCGGCCTGATCGTCGAGGGTGAACGATCCTATCGGATGCACTTGCGCGAACTTGAGGAGCAGGCGGAACGCGAGCGGATCGAAGCGGAGCGGCGTCGCCAGGAACGCCTGCGGAAGGCCAACGCCGATCGGGTCGTCGCGCTGGCCGAAAGCGGTCGTCTGCTGGCGGAAGCCAAGAACCTGCGGAGCCTGGTAGCCCGCGTGGGCGAGGCCGTTATGGACGGGCGATTGGACATTTCTGCGGAGCAGTTCACCGAGTGGCGTCAATGGGCCGACCAGGAAGCCGACAAGCTGGATCCAGTTGTATCGGGGCAGGTTCAAGCACATCTTCTCCCTCCGCGATGTGACTGAGTTGTTGCTTAGATTACACTAACGCAGTCTTAAATTTCTTAACTACTGACCGCTTATTATTTGAATTAGGTGAATTTTAACCCAAATGTTTCCAGACGCCAATCTAATCAATATTGCCGTTATTCTAGTATAAGTTAGTTGGCAAGCATTAGTAATCTCAAATTAGAAGATATTTACGAGCTGTAGGTTACTTGGTTGCACATCCCCGTAGTTTACCAGAAGCTGTCAAAATAAGCACTCAACCTGTCTGCTATGGGTGTTTCCCAGCTGCTGATGGCGGAGGGCGCGGAACTTATCAACTTGATAAAATTCAAAGCGATCTGAACCGACCGTGTGGACTTACCATCCGAGCACGTTATCTCGTATACCTAAGGGAGGAATCATATGCCTGCACCAGCAGAAACAACTGCAAACGCGTCGTCCGCGGTTTCGACGTCGCTATGATTGACGTGCCATCTGCTGCGGCCGCGCCGAAGGGGCCACGTGAGGACGAGTACTGGTCCATTGTGCAGGACGACAGACCGTACGCTCAAGGCGACATTCTTCGAAAGTTCTCCACGGGAAGCGCCAACGATCCTGAGTTCGGACTGATCATCACGGCTGACTGCGACATCGCCCAGGCCAAGGCGGCGGACCGTCTAACCTTCGTAGAAGTCGTCACAACCCGAACGTATCTTGAGCGGATTTGGATACCTGATCAACTTCAAAGGTTCGTTAAGAAGCAGGCGACCGCCGCGGCGCAGGCCTTGGCAGGAGTGATGCGCCGTTCGGAACTGCCATTCGAGCTGCGGGACGACCAACTGCTCGAGTGGCTGAGGCATCGATCCGTGGAGTCGATCGACAAGGCCGTGAACCGAACGGGTAAGGCGCTTGATGCCAAGCTCGTCACGAATCTGAATGCATTGCAGTGTGCATTGGGGGTCGGCGGCCACGTCACGCCGCTCGCGCAATGGCGTGCGCTCCGCACGACCATTGGTGATTCCGACGAGAAGCAACGCGCTGATCTGACGTCGGCGCTAGCGGGTGGGGGCGGCTTTGCGGATTTCTTCCTACTCCCGGAATTGCCTGGTGCGAGTGGGTTTGGCTATGTCGCCCTGCTCCGGTTCATACAGACGGTTCATTCGCACGAAGTCTTTGCAAGCGAGGTCGATGCGCGGGTCCAAGGCCATCCCGATGCTCTGCACCGCGTAGGATGTCTGACCGACGGAATAAGGTTCGCGGTGACCCAGAAGCTTGCCTTCCTGTTCTCTCGTATCGGACTGCCGACGCATTTCGAAGATGCGACCAAGTCCGCGGCGGCGCTGGCCGCCGAAAGCCTTTTTACTGGAGCCTGACAATGTCCTACGATGCTTTGGTAATCGATGAGGGCGCGATCGCCATCATCGATACGGCGATGATCGAGCCCAGCTGGTTCGGCGAGTTCGGCCTTCCGGAGAACACCGCTGGGCTTCGCCGCTCCGTGGTGGGAAACATCGTCTATCTGCTGTCCGAAAAGGCAGACGTTAACGATGGCCTACTGGTGGTCAACACCGGCCCAGAAGGCATTTTTGCGGCCGCCGCGATGCCGCAGGCTAGGTTTGAGCGGGTGCTTCGGGTCGCATTGCGCAAGTTCGATCGCAACATTGCACTTCCGGTGCAGTGGCAGCCCTATCACGATGGCGCCCGGCTGTCTGTCTATGGAGAGCCCGCTGGCAAACGGTCGAAGGTCAGGATCTATTTCGACCAGTCGGCCGGCGATGGTCGCGATCTCTATGCATATGCCGTGACGGACGGTCCGAGGACGCTGTCCCAAGTTACTCCGGACGGTGCCTTATACGACCGGGCGATTGAGAACCTCGAGGCTGCGGCATTGGCGGAAACTCAGCCCAGTCCCGATGTCGGCTCATTCGGCATACTGTTGAGCGAACCCCTAGGTCGTCAGATCTCGGGTGCGGCGACGCTGCAGGAATGGCTCGACCGGAAACTCAACCCGCATCAACTCTCCTTTGTCGAGAAATCGCACGACCAGCCGGTCAGGCTTCGGGGTGCCGCCGGCACCGGTAAGACGCAAGCGATGGCCATCAAGTGCATCAAGGACCTATTGGCCGATCTGCAAGATGGCAACAGGAAGACGTTCGCTTTCCTCACGCACAGCTCCGCACTTGCGCACGATGTCATCAGGGGCATGTTTTCGGCGCTAGACCCATCCGACAAATGGCGCACCGCCAAGACGGTCGATGGGCAACCCAAGCTGTGGGTGGGCACTCTGTACGAGCTTGCTGAGGAACGGTTGAGCTATGCGCAGAAGGGGTTGCGGCCCTTGTCGCTCGATGGCCAGGAAGGGCGGGAATATCAGAAGATCCTGATTGAGGACTCGATCAAGAAGGTCATGGACGATGCGAGGATCGTACTCGACGTCCTTGCACACGAGCCAGAATTCCTAGAGGTGCTGTCGGCTCCGGAACGACGCGCGGCGCTCGTGGACGACCTGATGAATGAGTTCGCGGGCGTTCTGGATGCCGAGAATATTCGCAAGGGCACATCGGACGCCGAGCGTTATCTGAGCGGACCGCGCGAGGCGTGGCAGATGGATTTGAAGACGAAGGCCCAACGCGAGGTGGTCCTGGAGATACACGATGCCTATCGTGCCTTGCTCAAGCACGAGCGCCTTTTGAGCATGGATCAGATGACGGCGGACTTCGGCCGCTACCTGACTACTCACGAATGGGAACAGCTTCGGGAGAAGCTCGGGTTCGATGTCATCTTTGTCGACGAATACCACTACTTCAGTCGCAACGAAGCTATGACCCTGCAGGGCATATTCCATCCGCGAGCCCGCAAGTCCGGCAAGTGGCCCCTGCTGATGGCCTATGATCTGAAGCAGAGCACTTCGGACGCGGCTCTCGGGGGGGGCGTTGAGCGGTTCCGAAACCCAGGTGTTGGCGTATCCGCGATGATTGACCTGAAGGAAAACTATAGATCCACGCCGCAGATAACGAAACTTCTGCAGGATTTGGACGCATCGTTTCCTGCGATGGACCTCGAAGGGGAGTACGACACGCACATCGCCCCTTCGGAACAGGCGATTGGCCCAATCCCCATTCTCAAGGTGTACGCGCGTGACCAAGAGCTTCTTGACGCCGTGTTTGAGGAGGCATGTGCGGACGCTCGCAAGATCGGCGGAAGGAAGGTAGCAGTGCTCTGCCTGAACGATTATCTATTCGAACGGTATCTGAATGCGTCCCGGATCAGTGGTAAGTACGTCTCCTTGACGACGCGGGAGGATTTGAAGGGCGTACAGTACGCTCGCGGCCGGTGTATCTTCAGCATGCCTGAATATGTCGCAGGACTGCAGTTCGACGCAGTCTATCTCCTACACATCGATCAGTCGGACCTCGCCGACGAGATGCTCAGCCAGGGTGCCCGTCGTCGGTATGTCAACCGTGTCTATCTGGGGGCAAGCCGGGCACAGACGAAACTGATGATGTCAGCGTCGTTGGAACGTGGCGGGCAAAGCGAGATTTTGGAGGGCCCTCGACAAGCTGGCAGCCTGCAGCAGATTGATATCGGTATAAGGTAGCGCGTACTCCGCATCGAGGCGCGATATCGGCAATTCTACAGGTATCAGAATTTCTAAATAGAAATTAAGCATGTAAATCGATTATGCACGCGTGTCCCGCGGCGACGCTTGGCGCCTTCGCCGAGTTTGAACGTGCTAAAATTCGCGGGCGCATCATCAATGGATTGGCGGGCGCGCTAGGCGGGGCGTCTGCTTAGCCGGCGCCCGAGCCTCACGCGTCAGCAGCGCTGCAAAAATCATCGCCGAGGCAAAGTCCGGTCAAGGGTTTTCTTCTCAGCTCCCCAGCCTGTTCCGCGTCGCGCGTTCGACGGTTCAGCCAGCGCGGTTGTTGTCATGGGTCGGCTGCAACTGAACCTCGCTCCTGCCCTTCCGCATGATCCAACTGCAGGCATTGAGGTGCAACGTTGCGAGCTGGCCCGCGCACACCAGCTAGCGCGGGGCGCGGATCAGAGAAGATGGGCTTGATTGGACGCTTGCCCTGACACAGGCACCATCACCGACGCGATGTATCAAGCTAGATGCCGCAGCGTCGTTGGAGCGTCAAAGCGACTGGCGCGGCTATAGCCTTAGCCCTCAACGGCTAAGGCGTAGCGGCCGCCATTTCTGTCTGCATGTGCGGAGATTGCGAGGTTGTTGCTTGAGAGACAGGGCGCGGTGTTCGGCGACGAGCGCCGACAGCGCACCCGGAGGCACCTTCGCCAACTTTCAGAATAGCTGCTGCAAGGCTCGCTACGGCATGTCCCAACAATGGCGGCACGGCATTGCCGATCTGTTTAAGTTGCTGCCACTCAGAGCCTTTGAATATAAAACCGTCGTGGAACGACTGTAATCGAGCAGCCTCACGAACCGTAATCCAACGCTCCTGATTTGGATGAACCCACTCCGACAAGTCTCTATGCATTTGCGCGAGGATTGTATAAGACGGAAGATCTGGATGAAGACGGCGCCACTTCTCTGGACGGGCACCATTCCAGATGGATTTAGGTAGGCTATCCCCCTTAGCGCCTGGCTTCAAATAGGAAATGAGCTTAGCGCGCTTCTCCTTGATTTCTTTAGTGTGGTGATTGTGCAAAAGTACTATGTTTCGCTTACCTACGCCTCGTCGACGTTTTATAGCTTTAGTGTACGCGCCGCACGCTGCATCAAGCCGCATAGATTTCAGGAAATCAGAAGCACCATTCAAGGCCGGCGGGTAGGCCGCAGTTTCACCACTGTGTACCACCTGTGCAGGCAGGTCTCCAATTGCCTGCCAAACCGTTACCGGCTGAGCAACCTTCAAACCACCGAGGACATGTTCGGCGAATTCTGCGATAGAAGAGGCAAGTTCGATATTGTCGCGAGTACCAAAAAAGAAAACACGCTCGCGGGTTTGAGGAACCCCAAAATCAGCCGCGGAAAGCTTAATGTATGTTGTATTCTTGTACCCGAGGCTGGCGAAATGAGCAATAATGGCATCCCTGAAATGCCCCTTCTTCATCAGAAGCAAGTTAGGAACATTCTCCATAAGAAACATACGGGGCTTCAGCTGATGAACAACGCGCGCGAACTCACGGTACAGTGAGTTTCTATCATCAAGCAGGTCTCTAGGACCAATTTGCGAGAAGCCCTGGCAAGGAGGTCCGCCAAATACCAGATCAATATCGGTTAATTTGTACTTCCGTACATCATCGCTGCCGGGCTTTAAAAAATCGTGGATATCGCCCTCAACAAGCGGGGTCTTCGGGAAGTTGTCACGGTACGTCATGCAGGCATACTTGTCCCACTCGACAGCAACCGCGATTTCGAATCCGGCCAACTCGACGCCCTCACAGAACCCGCCACAGCCTGCGAAGAGAGATACAGCTTTCACATGGCCTCCAGTGCCGGCGACATATTGGGACCTTCCATCCTCACCTGTTCCCCATCTATTCCGGCCAGGTGCCTCTTGGCAAGGCCCTTAGCGCCCACGGGATAGAAGGGAAATCAGGCCCATCTGCACGCCACAGCGCCCCACTCGCGCCGTCGCTGTTCCGGGGACTTATAATCCGTAGAGATTCAGGGAGAACCCCGGCATTTGGAAAGCCTAAATCAGCGAGCGAAGCTTTGGACCTTGCCCGATATTTTGGCTCTGCAATCCGGCGCCATCGCGAGATGCTACGGCTATCGCAGGAGGAGCTGGCGGACCGTGCCAGCCTAGATCGGAGCTATCTGGGCCGCATTGAGCGATCCGAGCAGAACGCAACGCTGTTGAGCGCGCAGAAGCTTGCCGAAGCGCTTGGCAGCGACTTGGACGTGATATTTGCCACCGCTCGCCAAATCGCACTTTTATCCGGACATCATTGATGCCCCTGCTATTCCCGGACGCTCCAGACGCTGGGGCGCAATCTAGTCACTGCGCGGCCTGTCATCTCGCAGGCACGGGGTGCGTCCTAGATCTTCGTGACGCTCCCGTGCGCGGCCGGCAAACCTCGTTTAGGATCGCACAGGATAATCTGATCGGGTGTGCTTTCGACAGCTTTGTGCCCGGTTGTGAGGGTGATCCGGATCCAGACCGAACTTTCGCGTTCTATCGCAGTCAGGCTAAGGCCAACATGCTCGCTGCGGCCGGAGTAAACTTTCCGGCGAACGGCGCGCGTGCTGCCTTTGTTTCTACAGACGTGCAGGGTCCAGCATGGGGTAAAGTTGCTGGTGACATGTATGAGATACTGGAGGCAGCTGCGCTTTGGAACGCCGCTGCTTCTTGGAATCAATTCATGGCTACCGGTGCATGGCCAGCAAGCTCCACATTCGAGCAGCCGGCTCGGTCAATCGCTACGCCAATGCGTCGTATTGCCATTGTGCAGCTGCCACGTGGTTACGACAGTACCCGCCTGTTAACCCCAGCAGCTCGCGCTACCTACGAAGCGTTTCAACAGTCGTTGGAAGCCCATGAGATGCAGTTGAGGCTTTCATCGCCGGATATCGTCGGGCTTCGAATCCCAGACCCGATGCCAGCAGGTTATGCCCAATTCATGCAGCCTTTGGCCGATCTAAGTCCATTTAATCTGCATCGTCTTCAACGAGCACATGCGGACATCGAAGGGACGATTGAGGGACGCAATTTTCTCTTCGCAATTGCAGTTAAGACGAGCACCCGGTCGGATCGCTTATACCAACCACTTTTTGAGGCTAATGTACTCAAATTTATCATTGGCTTTGTGCTGCGTGGCTCCGTCCTCAGGTTCCATGTTCACATGGAAGACTTTGAGGGCGCCAACGTTCGTGGCGCCTACACGGCAGCGTCGCTATACTCACTCATGCTCGGGGGTGATTTTGCGCGGGCGGTCGATCATTTGTACAAAGCGGAGAGGCCGCGAGATACGGCGCAAGCGATCCTGAATACGTTACCAGAGTACGCTATTTAAAATCTAGCTTTTAGCGCTCGATGAACCTCAGCCAGCTTAGAATCCGGCGCTTCACGCAAGCTACATTCCCAGACTTCAATAACGCGCCAGCCTGCCGCCTCCAAGGCGGCACGGTTGGCTTCGTCTCGGGCCTTGGTAGCAACGATTTTTGAATGCCAGTAGTCCTGCCTCGCCGATGGCAATTTACCCAACTTACACCCGTGCCCGTGCCAAAAGCAGCCCCGGACCTCGACCACTGATCGGAACTTGGCAAGGGTGATGTCAGGAGAACCAGGCAGGTCGCGCCGATGGAGCCTGTATCGAAAGCCATTCGCGTGCAAATAGCGGCGTACCAGCAACTCGGGTTTAGTATTCTTGCTTCGATTCGCCTGCATGTTTCGACGTCGGGCGATTGTGACCCCGGGGAATGAAGGACGTGACATCGATATTCCAACCTCTTAGTTCACCGGCTCGACTGGTGCATCAATTCAGCGCTGCAGCAGTGAGCGCACGATATAGCGTCGCGTGGTGACACTTAAGCAGTCTGGCCGCTTCGCGAACCGACGTACCCTCACTGATCAACCGCTCGCCGAGTTTGATCTGCTCTGAGCTGAGCTTGGGGGGGCGCCCGAAGCGTACCCCTCGCTCCTTCGCCGCTATCCGCCCGCTGCTGGTACGCTGGTGGATAAGATCGCGCTCGAACTCGGCGATACCGGCAAACACGGTGAGCACCATCCGGCCGGCGGGCGAAGTCGTGTCCGCCCATGGTTCTGCCAATGAACGCAGCCCTACCCCGGCAGTCTTCAGCTTCTCGGCAATGTCGAGCAGATCGCGGGTCGAACGTGCCAGTCGGTCAAGTCGCGTCACGACGACCGTGTCGTTATGTCGGAGCTGTTCAATCATTTTAGACAGCTCAGATCGATCACGCTTCGTGCCTGAAATCCTTTCTTCGAAAGTCCGGGTGCAGCCGGCTTGTTTCAAAGCTGCGCGTTGCAGCCGCAGATCCTGGTCATCGGTCGAGACGCGGGCATAGCCAATCAACATGTCGCAAATATGCATCAAAACGAGAACGTTATGCAACAGACTTCTGCGACATATAACGTGCGGAAATGCGTTAGCCCGTCGGTCGTCGCAAAACCTAGGACATTCGCGACATTACCATGGTCCCATAGCTTCGTCGTCATGTGCCTGCTTCGAGCGAGTGTAGTTTGGAACAGATAATGGGATCTGTGCTCGCCGATGAGCTCAAGAAGCGATCGAGGCACGCAATGTCATCGTGTGCACGGGGATTTCACCCGACGTGCCGCCTGATCCCCCGCTCCTCTGTCACGTCGTCCGCATGCGCGAGCTCGTCAATCGCCTAATCCTCGCCGCGATCGGCTTCATGGGGTAGTACCAGAGCTGGCTGCATCATTGCGCGGACCTCCGCTTCCCTGCCTGCCGCCGGGTTGATGAAGCCGCGAGTTGGAAACCAACGGTCGACGTCTGCGGCCTCAGGTCCAAAGCCAATGCGCTCAGTTCGGCAATCTTTACATCACTTCCTCTCGCCAGATGATTGACCAGATCTTCCTGGTTCGGCTGGCCGAGGGCGAGGCGATAAAGCAGGCGCTGGCGCTGGAGGTAATCGAACTTTGCAACGTCACGGCTTCTCGACAGTGCGAGCACGTGGCGATCGATGTCGGCGTGCTTGAACGTCCACCAGGGTGACAGCCCAATCTCGTCTGGGAACCTGCACTCACCCAGCGCTGCGGCCTCTGTCCAAGGTGATTGGCCGGTGCGTGCCGCGGCCACTGCGTCGTCCTGCACCAGCGCACCGAGCGGACGGCGCACAAGAAGACCACCATAGCGCGATATGCGACCTTCACGCTGTTCGAGGTCGACCGGGTTGGATGGCAGATCCCAGTGAACGATGCGTCGGCACCAGCTGTGGAAGTCCAGCCCTTCCTGACCAATCGAGGTCGTCGCGAGAACATGGGGCCAGAATGGCGTGTTGAACGCTCGCCGGAGGCTTTCAGCGCGTGGCGGCGCTTCGGCTTCAGACTCGGCCGCTGTACATTATTGGGCCACGGATTCACGGTAGCGGCTTGGCGAGCAGAGGCGTGAAGCCATCGGCGTCGAGTTCGAGGTTTTCGGCCCAGACGTAGTCGCCGGTGAGATTGATGCGGTCC
>NZ_JAKRET010000040.1 GCF_022664395.1 Sphingomonas lacusdianchii | reverse complement strand
CATGATCTCCACCTCACGCAGCTTGCCGATGATCTCCTCCGGCTTGTGCTTCTTCGCTGGCATTCGTCGTCCCTTCCTTGATCCAGACTGTCATAGTCGATGGACCACTCAGAAGGGGGCAGCTCAGAGCCCCCAGCTAATGACATAGGCGACGATATCGGCCGTCTGGATGAGCGTCGTCAGATCGCTATGCACGAAGAACGGTTCGGGAATGATGAGCCGCGAACGGCTTCTCCCGTTGCGCGTGTTCACGAAGTAGCTCTTCACTTGGCCGAGCAGAATATGGGCGGCGCTGCGATCCAGCTCGTCGAACGCCAGATAGCCCATCGGATCGCCGGGCAGGCCATTGAGGAAATAGTAGAACCGTTCGAACAGAAAGGCGTAATCCTTGCGGAGGGCGTCGTCTCGCGCGGGGCGGGGTGCCTCGCGGGGCACGATCGTCGCAAAAACCCTCGCACCATGACGCCGCGCCAGTTTGAGGCTGAAGCGGCAATATTCGACCTTGGCCTGGCCAAGCGCCGTCAGACGCGCCTTGGTAACGGCCGTTCCGTCGATCAGTAGTTCGCGCGCGAGCCGTGTCCGCTCGACATGTTCGATCGCGTCGAGCTGGGCGGCGTGCTTGAACGTCTTGCGGTCGAGCAGTTTCTGGGCTTTCGCCTCGCGCTCAAGCTCACGTCGCCGACGATTCCGCACGCGAGCACACGCCGCGCGGCCTCGGCATAGGCGCCGGCGAAGACAAGGTGCCGATCGCCGCGCTTGATGGTGGACCGGGACATCACGACCGCTTTGACCCCCGCTGTTGCTCGGTCTGCGATGACGTATGCCGTGCGATCGACAGGAGGTCCGCCATGCTCGCGCGACCGCCTCTGTTTCCAAAGGGCACAATCGTTGTGACCGAATGGCGGGCACTATCCGCGCTTTATTTGCGACTACGCGGACGCGAGGGGCGGCGGTGAGCCGGACATAAGCGTTCGGTCCAGCCTCAGCCGCCTGAAGGCGGAACGTCCGCTTTCCCCCATCAGCCGCCGCTATCCGAAGATGATCGCGGCCTCGATGCCGACTTCGTCATCGCCGACAATGATCGAAGATTTTCGTTCCGCGATCGCGCAGCAGGAAGAGTGGGACGGCCCACGCTATGCCACGTCGGGAGGTAGCATCGCGCCGGAGCGACACGGATCTAGGCGAATTGGGCGAGCAGGTCGAACAGTCCGTCGTCGATCCGGCGAGCGCGGTTGATCCGGTCGCTGCCATAGGTGTGAATGCCCACCACCACCCGTTTGTCACCGAACAGGGCGAAGATTGGCGATCCGCTCATCCCGCCCTCGGTATCGAAGGCGTAGAGGAGGAATTGCGGCGCAGCCTCCTCGACCCGGCCACCGTTGAAATATTGCGTGCGCGGCGAGCGGTCGCCCGGATAGCCGCTGACGTTTACGAGAAGCGGGACGAGCTGTGCATCCGAGTAGCTGGCGAACCCGAACCAGCCCAGCCGCATGCCCACGCTCGCGTCGTCCAACATGATCACACCGAAGTCGAGCGCTGGATCGGTACTTCCGGCGAGCCACGCCGGATCACAGTAGGTCTGGCTGGCCGCGACGGTGCCGAACGGAGCGATGGACCCGTCATAGCCTGGCGAGATCAGGATTTCCCGCGCGGGCCCGTTATCAGGGTGCCGGATATTGTGTCCGGCCGTGCCGAGTGCCTTTGGGCCAAGGAACCATGCCGTGCCCAAGGCGCGGCGGCCGTTCGCATAGGTGATGCTCAGCATGGCGATCGCCCGCCACGGAAGCCGCGTCGTGTCGCCGACTGGCACTCGGTCGTCCCGTCCGATGACGTTCTCCAGGACGAACCCTTCTGACGCCAGCCGCTGTCCCGGCGCCGGCGCTTCCGGAAACAGTCCCTGGTTGCGCGCGACATAGGCGTCGAACCCTTCGACCCGCTCCAGCGAGCTCGCACCGTTGGTCTCGACCATCCGCCCGACCCGCAGCCTGGCAGAGGGCAGGACGCCGTCGGCAGTCTCTTCGATCGGCGGCTGAACCGGCGGCAGCATGGTCGCAAGGATGGTGGTGCCGGCGCTGAGATCGCGCCGGGGCCTGCTGGCCGGCCTAGAGGGCTTTGCCATCGGGCTTCGCACCGGCTGGTTGCTGCGGTGACACCGGCGCCGCCTGGCCGTCGCCCTGCGGCGACACCTTGCCGTCTGGAGCGCCATTATTGACTGGCGTAGTCGGGTTATTCACGAGCCCGGTGGACCGCGCGCTGCCGCCGATCGACAGCCCCGGGACTGGCATCTCGAGCAGCGCGGTGCCGCCGCCCTCGTCGGCGCTCTCCGCCTTGGCCTTCGCGTCCTCCTGCGCCTTCTTCCACGCCAACTCATCATCCAGCGCCGTCTTCCGCTTCTTGAAGGTCGACGAGAGTTCATCGAGATAGGCGCCGACCAGTGTTGCCGGCAGCAGCAGGATCGCCGCGACCTCTGATGTGCGCACAACCTCGCGCTTGGTGAGGATACCATGATCGAGCGTCAGTGTCGTCTTCACGTCGGCGAAGCCCGACCGAGACACCGGAATCGCCACAGGGTCGGATTGGTTCGGCAGATGGAGCACGGGCGTCTCCCGCCGTCGTTTGCCCATCGTCGCGATAATCGAGGCCGGGACCTGGACCGGGACGCACACGCCGACCCGGCAATCCGCGCTGGAGGTCCGCGCACCTTGGGGCAGCCGGAACGGCGCGAAGCCGGCGACCCGCATGGCGAAGTCGGAAGGCGTCGGCGCAAGCAGCATCTTGGTCATGACGGGATTGGGCGTCGCATTGTCCAGCTCCCGCAGCTTGTCCAATCCGACCGTGTCGATCGCATCGCGGATGATGGCCGAGGCGCGCGCAACTTCGACGCAGCTGGCGGGATCGAACCGGACCGACTTCAGCTCCTCGTCATTGCCTTCGACCTGAGACTCGGCAGTGAACGATGCAACCGACTTGGCCAGATTGCCAAGCGCCTCGGTCGTCTGCTCCTCGGTGTCAGCGACCGTGCTTTTGAGGAGAGACCGCTCGGTCTCGATGGTGATGGTGTCCTTGTGGAAGCCGGTGATGCGGTGGCTGAGGATGAAGGGGCCGACCGACGAAGGAGGGGTCTGGGTGCAGCCGGCTGTTTGAACGGTGAGAGGCGCAGGATTTTCGGCCAGGGTCGCGCCCGTGTCGGCGATGATCTCGGGCTGATCGATGACAACGCGCAATCCCTTGGTCGGGCTGGCGATAAGCCGCGCAGTAAGAACCGCCCGCGGCAAATAATAGACCTCGCCGCGGTTCCGGCCGGCCGCAACGTCCGCAGAGGACAGCGACTTTACATCCGAACTAGACAGGGCGGGACCGCAACCTGCCAGCAGCGAACAAGACAGCACAATCAGCGGTGCAGCGATTTTGGCCATTGCCCCCCCCCCGGGTCAGTGAGCGAACGCTTAAGCACTGGCCCGAAGCGAGGAGACTCGCGCGTTCAACGCCGAGGGCGAACACAACATTCCATGCCAATTCGCCCAGCGCAAGTTATTGAAGGTGAGAAGCCGCCAAAAAGAACATTAATTTGATTTTCTAGGAACGGGCAGGCTTTCGACGGACAAAGCTCTCGCCTCAGATAGCCTCTTTTTTGAGGTTCGAGACGGGCGGGATTGTCCTATCGTCGATGCAATATTTCATCGCCGTCATTCCCCGGCAGCGTAGCTGAGGGCTTTGGAGGAAGCCGTACGCGTGGTTCGGCCGCCCGCCCTGTCGCGCAGCCGGTTCGATTCCGTCCCGTGGGGGCTGGATACGCTCCTTCCGTCTTTTCTGGGACATCCACGATCTCGAGGGCTGCATCAGGCCGGACAGCCAGGGAGCCGGGACATTTGAGAATGAATGATTCTACATTTATGCAAAGGGTGAGACCGACCGGCTCTACAAGCGCACCTGCGAACTGCTGAAGGCGAAGAATGCCGTCAAGCGATTGACGCGTGCAGAAAATCGGCCGCTTAACGAGGACGAACGTCTCGCTATCATGATCACGCCGGCCGCTGTGCGCGTGTTTTAGGGTTGAGACTCAATCAGAGCCAGAATGCGATCGCGGTTGCGATGGCGACGCCTGAGAGGAAATTGGCGGCGAGTTTGTCGTATCGTGTGGCGACCCGGCGGAAGTCCTTGAGACGGCAGGAGGCGTTCTCGATCAGGTGGCGGCCGCGGTATCGTTCCTTGTCGTATCGGATGGCTCGTTTCCGGTTTCGCCGCCCCGGAATGACGGGAACGGCTCCGGCGTCACGTAGCGAACGGCGCAACCGGTCGGCGTCATAGCCCTTGTCAGCAAGGAGGTAGCGCATGCGACCGGCCCGTTCGAGGAGCGCAGGCGCCGCCTTCACGTCGCTGACGTTGCCGGCCGTCAGCATCAGCGCATAGGGACGACCGATGACATCAGTGAGCGCGTGGACTTTGGTCGTCCAGCCACCGCGCGAGCGGCCGATCGCCTGGACCTGGCGCCCCCTTTTCCGCCGAAGGCCGCGCGTTGCGCCTTGATGTAGGTGCTGTCGATCGCGGTACTCTTCGTGACCATGCCGACATCTACCAGCGCGTCGAGCAGCCTGAGCCAGAAGCCACGGCGCGACCAGCGGTTGAACCGGTTGTAGATCGTCGTGGATGGCCCGTATTCGGCCGGGCAATCGCACCAGCGGCAGCCAACCTTCAACACGTGTACGATCCCGGAGATGACCCGCCGGTCGTCTACCCGCCGGGCACCGGGCTGGTTCTTCGGCAGATGCGGCTCGATCGCCGCCCACGCTTCATCCGACAACCAGAACAGCGCCATCCCTCAATCCTCCTGGTCCACCCGACAGTGAATCAGCAAAACCCTCACCCCTCAAGATACTGATTGGGTTTCAACCCTAATACCATCGGCGCAGCGCCCCAAAAAACAAAATTACCGAGGACAGTCCAGAGCAGGCCCCAATGTGCCAGCGCATATAACATTAAAAAGGCCAGCCCTCCGGCGTAAACGAAATAGTCGAATAGCTTGAATACTGACCGTTTCATCGGTTTCGATACCCTTCCTTGCTCCGATTATCATATCACACTGGCGAATGCACGGTAACGAGCGGCGGATCGTCGATCGGCTTGACGTCGCGTAACTCCACCATCGCAATCTTCTCGGCCCGTTCTGCGCCGACCGGATCAAGATAGACATAGGTGTGGTCCGCAAAGACGGGACTGCACAAACGCCAGATGACACCCTTGCGACCGACCCAGCGTTCGGCGTGCCCAGCATAGGAGGCGAATGATCCGACGATACGGACCCGTTGCGCGATGCGCAGCCAGTTCGCTGCCCCCTCAATCACGGCCTAGCGCTCCTCGGGCGTCAACGCGGGTCGGCCGATGCCGAACGTCGCTTGAGGATCGCGCGAGATGCGTGCCAGCTTCTCGGCGACAGGTTCGGGCTGCCAGTCCACGACCGGGCCGGGCTTCGCGCGGTGCATATGCGTAACGGGCTTCGCGCCGAACAGATCGGGTTGAACCCCGATTAGCCGGCGCGCGAACGTCGCCTCGTCCACGGTTGCAATGCTGGGATCATAGACCAACCGGCTTGCGACCGCCCGGCCCCCTCGAGGCCGGTGTCGTCGTCCTCGGTCATGCCGCTTCCTCCAGTTCGGGGGCGGTGTCGATCGCCATGCGGCTCAATAGCCAATCGGCTGCGGCCTGTGCCTGCGTCGCAGCGGTGAAGATGCAGCGCTTGTCGTTGCGCAGCGCCTGAAGCCAGTTCGCCAGATAGGCGGCGTGGTCCTCGCGGTCGTGCAGCTTTATGCCGATCGCGCCGCTGACGAATGCCGCGCCGAGTTCGGCCACCAGTTCCTCGCGGGCATAGTCCTCACGTTTGGTCGACAGGAAGTTCGGCCGGGCGAGCCGATCGACATGGCCGGTCGCATGGCAAAGCTCGTGCGCGAGGGTCGAATAATAATCATCGCCGGTGTGGAAGTCGGCAAACTTGGGCATGACGACATGATCGTCGCTGGGCGTGTAATAGGGCTGCGATCCCCGATGATGCACAGTAACGGGAACGCGGGAAAAAAGGGCATCTAGCTCGGCGTCGCGTTCGTCGGGATTGGTCGCGGTGATGATCGGGGCGGGTGCGGGATATTTCGCCTCAATGCCGTCGATCTGTTCGGCATTGAAAACCGTGTACCGCTTGAGAAAAGCGATCTGCTTTTTGCCGTCGTCGCCGCCCTGCTGGCCCTTGTCGGCGTCCACCTCGATCTTGTTCGCGTAAACGACAGTCGACCCCTTTTCGCCCTTTCGGACGCACCCGCCTAGCGCCAATGCCTGCTTGAAGGTCAGCCAATGCGGCGAGGCGTACCCCTTCGTCATTGCCACCACCCAGAGGGTCAGGACGTTGATCCCGCGATAGGGCGCGCCGGTCGAACGTAGCGGGATGTTGGGCGTGGAAGCACCGTTCCACGACTTCGACCAAGGCCGGGTGCCAACCTCTAGCATCGCCACCATCTGGTCGGTGATTTCCTGATAGACGTCGGCCCGGTTGTCGGTGATCCGTCCCATGTCCTTTCTCCTTTCCTTTCAGGCTGCAAGCCGGTCGCAAACAGCAACCGGCTCTGCCTTTCCGGCGAGGAACGGGATGGGGAGGGAGGGCGAGAATCTCGCCCCTGGCGCGGGCGAGCCGCCTAGCGCGGCCGACGCACCGAAAGGGCGTCGGGAGCCGCGGTTGGCGGATTACACGGGGGGCCTGATTGTCGTTCGGGAACGAAAGGGCAGCCGCCCTTGGCGTTCCCCTGCGCCAGCGGGCCTCCGGGGGAGGTCCGCGCAGCGCCTCGCAGATGAACGTTGCGCCCTATAGGCACGGCCATAGGTGTGCCACGTGGCACACCTTACGCGAGGATCGTCACCCAGCAGGGCCGAGACACCCGCCATGGGTGGCTCGGTCGGCACGCGATCGTGCCGATAGAGCCGTGCCCGTCAGGGTCGCGCCGAACGAGAAGCGTAACCCATCGCACTCCCCTGCACCTGCGATCAGGCCCAGATGGCTTCCCGATCCCAATTGAGTAGGAAACCGCCCTGTGCTGGGTCAGCATAGGGCATGGCTGGAAACGCCTGCCAGTGCGCCTTCATCCTCGCGCTCCATGTAATGCCCGGTGCGATCTGCTTGACGAGATACGCTGCCACGGCAGCAGCGCCGTAGACACGATCCCTCCGCGCTACGGGCGCTCCGATGTGGTCCATGGTTGTAGCCTCATGGGGACGTGGCACCTGGGGCAGGTTGATGATGCCGGTGTTCCACAATCGCGCATGGTGTGCCGAGATGTTACGGACGAATGCCAGCGTCCTGATCCAGCTCACGAAAGTGTTTGGTAGGAGACCGTAGCGGTTTGCGATCACGGTGCGATCGTTGGGATGGGCCATTTCGAGCAGCCACGACAACGTGCCGAAATCCCAGGTCTCCACTGCCATCCAGATCGGTAGCGGCGAGCTATAGCTAGGCATCGTGGACAAAGGGTAGCCAGAGCAAAACTGATGCGAGGCTGACGAAGCCGATGTAGGATTCGGCGGTTTTGTCGTACCGGGTGGCGACCCGCCGCCAATTCTCGAGCTTGTTGAACAAGCGCTCGACCTGGTTGCGCCAGCGGTATTTGACCCGATCATGCGCAGCGGGGTTCCGACGGTTGCGCCGAGCCGGGATCACCGCCTTGACATCCATGCTGGTCAGGATGTCGCGAACCGCGTCGCCGTCATAACCCTTATCCGCAAGCAGAGCGTCGATCCGGTCGGCGATCATACGCATCAGTGGTCCGAAGCCTTGCGTGTCATGCGCCTGCCCCGGCGTCAGGACGAAGGCGAGCGGGCGACCTCTGACATCGCAACGGGCGTGGAGTTTGGTGGTGAAGCCGCCGCGCGATCGACCGAGCGCCTCGGCCGCACCAGTCCCTTTTTTATGCCCACGGCACAATGGTGTGCCCGGACGACGGTACTGTCGATCATGTCGGCGCGACCATCGCGTTCCACCGCACCGGCCAGCGTCTCCAGCATGGCGTCGAACACACCTGTCGTCGCCCAGCGACGGTAGCGGCGGAACACGCTGTTCCACTTGCCATATTCCTCCGGCAAATGCCGCCACTGCGCACCCGTCCGCGCGATCCACATCATGCCTTCGAAGAAGGGTCGGTTGTTACCAGCGGGTCGACAGCCACGTCCGCGCTCCGCCGGTAGCAGAGGCCCAATCAGCGACCATTCCTCGTCCGACAAACCGATCCGCTCGCCCAAGCCTGCCTCCAAATGGCAGCCTTGAATCAGTAGCAATTCATGCCGTCAAGCTTTGTCCACGATGCCTAGTAGAGTTCAGGTCTAGCCACTGCGCCAGTACGTTTGATCGCTACATCGCCTCTAGGCGTGCGAAGGATTATCACATCACGTTCGGTTACCACGATCCCCGTCACCATTGCCGGCAAGCGGATATTCCGCTTCAAACGGCCCGATTTTAGGTCGACTTCCCACAATCGCCCAAGATCCAAACTAAGATGCTGGATGCCAGAAAGGATGTAGAGCCTCCCTCCCCAAGAGAAGCCGCCGATCACATTGCCGGTCGCTAGACGAGAATGCCGAGTTACGTTAGCAAGCTGGAGGCTTCCGCCCCATTCGCCATTATTCGTGCCGACCAGCCAGCCCCCGTTCCAGGGTATGAGCAAGGACACCCTTCCGCCACCCTCTTGCATTGGTATAATCGCGGCCTTGGGAATTGCAGTCGTTGGCCCGAGAAGGTTGATCTTCCGCGCGCCAATGCGAGGGACCGGCAACTCGTCAACCGGGGAGCGTAAGACAAGCGGATCATTAGAAGTGGTGCCTTGCCAGCGCGGCTGATACTCAGCATGCTTTGGCCCATAGCCTTCGAGAAAACTCGGACGGGTAATCGCCTCATTTGACTTCGATGGTGCCACGTCACCGTTGATCCGGCGAAGCGCATGTTCGGCGCTGCGGCGCACGGCCATGTGCCAATGATCGCGTGCGGTACGAGCCAGTAGTCCCCGCGCCGACGTTGCGCGAAGGACACCAAGGGTTTGGGTCGTATTATAGGCTAACAACCATTCATCCTCGAAATCGACAGCGGTGCGCATCAAAGATGGAATGGCGGGAGCATACCCTACCCTTCCCAATGCCAGCGCTGCTTGTTCGCGAATTTCTGGATCGTAGTGGCGGTCGAGGAAGCTTTCGATTGCAGGACCTGCCATCCGCGCGCGGTCGCCGTACCTAGCTATGTCGCGCATCAAATCCGTCGTTTGCCAGGCGGAACTGGTGCCGTGCTTGGCATGCGCAATTTCGTTCAGCTGCCGGCGGTACTCCTCCAGCGCAATCGGATGACGCAGCCCCGCCAGCACGCGCAGTGTCCTTGTGCGCATCCTCTGGTTAGCTCCATACGTCACGAGCTGAGCGATAGGGGCGATACTCCAAGCCGGGTAAGCCGGTTGCAGCTGACCCAACAGATCATGAATACCGTCGCATGTTTTGTCATCTGTGCTCACCCGGCAGGCATCAATCCGGGACAATAACCGCGCTTTTAACTGCTCTCCGAAGCGAGGCAGTGCGCGCAAGACCTGCGAATTGGAAGAGGAGTCAGGATCTCGCTCGAACGCGAGCCACAGATAATCGAGCGCCTCGGATGTTCCGGTCGCAGCGATTGCCCGCGGCAACCAACCATTGCCACGGCGATTGGCAGCAATAAGCCTTGGCAGGTATCGCGGTTCGATCGTCGTAAACTGGGCCAGCGTCAGGCCTGCCACCCTTTGGATCCGCGCCTCCTTGTGGTCTAGCAGCGGCACCAAACGTTCGACTGCCGGTGCACCAAACCCAACCACCCGAGTCCTAAGCGCATCTTCACTTTGCGAACTTTCAGAAGCGGCGATCAGTTCGCCAATATAGTCATCGAGGGATTTACGGCTCGCGTCCTGCACCTGCGCGGCGGCGTGCGGCATCGTAGCTATAGCCACGACAAGAACAGCGGTAGCAAATATACGCTTCATTTAGGTCGCCAAGATTCAAGAGAGTGCGATCAAGTTCATAACGTTATGACACAGATCTGTGGATCGCCCAACGTGCTGGTTGTCGTTCCGGTATGCCGGACACCAGTGATGGGAATATAGTTCGTTGGTCATGCTAGGAGGTCATCGCGTATGACTCCCATCTCTCCATGACAAGGGGCATGCGCGGCTGCGCCGCCGGACTATGCGTTTGTCATTGAGGGAACCGAACGTCAGCGGACTAGGCGCGCGGGATGGTTCGGATTGCGGTGAACGAAGTCGTCAACGTCCATTAGCCGCGAAGGTAAAGGCTCCACTTCCGGTGATCTAGGTGTTTAGTCCCGGCATCTGGTGGATCGGGTTGACGATGAACCGGTCTGGCTCAGACGTCCAGATCTTGGCGATGTATTCGTAGGGTGCGAGGCCGCTGAGCGTCTTGAGCCGGCGGGCAAAATTATAGGCGGCCATGAAGTCGGCAAGGTGCGTCTGCAGGTCGTGGCTCTCGCAGTGAAGCGTTTGACGGTCGCCTCCTTGATGGTTCGGTTCATCCGTTCGACCTGTCCGTTGGTCCACGGATGGTTCGGCTTCGTCAGACGGTGCCCGATGCCGTTTGCCGCGCAGATCGTGTCAAAGCGCATCTGGCGCGACCAGGCCGTATTGCGGCTACGAGGCTGCTCGGCGAACTGGATGCCATTATCGGTCAGGATGGTGTGGATGCGGTAGGGTACCCGCGTCCGATTACGTCCACTATTGGACGTTCAGCAACAAGCCTAGCATGCCATTGCAAAGTGGGAGAAAATCGGATGCTCCGATATGCAATCGCCTTGGTCGCGGTCGCCGCGTCGATTCCGGCACCGGCTCGCGGGCAGGACTTTAGCGCGAGTTACCGTGTCGTTCATCGGGGTGGTGGCTTGGGGATATTCATCGACGAAACGGTGGTTTTCTCGGTGTCAGCCCAGCATCCTCGATGGGTTGCCGAGCGCACTAGGCGTGACAGCAACTGGTGTGGACGAAGGCTGCCGGACAAGGGCTGTATCTCGACAGTCACCGCCGCTCATGAGTGGATCGACGGTGAAAGGTGTCCCGAACTTCTCCGCTCGCTTCGAGCTTTGGCTGCCATTCGTCCGTACGGCTTTGTCGATCCGGAGCACGTGTATTTGACCATGGTGTCTGACACGCCGCTGCTGGAGGTGACTGGGCCATCGCCGAGCGCGGCGGGTGATGGAGCCAGCCTCAAGGTAGCGGCCTACAGCGGACCGTTCGTAGATTGGTGGAGGGACACACAAGTGAGCCTGAAAGGATGCTGGTCGAACCGCAATCCTAGTGCTCGTTAGTCGGTAGGGTCGGCGATCCACCAACTTCGATCATTCAGCGCTAGTCGGACGAGCGCTTGGTTCCAATGCGACCAATATACGGAAAACAGGTGTTTCCGAACTGCGACGGGGTGTCATTTACCGCTGACATACCGTGCCATTTAGCGCTGACGTTTACAAAATGCGCGGAAAAGGGAAGGGGCGCTTGCCTCGGCCTGGCTGTCTAAAAACCGATCGTTTGATAGACAGCAGCAGCGACCCGACACCCGATAGCGGCGCTGGCATCCTCGCGGGATGATGCTAGGCGGCGTGGACAAATTTGAGCCAGTATCGTGCGGTGGCGATGTGGACCATGCCGAGGAAGCTGTTGGCCAGTTGATCGTATCGGGTGGCGATGGCCCGATTGATCTTGAGTTGACCGAACATGC
>NZ_JAKRET010000004.1 GCF_022664395.1 Sphingomonas lacusdianchii | reverse complement strand
GAGAGGCCGGCGATCTGGCGCCATGCTGAGGCTGGACCCGTCCTGACCTCGAAGACGACAACGATGCGCAAAAGAAGATCGACTACGAGCACCTTGGCAAACGGCTTGACCGATTAGACGACAAGCGGGTGGAGCGGATCTGGCGGCGCGAGGGTCTGAAGGTGCCGCAGCGGCAACCAAAGCGCGGGCGGCTGTGGCTGAACGACGGCTCGTGCATCCGGTTGAGGCCGGAATATCCAGGGCACGTCTGGGCTTACGACTTTGTCGAGGAGCGTACCCACGATGGGCGCAAGTTCCGCATCCTGACCATCATCGACGAGGCCAGTCGCGAGTGCTTGGCGCTGGTCGTGTCACGCCAGCTCCGCCACGAAGACGTGCTGGCCGCGTTGGCCGACCTGTTCATTGAACGCGGTCCGCCAGCGCACATCAGATCGGACAATGGCAGCGAGTTCATCGCCACCGCCGTCCAGACCTGGCTCGGACAGATCGGTGTGAAGACGCTCTACATCGCCCCGGGCTCGCCTTGGGAGAACGGCTACAACGAGAGCTTCAACGGCTCGCTGCGCGACGAACTGCTCAACGGCGAGATCTTCTACAGCCTCGCCGAGGCCAAGGTTCTGATCGAGGCGTGGCGGCGCCACTACAACACCGTCCGGCCACACAGCAGCCTCGGCTACCGCCCGCCGGCCCCGCAAGCGTCGACACCGCCATTGCCGGTCTCCGGCTCCGCTTCGCTCCACCTCCGCCCGGCAATGGCGGCGGACACAACAATGCACTAACAATCACCCCGGACCACCCGGTGGGGGCTGCTCAGTTCGCGATCCCCATCATCTGGTCGGCCGCCTGCAATATCTGCGCGTTGGCGGCATAAGCGCGCTGCACCAGCATCATCCGCACCATTTCCTCGGTCAGTTGCACGTTCGATCGCTCGACCGCGCCCTGGATTACCTGCCCAGCGCCATCCTCGCCGGGCACCAGTTCCTCCAGCCGCGTGGCGTCCGCCACCCGGTACAGCCCGCCGTCCATGCGGGTCACGTCCGCCGCATCGTTCAGCCGCACCAGCCGGATCTGCCCCAGTTCGACCGGCGCGGTGCCATCGGCCCCCTGCGCCCGCACCGTGCCATCGGCAGCGATCGTCAGTGCGGTCACATCGTCGGGCACGGTGATATTGGCCTTCAGCGCAAAGCCGCCCGCACCGGTCAGCAGGCCGTCGTCGCCGACCTTCAATCGACCGCCGCGCCACAGCACGCTCTGCCCGTCCGGCCCCATCAATTCGATGAAGCCCGTGCCGTCAATCGCGACGTCCATCGCCGCACCGGTCCGCTGCAATTCGCCGGGATCGTTCAGCATGAACTGCAGATCGAGCGCTACCCCGGCCAGTGTCGGCGCCGCCGATTGCAGGTCGGCGGGCAGCAAGGTCGCATCGGGTCGGCTGGCCACCACATCGGCAAAGCGTATTTCCGACCGCTTGAAACCCGACGTGTTGATGTTCGAGATATTGTTGGCGATCGCGTCGAGCGCCAGTTGCTGGGTGCGCAGTCCGATCGCGCCGATCTGATAGGCGTCGCTCATCCCTTGCCTCCGAAGGTGGCGGCGGCGCGGCCCATCAGTTCGTCATATAGCTGGATCAGCCGCGCCCCGCTTTCCGCCTGCCGCAGCGCGACCATCGTCTGGGTCATTTCATCGCCCAGCGTCGCGTTCGACGCTTCGAGCATACCGGTCCGGACCTCGGCCCCGTCGGTATCGACCATCGCCTGTCCGGCAAAGAAGCTCTCGCCGACCGCCGTCATTCCCGCCGGATCGTCGCAGCGTTCGACGGCGATGCGGGCAAGGTCGATTTTCGCACCGTCGAGCACCAGATCGCCGCCGCCCGACTGTTGCAGGACATATCCCTGCGGCGTGACCAGCGCGCCATCGGCGTCACGGCGGAACTGTCCCTGTCGGGTATACAGCATGCGTTCGCCATCGCGGACGCGGAAATAGCCGTCGCCACTGATCGCCATGTCGAACGGATTGCCGGTCTCGGTCAGTGATGCCTGCGCCGCATCGATCCGCGTCGCCAGCGCGACCTCGCTACGCGCCGCGACCGTGTCGGCAAAGCCGATCCGCCGCTTATAGCCGGGCGTCGCCACGTTCGCGATATTATGTGCGGCGACATCCAGCCGTGCCTGCGCCATGCGCATCACCGCCGTCGCCGAATCCACCAACCCCGTCATGCCCCGTTCCCGCCAAAGCCGCGATGCGACGCTGATGCCGCAGCGTTTAGCGAACGAACAGGAGAAGCCAATCCGGTTCGGAGCGGCGTTTCCTCCGATCCGGATGTGATAGGGTTTGCAGGTGAAAAGCCGCAGGTTGTTCCGACCGCGCGGAACGCCGCCGCGAAAGGTTCAGGTTAAAGGCGGATCACCATGTAGCGATCCTGCGGCCGTCCCGATCAAGAAAGTTTAACTATCGTCACCAGGCTCGGCTCGGGCTCTCGCTTCTTCTTCGACCGGAACCGCAAAGCGGCACCCCGGCTCAAGTCGAGACCGCTGCGAAAGTCGCGATCACCTGAAAACTCCCGTACCCCGGCGAAGGCCGGGGTCCAGTTGGCAAGGCTTTTCCGTACCTTACCAACGTCCGCCAACTGGGCCCCGGCCTTCGCTGGGGTACGAGGAGGGACTTTCGCAAAGGCCTCGATCAAGTCCGGGATAACGATATCAATTACAATCAGAACGAGGCCAACCTCACCGCTGCGCCGCCGGCTGCGGGGTGAAGCTGGTCACGTTCGCCATGCCGTTCGCCCCGAATGTGATCACATGCCGCGATCCTTCCTGACAGGTCGCGACCCAGCTGCCCGGCTGTTCGCCGCGTTCGGCCGAGGTCACGCCCTGACACGGCAGGCCGGCATCGCGGATCGCGCGGATGAACACCGCTTCGCGCTGGCCGGGAGCGAGCGCATCGACCTTTGCCGACATCTCCGACGCTTGCTGCGCATTTGCCATTGCCGCCTGATTGGCCGCCGCCTGCTGCTCGGCGCTCGGCCCGCAGGCCGCCAGCATCAGCGATCCACCCAGCATCACCAGCAACCCACGCATCTTTCCGTCTCCCAAAGGTACCGCCGACGCGGCGACTGTCCGTTTCGGACAATCGACGACCGCGCCGACGGTTCCCGGGATCAGCGCTGATACGCCTTGGGCAGCCCCTGTTCCTCGGGCACCAGATAGCGGTCGCGCAACCGCGTCTGGCGGTTGGTCAGCGGCTGTTCGACGCCGTCGATGAACAGCTGCGTCGGCACCGACCCGATCTCCAGCGGGTCGCCGTCCCAGATCACCACGTCGCCGCGCCGGCCGGCGGCGAGCGTCCCGATCTCGCTTTCCATGCCGATCGCGCGGGCGGGCAGCGAGGTGATCGTCGCGAACGCCGCCCCCCAATCCAGCCCGGCCGCACCCGGAATCTTCGACAACGCGACCAGATTGCCGGCATATTGCCGCACCAGCCGTGCCTGCCGCGCCTCGTCGTCGCCGATCATGCCGATGCCGACGGTTACCCCCGCCGCCTTCATCCGCCCGATATTGGACTGGGTCGCGGCCAGTTGCTCGAAGCTTGCCGGCAGGTCGGCCAGCGCGCTGGCGAGCACCGGCACGCCCGCCGCCGCGATCTGTTGCGCCACGGTCCAGCCTTCGGCAGCGCCCACCAGCACCGGCTTCAGGCCCGGAAACTCGCGCTTCAGGGCGAGTACGCCCAATATGTCGGATGCCCGCTCGACATGGATCAGCAGCGGCACTTGTCCCGACAACACGCCCTGCAACGCCTGCGCATCGGTGCGGGTCAGCAGGGCTTCCTTGCCGCGATCGACGAAGCTCGCCGGGTTGCGGCCATAGGCCTGCGCCTCGAACAGCGCGTTGCGGAACATCGCCATCGCCGCCGGGCGGCTGCCGCCCGCGGCACGTGCGCCCGCCTCGCCCCATTCCATGAACTGGAACGCGCGCGGGCGGGTGACCGCGTCCATGTCGTTGCCGAGATCGATGACCGCGCCCTGTCCGGCGAAGATCGATCCGCCATTGTCGGGCGCGACCACCGCGCGGGTGACGCCGTCGGTGCGGTTGATCGCGATCGGCGTCGCGCGCGGGTTCAGGCCGGCCGTGACGTCGAGGCCCGCATTGAACACGCTGTCGCGCGCCGAGGCGTCGTTGGTCGGGCCGACTCCGTCGACCTCGACGATGCCGAGCCGGGTGAAGCCCGCGACGATCCCCGGCGTGACATAGCGCCCGCCCGCATCGATCGTCTTTCCGCCGGTGGAGGCGCCGCCGCGCCCGGCCGACACGACCCGCCCGCCGCGAATGACGACGGTGCCGCCCTCGACCGGCGCCGATCCGTCGCCCAGCACCAGCCGGGCATTGGTGATGGTCACATCCTGCGCAGCGGCGGGAAGAGCGGTGCTGCCGGCAAGCAATGCGGCAAGGATCAGGCGCTTCACTTCACATCCCCTTCGCCCGGCTGGCCAAGTTCGAAATCGGACACCGGCCGCAGCCGCGGATTATTCGCGTCGTAGAGCAGCGCGCCATCGACCCACACCATTTGCGGGCGGGTATAGACGCTGAACGGATCGCCGTTCCACAGCACGACATCGGCCATCTTGCCCGCCTTCAGCGAGCCCGTCACCTTGTCGATGCCCAGCGCCCGCGCGGGGTTGATGCCCAGCCACGTCCATGCATGTTCGGGCGTCACCGGCATGCCGGCGCGCTTGGCCGAGGCCATCACCTTCGCCACTTCCTGATTGAGCCGCTGGATACCGTTCGCGTCGTCCGAATGGATCATCGCGCACGCGCCCTGCTTGTCGAGGATCGGCAGATTCTCGCCGATCCCGTCATAGCTCTCCATCTTGAAGCCATACCAGTCGGCCCACACCGCCGAACACACGCCGCGCGCCTTCAACAGATCGGCGATCTTGTAGCTTTCGACGGCGTGGTGGAAGGCGGTGACCTTATACCCCATCTCCTGCGCCATATCCATGACGATCGCCATTTCATCGGCGCGGTAGCAATGGTTGTGGACCAGGATCTCGCCGTCGAGCACCCCGCGCAGCGTGTCCATCGCGAGGTCGCGCGCCGGCGCTTCGCCGCCATCGGCCTCATATTTGTCCCACTTGCGGTCATAGTCCTTCGCGCGCAGCCATGTCGCGCGATCGACCGCGAGGTTGCCCATCCGGGTCGAGGGCATCCGCCCCTTCGACCCATAGACGCGCTTGGGGTTCTCGCCGCACGCCATCTTCAGGCCATAGGGCGCGCCGGGGAACTTCATCGCCTGCATCGTGCGGCCATAGACGTTCTTCAGCGTCACCGACCGCCCGCCCATCAGGTTCGCCGATCCGGGCAGGATCTGCAGCGTCGTCACCCCGCCATTGGTCAGCGCGCGTGAGAAACCGGGGTCCTGCGGCCAGACGCTGTGTTCGGCCCAGACGTCCGCAGTGACCGGCCCGGTCATCTCGTTGCCGTCGCTATGCGCCTCGACGCCGGGGCTCGGATAGTCGCCCAGATGGCTGTGGACGTCGATGATGCCCGGCGTCACCCATTTGCCCTGCCCGTCGATCACCGTCACGCCATCGGCCGGCGCGATCGACTGACCGACCTCGACGATCTTGCCGTCGCGGAAGAGCACCGATCCCTTGTCGATCCGCCCGCCCTCGCCGTCATAGATGGTGACGTTGGTCACCAGCGTCGCCCGCCCGGGATAGGCACGATAAGTCGACGGGTACGGGTCATGGTCATAGCCCTTGCCCGCCCCCGGCCCCTTGCCCGTGCCGGCCGGCGCATCGGCCGACGCCGACCGCACCTCGCTTTTGTCGCCGGTACAGGCGACCAGCCCGGCGGCGAGCGCCACCATCGTCAATGTTCGGATCACGCCTTACTCCCTTTGTTATATCGTTCAGGCGAACACCGCTTCGAGGTCATGGCTGCCCATGCCCTCCTTCGCGGTGCGCGCCTCGTGATAGACGGCGGCGGTGCCGGTGGTCTGCAACATGCCCGCCAGCGCACTGGTGACCAGATCGATGGCTGCCTTGGTCCAGCTACCGTCCTGCGCCGCGACCGAATGGGCCAGCCCCGCGGCCAGTCCCGTAAACAGCGACCAGAGGACCGCGACGATGACCAGCAGCAGCAACAGTCGCCACCGCATCCCGTTCAGCAATTCGCCGCTGCGCGCGAAACACTCGAACACGCCACGTCCTTCGTTGGCCAGTACTGGCAACACGACGAACCAAGTCAGCATCAGGACGATGCCCGGGATCACGAGCATCAAAAACCCGGCGAGCAGCCCGATCGACATCAACACGATCAGCACCAATCCCGGCAAAAAGCGCCGACCCGCCATCGTCAATGCCGCGTGCAGGTCCGCCGGACGTCCGGCCAGCCCATCGAGCGCGATCGCAGTCAGGAACAGCTGGATGAACGGCCAGAACAACAGCCATGCCAGCCCCACCCCGCCGGCACCGATCCATTGCACGATGGTATTGCCGGGGAATAGCGGCGGCAGGAGCGACAGCGGCATGTTGAGCACGACACTGCCGATCAGAAAGACGGCAGGCGCGGCACCGATCGCGGAAAAGCTGTTCGATATCACCCGCCCGATGCCGAAGCTGTAGGGCGAATGCCGCCCCTCGCGCCACGCCCCGAACAGGAACGCGCCGAAGAACAACACCGGCAGCAATACCAATATGAACGTTGCGGCCAACATCACACGCCCCCCGATGCCTGCCCCGGCATCGACCGAAAGTCTGGGTGGAAAAGCGTTGCATGTAAATCGGCGATTTGCTCCAAGCAGGGCACACGCCGCGGGGGCGTACCGAAGGGACCGACGTGGCGCGGGGGCAGATCGCGGACAGCGTGAACAATGCCGCGTCGGCCGCGCCCGCGATCGATTCCGACCGCGTCACGGCGGCATGGAAGGCGATCCGCGCCGATCCGTCGATCCAGTTCAACCTGCCGCCCAAACCGATCGAGCCGCGCGAGCCGCCGCCCGGCTGGCTCGAACCGGTGCTGCGCGCGATCGGCAGTTTCATCCAGTGGGTCGGCGGCGGATGGCAGCTGATCCTGTGGATCATCGGCATCGCCATTGCCTTGGCGCTCCTGTTCGCGCTGGTGCCCGGCCTGCGCGACTGGCTGCGCGAGCGCTTCGCCGGCAAGATCCCGACCGAAGAACCGCAATGGACGCCGACCGAGACGTGCGCCCGCGCGCTGCTGGAGGATGCCGACGCGCTCGCCGCCGCCGGGCGGTTCGACGAAGCGGTCCACCTGCTCCTCTTCCGCAGCATCGACGACATCGTCGCATGGCGCGGTGACGTGGTCCGCCCGGCCGACACCAGCCGCGACATCGCCCGGGCCGACGCGCTGCCCCCGGCCGCGCGCGGCGTGTTCGCCGGCATCGTCGCGGCGGTCGAACGCAGCCTGTTCGGCGGGCGCGCCCTCGACGATGGCGACTGGCAACGGGCGCGCGCCGACTATGCCGGTTTCGCGTTGAAGGATGGTCGGTGAACCAGTCCTCGCCCTTCGCCGTCCGCACCGTCATCCTCCTCGTGATTGGCGGCGCGCTGCTGCTGCTCGCCTCGATCCTGATGTCCGGGTTCGGCGAGGAACTGTCGCGCGCCATCGGCGATGCGCCGGCTGCCGATCGCAAGGACGGCGCGGGCTTTCACGCCTTGCGGCGGCTGGTCGATGCGGTGCAGCCGGCCGAGCGCGACGACAAGGATACGCTCGACAACCCGGCGATCCTGATCCTGACCCCAACGGAAACGACGCGTCCGGAGGATATCAAGACGATCGTCGACCGGCGCATCGCCCTCGCCAGCGCAACGACCGGCGGCGACGACTTCGTCGAGCGGGAGGGCCATCCGCTGATGCGCTTTCCTACCCTCATCATCCTGCCCAAATGGCAGACCGAGGCAATTCCGTTGGGAGGAGGAAAGGTCCGTCGTACGGGCGTCGTGAACCTCAACCGTGTCGAGAAACTGGTCCCCGCCGAGATCGAATGGCATCACGAAGACCGGGAGAATGTCGGGGTCAGTGCCGACTATCCCGAAATCCGCCCCTTCGCCGTGCCCGACCGCCAACTCTATGCAGTGAAGGGCGATACCGTCGAACCGCTCATCGGTGCGCGTGACGGCGCGGCGATACTGGGACAGGTCGGCAGCAGCGACACGTTCGTGCTGGTCGATCCCGATCTGGTCAACAACCGTGCCATGGCCGACGAACGCAATGCGAAGGCGGCGCTCGCCATGCTGCGCGCGATCGATCCCGAACATGACGGGCGCGCGGTGTTCGACCGCTCGCTCCATTACACCCGCGGCGACCGCAATCTGGTCAAGTTGCTGTTCCTGCCGCCCTTCCTCGGCGTGACCCTCGCGCTGATCGCCGCCGCGATCCTTGCCGGCATCGCCGCCGCCGGACGCTTCGGCCCGCCGGTCGCCGATCCGCGCGGAGTGGCGCTCGGCAAGCGGGCGCTGATCGACAATATCGTCGCGCTGACCCGGCTGGCGCGGCGCACCGCACGCGCGGGCGAACGTTATGCCGATACGATGCTGGAGGTGACGTCGCGGCGGCTGCTGGCGGGGGAGATTCCCTCGCCCGAACGGCTCGACCGCATTCATCCCGGCTACTCTGAACTCGACCGCCGCCTGCGCGATGCCGACACCGAAGCGGAGGCATTGGCTGCGGCGAAAGACCTGCACGCATGGAAGAAGGAAACAGGCGCATGACGCTCGACGAGGTACGGTCGCTGGGATCGGCGATCGACCGGGAGATCGGCAAGGCAGTGGTGGGACAGGCGGACGCGGTCCGGCTGCTCACCATCGCCTTGTTCTCGGCCGGTCACGTCCTGCTCGAAGGACCGCCGGGCACCGCCAAGACACTGCTCGCGCAGAGTTTCGCGCGAACACTGGGCCTCGATTTCGGCCGCATCCAGTTCACGCCCGACCTGATGCCGGGCGATATCATCGGCTCCAACCTGTTCAATTTCCAGACGTCGCAATTCGCGCTGACCCGCGGACCGGTCTTCTGCGAATTGCTGCTCGCCGACGAAATCAACCGCACCCCGCCCAAGACGCAGGCGGCGCTGCTCGAGGCGATGCAGGAACGCCGCATCACCATCGACGGGCGCACCGAACAACTTTCGGACCGCTTCACCGTCGTCGCGACGCAGAACCCGATCGAACAGCAGGGCGTTTATCCGCTGCCCGAGGCGCAGCTCGACCGCTTCCTGTTCAAGATCGCGATCGGCTGGCCCGATCTGGAGGCCGAACGCGCCATCGTCGCCCAATATGGCACCCGCACCGGCACGCCCGCCCCGCAGGATTCGGGCGTCGAACAGGTCGCCGATGCCGGCGCCATCGCCATCGCGATCGACGCGGTCGGACAGGTGCGGCTGGTCGACGAGGTCATCGACTATATCGTCCGCCTGATCCGCGCGACCCGCGAACATGGCGACCTGTCCTCGGGTGCCTCACCCCGCGCCGCATCGGCGCTCGCGGCGGCGGCACGGGCGGCGGCGGCGCTCGACGGACGCGATTACGTCCTGCCCGACGACGTGAAGACGCTGGCCGCCGCGCTGCTGCGCCACCGCCTGATCCTGTCGCCCAGCGCGGAGATCGACGGCCGCCGGATCGACGATGTCGTCGCCGGGCTGATCGCATCGGTCGAAGCCCCACGATGATCGTTCCCAGCCCCCGTGCGATCCAGCTGACCGCGCTCGCCGCGCCGGTCGGCCTCGCATTGGGCGTGCTGGCCCCGGCGGCATGGATCGCCGCGCCGATCTGGATCGTCGGTGTTCTCGCACTGATCGTCGCCGACGCCATGCTGGCGAAACAGCCGGCGACCGCGCTGCCCGACCTGCCGACGACGCTCAACATCGGCGAGACCTTCCGGCTGGGTGGCACCGACCTCGCCGCCGCGATCGACGGTCCGGTCGAACGCGCCGCCCCCGGCGAGTATCGCGCGGTCCGGCGCGGCCGGGCGCGACTGCATCGGCTGTGGACGCGGCAGGCCGGTCCGCTCGGGCTGGCATGGCGGCAGACCAGCCGCAAGACCGATCGCACCATCGCCATCCTGCCCGACATTCGCCCGGTCCGCGATCAAGGGATGCGCCAATATCTCAACAGCGTGTCGGCCGGCAATCGCCTGCGCCGCGACCATGGCGACGGGCAGGATTTTCAGGTCCTGACCGATTTTCAGGCGGGCATGGAGCGCCGCTCGATCGACTGGAAGGCTTCGGCCCGCCACGCGTCCTTGCTGGCGCGCGAATTCCATACCGAACGCGACAATATGATCGTCTTCGCGGTCGATGCCGGCCGTGCGATGACCGATCCGGTCGGCGACGTGCCGCGCATCGATCGTGCGGTGTCGTCGGCGCTGCTCGCGGCCTTCGTCGCACTCAAATCGGGCGACCGGGTGCGGCTCTATTCCTTTGCCGCCCGGCCGCAGGTCGACAGCGGCAGCATCGCGGGCGGCACGCGCGGCTTCGCCCGGTTGCACCACGCCGCCGCCGATATCGATTACGGCGTGGAGGAGAGCAATTACACGCTCGGCCTCGTCACGCTCGACCAGAAGCTCGACCGGCGCGCGCTGGTGGTGCTGTTCACCGAATTCACCGACACGACCAGCGCCGAACTGTTGCTGGCGGCGGCGCAGCGGATGTTGAAACGCCACCGCGTGCTGTTCGTCCTCTTCCGCGACCTCGAACTGGAGGGCGTTCGCGATGCCGTGCCCGATCGCGCCGACGACCTCGTCCGCGCCAATGTCGCCCATATGTTGCTGCGCGAGCGGGCGATCGTCGTCGAACGGCTGCGGCGCATGGGCATCGACGTGATCGAGGCATCGGCGGACGCGATGCCGCTCGCGCTGGTCGAACGCTATGTCAGCCACCGGGAGCGTGGACGATGAGTGTCAACTTCGGCGCCCATCATTTCCGTCACGAACGCGAGGCCGACTGGGCGCGTCTGGAGGAACTCCTCGACAAGCTGGAGGCAAAGTCCCCCCGCCGCCTGTCCGACGACGACCTGATCGACCTCCCAAGACTTTACCGCGCGACACTTTCGTCACTTTCGATCGCCCGCGCCACCTCGCTCGACGCCTCGCTGGTCGGCTATCTGGAGGCGCTGTCGACCCGCGCCTATTTCGCGCTCTATTCCGCCCGCGAACCTTGGGGCCGGCAGGTAAAGGCTTTCTTCACAACGCATTGGCCGCGCGCGGTCCGCGCGATCGCATGGGAATTGCTGCTGTCGATCGCGCTGCTGCTGCTCAGCGCCGTCGCCGCCTATCACCTCGTCCGCACCGATCCGGCATGGTATTCGGCGATGATCTCGCCAGAACTCGCCAGCGGCCGCGACATGAACGCCACTGCCGCGACCCTGCGGGAATCGCTCTACGGCAAACCGGGCAGCGCCCCACTGGAAATCTTCGCCACCTCGCTGTTCACCCATAATTCGCAGGTCGCGATCCTTGCCTTCGCGCTCGGCTTCCTGTTCGCCATCCCGACGATCATCCTCGCCGTACAGAATGGCGCGATGGGCGGCGCGATGTTCGCCGCCTTCGTGCCGCATGGCCTTGGCTGGGGGTTGTTCGCGTGGCTGATGATCCACGGCACGACCGAAATCGCCGCGATCGCCATCGCCAGTGCCGCCGGCATTCATATAGGCCGTGCCGTCGCCTTTCCCGGCGACCGATCGCGCATGACGGCAGCGGCGGAGGCCGGGCGGCGCGGTGCGATCGTGATGATCGGCGTCATCCTGATGCTGCTGGTCGCCGGGCTGCTGGAAGGGTTCGGCCGGCAACTGGTCAATGACGACGGCGCACGCCTAGCGATCGGCGGCGGGATGCTGGCGTTGTGGATCGTGTATTTCAGCTTCGGCGGCCGGCGTGGTTAAACGACCCCGCAAGCCGCGTGTGCCGCGCACGCTCGACCGGCAACTGGTGACACCCGAAGGGGTACCGCTCAACCTCCGGCTCGGTTCGGCAGGGGCGCGCGCGGGCGCGTTCACGATCGATGCGATCATCATGCTCGCCATCCTGATCGGAACGACGCTGCTGATCGCCGCGCTGGCGATCGGCGGCCCCAAGGGTGCGCAGTCGCTCTACGCGATCGTCTGGCTGCTCGGCTTCTTCGTGCTGCGCAACTTCTATTTCGTCCTGCACGAAGCCGGCCGGCGCGCGGCGACGCCGGGCAAGCGGCTGATGAAGCTGCGCGTCGTGTCGCGTGACGGCGCACGGCTGACCGGTGCTGCGGTCCTCGCCCGCAACCTGATGCGCGAGATCGAGGTGTTCCTGCCGCTCGCCTTTCTCGGCTTCGCCTTTGCCGAAGGAATGGCATCGCGCTGGACGGCGGTGCTGGCGCTCGGCTGGGCGCTGATCCTGTTGTTCCTGCCGCTATTCAACCGCGACCGGCTGCGCGCGGGTGACCTGATCGCCGGGACATGGGTGGTCGAGCGCGAGGTGCGCAAGCTGGGCGAGGATCTATTGATCCAGACCGCGCACGAAAAGGACCGTGCCCGGATCGCACCCTTCACCGCCGCCGAGCTCGATGCCTATGGCGCGTTCGAACTGCAACGGCTGGAGGACGTGCTGCGCCGGAACGACCGGGCCGACCTGTTCGCGGTCGCCGGAGCGATCCGGCGCAAACTGGGCCGCGCCGACGACGGTGTCGACCTTGCCTTTCTCGAAACCTATTATGGCGACCTGCGCCGCCATCTCGAACGAAAATTGCTATTCGGCCAGCGAAAGCGCGACAAATTCGACCGTAATGGTTTGAACTGACGGCGATTTATACGCCGCATTAACCGCGCTGCGCCACCGTCCGCGGCATGTCGACTAGAAATCACAGGATCGGGATCGCGCTTTTTTCAGGGCTGATCTATTTCCTGTCGGCGTTGCTGACGATCGATCCCGTTCTCGATCGGGGTGTGGCGACGATGTGGCTGGCTTCCCCGGCACTCCTCGCGCTGTTGATCGTACGGTCGCGCCGCGAATGGCGCGCGATCCTGATCGGTGCGACGATCGCCAGCCTTGCGGCATCGGTCGTGCTGGGATGCGGCATGATCGCCGGGCTGCCGATGGCCGTCGGCCGGATTGGCGAGGTCGTGGTCGCCATTTCGCTGTTCCACCGGATGAAGATGCGCCGCGGCTTCCTTGGGACGCTCGCCCGGATCGGGCGTTATGTTCTGGCGATCGGGATCGTCGCGCCGGCGCTGGGCGCGACGATCGCCGCCAGCGTCGCCGCCCTGTATCATGATCAAACCTTCGCGCAGCAGTGGCGGACGTGGTTCGTAGGCCATGGGCTGGGGATGATCGCCCTGACGCCGCTGTTCGCGATGCTGTTCTCGGGTGCGATCCGGCGCTGGTGGCGTGGCGCGGCGCTGCCGCTCCGCGGCGAGGGCGTGATCCTGCTCGCCGCGACGGCGATCGTCGCAACGGGCGTCTTCGGGCAGGACCGCCTGCCGTTGCTGTTCCTGCCGATCCTGCCGGTGATGCTCACCACCTTTCGACTGGGGCTGATCGGTGCCGCGACCTCGACGACGATACTGGCGGCGATCGGCGGCTATGCGACGCTGCATGACATGGGTCCGACCAATTTCCTTGGCGGCGACCTCCATCTTCGGCTCGAATTCCTGCAACTCTACATCGCCAGCACGGTGTTGACCGCCTTTCCGGTCGCGGCCGATCTCAGCCGGCGGCAATCGCTCTACCGCCGGTTGCGCGAAAGCGAGGCGCGCTATCGCCTGCTGGCCGACCATTCGAGCGACATCGTCCTGAGCCTCGACCGGCGCGGGCGTATCGCCTATGTTTCGCGCTCAATCGAACCGGTCGCGGGCAAGTCGCCGGGTCAGCTGATCGGCACACGAGCGCTCGAGCTGGTGCATCCCCTCGACCGCGACCTGGTGCTGGTGGCGCACCGCGATGCGATCCATGCGCCGACGGGTACACAGATCGTCGAATATCGGGCGCAGCTCGCCGGAGATGCGCTGTGCTGGTTCGAAGCGCATACCCGGGCAGTGACCGATGAGCATGGCGCGGTCACCGGCACGGTCTCGATGATCCGCGACGTGTCGCATCGCAAATCGCTGGAGGCCGAATTGTCGCGGGCGGCGTCGACCGATCCGTTGACCGGCCTCGTCAATCGGCGCGTGTTCGATGCGGCATTGGCCGCGCGCCTCGACACCGCGGCCAGGGGCGGTCGCGGCGGCTGCGTCGCGGTGTTCGACCTCGACCATTTCAAGGCGGTCAACGACCGGTTCGGCCATGCCGCAGGCGATCATGTCCTGCAATGCTTCGCGCGGATCGCGCAAGGCGTGGTGGGCGAGGACGATGTCGTCGCGCGGTTGGGCGGTGAGGAATTCGGTATCCTGTTCCCCGACGCCGACATCGCTCGTGCCCAGCATCTAAGCGAAAGGCTGCGCGCGACGCTGGCGGCGAGCCGGCTGACCCACGACGAAATATCAGTCGAACTGACGGTCAGCGCCGGGATCGCGACCATCGACGCCGGGGCCAGCGCCACTGCGGTGCTGTGCGCCGCCGACCGTGCGCTCTACGTCGCAAAGGCGGAGGGGCGCGACCGGCTGCGTCTGGCCGCATGACGGCGCGGTGGCGATGGCGGCGCAATTGGTGATAGGGTCGACGACCTTGGACGAGCAAAGGAGGCGCGGAGTGCGCGAGACATGGTATCGCGACCCGCGATTGGGACTGGCGTTGGCGACGGTCGCCGCGATCGTGGTGGGTATCGCCGCCGGATCGACCGCCGAACCGTTGTGGCGCGTGCTGCTGCTGGCAATGGCCGGGTTCGCGCTGATCGGATGGGGCTGGTTCGCGATCCAGGGCATTGGCTGGTTGTGGCGGCGACCCGACCGGCGCGAGATCCTGCAGGCGCTGACGCTGCAGAATGCGCAGCAGAACTTCAACCAGGCGGCGTGGGGCCGGTTCGATCGCGATGCGACGATGCTGCGCATGCTGCTGGCGGAACGAGCGCTGATCCCGATCGAGGCCGAACTGGTCCGCCATGCCATGGCGGTCGAGCAGTTCACCGCGGTGGCCGAGGCGCTGCCCGGTTTTTCACGCTCGGCGGCCTATTGGTACGATATCGCGTCACAGGGCCATGCCGGCCTGCCGCACGCCACTCCCACGCCCAGCGCGACCGCGCTGGAGGAAGCCGCCACCGACCTGCCCGCGACGCCGCTGTCCGACGACGACCGGCGCGCTGCGCTCCATTATCTGGCAGTCCGCAAGCGGCTGACCGCCGACCGGGCACTGGTCGAGCGCGAACGCCGCGCCGCGCTGCGCAAGCTGGCCGCACCCCCGCCCTCGATCCCGGGCGAGTAGGACGGCCTGCGTTACGCGGCGCCCAGCACCCGGCGGGCCTGTTTCAGATGCGGCGCATCGACCATGCGGCCGTCGACCTGCAACGCGCCGACATCGGGCTGCGCGGTGAAGGCATCGACGATCGCCTGCGCCCGCGCGATGGCTTCGGGTGTCGGTGTGAAGGCGGCATTGATGCCGGCGACCTGTGCCGGGTGGATCGCCATCATGCCGGTAAAGCCGTCCCGGGCCGCCCGGGCGGCATAGGCAACCAACCCCGCTTCGTCCCGGATCGCCGGATAGACGGTATCGATCGCCGCCACCCCGGCCGCGTGCGCGCCGAACAGGGTCAGCGAGCGGGCGAGTTCATAGGGTGCGGTATAGCGACCATCGTCCTCGCGGGCGGTGGTCGCGCCGATCGCGGCGGGCAGGTCCTCCGCCCCCCAGGTCAGACCGGCAAGGCGATGTCCGACGCCTGCATAGCTGCCGAGCTGGAAGATCGCCGCCGGCGTTTCGGTTGCGATCGGGAGCAGCAGGAGATCGGCAAGGCCGCGCTCGGCGAGCAGGGTATCGATGCGGGCGATCGTCGCCGCGCCCTCGGCCTTGGGCACCACGATGCCGTCAGGTCGGGTGCCGACCAGTGCGTCGAGGTCGCCGACCGTTAGCGCCCCATCGACCGGATTGATGCGGACGAAGCGCGGGACCGCCGCCGGTTCGCCGAGCCAGTCGGCGACGGCGGCACGGGCATCGGCCTTGGCAGAGGCGGCGACCGCATCCTCGAGATCGAGGATCAGCGCATCCGCCCCGCTCGCCGCCGCCTTGGCGAAGCGATCGGGCCGGTCGCCGGGCACGAACAGCAGCGAACGCAGCCTCATGGCCGGCGCTTCAGCAGGGCGCTGCGCAGGCAGCGGCAGACGATTTCGTCGCGCTGATTGTGCAGTTCGTGGGTGAAGGTGACGATGCCGGCATCGGGGCGCGAGCGGCTGTCCTTCAGCGCGGTGACCTCGGTCATGGCGCGCAGCGTGTCGCCGAGGAAGACCGGCTTGGGCATCACCAGCTGGTCGTAGCCGAGATTGGCGACCAGTGTGCCAAGCGTCGTCTCCCCGACCGACAGCCCGACCATCAACGCGAAGGTGAAGGTGCCGTTGACGAGGATCTGCCCGAACTCCGACGCCCTCGCCGCCTCCGCATCGATGTGCAGCGGCTGCGGGTTGTGGGTCATCGCCGAGAACAGCAGATTGTCGGTTTCGGTCACCGTGCGGCGGATCGGGTGGTCGATCCGGTCGCCGATGTGCCAGTCGTCATAATAGCGTCCGGTCATGCGGAGTCCTTGTCGATACGGGCGAGGACGACGCCCTCCGCGACCTGCGCGCCTTCGCGGGCGGACAGGTCGGCGACCACGCCGTCGAACGGGCTGAGCAGCGCCTGTTCCATCTTCATCGCCTCCAGCACCACCAGCCGCTGACCGGCGATCACCCGGTCGCCCGGCGCCACCGCGACCGCGACGATGCGACCGGGCATGGGCGACAGGATCGCGCCGTCGCCGGCACTCCCCGCCCCGCCCTGCCCCGCGACCGGCGCGGCGAAAGGAAAGGCCTCGCCAGCGGCGAACAGGACGCGTTCATGGGCGACCTGCGCGACCTGCCCCGCTGCGCCCGCCGGTGCGAGATGGGTCGTGCCGCCGATCGAGACCGCGATGCGGGTGTCGGGTTCGGCGTTGAGGCGAAAGCCGGTCAGCGCCTGCCACGGGTCGGCCCTGTCGGTCGCGATCAGGGCCGCCGCAGCGCCACCAATTACCGTTGCGGGCGGGGTGCCGGTCGGGACCAGCGTCTCCAGATGGCGTTCGATGAAGCCGGTATCGATCCGCGCGGCCACGAAATCGGCATTGCCGGCACAGCGGGCGAGGAAGGCGGCGTTGGTGCGGACCGGCCAGACCTGTACCTCCGACGCGGCCCTGGCCAGCGCGGCAGCGGCGGCGGTGCGGGTCGGGCGGTGGACGATCAGCTTCGCGATCATCGGGTCGTAATGCGGCGTCACCGCATCGCCCTGCCGCACCCCGGCATCGACACGGATATCGTCAGGAAGCTTCAGGTGCGTGAGGGGGCCGGTCGAGGGCAGAAAGCCGGTCGTGGGGTTTTCGGCATAGAGGCGTGCCTCCATCGCCCAGCCGGTGATCGACAGTTCGTCCTGCCGCAGCGGCAGGGGTTCGCCAGACGCGACGCGGAGCTGCCATTCGACGAGGTCGGTGCCGGTGATCGCCTCGGTCACCGGGTGTTCGACCTGCAGCCGGGTGTTCATTTCCATGAACCAGATGCGGTCGGCGCTAAGTCCCTGCGATCCGTCGGCGATGAATTCGATCGTCCCCGCCCCGACATAGTCGACCGCGCGGGCGGCGCGGACCGCGGCTTCGCAGACGGCGGCGCGGGTCGCGGCGTCCATGCCGGGGGCCGGCGCTTCCTCGATCACCTTCTGGTGGCGGCGTTGCAGCGAGCAGTCGCGTTCGAACAGGTGAACGGCGTTGCCATGGGTGTCGCCAAAGACCTGCACCTCGATATGGCGCGGAGAAAGAATGTATTTTTCGATCAGGACGCGGTCGTCGCCAAAGGCGGCGGCGGCTTCGCGGCGGCAGCTGTCGAGTGCTTCGAGAAAGGCGGCGGGGGCGTCGACGCGGCGCATCCCCTTGCCGCCGCCACCGGCCACGGCCTTGATGAGCACGGGGTAGCCGATCGCGTCGGCCTCCGCCCGAAGCCGGTCAGGGGACTGATCCTCGCCCAGATAGCCGGGGGTGACGGGCACGCCGGCGGCGATCATCCGCGCCTTGGCCGCGTCCTTCAGCCCCATCGCCCGGATGGCGGATGCGGGCGCGCCGACCCAGATCAGGCCGGCGGCGGTAACGGCTTCGGCAAACTCGGCATTTTCGGACAGGAAGCCATAGCCGGGATGGATCGCCGCCGCGCCCGTCCCCCGCGCGGCGGCGAGGATTTTGGCGCCGTCGAGATAGCTTTCGCGGGCCGGGGCCGTGCCGATGCAGACGGCCTGGTCGGCTTCGGTGACGAAGGGCAGGCCGGCATCGACGTCGCTGTGGACGGCGATGGTGCGGATGCCGAGGCGGCGGGCGGTGCGGAGGATGCGGCGGGCGATTTCGCCGCGATTCGCGATCAGGAGCGATTCGATCACCGGACGTCCCCGAAGGTGACGAAGGTGCCACGTAGAAGGCTTTCGCGAGCGGTCGCGGCGACGCGCCCGGCGGGCGGGACAGGATAGGTCGGAGGAAGCGTGTAGGAAAGCGTCATGGATGCGCCTCCGGGAAACCGTGACGGATATGGAGCGCGTGGAGCAGCCCCTTGAAGTCGCTGACGAAGCGGGTGTCGCCGTGACGGCCGTCCGCAAGGGCGGCATCGGCACCCGGGGCGAGGACCAATAGCGGCAGGTTCTGGTGCGCCTCTCCCACTACCGCGATCACCGCGTCGCGGGGGCGCGGATAGGGGATGCGGATCACCTCCAGCTCGGACGCCTTGTCGGGGAAACGGGCCAGCAGGCCGTCGATGGTGACACAGTCGCGGCAATAGAAGCTGCGGCCGGGATAGGCCGGGTCTTCGAATTGCGGGTCGAGCAGATAGAGGCGGTCGCGCATGGGCTGTTCCGTAGGGATAGGGTCGGCGTCGGGATCGACGCTGGTCGGGGACGAAGCGGGCGGCTGTGGCGTGAAGTCGACGCGCGGGCCGAGCATTGCGGCAGCGGCGAGCGCGAGGTCGCGGGCGCTAACCTCCGGCGCGGACGCCGGATTTGGCTGAAACGCATCGGCGATCGCGGCGCGCGCGGTGACCGGATCGGGCGCGAAGGCGGCGGCGAGACGCTGGGCGATCGCCTCGGCCTGGGCAGTGGTCGCCTTCGCCTCGGGCGTCAGCGTGCCGCCGTCGCGGGGGTTCGGGGCGGCGGCAAGCTGCGCCTCAACTTCGGCGGTGACGCGGGCGACGGTGTGCAGGAAGCTCGACAGCGCGGTGCCCGGCGGCAGGCTGGCGATGGCGCGGGTGACCATGGCGAGGATCGCGTCATAGGCGACGCTATCGATGCCGGTGTTCGGGTCGGGGGTGAAGCCGGACGCCGGCCCGGTCGGGGTCTTTGCCGGGGTGAAGGCGGGTTCGGTCGGCCCGGTCGGGCGGATCGGGGGGAGGTTGGAGATGGTGGTCATGCGGCCGCACCTTCCCCAAGCGGGCCGTACCCCGGCGAAGGCCGGGGTCCAGTTACGGGCCGGCGGCGGTCATTCGGTAAGGTTCCCCAACTGGGCCCCGGCCTGCGCCGGGGTACGTCCAGTGGGTTGGGCGAGGTCCTGCCTCGAACGATCGCGTGCCCCGGCGCGGGCGGGGGGCCAGTTACCGCCGGTGCGTGCCAGCCATTGTCGTCCCCCAACTGGGCCCCGGCCTTCGCCGGGGTACGAACTGACCGGTGGGATCGCGCAATCCTCATCATCACATCCGGAAGATGCCAAACTGCGCGCGGTCGGCGATGGGCGCGTTGAGCGTCGCCGACAAAGCGAGGCCGAGCACGTCTCTGGTCTGTTCGGGGAGGATCACGCCATCGTCCCATAGCCGGGCGGTGGCGTAATAGGGGCTGCCTTCCGCTTCGTAGCGATCGCGGATCGGGGTCTTGAACGCTTCGGCTTCGTCGGGCGTCCACGTATCGGCGTCGCGGTGGACGGTCGCGAGCACGCTCGCCGCCTGTTCGCCGCCCATCACCGAGATGCGGCTGTTGGGCCAGGTGAACAGGAAGCGGGGCGAATAGGCCCGCCCGCACATGCCGTAATTGCCGGCACCGAAGCTGCCGCCGATCAGCACGGTCAGTTTCGGCACCTGTGCGGTGGCGACGGCGGTGACCAGCTTTGCGCCATGTTTCGCAATGCCTTCCGCCTCATATTTGCCGCCGACCATGAAGCCCGAGATATTCTGGAGGAACAGCAACGGCGTGCGGCGCTGACAGGCGAGTTCGATGAAATGCGCGCCCTTCTGCGCGCTTTCGGAGAAGAGCACGCCGTTGTTCGCGAGGATCGCGACCGGCATCCCCCAGATGCGCGCGAAGCCGCAGACCAACGTCGTGCCGTAGAGTGGCTTGAATTCATGCAGTTCCGATCCGTCGACCAACCGGCCAATCACTTCGCGCACGTCATAGGGCGCGCGGACGTCGGTCGGCACGATCCCGGCCAGGTCGGCCGCGTCGTGGAGCGGCGGACGCGGGTCGGCCAGCGCCAGTTCCGCGCGGCGCGGCGGTGGCAAGGTCGCGACGATATCGCGGACGATCAGCAGCGCCTGCTCATCATCCTCCGCGACATGATCGACCACGCCCGATTTGCGGCCATGGGTGTCGGCTCCGCCCAGTTCCTCGGCGCTGATGACCTCGCCGGTCGCGGCCTTGACCAGCGGCGGGCCGGCGAGGAAGATCGTCCCCTGCCCGCGCACGATCACCGTTTCGTCGGACATGGCGGGGACATAGGCGCCGCCCGCCGTGCAACTGCCGAGCACGCAGGCGATCTGCGGAATGCCCCTTGCCGACATGTTTGCCTGATTGAAGAAGATGCGGCCGAAATGATCGCGGTCGGGAAACACCTCCGCCTGATGCGGCAGGTTCGCGCCGCCGCTGTCGACCAGATAGATGCAAGGCAGATGGTTTTCCGATGCGATCTCCTGCGCACGGAGATGCTTCTTGACCGTCATCGGAAAGTACGCGCCGCCCTTTACGGTCGGATCGTTGGCGACGACCATCACCTGCCGGCCAAGGACGCGGCCAATGCCGGCGATCACGCCCGCCGCCGGAGCCTCGTCGCCATACATGCCGCCCGCCGCCAGCGCGCCGATTTCGAGGAAGGGCGATCCGGCGTCGAGCAGGCGGTGGATGCGGTCGCGCGGCAACAGCTTGCCGCGCGCGACATGGCGTTCGCGGCTACGCTCGGGTCCGCCCGATGCGGTGCGGGCGGTACGTTCGCGAAGATCGGCAGCGAGCGCTTCGTTGTGCGCGGCATTGGCGGCGAAGGCGTCCGACCCGCGATCGACCAGCGTCGGCAGCACCGTCATTGTGCGCGCGTCCCCTCGCCCAGCAATTCGCGACCGATCAGCATACGGCGAACTTCGTTGGTTCCGGCACCGATGTCGAGCAGCTTCGCATCGCGATAATAGCGTTCGACCGGCCAGTCCTTCGTATAGCCCGCGCCGCCCAGCGCCTGGATCGCGTCATTGGCGACCTTCACCGCATTTTCCGACGCCAGCAGGATCGCGCCCGCAGCGTCGTGGCGGGTGGTACGGCCGGCGTCGCAGGCGCGGGCCACCGCGTACACATAGGCCCGCGCCGAATTGAGCGCGACCGACATGTCGGCGATCTTGCCCTGCATCAGCTGGAACGCGCCGATCGGCTTGCCGAACTGCTTGCGCTCGGCGACGTACGGCAGGACGGTGTCGAGGCACGCCTGCATCAGCCCCAACTGGATGCCCGACAGCACGACGCGTTCGTAATCGAGGCCGCTCATCAGCACGCCGACGCCACCGTTCAGCGGCCCCATGACGTTCTCCTCCGGCACGAAACAGTCGTTGAAGACCAGTTCGGCGGTCGGCGATCCGCGCATTCCCATCTTGTCGATCTTCTGGCCGATTGCGAAACCGGCAAAGTCCTTCTCGATCAGAAAGGCGGTAATCCCCTTCGATCCCGCGTCCAGTGCGGTCTTGGCATAGACGACCAGCGTCGCGGCATAGGGGGCGTTGGTGATCCAGAATTTGGTGCCGTTCAGCCGATAGCCGCCATCGACCTTGTCGGCGCGCAGCTTCATCGACACGACGTCGGAGCCGGCACCGGCTTCGGACATGGCGAGCGACCCGACATGTTCGCCGCTGATGAGTTTGGGGAGATATTTCGCCTTCTGCTCAGGCGATCCCCAGCGCGCGATCTGATTGACGCACAGGTTGGAATGCGCGCCATAGGACAGGCCGACCGAGGCGGAGGCGCGGGCGACTTCCTCGCAGGCGACGACATGTTCGAGATAGCCGAGGCCGAGGCCGCCATCTTCCTCGCTTACGGTGATGCCGTGCAGGCCGAGCGCGCCCATTTCGGGCCAGAGTTCTTGCGGAAAGCGATCCTCGGCATCGACGGCGGCGGCGATCGGCGCGATGCGATCGGCGGCGAAGCGCTGCGTGGTCTCGCGAATGGCATCGGCCATCTCGCCGAGCGCGAAATCGAGCATGTCTCTCTCCTATGGTCCGGTCTTTGCCGGATCGTATCTGGCGTTACCAATAGGCGGGTTGGTTGGCGGAGCGCAAGCATGGCATCGTCACACCGGGTTTGATCGAAACCTTTGCGAACGTCCCTGGCCTATGCTGAAACCCATCCGTACCCCCGCGCAGGCGAGGGTCTAGGGCCAAGCAAAACAAAGCTTTGCGAGGGTAACTCTGGATCCCCGCCTTCGCGGGGACACGGTGGAGCGGACGTTCGCGGAGGTCTGGGCATGATCCGGCGTGACGACGAAGGTGGATCGCGAGTGGACATTCTCGCTCACGGCAGGCCGTTGCCTGCCGGCCCCGCCAGACAGCGCAGCACGGCGTCCCGATCGAACGGCGGTGCGGTAGCGGCGGTCATCGGCGCGATGTTGACCGGGCGGCCGATCACGACCGCGCCGAAGCGGCGATCGGTGACCCCGGCACAGCCCTTCGCCGCGCTCAGCAATCTGGGCGGGGTCGCATAGCCTTCATAGGAGAGGCGGAACGTGCCCCAATGAATGGCGATGCCGCGCGACGCCTCCAGCCGGCGGAACACGTCGAGCGCGTCTACGGGTCCGATATGCGCGCCGCTCGCCATCTGTCCCGGCTGGAACCGGAACGCGCCGATCGGGATCAAAGCGAGGCGGATCGGGCCGAGCGCCCTCGCCTCCTCCACCCAGCGGCCGTCGCCCATGCCGGTATCGCCCGCGAAGAACAAATTGCCGCCGGGCAGTTCGACGACGAAGGCCGACCACAAGGCGCGGTTGCGGTCGACGAACCAGCGGCTCGACCAGTGATGGTTGCGCACGACATGGACGTTGGCCCCCGCCACCCGTTGCACCTGTCGCCAGTCGAGCGCGGTCGCGGCGATGCCGGCGCTGCGCAGGATCGCGTCGTTGCCAAGGGCAGTGACGATCGCCGGCCGGTCGCGGTCGTACAGCGTCTTCAACGTGGCGAGGTCGAGATGATCGTAATGATTGTGGCTGATGACGATCAGGTCGATCTTCGGCAGCTCCGCCAGCGCGATACCGGGGGCCGCGACGCGTCTCGGGCCGAAGCCGAACGGCCCGGCGCGCTCGCTCCACACCGGATCGGTCAGGATGTTGAGGCCGGGGGTCTGGACCAGCACCGATGCATGGCCGATCCACGTCACCCGCATCGGCGTCCGACCGGGATCGCGCGCCGGGGGCGTTGCGGCGGACAGCAGTTCGGCGGGCCGTGCGGGCCGGACCGGCACCTGCGCAGGCCATGGCGGGCGGCCGTCGCTGCCGGTCACCTGTCGCCAGAAGAAGCCGCTGCGGCTGCCGCCCGGTGGCGCGGACGTGTCGTCGCCATCGGGGTTGAAGAAGCGCGCGCCGTCGAAATGGTCGCCCGCGACGCCGCGATAATAAATGCGGTCGAGGAAGCGCGGGACGATCGTGACGGCGAGGCACAGGACCGCGACGATCCACACCAATGCCCAGCCGAGAATGCGAACGCCATGTGCCATCGCGGCTCCAACGCCGTGCCTTGCCAAACGATGCACGCCCCCTTGTGTTGCCCATTTGCCACACCATATCGCCGCCAACATCACAGGGGACCGATATGAACCTCGAGAAATTCACCGACCGCGCGCGAGGCTTTTTGCAGGCCGCGCAGACGGTTGCGATCCGCAATTCGCATCAGCGGATTACGCCCGAACATATATTGAAGGCGCTGCTCGACGACGAACAGGGCATGGCTGCGGGCCTTATCACCACCGCCGGCGGCGATGCGCGACGCGCGATCGCTGAAACCGATGCGGCGCTGGCCAAGATGCCGTCGGTGTCGGGGTCGGGCGCGCAGCAGAATCCGGGCCTCGACAATGACAGCGTCCGCCTGCTCGACCAAGCCGAACAGATCGCGACCAAGGCAGGCGACAGCTTCGTGACCGTCGAGCGGATGTTGCTGGCGCTGGCCCTGTCGCAGGGGCCGGCGGGCAAGGCGCTGACCGCTGCCGGCATCACCGCGCAGAATCTGAACGCCGCGATCGACAAGCTGCGCGGCGGGCGCATCGCCGATACGGCGGGGGCCGAGGATCGCTATGATGCGCTCCGGAAATTCGCGCGCGACCTGACGGCGGCGGCGCGCGACGGCAAGCTCGACCCGGTCATCGGCCGCGACGAGGAGATCCGCCGCACGATCCAGATTCTCGCCCGACGGACCAAGAATAATCCGGTGCTGATCGGCGAACCCGGCGTCGGCAAGACCGCGATCGCCGAGGGTCTCGCGCTGCGTATCGCCAATGGCGACGTGCCCGAGGGGCTGAAGGACCGCACGCTGATGTCGCTCGACATGGGCTCGCTGATCGCCGGCGCCAAATATCGCGGCGAGTTCGAGGAACGGCTGAAGGGCGTGCTCGACGAGGTGAAGGCCGGCGACGGGCAGATCATCCTGTTCATCGACGAGATGCACACGCTGATCGGCGCGGGCAAGTCCGAAGGGGCGATGGATGCCGGCAATCTGCTGAAGCCCGCCCTCGCCCGGGGCGAGCTCCACTGCATCGGCGCGACGACGCTCGACGAATATCGCAAGCATGTCGAGAAGGACCCGGCGCTTCAGCGACGGTTCCAGCCGGTGTTCGTCGGCGAACCGACCGTCGAGGACACGATCAGCATCCTGCGCGGCCTGAAGGAGAAATACGAACTCCATCACGGCGTGCGGATTACCGACGGCGCTTTGGTATCGGCGGCGACGCTGTCGAACCGCTACATCACCGACCGCTTCCTGCCCGACAAGGCGATCGACCTGATGGACGAGGCCGCCAGCCGCATCCGCATGGAGGTGGAGAGCAAGCCCGAGGCGATCGAGAGCCTCGACCGCCGCATCCTGCGCATGAAGATCGAGCGCGAGGCGCTGCGCCGCGAAAGCGACGCCGCCAGCATCGACCGGCTCGACACGCTGGAGGAGGAACTGGCCAATGCCGAGCAGCAACTCGCCGAACTGGTGACGCGCTGGCAGGGCGAGCGCGACAAGATTGCGTCAGAAGCCAAGCTCAAGGAACAGCTCGACGCCGCGCGCGTCGCGCTCGAACAGGCGCAGCGCGCGGGCGACCTCGCAAAGATGTCCGAACTGACCTATGGCACGATCCCGACGCTCGAAAAACAGTTGCGCGAAGCACAGGCGAATGCCGGCGGCGCGATGCTGCGCGAGGAAGTAACCGCCGACGATATCGCCGGTGTGGTCAGCCGCTGGACCGGGGTGCCGGTCGACCGGATGCTGGAGGGCGAGCGCGAGAAGCTGCTCAACATGGAGGATGCACTCGGCAAGCGGGTCATCGGCCAGAGCGAGGCGGTGCGCGCCGTCGCCACCGCCGTCCGCCGTTCGCGCGCGGGGCTACAGGACCCGAACCGGCCGCTGGGGTCGTTCCTGTTCCTCGGGCCGACGGGCGTCGGCAAGACCGAGCTGACCAAGGCGCTCGCCGAATTCCTGTTCGACGACCCCAACGCGATGGTCCGCATCGACATGAGCGAGTTCATGGAAAAGCACGCGGTCGCGCGGCTGATCGGTGCGCCGCCGGGCTATGTCGGCTATGAGGAAGGCGGCAAGCTGACCGAAGCCGTCCGCCGCCGCCCCTATCAGGTCGTGCTGTTCGACGAGGTAGAGAAGGCGCATGGCGACGTCTTCAACATCTTGTTGCAGGTGCTCGACGACGGCCGCCTGACCGACGGACAGGGGCGCACGGTCGATTTCTCGAACACGATCGTGATCCTGACGTCGAACCTCGGCTCGCAATATCTGACCAACCTGCCCGATGGCGCGGGCGTCGAGACGGTCGAGCCGCAGGTGATGGACGTCGTCCGCGCCCATTTCCGCCCGGAATTCCTCAACCGGCTGGATGAGATCATCCTGTTCCACCGGCTGGCGGCGGAGCACATGGCGCCGATCGTCGACATTCAGGTCGGTCGTGTCAGCCGTCTGCTGGCGGAGCGCAAGGTGAAGGTCGAACTGACCGATGCCGCGCGGGCATGGTTGGGAAGGGTCGGCTACGACCCGGTCTATGGCGCGCGGCCGCTGAAGCGCGCGGTGCAGCGTTACTTGCAGGATCCCTTGGCCGATCTGATCCTGCGCGGAAGCGTGAAGGATGGATCGACGGTGCGGGTCGATGAGGGGGATGGGGCGCTGACGTTAAGCGTGGGGTGACGGCGACCGCGCTCGCCACCCTCGACCAAACTTTATTGGTTCTGGGTGACGAGCGCAGGAAGCATTGAACGCCCGAGTTCCTGTCCCTGCCGCGCCACCTGATCCCACTGCTTTGCGGTCAGGCAGACCTTTTTGCCGCGAACGTTCGAACCAGTGTCCAACGTACGCTTGCAGATTAGCTTCGGCGCGGTCGCAACCGGGGGAGATGATGACGTTGCCTGCTGACCGACGAGTCCGACAAACAGAGTAGTTACGAACATCAGCATCAACATTCCTTCCTATCGCAAGACAGGGTCATTCTACCTCAAATTTTATAGCATGCCAGTAAGTAAAAAGGGGCGGGATCAAATCCCGCCCCTCCTCAGTCAAGTCCTGAATACGCTAATCGATGTATCAGAAGCGCAACCGGACGCTGGCAGCGAAACGGCGACCCAAGGCGTCATAGGTCGACGGATAGACGTTGCCGCTGTTGAAGGCCGTTGTACCGATCGATGCACCGACCACCTTTGGCTGGTTGTCGAACAGGTTCAGAGCGGAGATCGTGAAGTCGAAGTTATCGGTCACGCCGAACCGGGTCGTGAGGTCGAAATAATGCTCGGCTCCGATGCGACGGAATTCCTCCAGCGGTCCGCCGCCATTGGCGATGTCGTCGGCAAGTGCCGCCGGCTCATACGAGACGGCATCGATATACCGCCACAGCAACGAAATGTCGGCTGCACCGATTGTCAACGTCGTCCGCTGATTGAAGCTGAACTCCGGCTGGATCGACAAGCAGTTGACACTGTAATAGCCGACGCATTCCCGGTTGATCGACGTCGGGGTCGCCTGGAACCTGTTGCTGTTGGTCCAGTTGCCGATGAACGACAATGCCAAAGCACCGAAACCGAGCTTCTGCCGGTAGTTCAGCGAGACGTCGATACCGTCGGTCTTGATCCGACCCAGGTTCGAAAGCGGCAGAGCCAAACCGGTTGCTTCACCGTTGAGGCTGCCGTCGATCGGATCGCGACCGATCGCCCGACAACCAGCCGACGTAGCGGCCTGTAGCGGCGAGTAGCAGCTCGCAAACACGTCACCGACCGTCGGCGACGTGATCGCGTCCTGCACCGCAATGTTGTAATAGTCGACGCTGGCGTTGAAGCCAGGCAGGAAATCGGGCTGCAGCACGGCGCCGATCGTCCACGTCGTCGCCTTTTCGACGTTGAGGTTCGGATTGCCGCCGGTCGAGACGTTGACCTGACCCGCGGAAGGCAGCGGGATCGTGCCGATCAGCTGCTGGGCACGAGCGGCGGTGGCGCCGCCAGCGACGATCTGCGCGGCGCAGACCTGACCCAAGGCGGAGCCAGCCGTGACGCCGGTTCCGGCGCAGGGATCGGAAGCCGAGTTGTCGAGTCCGATAACCGACGGCGCGAACAGTTCGCCGATGTTCGGCGCACGAGCCGCCTTCTGATAATTCCCGCGAATGCGGATTGCCTGGACAGGCTCCCACGTACCGCCGGCTTTCCACGTCCAGTTGGTTCCTGCCGTGGAATAGGACGATACACGACCACCCGCTTCCACCGTCAGGCTGTGAAAGAACGGACGCTCCGCGACAAGCGGGACGATCAGTTCCGCGAAGCCTTCCTTCACGTTATACTGGCCTGCCACATCAGGCGATGCCGCGCCGTTGCCGAGCACTTCGTTCGGGCGCTGCGTCAGTTCATCCGATACCACTGCCGCCGTGTACTTGCGATACTCGGCGCCGATCGCGAACGAGATCGCGTCCGTTGCGAACGGGCTGTTGAAGCCCAGATCGCCGCTTAGGACGCCGCGGGCCTGCGCCAAGGAGGTCTTGGTCGTCGTGCCGTTCGTGACGCCGAGCAGGAAGCCGAGCTGGTCAGGGGTGATCGTACCGGCCGCACCAAACAAATTGATCGGGACGCAACCGTTGCTGTTGTCGATGCAGGTCGCGGTGTTCGTTGCCAATGCCGCCTGACGCAACCGCGTGCGCGTACCGTTTCCGCTCTGGCGTTGTGCGTTCTCACTTTCGCCATATCCGCCCGAAATATCGAACTGGACGTTGCTGGTAATGTCGCCGCGCACGCCAAAGCGGTAATCGAACAGCGTGGTCGTGTAGGTCGACAGGCGCGGACCCGCTTCAATGAAGCGACGCGAGACGTTGCTCGTAAAGGTGCGGTAGTTCGGATCGGTCGTCGAGGTCGCGAGGGCGGCCGCATCACACTGCGCTGCGGTTAGACCGTTAGCAGCGCAAATCTGACCACGCGCCGCCGCTGGCAGATAGGGGTTCGAATACGGGATCGTCAGCGAGTTGCCGAACGTACCCGAAGAGGCAATAACGGTCTGCACCGTGTTCTTCGAGAACAATCCGCGACCATATACTTCGATATTGTCGGTAACTTCGTAATGTGCCGCGCCGAACATGTTGTAACGCTCGAACGGCGTCTGGAAGATGTTCTGCGGGTTGAAGTTAAAGAGCGCGTACGTCGGAACGAGACGACCGGTTTGCGGATCAATCTGTTGGTTGGTGCCGAGGCCAAGACCGGTAAAACGGCCCGGGACCGTCGTTCCGGAACCGCCCTGCGCACCGGTGTAGGAATCGATGTTGAATTCGGAAAAGTCGCGATCGCCCTGATAAACCGGGTCCGCCTTCTGATACCCCATGCTGAACACGGCGTTGCCGCGTCCGTCATCGAAGTTCGCGCCCAGGGTCAGATCGCCGCGGAACACGTTGCCGTCGCCACGTTCGGTTATCTGCTCGCTGACGGTCGCTTCCATCCCCGAGAAATCACGCCGGGTGATGAAGTTGATAACGCCGGACACCGCGTCTGCACCATAAGTGGTCGATGCGCCGCCGGTGAGGATGTCGGTCCGCTGCAGCAGTGCAAGCGGAATGTTGTTCAGGTCGGTGATACCGCCAAGACCAGCAGGTGCGATGCGCGATCCATCGAGCAGTACGAGGTTGCGATTGGCACCTAGACCACGCAAGTCGACGAACGAGGCGCCGCCATTGCCGTTGTTCACGGCCGAACCAATGCTGGGAACCACGCCCGGCAATTCGCGCAGGAACTGTTCGGCGACATTTGTCTGCCGGAGTTCGAGTTCCTCCGAACTAACCGAATTGACCGGCGACGATTGGACCAGATTGGGATTGCGGATGAGCGATCCGGTGACGACGATGTCCTCGGCAGGTGCTTCCTGTGGCGCAGGTTCAGAACCCACTCCAGTCGTGGCGTCCTGTGCTATGGCCGAGGTCGAGAAACCGACCATCAGCGTCGAGGCGAGCAACGCAGTCCGTACATTAAGCTTCATATTTGCCCCTATCCTATTGGCGCTCGTAAACGTTGCGCAACAATTGGAGCGTAATGGGTGCACGAGTTTCGACGCAATCAGGCGAAAGTTCGGCCAACGTTAAATCGTTCGAGCGTGGTTTTTCGGTAACAGTCGCAACAAAGCTTGCCACATCCACTGCATATCGACCTAAACATCTACAATAGGGTGTTTTTATTATAATACGTTTATACGCATTTAAAATTTTGCAAACCTAATTGCTGTTTTTCGATATATTCAGAACTGGAACTTTTAGTGGTTTGCTGTTGCACTCCAGTAAATCAGCTTCACTATTTAGCGTCGCTAGGTTGAACCAGAATCGACGTTTCAATGCGCTGTGGACAACGAAAAAGGGCGGCTCCTTCCGGAACCGCCCTTTGTTTTTCCGATAGCGAAACGACTAGAAGCCGAACTTCGCACCCGCACGGAAGCTGCGGCCGAAGATGCCGTTGCCGCCCTGCACCGGGTTGTACAGGTGAGCGCCGTAGGTGACCGGATCGATCGGCGGCAAGCGATCGAACAGGTTCAGGGCGTTCACGTAGAAGGTGACGTTGTCGTTGACGTTGAAGCTGACGTTCAGGTCGGCCGTCAGATAGCTCTTCACGCGGCAGTCGACATAGCCCGGGTTGAGCGAGCAGTCGCCGTAATCGCCGCCCTGATCCTCTGCCGACAGGTCATAGCCCGACACGTAGTTGACCGTCCCCGTCACGTCGACCTTGTCGAACGAGAAGGTGTTCGACCAGTTGCCACGCCAACGGAAGGTGCCGTTACCCGCCGTCAGATTGAAGTTGCCGAGCGTGTCGACATAGGTTTCCTTCGTGCCGTCCGGGAAGGTCGTGCTCAATTCGATCAGCCAGCTGACATTGGCAGCGGTCCGCCACTGGAAGCCACCGAAATCGACGCGGCCGGTCAGACCGAAGTCGATACCTTCGGAGAAGATCGTATCCGAATTGATAAGCTGCGATTCGACGAAGCCGATGCGCGGACGGCCGTTCTGCAGGTTGACGTCGGGTGCATCGGGAATGACGTTGAACCCGGCCGGGATCGGCTGACCCGCATAATAGGCCGCGATCGCTGCAGCGTTCGACGGCGAGGTGATCGCGCCGGTCTTCTTAATATTGAAGTAATCAGCGGTGAAGGTGAAGTTCGGCACCGGCGAGAACTGGATACCGGCGGTGTAGCTGCGCGACTTTTCCGGCTGCAGGTTCGGCGAGGCGAGCGTGGTCGAACCGATCGAATAGCTGGTCAGATAGGTCGGGCAGGCCGTTGCCGCCGTCGCGTCGTCGGCGCAGGCCGCGCCATATTGTGCACGGAAGCTGGCCGGCACGTTGGTGATCGACTGGCTGACATAGCCGGTCGTCGGCAGCGCGTTGGCTTCGGCAAAGCTTGGGATGCGGAAACCGCGCGACCAGGTACCGCGCACCGACAGCTGACGGATCGGGGTGAAGCGCGCACCGACCTTCGGCGAGAAGTTGCTCTGCCCGGTCGAATAATGGTCGTAGCGACCCGACACGTTGACATCGAGCTGGTCGAATACCGGCGCCTGTATCTCGGCGAATGCCGAGCTGACGGTGCGATTACCCTCGGTACCGAACGCGTTGATGGTGAAGTAACGCTGCGTCGGGCCGTTGTTGTCGGGGTTGGCGCTGGGCGCATTGACCGCTTCGTAGAAGATCGAGCCGCCGACACCGAGCTGGACCGGACCACCCGGCAGGTTGAACAGTTCCTTCGAGAAGGTGACCTGCGTCTGGTACAGATCCGACGAGGTATCGGTGATGTTCACCGGCGTCAGATAGTCGCGCACCGCCTGCGTGTTCTGGCCGGGGTTGACGAAGTTGTAAGAACCGTCAGCGATGACGTTCAGCAGGTTCTGGATGTAGACATAGCCATCCTGCAGACGACGCAAGTCGGTATGCATCGCGGTCGCGCTGAAATTATAGTCGATATCGTCGAAGATCGTGCCGTTCAGGCCGAACGCCGCACGATATACGCGGCTGCGCGTCTCGTTATAGGTGCGTTCCTGGTTGCGGCCGAGGATCTGCGCGGTCTGGCCCGACGCTGCGAACGGGTTGTTCGGGTTAAGCGTGCCGTTGGCCGCGGTGCAATTTACGCGTGCGGCGCAGACATAGACCGGCAACGTCAGGACCGCCGAACCGGGCGCAAAGGTCGCCGCCCCCGACGAAGTGGAGAATTGCGGGAACAGGATGCCGGTCGGGGCATTTCCGCGGATCACCCCGGTCAGGCCGTAATAGCTCGACCGCGTCTGCTGGAAGTTGACCGATAGATACGCTTCCGACGTATCGCCGACCTTCGCGGTGAAGCGAGCCGAACCGCCGAAGCGTTCGATGTCCGGGGTCACGTTACCGTAATTGTAGGTCAGGTCTTCCTGACAGACGTTCGAAACCGGCAGCGTTCCGTTGACAAGCTGTCCATTCGAGTTGGTCCGCGTCAGATCCGCCTGGGTCGGCGTGACCGAAGGACCGGCATAGCAGCCCGCCGTCGGGTTCAGGATCTGATAGCGGCCGGTCGTGCCCGGGCGCACGTAGAAGGTGCTGCCGACGTTGAAACCATTGATTTCACCGGCGGCATTCTGACCGTTCAAGATGCCGTTCGGGCCGCCGATGCTGCGCTGGTCGTCGGTCGTGAAGATGCCGCGCAGGTCCTTGTTGGCGACGCCTTCGCTGCGGAAATAGAAGCCGCTGATATAGGCGTTGTAACCCTGCTCATCGAGATCGCCGGTGCCGGCGGTCAGCGTCAGGCGCTGGTTGGCGGCAACGCCGTCTTCCGAAATACCGGCTTCGACCCGGCCGCCGATGCCCTTGAAAGAACGCTTGGTGATGATGTTGACCACGCCCGCGATCGCGTCGGCGCCGTAGCTCGACGAGGCGCCATCGCGCAGCACGTCAACGCGCTCAACGATGTCGTCGGGGATGGTGTTCAAATCGACGAAGTTGCGCGAACCGTCATCGGCAAGCGGATAATAGGCGGCACGCAGGCCGTCGAACAGGACCAGCGTCGAGCTGGTCGACAGGCCGCGCAGCGACACCGCCGACGCACCGCCGGCGAACGCGCCGTTGGCGGTAAACGAGTTAGTCAGCGCCGGACCGTTGTTGGACGACAACAACTGAATCGCGTCCTGCACCGTGTTGATGCCGCGCGCGTCGAGATTTTCGGCGGTCAGCGTGGTGACCGGCGAAATGCCGCTATCGGTGCCGCGCAGAATCGAGCCGGTGACGATGATGTCCTGCGACGTATCGTCGGTCGGGTTCGCCGGCGTCGGCACGGTCGTGCCCGCCGGAGCGACTTCCTGCGCGATGGCGGGAACTGCAACTGCGCTGGCGATCAGCGCGGTCAAAGCAGCCCCGTGGCGCAGCGATGCGCGCATTGATAGTGCAATCATGGAAATTTTATTCCCCTTTGGCCCGGTCAGGCATCCCAGTGGTCGCGGAACGTGCATCCCGCATAACCATGGCTAACTATCGGTGAAAGCAGGGATGGTTGCAAATACGTGTATATGTACGCATACACTTTCGTAACGAGTGTCACCAATCCGCAACAGTTTGAAGCGGATTGGAAGCGTTACAGAAAGCTCGCCCGCAACCCGTCGATCACGAATTGCGCCGCCAGCGCCGCCAGCAGGACCCCCAGCAGCCGGGTAATCACCGCCTCGATCCGCGCGCCAAGCAGCTTCATCAGCGGTCCCGCCGCGAGCAACGCGATCAGCGTCAGCAGCAGGATCGACGCCAGCGCGCCCAGGACCACCGCCCGCGCGCTCCAATCGCCGACCTGGCTCATCAGCAGCATCACCGATGCGATCGACCCCGGCCCGGCGATCATCGGCATCGCCATCGGGAAGGTCGACACGTCCTCGACCTCATGCGTCTCGATGATTTTCTGTGCGCGATCCTCGCGGCGCTGGGTGCGTTTCTCGAACACCATCTCCAGCGCGATCAGGAACAGCATGATGCCGCCGGCGATGCGGAAACTGTCGAGACTGATCCCCAGCGCCTTCAGCAGCGCCTGCCCGAACAGGGCGAAGACGAGGAGGATGGCGGTGGCGATGGTAACCGCGCGGATCGCCATCGCCCGGCGCTGCACGTCCGACGCCCCGGTGGTCAGCCCGGCATAGATCGGCGCGCAGCCCGGCGGATCGATCACCACGAAGAAGGTGATGAGCGACGAGACGAACAGCTCGATCACAGCGCGCTATCGTCGAACGGCAATCCTTCGCGCCGGTGCGCCGCGACCAGCGCGTTGCGCAGCAGGCAGGCGATGGTCATCGGCCCGACCCCGCCCGGCACCGGGGTGATCGCGCCGGCGACCGACATGGCGGAAGCGAAGTCGACATCGCCGACCAGCCCGTTATCGGTGCGGTTGATGCCGACATCGATCACGGTCGCGCCGGGCTTCAGCCACTCGCCCTTGACGAAGTTCGCTCGCCCGACCGCCGCGACGACGATGTCGGCGCGCGCGACATGGCCGGGCAGGTCGCGGGTCCGCGAATGGGCGATGGTGACGGTGCAGCTCTCGGCGGTCAGCAGCGCCGCCATCGGCTTGCCGACGATGTTCGACCGACCGACGACCACCGCGTCCTTGCCCGACAGGTCGCCGAGTTCGTCGCGCAGCAGCAACAGACAGCCATAGGGGGTACAGGGCACCATGCCCGGCAGGCCGGTCGCCAGCCGCCCGGCATTGACCGGGTGGAAACCGTCGACATCCTTGTCGGGATCGATGGTCAGCAGCACCGCGTCGCTGTCGAGATGCCGGGGCAGCGGCAATTGCACGAGGATGCCATCGACCGCGGGATCGGCGTTCAGCCGTTCGACCAGCGCGATCAGTTCCTCCTGCGACACATCGGCCGAAAGGCGATGTTCGAAGCTGGCCATGCCCGCCTCACGGGTCGCCTTCCCCTTCGACCGGACATAGACGGCCGAGGCTGCGTCCTCGCCCACCAGCACCACGGCGAGGCCGGCGGGACGGCCGGCGGCTTCTGCAAAGGTCGCGGCATGGGTGGCGAGGCGCGCGCGCAGATTCGCGGCGAAGGCTTTTCCGTCGATGATCCGGGCTGTCATGCCGCCGTGCATACTGGGTGGCGGCGGGGTTCGCCACCCCTTGGATCGGCATCTGCGTTCGTCGCGGCAGCGTTCGGCTTCGCGTCTTCGGATGACAGAGCGTCGGACCGGCCGCTACCCTTAGGCGGGATCGACATTCAGATAAGCCCTTCCCCCCTCGCCCCTCGTAGAGGGGAGTGGAGCGCTTGCGCAGGCGAGCGCGCGAGCCTTTGGGTTGCTCGCCCCCTCTCCCAAGCTGCGCTAGCCAGCAAGCTGGCAAGCTCCGCTATCCCTTTCCCCTGTTAGGGGAGAGGGAGGACTCCCTGCTTGTCGATCCGGCCTAATTCGTCTCCGCCGTCAGCGCGTCGATGAACCGCTTGCGCCACCAGATGACGTCCTCGTCGACGACATTGTCGATCATCGCCTGCCACCGCTCGATCCGTTCGGCACGCGGCATCCTGAGCGCCTTGTCGATCGCGTCGGCCATGTCCTCGGCGCTGTACGGGTTCACCATCAGCGCGCCGACCGACAATTGCTGTGCAGCGCCCGCGAAGCGCGACAGCACCAGCACGCCGGGATCGCGTGGGTCCTGTGCCGCGACATATTCCTTCGCGACCAGGTTCATGCCGTCGCGCAAGGGGGTCACCAGCCCGATCCGCGCCGCGCGATAGATGCCGGCCAGCACCTCGCGCGGATAGCCCTTGTTCACATAACGGATCGGCACCCAGTCGGTATCGGCATAGGCACCGTTGATCCGTCCCGATTGCTGTTCGAGCGTGTTGCGGATGTCGCGATAGGTCTGCACCGCGGTGCGCGACGGCGGTGCGATCTGGAGCAGATAAACCAAGGCCCGCCGGTCGGGATGATTCTGGAGGAAGCGTTCATACCCGGCAAAGCGTTCGGGCAGCCCCTTCGAATAATCGAGCCGGTCGACCCCGACGATCAGGCTGCGCCCGACTGCGCTTTCGAGCTGGTTGAGTTGCGCCGCGCGCGCGACCGGCCCGGCCGCGCCGGCGATGAAGTCCTTCGCCTCGATCCCGATCGGGCAGCTGATCGCGGTAATCGTGCGCCCGCCGACAGTGACGCGGTTGCCGTCGATCGTACCATCCATCTCCTCGCGGACATAGTTGAAGAAGCTGTCGAGCCATTCCTCATTCTGGAACCCGACCACGTCATAGGCGAACAGCGCTTCGACCATGCGGCGGTGATCGGGCAGCGCGGTCAGCAGCCGGCGTGGCGGCCACGGGATGTGCAGGAAAAAGCCGATGCGGTTGGTGATCCCCTGTTGCCGCAGCACCCAGCCGAGGGGGATCATGTGATAGTCATGGACCCAGATCAGGTCGTCGGGTTCGATATGCGGGCCGATGCGTTCGCCGAACACGCGATTGACGCGTTCATAGCCGCCCTGAAAGTCGCGTTCGAATTCGGTCAGGTCGAGGCGGTAGTGGAATAGCGGCCACAAGGTGCGGTTGGCGTAACCGTCATAATATTCCTCGACGTCCTGCTCGCTCAAATCCATCACCGCGCTGGTGACGCCGCCATAGGTCTGGAAGCGGAGTTCGCGATTGTCGCTGGCCTCCCCCGACCAGCCGAACCAGATACCGTCCTCTTCCGCCAGCGCGGCGTTGAGCGCAACGGCCAGCCCGCCCTGCGCCCCGCCGCCGGTGCCGGGCTGGGGAGCCTGCACCCGGTTCGAGATGACGATCAATCGACTCATCGTACGACATTCCATGACTTGCTCAGCAGGACGGCGCTGTTGATCATGCCGACCAGCGAGTAGGTTTGGGGATAATTGCCCCAGAGTTCCCCGGTTTCGGGGTCGATATCCTCCGACAACAGCCCGGCGGGCGTGCAGCGCGACAGCATTTCTTCCAGCAACTCGCGCGCATCCTCGTCGCGGCCGGTCGCGTGCAGCGCCTCGATCAGCCAGAAGGTGCAGACGTTGAACGCGGTGTGCGGCAGGCCAAAATCGTCCTCGATCGCATAGCGCAGCATGTGGCTGCCCCGGCGCAGCCCCTTTTCGACCGCCTCCAGCGTACCGATGAAGCGCGGATCGTCGGGGTCGAGAAAGCGCAGGTCGAGCAGCTGGATGATGCTGGCGTCGAGATCGTCGCCGCCGAAGGTCGCCGACATGCGGTTGGTCTCGGGCCGCCACGCCTCGCGTTCGATCTTGGTCCGCATCGCGGTCGCCCGGTCGCGCCAGAAGGTCTCGCGCTCGGTAAGGCCGAGCGTGCCGGCGACATTGGCGAGCCGGTCGCACGCCGCCCAGCACATCGCGGCGCTGTAGGTGTGGACATGGCTCTTGGTGCGCAGCTCCCACAAACCGGCATCGGGCTTGTCATAGGCGGCCCAGGCGCGTTCGCCGATCGGCTCCAGCGCCTCGAAATCGGCCTGCTTGCCGACGCGGAACAGCCGCTGGTCGAAAAAGCCCTGCGCGTTCGACAGGATGATCTGGCCATAGGCGTCGTGCTGGACCTGTTCATAGGCCTGGTTGCCGACGCGGACCGGTCCCATGCCGCGATAGCCGTCCAGCCCCTCCGCCTCGCGCTCGACCAGCGTCGCCTCGCCGCCGACGCCGTAGAGCGGCTGGATCTGCCCGTCGGCGGCATTGTCGACGATGTTGCGCAGATATTCGAGATACCCCTCCAGCACGTCGAGCGCCCCGAGCCGGTTCAGCGCCTGCACCGTATAATAGGCATCGCGGATCCAGCAGTAGCGATAGTCCCAGTTGCGCCCGCTATCCGCATGTTCGGGGATCGAGGTGGTCAGCGCGGCGACGATCGCGCCGGTCTCCTCATGCTGGCACAGCTTCAGCGTGATCGCGCTGCGGATCACCGCCTGCTGCCATTCGACCGGGGTGGCGAGGCCCCGGACCCAGTGGCGCCATTCGTCGATGGTGTTCTTCAGCATCCGCTCGACCGACGCTGGCAGTTCGTCCGAGAAACTCTCGTCCGGCCCGAGGAAGAAATGCAGCGTGCGTTCGACGCGGAACAGCCGCTCGTCCTCGATCCATCCGACCGGTGCGCTGGTCGACAGGCGGATCGTCTCGCCGTCGAGCAGGTAGCGGATATGGTTCGACCCGCGCGTCCGCTCCGCCTGCGCGCTGCCCCAGTCGACCGAGGGGCGCAGGCGCACGCGGATGCGGGGGCTGCCGGCCAGCGGGCGTACGATCCGGCAAAAGGCGACGGGACGGTACATGCGGTCGTGTCGTTTGAAACGGGGGCAGAAATCGACGACCTCGATCGCATTGCCCTGCGCATCGACATGGCGCGTCACCAGCACCGGCGTGTTGCGGATATAGGTCTGCTGCGTATCGACACAGCCGTCGAGATCGATCTCCCAGAAGCCGAACGCCCCGTCCGATCCGCGCCGCCGGTCGTCGAGCAGCGACGAGAACGCCGGATCGCCATCGACCCGCGGCAGGCACCCCCATACGAAGCGTCCGTTGCGGTCGACCAGCGCCGACACCTGACAATTGCCGATCGGCCAAAGGTCCATCGTCGCGGTCATGCGTTCGTCTCCAGCCAGCCCAGAAAGGATGCGACATCGTCGAGGCGATAGGTCGCAGCGGTATCGCGCATCGGTCCGATCAATATACCGGCGCCGCCATGATGCGCCGCAACGAGCATGCCCGGTTCGTCGGTCAGGTCGTCGCCGACGAAGATCGGCGCGTGCCCGGCAAAGGGCGCACTCTCGCACAGCGTGGCGATCGCCGTACCCTTGTCATGACCGTCCATGCGCAATTCGATCATCATCTTGCCGGCCTGCATCGTCAGCCCGTCGCGCTGGGCAAAGGCATCGACGAGTGCGTGCGCCTCCTGTTCGACCTCGGGGGCGCCGCGATAATGGATCGCGACCCCCAATGTCTTGATCTCGATCACGATGCGCGGATCGTCGCCGAACCGGTCCTTGAACGCGCGCTCGGCGGCGGTCAGGCTCGCTGGGCGATCGGGCAAAAGGGTGGTGCCGCCGGCCGGCCGGATTTCGGCGCCGTGGCTCCCGACCACCGCGTAATCGGCGATCGTCTGCCCCAGGAAACCGTCAATCTGCTCGACCGACCGACCGCTGACGATCGCGACCCGTCCGCCCATACGCTGCGCCAGCCGGTGCAGCAGCACGCGCAGATCGTCGCCGACGACCACGCCATCGGGACGGTCGGCCAGTTCGACCAGCGTGCCGTCGAAATCGAGGAACAGGCCGGCATCGTCGAGCAGGCCGGCGGGCGGAGGGGGAAGGTCTTGGTACGCCATCGTGCCGATGAACGCCGCGTGCCCGTGAATCGTTTCGCAGGTGCAGTGTATTTCGACATGGAGGCACATTGTTGGCGCCGCCATGTCCCCCCGGCTCGAGCCGGGGTCGCTCCTATTCTCTGCCGAAGAGTGGCAAGCGCAGTCCCGGATCAGGTCCGGCGCGGCGGGGGTGGGAGCGAATGTAGCGCGCCGCCCCCGCCCCTCCCCTCGCGATCACGCCCCCTCGAGCAACCGTTCCTTCGCGATCTTCTCGCGCCACACAAGCGGCGCGAGGTGGTGGACATTCTGCCCCTCGCTATCCACCGCGACGGTTACGGGGAAGTCCTGCACTTCGAATTCGTAGATCGCTTCCATGCCGAGGTCCTCGAAGCCGACGACCTTCGACCCCTTGATCGCGCGCGCGACGAGATATGCCGCGCCGCCGACCGCCATCAGATAGGCCGACTTGGCCTCGGCGATCGCCTTGGTCGCATCGCCCCCACGCTCCGCCTTGCCGACCATCGCGAGCAGCCCCTGGTCGAGCATCATGCGGGTGAACTTGTCCATGCGGGTGGCGGTGGTGGGACCGGCGGGGCCGACCACTTCCTCGCCGACCGGATCGACCGGCCCGACATAATAGATCACGCGCCCGCGGAAATCGACGGGCAGTTCCTCGCCCCTGGCCAGCATGTCGGCGATCCGCTTGTGCGCGGCGTCGCGGCCGGTCAGCATCTTGCCGTTGAGCAGCAGTCGGTCGCCATGCTTCCACGTCGCGACAACCTCGGGAGTCAGCGTGTCGAGATCGACGCGAATCGCCGCCTTGTCCGGGGTCCAGTTGACGTCGGGCCAGTCGGCGAGGTTCGGCTGCTCCAGATAGGCCGGACCGCTGCCGTCCAGCGTGAAATGCGCGTGGCGGGTCGCGGCGCAATTCGGGATCATCGCCACCGGCTTCGACGCGGCATGGGTCGGCCAGTCAAGAATCTTGACGTCCAATACGGTCGACAGGCCACCCAGCCCCTGCGCACCGATGCCGAGCGCATTGACCTTGTCCATCAGTTCGATGCGCAGCGCCTCGACATCGGTCTGGGGTCCGCGGGCCTTCAACTGGCCCATGTCGATCGGCGCCATCAGCGATTCCTTGGCGAGCAGCATCGCCTTCTCGGCGGTGCCGCCGATGCCGATGCCGATCATGCCCGGCGGGCACCAGCCGGCACCCATTTGCGGGATCATCTCCAGCACCCAGTCGACGATCGAATCGCTGGGGTTCATCATCTTGAACTTCGACTTGTTCTCGCTGCCACCGCCCTTGGCCGCGACATCGACATGGACCTTGTCGCCCGGCACCATTTCGACGTGCAGCACCGAAGGCGTATTATCCTTCGTATTGCGCCGCGTGAATGCGGGGTCGGCGAGGATCGACGCGCGCAGCTTGTTTTCGGGGTGCATATAGGCGCGGCGCACGCCCTCGTCGACGACCTCCTGCAACGACCGCTCGCTGTCCAAACGGCAATTCTGCCCCCATTTGACGAACACGGTGACGATGCCGGTATCCTGACAGATCGGGCGATGCCCCTCCGCACACATGCGGCTGTTCGTCAGAATTTGCGCAATTGCGTCCTTGGCGGCCGGTGACGTTTCGGCAGCATAGGCCTCACCCAGCGCACGGATATAATCCATCGGGTGATAGTAGCTGATGAATTGCAGCGCATCGGCGACACTGTCGATCAGATCGGCTTCGGTGATGGTGACGGTCATCTGCGGGTCCATATCGGTCATTTTCCACACTGCCCTACAGGCAGGAAGCCGCGCCTTGCAAAGAATTCGTTCACGATGCGCCGCTATCCTCGGCACCATACGGAAAGGGACGGGCAGTTGGCGATCGATGGAATGAAGGCGGCGTTGCGATCGTGGGTACAGCGGCCCGACGATTCGACGCGCCTGCCCGACGACCGCGCCGCTCGACTGATTCGCGAGGCGGAGGATCATGGCCCGAACTGGTTCTGGCAGACCGATCGCCACGGCCGCGTCGCCTATCTGAGCGACAAGATCGTGCGCGTGTTCGCCGCCGCCGATATCGATCCGGTCGGGGCCGCGCTGACCGATCTGCTGCGCATCGCTGGCGCCGAATCCGGGCCGGACGATTCGGAACGCACCATCGCCTTTCACCTCTCGGCCCGTACCGCCTTCACCGATTACGCCGTCACCCCCGCCCTTGCCGGCGGGCAGGACCGCAGCTGGAGCGTATCGGGCAGTCCGTTCACCGATCCGTACGGTCGGTTCGAGGGGTTCGTGGGCACCGGCACCGACATGGCGGCAGTGCGGCAATCGGATGCGGAAATCACCCGCCTCGCGCTGTTCGACAGCCTGACTGGCCTCGCCAACCGGCAACGGATGCGCATCTCGCTCGAACAGACGCTGGCGCAGCCCGGCTATGACGGCACCGCACTGTTCCTGCTCGACCTCGACCGGTTCAAGGCGGTCAACGATACGCTCGGTCATCCGGTCGGCGATGCGCTGCTGAAACAGGTCGCGGAACGGCTGCTGCGCGCCGTCGGCGATGCCGGGCTGGTCGGGCGGCTGGGCGGCGACGAATTCCAGGTCGTCCTGCCGCGCATGGGCAACCGGGCGCAGATGGCGACGCTGGCGCAGGCGATCATCGCATCGCTGTCGCAACCCTATTTCATCGGCGGCAATGCGGTGTCGATCGGCTGTTCGGTCGGCATCGCCGTGTCGCCCGACGACGGGGCGACGCCCGACGTGCTGGTCAGCCATGCCGACCTCGCCCTCTATGCCGCCAAGGGTGCCGGACGCGGCGTCCACCGTTTCTTCCACGACGCGCTGCTGGAGGATAGCCGGTCGCGCCAGCAGATGGCCGACGACCTGCGCGTCGCCCTGTCGCGCGACCAGTTGCGCATCGTCTATCAACCGGTCGTCGCGCTCGACGGTGGCCGGATCACCGGGTTCGAGGCGCTGGTCCGCTGGCAACATCCGACGCGCGGTACGCTGGCGGCGCAGGAGTTCCTCGGCGTGGCGGAGGAATGCAAGCTGATCGAGGCGATCGGCGAGTGGGTGTTGCGCACCGCCTGTCACGACGCCGCGTCATGGACGGGCGACACGCGGCTGTCGGTCCAGTTGTCGGGCGCGCAATTCGCCAATCCGTCGTTCCCGGCGATCCTGACCAACGCGGTCGCGCGGTCGGGAATGCCCGCCGAACGGCTGGAACTGAGCATTGCCGAGGCGAGCCTGCTGCGCGACATGCGCCATGCCGTCGCGACCTTCGCGGCGTTGCAGGGGGTCGGCATCCGGCTGGCGCTCGATGATTTCGGGGCGGGACAGGCATCGATGTCGTGCCTGCGCCGCCTGCCGCTCGACCGGATCAAGCTCGACCGTTCGTTCGTGCGGGGGGTCAGCGATCCCGAAGGGCGCAACGCCGCAGTGGTCCGCTCGATCGTGACGCTCGCCGACCTGCTCGGCATCGCCACCACCGCCCGGGGCGTCGAATATCATGACGAGCTGGCGGTGCTGCGCGATCTCGGCTGCACCGAAGTCTCCGGGCCGGTCTATGGCCCGCCCGTCGACGGGGCGACCGCCACCGCCCGGCTGCTGCGCGAAGGCGGCGCGCTGACCCCGCAGGGACCGAAGGCGGAACGTGCGGCGCGGACGCGGATGCTGCGCTCGACCACGATCGAGGTCGATGGCCGCCGCCGCCCGGCGCGCATCCGCGACCTGTCGACCACCGGCGCGCTGATCGATCTCGTCGATTTCGGCGAAGGCGCGATCGGTTCGGTCATCCGCATCGACACCGGCGGCGGCCACTGGTCGGCAGCGACGATCCGCTGGGCCGAGGACGGTCGCGCCGGGCTGCATTTCGACCGCCCGATCGTGGTCGAACGCCGCATGACCATCCGCCGCAAGGAATAGCGCGCCGCCTTCCCCTTGATCGCCCGCCCGGACAGCGGGTAGCGATCGGGGCATGACCACCGCCCCCCTGCCCGCCACCGACGCCGAAGCCGCCGCCGAACTGGCCGAACTGGCCGAACGGATCGCGCAGGCCGATGCCGCCTATCACGGGGCGGACGCGCCGATCCTGACCGATGCCGATTACGACGCGCTGGTGCGCCGCAATCGCGACGTCGAGGCGGCGTTCCCGGCGCTGGTCCGCCCCGATTCCCCCTCGCTGCGCGTCGGCACTGCGCCATCGGGGCATCTGGCCAAGGTCGCGCATGCCCGGCCGATGCTGAGCCTCAACAACGCTTTTGCCGACGAAGACGTCGCCGAATTCGTCGCCGGCGTCCGCCGCTTCCTGCGCCTGTCCGATGACGAAGCGGTGGCGCTGACCGCCGAACCGAAGATCGACGGCCTGTCCTGTTCGCTCCGGTACGAAGGGCGCAAGCTGGTCCGCGCGCTGACCCGTGGCGACGGCGCGGTGGGCGAGGACGTGACCGCCAATGTCGCGACCATCGCCGACATCCCGCAAAGCCTGCCCGCCGCCGCGCCGGACGTGTTCGAGGTGCGCGGCGAGGTCTATATGGCGAAGGACGATTTCGCCGCGCTCAACGCCCGGCTCCTCGCCGATGCGGTCGATCCGGCCAAGGCACGCCAGTTCGCCAACCCGCGCAACGCCGCCGCCGGTTCGCTGCGGCAAAAGGACGCCGCCGTCACCGCGTCGCGCCCGCTAAAATTCCTCGCCCATGGCTGGGGCGAGGTCGCCACCCTTCCCGCCGAGACCCAGGCCGGGGTCGTCGCCGCGCTCAAGGACTGGGGCTTTCCCATCGCCGACGCGTTCCAGCGCTGCGACGGCGCGGCGCAGGCGCTCGCCGTCTATCGCGCGATCGAGGAGAGCCGCGCCGATTTGCCCTTCGATATCGACGGCGTGGTCTACAAGCTCGACCGCCTCGACTGGCAGGAGCGGCTCGGGTTCGTCGGCCGTGCCCCGCGCTGGGCGATTGCGCACAAATTCCCTGCCGAACGCGCGCAGACCACGTTGCGCGACATCGATATCCAGGTCGGCCGCACCGGCGCGCTGACCCCCGTCGCCCGGCTGGAGCCGGTGACCGTCGGCGGCGTCGTCGTCACCAACGCCACGCTGCACAATGCCGACGAGATCGGGCGGCTGGGCGTCCGCCCCGGCGACCGGGTAGTCGTACAGCGCGCGGGCGACGTCATTCCGCAAATCGTCGACAACCTGACCCGCGACGAACCGCGCGCATCATGGACTTTCCCGACCGAATGCCCCGAATGCGGCTCGCTCGCCGAACGCGGCGAGGCCGAAGTCGTAGTGCGCTGCACCGGCGGCCTCGTCTGCCCGGCGCAGCGGGTCGAGCGGCTGATCCATTTCGTCTCGCGCCATGCCTTCGACATTGCCGGGCTGGGGCTGGTCCGGGTCGAGGAATTCTTTCGCGACGGGCTGATCGCGTCGCCCGCCGATATCTTCCGCCTGCACACCCATCGCGAGGCGCTGGTCCAGCGCGAGCGCATGTCCGACCTCGTCGTCGACAAGCTGCTGGCCGCGATCGATGCGCGCCGCACGATCGGCCTCGACCGCTTCCTGTTCGCGCTCGGCATCCGCCATGTCGGCGAGGTGACCGCGCGCGATCTCGCCCGGCGCTGGACGTCGGCGAGGGACTTTGCGGCGATGATCCGCCGCGCCCTCCATGTCCGGCGTACGACCCAGCCGGCGATCGGCGAGAACGAGCGCAAATTCACGCTGCGCCGCGGCCGGGCGCTGGTCGCGGCGGTCGAGACGGCGGGGATCGGCCCCGAAGTCGCCGACGCGCTGCTCGCCTTCTTCGCCGAGAAGCATAATCGCGACGTCGTCGCCGACCTGCTGCGCGAAGTCCGCCCTGACGACATCGTCCATGCCGCGACGCAAAGCGAACTGACCGGCAAGACCGTGGTCTTCACCGGCAAGCTCGAAACGCTCAGCCGCGACGAGGCCAAGGCGCAGGCCGATGCGCTGGGCGCGCGCGTCGCCGGGTCGGTTTCGAAGAAGACCGACCTGGTCGTGGTCGGCGCCGATGCCGGATCGAAACGGGCCAAGGCAGAGGAACTGGGCATCCGCGTCATCGACGAAGCCGCATGGGCCGCGATCGTATCCGCCGCGACGACGTGATGTTTTTGCAACGCATCAAAACAGACTGACGCCCCCGCTTCCGGTTGTCGCAAAATAGAAATATGGGACGTCCATTGGCGCCGGGACGGTGAACGACACCGCCCGAACAGCGTAACGAGTCGCGCCACCCATTTGCGATTCCAAGGGGACCTATGAACACCAAGCTCTATGCCGGCGTGGCCTTTGCCGCGCTCCTGCTCCCGGCCTCGGCCTTTGCGCAGTCGACCGCGTCTTCGGAAATCGATGATGCCGATACCATCGTCGTCACGGGCTCGGCGCAGCGCGATGTGGGCGGCATTGAAGTTCCCAACCAGCCGAAAGCGAAGGTGACGCTCGATTCCGAGATCATCCAGCGCCAACGCGCCGGCCAGACGGTCAACGAAATCATCAACCTCGTTCCCGGCGTCAGCAACCTCTCGAACGATCCGTATGGTTCGGGCGGCGGCGGTTTTCGTATCCGCGGATTCGACTCGTCGCGTATTTCGCAGACGCAGGACGGCATCCCGCTCAACGACACCGGCAACTATGCGATCTACACGAACCAGCAGCAGGATTCGGAAACGCTGGAGTCTGTGACGGTCAATCTGGGCGCGACCGACGTCGACAGCCCGACCGCATCGGCGGTCGGCGGCACCGTCAACATCCGCACCCGTCGCCCCGGCAACGAACTGGGCGCGATGGTTTCGGCGTCGCTCGGCGATTTCGATTACAATCGTGTGTTCGGCATGATCGACACCGGCGACATCACTGGCAAGGGCACGACTGCATTCGTGTCCGGTTCGTGGACGACTTACGACAACCCGTTCAACAACTACGGCAAGATCCGCAAGCAGCAGTATAACGCCCGCCTGTATCAGGAAATTGGCACGGACGGCGACTTCATCTCGGTTGCGGGCAACTACAACGAGAATCGCAACAACTTCTTCGGCTCAGCTCCGCTGCGTGACGATGCGAACCGCACGCCCGGAACTGGCAACAGCAACCGCTTTCCGCGTACGATCGCCGAAGCGACCTACAACATCAACTATCCCTGCACCGGCACGTCAGTCGTTACCCCGGTCGCCGGAACCCCGCAGACGGCAGCGACTTGCGGCACCGAATTCGACCGTCGTTACAACCCGTCGAACACCGGCAACATCCGCGGCAACTCGCGCTTCACGCTGGCCGACGGCCTGGTCCTGACGGTCGATCCGAGCTTCCAGTACGTTAAGGCGAACGGCGGCGGAACGATTACCGGTCGCGAACAGCTCCGCACGATCAGCGGCACGAACTATACCGGCTTTTCTGGCAACAACTATTATTTCGGTACGGACCTGAACGGTGACGGGGACACGCTCGACGCGGTCACGCTGCTCTCGCCGAGCCAGACGCAGACCCGTCGCTACATCGTCATCACCAACCTGGTGTATGATATTAACGAAGACCAGACGGTTCGCCTCGCCTATACCTATGATCGCGGCCGTCATCGTCAGACCGGCGAAGTGGGCGGCGTCTATTCGAACGGCGAACCTTTCGATGTCTTCCCCGTCAACAATCCGATCAAGGACGTGAACGGCGACGTCGTCCAGAAGCGTGATCGCAAGTCGTTCGCAACGCTGAATCAGATTTCAGGTCAGTATCGCGGTTCATTCATGGAAGACGCGCTGGTTCTTGACCTCGGCGTCCGTGCACCGTTCTTCAAGCGTGAGCTGGACCAGAACTGCTTCACCACGTCGGCCGGCGGCTTCGTCGACTGCATTCCGTCAGCGCAGCAGGCTGCCTACGCGGCCGCCAACCCGACCTTCGCTCGTCCGCAACAACGCGAATACAACTTCAGCGCAGTGCTGCCGAACGTCGGTTTCACCTACAACCTGACGCCGCAGGCGAGCATCTTCGCAAGCTATGCCAAGGGCCTGTCGGTTCCGGGCACGGACGTTCTGTACAACGCGTTCTTCTACGCTCCGGGCCGTCCAGGCGCAGAGCCGCAGCCGGAGCGCACCGACAGCTTCGACGCCGGCGTCCGCTATCGCTCGTCGCAGGTGCAGGCCCAGATCGGTGCCTTCTACACCACGTTCGAAAATCGTATCGCGACCGCGTTCGACGCCGAATTGGGGGAAAGCGTCTCGCGCAACATTGGTGAAGTGACCCGCTGGGGCGTCGACGGCAGCGTGTCATACAGCCCGATCCGCGAGATCACGGCCTATATCTACGGTTCGTACCTGAACTCGGAGATCAAGGACGACCTGCTGGGCGGCAACTGCAACGCCGCGCTGGTCAGCCAACGCGCCTATGGCTGCTCGACCGTCGGCCAGCAGTATTTCTTCCCGACCGGCGGCAAACAGGAATCGGGCGTATCCGAATATATGTTCGGCGGCCGTCTCCAGGCGAACCTCGGCCCGGTGGAAGCCGGCGTGCAGTACAAGCGCACCGGTCCGCGCTACATCAACGACAGCAACCTGCCGCTGGTGACGCGGTCGGTGTCGAGCGCCGGCGTCGTGACCACGACCGAACTCTATCCGGCCAAGACGCCGGCATTCGACATCCTCGATGCCGATGCTCGCTTCTCGCTGGCGCAGTTCGGCCTGAACAAGACCTTCTTCCAGGTCAACGTGACCAACATCCTGAACAGCTTCTATATCGGCTATGTCAGCGGTCAGACCAACGACACCTCGGTGCCGTTCGTCCAGATCGGCGTGCCGCGCACGGTCAGCGGCTCGCTGGTGTTCAGCTTCTAAGCCTATCCGTCCAGCGCGACGAACGAACCGCCGTCCCGGCAACGGGGCGGCGGTTTTCGTTTCGGCACCGCTTCCGCTAAAGCCCGGTTCCCAACCCGCCCCCGCCGCGATATGACGGCAACCGGGGGCCACACTTGCGACGGAGCGCATGACGCTTAAGCCCGCCATTTTCTCGCGCCCCTTCTTCGAACAGAAGAACCGCGCCTTCTGGCTGCTGCAGGCCGCCGGCTGGACCGGCTATCTGATCCTGCGCTCGGTCTCGACGCTGTCGAACGCCGCGTCGCTCAAAAGCGTGCTGGCCAATATCGTCGAGGTCATCGTCGGCTATTGCCTGACGCTGCTGATGAGCGTGCTCTATGGCTATTATCGCTCGCTGCCGCGCGTGCCGGCGATCTTTCTGACGCTGTGCACCCTGTCGGCGGCGACCTTCGCCTATTCGCTGATCGACGCGTTCGTCTTCACCTTCATCCGCAACGTGTCGCCCGATGTCAGCTTCTCGCTGGTGCTCGGCACGCTGTTCATCAACTTCACCGTGCTGGCGGGCTGGTCGGCGGCCTATTTCGGCATCAACTTCTATCTGGTCGTCGAACAGCAGGTCGACGAGATGCGGATGCTGGAGATGCAGGCCTCGACCGCGCAGCTCGCCATGCTGCGCTATCAGCTCAACCCCCATTTCCTGTTCAACACGCTCAATTCGATCTCGACGCTGGTGCTGCTGAAACAGACCGAGAAGGCGAATGTGATGCTCAGCCGCCTTGCCTCGTTCCTGCGCTACACGCTCGCCAACGAACCGACCGCGCACGTCACGCTCGAGCAGGAGGTTGAAACGCTGAAACTGTATCTCGATATCGAAAAGATGCGGTTCGAACATCGCCTGCGTACCGAATTCGACATCGACGCCCGCGTCATGCACGCGCGGCTGCCGTCGCTGCTGCTGCAGCCGCTGGTCGAAAACGCGATCAAATATGCGGTGACGCCGCAGGAGGATGGCGCCGATATCGCCATCACCGCTCGACTGGCCGGGGATCGGGTGCAGATCGCCGTGTCCGATACCGGCCCCGGCTTGATCGACGGGCCGAAGCGGCCGACGCTTTCCACCGGTGTCGGCATTCAGAATATCCGGGACCGGCTGGCGCAGGCATATGGTCCCGACCATCGGTTCGACACCCGTTCGGGCAACGGGGGCGGGTTCGTGGTCGAGATCGAACTGCCGTTCCAGACGCAAGACGTTACCAAAGAGGCTGCATGACCATCCGTACCATCCTTGTCGACGACGAATCGTTGGCGATTCAGGGCCTCGAACTGCGATTGCAGGCGCATGAGGATGTCGAGATCATCGACAAATGCCAGAACGGGCGCGAAGCGATCCGTTCGATCAAGACCCACAAGCCGGACCTCGTCTTCCTCGACATCCAGATGCCCGGGTTCGACGGCTTCTCGGTGGTGCAGGGGCTGATGGAGGTCGAACCGCCTTTGGTTGTGTTCGTCACCGCGTACAGCGATCACGCGATTCGCGCGTTCGAGGCGCAGGCGGTCGATTATCTGATGAAGCCGGTCGAGGAATCGCGCCTCGCCGACACGCTCGACCGCGTGCGCCAGCGCCTGTCGGAAAAACGGGGGCAGGCGGAGGTCGAGAAGCTCAAGGAAGTGCTCGCCGAGGTCGCCCCCGACACCGCAGCGGAAATGGAGGCGGCCGATGGCGGCGGCGACGATGCGCATGGCGCCAACCGCTTCGAAAAGCTCATCAACATCAAGGATCGTGGGCAGATCTTCCGCGTCGATGTCGACACGATCGAAATGATCGAAGCGGCGGGCGATTACATGGTCATCAACACCGGCGACAATTCGCTGGTGCTGCGGGAAACGATGAAGGACCTCGAAAAGCGGCTCGATCCCCGCCGGTTCCAGCGCGTGCATCGCTCGACCATCGTCAATCTCGACCTCGTCAAGCAGGTCAAGCCGCACACCAATGGCGAGTGTTTCCTGATCCTCGAATCGGGTGCGCAGGTAAAGGTCAGCCGCTCGTATCGCGACGTGGTGGCGCGCTTCGTCCACTGATGGCGGCAATCCAAGTCGCGGCGCTGTACCGCTTCGTTACAATCGCCGATCCGCAGGCCGTCCGCGACGCGATGGAGGCGGTGCTCGACCATGCCGGCATTCGCGGCACGCTGCTGATCGCGTCCGAAGGCATTAACGGCACCATCGCCGGCAGCGTCGACGGCATCGCCGCCGCGCTCGCCGCGATCCGTGCCCTGCCCGGCTGCGAGGACCTTGCACCGAAGTTCAGCACCGCTGACACCATGCCCTTCCACCGGCTGAAGGTGCGGGTAAAGCGCGAGATCGTGACGATGGGCGTGCCCGGCACCGATCCGAACAGAATCGTCGGCACCTATGTCGCGCCCGCCGACTGGAACGCGCTGATCGCCGACCCGTCGACCGTCGTCATCGACACCCGCAATGCCTATGAGGTGAAGGTCGGCACCTTCGCCGGCGCGGTCGATCCACGGACCGACAGCTTCCGCGACTTTCCCGACTGGTTCCGCGCCAACCGCGACACCCTGCTCGCGGGCAAGAAACAGGTCGCGATGTTCTGCACCGGCGGCATACGCTGCGAAAAATCGACCGCCTTCCTGAAGAGTGAGGGCATCGACGCGGTCTACCACCTCGACGGCGGCATCCTGAAATATCTGGAGCAAGTGCCCGCCGACCAAAGCGCATGGCAGGGCGAATGCTTCGTGTTCGACGAACGCGTCGCCGTCGGCCACGGCCTGGCGCAAGGCACCCACGATCTGTGTCGCGGCTGCCGCATGCCGATCAATGCCGACGACCGCGCGTCGCCGTTGTTCGAAGAGGGCGTCCAATGCCCCGCCTGTGCCGGCACCCGCGACGCAGCAACGCGCGCGGCAAAGGCGGAACGCCACCGGCAGGTGAAGCTCGCCGCCAAACGCGGCGAACAGCATGTCGGCAGGCGGATGGAGCGCGAAGAAAAATGACGTCACCCCAGCGCAGGCTGGGGTCTTCCCGGAATCAAGCGCGCTGCTCGCCGCAGGAGGCCCCAGCCTTCGCTGGGGCGACGTCCGAACGCGTCAGGCGTCGTCGCCCTTGGCTGCTTCGTCAGCAGCTTCCGCACCCTCGGCCGGCGTCTGGAAATAGGCCTCGACCGGCCCGGTCAGCTTGATGGTCAGCGGCTGGCCCTTGCGATCGACCTTTTTGCCGAGCGCGACGCGGATCCAGCCTTCGGAGATCGAATATTCCTCGACATCGTTGCGCTCGACACCCTTGAAGCGGATGCCGATGCCGCGCTCCAGCACGGGCTGGTCGAAATGCGGGCTGCGCGGATTGATCGAGAGGCGATCGGGGGGCGTATCAGTCATGGGCGCGGCCCATGCCGCAAAACGGCCCGCCCGCCAAGTGCAAAGGGCGGAGGATCGCTCCCCCGCCCGCTCTGCCGTTCGGTGCCGGCCCGCTCCCCCTCCCCGCCACCCATAGCATATCCTGACTGGGTGGCGGGGAGGGGGAGCGGGCCGGCACCGTCTGTCAACGATCAGTTACACACCCGGACGCGAACCGTCTGGTCGTAATAGGGATCGTAGCGCCGCTCGACCCAGCAACGCTGATAATCATTGTAGCGATAGGCGTAATAGCCATCGTTCGGATAGAATCCGCGCTGACGATAGAAACGATCGTCATAATCATAGGCATAGCCGCGATCGCGATAATAGCGGTCGCGATAGCGCCGGTCGTTCGCGCTCGATGCCAGCGCCGCGCCGATCGCCAGCCCGGCGATCCCGGCGACGACGGCCGCCCCGCCATTGCCGCGATTGCGGTTCCAGCCCCGGTCCCACCCACGATCATAGCCGCGGTCCCAGCCACGATCGTAACCGCGACGCCATTGCGCCTCGGCCGGGGCGGCAGCGGTCAGCGCGGTCGCCGCCAGCGATAGCCCCAGGCCCGCCTTGGTCAGCAAGGTCTTCATGCCAATCTCCTCAACATGCGTGGGGGCTGTGCTGCCCCGTGTCGCGTCGACGCACCTGCGCCGATCGTCGGGTGATGGCAGAAAGCGACTGAACGCATGCGGAATGCTATATTCACCGCCGGTTTATCGTGGAGGGCAAGGCGATGGCATATTGGCTGCTGAAATCCGAACCCGACAGCTATGGCTGGGACGATCTGGTCCGGGACGGCGGCACCGAATGGGATGGCGTACGCAACCACGCCGCCGCCAAACATCTGCGCGCGATGGCGATCGGCGACCGCGCGCTCTTCTATCATTCGGGTAAGGACAAGGCGGCGGTGGGCATTGCCCGTATCACCCGCGCCGCCCGGGCCGATGGCGACGAAGGCTGGGTATCGGTCCACGTCGAACCCGACCGCCCCCTGCCCCGCCCGGTGACGCTCAAGGCGATGAAGGCCGCGGAGGGGTTGCAGGACATGACGATGCTCCGCCAGTCGCGGCTGTCGGTATCGCCGGTGACGGAAGCGGAATGGGGCGTGGTGATGGGGCTGGCAGAGGACTGACCGCGCCATTTTCCAACCCATTCCCCAGACAACGGAATGATACTGGACGCCCTTACGCCCCCTCCACCCGCGCCAACCGCGGCGACAGCAGATGGACCAACGCCAGCGCCACGAAATAGGCCGACCCGGCAACGAAGAACAGCGGCGCATAGCTGCCGATGCCATCCAGCACATAGCCGGCATATTTCGCCATCAACATGCCGCCCACCGCACCGACCGTCCCGCCGATCCCGACGACCGATCCCACCGCCGCGCGCGGAAACAGGTCGGAGGGCAGCGTGTACAGGTTCGCCGAAAACGCCTGATGCGCCGCCGTCGCGATGCCGATCACCAGCACCGCCACCCACAGATTGTCGATCGACTGCGCGAACAACACCGGCAGCACCGCGAACGCGCAGACCAGCATCGTCACCTTGCGCGCATAATTGACGCTCCGCCCGCGCGCGATCAGCCGCGACGACAGCCATCCCCCGGCGACGCTGCCCAGATCGGACAGGAGATAGATCGCGACCAGCGGCGGCCCGAAACTCAGCAGGTCGAGATCGTAGCGGTCGCCCAGATAACCCGGCAGCCAGAACAGGAAGAACCACCAGATCGGATCAATACAGAATTTGCCGAGCGCATAGGCCCAGGTCTCGCGCTTCGCGATCAGCCGCCGCCATGGCAGCGGCTGAACCGGATCGGCCGGGTCCTGTTCGATCCATGCCAGCTCGCCCGACGACACCTTCCGATGCTCGCGTGGGCTACGATAGAAGATCAGCCACGCGACCAGCCAGACGAGGCTGACGACCCCGGTCACCACGAACGCCATCCGCCAGCCATAGGCGACGGTCAGCAGCGGCACCGCCAGGGGCGTGATGATCGCACCGACATTGGCCCCGGCATTGAACACGCCGATCGCGAATGCCCGCTCCTTGGCCGGAAACCATTCGGTCACCGCCTTGATGCCCGCGGGGAAATTGCCCGCCTCGCCGACGCCGAGGCCGAAGCGCGCCATCGCGAACTGCGTCACGCTATACGCGCCGCCATGGGCGATATGCGCGACCTGCCAGATGACGAAGGCGACCGCATAGCCCATGCGCGCGCCGATCACGTCGACGATCCGCCCGAACCCGATATAGCCGATCGCATAGGCGAGCTGGAAAAAGAAGATGACGTTGGCGAAGTCGGTCTCGGTCCAATGGAGATCACTCGACAGCGTGGGCTTGAGCACGCCGATCATCTGTCGGTCGACATAGTTGATGACCGTCGCCATGAACAGCAGTGCGACGATCCCCCAGCGATACCGCCCCGCCCGCCCTGCCGCGCGCTCGATGCCGTCAGCCTCAGCCATTATCCGCCTCCTCTTGCCTGTTGCGATCGGTCTCCCGACCGATGTTCACGCGCCCCCTTGTTCGGGGATCTTTCTTGGATACGCTCCGCCTACCATGGGGCGGTCCGTGCCGCCCAATATCCGACCATCGGCCGCGTGCCGGCCAAGCAACCTACGGACGGATCACCGCCCTCCCCCACCGTCACTCCGGGCGCACGGCGGGACCTCTACGAACCTATTTTCTCGTACCCCGGCGAAGGCCGGGGTCCAGTTGGGAAGGCTTTTGCGCACCTTACCGACGTCACCGCAACTGGACCCCGGCCTTCGCCGGGGTATGACGAGTTTCAAGGTGATCGAGGGACTTTCGCAGAGGTCTCGCGCAAGGTCGAGGTGGCGAAGAGCGGGACTCGTCCATCAGCCACCGACCCGCGCAGCCACAATCCCGCACGCCACCCGCATGTCACCGAAATCGGCCGCGAACCGCTGCCCCGGCGCGATCTGATGCACCCCCGTGACCGCGCCCGACGACACCCATTGCCCCGGCTCCAGCGTCCGCCCGCGCGCGGCCAGACAATCGACCAGAAACGCCACCGCGCCGATCGGCCCGTCGAGCATCGTCCGCGCGCTCGCTCGGCCCGCGACCGCATCGTCGATCCGCGACTCCACCGGCCAGTCGAGGAACGACAGGTCGCGCCATCCCGGCACTTCCTCACCGATCAACAGCCCGAAATTATTGCCGTAATCGCTGATCGTCACCACCGGTCCATCGGCGTTGATCCCCGGATAGGGCGAACTGGCGATCTCGACCCCGACATGCACCGCGTCGACCAGGTCCAGCGCCTGATCGAGCGTCAGGCCCGACAGCCCGGCCGACGACCGAGCGATCCGCACGCAATATTCGGCCTCGGCCGCCGCGAACCCGTCGGCGATCACCGGCAGGGCTTCGGTCTCGGTTCCGACCACCTGATCGACGAAGATCGGGCCCGCCAGCCGGTTGCTGCCCAGCGTCGTGTCGAGCGGCGCGTTGATCCGCCCGACCTTCCACCCGACGACCTGCCGGCCATCGATCGCGATCGCGCGGTCCTGGATCGCATAGGCTTCCGCCAGCGTCGTCGGCCGCTCGCCCGGATAGATCGGCAGCCCGCGTGCCTGCTGCCGCGCGCCGACGAAAGTGTGCGCGATCCGATCGCGATTATCCATGCCCCTAGCCTCTCTCGTTACTTCATAACGGGTAACGGAAACCGGTGTCAGTCACAAGGGTACAAAATCGACCGTGCGGGACATTGGCGGACGCCACGACCCAAGCTATCGCTGCCCCATGAAGAAAAGCGGCCAACCGACGATCAACGACGTCGCCCGACTTGCCGGCGTCTCGAAAAAGACGGTCAGCCGCGTCATCAACCAGTCGCCGTTGCTGAACAGCGACACCCGCGAAAAGGTACAGGCGGTCATCGCCGACCTCGGCTATATCCCCAATCCGCAGGCACGCGCGCTGGCGCTGCGCCGCAACTTCCTGATCGCGCTGATCCACGACAATCCCAATGCGCAGATGGTGTTGCGCGTGCAGCAGGGCTTGCTGGAGGTGCTGCGCGATACCGAATTCGAATTGCTGGTCCATCCGGTCGATCGCGGCGCGCCCGACATGCGCGACGAAATCCGCCGCTTTCTCGAACGCCAGCGCCCCTATGGCGTCATGCTGTTGCCGCCCATTTCCGAAAACGATCTGCTCGCCGATCTCTGCACGCAGATCGGCTGTCGCTATGTCCGCATGGGCTCGGCGACGTTCGACGATCCCGCGCATATGGTGTCGTCGAACGATCGCGAGGCGGTACGCGGCGCGATCGACCATCTGCTCGCCGCGGGGCATCGCCGTATCTGCATGATCGCCGGCCCGCACGGCTTCCGCTCGGCCTTCGAACGTCAACAGGGCTATGAGGAGGCGATGGAGGCCGCCGGTCTCGGCGTACAGCGGACATGGATCGCGCAGGGCAATTACCAGTTCGAATCGGGGATGCGCGCCGCCGAACGGCTGCTCGACCTGTCGCCGCGCCCGACCGCGATCTTTTCCTCCAACGATGAAATGGCGGCGGGTGCGCTGCACATCGCTCGGCAGCGCGGGCTGGACGTACCCGAGCATCTGTCGATCGTCGGCTTCGACGACACCTCCATCGCCTCGCACCTCTGGCCGCCACTCACCACCGTCCGCTGGCCGATCGCCACCATGGCCCGTGCCGCCGCGCTGAAACTCATCGGCGAGGATGAAGAGGACGACGCCGAACCGTCCGAACCGACGATGTTCGTCTCGACCCTGATCCGCCGGGCCTCGGTCGCCAAACCACAGGCATGACTTGCAGGCGCCGATGACACCGATTACCATTAACTTGTATCGGTAGCCGTAGTCCGTCGCCCCAGCGCAGGCTGGGGCCTTTCTCCGCAGGAGCGCGGCCCGACGCCACCACCGGCAAAGACCGGCTTCGGACGCAAGGGAGAGGCCCCATGACCCCATCCACCACCCGGCGCGACATGATCGCCGGTGCCGCCGCCCTCGCGCTGGCCCGCCCCGTGCGCGCCGCACCCGCCGACCCCGTCGTCACCGCCCCCGCCGGCCGCTGGCGCGGCAGCACCGAAGCTGGCATCCACGTCTTTCGCGGCATCCGCTACGGCACCGACCCCAGCCGCCAGCGTTTTCAACCGGTTGCCGCACCCGCCCCATCGCGCGAGACACAGGCCGCGACCGAATTCGGCCCCTCCTGCCCGCAACGTGCCAACATCGGCGATCAGGACGAGGACTGCCTGTTCCTCAACGTCTGGACGCCGGAGGCACGCGCGGGCGCGAACCGCCCGGTCATGGTCTATCTCCATGGCGGCGCCTATTCGAACGGCACGGTCGTCGAACCCCAGGTGTTCGGCCATCATCTGGCCGCGTCGGGCGACGTCGTGGTGGTGACCGTCAACCACCGGCTGAACGCGCTTGGCTATCTCTATCTCGCCCGGCTCGACCCGCGTTTTCCCGACAGCGGTAATGTCGGACAACGCGATCAATTGCTCGCACTGGCATGGATACGTGGCAACATCGTCAACTTCGGCGGCGACCCGAACCGCATCATGCTGTTCGGCCAATCGGGCGGCGGCGCGAAGATCGCGACCCTCATGGCCATGCCCGCCGCCCGCGGGCTGTTCCACGCCGCCGCGACGATGAGCGGCCAACAGGTCACCGCCTCCGGCCCCCTAAACGCCACCCGCCGCGCAGAGGCCTTCCTGACCCGCCTGAAAGCGACTCCGGCCGAAGCCGCCACCCTCCCCGTCGCCCGGCTGATCGACGCGCTCGACGCCGAAGACCCGATCCTCGGCGGCGGCGTCTATATGGGTCCGGTCCTCGACATGCGGTCGCTCGATCGCCATCCCTTCTGGCCCGACGCCCACCCGCAAGGCCGCGATATCCCGCTGATTCTGGGCAATACCCGCGACGAAACCCGCGCCTTCGTCCCGCTCGACGGACCGGTGCTGCGCGGGCTGAACTGGGACAATCTGGCCGCGCGCATGGCCCCGCAACTGCGGATCGACGCTCATCCCGAATGGGTCGTCGCCCAGTATCGCCAGCGCTTCCCGACCCTATCCCCGACCGACCTGTTCTACGCCGCCACCACTGCCGCCCGCAGCTGGCGTGGCCAGTTGATCGAGGCGGAACAACGCGCCGCCGCCGACGTTCCGGCCTGGGTCTATCAGCTCGACTATAGTTCGCCGCTCCGCCCCGGCGGCGGCGCCGCGCATACCGACGACATTCCGCTGGTCTTCGGCACGCTCGACGCCCCCGGCGCGGTCTGCGGCACCGGCCCCACCGCCCGCGCCGTGTCGCAGCGGATGCAGGCCGCCTTCGTCTCGCTGGCAAGGCACGGCAATCCCGGCGGAAACTGGCCGCGCTACACCCTGCCCCGCCGCCAGACGATGCTGTTCGACACCGTCAACCGCGTGGTCGACAACCCGCGCGGCTGGGAACGCGACCTGTTCGCCCGCTTCCCCTATATCCAGCCCGGGACCTAACGCACCGGTGCGGTCAGCGGATAGGCGACGACCAGCGCCAACGGCTTCGCCCCCCGCTGCGCGATCCCGACGGTCGCGCCGCTGTACAGATACACCGTCGTCCCCGCGCCGACGCGCCGAGTGACGCCATCGCTGGTCACCTCGCCCTCGCCGGCCACGACCTGATAGACCTCGTCATGGCCGATCCGGTGCAGACCGATCGCCGCGCCCTTGTCGAGCGTCCGGCGGCGGAATTCCATCGTCCGGCCCGGCACCCGGTCGGTGATGCGCCACGCCGTGCCCGAACCGATCTTCCCATGCGGTGGCGCTTCCGCCACTCGCGTCGACGCTTCGTCGATCACGACCATCGCCGGCGCCTTGGCCCGTCCCGCCGCCCAGTCGAGCGCTCCGCCGACATGCGCCAACAGGCGGGGATCGGCCCAATTCTCCTTGCGATGGCCAAGCCCGGTATAGAAGACGCGCCCCTGCCCGACACGGTGTGCCCATGCCAGCGGCTTGGGGTTCACGTCGCTCGCCCCGATCGACTGCGGATCGAAGGTCAGCAGCGAATCGAGATCGGTCGACAGGTCGCGAAAGCCGTACCATTCGTCAGGGATACGAAACTTGTCAGGCAGCGTGTCGATCGCCGGATGCCGCTCGGCCGACCGCGTCACCTCCGCCTCCGGCACGCCCGGCGGATGCTGGGCGAAGCGGCCGCCGATCATCTTCGCATACCATGGCCAGTTATAGTGCGAGTCCGCCGCGGCATGGATCGCGACCACCCCGCCGCCGCCCTCGACATAGCGTTGCAGGGCATCGCGCCTGGGCCCGACGAACCATTCGGTCTCGGCCCGCTTGGGATCGGTGGTCGTCGACACCAGCACGATCGCGGCATAGTCCATCGGCTGGTCGAACACCGCCGGATCGTCGCTCGCCACCGGCTCCAGCCCGCGTTCGCGCGCCAGCCGGTCGATCGCGGCGACGGCGGTCGGGATCGAATCATGCACGAACCCGGTCGCGCGGTGGAAGAGCAGCACGCGCGGCGCTGCGACCGCCGGCACCGCACACAGCAGCGCCACTACGGCGACGACGACCCGGCGGATCATTGCCGCATCGCCCGGTCGCGCGCCGACAGCGATTCCTGGATCGGCCCCTTTTGTCCCGGATAGCGTCCCGATTTCGGCTCCATCGTGGTAAGATCCCATTCTGCTTCGACAAAAGGCGCCGTGGTCGGCACCGGATGCGGATATTCACTTACTTCGCGTTCGTCGTCGATGACCTTTCCGCGCCCCTCGGCCACGAAAAACAGCACGCGGATATCGTCGGCATCGCGGTCCCATGGCCGCGCCCCGGCATTGGCCAGCACATGCGTCTCGACATCCTGCGTCGGCAATACCGGCAGGCCGGTCGGCCAGACCGGCGGCGTCTTCGCCTCGATTAGCCTGGCGCGGGTCACCCCATAGCGCCCGAACATCGGCAGCGGATTGCCATGCTGGTCGACCGCGACATTGTCCCGCCCGTGATAGCGCAGGTCGCCATCGCCGCCGAGCATCAGGAACGGCAGCCCGGCATCGGTCGACGGCCCGCCGCGCATGACGTTGCCGACCGCCGACAGCTTGCCCTCCTGATATTCATGCCCCGCCCATTCGAGCGCCATGAGGTTGTAATGCACCGCGCGCTTGGCCGGGTCGTAGATCAGGTTGTTGACGACCGCCGCCTGCACCCCGCCCTTCAGCAACGGGCTGCGCTCGACATTATGCGCATAGACGTTCCGCCAGATCAGGATTCCCGTCGCATTGTCGTGGATCAGCGACCCCTTGCTATGTTCGCCCTTGGGATGGCTGGCATCGGCCAGCCCCTCAGCCAGCAGATTGTAGCTGAAGGTGATGTCGTGGCTGGTGCCGCGTCGCCAGTCGTCAGGCGTCGCGCCATCGAAGCGCGGACCCGAGGCGGACAGGTTTTCGTCGAGCGCCCAGGTCATCGTGCAGTGATCGACGATGACATTGTGCGCCGACACGGTGTTCATCGCATCGACCTCCCACCCCGATCGCTTGGGCTGTCCGTCCAGCCCCGGCCGCACGCGCAGGTGCCGGACGATCACGTCATGTGCGCGGATATCGATGCCGCCGCGGATCAGCGTGATGCCGGGCGACGGCGCGGTCTGCCCGGCGATGGTCAGAAACGGTTCGGTGATGGTCAGCGTCGAACGACCGAGATCGATCACTCCGCCGACCTCGAACACGACGATGCGCGGCCCCTTTGCCTCCAGTGCGGCCTTGAGCGATCCGGGCCCGTCGGCCGCCAGCGTCGTCACGCGCAGGATACGCCCGCCGCGCCCGCCGGGCGTCACCGCGGCCCAGCCCTGTGCGCCGGGAAAGGCGGTCGCGGTGGTCGATGCCGGGGCGGTCTGCGCCGATGCCGGCAGCACGACGCCCGCGATCGACAGCAGGCCGCCCAGGGCCAGGCAGGTCAGTCGGTTCATGAATTTTCCTCTCCGCGCGCTTCTTGACAGCTTCGTCGTGACGGCACAATGTCGCGTTGACACCGGTTTCTCAAGCCGAAAACGGCAAAACCGGAATCTTGGGGCTCAAAAGGTGCCGCAGGGTAGGTTCGACGGCGGTGCGGAGCCAATTCTCCGCCTCGCCGACCAGATGATGAGATCAGGCACAAGCAGATTGCGCCCGGTGTCATCACGACAGGGAGAGGGTTTGCAATGCAGTTTCATCACCGCCGTCACATCGTCCGCGCGCTGCTGGCCGCAACGTCGCTGGTCACGCTGACCGGCACCGCGCATGCGCAGGATGCCGCCCCTACGGGCACCGATCCGGCACCGACCGCTGCCGAGGATGCCGAAGCCGAGATCGTCGTCACCGGGTTTCGCGCGTCGCTCAACGCCGCGCTGAACGTGAAGCGCCAGTCGGTCGGCGCGGTCGACGCGATCGTTGCCGAGGATATCGCCAAATTCCCCGACCAGAACCTTGCGGAATCGCTGCAACGCATTCCCGGCATCGCTATCCAGCGGGATGGCGGCGAAGGCCGCGCGATCACCGTCCGCGGTCTTGGCGCGCAATTCACCCGCGTCCGCGTCAACGGGCTGGAAACGGTGACGACGTCGAGCGACGGTGCCTCGGCCAATCGCGACCGGTCGTTCGATTTCAACGTGTTCGCATCCGAACTGTTCAGCTCGATCGTCGTGCACAAGACCGCGTCGGCCGATCTGGACGAAGGGTCGCTGGGCGCGGTCGTCGACCTGAACACGGGCAATCCATTGGCGGGCAAGACCGGTCTGACCGTCGCTGCATCGGCGGTCGCCAACTATAACGACCTGTCGAAAACGGTCGGTCCGCGCTTCGCCGGGCTGATCGGGTGGAAATCGCCCGACGGCACGCTCGGCGCGTCGATCTCCGCCGCCTATCAGGACACACGTACCAAGGAGATCGGCAACAACACCGTCCGTTGGGCGCAAGCGCGCTTCGATTCGGTCGACGGCACCGCCTGCTGGACCGCACCGAACCGGGGCGGCACCTATATCGCCAGCGCCGCCTGCGACCGCGCCGCCCTGTCCTTCCACCCGCGCATCCCGCGCTATGGTGAGGTCGAGCATAGCCGCGAACGGCTGGGCCTGACCGGCAGCGTGCAATGGTCGCCGACCGATGCGACCAAGGTGTCGATCGACGGTCTCTACTCGCGCTTCCGTGCCGACCGCCGCGAAAAATGGGGCGAAGTGCTGCTGCGCTCGAACGAGCGGCAGATCGACGTACTCAACCCGACCTATGACGACAATAACAACATGGTGTCGGCGACGCTGAACGATGCGTGGGTCCGCACCGAACATTATTTCCGCCAGTCGCAGACCGAATTCTACCAGATCGGCGGTACCTGGGATCAGGACGTCAGCGACAAGTTCCGCTTCACCCTCCTCGGCGGTGTTTCCAAATCGGATGCCAGCGTGCCTGTCGAAACGACGTTGGTGTTCGACGATCGCGATGCGCAGGGCTATCGCTACGATTACAGCAACAAGAATTTGCCGCTGCTGGCATTCGGTACCAGCGTCACCGATCCCGCCAATTTTCAGCTCGCCGAAATCCGTGACCGGCCATCGGACGTGGTGAACCAGTTCAAGACCGCACAGCTACGCACCGAATGGGACGTGGCCGAGGGGTTCCAGGTCCGTGCCGGCGGCATGTGGCGGCGCTACGACTATGACATCACCGCCTTCACCCGCGACACGGCGGTGTGCGGCAATGGCGGGCGCGATCTGGTGCTTGGCACCATCACCTGTTCGGCTAGCACCGCCTTCGGCCCGACTGCCGTCTATGGGTTCCAGGCGACCAGCGCGCTGTCGGAACTGTTCACGCTGAAGGGATCGAACGCGCCGTCGGGCACCTCGCTGCAATGGCTGATCCCCAATTTCGATGCGGTGACCGACTTTACCGGCCTGTACGACCGCCCGCTCGCGCTCGACGTCGGCAATAATCGTGGCGTGGTCGAGGAGACCAAGGGCGGTTACCTGCAATTCGATGCCAAAGGCACCGTGTTCGGCCTCGAATACGCGGCTAACGCCGGCATCCGCTACGTCCGCACCGATCAGTCGTCCTATGGCATCAACAGCGGCGTCAACGTGACGGTGCAGCGCGATTACGAGGATTGGCTCCCCTCGATGAACGTCGCGCTGTATCCGACCAGCGACATCATCGTGCGCGGTGCGATCGCGAAGGTCATCACCCGCCCGTCGCTCGGCAATCTCACGCCGGGCGGATCGGCCGACGGTTTCAACTTCCGGGTCACGACCGGCAATCCGTTCCTCGACCCGTTCCGCGCGACCAATTACGATCTGGCCGCCGAATGGTATTTCGCCCCACAATCGGCCTTCTCGGTCGCGCTGTTCCGCAAGGACGTGGCGAGTTTCCCGGTCGCGGTCGCGCGCAGCGGCACCTTCACCGAAACCGGACTGTCGCCGTCGGTGCTGGTGTCGTCGTCTCCCGCCGCGCTCAACCCCGCGCTCCAGTCGCAGGATATCTGGACGATCTCGACCACCGGCAACGGGCAGGGCGCATCGCTCGACGGGATCGAAATCGCGTTGCAGGCGCCGTTCCGCTTCCTGCCCGGCGTGCTGCGCAACTTCGGCGGGATCGTGAACGCGACCTTCGTCCGGTCCGAAGCCGATTATACGCAACAGGGTCCGGCGACGACGCCCGGCGGCGCACTGCCGACCGTTACCCGCACCGAGACACTGTACAATGTGTCGAAGCGCCAGTTCAATGCGACGCTTTATTATGAAGACGACCGGTTCAGTGCCCGCACCTCGGTCGCCTATCGCGGTCCCTATGTCGATGGCGGATCGGGGACCGGCAATATCTTCGAAGGCTATGATTCGATCGCCAATGTCGATGCGTCGATCCGCTACAAGCTGACCGATTTCCTCGAACTGTCGCTGGAGGGGACGAACCTGACCGATGCCTATCGCCGCCGCATCGTCGACGTCGATGCGCGCCGCAATTACGAGAACAACCATTTCGGGCGCACGCTGCTGGTCGGCGCGCGGGTGAAGATGTGAGCGGCCTTTCGCGGCGGGGGGTGATGGCGGGCGCGGCGCTGGGCGGCGCGATCGCCGCGCTGCCCGCCGCGAGCGGGGCGGCGCCCGCCCCGGCCCCGCCCTATCGGCGCGGCCATGACAATCAGCGTATCGCCGATCTGGGCGATGGGCGCTTTCTCAACCCGTTGATGGCGGGCGAGCATCCCGATCCGACGATCCTGAAGGATGGTCGCGATTATTACATGACCTTCTCGACCTTCGATTCCTATCCGGGGCTGGTCATCTGGCATTCGCGCGACCTGGTGAACTGGACACCGCGCACCGCCGCGCTCACGACGAATATCGGCGCGGTGTGGGCGCCCGAACTGACCAAGCACAAGGGCCGTTATTACCTGTATGTGCCGACCAAGAACCCGACGACCAGCTGGGTGATCTGGGCCGATCATATCGACGGGCCTTGGTCCGACCCGATCGACTTGAAGCTGCCCGATCATATCGATCCGGGCCATGCGGTTGGCGAGGATGGCTCACGCTGGCTGTTCCTGTCGGGCGGCGACCGCATCCGCCTGTCCGACGACGGGCTTCGCACCGTCGGCACAGTCGAGCATGTCTATGACCCGTGGCGCTATCCTGACGACTGGGATGTCGAGGGGTTCAGCCCGGAAGGGCCGAAGGTCATGCGCCACGGCGACTATTTTTATCTGGTCACCGCTGTCGGCGGCACGGCGGGGCCGCCGACCGGGCATATGGTGATCGCCGCCCGATCGAGGTCGATCCATGGACCGTGGGAGCATCATCCCGGCAACCCGATCGTCCGCACCACTTCGTTGAACGAAAAATGGTGGTCGCGCGGCCATGCGACGCTGGTCGAGGGACCGGACGGCAGTTGGTGGTCGGTCTATCACGGCTATGAGAATGGTTTCTGGACGCTCGGGCGACAGACGCTGCTCGACCCGATCGAATGGACGCCCGATGGCTGGTTCCGCATGACCGGTGGCGATCTTTCGCAGCCCACGCCCAAGCCGAAGGGTGGACAGGCGCTGCGCCACGGCCAGAAGCTGTCGGACGATTTCTCGACGCTGGCGCTCGGCACGAAGTGGAATTTTTTCCGCCCCGCCCCCGATGATCGTGATCGGGTCCGCGTGCGTAACGGCGCGCTGCTGCTCGATGCCAAGGGCAACGCGCCGTCGGACGGTGCGCCGCTGCTGCTGATCGCGGGCGATACCGGCTATCGCTTCGAATGCGATATCGAGATTGCGCCGGGCGGGACGGCGGGGCTGATCCTGTTCTATGACGACAAGCTCTATTGCGGCCTCGGCTTCGACGAACGGCGCTTCGTTACCCATCAATATGGCATCGAACGCGGGCGTCCCGCCAACCGTCATGGGCGACGGATGCGGATGCGGGTCACCAACGACCGGCACATCGTTTCCTATCACACCAGCGGGGATGACGGGCGGACGTGGCAGCGCTTCGATCGCGGCATGGAGGTGTCGGGCTATCACCACAATGTCCGCGGCGGGTTCCTGATGCTGCGCCCCGGCCTCTACTCGGCGGGACAGGGCACCGCGCGCTTCCGCGACTTCCGCTACACCGCGCTATAGCTTGACGCGCCCGCCGCCTGCGAGGCACAGCCCGCGCGTCAGCTTCGGGGGTAGCGGGATCATGCGCATCGCGATCATCGACACCAGCACCACGCGCGCCGCAATCATTTCGGAGGGGCTGCGCGAAGCGGGGCTGGACGATATCGTCGTCATCGACGGCACGCGCCGGCTGGTCGCCGATGTCGAGGCGGCCGCGCCCGAAGTCCTTCTCATCAATCTGGAAAATCCCAGCCGCGACGAGCTGGAGGAGTTCTTCGCCGTGTCGCGCGCGCTGGCCCGCCCGATCGCGATGTTCGTCGACCAGAGCGACGCCGAATCGACCGCCGCCGCCGTCGATGCCGGCGTATCCGCCTATATCGTCGACGGCCTCGCCAAGCAGCGGATCAAACCGGTCCTCGACCTCGCCATCCGCCGGTTTCAGGCGTTCGCGCGGCTGCAGGCCGAACTGGTCGAGGCGAAGAGCGCGCTGGCCGACCGCACGACGATCGACAAGGCGAAGGCGATCCTGATGAAACGGCGCGGGATCGACGAACCCGCCGCCTATGCGCTGCTGCGCGCGCAGGCGATGCGGTCGAACCGGCGGATCGCCGAGATCGCCGATGCGATCCTGACCAGCGACGCATTGATGGGAGGCATGTAATGGCACTCGACAAGGTCCGCATCGGTTTCGTGCCGCTGGTCGATGCCGCCCTGCCCATCCTCGCCCGCGAACAGGGTTTTGCCGAGGCCGAGGGGCTGGAGATCGAACTGGTCCGCGACATGACGTGGGCGACGGTGCGCGATCGCCTGCTCTACGGCCATACCGATGCCGCGCACATGGTTGCCCCCCTCGCCATCGCGACGACGCTGGGTTGGGGGCGACCGGCGGTGCCGCTGTCGGTGCCGTTCGTGCTGGGGCTGAACGGCAATGCGATCACGCTGGCGCTGCCGCTGGCGCGGCAGGTGCTCGACGACGATGGCCTCGGCGATCCGGTGACGCTGGGCGCACGATTGAAGGCGGTGGCCGATGCGCGGGCGGCCACCGGACGGCGGCTGCGCTTCGGCGTTGTACATCGTTATTCCAGCCACAATTATAAACTCCGGTACTGGCTCGCCGCCGTCGGCATCCGGCCGGACCATGATGTCGAGATCGTGACGACCAGCCCGACCTTCGCCGCCGACGCGCTGGCGGCGGGCGAGGTCGACGGCATCTGCGTCGGCGAACCGTGGAACAGCGTCGCGGTGGATCGCGGCGTCGGGCGGATCGCGCTCGTCACCGCGCAGATCTGGCGTCGCGGGGTCGAGAAAGTGCTGGCACTGCGCGAAGAGATGCTCGGCGACCGGCGCGAGGTGGTCGAACGCCTGATCCGGGCACTTCACGCCGCCGCCGCGCATTTCGTCGATCCGGCGACGCGCGACGCCAGCGCGGCGATCCTCGCCCGTCCCGAATATCTCGACGCGCCGATCGATCCGATCGCGCGCGCGATCGGCGACCGGGTGCGCGTGGTGCCGGACACCGAACCGCTGCACGTCCCCGATTTCATGTTCCAGTATCGCGAGGCTGCCAACTTCCCGTGGCGCAGCCAGGCGGCATGGCTGTATTCGCAAATGGTACGGTGGGACGGCACGCCCTTTTCGCCGCAGGAAGCGCAGACGGCGCAGGGCGTATTCCGCCCCGACATCTACCGCGCGGCATTGGCCGGATCGGGCGCGCCGCTGCCTGGCGCCAGTTCGAAGCTGGAGGGTGCGATCGGCGGAACGGTGGCGGCAGGGTCGACGCAAGGTCGCCTGATGTTGGGCAGCGATCCGTTCTTCGATGGGCGATCGTTCGATCCCGACGATATCGCGGGATATTTGCGTGCCCTGCCCTGACGCTCCGGATCGTCGGCGCTGCGGCGGGCGGAAGTTGGCGAAGGTTACACGTAAGGGGTTTTACCCAATCGATTGAAGTGCGACGAACCGAGTAAAAACTCCATTCGTCGCAAATCGTGCTGCACTGCGAAACCATCTTGCGCAGTCGTCGCGAATCAGTCATCTTGCGCTGGTCCGGCAATGGCGTCGGGCACGAGATAAGCGCGATGCGGTTCCAACGGCGGGACCGATAGCGTCGGGCGATCGATGATCGCCACACGGCAACGAAGCCGCTCCGATGCGCCCGAACAGGGCCGCGTCGGGGCGGCTTTTTCTTTGTCCATCGCATTCGGGGAACTGCCATGGCTACCGCCTATTGGAAAGACGATACCGCCGCCGCCAAACCGGACAGCTTCTGGTCGAGCGGCCATACGCCGACGCTGATCGCGGCATTCCTGTATTTCGACCTCGCCTTCATGGTGTGGGTGCTGCTCGGGCCGCTTGCGCCCGATATCGCCAAGACGCTGATGCTCACCCCGGCGCAAAAGGGGCTGATGGTCGCGGTGCCGACGCTGGCCGGCGCGCTGCTGCGCGTGGTCAACGGCCTGCTGGTCGACCGCATCGGACCGAAGCGGGCCGGCGCGATCAGTCAGATCATCGTCATCGCCGGGCTGTTCTGCGCATGGGCGCTGGGGGTGAACAGCTTTGCCGGCACGCTGGCGCTGGGCGTCATTCTGGGGTTCGCCGGAGCCAGCTTCGCGATCGCATTGCCGCTTGCCAGCCGCTGGTATCCGCCCGAGCATCAGGGCAAGGCGATGGGCCTTGCCGGCATGGGCAATTCCGGCACGGTGCTGGCCGCGCTGTTCGCGCCGACGCTCGCCAAGCTGTTCGGCTGGAACGCGGTGCTGGGCCTCGCCTGCATCCCGCTGACGCTGGTGTTCTTCGCCTATATGGTGATGGCGAAGGACGCGCCGAACGCCCCGCCCGCCCGCAAGCTGACCGAATATTTCCTGCCGCTCAAGCAGGGCGACGCGTGGTGGCTGATGGGCTTCTATGCCGTCACCTTCGGCGGGTTCGTCGGGTTGGCCGCGTCGCTACCGATCTACTTCACCGACCGGTTCGGGCTGACGACCATCACCGCCGGTTACTGCACCGCCGCCTGCGTGTTCGCCGGATCGCTGGTGCGGCCGATGGGCGGCGCGCTGGCCGACAAGATCGGTGGCGTGAAGGCGCTGTCGGCAGTGTTCGTCGTCGCCGCCGCCGCGCTGGCCGGGGTCGGACAGGCGAACAGCGTCGAACTGGCCCTTGCGCTGTTCGTCCTCGCCATGCTGGCGCTGGGCACCGGGAACGGCGCGGTGTTCCAGTTGGTGCCGCAGCGTTTCGCGGCGGAAATCGGGGTCATGACCGGGCTGGTCGGCATGGCCGGCGGCATTGGCGGCTTCTACCTCGCCTCCTCGCTCGGCATCGCCAAACAACTGACCGGCAGCTTCCAGAGCGGGTTCCTGATCTTCGCCACGCTCGCGCTGATCGCCTTCACCGCGCTGACCATCGTCAAGGGCCGGTGGCGCCGCGAATGGACCGCCGCCGACGGCGTCCGGATCTGACCCCCTCTTCCTACGACGGAACTCAGTCATGAAACACGAACCTCTCACCCCCGGCGTCGACACCCGCGACCATCTGGTCGTGATCGGCAACGGCATGGCCGGGTGCCGCGCGGTCGAGGAATTGCTGGCGCGCGATCCGCACCGGTACCGGGTCACCATCTTCGGCGCCGAACCGCATGTGAACTACAACCGGATCATGCTGTCGCCGGTGCTTGCCGGGGAGAAGACGTTCGAGCAGATCGTCATCAACGACGCCGACTGGTACGCGCAGAACGCGATCGAACTGGTGTCCGGCGATCCGGTCGTCGCCATCGACCGCGCGGCCAGGACCGTCACCGCGCGGTCGGGCCGGGTCACCGGCTATGACCGGCTGCTGATCGCAACCGGGTCCGATCCGTTCATCATCCCGGTGCCGGGCAAGGACCTGCCGGGCGTGATCGGCTTCCGCGACATGAAGGATGTCGACCATATGCTGGCTGCCGCCGAACGCGGTGGCGATGCGGTGGTGATCGGTGGCGGCCTGCTCGGGCTGGAGGCGGCGCACGGCCTGTCGCTGCGCGGGATGAAGGTCACCGTGCTGCACATCATGCCGACGCTGATGGAACGGCAGTTGGACGAAGCGGCGGGCTGGCTGCTCAAATCCGCGCTGGAGGCACGTGGCCAGACGATCCTGATTGGCGCCGATACCGCCGAGATCGTCGGCAGCGACGCGGTCGAGGGCGTGCGGCTGAAGGACGGCACGCTGATCCCCGCGTCGCTGGTGGTGATGGCGGTCGGCATCCGCCCGTCGGTGGCATTGGCGCGTGAAGCCGGCCTTGCGGTCGGACGGGGCATCCAGGTCGACGACCATATGGTCACGTCCGACCCCGCCATCCTCGCCGTCGGCGAATGCGTCGAGCATGACGGCAACGTCTATGGTCTCGTCGCGCCGCTGTGGGACATGTGCCGCGCGCTGGCCGATGGCCTGACCGACGCGCATAGCGGCTATCGCGGGTCGGTCACCTCGACCAAGCTTAAGGTCGCCGGGCTGGACGTGTTCTCCGCCGGTGATTTCTCGGGCGGCGACGGCGCGGAGGACATCGTTCTGCGCGACGCCAGCCGCGGCATCTACAAGCGCGTCGTGGTCAAGGACGACCGCATCGTCGGCGCGGTGCTGTACGGCGATACCGCCGACGGCAACTGGTATTTCGACCTGCTCAAGAAGGGCGAGAACGTCGCCGACATTCGCGACCTGCTGATCTTCGGACAGGCCTTCGCCTCGGGAGGGGCGCAGGCGGACCCTAAGTCGGCCGTTGCGGCGCTCTCCGACGATGCGGAGATTTGCGGCTGCAACGGCGTGACCAAGGGCAAGGTATTCGCGTGCATCGACGGCGGGGCGCACAGCCTCGACGCCGTCCGGTCGGGCTGCAAGGCGTCGGCGAGCTGCGGATCGTGCACCGGCATCGTCGAGACGCTGCTGGCGCTGCGGCTGGGTGACGAGGTCGAGGCGGGGCCGAAGACGATGTGCAAATGCACCAGCTTCGGCCATGACGATGTCCGGCGCGAGATCGTCGCGCAGGACATGCGGTCGATCCCCGAGGTGATGCAGAAGCTGCACTGGTCGACGCCCGATGGCTGTTCGTCGTGCCGCCCCGCGCTCAACTATTATCTGCTCTGCGCGCTGCCCGGCATCTACAAGGACGATCAGCAGAGCCGCTTCGTCAACGAACGCCTCCACGCCAACATCCAGAAGGACGGCACCTATTCGGTCGTGCCACGCATGTGGGGCGGCCTGACCAACCCCCGCGAGTTGCGCGCGATCGCCGATGTCGTCGAGAAGTACGACGCGCCGATGGTCAAGGTCACCGGCGGCCAGCGGCTCGACATCTTCGGCATCAAGCGCGAGGACCTGCCCGCCGTCTGGGCCGATCTGAACGCCGCCGGCATGGTCAGCGGCCACGCCTATGGCAAGTCGCTCCGCACGGTGAAGACCTGTGTCGGTTCCGAATGGTGCCGCTTCGGCACGCAGGATTCGACCGGGCTGGGCGTCAAGGTCGAACGCATGACGTGGGGGTCATGGATGCCGCACAAGTTCAAGATCGCGGTATCGGGCTGCCCGCGCAATTGTGCCGAGGCGACGATCAAGGACTTCGGCGTCGTCTGTGTCGACAGCGGATACGAACTGTCGGTCGGCGGCAATGGCGGGATCAAGGTCCGCGCAACCGATTTCCTCTGCAAGGTCGCGACCGAGGAAGAGGCGATGCACTACTGCGCCGCCTTCATCCAGTTGTACCGCGAGGAAGCGCGCTATCTCGAGCGGACCGCACCGTGGATCGAACGCGTCGGCGTCGACTATGTCCGCGCGCGGATCGTCGACGATGCGGCAGGTCGCGATGCGCTGGCCGAACGCTTCCTGTTCTCGCAGCGCTTCATGCAGGACGATCCGTGGGCGGCACGGGTCGCGGGGGCCGACCGTGAACAGCACGCGCCGATGGCGACTTTCACCCCGAAGCAGGAGGTGCTGGCATGACCGGCGAATGGCTCGACATCGGCTGGGTCGATGAAATCCCGTTGCGTGGCAGCCGTACCGTGCAGGTCACCGGCGGCGACGACATCGCCGTATTCCGCACCGGCGAGGGCGCGGTGTTCGCGCTGGCCGATCGCTGCCCGCACAAGGGCGGGCGGCTGAGCCAGGGTATCGTCCATGGCGGCGCGGTCGCCTGTCCCTTGCACAACTGGCGGATCGCGCTCGCGACCGGCGAAGCGCTGGGTGAGGACAAGGGTTGCACGCCGACGGTGCCGGTGAAGATCGATGCCGGGCGGGTCCTGATCTGTCGCGCCACCGCGCTGAAGGTGGCGGCGTGAACCGGGAAATCCTCCCCGCTCCGCGGGGAGGGGGACCATGCGCAGCATGGTGGAGGGGGGTGTCCTGCTCCACAACGGTTGCGTTCGCTGACACCCCCCTCCACCACCGCTTCGCGGTGGTCCCCCTCCCCGTACCGGGGAGGATTTGATGGCAGTCAAAACCACCTGCGCCTATTGCGGGGTCGGCTGCGGTATCGTCGCCACCCCGACCGGCCCGCGCACCGCGACCATCGCCGGCGACCCCGACCACCCCGCCAATGGCGGCCGGCTTTGTTCCAAGGGCACGCATCTCGGCGAGACGATCGGCCTCGACGGCCGCCTGCTCCACCCCATGATCGGCCGCAAGCAGGCGACGTGGGTCAAGGCGCTCGACCTCGTCGCCAAACGCTTCCGCGACACCATCGCCCAGCACGGTCCCGACAGCGTCGCCTTCTACGTCTCCGGCCAGTTGCTGACCGAGGACTATTATGTCGCCAACAAGCTGATGAAGGGGTTCATCGGATCGGCGAACATCGACACCAATTCGCGCCTGTGCATGTCGAGCGCGGTCGCGGGGCATCTGCGCGCGTTCGGCGAGGATGTCGTGCCCGCCAATTACAGCGACCTCGACGCCGCCGACCTGATCGTGCTGGTCGGGTCGAACACCGCATGGTGCCATCCGATCGTCTATCAGCGCATCCGCGCCCGCTGCGACGCCGGGGCGAAGCTGGTCGTGATCGACCCGCGCCGCACCGAGACCGCCGACGAAGCCGACCTGCATCTGCCCGTAAAGCCCGGTACCGACGTCGCGCTGATGAACGGGCTGCTGGCATGGTGCCGCGACGCCGGTGCGCTGGACGAAGCGTATATCGACGCGCATGTCGCGGTGCCCGATGGCTTCTGGGACCATCTCGCCGACGGCTATGACCTGTGGTCGGTCGCGAAGACCTGCGACCTGCCCGCCGCCGATCTGCGCCGCTTCTACGAGCTGTTCGCCGCCACGCCGCGCACCGTCACGATGTTCAGCCAAGGCATCAACCAGTCGCTGACCGGCACCGATCAGGTCAATGCGATCGTCAACGTCCACCTCGCCACCGGCCGCATCGGCAAGCCTGGCGCCGCGCCCTTTTCGATCACTGGCCAGCCCAATGCGATGGGCGGGCGCGAGGTCGGCGGCCTTGCCACCACGCTCGCCGCGCATATGGGGTTCGCGCCCGACGACGTGGCACGGGTCGGCCGTTTCTGGGCCGCACCGACCATGGCGTCCGCACCGGGGCTGAAGGCGGTCGACCTGTTCCGCGCCGTCGGCGAAGGCCGGGTCAAGGCGGTATGGATCATGGCGACCAACCCCGCCGTGTCGATGCCCGATGCCGACCGCGTCCGCGCCGCGCTCGCCGAATGTCCGTTCGTCGTCGTGTCCGACGTCATCGCCGACACCGACACCTCGGCTTACGCGCATGTTCGCCTGCCCGCCGCCGCATGGGGGGAAAAGGACGGCACGGTCACCAATTCGGAACGCGTCGTCAGCCGCCAGCGCGCCTTCCTGCCCCTGCCCGGCGAGGCGAAGCCCGACTGGTGGATCATATCGCAGGTCGCGCAGCGCATGGGCTGGCGCAGCGCCTTCGCCTATGACCGGCCGGCCGATATCTGGCGCGAGCATTGCCGGCTGTCGACCTATCAGAATGACGGGGCGCGCCGCTTCGCGCTGCCCGGCCATACCGCGCGCGGCAATGCCGAGTATGACGCGATGCAGCCGTTCCGCTGGGACGAGACGCCGTTCGCCGATGGCCGTTTCTCGACCGCCGATGGCCGCGCCCGCATGGTCGCGGTCGCGCAGAAGCCGGTGGCCGGTACGCTCGACGCATGGCCGATGACGCTCAACACCGGGCGCTATCGCGATCAGTGGCACACGATGACCCGCACGGGTCTCAGCCCCAAGCTGGCCCGCCACCGCGAGGAACCGCTGGTCGAGGTCCATCCGGGCGACGCGACCCGGCTCGGGCTCGCCGATGGCGGCCTCGCCCGTGTCGCGACGCCGCAGGGCGACAGCCTGTACCGGGTGCAGGTCACGCCGACCCAGCGGCCGGGCGAATTGTTCGTGCCGATCCACTGGACCGACCGCAATGCGACCGGCGGCCGTTCGGGCCGCCTGCCCCGCCCGTTGACCGATCCGGTGTCGGGGCAGCCGGGGTTCAAGGCGACGCCGGCGCGGATCGCGGCGGTGGCGAGCGACTGGCGCGGCTTCCTGATCGTCCGCGACGAAACCCCGCGGCCCGACTGTCTGTGGGCGACGCGGGTGGCGGTCCCGTGCGGCACCGTCTGGGATCTGGCCGGGAACGGGGATGCCGCGAGGCTCGACGCGCTGCTGCCGCGTGGCGAGCGGATCGAGGCGATCGATGCCGCACGCGGGACGCGCCGCATCGCGATCCTGCGCGACGGTCGGCTCGCCGCCGCGCTGTTCGTCACGCGCGACGGGTCGCTGCCGCCGCGCGACTGGCTGGTCGCGCAACTGGCCGAAGCGAGCGCCGCCCCGACCCTGCTCGCCGGTCGCGCGCCGGGGGTGCAGGTCGATCGCGGACCGATCGTCTGCGCCTGTTTCGACATCGGCCTCAACACCATCCTGACCACGATCGCCGACCAACGGCTGACCGACGTCGCCGCGATCGGGAAAGCGATCGGCGCCGGCACGAACTGCGGATCGTGCCGCCCGGCGCTTGCCAAACTCCTCGCCACAAAAGGAACGACCCATGCCGCATGACTTCACGCCCGGCATGGTCTGGCTGGTCGGGGCCGGTCCCGGCGATCCCGACCTGCTGACCCGCAAGGCCGAACGCCTGATCGCCGCCGCCGATATCGTCTTCTACGACGCGCTTGTCGGCCCCGGCGTACTCGACCTGATCGGGCCCCAAGCCGAACGGGTACCGGTCGGCAAGCGATCGGGCCGTCATTCGAAAGAGCAACGGTCGATCAACGACCTGCTCGCCGATGCGGCGCTGGCCGGCAAGCGCGTGGTGCGGCTGAAGGGCGGCGACGCGTCGATCTTCGGCCGGTCGACCGAAGAGATCGAGCATCTGGCGGCGCACGGCGTCGCCACCCGCATCTGTCCCGGCATCACCGCCGCCAGCGCGGCGGCGGCATCGGGCGGGGTGTCGCTGACGCTGCGCGGGCTGGCGCGCAAGTTGACCTTCGTCACCGCACATGCCCGGGCGGGCGAAGCGCTCAACCTCGATTGGCGGACGCTCGCCGCGGCCGACGCGACGCTGGCCGTCTATATGGGCCGCGCCGCCGCGCATGAGGTCGCGCGCGAACTGATCGCCGCCGGCCGCGCCGCCGACACGCCGGTGATGGTCGCGGTCAACGTGTCGCTGCCGACCGAACGCATCATTCGCGGGCGGCTGTCCGCTCTCGCCTTTCTGGTCGAGGCGATCAGCGACAGCGATCCCGCGCTGCTGCTGATCGGCGAGGCGGTGGCGGCTCCAATGCCAGTCGCCCGGTTCGTCGGCGCTGGCGTGGCGGGTCAGGTACCGGCGCAACCCGCCTGACGGCCGATCGTCACCATGCGCGCGGCAGGCCCCCTACCCGCCGCGCGACCGCCGCCTCGATCTCGTTCATTTCGACCTGCGACAGGGTGCCGGCCGTCAGCATCTTGCGCATCAATTCGTCGACCAGCGCCGCGAGGAAATGTACCTCGGCACGCAGAGCGGCGGTGTCTTCCCCATGGGCGTTCACGTCCATTCGCTTCGACTCCGATCGCTTTCGTTGCGGGGCACCATCCACGTCGCGACTCCCGGGCGCAAGGGCTTTGCGCGCGCGACCGACCGATCGAACCGGCCGCTGCGGTCAGGGCGACAGGCCGTCACCACCATATTTCAGTTCCAGATAGCGGCTCTGCACCGCGATCGCGTCCAGCGCCCCATCGCCGGCCGCGCCGCGCAGGCGCGTCAGTTCGGCATCGATCAGGTGCAGCCCGTTAACCAGATGATCGTCGGGAGTCCGTCCGTCGGGCAGCATCGTCCGGCGCGATGCGGACGGCACGTCGCGCCAGCCGTCGATCAGGTCGGGCAGTTCGACCGCGATCAGCTTGTGGATCGCCCCCGCCGCCGGACTGCGCGGATCGAGCCGCCCGACCAGCGGACGGAGCCCGTCGAGGCGCTGGCGGATGTCGGTCGCCAGTTGCCGCGCGGGCGGCGGCAGGCCGCGCTGATACCCCGCCAGCCAGATATCGGCTTCCTCGACCAGATCGGGCAGTGCCGCCTGGACCAGCGCCTCGCGTCCCGGTGCGCGGGGATCGGCGCGCACGACGATCAGCGTCGCCGCGACGATCAGTGCCGCCATCGCCACCGCCAGCGCCACGCCCGGCGCGCCGATGGCGGCGAGGACTGCCCAGACCAGCAGCGCACCGGCGCTGGCCATCGCCAGACGCAATGCCAGCCGGCGTTGCCGACGCGCCCGTGCCGCCCGGTCGCGGCGCGCCTGTTCGCGCCCTTCCGGCGACATGCGGCGCAACAGTTCCTCGGCGCCGCTCAGCCCTACCTCGGCAAAGCCGCTCACGACCTTGCGCGCCCGCGGCAGGATCGGCCCCTGCTGATCGATATCGTCGTCCATACCCGGCAAGATGGGGGACGTTGGCGGATGATCCAGCGTCTATCGTTCGCGCGAACGCTGTTGTTGCGGCACGAACTCGGTCATTACCGCCTTTTCGAGCAGGTCGGGGGGCAGCAGCCCTTGCGCCAGCAGGAAGTCGTTGAACGCCATCCGGTCGAACTTCGGACCCAATGCCAGTTCCGCCTCGATCCGGATGCGCAGCAGGCGGGTATAGCCGTAGAAATAACTGCCCGCCTGCCCCGGCGCGCGCGAAGTGTAGCGCTCGATCTCCTGCTTCGCCATCGCTGGCGACACCGCGACCTGCTCGATCAGGATGCGGCGCGCATCCTCGACCGGCAGCAGGCCGAGGTTCAGCATCGGGTCGAGAAACGCCCGCGCCGCGCGCAGCAGTCGCGCCTGATAGGCCATCAACTGCCCCTCGATCGGGTGATAGGGCAGCGCCTCCGCCTCGGCATATAGCGCCCATCCTTCGACGTTCACGCTGTTGAAGGCATAGAGGATGCGCGCCTGCGACACGCCGCCTTCGAGCATCGCCGAGAATTGCAGTTCATGCCCCGGGCGCCCCTCATGCGCGCTGACCGACCATTGCGCGGCGGGGAAGTTGAAATCGTCGTAGCGCAGTTCGGGTCCGGTGCCCGGAACGCCGACCGGCAGCACGAACGTGCCATATTCGCCCTTGTTGTTCAGCAGCGGCGGCGGTTCCATGTGCGGGGCGGGCGACGCCGCCGATTCCGCCACGCTCGCCAGCCGCATCTTCATCGGCCGCTCGGGCAGGGTCACGATGCGTTCGCGACGGATGGCGGCCTCGATCCGGCGGTTGACCTCGGCATAGCTCGCCTCGATCCGGTCGTCGGCGATGGGGTCGCGCTTCAACTGGCGGATGACGTCGACATAGCTGCCCGGCGTCAGCCCCTTTTCGGCGGCGACGCGCGGCACAAGCGCGGCCATCGTCGCGCGGGTCTCGGCGAATTCGACCTGCGCCTGCGCGATCAGCTGGCGGGAATCGATGTCGATGCCGAACTGGCGGAGCCGGAAGGCGTACATTTCCGGCGGCAGCCGATGGTCGGTGCGGGCCAGCGGCAAGATGACGGTCCTGGTCCAGTCGGTATAGGCGGCGATCTGCGCATCGAGCTTCTCGAGCGCGGGACCGGCACCGGCGACCTTGTATTTCGCGAACAGCTTGCGGATGCCGTTGGCATAGGTGGCGGCATTGGCGATGGCGTTGTCGACCGACACCTTGTTGGGTCCGAGTAGCCCCGGTTTGCGCAGTTCCTCGAACCGGGCACGGGCGAGGTCGGTCAGCGGCGTGGTGCCGGGCCAGTCGCCGACATAGCGCCGCAACAGCTCGACCGCCCGCGCCCGCCTTTGCGGTGCCACCTGATCGTCGAGCAGCACCTTCAACCCGCCGAACATCGCCTGCGGCGCGTCGATCCAGTTCAGCATGTATTTCTGGCGGAGCCGCATGCTTTCGATATCATCGGCAACCGACTGGATCAGGATGTCGAGATCCTGCCGGATCCGCGGGTCGCGCTCGCTCTCGCGGCGTCGCTTCAGTTCGGCGATCACCGCGTTCAGCGCCTCGGTACGCCGCTCGTCGCGCCGGGGCGCCAGATCGGTCGCCTGTCCGTCATAGGCCGACAGACCGTTGCCCGACGCATCCTCGGGATCAAATTTCGCCTGTGCCGCAAGGACCAAAGCGGTATTGCGGTTGCTGGCCGCCACCCAATCCGCCTGCTGCGCAGCGGGCGCGGCCGGCGCCTGCGCGGCATGGCCCACCGTGCTTCCCGCCACTGCCCAGCCGGACGCCATCGCCCCGACCACCACCAACCGCATCAACCCGACCATCGCTTCCCCCTGCCCGTCCGCGCACCTCAGGCGACACCGGCGATGCGTACCACGATCGAAGGCATCCGCAAGTTTGGGGTACCGGCGCTTCCGTCTGGATCGTGCCGCGCGTGCTGATCGGGTGCGGTGCGGTTCAGTCGCTCCGTCCGATGCCGCAATTCATGGTTCGTTGCCTTGTGTGGCGGTTTGACGGGCTTGGGCGCATTCGCTGGCGACCGTAAAGAAGTTTCCGGTAGCCTGACGGCCGACCACATAGGGGTTGGCGTCCGCCGGCTTTCCGTCGCGCAGGATCGCCAGATTGGCCACAGTGTTGTCGTAGGTCGGATGATTGGACAGGATTACGTCCGCCCCGGCCTGCTCGGCGATCCGGCCGAAGCGCTTGGCGGAGGCGGCATAGGTCGCGAAATTCGCGGCTGTCGGCGCGAAGTTGAACGCCGTTCCGCCCCAAAACGCCGCCACATGCCGTTTCGCGCCCTGATTCACGCCGAAGATCAGCGATAGCGTCCCGGGGGTATGGCCGGGCGTCACGTAGAAGGTGATCGCCGTACGCCCGACGCGCAGCGTCTGCCCGTCGGTGACCGTCATGTCCCTTGCCGGCGGCGGGCTCCATGCCGGATTGTTCATCCTCGCAGGCGACGCCATCAGCTTCCAGTCCACGTCGCTGGCGATCACCCGGGCGCCGAAGCGGGTGGCGAGGGTCGCCGCGCCGCCATAATGGTCGCCATGGCCGTGCGAAACGATGATGTAGCGCAGCTTCGCCGGGTCCAGCCCGAGCCGCTGCATGCCGGTGACGATCACCTCGTTCGCTTCACCGGCATTGTTCAGCGCGTCGATCAGGACCAGCCCGTCCCCGGTATCGATGACCCAGGCCGACAGGTTCGCGAGGCCGACATAGTAGAGCTGATCGAAGACCCGCTGCGGCGCGATCAGCTGACGCTCCCGACCGAACGCCGGCGGACGGCGCTCGCCACCGGTCGGCAGCGCGCACAGACCGATCAGGCGCGCGGCGACCCCGGTCGCGGCCGCTTTTGCGACGGCGACGTGCCGGTCGTATTCGGATATTGCCGGCCGCTGGGCTGGCGGCGCAGCGCCGGCAAGGGCGGCGGCGGCCGTGCTCCAGCCGATCGCGGCCGGCAGAAAGGCGTATCTCCTCTTCATCGCGCCCTTTCCTCGCATGGTGGTGACAGGTTCGGCATCGTCAGAACGACATCCGTGCGCCGACCCGGTAGACGCGACCGATGAGGTCATAGGGATTGCCGCCGGAGTTGACGAGGAACCTGCGCGGTATGGGCTTCACCGTGGAGGAGATCGCGGATTCACCCGGCTTCGTGCTGCAACGCATTCTCGCCATGGTCGCTAATCTCGGCTGCGAACTGGCGCAGATCGGAATCGCGACACCGCAGGACATCGACCTCGCGATGCGCCTTGCCCAGAATTATCCGCGGGGGCCGATCGAGTGGGCGGAATGGCTGGGCTTGCCGAAAACGCTGGCCATCATGGAGCAGCTGCAGCGGATCACCGGCTCGGACCGGTATCGACCCAGCCTGTGGTTGCGACGCCGGGCGCAGCTCGGCCTGTCGGCCTATACGCCGGCCTAGGGCCGATCGACCTTCAGCGACGATCGTCGTCTTTCGTCATTCCCGCGCAGCCGGGAATCCATAACCGCTGACGTTTCGGCTAGATTCGCGACGCTGGCGCATATGGACCCCCGCCTGCGCGGGAGTGACGATAGCAGATAGAGCAGTCGTCCCGCGTACAGGAACCGAACGTCGATCGGCCCAAGCTGTTTGATGACAAAGGACAGGACCATTCCTGCCGGGGAAAGCGTCCCCCGCGCAGGCAAGCGAGGGGTCGGGGATGTACAGGCCGGTGGTCGAAGCCGCCATTCCCTCGCGACCGCCCCCGACACCCAAGACAAACCGCCACAAGCCGTGTAGGGCAACCCGCCGCCGCCCGGAGCCCCGCAATGTCCCTCGGCCTAGATTTCGGCACGACCAATTCCGTCCTCGCCCGCGCGACGGGCGACGCCGCGCAACTGGTAGCCCTTGATGGCCCCGACGGTGCCGACCCCGTCTTCCGCTCGGCGCTATGCTTTTGGCAGGACGAGGTCCCCGGCGGCATCGCGGTCGAGGCCGGGCCATGGGCGATCGACGAATATCTCCAATATCCGGAGGGTTGCCGCTTCCTGCAATCTTTCAAATCGGTCGCGGCCAGCCCCAGTTTCGATACCGCCCCGATCTTCACCAAACGCTACCGGTTCGAGGATCTCGGCCGCGCCTTTCTCGATCGGCTGGCCGCCCGCGCCCATGGTGCGTTGAAGGGCGCACAGCGCATCGTCGTCGGCCGCCCGATCACCTATGCCGGCCACCGTCCTGACGAAGCGCTGGCGCGCCAACGCTATGACGCGATGTTCGCCGCGCTGGGTGCCGAAATCCTCTACGTCTACGAACCGCTGGGCGCGGCGTTCAGCCATGCTGCGACCTTGACCGAAGCCGCCACCATCCTCGTCGCCGATTTCGGCGGCGGTACCAGCGACTTCTCGGTCGTCCGCCTCGAAGCCCCCGGCGCCGACCGCCGCGCCCGTCCGCTCGGCCATGCCGGTATCGGCATCGCCGGCGACCAGTTCGACCGCCGCATCCTCGACAAGCTGGTCCTGCCGCTACTGGGCAAGGGCGGCACCTATCGCTCGTTCGACAAGGTGCTGGAAATCCCGGCGGGCCATTTCACCGACTTCACCGACTGGTCGCGCCTCGCGCTGATGCGCAACCGCAAGACCATGGCCGAGCTCGACAAACTCCGCCGCGCCGCCACCGATCCGCACGCCATCGAACGCATGATCGCGATCATCGAGGGCGAACAGGGCTATCCGCTCTACGACGCGGTCGGACAGGTGAAGCGTGCCCTGTCGCAAGGCGACAGCGCGACCTTCGCGTTCGAAGGCGGCGGTATCGCGATCCGTGCCGAAGTCACCCGCGACCAGTTCGAGGAATGGATCGCCGACGATCTCGCCCGCATCATGGCGACCGTCGAGAGCGCGCTCGACGCGGCCGGCCTCGCGGCAGGCGCGATCGACCGCGTGTTCCTGACCGGCGGCACCTCGCTCACCCCCGCCATCCGCCGCGCCTTCGCGACACGCTTCGGGCAGGACCGGCTGGCCTCGGGCAACGAACTGACCTCGGTCGCCCATGGCCTCGCCCTGATCGGGCAGCAGGACGATGTCGCGGCGTGGACGGCTTGAGCCTGTCCTACACGCCCAAGCGCTGGCATCCTTGCCGACGCTCTTTGAATCGTCCGCCAGTTATCGTCGCCCCAGCGAAGGCTGGGGCCTCGACCGACTCCTGTCACGCCCTGCAACCGGGAGATCCCAGCCTTCGCTGGGATGACGCGTGGTTCGAGCAGCCCGACCGGACAGCCGCTTCCGATGTACAAAACGTGCACAAGTGTGAACTTCGTGAACTTTGGCCCCGAAACTACTGCCCGGTCCGCACCATCAGCGCCCGCGTCACCCCGTTCGTCCACCCGAACCCGTCCTGCAGTGGATATTCCCCGCCCCCGCCCGGCCGGACCTCCTCGACATCGTACTTCTCGACCAGCTTGCCCGACGCGGCATATTCGCGCCCGACGCTGGCCAGAAACCGCTGCGAAATCTTGTCCGCCAAGGACTTATGCCCGGTCCGGTCCAGCCCGTGGACCGCGATCCATTGCAGCGGTGCCCAGCCATTGGGCTTGTCCCATTGCTGTCCGGTATCGACCAACGTCGATCGCAGCCCGCCCGGCGCCAGCAACTGCCGCTCGATCGTCGCCGCCACCCGGTCGGCCCGCGCCCCCGTCGTCAGCCCGACGAACAGTGGATAGGCGGTTGCCGCGGTCACGCCGCCCCGAAGTTGCCGCCGCTTGACGTCGTAATCGCCATAGCGCCCCTCGCCCTCGCTCCACAGCCAGCGCTCGATCGCCGCCCCGCGCTTCGCCGCCCGGTCGGTGAAGTCGCGCGCGGTCGCCGCGTCGCCGGTCTTCGTCGCGCCATCGGCGATCGCGCGCTCCATGCCCCACAGCAAGCTGTTGAGATCGGCCGGCAGGACGTTGGTCGTGTCGATCGTCTTGAGGGTCCGTCCGTCGGCCAGCCAGCGCGACGAGAAGTCCCAGCCGCTCTCCGCCCCGGCGCGCAGCTCGCGATACACCTCCGCCACCGGCCGGCCGCTGGCCTTCGCCGTCTCGACATCCTCGCGCCACGACTCGTCACGCGGCGTCGTGCGTGCGTCCCAATAATGCTGCAGCACCGCCCCGTCGGGCAGCGTCGCCGACCGCTCCGGGGTGGTGAAGAAGGCATGTTCGCGCTTCAACGCCGCCAACCGCCGCGCCAGCACCGCCGGGTCGGTCTCCTTCGACAGCCCCATCATCAGGTACAGGAACGGCGGCTGCGACCGGCTGAGATAATAGCTGCGCGTTCCATTGGGCACATGACCATAACGCTCGACCAGATCGGTGAACGCCGCGACCATCGATTCGATCAAGTCCTGCCGGTTGTCCGCCGCCAGACCCAGCATGGTGAAATAGCTGTCCCAGTAATACATTTCCCGGAACCGCCCGCCGGGCACCACGAACCGGTCGGCCACCGCCAGCGCGCTCGACCCCGGCGGCGGCGCCACCGGATCGCGGGTCAGATGCGGCCATAGCCCGGCAATATGCCGCTCGATCGGCAGGCGCGGACCATGGTCGGACTCGGGCACCGGCAACAGCCCCGGCACGTCGAAATTGGCCAGCACGAACGCCTTCAGCGCCGCATCGTCCCGGAAGTCCCCGGCCCGGAAATCGGCGAGGATCGCCGCGTCCGCCCGCTTGGGCGTCGCATCGACGAAGGTCTTGCCGTCGGGAAAGATGCGCCGCATCTGCACCGCTTCGAACAGCGGCCCGAACCGGTCGGCCGGGGTCGGCACCCCTGCCGCCGGGGCCGTGACGGCCATCGGTGGCGCGTGGCCGGACGCAGCGCATCCGGCCAGCAGCAACGGCAGCAACAGTCGATAGCGGTGCAGCACGTCAGGCCACCGTCTGCTCGATCACGCCGAAGATCGGATGATGTCGATCATCCTCGGCCCAGATGCGGACGGTATCGCCCGCCTTCAGGAACGGCGTCTCCGCCTTGCCGCCGCGGATCGTCTCGACGGTACGGATTTCCGCAAGACAGGAATAACCGACCCCGCCCTCGGCGACCGGCTTGCCCGGTCCGCCATCGGCGTCGCGGTTCGACACCGTGCCCGATCCGATGATCGTCCCCGCGCCCAATGCCCGCGTCTTCGCGGCATGGGCGATCAGCGTGCCGAAATCGAAGGTCATGTCCTCGCCCGCGTCCGCCCGGCCGAACGGCTTCCCGTTCAGGTCGACGTTGAGCTTGCGGTGCAGCTTGCCGTCGCGCCACCAGTCGCCCAGCGCATCGGGGGTCACGAACACCGGCGAAAAGGCGGACGCCGGCTTCGACTGGAAGAAGCCGAACCCCTTGGCTAGTTCGCCCGGGATCAGCCCGCGCAGCGACACGTCGTTGGTCAGCCCGACCAGCCGCACCGCCGCCAATGCCTCTTCGCGCGACGCGCCCATCGCGACGTCGCCGGTGACGACCACCACCTCGCCCTCGAAATCGAGGCCCCAGCCATCGTCGCCCGCCGGGATCAGGTCGCGGGGGCCGAGAAATCCGTCCGACCCGCCCTGATACATCAGCGGATCGTGCCAGAAACTGTCGGGCATCTCCGCCCCGCGCGCCTGCCGCACCAGCGCGACATGGTTCACATAGGCCGATCCGTCCGCCCATTGATACGCCCGCGGCAGCGGCGATGCGGCGTCGCGCTCGTGGAACCGGTCCTTGGGGATCACGTCATGGTCGAGATCGGTGGCAAGGTTGCGCAGATCGCCCTCGACCCGGTCCCAATCGTCCAGCGCCGCCTGCAACGTCGGCACGATCGCGGCCGCATCGGCATACCAGGCAAGGTCGCTCGACACGACGACCAGCCGACCGTCCCGGCCGTGCTTGAGGCTGGCGAGTTTCATGGATGCGCTCTCCTGATCGTTATGCTTGGCCCCCGGTTCTGCGCGCCCCGACCGGCGATGTCGAGGGGCCGGACAGCACCGTTTCTTAACCCGTTCCGATGCATGGGAAATCAATCGCCTCCCACAGGTCCGCCGCCATGCTCAGCGCCGAACGATTGATCCTCGAACATCTGCAGCTGGCGTCCGTAGCGGCCGATCTCCTGCGGCACGCCGAGGCGCGGCCGATCGATCCGGCGCCGATCGCGACGGCACGCTGGTCGCTCGGCCGGCAGTTGCTCGCCCATCTCGCGACCGAGGATCGCCTGCTCTACCCGATGCTCCGGCGCAGTCCGGATCGGACGACGGCGGAACTGGCCGAACGGTTCGCCACCGAACTCGGCGGGCTCGCCGATACGTTCAAGGGCTATATGCTCGGCTGGACCCCCGAACGGATGCAGCGCGACCCCGATGGCTTCGAACGCGATACGCACGCGCTGACCGAACAACTGAGCGAACGCATCCGTCGCGAGGAAGCCGAACTCTATCGTCACATTCCTGACACGGGGACCGTCGCCAAGGTGGACGTAGCCGCGCGACGGGCCTAGTGCAGCGCCGATACCGGCATGCATGAGGGTAACAGGACGTGGCGAACGTAGCGGTGATCGGCGCCCAATGGGGCGACGAGGGCAAGGGAAAGATCGTCGACTGGCTGGCGGAGCGCGCCGACATGGTCGTGCGGTTCCAGGGCGGCCATAATGCCGGCCACACGCTGGTCGTCGGCGGCACCACCTACAAGCTGTCGCTGCTCCCTTCGGGCATCGTGCGCGGCACCCCGTCGATCGTCGGCAACGGCGTCGTCCTCGATCCATGGGCGCTGAAGGCCGAGGTCGAGCGGCTGCGCGAACAGGGCGTTTCGGTCACCCCCGACACGCTGATGATCGCCGAAACCTGCGCGCTGATCCTGCCCTTCCACCGCGACCTCGACGGGCTGCGCGAGGACGCCAGCGGTGCGGGCAAGATCGGCACCACCCGCCGCGGCATCGGCCCGGCCTATGAGGACAAGGTTGGTCGCCGCGCGATCCGCGTGTGCGACCTCGCCCATCTCGATCAGCTTGAACCGCAACTCGACCGCCTGACCGCGCATCACGACGCGCTGCGCGCCGGCTTCAACGAACCGGTGATCGACCGCGCCGCGCTGATCGCCGAACTGCGCGAGATCGCCGATTTCGTGCTGCCCTATGCCCAGCCGGTCTGGCGCGTGCTGGCGCAGGCCAAGGCGAAGGGTCAGCGCATCCTGTTCGAGGGCGCACAGGGCGTGCTGCTCGACATCGACCATGGCACCTATCCGTTCGTCACTTCGTCCAACACCATCGCCGGCACGGCGGCGGGCGGATCGGGCATGGGTCCGGGTGCGGTCGGCTTCGTGCTTGGCATCGCCAAGGCCTATACCACCCGCGTCGGCTCCGGCCCCTTCCCGACCGAGCTCGAGAATGAGACCGGCGAGCGGCTCGGCGTGCGCGGCCATGAATTCGGCACCGTCACCGGCCGCAAGCGTCGCTGCGGCTGGTTCGACAGCGTGCTGGTGCGGCAGGCGGCAGCGGTCGGCGGCATCACCGGCATCGCGCTGACCAAGATCGACGTGCTCGACGGGTTCGAGGAAGTGGCGATCTGCACCGGCTATCGCCTCGGCGATCAGGTACTCGACTATTACCCGGCCCATGCCGCCGATCAGGCGAAGGTCGAACCGATCTACGAAACCATGCCCGGCTGGTCCGAATCGACCGCTGGCGCGCGGAGTTGGGCCGAACTGCCGGCACAGGCGATCAAATATATCCGCCGGATCGAGGAACTGATTCAGTGCCCGGTGACGCTGGTCTCGACCAGCCCCGAACGCGACGACACGATCCTCGTGCGCGATCCGTTCGCGGACTGAACGCTTCCCGCGTCTTAATCCGCAACCAATTTCCGTTCGTTTCGAGCAGCTTCGAGCGAAGTCGAGAAGCGGCCGTCGAGAACGCTCCGTATGGAGCACTCCGTTCTCGAGTTCCGTTCTCGAGTTCAGTTCTCGACAAGCTCGAACCTCCGCTCGAACCGAACGGGGTGGCGGGACATCAGACAGCAAAAGGCCCGCCCGGATCGCTCCGGGCGGGCCTTTTTTTGTAGCTGCCGTTACCGCGGCGTGCCGGTCGTTCCACCCGGCGGCTTGGCCTCGGGCGCGTCGCCCGTGGTGTTGGGCGGGGTCGTGTCGTCGGGCGTGGTCGTCATGTCGTCCGTCGTCGACTGACCGGGACGGGTCGGATCCGTCGGGACCGGGTTGGTCGGACCGGTCGTCTGCGGCAACGGCTGGGTCGGCCGCGCCGGGTCGACCGTGCCGGGCACGCCGTTCGGGGAGGTCGGTTGGGTCGGGGTGGTCGGCACCTGCGCGACGGCGGCGGTCGCCCCGCCCAGGATCAGCAGGCTCGCGAAAATGGTCTTGCGCATCGAATGTCTCCTTGCATCAAGCAGGGGACTCAAGTCGCGAGCCGGCATAAGGGTCCGGGTGAATCGCTCAACCCATCGTAAAATCTGGTTATTTTCAGGGCAAGGCGTTTCGGCACGACGACCGGCGTTCAGCCGACCTGCCCACGGTGCCGCAATTTCTGATCGGCCAGCACCAGTGCGACCATCGCCTCGACCACCGGCACGCCGCGAATGCCGACGCACGGATCATGCCGCCCCTTGGTCGCGATCGTCGTCGCCTGTCCGTCGGGTCCGATCGTTTCCACCGGGATCAGGATCGAACTGGTCGGCTTGAAGGCGACGCGCAGCGTCACCGGCTGGCCGGTCGAAATACCGCCGGCAATACCCCCGGCATGGTTGGCGAGAAATTCAGGCGCGCCGGCGCCCGGCCGCATCGGGTCGGCATTCTGTTCACCCGACAGCGCCGCCGCCGCGAAGCCGTCCCCAATCTCGACACCCTTCACTGCGTTGATCGACATGGCCGCGCTCGCCAGTTCGGCGTCGAGCTTGGCATAGAGCGGCGCGCCCCATCCGGCCGGCACCCCTTCGGCGCGACAGGCGACGACCGCGCCCAGCGACGATCCGGCCTTGCGCGCGCCATCGACCAAAGCCTCCCACCGCGCCGCTGCCGCCGCATCGGGGCAGAAGAATGGGTTGCGGCCGATCTCCGCCGCATCGAACGCCGCCGGATCGATCGCATCGCCGCCGATCGATTCGGCCCATGCGGTGATCGTCACCTCCGGAATCACCAGCCGCGCCACCGCGCCCGCCGCGACCCGCGCCGCCGTCTCGCGCGCCGAGGACCGCCCGCCGCCGCGATAGTCGCGAAAACCGTATTTCGCGTCATAGGCATAGTCGGCATGACCGGGCCGATACGCCTTGGCGACCTCGGAATAGTCCTTCGACCGCTGGTCGACATTCTCGATCACCAGGCTGATCGGCGTGCCGGTCGTCCTGCCCTCGAACACCCCCGACAGGATGCGCACCGCATCCGGCTCGCGCCGCTGCGTGGTGAAGCGGCTCGTCCCCGGCCGGCGCGCGTCGAGAAACGGCTGAATGTCCGCCTCGCTGAGCGTCAGTCCCGGCGGACACCCGTCGACCACCGCGCCCAGCGCCGGGCCATGGCTTTCGCCCCAGGTCGTGAAGCGGAACAGGTGGCCGAAACTATTGTGGCTCATGCATCTTCCCCCAGCGCCGCAAAGGCGCGCGCATGGGTCGCCACGCCGGGGGTGTGCACACACGGCCCGTCGTTCAGGCGGATGCCCATGAAATTCTCCCCGGCATAGGGGCTGTCGAACCCCCGCGCCGTCGCAGCCTCGAACCCGAAGCGTTCATAATAGGCCGGATCGCCCAGCACGAACGCGAGTTCGACCCCGGCGCTGCGCAAATGGCTGATGGCGGCGGCGACCAGCGCCTCGCCGACGCCCTGCCCGCGTGCCGCCTTCGCCACCGCCAGCGGCGCGATCGCGACGCCTGCGACCTCGCGCGTATCGGCGGTCACCTGCATCCGGCTCGCGGCAATCATGCCGGTGACCATGCCGTCATCCTCGGCGACCAGCACCAGCACCAGATCGCCGTCGATCGCCAGTTGCTGGACCAGCCGCGCCTCTTCGTCGCGCGGGAAACAGGCGCGCAACAGGCTATCGACCGCCGGCGCGTCCGCACCGGTCGCCGCGCGGATGACGCTCATCGCTTAGGACAGCGCGATGTCGGGCGCGTCCTCGGCCTTCATGCCGATGACATTGTACCCGGCGTCGACATGGTGGATCTCGCCGGTCACGCCGCTCGCCAGATCGCTCAGCAGATACAGCCCCGCCCCGCCGACATCGTCGATCGTGACGTTACGGCGCAGCGGCGAGTTCAGCTCGTTCCACTTCAGAATGTAGCGGAAATCGCCGATGCCGCTGGCGGCCAGCGTCTTGATCGGCCCGGCCGAGATCGCATTCACCCGGATATTTTCCGGACCCATGTCCATCGCCAGATATTTGACCGACATGTCGAGCGCGGCCTTGGCAACGCCCATGACGTTGTAATGCGGCACGACCTTCTCCGACCCGTAATAGGTCAGCGTCAGCAGCGAACCGCCATTCGGCATCAGCGCCCGCGCGCGCTTGGCGACCGCGGTGAACGAATAGACGCTGATGTTCATCGTCATCAGGAAATTGTCGAGGCTGGTATCGTAATAATGCCCGCGCAGTTCGTTCTTGTCCGAAAAGCCGATGGCATGGACGACGAAATCGATCGTCGGCCACCGCGCGGCGATCGTGTCGAATGCCGTGTCGAGCGCACCCATGTCGGCGACGTCGCATTCGATCAGGAAGTCCGATCCGAGTTCGCCCGCCAGCGGACGGACGCGCCGTTCCAGCGCTTCTCCCTGATAGGTGAAGGCCAGTTCCGCACCCTGCGCCGCGAGCTGCTTGGCGATGCCCCAGGCCAGCGACCGATCATTGGCGAGGCCCATGATGACCCCGCGCTTGCCCTGCATCAAACCGTTCACGCGACTTTCCCTTTTTCGTCTGTTGGCACCCCCTCTAGACCGGGATCGGGCGTTTCCGCCAGCGCCGCGTTCAATTCGCCGCCGATCACCACGCCGAGGCCGACGATATAGAAGAAAAACAACGCGATCATCACCCCGGCAAGGCTGCCATAGGTTCGGTCATATCCGCCCAGCGCATCGATCGCCAGCGGCAGCAACTGCGTCGTGCCGATCCATACCGTCGCCGTCGCCACCGCGCCCGGCCATTTCGGACATTTCGACAGCCGATATTTCTTGGGCGCCAGCGAATAGAACAGGGTGTAGAGCGCGATGAACAGCGCCAGCGCCGGAAACAGCTTCGCGATCGACAGATAGGCGGCATAGGGCTGCAGGAACGGCAATACGCGGTAGATCAGCTGTTCGACACCGACCAGCACGACCTGAAGGCTGAACGCGATCATCAGCATCACCACCGACCCGACGATCAGCCCGATCGACCCGAGCCGATATTCCCAGAAGGGCCGCGAGAACGGAATGCCATAGGCCTGTCGCAGGATCGAGCGCACCGTTTCGATGAAACCGGTCGTCGTCCACAGCCCGACCAGCGCGCCCAGCCACAACAGCGACCCCGACCGCGCCTGCAACACGTCGAGGATCGGCTGTTCCAGCACCACCGCCACGTCGCGCGGCACGGTTTCGAGGAACGCGGTGACCGCGTGGATGCTGTCGCCGCTGCGCCCCACCGCGCGCGCGATCGCGGCGGCGACGATGAAGAAGGGGAACAGCGTCAGCAGCGAGAGATAGGCGAGGTTGCCGGCATGGGTGAAACCGTCGTTGAACGTCCCGATGGCGACGCGCTTGATGACCTCGATCGCCCGTGCCGACGGCCGCAGCCGCGACAGTGCGGGCCGGCCCCGGTGGCCGCGTACCTCGGGGCTTTCCGGGGACGGCTGGTTCATGAAACGGTCTCCGGTCGGGTCAGAACCGCGTCAAACGCCGAAGCGTGCCCGCGGGTCCGCCGTCCGCCCCGGCCAGTCCGCGACGAACGCCGCCAGCGCCGCATCGTCGGCGGGCAGATCGACCATCAGCGTGACCAGCTGATCGCCGCGCGTCCCGTCCTTGCGATGAAAGCCGCGCCCTTTCAGCCGCAGCGTCTTGCCCGATGTCGCGCCCCTCGGCACGCTCAGCATCACCGCGCCCTCGACGGTCGGCACGCGTACCTTGGCACCCAGTACCGCCTCGGCCAGATTGACCGGCAGGTCGATGCGGATATCGTCGCCATCACGGTTATAGAAACGGTGCGGCTCGACCTCGATCGTGACGATCGCGTCTCCCGGCCCGCCCGGCCCCGGATCGCCCTTCCCGCCCAGCCGCATCTGCGTGCCGGTATCGACGCCGACGGGCAGTTTCAGGTCGATCGTCTTGCCGTCGGCGAGGGTAATCCGCTGCGGGCTGAGCGTCGCCGCATCCTCGAACGGGACCTTCAGCTTATAGGCGACATTGCCGCCCTTTGGCTGTGGACGCCGGCCGAAACCGCTGGCGAAGCCGCCGCCGCCGGCATTGCTGCGCCCGCCGAACAGCCCCTCGAAGATATCCGAAAAGTCGCCGCCCTGCGCATCGCCACCCATGTCGAAACCGCCGCGACCGCCCGGTCCGGCCCGGAAACCACCGCCGAAGCCGCCGGCACCGCCGCTCCCGCCATAGCCGAACGGCGCGGCCGGATTGCCATCGCCATCGATCTCGCCCCGGTCGAAGCGCGCGCGCTTGTCCTTGTCGGTCAGCAGGTCATAGGCCTGCGTGACCTTGGAAAACCGGTCCGACGCGGCCTTGTCGTCCTTGTTACGGTCCGGGTGCAGCTCCTTGGCGAGCTTGCGATACGCTTTCTTGATGTCTGCCTCGGTGGCGCTGCGCGCCACACCCAGGGTTGCATAGGGATCAGCCATGGTCCGGTAGCTAGGGCCGGACGCGGCGCTCGGCAATGGGACAAACCCGCGAAACGGAAGCAAAACGATCCCCGGTTCAACGTCGGTTCACGCGTATCGCGGCACCGGAGGCGCCTGGCTGCGTTGGCAGCGCGATCTTCCCCAGGAGAACCGGTCCATGATCCATGCCCCGATGTCCCGTCGCCGCATCCTCGGCGCGACCGCCGCAATGCTTCCGATAGCGATTCTCGGCGGCTGCGCGACCCCGCTCGGCAGCTATGGCGTCGAGGAAGGCGTACGGCGGCTGCTGACCCTGTCGAGCCAGCGCGCGTTCGAGCGGCTGATCCGTCCCGGCGGCTTCTACGACGATCAGTTGACGCGGCTGACGCTGCCTGACACCGCCGGGCAGAACAATGTGCTGGCGGCGGTGCTGCGGACCAATGCGGTGCGTTCGCGCATCGCACTGGCGCTAAACGATATTGCGGTCGACGCCGCCGACCGGGCCACGCCGGTGGTGCTCGATTCGATCCGCGGGCTGACGCTGGCCGATGCGGTGGCGGTGCTGCGCGGCGGGCCGACCGCCGCCACCGACCTGCTGGCGCAATCGGCGCGCGGCGCGGTGATCGACGCGCTGTTCCCGACCTTCTCGAACGGGCTGCGCTCCGATACCGCCGAGATCCTGTCGGCGATCGTCGCGGCACAGACCGGCATCGATTACGGCGCGCTGGCCCGCAGTGCCGCCGATCAGGCGGGCAGCGCCATCTTCCGCGCGATCGGGCGCGAGGAAGCGGCGATCCGTGCCGATCCGCGCCGCACCGGCGATCCGGTGCTGACCGCGCTGCTGCTCGGCACGCGCTGACGCTTGGCAAGGGCGGCGGGCGGGCGGATAAGCGCGCGATGACCGCGCCTGCCTCCGCCCCGCCCGCACCCGATCTCGACGTCGTGATCGTCGGCGCCGGGCTGTCGGGCATCGACGCCGCCTATCATCTGCAGACGCGCTGCCCGGATCATAGCTACGCGATCTTCGAGGCGCGGGGTGCGATTGGCGGGACATGGGACCTGTTCCGCTATCCCGGCATCCGGTCGGATTCGGACATGCACACGCTGGGCTTTCCGTTCCGGCCGTGGCGCGAGCGCAAGACCATCGCCGCGGGCGGCGATATACGCGACTATATTGCGGAAACGGCGCGGATGTTCGGCATCGACCGGCAGATCCGCTTCCACCAGCGCATCGTCGCGGCGGACTGGTCGTCGGCGGACGCGCGCTGGACGCTGCGCTGCCGGAGCGAGGACGGCGAGTACATCGTCACCTGCCGCTTCCTGTTCATGGGATCGGGCTATTACGACTATGCCCGGGGCCATGCCCCGCACTTCGACGGGCAGGAGACGTTCGCCGGCCGCATCGTCCACCCGCAGCACTGGCCCGAGGACCTGAACGTCGCCGGCAAGCGGGTCGCGGTGATCGGCAGCGGGGCGACGGCGGTAACGCTGGTCCCCGCGCTCGCCGAACAGGGCGCGCAGGTGACGATGGTCCAGCGATCGCCCAGCTATATCGTCGCCCATCCGTCCGAGGACGCGCTGGCCGACCGGCTGTATCGCTGGCTGCCCGTCGCGGCGGCGGGGCGGCTGGCGCGGTGGAAGAATGTCGCGCTGGGGCTGGCGGCGTTCCAGTTCGCGCGGCGCTGGCCACGGCAGATGCGGGCGTTCATCCTGAAGGGTACGCGCGCCGCCCTTCCCGCTATGACGGACGTCGACCGGCATTTCACCCCGAGCTACGACCCGTGGGACCAGCGGCTGTGCCTGGTGCCCGATGCCGACCTGTTCCGGGTGCTGGACGACGGGTCGGCGACGATCGTCACCGATAGGATCCGGCGCTTCACCGAGGACGGCATTGAATTGGGATCGGGCGATCGGGTGGCGGCGGACGTGATCGTCACCGCCACGGGACTGAAACTGCACCTGATGGGCGGGGTCGCGATCACGGTCGACGGCGTCCCGTTCGCAGCGGCCAGGCATCTGGTCTATCGCGGCATGATGGTGTCGGGCGTGCCCAATCTGGTATTCGCCATGGGCTATACCAACGCGTCATGGACGCTGAAGATCGATCTGGTGTCGCGGCGGATGTGCCGGATGCTTGTTCATATGCGGCGGCAGGGCTACGACTATTGCGTTCCCGCCGCACCCGGGGCGGGGATCGAGCGGCGGCCGCTGCTCGACTTCAGTTCGGGCTATGTCCAGCGGGCCGAGGCGGGACTGCCGAGCCAGGGATCGCGCGCGCCGTGGCGGCTGCGGCAGAATTATTTCCTCGATTACATGGCGTTCCGGTTCGGGCGGCTGGCGGACGGGGTGTTGCGGTTTCGGAAGGTGACGAAGGTGCCACATAGCGCACCGTCCTGACCCTGTTATTTACTATTGCGAGTCATTTGCATTTCAGGCAGGATCAGTCAGTCGATGGATCGGAGACGGATCATGCACCCTGCCCCACTCCCTGCCGATAGCGGCGTTGCGCCCGGCCAGTCCGACCGCTCGCCGGTACGCTCCACGCTCATCACCACCGTCGCGCGATGCTGGCGGGTGGCGCGAGACGAAGGGGAGAATGCGCAGAAGTGCCTGTATGCATTGCTGCGTCCGGTCGGGCTCGGCGTATTGGCGCCGGTGTTCGACAGCCTGTTCAGCCTGTGCGAGAGCGCGCTGGGCCGACCGATCGCGACCGGGCTGCGCGGACCGGCTTCGGCGGACGAGCAACTGGTGCTGGGCATGCTCGACGGCAGCCGGCCGCGCCGCGACTGCCTGACCTGCGACGCGGGAAAGGCGTCCGCACTCGACTGTGCGATCTGTTCGACGCGGATCATGTTGACGCTGGCCGTCGACGACCAGCGGCGAATGGCGATCGGTTAGGCCCCGACCGGCACGTCCAGCCCGGCCACGTCGTGGTCGCCGGCCAGTTCGATCCGGTTCCGCCCTGCGCGTTTCGCCCGGTACATGGCGAGGTCGGCGCGATGCAGCACGGCGGCGGGCGGTTCGTCGCCGGTGGCGGCGGCGACCCCGGCGCTGAGCGTCACGCCGATTTCGGTGCCGTCAACTTCGATCACCGCGCGCGCCACCGCCTGCCGCAGCCGTTCGGTGATCGCACCCGCTTCGGCCGCGCCGCTGTCGGCGAACAGGATCGCCAGTTCCTCACCGCCATAGCGCGCGACGCAATCGACCGCGCGGACGCCGTCGGCGATGCGCGCGGCGACCGCCTGTATCACCTGGTCACCGGTATGATGGCCATAGCTGTCGTTGATGCGTTTGAAATGATCGATGTCGAGCATCGCCACGGCATAGCCGCGCCCGCTGCGCAGCGCCGTCGCACGCGCCGCCTCCAGCCGGGCCAGCAGCGTGCGACGGTTGGCGAGGCCGGTCAGCGGGTCGGTGCTGGCGAGTTGCGACAGCGTGACGTTGGCCGCGCGCAGTTCGCCGGTGCGCTGTTCGATCGTCCGTTCGAGCGCGCGGGTCCGCCGGCGCAGCACCATGGTGCGCAGCTGCACGATGCCGAACACCGCCGCCAGCACGACCAGCGCCATTGCGAGGCGCACATACCAGCGTTCATGCCATGCCCGCGCCACGACCATGTCGATCGCGGTCGTCACGACGCGCGGATGCACGCCGGGGATATGCGCCTGTAGCTCCAGTACATAATCGCCGCCGGGCAGGTTGGTGTAGATCGCGGTCGCCGGTACCGATTCGGGCAGGTCGACCCAGCCGGTATCGAACCCGGCGAGGCGGTAGCGATAGCGTATCTCCTGCGGCGCGGCGTAATCGGTCAGCGCGAAGGCGACGCGCAGCGCATGGCCATCGACGCGGATCACCCGCTGCCCCGCGAACAGGCTGAACGGCAGGGTGCGGCCATCCTGTTCGATATCGGTCGGAGCGAGCGTCAGCGATCCGGTCTGGCGGGCGGCGAGCATCCGGTCGGGGCGCAGCACCAGCAACCCGCCGGTCCCGCCGAACAGCAGGTCGCCATCGCGCGTCATCGCCGCAACGCGCTGATTATAGGCGTCGAACGGAAGGCCGTCGCGCTGGCTGACCACGCGTACCCCCCGCCCCTGCGGATCGAGGACCGAGATGCCGCTGGCCCCGGTCGTCCACACCTGTCCGCGTCGATCGGCGAGGACCGCCGCGACATTGTCGTTGGCCAGCCCCTCCGCCTCGGTGATCGCGCGAAAGTGCAGGCCATGCGCCGACGCGGTGCCGCGCGCGACGCCGCCATAGGTGCCGACCCACAGCGCGCCTGCCGACCGTACGATCGACCCGGTATAGTTTTGCGGCAGGCTGGTCGGGTCCGCCGGATCGTTGCGATAGACGGCAAAGCGCCCCGTCGCCGGATCGAACCGGCTGAGCCCGCCGGGCGTCGCAATCCATGGCCGTCCGTCGCCGAAATCGACGATGTTGATCACTTCGTTGTTGGCAATGGTCGTCGCGTCGCCATCGGCATGGCGATAATGGCGCAGCCGCCGGGTCCGCGCCTCCCAGGTGAACAGCCCCTTGTACGTGCCGATCAGCAGCAGGTCGCCCGACCGCGCCAGCGCGATCACCGGCAGGTCGTCGGGCAAGGGCACCGCGACGTTGCGTTCGGCGAACGTCACCGGATCGATCGCGACGATGCCGCGCGCGCCGACCAGCACCGTGCCGTCGGGCAGTTCGACGAACGCCTTAACATCCTGTCCGGCATGGCGACCGCTGAGCCGGAGATGCCGCATCGTGCCGGCCGCCCGGTCGATCCGGTCGATCATGCCGTTGCTGAGCCCGACCCAGATGCGGTCGCGGCTGTCGACCATCAGCCCGCGCACGTTGCGATCGCCCAGCGAGCGACGCGGATCGGGCATGGCGTTGGTGATGGTAAAGATCGAATCGAGCGTCGGATCGGTCTGCGACGCGCCGACATCGGTCGCCGCCCATAGCCGGCCGGTGCGGTCGATCGTCACGTCGCGCACCGTATCGCCGCCCAGCGAGGCATGGTTGGCGGGGATGTTCCGCATCGCATAGACCGCAAGGCCAGGGTCGGTGCGAATGCGCAGCACCCCCATGCCGTCGGTCGCGGCCCAGATCGTGCCGTCACCCTCCAGCGCGAAGGCGCGGATGGTACGGTGTCCGACCAGCGGCGCATCGCCCGCCAGCGCCTGCGGCTGGACGAAACGCCCGTCGCGAAGCTGGACGAATATGCCGTGCGACCCGGTGCCGATCCACAACCGACCCTGTCCACCACGCTGGATCGCCCAGACGTCGCCGATCGGCGGCGTGGCCACGCGCGAAAAAGCGCGGTCGTGCGGGCGGCGGACGAACAGCCCCTTGTCCCCGCCGGCATAGATGGTGCCGTCGGGGTCGCGATGGACGGTGAACGCCCCTTCGGCGAGATCGCTGCCCGGCGCGACCAGCGAAACGACGCGGTTGCGCCGGGCGTCGTAGCGGAACACGCCATGGTCCGATGCGATCAGCGCGCCATCCTGTCCATCGGAGGCGATGGCGAGGATGCGGGTGCCCATGCCGACTCCCGCCGCCCCCTGCAATGCGACGAACGCGTTCGATACCGGATCGAAGCGCACCGCACCGCCGACATTGGTACCGACCAGCATGCCGCCCTGCGGCAACGCGTGGAGCGCGCGGATATAATTGTCGGGCAGGCTGGTGTGGTCGCGCGATACCTGTCGGAACACCTTCAGCCGCTGGCCGTCATAGCGGGCGAGGCCGCCGCGCGTGCCGATCCACATCAGCGCGTCGCTGCCCTGCACGATCGCGGTCGTGGTGGCATGCGGCAGCCCGGACGTCGCGTCGAGCGTCAGGAACCGGGTCGTACGCCAGCCGTCCCAGCCATCCGTCCGACCGGCAGCCATCGCCGGCCGGGCGACCGATAGGACTGCAAGAAGCAGAAGACAGAGGAAAAATTGCCGCATCTGATTGCCTGCACGGCACTGTATGCGACGTTGCTTGCGACGTAATTAACGCCGCACGACCTTTTTTCGAAATTGCGATCGGTCGCGGGAACCAGTTCGCGTCGACCGCACCGCGCGCCCTGCGCCGTGCCCGACCCATACCGGCCCGATCGACGCTCGACGATCGCGCCTCGCTGACGAGGATAGCGCTGCGAACGTTCCGCTTCGTACCCCGGCGAAGGCCGGGGCCCAGTTGGGGGACGCCGGTAAGCTACAGAAAAGCCTTCCCAACTGGACCCCGGCCTTCGCCGGGGTACGGAAGTTTTTCAGGGAATCGGGCGTCTTCCGCAGAAGGATAGTGCAAGAGAGAAACAGACGAAACGTCGCGCAAGGTCGACCGGCCCCGATAGTTCGCGGCCGATGACGCCAGCTGCCTCAGCGCGTCTGCATGCGGATACCGATGCGGAAACGGCGGCCGAGCAGGTCCGAATAGGTCGGGTTCGCCGCCAGCCCCGTTTCCGGCAGCAGCAGCGGCCAGCGGTCGAACAGGTTCGTCACGTTGACGAAGAATTGCGCCTCCGCCCCCTCGAAGCGGACCTTCTGCGTCAGGTTGAGATCGGCATAGAAGGTGCCCGACACGCGGTTATTGTCATAGGTGAAGAAGTTGGCGTCGTTGGCCGGGCAGGCGGTCGAGCATTCGATGCCGTTGGCGGCATAGCGCCCCGCGCTGACGCCGCGACCGACCGCGGTGATCGAGAAGTCGGGCGTGTCATAGGCGGCACTGACGCGGTAGATCCATTTGGGCGTGCTGGACTGGCCGCCATTCACCCCGACCGAGTTCAGCACCACCGTGCCCGGCACGCCATTGTCGAGCAGATTGTCGATATAGCGCGTGGCGATGCCGCGGACGGTGATGTTGCCCGGCGCATTGGCGAACAGTTCGTCGAGACCGAGCCGGTAGGAGGCGTCGATATCGACCCCCTTCACCAGTTGGTTCGCGGCGTTGAACGGCTGGCTGCGGATCAGCAGATAGGGCTGAGCCGGGTTCTGGGTACGGACCGGATCGACCGAGATCGCATCGCAGAAGGATTGCTGGTCCTGCAGATAGCACAGGTCGGCGATCTGCTGCGCGCTGAAGGTCGTGATCGCCTGCTTCACGTCGATGCGGAAATAGTCGACCGACAGGTTGAAGCCGGGCAGGAAGCGTGGGGACACGACGACGCCGGCATTCCATGAATCGGCCTTTTCGGGGCCGAGCGCGCGGTTGCCGGTGACGAAGCCCGAATAGCTGAAGCTCGCCGGACCATTGGCGCCATCGGCGGTGTAGATCGGGTTGCGGATCGCGTCGCTATTGGCCGATCCGCCCTGGAACAGGTCGTTCAGATTGGGCGCGCGAATGTCGCGCGAGCGGGTGGCGCGGAAACGGATGTCGTCGATCGGCTGCCATGTCGCGCCCGCCTTCCACGTCGTGACATAGCCGGCGGTCGAATAGCGCGTGGCGCGGGCGGCACCGTTGAATTCGAGGCCGAAGCCGAGCGGGACCACCGTCTCGACATAGGCTTCCTTCACGTCATATTCGCCGTTGGTCGGCAGGTAGTTGCCGACCGACCAGAGGTTCGACGTGATCGGGCGGCCATTGGCGTCGGTCGAAGAAACCGGCTGGAACTCGGTCGGGACGAAGCCGCGGATCTTCTCCTTGCGATATTCCGCGCCCAGCGCGACGCTGACATCGCCCGCCCAGGTCGCGAACGGCGTGACCGAGACGTTGAAGGCGGCGTTATACTGCTCGATCAGTTCGTCGCGATACGGATTGCCGAGCACATAGGCAAAGGCGGCCGGGTTCGCGACGCCGACGCCCAGTCGGTTCAAGGGCACGCAGGCCGGGTCGTTGTTGTTCGGATTGCTGTCGACGTTGATGAGGCACTGGATCGATCCCGCGGCATAGCCGGCGGCATTGCCCGCGGGGGCGAAGACGGCGGCGGTCGCATTGTTCATCGCCGCGTTGTTCATGATGTTGCGCAGGTGCGAATGCTGGTCGGTGCGGCCATACTGGCCATAGATGTTCCACGTCGCACGCTTGCCGAACAACTCGGTCGAACCTTCCGCGCCGACCGCGTAGCGCTGCACCTCGCGCTCGTTGTCGACCGCGCGGAACGGCAGGTCGGCGGCGGTCGTCGCCAGCGTGACGCCGGTGATGCCGGTCAACGCCGCGCGGCCGAGCGTATTGTACAGGAACGCGTTGCAGGTCAGCGGTGCTGCCGCCGCCGTTGCCGCCGTGCCGCAACCGGTGGCGTTGAGCGCGACACCGGTCGACAGGTTGGGGCCGGCGTTGAAGAAGATCTTCTGCCGGTTATACGCTCCTTCGGCGAACAGCTCGACGCCGTCGGCGACCTCGTAGCTCAGCCGCCCGAACACGCCGTGGCGATCGTCGCGCGGGTCGAGGCCGATGCGGCGGCCCGAATCATTGACCTGCCACGATCCCCCTTGCGTCAGCGTCGGCGGCGCGCTGCCGGTCGGCGACGGGAAGGTCAGCGCGCCATACTGATATTGCAGCACCTGCCCGCCATTGCCGAAATAGGTGCCACGCAGCCGGTTGGCGGTGCCGCCCGCCGACGCGGTGATGAGGCCGCCCGGCGTCGAGTTGGCCGCCCCCACCTGCCGCCGGATCAGGTAGCGCGGCGTCGTGCTGCTGGTGGTCCAGTTCGGGTCCTGGATGCGGACATAGCCGGTCGCGTTCCAGTCGCGATCAACCTGGAAGATGCCGTCGCGGTGCGCGACCTCGCCGCTGAGCAGCAAATGCCCGCGCCCGCCGGCGAAGGACAGCCCGCCCGCGACGCTCATCGAATAATTGCCGCCGTCGCCCTTGTCGGTCACGCCGCTGTCGATCGCGACCTTCAGCCCGGTATATTGCTTGTCGAGGACATAGTTGACGACGCCCGCGACCGCGTCCGACCCATAGGCCGACGATGCGCCGCCGGTTACCACCTCGACGCTCTTCACCAGCGCCTGCGGAATGGTGTTGACGTCGACAAGGCCGGTGACGGTCGAGGCGACCGAGCGGCGCCCGTCGAGCAGGACCAGCGTGCGTTCCGACCCCAGGTTGCGCAGGTTCATCGTGTTGATGCCCGCCTGCCCGCTCGACAGGTTCAGCCGCGAATTGGCCGGGGTGAAGCCGCCGGCGAGCGCGGGCAGCTGGTTCACGAAATCGGCGATGTTGTTCGACGGCGACGAATTCTGGATATCCTCGGTCGTCAGCACGGTCAGCGGCGTCGGCGACTGGAACCCGTCGCGGACGATGCGGCTGCCGGTGACGAGGATCTCGCCCGTATCGGCGGTCGGCTCGCTCTGGGCCGTCGGCGCTACGGGCGTGGGCTCCTGCGCGAAGACGGGGGTGGCGACGCAGAGGGCGGCAAGGCTGGTGGCGCGGGCCAGTGCGGGCAGATACCGCCGGAAATGCAAGGATGTCGTCATGTTAGCCCCCTTAAGCCCCCGTTCGGGCCGATCGATTGACGTTGCGCTTTCCTGCGGCGGCCGTCGATCCGGTCGTTCAGACGCCGGTCGTATCGGATAGGGGAAGCTGCCGGTCGTCGGGGATGCACGTCAAGCGACACGTGATGCTATCGCTTCGGCAAGGCATAGACGGATGTTATGGTTTCGTGACGGTGCAGGGGGGAGCGGACGCACCAGACACCTTTCCCTGCGAGAAGAGGGGCGTATGCCGACAGGGGCGCGCCCATAAACTTGCCCTATGGACCGGACAGTGGTTGTCATACCCCCTGCCCGCGGCGCTACCATAGGATCGGGCCGTCGCCGTCGGACGAGGACGGCACCACGCAAAGGACGCCGCCGATGATGCACCGCCGAGCCTTTCTGACCGGATCGGCCGCCGCGCTGGCGCTGACGCCGTTCGCGCTGGAGGCACGTGCCTTTGCCCCGCGCGGCGAAACGCTCATCGCGCCGGTCGAGATCATCGACGACGTGCACGGCGTGCCGCATGTCCGCGCAGCGTCGATCCCCGACGCCTTCTACGGACAGGGATATGTCGTCGCGCGCGACCGGTTGTTCCAGATCGACCTCGCCCATCGCCGCGAGCTGGGCCGGCTGGCCGAGGCCTATGGCGAGGAATTCGCGAAGCACGACGCGACGGCGCGGCTGTTCCATTATCGCGGCGACCTGAACGCCGAACTGCGCCGCGTGCCCGCCGACGTGCTCGCCTGCGCCCGCGCCTATATCGCCGGGATCAACGCGCGCATCGACGAAGTGCTGGCCGATCCAGCCTTGTTGCCGCAGGAATATGCGATCCTCGGCGTCCAGCCGATCAAATGGGCGATCGAGGACATGGTGCTGGCTCGCGGCAGTTCGATCGGCAATGCCGATGACGAGATCCGCCGCGCGCAACTGGCCGCGATCGGAATGCTGGAACTGGACGAGATCGTCGCCCCGCTGCGTCCGAAGTGGCAGATGACGGTGCCCGTCGGGCTGGATGTGAACGCGGTATCGCCCGCCGATCTGGGCGTGTTGCGGCAGGGCGGCCTGCCCTTCGGCCCCGATACGCCGGTCCGTGATCCCGCCGAAGGGCCGGCCGAGCGCGCCAATGCCGGCAGCAATGCATGGACCGTCGCGGGCGACCGCACCACGACCGGGCGACCGATCCTTGCCAACGACCCGCATCTAGGCATCGGTGGCTTCGGACCGCGCCATGTCGTGCATCTGAGCGCGCCGGGGCTGGACGTGATCGGCGGCGGCGCGCCGGGGTTGCCGGGCATCATGCAGGGCCATACCGATCGCTTCGCGTTCGGGCGGACCAATTTCCATATCGACCAGCAGGACCTGTTCATCCTCGAACTCGATCCCGCCGATCCCGAACGCTACCGCCATGACGGAGGGTGGAAGCGGTTCAAGCGGGTCGAGGTGGCGATCCCGGTCAAAGGCAGCGCGCCCTATGTCGCGACGCTACGCTATGCGGTGCAGGGGCCGGTGGTGATGCACGATCCGACCAAGCGGCGCGCGAGCGTGCTGGCGTCGATCGCGATGCAGCCGGGCGGTGGCGGATCGTTCGCGATGATCGCGATCAACCTCGCACGCGACTGGGCATCGCTGCGCAAGGCGTTCCGCCTGCACCCCTCGCCCACCAATTTCCATTATGCCGATATCGACGGCAATACCGGGTGGCAGGTGATCGGCTTCGCGCCGGTGCGCAAACAGGGCGACGGGTTGCTGCCGGTGCCGGGCGACGGGCGGTTCGACTGGACCGGCATGCGCGATTTCACCGCGCTGCCCAATGAATACAACTCGAAAAAGGGCTGGTTCGCCTCTGCCAATCAGAACAACCTGCCCGCCGACTGGCCGCGCGACCGCATCCCGGCCTTCTCGTTCCGGGCGCCCTATCGCTACGAACGGATCGCCGACGTGCTGGCGTCGCAGCCGAAGCACGGCATCGCCGACAGCGTGGCGTTGCAGTTCGACACGGTCTCGACCCCGGCGCGGCAGTTGCAGGCGCTGCTGCCTGCCGCCCCCTCGCCCGCCGCCGACATGCTGCGCCGCTGGGACGGGCAGCTCGCGGCCGATAGCGGCCCGGCGGCGCTGTTCGAAATCCTGTGGCGCGACCTGTCGCAGCGGATGCTGGCGGCGATCGTGCCGGCAAAGGCCAAGGCGCTGGTGACCGAGATCGATCCCTCGGTCCTGCTGGGGCGGCTGCCGCAACACCCCGTCATCCTGCGCGATGCCCTATCCTCCTCATGGGAAACGGCCCAGACCCTGCTCGGACGCGATCCGACGACATGGCGCTGGGGGCGGCTGCATCAGGTGCGGATCGCGCATCCGCTCTCCCGCATCCCCGCCATCGCCGCCGCCTTTCCCCCGATCGAGGGTGGTGGGTCGGGCGGCGACAGCTTCACCGTCATGGCGCGCTGGCTGGGCGACGGTCCCGGCTGGCGCGTCGGCGGCGGGGCGAGCTATATGCAGGTCATCGATGTCGGCGCGTGGGACAATTCGCTGTTTCTGAACCTGCCCGGCCAGTCGAACGATCCGCGATCGCCCTATTATCGCGACCAATATGCGCCATGGATCGAGGGGCGGATGCTGCCGATGCTGTTCAGTCGCGCGGCGATCGATGGCAAGGTCGCGCGCCGGACGATGTTGAAGGGGAAGCGCCGATGACCCGCCTACCACTGATCGCCCTGTGCGCGCTGCTGATCGGGGCGGCGCCCGCTGCCGATATCGTGATCCGTGGCGGTACCATCTACGACGGCAGGGGCGGCAAGCCGATCACCGGCGATGTCGAGATCAAGGGCGACCGCATCGTCTATGTCGGGCGGTCGCGGGGCACGCGGGCGGCGCAGATCGTCGATGCGCGGGGGCAGGTCGTGGCACCCGGCTTCATCGACGCGCATACCCATCCCGACAGCTATATCCGATCGCCCGACGCGACCGCGCGGCTCAACCTGCCATGGCTGGCGCAGGGGGTGTCGACGATCGTCATCGGCGTCGACGGATATGGCACGCCCGACGTCGCCGAGGACGCCGTCGCGCTGACCAAGGCGGGGATCGGCACCAATGTCGCGCCGTTCATCGGCTTCGGCGCGGTGCGCGGGCGGGTGCTGGGACAGGACGACCGCGCCCCCTCGCCCGCCGAACTCGCCAAGGAGAAAGCCTTGGTGGCCAAGGGCATGTGCGCGGGTGCCTATGGCCTGTCGACAGGGCTGTTCTACGCGCCGCAGAGTTTCGCCAGGACCGACGAGGTGGTCGCGGTCGCGCGCGAGGCGGCGGTGCGCGGCGGCATGTACGACACCCACCAGCGCGACGAATCCAACTATACGATCGGCCTGCTGAACTCCACGAAAGAGGCGATCGAGATCGGGCGACAGGCGGGGATGCCGGTCCATTTCGCGCATCTGAAGGCGCTGGGCGTCGACGTGCAGGGCAAGGCGCCCGAGCTGATCGCGGTGATCGAAGCGGCGCGGAAAGCCGGGCAGAACGTCACCGCCGACCAATATCCGTGGCTGGCATCGGGATCGAGCGTCGATGCCTCTTTGGTCCCCCGCTGGGCCAATGACGGCGGCTACCCAAGGCTGATCGCGCGGTTCGACGACCCGGCGACGCTGGCTAGGATCAAGGTCGAGATGGCGGAGAACCTCCGCCGCCGCGGCGGCAAGGAATCGCTGCTGCTGACCAGCGCGAACATGCCCTGGACCGGCAAGACATTGGGGCAGATGGCGGATCAATGGGGAGTCAATCCGATCGACGCCGCGATCCGCATCCTGCGCGTGGCCGATGCGACGGGCAAGGAACCGGCGGGCGTCGCGGTCGCCAGCTTCAACATGATCGACGCCGATGTCGACCGGATCATGCTCCAGCCCTGGGTCGTGACCAGTTCGGACGGATCCAACGGCCATCCGCGCCAGTACGCGACCTTCCCCCGCAAATATCAGGTCTATGTGCGCGAGCGGAAGGTGCTGACGATCGGCCAGTTCATTCGCCAGTCGACCGGCGCGACCGCCGACATGTACCGTATGGCGGAGCGCGGCTATCTGAAGCCCGGTCGCTATGCCGATGTCGTGGTGTTCGATCCCGTCGGCTATGCGCCGAAAGCCGATTATGTGAACCCGCGGGTGCCGAGCGTCGGAGTCAAGGCGCTGTTCGTGAACGGGAAACTGGCGTTGCGCGACGGTGCGACCACCGGCGCCGCGCCGGGGCGGGTGTTGTTGCGGCCGGTGCCGAAACAATGTCCGGCGACCAGCTAAGATTCCTCGTCAACCCGGACGGGAGCGAGACCTGCGCGAGTCGATAAATCGCTTCAAAACGCCCGTACCCCGGCGGAGGCCGGGGTCCAGTTGGAAAGGCTTTTCCGTACCTTACCGACGTCCCCCAACTGGGCCCCGGCCTTCGCCGGGGTACGGCAGGAACGTTCGCAACGGTCTCGATCAAGCGCCTGGCGACGACCTCCCTACCACAGCATAACCCCCATCTATAGGTCGGCGTTTTCGCACGATACGGCGACCCGCCCGCCCCCGCCTTATCCCATCGTCCCGACAGCCAGCAGGTGCGCGATGATCCCCGGTCCCTTCCTCCTCTATCTCGGCCATTCCGACGACGCGGTCGGTATCAAGACGTCGCGCGGCGTCGCGGCGTTCCGGCCGGACGATTGCGTCGGCGAATGGCGGCATGACGATTGTCCGCTGACGCTGGGCCTGCCGCGCATGGATGCGGGTGAGGGGCGCGCGGCGGGGGCGAATACGCTGATCCTCGGCATCGCCAATGCCGGCGGGCGGATGGGCGACGCGCTGGTGCAGGATGCGCTGGCGGCAATCGCCACCGGCATGCACGTCGCCTCGGGTCTGCACCAGCGGTTGCGCGACGTGCCAGAGATCGTCGACGCCGCGCGACAGGCCGGCGTGCAGTTGTTCGACGTGCGCGATCCACCCGCCAACCTGCCGGTCGGCAATGGCAAGCGCCGCGCGGGCAACCGGCTGCTGACCGTCGGCACCGATTGTTCGGTCGGCAAGATGTACACGACGCTGGCGCTCCAGCGCACCATGGCCGCGCGCGGGATCAAGGCCGATTTCCGCGCGACCGGACAGACAGGCATATTGATCGCCGGGTCGGGCGTACCGGTCGATGCGGTGGTCGCCGACTTCATTTCGGGCGCGATCGAGACGATCACCCCCGCGCGCGACGATGATGGCTGGGACCTGATCGAGGGGCAGGGTTCGCTGTTCCACCCCTCCTTCGCCGGGGTGTCGACCGGGCTGCTCCACGGCGCCCAGCCCCGCGCGATCGTGCTGTGCCACGACCCGGCGCGCGAACATATGCGCGGCCTGCCGCATTATGCGGTGCCGGGCATCGCCGAATGCCTTGCCGCCAACCTGTCGGTCGCGCGGCTGACCAGCCCCGACGTACAGGCGGTCGGCATCGCGCTCAACACGGTCAAGCTTGGCGAGGAGGAGGCTCGCCGCCTGTGCGCCGACACCGGTGACGCGCATGGCCTGCCCTGCACCGACCCCTATCGCTTCGGCGCGGACCCGATCATCGACTGGATGCAGACATGCTTCGACATCTCGACGTCGCCCATGACCGTTTCGGCCTGAGCACCCCGTTCCGCATCTCGCGGGGGGTCAAGACGGCGGCCGATGTCGTCACGGTGACGATCGCGCAGGGGGCGGTGACCGGGCGGGGCGAGGCGGTGCCCTATCCCCGCTATGGCGAGACGATCGAGGAGACGATCGCGGCGATCCGCGCGATCGCGCCGGCGATCGCCGCCGGATTGACCCGCGCCGAGCTTGCCGGCCTGCTCCCCGCCGGCGCGGCGCGCAACGCGGTCGACTGCGCGCTGTGGGATCTGGAGGCGCGGCTTGCCGGAACCAGCGTCGCTGCGCTGGCGGGTCTCCCCGAACCGGTCGCGCTGCCCTCCGCGATCACCATCGGCCTCGACACGCCCGACGCCATGGCCGGCGCCGCGGCAAGGCATGCGCAGGTGCCGCTGCTCAAGATCAAGGTCGACCGCAGCGATCCCGCCGCGCAGATCGCCGCCGTCCGCGCCGCCGCGCCCGCCCCCCGGCTGATCGTCGATCCCAATGAAAGCTGGACGATCGACACGCTCGAAGTGCTGAAGCCGCATCTGGCCGAATGGCGCATCGACCTGCTCGAACAACCGCTGCCGGCGGGCGAGGACGAGGCGCTGGCGGGGTTCGACAGCCCGGTGCCGGTGTGCGCCGACGAAGCGCTCCACACCGCCGCCGATCTCGACGCGCTCGCCGGTCGATACGCGGTGGTCAACATCAAGCTCGACAAGACCGGCGGCTTGACCGAAGCCCTGACCCTCGCGAACACGGCGCGGGCAAAGGGGTTTGGGTTGATGGTCGGGTGCATGGTGTGTTCGTCGCTGGGGATCGCGCCGGCGATGCTGCTGGGGGGACAGGCCGCGTTCGTCGATCTCGACGGACCGTTGTGGCTCGGCGAAGACCGCCCCGGAGGCGTGACCGACCGGGACGGCATGTTGTCGCCGCCCGCCCCCGGCTTCTGGGGCAGCTGATGCGCGGCTGGTTCGCGATCCCGCTGTGGCAGCGCGTCGTCGGCGCCCTCCTGCTCGGCATCGCGATCGGGCTGTTGTGGCCGGCGGGCGCGGCGGCGATCAAGATTATCGGCGACCTGTTCGTGCGGCTCATCAAGATGCTGGTGGTGCCGGTGGTGCTCATCACCATCGCCGCGGGCATCGCGTCGCTCGGTGATTCGCGCCGGCTGGGCGGCATCGGCGGGCGGACCGTGGCGCTGTTCGCCTTCACGACGTTGATCGCCGTGTCGATCGGCATGGGCTTCGGCCTGTTGCTGCAACCGGGCAGCGGCATCGTGCTGGCGGGGGTCGCGCCGCATGTGCTGGGACCGGCGGTGACGCCTGCCGACCAGTTGCTCGGCATCGTGCCGGTCAACATTATCGATGCGCTGGCCAAGGGCGACATGCTCGCCATCATCTTCGTCGCGGTGCTGCTCGGCATCGCCAGCGTCGTATCGGGCGACGCGGGCAAACCGGTCGTAGCGCTGTTGCAGGGGCTGGCGGCCGTCCTGCTCCACCTCGTCCGCATCGTGATGGAGGTCACGCCGTTTGGGGTGCTCGCGCTGATCGCCAATGCGGTGGCGGGCAGCGGCATGGCGGTGTTCGTCCATGTCGGCTGGCTGGCGCTGTGCGTGATCCTCGCCTCGCTTACGCAGATGGCGTTTCATGCCGGGCTGCTGCGCTTCGTCGCGCGGCTGCCGGTGGCGCGCTTCTTCCGCGGGATCGTCGATGCGCTGATCGTCGCCTTCTCGACCGCCTCCTCCTCCGCCACCCTGCCGGTCGCGCTGCGCGTGGCGCAGGACAATTTGGGCATCGCCCGTCCGATCGCCTCGACCGTGCTGCCGCTGGGTGCCAGCATCGGCAAGGACGGGACGGCGATGTATGTCGGGCTGCTCGGCCAGTTCGCGTTGCAGGCGCTGGGCATCGTCCCCGACGCATGGATGCTCTGCGTCATGTTGCTAACCGGTGCGTTCGCCGCGTTCGGCACCGCGCCGGTCCCCTCCGCCTCGTTGTTCATGCTGGCGGCGATGCTCGGCGCGGTCGGGGTCGGTGCCGAACAGACGGCGCTGGTCGTCGGGCTGGTGCTGCCGTTCGACCGGCTGCTCGACATGACGCGCACCGTCCCCTCGGCCAGCGCCAACCTGACCGTCGCGACGCTGGTCGCGCGGGCCGAACATGGGCTGGACGAGGCGCGCTATCGCGGCCACACACGCTCATGAATTTGCGCCATATTGAAATCTTCCACGCGGTCTATGTCAACGGATCGGTCAGTGCCGCCGCCCGCGCGCTCAACATCTCGCAGCCTTCGGTCTCAAAGACGCTGCGCCATGCCGAGACGCTGCTCGGCTTCGAACTGTTCCAGCGCACCAACAGCCGCCTCGTCCCCACCGAGGACGCCCATGCCCTGTTCGGCGACGTGGCCGATATTCAGGAACGGGTGCGGGCGCTGCGCGAGGCGGGCCGCAACCTGCGCACCGGCGGCGGCGCGACGCTGCGCATCTCGGCACTGCCGAGCCTCGCGCTCGGCGCGCTGCCGACCGCCGCCGCGCGCTTCATGGCGCGCCGGCCGGAGGTGCGCTTCGATCTCCAGACCGTCCATCACGACGACCTGCTGCGTAAGTTATACGAACGCGAGACGGACATCGCCATCGCCGCCGAAGTCCCACGCGGCGCACCGCTCGGCAAGGTCTGGCTCGGCGAGGGCGAACTGGTCGTGCTCTACCGCGAAACCGACCTGCCCGACGCCCCGCCGCGCATCGAACTGCCGATGCTGGTCGGGCGACCGTTCATCACGCTCGCCGCCAGCGGCCCGATCGGCCAGTTGTTCGCGCAGGAGCTCGACCGGCTGGGGCTCGAACTCAACGACATCGCCTCGGCCCGCACCTTCTACATCGCCGCCGCGCTGGTCCGCACGGGCATGGGGTTCAGCGTCGTCGACAATTTCACCGCCGAAGCCTCGCTCGCCGAGGGGCTGGCGATGCGCCCGCTCAAACCCTCGCTGACCTTCGACGTCCACGCCATGCACCTGCTCGACCGCCCGCCCAGCGCCCTCGCCAGCGAGTTTCTCGGCGTGTTGCGCGAAGTGATCGAGGGGCCGTGACGGGCAACTATCATTCATTTTCGGACGGTTTGCGATTTCCCTCAAACCGTTCGTGCTGAGTAGGGGCTGAGCGAAGTCGAGGAGGATCAGGTGAACCATGCCCCGCATGGTTCAGGATCGTCCGGGGGACGATCCGGGCTGATCCTTATCGAAGCACTCGCCACCGTCCTTCGATACGCCGCTTCGACAAGCTCAGCGGCTACTCAGGACGAACGGTCGTGCTGTCGGGGATAAACAGAAAATGTCCGGCCCGACCGGTCTGTTTTCCTACATCGCATCGCTTCACTATGCTGCCGGCGTTCTGTCTCAACGCCAAAACCCGCACGCCTGCAGCACCCAACCACAACGCGCACACCAAAGCGTGGCAAGTGTGAACTTAGTGAACTTTGACGCAGGCCATAACGTCTAACCATTTGTTATCGCATCAAACTCTGCCACCACCGCATCCCCTACCACCGGCCGCAGCGCGAAGATCCCGCTGTCGACATGCCGCGTCGGATGCACCCGGTTGGTCAGCAGCGTCCATGCCAGCCCCCGCTCGAAATCGACCCACAGCCCGGTCCCGGTAAAGCCGGTATGGCCGATCGTCCCCGCCGAACATGCCTGCCCGCCCGACCAGCCGGGAAAGCGGATTTCCCAGCCCGCCGTCCGATGGCCCTGCACCGGCGTCCGGATCGCGTCGAGCATCGCCGCCGACGCCCCCGTCCCGTCGAGCAGGCCCGCCGCGAAGTCGAGCACACCATCGACGGTCCCGAACAGTCCCGCATGGCCGGTCCGCCCGCCCATGGCGAAGCAATTTTCGTCATGCACTTCGCCTTTGAGCACGCGCCCGCGCCACGAACACCGCTCGGTCGCGACCGCCGGTCCCGGCGGCGGCCCCCAGCTCAGTCCCGGACCCAAGGGCAGCGCGTCCAGCCCCGCACCGATGATCCGCTCGACCGCAATCCCGAGCAGGATGAAATTGATGTCCGAATAGACCGGCGGTCCGTGCCGCCATTCCCGCTGCAACACGAACGCCCGCAGCCGCGCGGGATCGTCGCCATAGGTATAGATCGGCTCGACGGCGGGCAGGAAGGTGCGATGGACCAGACAGTCGCGAAAGGTCAGCCGCCGCTCCGCCGCCCCCGCGACATCATACTGCCGCAGGTCGGGAATCGCATCGGTCAGCGGCCGGTCGAGGTCGATCCGGCCATCCTCCACCAGTTGCAGCACGAAGCGGGTGGTGGCGATCACCTTGCTGACCGATGCGAGGTCGAACCAATGGTCGCGGGTCAGCGGCTCTTCGCTCGGCACCCGCTGCGCCAGCCCGGCGACGCGCACGTCCCGCGTGCCGTCGGCGGTGACGATGCCGAGCGTCGCGCCGGGTATCCGCCCTTCCCCGACATACCGCTCCGCTATGGCAAAGGCCCGGTCGATCATGCGTCATCCTCCCGCGCGCGGATCTTCGTCAGCAGCGGCAGGAACGGGATGGCGGCAAGGCTGACCGCCCCAGACAACAGGAAGAACCCGTCATAGCCGATGACATTCACCATCGATCCCCCGGCGCCTGCCAGCATTCGCGGCAACAGGAACGCGAAGCCGGTCAGGAACGCATATTGCGCGCCGGGATAGCGCGGGTTCACCAGCAGCGAGAGATAGACGACGAACACCGCGCCCGCGAACCCGTTGCCGAACTGGTCCAGTGCCGTCGCGACATACAGCATCGCCTCGCTCACGCCCTGGTGCGCCAGCCAGACGAAGCCGAAATTGCCGATCGCCGCGACCACCGCACCCACCGCCAACGCCCAGCCCATCGGCCGCCGCGTCACCATCCAGCCACCCAGACCGACCCCGACCATGCTCGCCACCAGCGCGACCACGCCGTCCGCCCGCCCGATCTGGCTGAGCGAATAGCCCAGCCCCTTTATCATCGGCTTGGACAGGTTCAGCGCCAGCACGTCGCCCATCCGGTACAGCGACACGAACGCCATCAGCAGGATCGCGGCGTACTGGTATCGCCAGAAGAAATCGACATAGGGGCCGATCGCGGTCGAGGTGCGGATCGGCGCGGTCGGCGGTGCCTTTCGGATCCATGGCAGCGCCGCCGCCATGGCGAGGAACGGCACCATGCACAGCCCCAGCACCCATGGCGTGACGTTGCTCTGCGCATCGATCCCGATCGCCGCCGCCGCCTGCAACAGGACATAGCCGACCGTCCCCGTTACCGCCGCGACGACGCCGAGGATCGCCGCCCCGCCGCCGATGCCGGTCAACAGCGCGACCATCCGCCCGCCGCCGCGCGCTTCCGCCGGCCGCATCGCGACGAGGATCGGAAACGGCAGGAACGCCGCCACCGCGATCGCCAGATAGGCAAGCGCCCAGCCGCCGCTGTCGGCCAGCAACAGCGCCCCGCTGCCCGCCGCGACCATCGCGCTGCGATACCCCCACAGGTTCGCGGCGACGATCGGCCCCTGCTGGTCCTGTGTGGGGAACAACTCGATCCGCCACGCGTCGGCCGCCACCTCCAGCGTCGTCGTCCAGAAGGCGAGCAGCACCGCGAACAGCGCGGTCAGCGGCAGCGACGCATCGTCCGATGTCCATGCCATCGCCGCCATCGCGCTGACGATGCCCAGCTGCGCCAGCATGATCCACCCGCGCCTTTTGCCCCAGAAGCGCGCGAACCCCGGCACGTCATAGCGATCGAGCAGCGGCGCCCACATGAATTTCAGCGTCGGCAGCAGCTGCACCCATGCGAAAAAGCCCAGCACGGTCAGCGCCACGCCATGCGCCTGCAACCGCAGCACCAGCACCGTCGAAAACATGTAGAAAGGCAGCCCGGCGGCAAAGCCGAGCAACCCATAGACCAGCATCGCCCTGCCCCCCGGATGCGGGGCGGCGTCGGCAGGCGGGACCGCAACAGCGGCGGATGCGGTCATGGCGGCTCCGGTCGTGACAAAGGGCGAACCTCCGCCGATCGCACGGACACGTCAACCGGACCATGGCCGACGGTTATGGCTTAAGTCTGATCCGCTTGCTTCGAAGCGGCACCGGCCCGCTCTGTTCCGGCTTTGCCGGATCAGCGGCTAACGCTGCCGCAAACCCCATTGATCGTGGTACAGCGGCAGCCGTCCGAGCCGGAAACGGTCGTCGCCGACAGCAGCAGCGCCTGTCGGCCGACCGCGACATTCTGGGTCAGCAACCGGTTGAGCAGCCCGGTCTTATAGGCATCCGGCGCATGGTCCGGATCGACGACGAGCAGGCTGCGCGCCCGCACCAATGCGCAGAACAGCACTGCCGCACCGGCAGCGTGGCGAGCGGCGCCTGATCGATCGTCCCCATCAGCCTATCAGGACGAACGGAGGTCAGGTCCAAACGACCGAGCGAGACCTGAGCGCCCGCCCCCTACCATTCCACCCCAATCTTGCCAAAATGCTCGCCGCCCTCCTGAAAACGGAATGCCTCGGCCAATTCGCCTAGCCCAAATCGCCGATCTACGACCGGCCGAATGCCCGTAGCATCCAGCGCGCGGACGAAGTCCTGCTGTTCGCGCCGGCTGCCGACGATTAGCCCTTGCAGCCGCGCCTGCTTCGCCATCAGCGCTGCGGTCGGGACCTCGCCGCCACGTCCGGTCAGCACCCCGATCAGCGAGATATGCCCGCCGACGCGCACCGCGGCGATCGACTGCGCCAGCGTCGCCGGTCCGCCGACCTCGACGACGTGATCGACGCCGCGTCCGTCCGCCCATTGCGCGACCGTCGTGCCCCAATCGGCATCGCTGCGATAGTTGACGGTGAAGTCCGCGCCCATCGCCGCCGCGCGCGCCAGCTTGTCGTCGCTCGACGAGGTGATTGCGACCTTCGCGCCCATTACCGCGGCGATTTGCAATGCCCAGATCGACACGCCGCCGGTGCCGAGCAGCAGCACCCGGTCGCCCGCCTTCAACCCGCCATCGACGACCAGCGCCCGCCATGCGGTCAGCCCGGCCGTGGTGATCGTCGCCGCCTCGACCGCGTCCCAGCCCTTGGGCGCGAGGGTGAAGGCGGTGGCGGGCAACACGACCACCTCCTGCGCGAATCCATCGATGCCGTCGCCCGGCGTCCGCGCGAAATCGCCGATGGTCGCCGCGCCGTCCTGCCAATCGGGGAAGAAGCACGACACGACCAGATCGCCGACCGCGAAGCCGGTCACGCCCTCGCCCACCGCTTCGACGATCCCGGCGCCATCGGCCATCGGCACCCGCCCGTCTTCGGCCGGCGACTTGCCGCTGGCGACGATATAGTCGTGGAAGTTGAGCGAGCTGCCATGCAGTTTCACCCGTATCTCACCCGCCCCCGGCTGTCCCGGATCGGCGCGGTCGACTAGTTCGAGCCGGTCGAGCCCGCCGGGTGCGCGCAATTGGACCGCCTTCATGCGTCATCCCCCGCTGCATCGACCACCGCCTGAGTCATACCGTTCGGCGACAGGATCTCGATCCAATAGCCATCGGGATCGGTGATGAAGGCGATGTCCTTCATCCGCCCCTCATCGGGCCGCTTGCGGAAGGTGACGCCCAGTTCCTCAAACCGGGCGCAGGCGGCGGCGACGTCGGGCACGCTGATGCCCAGATGCCCGAAGCCGCGCGGATCGTCGTTGCCGCTGTGATATCCCGCGAAATCGGGATCGTCCTCCGTCCCCCAATTATGCGTCAGCTCCAGCGTCGTCTCCCGGCTGAACACGAACCGCGCGCGCTCCTTGGGATCGCTGGGCACCGTCTCACCGTCGCGCAGAAAGCCGAGAAAATAGAGCGAGAATGCCGCATCGTCGAAATCCAGCTTTTGCAGCAGGGTCATGCCCAGCACGTCCTGATAGAAAGCGATACTGGCGCTGGGATCGCGGACGCGCAACATGGTCTGGTTGAGGGTAAATCCCTCGGTCCCTTGGGGTCGGGTCATCGCAACTTCCTTCAACGATCGGTGGGAGTGCCCGCCAGTCCGGCGATCGCACGGGCCAGTTCGGCCTCGCGGAACGGTTTGGTCAGGCGCGGCAGGTCGGGTGCCAGACCGTCGATATCGGCGTAACCCGATACGATCAGCACCGGCAGCCCGGGGTGCCGGTCGTGAATCGAGCGCGCCAGCCACACGCCGGTCCGTCCGGGCATCAGATGATCGGTCACCACCAGGTCGAAGCGCCGCTGCGCCAGCATTTGTTCCGCCTCGGTCGCACCATCGGCCTCGACCACCTCATATCCCAGGCTCTGGAGCATGTCGGCGGTCGTCATCCGCACCAAAGCCTCGTCATCGACCACCAGTGCTCGCCCGCGGAACCCGGCTTCGCCGGCCGCCTCCTCGTCGCCCGCCTCCACCTGCCGCACGCGTTCGCCGCTGACCGGCAGCCACAGGTCGATGCGCGTGCCCAGACCGGGGGCACTGACGATCGCCATCGTGCCCCCCAGTTGCAGCGCCAGCCCATGGACCATCGACAGGCCAAGGCCGGTACCGCGCCCGATGCCCTTGGTCGAAAAGAACGGCTCGATCGCGCGCGCGGCCGTCTCGGCATCCATGCCGGTCCCGGTATCGATCACCGACAGTCGGACATATAGACCGGGTGCCACGGCTGCCGCCGCCGTCGCCTGCGCATCGGGGCAATCGGCGGCGATCGTCAGCGTACCGCCATCAGGCATCGCGTCGCGCGCATTCACGCACAGGTTCAGGATCGCCATTTCAAGCTGGTTGGCATCGGCCAGCGCCGGCGGCAGGTCGGCGGCGATCATCGTCCGCACCGCGACCGGCGACCCGGCGGTGCTTGCGATCAGCTCGTTCATCCCGCCGACCAGCGTCACCAGATCGACCGGGCCCGACTGCAACGGTTGCCGCCGCGCGAACGCCAGCAGCCGGTGGACCAGGGTCCGCGCCCGTTCCGCCGATTGCAGCGCGCCATCGACCAGCCGCGCCTCGCGCGCCGACAGGGTGCCGCGCCGCTGCAACAGGTCGAGGCTGCCGAGGATCGGGGTCAGCAGGTTGTTAAAATCATGTGCCACGCCGCCGGTCAGCTGGCCCATCGCCTCCATCTTCTGCGCCTGTCGCAGCGCGTCCTGCGCTTCGAGCAGCGCCGCTTCGGCCTTGCGCCGCTCGGTCACGTCGGTGACGAACTGGAACGCGCCGACCTGTCGCCCCCGCCCGTCGCGGACGGCGTTGAACTTCATCTCATAGGCGCGGCGTACATTGCCGCGTGACGGATCGCCGAACTCGCCGGTCGCGGTATATTCCCTGCCCGCCAATGCGGGGTCCCATGCCGATCGGACCGCCGCCTGCTGCTCGGGCTGATCGGCGATCAGGTGGAGGATATTGTCGCCGACCTTCGGCCGGACCCCGAACACCGCCTCGAACGCGTCGATCCCCGCCCGGTTGATCGCCATCCAGTTGTAATCGAGGTCGATGACGTTGACGACCGAGTCGGTCGTCTCGACGATCGAGGCGAGCAGGTTGCGCTCGGTCGTCCGCTGGTCGACGCGCAACTCCAGCGTGCGGTTCAACTGGCGCAGATCGTCGAGCGCGGTGGTCAGTTCGGCCTGGCTGCGTTTCAGTGCCGCATCGGACAGCACCCGCGCCGTCGTCTCGTTGGTGAAGATAAACAGCCCGGCGATATCACCGCGCCGGTCAAGGATGCGCGAATAGGAGAAACTCCACCACGTATCCGCCGCCCCGCGATCGGTATCCAGCTTCCATGGCACGTCGACATAGCGGGGGCTGTTGCCGGCATAGGCCGCCTCGATGATCGGCATCGCCTGTTCGAGGCCATCGGCCCAGACCCGGTCGAACCGCTCCCCCATTGCCCAGTCGAGCCGTGGGCCCAGCAGCGGAAAATAGGCTTCGTTGAAGAAGAACCAGAGTTCCGGTCCCCAGCACAAGATCATCGATTCGGGCGAATTGACGATCAGGCTTAGCGCGCTGCACAGCCCCTCGGGCCACTGATCGGGCGGCCCCAGCGGATGGTCCGACCAGTCGCGCGCACGGATCATCTCCGCCGCGCGACCGCCACCGTTCAGAAAGGGGGCGATCGTCATGCCGGTCCCTGCGCCAGCGCGTCGGCCGTCGCGCGTGGAATGCGCACCAGCGACCCATGCCGCGCGCCGGGCGGCATCGACAGTTTCGCGCCGACATCGCGCCATTCCACGAAGTCCCGCGTCGCCGCCGCGCCCCATTTGCCGTCGCGATAGACGTCCCAGTAACACACCGTCTCGCCGCCGATCGCGGTCGTCATCGGCCCTTCGACCCAGGGCGGCGTGAACGGCTTACTGAGTTTCCCGAACGGCCCGGTCGGCGACCCGGCCGACGCCACCTGCAACCATTTGCGCGGCGGGGTCAGCGTCTCGTCCTTGACGATCAGATGCAGCCCGCGCACCCCATGCGCAAACGTCCCGTCGATCACGCTGAACCCCGGATCGTACAGCACCGCCGCCTCGCTGAACGTCACGAAATCGCGCGTCGTCACATACCATAGCCGATGGTTGTAGCCGGATTCGGACGTCCCCGCCGTCTCCTCGAACCGCCCGGCGACCGTGCTCGACCAGAAGACCACGAACGCCTTCGCCGTCGCGTCCCAGATCGCCTCGGGCGCCCAGCAATTGCGCGTGCCCTTCACGCCCGCCATCACCGGCAGCGCGCGTTGCGGCGACCAATGGCGCAGGTCGCGGCTGGTGGCGTGACCGATCGTCACCCCCTCCCACGCCGTCGTCCACACCATATGCCATGGTGCGTCGCGCCCGACGCCGCGAAAGACGAACGGATCGCGCATCAGCTTCGCCTCGCCGACCATCGGCGGCAGATAGCTTCGCCCACCGCCAAGTTCGCGAAACGCAAAGCCGTCGTCGCTGATCGCCAGCTTCAGCCCGGCCGCCTCGCCCTTGCCGGTCCCGAAATAGACGAAGAGCAACGGATCATCGGTCCGCGCTGCCATGGCCTGCGACGCGATCGGCAGGGAAGCAAGCGCGCCGATCATCGTCCGCCGGTCCAACAGCATAACTCGCGCACTGCCCTTTCTCGATTTCGGCGGAACGATTGCCGCACTCCGGGGTCGACCGCAACCATCGGTCCGGTCGTGTCACAATATACCGATATTGCCGTCGCCAAATGGTTGACGCGCATCGTATCACCGGCAACGATTACCTGTCCGTCCGTTCGAAAGGTCAAACCCTTGCCCGCCGTATCCCGCATCGCGCTGGTCGCCCTGCTGCTCGCCTCGACGCCCGCGCTCGCCGACCCGATCCGCCAGACCAAGGGCGACTGGCAGGACAAGTTCCGCCAGCTGGAGGGGGAGGATTGGCCGACGCCGACCGATTATCGCAACGCATCGGGGGCGCCGGGCTATCGCTACTGGCAGCAAAAGGTCGATTACGACGTCAAGGTATCGCTGAACGAAGCGACCAAGGTCGTCACGGGCACCGAGACCATCCGCTATCGCAACAACTCGCCCGACGCGCTGCCCTATCTATGGCTGCTGCTCGACCAGAACCAGTATAAGCGCAGTTCGATCGCGCAACTGTCGCAGACCGTGCCCGATGCGACGACGATCAGCATCGGCGATATCCGCCGCGCCGAAGCGATGAAGAACTGGGAGGGCGGCTTCGCCATCGCGGCGGTACGCGGCCCCGACGGACAACCGCTCTCCTACCGCGTCACCGACACGCTGCTGCGCATCGAACTGCCACAGCCGGTCGCCGGCAACGGCGGCGAAGTGACGCTGTCGATCGACTGGTCGTTCCCGATGGCCGAGCAGAAGGTCGTCGATGGCCGTTCCGGGTACGAATGCTTCACCGGGACCGGCGAAGACGGCAACTGCATCTTCGAAGGAGCGCAGTGGTTCCCGCGCCTCGCCGTCTATTCAGACTATGAGGGCTGGCATAACAAGGCGTTTCTCGACGCGGGCGAATTCACCCTCGAATTCGGCGACTACAAGGTCGCACTGACCGTGCCGTCCGACCATGTCGTATCGGCGACCGGCGTCCTCCAGAACCCCGATCAGGTCCTGACCGCGACGCAGCGCCAGCGGCTGGAAGCGGCGAAGTCGGCGACCTCGCCGATGTACATCGTCACCCCCGACGAAGCCGTCGCCGCCGAACGCGGCCGGGCTTCGGGCACCAAGACCTGGACCTTCAGCGCACAGAATGTCCGCGACTTCGGCTGGGCATCCTCCCGCAAATTCGCGTGGGACGCGATGAACGTGCGGCAGGACTATGCCGCCAACCCGAACGTGATGGCGATGTCCTTCTACCCGAAGGAAGCGCGTCCGCTGTGGGACGCCTTCTCGACCAAGGCGATCGCCCACACCATCGACGTCTATGGCAAATTCGCCTTTCCCTATCCCTATCCGGTCGCGCAGTCGGTCAACGGTCCGGTCGGCGGCATGGAATATCCGATGATCACCTTCAACGGGCCGCGCCCGGTGAAGGACCCCAAGACCGGCCTGCTGACCTATACCGAACGCGCCAAGACCGGGCTGATCGGCGTGGTGATCCACGAGGTCGGGCATGACTGGTTCCCGATGATCGTCAACAGCGACGAACGCCAATGGACGTGGATGGACGAAGGGCTGAACACCTTCCTTCAGTTCCAGGCGGAAAAGCTGTGGGACAAGGACTTCCCGTCACGGCGTGGCGAGCCGAAGGACATCGCCGAATATATGCTGTCCGACAATCAGGTTCCCCTGATGACACAGTCGGATTCGGTGCTGCAATTTGGTGCCAACGGCTATGGCAAGCCTGCCACGGCGCTGACCATCCTGCGCGAGACGGTGCTGGGCCGTGACCTGTTCGACCGCGCCTTCCGCGAATATGCGACGCGCTGGCGCTTCAAGCGGCCGACCCCCTACGACTTCTTCCGCACGATGGAGGAAAGTTCGGGGGTCGATCTCGACTGGTTCTGGCGCGGCTGGTTCTATTCGACCGACCATGTCGACATCGCGCTCGACAAGGTGGTCGAGGGCCGCATCGCCGGCCGCGATCTGGAAGCCAATGCCCGCGAACGCCGCGCGATCCGCGATGGCGAGAACACGTCGCTGACGGTCCGCAACAATGCCGGACAGCGCACCGTCACCGAACGCGATCCCGCGACGCGCGACTTCTACGACCAGCAGGATCGCTTCGCCGTCAGCCCGCAGGACCGCCGCGACCTCGCCGAAAAGCTCGACAAGCTGACGCCCGAGGAACGCGCCGCCTTCGACGTGAAGGACAAATTCTACCGCTTCTCGCTGCGCAACATCGGCGGGCTGGTCATGCCGGTTCCGCTGAAACTCACCTTCAGCGACGGCAGCAACGAGATCGTCCGCATCCCCGCCGAAGTCTGGCGCTACGATCCGAAGGCGGTGACGTGGCAATATGTGATCAACAAGACGATCACCGGTGCCGAGGTCGATCCGCTGCTCGAAATCGCCGACGCCGATCGATCGAACAATGTCTATCGCGGCGCCATCCGTCCGGTCGTGCTGGAGATCGAGGATGTCGAGGATCTGGAAAACCGCATGAAGGACTTCGACGTGCAGGTGAAGCCTGGCTCGCTGCGCACCTATCCCGCGCCGGTGTCGAAATGAGGGGCGCGCTCGCCCTCCTTGCGGCGCTCGCGGTAATCGCTCCGGCACAGGCGCATCGTGGCCATGACTCGTTGGCGGTTGTCACGCTCGCCGATGGCAGGGTCACCGTGTCGCACCGTTTCGAGGCGCACGATATCGAACCGGCACTGGCGAAGATCGCACCGCAGGCGCAGACCAGCCTAGACGATCCCGCCGCGATGGCGGCGCTGCGCAGCTATCTGCAGCGCCGCTTCGTCCTGCAGATCGACGGCAAACCGGTCCCGCTGACCTATGCGACCACCGACCTGTCACACGCCGAGGTCCGCATCGACTATACCGGCCGCGGCCCTCGTAAACCGAAGTCGGTCGCGATCCGCTCGACCGTGTTGACCGACGTCTATCGCGGACAGGTCAATCAAGTGAATGTCCGCCAGGGCAATGTCGTGAAGTCGCTGACCCTGCGCGGTGCGGGCACGGGCAGCGTCACGCTGTAATCTCCGACCCGTCTTGTCGTGCCCCCGCGCATGCGGGGGCCCAGAGCCAAGCAGACCAACGGCTTGCGTCTGGAACCCTCGACCCCCGCATGCAAGGCGATACGGCAGCGATAGCTTACTACCCCCGACACGCCTCGACCATCCCCCGCGCACTTGCCGCCGTCATGCCGCCGCGATGCAGCGCGCAGGGCCGCCCATCCCCGCCAATCGCCACGCTGAACGGCAGGCCGGCCGTCTTCGCCAGCAACTCGGCGCGCACCTCCGCCATCCGCGCCGCATCGGGGCGCCAGACCTGATCGATCGGCACCCCGCGCAACATGGCCTCGGTCGCCCGCCCGCGATCGACCGGCACCACCAGTACCCGGTACGCCCCCGCCCCGCCCGCAATCGCCGGCAGCTGCCGCAATTCGCCATGGCACGGCGCACACCATGACGCGACGAACAGCAGGATCGATCGCGTCGGATAGCGCGCCGGCTCAGCCGGTGCGGCACCGGTCAGCAGCAGCGCGCCCGCGATCAAGGTCCAAATTCGCCGCATTCCCCCGCCCTGCCCATCGACGCTGTCATCTTGGCGTGCTTTGTTGCCGGACAATAGAGGGGATGACGAATGATCGACGCGATTCTGCACGGACTGCTCGCGGTGGCGCAGGCGGCGACGCCCGCCCCGGCGGCGACGACGCTGCAAGCCCAGTTCGATGCCGCCAACATTGCCTATGAAACCCGCAAATGTGCTGACGCGATCAGGCTGTACGACGCGCTGGAGGCACGCACCGTCGGCACGAAGAACGCACTGCTGCTCGGCGCGGTGAAGGTGCGCAAAGGCATCTGCGTCGCGCGCAACGGCGACCATGTCGCCGGCGCCGCGCTGATCCGGCAGGGCATGCCCGCGCTGACCGGACAGGCCGCCGAATTCGCCGCCGACCTGCGCGACGCGCATATGGTGCTCGGCACCGCCGCGTTCGATGCGTTCGACTATGATGCGGCGGCTTCGTCCTATCGCAACGCGCTGGCGCTGGCCAAGGGGCTCGACCGCATCGCCCCGCTGCTCGCCCTGTCGCGCACGCTGGCCTTCGATGGCGATGGCAAGGCGCTGGCCTATGCGCAGGAAGCCCGCGACCTCGCCGCCAAGGAACCAGCGATCGGCAAGGACGTGCTGGCGCTGATCCAGACCCGCTATGCCCGGGTGCTGCTGAACAACGGCAAGAAGGAGGAGGCGTACGACGTCCTCAAGGATTCACTGCGCAAGCAGGGCGGCCTCGACCAGCGCGTCAGCAGTTCCGAGGTCGCCACCCGTGCCGACCTTGCGCTCGCCGCGCTGCTCAACGGCGACCGGCAACAGGCGCAGACCTATATGGCCTATACCGGCGCGGGCCGGATGAAGGACGATGCCTTCGCCGCCGCGATCAACATGAAATCGGCGGCCTGCGGCTCGGCGACCGGCCTGAAACCCGACGATTTCGCGGTCGTCGAATTCTCGGTCGCCGACAACGGCACGGTCAACGCGGTGACCCCGATCTACACCACCGGCGGGCGTGACGTGGCACTGGCCTTTGCCCGCGCCGTGTCCGACTGGTCGTGGTCGCCGACCGAGTCGGTCAAGATTCCCGCCTTCTTCCGCAACGCCACCCGGATCGAGCTGAAATGCTCGACCGCCGCCGACCGTCCGTCGCTCGGACAGCCGCTCGGCGACGCGTTCGACGCCTGGGTCCGTACGAAGGGCCACCAACAGGACTGGTCGGACCTGAACCCGGCCCGCGCCTATCCGCTGGTCCGCGCCGAAGCGAACCGCGCGCGTGCCGCAGGGGACCAGGGCGCACTGCTCGCCGCCGATGCGTGGATCGCCTATTCCTCGCTCCCGACCGAGGCCGAGCGCATCGCCGCCGCCGCCGAAGCGGTCGCGCTCGCCCGGACGATGCAGGCCCCCGCCCCCGTCACCACCTATCTCGCGCTGGCGGAGATCGATGCCGATCGCAGCCATTACGATCAGGACGTCCGCAAACGGACCGCGCTGCTGGCCCGGCCGGAGATCAACGGCGACCCGCTGTCCGCCGCGACGGTCCGCATGATGCTGGCCAACCGTTCCTACCCCGCCGCGCCCAAGGCCGAGGCGGAGCAGTTGATCGCCGCCGTCGTCGCCGCGCCGCTGCCCGAAAACCATCCGCTCAAGGTCGCGGCCCTGCTGCGGCAGGCCGACCTGCTGGCGCAGCGCGGCGAGGTGGCACAGGCGCGCGCCGCCTTCGACCGCACCGGGCTGACCAGCGACCAGTGCGCGCTGATCGCGCCCAGCCCGGTCGTGCAGCGCAGCGGCGCGACCAGCAGCCTTTACCCGACCGAGGCGGTGCAGATGGGATTCCAGGGCTGGGCGCAGGTCGAATTCGACATCGCCGCCGATGGCCGCACCATGACGCAGCGGACCATCGCCGCCTATCCGCCCTTCGTCTTCGGCGAAGCGGCGCAGAAGATGGTCGGCGCGACCCGCTATCGCAGCAGCTTCCGCCCCGAAGGAAACACCGCCTGCTCGGCTAATATCCAGCGGTTCCGCTTCCAGCTGTGACCGGCAGCGTGACGGTGGCGACCAACCCGCCCCCGTCCGCCTCGCCCAGTTCCAGCCGCCCGCCATAGAGCGCCGCCAGATCGCGGACGATGGCGAGGCCGAAGCCATGCCCGTCGCCGCGTTCGTCCAGTCGTACCCCGGGATCGGTCGCCCGCGCGCGGTCGGCGGCGGCAATGCCGGGGCCGTCGTCGATGACGCGGAGCACCGCGAACCCGCCCTTGCGCACCGCAGTGACGTTGACCGCCGACCGGGCATGACGCGCGGCATTGTCGATGAGATTGCCGACCAGTTCGTCCAGATCGGCCGCATCGACCGCCACCGACAGGTCGGGTACGTCCGCCCGCACATTCAGTCCCCGGTCGCGATGCAGCGCCGCCACCACCGCCACCAGTCCCTCGACCGCCGGTTGCAGCGACGTCGCCGCGCGCCGGTCGACCGAGCCACCCCGGGCGCGCGCCAGATGATGCCGGATCGTCGCATCGATCCGCGCGACTTGCACAGCGCGGGGATCGTCGCCCAGTTCGATCGCCAGTGTCGCTACCGGCGTCTTGAGCGCATGGGCAAGGTTCGCCGCCGATCCGCGCGCCGTCGCCAGCGCCGCCGCATTGTCGCGGACCAATGCGTTCAACTCGACCGCCAGCGGCCGCAATTCGTCGGGCTGATCCTCGGGCACATCCGTCGCCGCGCCCTCCCGCACCGCCGCCACGCGGTCGCGCAGGACCCTGAGTGGTCGCAACCCCAGCCGCAACTGCACCAATGTCGCGACCGCCAGCACCAGCGCCACGATCGCGAGCGTCAGCAGCAGCGGCAGCATCGCTCCACGCAACGGCTGCTCGATCTCGCGCCGCGGCACCGCCACCGCCACGCGCCCGCGCCCCTCGGGCAGGTCGAGCACCAGTCCATGCACGCGCGTCGCATCGGGCAGCGTCAGGTCGAACGGCGCACCGAACCCCGGCCCCCGCCCCGCCGGCGGTCCGCGTTCCGGTCCCACCGGCGGCCCTGGCGCGCGCAGCGTCGCGAGCGGCGGCATGCCTGCACCGACCGTCCCGCCCGGCGTATCGATCCGCCACACCGCATCCGTCCCGATCGCCGTCGCCAGTTCCGATCGGTCGAGCAACTCGCGGTCGATCGTCCCGTCCGGCCGCACCACCGCGCGCAGCAACCGCAACCGGTCGCCCAATCGCGCGTCGATGTTGCGCGTCACGAAATGGTCGAGCACGCCCCCGATCGCGAACCCCGCCACCGGCAGCGCCACCAGCGTCGTCGCCACCGACAACGCCAGCATCCGGCCATGGATCGACCGCGGCAACCTCATACCGACCCAGCCGTCAGCCGATATCCGCGACCCCGCACCGTCTCGATCAGCGACGCGCCGATCTTCTTGCGCAGCCGCCCGATAATGACCTCCAGGCTGTTGGAATCGACATCGGCGTCGCCCTCATAGACCCGCTCCATCAGGTCGAGCCGCTCGATCACCGCTTCCTTTGCCAGCATCAGCGCCGCCAGCACCCGATATTCGAGCGCGGTCAGCTTGATCGGCAACCCGTCCAGTTCGAACACCCCGGTCTGCGTCTCGTACGCCAGCGGCCCGCAGGTCAATCGCGTTGCGCCATGCCCCGCCGCGCGGCGTACCAGCGCGCGCAGCCGCATCATTAATTCCTCGACGCGAAACGGCTTGGTCAGGAAATCATCTGCCCCCGCCTTGAACCCGGCGACCTTGTCCGACCATCCGTCGCGCGCGGTGAGGATCAGCACCGGCAGGTCGCGCCCGCCCTCGCGCCACCCCTTCAGCACCGCCGTCCCCTCGCGATCGGGCAGGCCCAGATCGAGCACCGCCACGTCATAGCGCTCGGTATCGCCCAGATGCTGCGCATCGATCCCACTCGGCACCAGATCGACCGCGCAATGTTCCGCGCGCAACGCCCGCGCGATGGCGGGGCCCAGATCGGGATCGTCCTCGACAAGCAATATCCGCATGGCACCTTCCGCTATCGCTGCCGCTTAAACCGAAACTGAACCGCGGGGTTCAGCGTGGCGAGGGGACGAATCGCTAGAACGGCTCCATCGAACAACGAAGGAGTATGACACATGGCGAAATTCTCTTTGAACGGTCCGGGCAAGCTCGGCCTCGGCGTCGCGATCGGCCTTGCCCTCGGTGCGGCGGGCGGGGCGAGTGCGGTGTCGATGACCCGCCCGTCGGTCGAAATGGCCCCGACCGTCGCCACCCCCGTCGCGAAGCTCGCCAGCGACAATGGCGTCGTCACGGTCAAGGGCCGCGTCGCCGAAGTCTTTGGCGACCGCTTCGTGGTGCAGGACGCGACCGGCCGGGCGATGGTCGATGCCGGGCGTGACGCATCGGTCAGCAAGGGCGCGGCGGTGCAGGTGCAGGGCCGCTACGACAATGGCCAGCTCAAGGCGAGCTATCTGGTCGACGCCAATGGCAAGGTGACCCCGGTCGGCCCGCCCCCGCCCCGTCCCGGCCACGGCCCCAAGCCCGGCCCCGACGGCGCACGCGGTCCCGGCGGACCCGGCGGACCCGGCGGCCCGGGTTGCGCTCCGGGCGCAGTCCCGCCACCGCCGCCCGCCGACGGCAGCGCTCCGCCGCCGCCGCCTACCAGCGGCCAAGTCCCCCCGCCCCCGCCGGCCGGCGCGGCACCGCTCGCCAAGGCACCGACCACGGCACCGGTGACGTCGACGCGCTAAGTCCGCTTGCGTGGAGGCTGGACCGCCTCGACCCGGCTGTGCCGGAACCCTTCCGTACCCCCGCGCAGGCGGGGGTACGGTACAGCGGACATTCGCACAGGGCTCGCACCCGCGAGGATCGACCCGCCGCTGGCGCCCTCTACCCCCCGAACGACCGCCCGCCGCCCCAGCCGCCACTTGACCGCGCGCTCACCCGGCCACCGAAGCCGCCGCGCGAGACGACCGAGCTGCGCGTCTGGATGCGCTGGGTCGTGACCGGGGTGGTGATCGCGTCGCGGCCGACCGAATAGCGATAGCCGTTGCCGCGGCCCAGATACGCGCCCGACCCGGTATACCAGCCGCCATCGCGGTCGCGCCGGTCGCGGTAGAGGCCGCCATAGGTATAGCGCGACGAATTGTTGTTCAGCAGTTGCCCGATGAGGAAACCGGTCAGCAGCGGGGTGAAGAAGCTCTGTCCGCCCTCGCTGCGCTGAAAGCACTGCGCCGATCCGAACTGTTCCTCGCACAGCGCCTGGCTGTCGAAACGGGGCGCAGCCTTCGCATCCTCGTTGAACGCCTTTTGCTGGGCGGCGACGCAGGTGTCGCGGTCATATTGGCCGCTGTCGACGCATTGCTGGATCGTCTGGAAGGCGGCGACCTCGGTCGGCGGGCCGAAGCGCGCCTGTTCGTTATTGTCGTCGCAGCCGGACAGCATCGCGACCGCGCCGACGGCGGTCAGGCCGGCAGCGACCGAGCGTTTGCGGCGGGGGGGCTGGGTGGTCATCGGCAGGAGCCTCTCAATAGGTCATCGACGCGGCGTTGAGCAGGCCGAGTCCGATCGAGGTCGCCGCGCTGTAGATCGCGCTGGCGATGTTCCCCTCTTCGATCCGGGTGACCATGTCGCGCACGATCAGACGGCGGACGATGAAGGCGGCGACGATCTGGATTACGCCCGCCAGCAGCGCCCAAGCGGTGAATTCGACGACGCTGACCGTGACGCTCAACGCCGAGGCGAGCGGCAGGGCGAAACCGATGATCGCGCCGCCCAGCGCGATTCCCGCCGCCGGATTGTTCGCAGCGATCAGCGCGCGCTCGTCATAGGGCGTCGATATCTGGTACAGCCATTTGAAGACGGTCAGGAACAGGCAGGCGAGGCCAAAGGCGATGACGAAGTGCAGCGCCCCGTCCAGAAAATATGCGACATCGAACATCCCGGTCCCCCTAAAGCTCAGGCGTTGAATTCGGCGGGCAGCAGCGGCAGCCCGACCATGATCTCGTGCGTCAGGTCGCCGCCCTCGGGCTGCATGGCGATGGCGAGCAGCAGTTCCTGCCCCTCGGGCGCGATGTCACGGGCATAGAGCATGCAGGCCTGCTTGATCTGACGGACCGGGCGGCCGGTGCGCTCGTAATAGACCGCCTCCCACAGTTCGACCGGCGGCTGGCTGCGATCGTCGTCGGCGTACCAGAAACGCTGGAAACGGGCGAGGCCGGGTTCGTCCCACACCGGCTGCGACAGGCGCTGGCGGAACGCGCCGGTATCGGCCCAGTCGGTCGGGTAGGTCGACGACCATGGCCGGAACAGGGTGAAATCGTCGGCGTCGGACCCGTCCGCCGACTGGCTCACCGCCTGCAACATCAGTTCGTCGTCGGTGTAGAAGCGGTGGACATGGCTGCCATCGTCGAGCCGGATCACCCCCTGCGCGGTGATTTCGAGCGTGTCGCGGTCGAGGGTGAAGGCGGCACCGGTCAGCCGCCGCCATGCCAGCGCATCGAGCCGGACCTGTCGCCCGATGGTGATGTTGCGAACCACGGCGACGGCCGGGAGTTCGTCCTTGGGAGCGCCGCCGAACAGGCTGCCGAAAATCATGCCGCGATCCTTGTCCGGGCGATGTAGAACAGCCGGTCGCCGACCGCGATCCGACCGTCGGGGTCGAATACCGGCGAATGCTGTCCGGCGCCACAGCTGGCGACCAATATTCCGCCGCGGGCGCGCAGATCGCGGGCGGCATCGTCGAAACTGCCGGTAGTGCGCGCGGTCGTGGCGTAGAGCGTGCCGCCTTCGTCGGTATGGCTGGCGAGCTGCGCGATCAGGCGGCTGGAGCCGGGATCGCTCAGCGCCTTCACCACCAGTTCGACGGTCGGGGTCAGCACCACCTCTACCTGCGGGCAGTGCGCCGCCAGCAGCCCGGCGGTATCGGGATCGCGCAGGAAGCAGACGACATGGCCCGTTTCGTTGAGCGCGGTGACGGCCAGCGTCGCCGCCAGCGTATCGGGATCGGACGGCCCATAGACGATGACCCGCTCGGCGGTCGCCACCCCCGCTCGGCGCAGGTCGGCCGGCGCGGTCAGCGAGGCGACACGGACGAAGCGATGCGTCGCGGCGTCGCCGGTCAGTTCCTGCGTCGCGACCAGCACCAGTTCGTGCCCCTGCCCGTCTGCGACGATCTCCGCGATCATGCGCGGCGTACGATCGGGATCGTAGCCGACAAGGACGATATGGCCGCGCATCGCCCTATAGTCTCCCAACCCCATGCGCCGCCGTCGCCAGCGCGCCGACACCCCCGCGAATGCGCGCGCGATCGACACGGTGAACAACGCGATCGCACCAGGCATGACGAACAAGGCGGTGACGATCCGGCCCATGTCCGATTTGGGCGACAGATCGCCGTAACCGACCGTCGAGGCGGTCGTCGCATACCAGTAGAGATAGGCCGAGGGGCGCAGCAGGTCGCTTTCCCCGGCAAAGGCCAGCAATTCCCATGAGATGGTCATGTGCAGGACCAGCAGCGCGAGCAGCACGCCCCGGTGCAACTCGCTGGCCGCGAGATAGAGCCGCCGCAGATAATTGCCGAGACTGAATGACTTCATCCCCTGCTTATGCCCCCGCATCTTGCTTTTTGGTCGGCCCTTATGCTTGGGGTGTCAAGCGCGGCCAACACACCGGGCCGAGCTTTTCGGAGGGATGGATGGACGAAGCACCCCGTAGCTGGACGATCGCCGGGCTGGCGCAGGCGCTGGGCGGTCCCGATTACGCCGACGAACTGAGCGTCGAGCGGATCGAGCAGGCCGAACCGGTCCTGAAAATCACCATGCACCATGTCGGCGACCTCGCCATCTTCGCCTCGGTCGCGGGCGAGCAGATCGTCGTGTCGAGCCTGTTGTGGCCGGTCGATGAACAGCGCGAGCCGGACGCGTTCAACCGCTTCCTGCTCAAGACGCAGAAGCTGGTGCCGCTGTCCAATTTCGCCATCGCCGATGTCGGCGGGCGCGAATATTATGAACTGGTGGGTGAGCTGTCGGTCGAATCGTCGCTGCGCACCGTGTTGATCGAACTGCGCGTGCTGGCGCAGAACGCGATCGAGGCGGCGTCCGAACTGCGCACCGAATTCGCCGCGTAACGGAGAAGTATCGATGTCGATGTGGAAGAACCTCGTGGCGCTGGTGCGCGGCACCGCGCACGAAACCGGGCAGTCGATCGTCGATGCGAAGGCGTTGACGATTCTCGACCAGCAGATTCGCGATGCCGGCACGCTGCAGTCGAAGGCGCGCGACGATCTGGCGACGCTGACCGCCAAGCGGCGGATGATGGAAAAGGAACTGGAGGCGCTGACTTCGCAGCGCGATAAGTATGAATCGTCGGCACGGGCGGCGATGGCGCGCGGCGACATGGACCTTGCGCGCGAAGTCGCGCAGCGCCTCGCGACGATCGAGCAGGAACAGTCGAGCAAGACTCCGCAGATCGCCGACATGCGCGCTGCCGAGGACAAGATCCGCGGCATCATCAAGACCGGCGACGGCAAGATCGATGCGCTGCGCCGCGAGGTCGATGTCGTCCGCGCGAACGAGAGCGTGCAGAAGGCGCAGGCCTCGGTCGCCAGCAGCTATGGCGGCGCGGCATCGTCGCTGGGCTCGGCCGCCGACAGCCTCGCGCGGCTGAAGGAGCGGCAGGCGATCCGCGAGGAGAAGTTCAAGGCACAGGCCGAGCTGGAGGATATGCGCACCGGCGCCGATCTCGACGCGAAGCTGCAGGCCGCCGGCCTGCTGCCCGGCACGTCGAGCGCCGATGACATCCTCGCTCGCCTGTCGCAGCCCAAGGACGCGCCGCGCCTGTCCGACGGGACGCGCGACGGCGGGACGATCGGGCGCGATTGATGGAACGCCGCGCGGTCGCCCCCCGTCCCGACTGGCGGGCGACCGCCGAACGAATGGGGTTCACCTTCCACCATCAGGACGGCCAGAAATATTGGGAGGAGGAGGCGTGGTACGCCTTCTCGCTCGACGAGGTGGAGCAGGGGATCGAAGCGCCGAGCGCCGAACTCCATGCGATGTGCCGCGATCTGGTCGACGAGGTGGTCGGCAGCGAGGCGCTGATGCACCGCCTCGCCATCCCGCAAGACATGCGCGACGTGATCGCGGCGTCGTGGAAGGCGCATGCGCCGACGCTGTACGGGCGGTTCGATTTCGCGTTCGACGGCATCGGCCCGGCCAAGCTGCTCGAATATAATGCCGATACCCCGACCAGCATCTTCGAGACCGCACTGTTCCAGTGGCAATGGCTGGAGGATCGCATCGCCGACGGCACACTGCCTGCGGGAGCGGACCAGTATAACCGGCTGCACGATGCGCTGGTCGAACGCTTCGGGGCGTTGTTCACGCGAGGCAGCACGGTGCATTTCGCCTCGGTCGACGACCATGTCGAGGATCGCCAGACGGTCCGCTATCTGGAGGATGTCGCGCGCCAGGCGGGGCTGGACCCGGCATTCGTCGCGATCGACCGGATCGGGATCGATGGCGACGGCGCATTCGTCGATGGCGACGACGTGCTGATCGCGGCGCTGTTCAAGCTGTATCCGTGGGAGGATATGCTGCGCGAGCCGTACGCCAAGCAATTGGCGGCGACGAAGACGCTGTTCCTCGAACCGGCGTGGAAGGCGTTGTTGTCGAACAAGGGGATCCTGCCGCTGTTGTGGCAGCGGCATCCCGGGCATCCGAACCTGCTGCCGGCGGCGTTTGCCGATGACGCGGCGGCGCTGGCGGAGATCGGCGAGTCCTATGTGCGCAAGCCGATCTTCTCGCGCGAGGGCTGGGACATCGAACTGCTCGACGGCGGCGCCACTGCACGCGGACCGGACGGCGGCTATGGCGAGGAAGGCCATGTCGTGCAGGCCATCGCCCGGTTGCCGGTGTATGACGGCAATCATGCCGTGGTCGGATCGTGGATCGTCGGCGACGAAGCGGTGGCGCTGTCGGTGCGCGAGGATGACGGGCCGATCACGCGCGACCTGGCGCGGTTCGTGCCGCACGCGATTGTCTAGCCAGTTCTTCCTTCCGGCAAGGCGAGCTTCATTCGAAAGTCCGCCGTACCGTGTCCCCGCGAAGGCGGGGACCCAGGACCCCATGCGCAAGCCTTTGCTCTGCTTGGCTCTGGGCCCCCGCCTTCGCGGGGGTACGGATGGGTTTTGGCGGACGGCGGTCAGGACAGCAGTGCCCGTAACGCTGCCTCCACCGCCGCCGCTTCTCCCTCGATCCGCAGCCGCTTCACCCGGCTCGTCTGCCCCGCGACCAGCGTCACCGCGCCCCGCCCGACGCGCAACTGCTTCGCCACGAACCGCACGACTTCGTCATTCGCCGCGCCGTCGACCGGCGGGGCGGCAACGCGCAGGCCGAGTGCGGTAGCGTCGCCTTCCAGCGCCACCACGCCGGTCACCGCCGTCTTCGACGCTTTGGGCGTCGCACGGATCGTCAGCGTGGCGCCGGTCGCGTCGAGGGTAAAGGGATCGCGCATCGCCAAATCCTTGCCGCCGCAAGTCTCGCCAAGGCAAGCGGCTTGGCACAAAGTCGCACGCGGGGCATTCACCCGCCATGGCATCCTCACCCGTAACGACCGCGACGGCACAGCATAGCTCGCCGCTGTCGATCCCGGTCTTTCGCGCCATCTGGATCGCGTCGATGGCGTCCAATTTCGGCGGGCTGATCCAGTCGGTCGGCGCGTCGTGGATGATGACGTCGCTGGCGGCATCGCCGCAGATGATCGCGCTGGTACAGGCGTCGACGACGCTGCCGATCATGCTCCTGTCGCTCTGGGCCGGCGCGGTCGCCGACAATCTCGACCGGCGCCGGGTGATGCTGGCGGCACAGGCATTCATGCTGGCCGTGTCGGTGGCGCTGGCGGTGTGCGCATGGATGGGCGTGCTCAGCCCGTGGCTGCTGCTGTCCTTCACCTTCCTGATCGGGTGCGGGACGGCGATCAACGGCCCGGCATGGCAGGCGTCGGTCGGCGACATGGTGCCGCGCAGCGTCCTACCCAGCGCGGTGGCGCTCAATTCGATGGGGTTCAACATCGCGCGCAGCGTGGGGCCGGCGATCGGCGGCGCGATCGTCGCGGCAGCGGGGGCGGCGGCGGCGTTCCTGACCAATGCGGTCAGCTATGTCGGGCTGATCGCGGTGCTGGCACGGTGGAAGCCCGATTATGTGCCGCGCACCCTGCCGCGCGAGACGCTGGGCCTCGCGATGGCCGCTGGCGTGCGCTATGTCCGCATGTCGCCGAGTTTGCGGACGGTGCTGATCCGCGCGGCGCTGTTCGGGCTGGCGGCGAGTGCGGTGCCGGCGATGATGCCGCTGGTCGCGCGCGATCTGGTGACCGGCGGGCCGCTTACCTATGGCGCGCTGCTCGGCGCGTTCGGCGCGGGCGCGGTGATCGGCGCGCTGTCGAGCGTGCGGTTGCGCCGGCTGTGGAGCCCCGAACGGCTGGTGCGGGTCGCGGCGACGGCATTGGCGTCCGGCGCGGCGATCGCGGCGGTCAGCCCGGTCCTGCCGCTGACGCTGGCGGCTTTGGTGCTGGCCGGCGCGGGCTGGGTATCGGCGCTCAGCACCTTCAACGTATCGGTGCAGATGGCCGCCCCCCGCTGGGTCGTGGCGCGGGCGGTGGCGCTGTACCAGATGGCGGCGTTCGGCGGCATGGCGGCGGGAAGCTGGCTGTTCGGGTCGGTCGCCGAAGGATCGGGCGTGCGTACCGCCTTGCTGGCGGCGGCGGGCGTGCAGATGCTGAGCGTGGTCGCCGGGCTGCGGCTGCCCCTGCGCGATATCGAGACCGCGAACCTCGCCCCGCGCGGCTGGGAGACGCCCGATACCGAAGTCCCGGTCGAGCCGCGGTCGGGGCCGGTGGTGGTGACGATCGATTATCGCATCGCCCCGCAGGACGTCGTCGCGTTCCTGAACGTCATGAACGAACGTCGCCGCATCCGGCGGCGCGACGGGGCGCATCACTGGGCGTTGCTGCGCGACCTGAACGATCCGGAACTGTGGATCGAACGCTACCACGTGTCGACATGGCTCGATTATATCCGCCACAATCAGCGCCGCACCGAAGCCGATCGCGCGAATAGCGAGGCGTTGCTGGCGCTGCACCGGGGCGACGGCCCGCCGCACGTCCACCGGATGATCGAACGCCAGACCGCGTCGCTACCGGTCATGCGCCTGCCGACCCCGCGCGAAATGGCCGATCCGCTGACCGATCCCACCCGGTCGAACTGATTTATTGAACACTGTTATTTTTCTGCTAGTCTGACCCTCGTCGCCGTGATTCGGGGGCTGGCACCTGCCTGTTCCCATGTCGGCAATCCCGATGGGGGAATGGATGTCCGCGCCCGATTTTTCGCTGCTGACCAAGCGCCGCTATGCACCGTTGTTCGTCGTCCAGTTTCTGGGCGCGATGAACGACAATCTGCTGAAGTTCGCGTTGCTGTTCCTCGCCAATTTCACGCTGTACCGCGCCGATCCGGCGCAGGCGGCGACGCTGGCGACGGTGTCGACCGGCCTGTTCATCCTGCCCTATTTCCTGTTCTCCGGCCTCGCCGGGCAGATGGCGGATGCGTGGAACAAGGCGTGGCTGATCCGCGCGGTCAAGGCGGCCGAGATCGCGATCATGGCGCTGGCGGTGGCGGGGTTCTGGTTCCAGTCGGTGCCGGTGTTGCTGACCTGCCTGTTCCTGATGGGGGTGCATTCGACAATCTTCGGTCCGGTCAAATATTCGATCTTGCCGCAGCATCTGCGCCGCGAGGAATTGATGGGCGGCACCGGGCTAGTCGAGGCCGGCACGTTCGTCGCGATCCTGACGGGTCAGTTGTTGGGCGGGATCATCCCGCCCTGGGAAGCGGGGCTGGTCGCGTTCGGCGTGGCGGTGCTGGGGTTCCTCGCCGCGCTGGCGGTGCCGTCCGCGCCGTCCGCCGCGCCCGACATGCGGATCGACCTGAACCCGTTTCGCAGCACCGCTGCGATCCTGCGCGCGGCGCATGGCGGGCGCGGCGTGTGGCTGGCGATCCTCGGCATCAGCTGGTTCTTTTCGGTCGGCGCGGTCGTGCTGTCGGAATTCGCGCCGCTGGTCGCGGGTACGCTGAACGCCGCGCCCGAGGTGGTGACGCTGTTCCTCGCGGTGTTCAGCCTGTTCGTCGCGGTCGGATCGCTGCTGGTCAACCGGCTGCTCAAGGGCGAGGTCTCGGCGCGCTATGTACCAATCGCGGCGATCGGGCTGGCGGTGTTCCTGATCGATGCATGGATCACGGCGAACCGGTTCGTGGTCGTGACGCCGGGGGCGGATATCGCCGCGTTCATGGCGACGCCGGGAAGCTGGCATCTGCTGATCGACCTTGCCGGCATCGCGCTGTCGGGCGGGGTGTTCGTGGTGCCGCTCTACGCCATTCTCCAGACGTGGAGCGCGCCGGAAAGGCGCTCGCAGATCATCGCAGCGAACAACATCATCAACGCCATCGTGACGGTGGTGATGGTCGCGGTGGTGACGGCGATGCTGGCGGGCGGCAGCAGCGTGCCCGGCATCTTCGGCGCACTGGGCTTCGCGACGCTGTCGATCGCGCTGATCTCCTGCTGGCTGCTGCCCGAGACGGTGTTCAAGTCGGTGGTGCGCGGCGCGCTGCGGCTCGCCTACCGGGTGAAGGTGCATGGTGCCGAGAACATGCCGCTGCCCGGCGAACGCGCGGTGGTGGTGGTTAACCATGTCTCGTTCCTCGACGGGCTGTTGCTGGCGGCATTCCTGCCGGGCCGGCCGACCTTCGCGATCCACAGCCGCTTTGCGCGGGCGTGGTGGATGCAGCCGCTCCTGAAGCTGTTCGACGCGTTCCCGGTCGATCCGACCAATCCGATGTCGGCCAAGGCGATGGTCAAGGCGGTACGCGAAGGACGGACGCTGGTGATCTTTCCCGAAGGGCGGATCACGGTCACCGGCGCGCTGATGAAAGTGTTCGACGGTCCCGGCATGGTCGCCGACCGCGCCGATGCGCCGATCGTGCCGGTGCGGATCGACGGAGCGCAATATACCCGCTTCAGCCGGCTGAAGGGCAAGGCGCGGCTGCACTGGTTCCCCAAGATCGAGCTGACCGTGCTGCCGCCGCGCCGCTTCGACCTGCCCGAGGGGTTGAGTGCGCGCGAGCGGCGGGCGATCGCGGGGCGGCGGCTGTACGATGTAATGAGCGAGATGATCTTCGCCACGTCGGACACCGACCGGACGCTGTACGATGCGCTGATCGATGCGCGGCACCTGCACGGCGCGAACATGGGCGTGGTCGAGGATGTGCAGCGCGTACCCCTGACCTATGACCGGCTGGTGACGGGGACGCAGGCGCTTGCCCGTCCCTTGGCGAAGGGGACGGTACAGGGCGAGGCTGTCGGCGTGCTGCTGCCCAACGTCAATGGCGTGGTCGCGACCTTCTTCGCGTTGCAGGCCACCGGCCGGGTGCCGGCGATGCTGAACTATACCGCGGGCCTCGCCAATATGCGGGCGGCGTGCATGGCAGCCGAGGTGCGGACGATCGTGACCGCGCGCGCGTTCGTCGAGCAGGCGAAGCTGGGCGATGTCGTCGCCGGGCTGGTCGGCGACGGGATCACCATCCGCTACCTCGAGGATATGCGGCAGACCATCGGCGCGGGGGCGAAGCTGGTCGCGCTGGTGCGGTCACGGATGGCGGGGCGGCTGCACCGGCGGCTGCGCATATCGGCGGATGCGCCCGCCGTGATCCTGTTCACCAGCGGGTCGGAAGGCGTGCCGAAGGGGGTGGTGCTGACCCATCGCAACCTGCTCGGCAACTGCCTGCAGCTATCGTCGCGGATCGACTTCAACCGCGCGGATACGGTGCTCAACGCGCTGCCGGTGTTCCACAGCTTCGGCCTGACCGGCGGCACGCTGCTGCCGATCCTGTCGGGGGTGAAGACGGTGCTGTATCCCAGCCCGCTGCATTACCGGATCGTGCCGGCGCTCGCCTATGACGCGAATGCGACGATCCTGTTCGGGACCGATACCTTCCTGTCGGGCTATGCGCGAATGGCGCATGGCTATGACTTTTATGCGCTGCGCTACATCTTTGCCGGTGCGGAGCGGGTGCGCCCGGAAACGCGCAGCGTCTATGCCGAGAAGTTCGGGCTGCGCATCCTCGAAGGCTATGGCGCGACCGAGGCGGCACCGGTGATCGCGGTCAACACGCCGATGCACTTCCGCGCGGGCAGCGTCGGGCGGCTGCTGCCGGGGATCGAGGCGCGGCTGGAGCCGGTACCCGGCATTGCCGACGGCGCGCGGCTGGCGATCCGCGGGCCGAACGTGATGGCAGGCTATCTGAAGGTCGAGGCGCCCGGCGTGGTGCAGCCGCCCGTCGACGGCTGGCACGACACCGGCGATATCGTCACCATCGACGATGCCGGCTTCGTCACCATCCGGGGCCGGGCCAAGCGCTTCGCCAAGATCGGTGGCGAGATGATCTCGCTGCCGGCGGTCGAAGGCTATGCCGCCAAGCTGTGGCCGGGCGCCGAACATGCGGTGGTGACGCGTCCCGATGCTCGGAAGGGCGAGCAGTTGGTGCTGTTCACGACGCAGGCCGGGGCGATGGCGGGGGAATTGTCGGCATGGGGGCGGGCGAACGGGGTCGCCGAACTCGCCCTGCCGCGCGACGTACGCGTGGTCGCGGCGCTGCCGGTGCTTGGCACGGGGAAGCTGGATTATGTGACGATGACCGCGATGGCGGCGGGGTAGCGATAACGGCCACGGGGCGACAGGCGCGCGCCATTATCGGGAGATCCCAGCCCGCGCCGGGATGACGCACGGTTCGATGCAGGTGCGTCCGTCCATAGACCCCGCCTGCCCGGGGATACGGCGAAGCGGACATTCCCAGCGGTCCCGCCTCGATTCAGCGCAACTCCGCCACGATCGCCTCCGCCGCCGCCGACACATCCGCCCACGTCACGGCGAACCCGGCCGCATCGCCATAATAGGGATCGGCCACCGCCTGCCCTCCACGCCCCGGCACCGCGTCCATCAATAACCCGATCCGCGCGGTCGAATCCTTCGGCGCGCGTCGTCGCAGTTCCGCCAGATTGTCGCGATCGAGCGCGAGGATATCGGTGAACCGCCGGTAATCCGCCGCTTCGACCTGCCGCGCGCGATAGCCCGCTATGTCGATGCCGTGCGCCAGCGCCACCGCCTGCGACCGGGGATCGGGCGGGTTGCCGACATGCCATGCCCCGGTCCCGGCCGAATCGACGGCGATGTCCACCCCCGCCTGCGCCGCCGCATCGCGCAGCGCCGCCTCCGCCAGCGGCGAACGGCAGATATTGCCGAGACAGACGAGCAGGAAGGATCGGTTGGGCTTCATCGCTAACTCCGTTGGTCCCTCTTTGCCTCAACCGTTCGGTTCGAGCAGCTTCGAGCGAAGTCGAGAAGAGGGTTCGGTGAACCATGCCCCGCATGGTTCAGGATTGTCCGGGGGACAATTTGACCGAACCCTCGTCGAGAACGGCCTGCTTGGAGCAACCCCTTCTCGACTTCGGTTCTCGACATGCTCGAACCTGCGCTCGAAGCAAACGGGAAGGGAGCGATAACGAAACCCATGGCATCCTCCGCCCCCTTGCGCCAATATTATCCCAAACCGGGAGAGGCGCATGGCGACAGCAGCAACCACACCGATCGCACCGATCGCACCGACCACCGTGCGCGAATGGATCACATGGGCGGTGGTCGCGATCGTCGGCGCGGTGGCGCTTGGCTGGATCGCGCTGATGCGGGGCGAGCCGGTCAACGCGCTGTGGATCGTCGTCGCGGCACTGTGCGTCTACGCCATCGCCTATCGCTTCTACGGCCTGTTCATCGCCAGCCGCGTGCTGCGCGTCGATCCTTCCCGCCCCACCCCGGCGGTGCGGCGCGACGACGGGCTGGATTACGTGCCCACCCATAAGGGCGTGCTGTTCGGCCACCATTTCGCCGCCATCGCCGGCGCCGGGCCGCTGGTCGGGCCGGTGCTCGCGGCGCAGATGGGCTATCTGCCCGGTACGCTATGGCTGCTCGCCGGCGTCGTGTTCGCCGGCGCCGTGCAGGATTTCCTGATCCTCTATTTCTCCACCCGCCGCGACGCCCGGTCGCTGGGCGACATGATCCGCAGCGAAATGGGGCTGATCCCCGGCACGATCGCGCTGGTCGGCGTGCTGATGATCATGATCATCCTGCTCGCGGTCCTCGCGCTGGTGGTGGTCAAGGCGCTGACCGGCAGCCCCTGGGGCACCTTCACCGTCTTCGCGACCATCCCGATCGCGGTGCTGATGGGTCTCTATGGCCGCTTCCTGCGCCCCGGCAAGATCGCCGAAATGTCGGTGATCGGCTTCGTCCTGCTGATGGCCGCGATCGTCGGGGGCGAGCCGGTGGCGCATTCGCCGACCCTCGCCCCGCTGTTCACCTATTCGGGGCCGGCGCTGGCCCTCATCCTGATGGCGTACGGCTTCGTCGCCTCGGTCGCGCCGGTCTGGCTGCTGCTCGCCCCGCGCGACTATCTGTCGACCTTCCTCAAGATCGGGGTGATCGCCGGCTTGGCACTCGGCATCCTCTATGTCCGCCCCGATCTGCAGATGCCCGCCGTCACCCATTTCATCGACGGCACCGGCCCGGCCTTTTCGGGCAAGCTGTTCCCGTTCCTGTTCATCACCATCGCCTGTGGCGCGGTGTCGGGCTTCCATGCGCTGATCGCCAGCGGCACCACCCCCAAGATGGTGGCGAGCGAGGCGGACCTGCGCTTCATCGGCTATGGCGCGATGCTGACCGAAAGCTTCGTCGCGATCATGGCGCTGATCGCCGCCTGCGTGCTCGACCCCGCCGTCTATTTCGCGATGAACGCGCCGCCCGCGCTGATCGGCACGACGGCGCAGTCGGCGGCCAGCGCCATCGCCAATTGGGGCTTCGTCGTCACCCCCGACATGCTCGACCAACTGGCGCGCGACGTCGGCGAATCCTCTATCCTGTCGCGCGCGGGCGGTGCCCCGACGCTGGCGGTCGGCATGGCGCACATCTTGTCAAAGGTGATCGGCGGGCAGGCGATGATGGCCTTCTGGTACCACTTCGCGATTCTGTTCGAGGCGCTGTTCATCCTGACCACGGTCGATGCCGGCACGCGCGTCGCCCGCTTCATGATCCAGGACCTGCTCGGCAGCTTCGTGCCGGCGATGAAGGAAACGCAGAAGCTCGGCCCCAATCTGGTCGGCACCGCGCTGGCGGTCGGGCTATGGGGCTATTTCCTCTACAGCGGCGTCACCGATCCGCTGGGCGGCATCAACACGCTGTGGCCGCTGTTCGGCATTTCGAACCAGATGCTCGCCGCCATCGCGCTGATCCTGTCGACGGTGCTGCTCTTCAAGATGAAGCGCGACCGTTATGCATGGGTGACGATGGTCCCGACCGCATGGCTGCTGATCTGCACCTTGACGGCGGGCTGGCAGAAGCTGTTCGACCCCAATCCGAAGATCGGCTTCCTCGCCCATGCGCAGATGTTCTCGGATGCCCTCGCCCGCGGCGAGATTCTCGCCCCCGCCAAATCGGCGGCGGAGATGCAGCGGATCATCCTCAACGATCGCATCGACGCGGCCTTGTGCGTGCTGTTCATCGTCGTCGTGCTGTCGATCCTGCTCTACGGCATCGGCGCGATCCGCAAGGCGAAGGCTGCTACCCAGCCCACGACGCAGGAGGTCGGCGATGCGCTTCCTGCATAAGCTGGCCGAGGGGGCGCGGCTGATGGTCGGCGTCCCCGATTACGACCGCTACGTCGCGCACCGCGCCGCCCACCATCCCGGCGAGCCGGTCATGACCCTGAAGGAGTTCCACCGCGACCGCGTGGACCGCCGCTACGGCACCGGGCCCGGCGCCCCGCCGCGCTGTTGCTGAAGGGCTGGCCTCAGACGCAAACGCGTCAGACCGTTATCAGAACCTACTGCTAAAGCGGTACCCCGGCGGAGGCCGGGGCCCAGTTGGGGAACGCTCCGAACGGACGGACGAACCTTCCCAACTGGACCCCGGCCTCCGCCGGGGTACGGCATGATCTTGGGCAGGCGGGATCGTTGCCCATCGCCGCTGCAACGATCAATCCCGGATATTCCGCCGGAACGTCTCCGGCAGGAACAGCACGCCCAGCACCAGCGTCACCACCGCCAGCACCACCGGATACCACAGCCCGTAATAGATATCCCCGGTCGCCGCGACCATCGCGAACGCCGTGGTCGGCAGGAACCCGCCGAACCAGCCATTGCCGATATGATAGGGCAGCGACATCGACGTATAGCGAATGCGGCTGGGGAACAGTTCGACGAGCAGCGCCGCGATCGGGCCATAGACCATGGTCACCAATATCACCATGAACCACAGGATCAGCACGACCAGCGGCTTGTTGATTGCCGCCGGATCGGCCTTGGCGGGATAGCCGGCCTCCGCCAGCGCCGCCGCCAGTTCGCCCTGATAGGCGGTGATCGCCGCCGCCCGCGCCGGCCCGGTCACCTGTGCCGGATCGGGCGCCACCAGCATCCGGTTGCCGACTGCCACGCTGGCGATGGTGCCCGCCGGCGCCTCGACATTGGTGTAGCTGATGCCGTTCTTCGCCAGATAGGATTTGGCGATGTCGCAGCTTTTCGCATCGAACTTGTTGCGCCCGATCGGATCGAACTGGACCGAGCAGTCCTCGTCATGCGCGCTCACCCGTACCGGCGATGCCACCTGCGCCGCCGCCAGTGCCGGGTTGGCGGCGTTGGTCAGCGCCCCGAACAGCGGGAAATAGGTGATCGCGGCCAGCGCACAGCCGGCCATGATGATCCATTTCCGCCCGATCTTGTCCGACAGCCAGCCGAAGAACACGAAGAACGGCGTCCCCAGCGCCAGCGAGACCGCCAGCAGCACGTTCACCGTCGCCCCGTCGACCTTCATCATCTTCTCGAGGAAGAACAGGACGTAGAACTGCCCGGTATACCACACCACCGCCTGGCCCATGGCGGCACCGAACAGCGCGATCAGCACGACCTTCAGGTTCGGCCAGCGCAGGAACGCCTCGGTCAGCGGCGCCTTCGACGTCTTGCCCTCTTCCTTCATCTTCAGGAACACCGGGCTTTCCGACAATTGCAGCCGGATCCACATCGACACGCCCAGCAGCAGGATCGACACGAGGAACGGCAACCGCCACCCGAAGCCGCCGAACGTCTCCTCGCCCAGCAACGTGCGGAACCCGATCACGACCAGCAGCGCCGCGAACAGCCCCATGGTCGCCGTCGTCTGGATGAAGCTGGTGTACAGCCCGCGCTTTCCGTCGGGCGCATGTTCGGCGACATAGGTCGCCGCACCGCCATATTCGCCGCCCAGCGCCAGCCCCTGGAGGATGCGCAGCGCGACGAGGATCACCGGCGCCGCGACGCCGATACTGGCATAGGAGGGGAGCAGGCCGACCGCGAAGGTCGACAGGCCCATGATCCCCATCGTCACCAGAAACGTATTCTTGCGCCCGACCAGATCGCCGATCCGCCCGAACACCAGCGCCCCGAACGGCCGCACCGCAAAGCCGGCGGCGAACGCGCCGAGCGCGAGAATGAACCCCGTCGTTTCGTTCACGCCCGAAAAGAACTGCTTGGAAATATAGGTCGCCAGCAGCCCGTACAGGTAGAAATCATACCATTCGAACACGGTGCCCAGCGACGACGCGGCGATCACCAGTTTCTCGTTCTGGCCCTTGGGGCTTGCCCCGGCCATCGTTGCTCCCGCCATGGCGGCATCCTCTCGTAAAGCGGGGCGCGATCGTTCGCCGCACCTCCCTGCCGCGCCAGTGTCATCTGCGCGGGCCATGGCGGGAAGTACGACCTTGGTCGTAGGGGCAAGCGACTTGACGCGCGTACCCCTCAACACAGATCAAGGGCATAGGAGAGATATATGACCCAGACGATTCACGCGGCTCCGCACGATGATGCCGCGCGGGTGGACCAGGCCGAATATGACGCGCGCTACGCCGCTTCGGTCGCCGACCCGGAAGCCTATTGGCGCGAGGGCGGACGCTGCATCGACTGGTCGCGCCCCTATACGCAGGTCAAGGACACCTCGTTCGACGAAGCCGATTTCCGCATCCGCTGGTTCGCCGATGGCCAGACCAACGTCTCGGTCAACTGCCTCGACCGCCATCTCGCCGAACGCGGCGATCAGGTCGCGATCATCTGGGAAGGCGACGAACCGGGCGAGACCCGCCGCGTCACCTATCGCGAACTCCACCAGCAGGTGTGCTGCTTCGCCAACGTCCTGAAGGCGAAGGGCGTGAAGAAGGGCGATCGCGTCACCCTCTATCTGCCGATGATGGCGGAGGCGGCGGCGGCGATGCTGGCCTGCACCCGCATCGGCGCGATCCATTCGATCGTGTTCGGCGGCTTTTCGCCCGACAGCCTCGCCAACCGCATCGTCGATTGCGACAGCCGTCTGGTCATCACCGCCGACGAAGGCTGTCGCGGCGGCAAGCGTATCCCGCTCAAGGCCAATGTCGACAAGGCGCTGGCCCATGCCCCCGGCGTCGACACCGTCATCGTCATCCGCCGCAGCGGCGCCGACGTCCCAATGACGGAGGGCCGCGATTTCTGGCTCCACGACCTGTTGGCCGACGCCTCGCCCGACTGTCCGGCCGAGCCGATGGACGCCGAAGACCCGCTGTTCATCCTCTATACCAGCGGCTCGACCGGCAAGCCCAAGGGCGTGCTCCACACGACCGGCGGCTATCTGGTCTGGGCGCACACCACCTTCCGCGACGTGTTCGATTACCGCGACGGCGAGATCTTCTGGTGCACCGCCGATATCGGCTGGGTCACCGGGCACAGCTATGTCGTCTACGGTCCGCTCAGCAACGGCGCGACCACGGTCATGTTCGACGGCGTGCCCAACTATCCCGACCATGGCCGTTTCTGGGAAACGATCGACCGGCTGGGCGTCAACATCTTCTACACCGCCCCCACCGCGATCCGCGCGCTGATGCGCGAAGGCGACCAGTGGGTGACGAAATCCAGCCGCCAGTCGCTGCGCATCCTCGGCTCAGTCGGTGAACCGATCAATCCGGAGGCGTGGGACTGGTATCACCGCGTCGTCGGCGACCGCCGCTGCCCGATCGTCGATACCTGGTGGCAGACCGAGACCGGCGGCATCCTCATCTCGCCCCTCCCCTATGCCACCGACCTGAAGCCCGGCAGCGCGACCAGGCCCCTGCCCGGCGTGCAGCCGCTGATCGTCGATGCCGAGGGCAAGGAACTGTCCGGCGCGACCGAGGGCAATCTCTGCATCGCCGATAGCTGGCCGGGGCAGATGCGGACAGTGTGGGGCGATCACGACCGTTTCTTCCAGACCTATTTCACCACCTATCCCGGCAGATATTTCACCGGCGACGGCGTGCGCCGCGACGGCGACGGCTATTACTGGATCACCGGCCGCGTCGACGACGTCATCAACGTCAGCGGCCACCGCATGGGCACCGCCGAGGTCGAAAGCGCGCTCGTAGCGCATCAGAAGGTCGCCGAAGCCGCCGTCGTCGGCATGCCCCACGACATCAAGGGGCAAGGCATCTACGCCTATGTGACGCTCAACGCCGGCGAGGAACCGTCCGATGACCTCCGCGCCGAACTGCGGAACTGGGTCCGGCAGGAGATCGGCCCGGTCGCCACCCCCGACGCGCTCCAATTCGCGCCGGGCCTGCCCAAAACCCGCTCGGGCAAGATCATGCGCCGCATCCTGCGCAAGATCGCCGAGAACGACACCTCGAACCTCGGCGACACCTCGACGCTGGCCGATCCGGGCGTCGTCGACACGCTGGTCGCCGAGCGTATCCGACCGGCGTGAGGGAAGACCAAAACCCTCCCGTCACCCCGGGCTAGACCCGGGGTCCCGCTTCTTGCTCGACCGTCGCAAAGGAAGCGGACCCCCGGATCAAGTCGAGACCTTCGGGCAAGTGCTTTCTTGTACCCCGGCGAAGGCCGGGGCCTAGTTGGGGGACGTCGGCAGGGTGCGGAAAAGCCTTTCCAACTGGACCCCGGTCTCCGCCGGGGTACGGGAGTTTTCAGGCAAACAAGCGGACTTTCGCAAAGGTCTCGATCAAGTCCGGGATGACGCAGGAAAGACGGGAACAGGCCGATGACCACCATCCTCATCGCCGATGACCACCCCCTGTTCCGACAGGCGCTGACCCTCGCGGTGACGCAGGTCCGTCCGCAAGCCCATATCGTCGAAGCCGGCTCGCTCGACCGCGCGGTACAGACCGTCCGCGAAACAACCGACCTCGCCCTAATCCTCCTCGACCTGAACATGCCCGGCGCCATCGGCTATAGCGGCGTCGCCCTGCTCCATGCCGAGGCGCCCGACGTCCCCATCCTCGTCATCTCCGGCGCCGACCGCGCCGCCGCCTATGCACAGGTCGCCCGCTTCGGCGCGGTCGGCTTCGTCGGCAAGGACGCCCCGCTCGACCATATCGAATCCGCCATCGCCGCCGCCCTGTCCGGCGACCGCATGACCCCCGACACCGCGTCCGAGGACGACATCGCCGCCCGCGTCGCCACCCTCACCCCCACGCAACTGCGCGTCCTGCTCGGCGTCCTCGCCGGCCGCCTCAACAAACAGATCGCGCACGACCTCGGCATCGCCGAAGCCACGGTAAAGGTCCACATGACCGCCGTGCTGCGCAAACTCGACGTCGGCAACCGCACCCAGGCGGCGGTAGCGGCCCGCGCGCTGGGGCTGGAGGTGTCGGGGTAGGAGGGAGGACGGGGTTATGGAAACCGGTTGCGCTTGGGCAAGGTCGAGTTTTAGTGGGAAGCGAACTTAAACCGTCTGCACGACGATGCCTCCAAATCGCGCCTCGTCCGCCCAACACCTCACTCCATCCACGAAGCACTCATGGTTCGGGTAGTCGGCTCCGGTAGTTACGTATCGTGCGGCGTACCGGCCGTCCGAGCTTGCCTGAAAGAACTGGATCAACTCGCCGTCCACATCCGCCGCCCGTTCGACGCATGAGCGGCAAAGATAACGGGGATACCGTAGGTTCGGCTTCACTTCTTTCCCGCAGGTCGGACAAACCTGAACCATACGCGGACCTCCTCTCCCACCTTAGCCGCGCGTCTTCATGTCCGCTATTAGCGAAAGCCGACATGCCGGCCGGTGACTGCCGCAAAGGCAACCTCCGACGCGATGTCCCCTCGTGAGGGGTATTTAGTAGTTATCGCCTACGAACTTGAGAATGGCGATGCAGAGGAAGCGCAGAGCGCCGGCGAACAGTATCATCGGCGGCCCGAGCCAAAGTATCTGCCTGTCCCATCCCCAGCCAAGATCGAAGGCCCAGTCGCAAAGGGTTAAGCCCCACATGATCGACACGAGACCTACAAACAGGACGAAGATGACGTTCACCGCTCTGCGTTGCCGGTCCACGAAGCGTTCGACTTTCATCGGCAGATGATTGCACGTGGCCGAAACGTCCGCAATTGGGCGAAAGCAGACACGGGCGCGCTTTTTATTAGGAGCATCTTTGAAGAGGCGTCCCGAAAACGAAGACGCCGATCCTGAATGTGTCGAATTCCCCAAACCAATTCCGAGGCGCTCTTACCGACATCAACGGGCGACCATCGCCGGCTCGGGCAACGGACCGTCGACCCCCGAACCCCCACAACGCTTTCCTACAAGCCGAACGCTTGCCAATCTCCGCCCACGCTCTTTCCCATTGTCGACGCCCATCCCGCGACCCAAACAGCACCGCCCGAAGCAAAAGTGTCAACTTCCGCGGAACAGGCCACGCTTAACCCATTGTATTAAAACAATCTCACCCCTTGCAAAACCTTTGCATACTGTCACCTTCGTCAACTTCCACGCCCCGCTAACCCGCCAGCCACGCGTCGAAAACCTCCCCCGACAACGGCTTCAACAACACCGCCACCCCCGAAGCTTCCGCCCGCTCCGCCAGCGCCCGCCCGGCATCCGCCGTCACCAGCGCCACCCGCAAGCCCGGCGCCTTCCCCCGCAACATCCCGATCAGCGCCAGCCCATCGACCGCTCCGCCCAGATCATGGTCGACGAACGCCACCGCCGCCCCCTCGACCTGCGCCAGCGCCTCCTCGACCGTGGCCGCTACCCGCACCCCATGCCCCCGGCTGCCAGCCAGCGCCGCCATTCCCCGCCGCACCCCAACATCGTCGTCGACGATCAGGCAATCGAGCGGCCGTACCGCCTGCGCCACCCTCCGCACCGGCGGGGCGACCACCGCGCCCTCCGCAGCCGGCAACATCACCGCAAAGCGGCTCCCCCGCCCGACCCGGCTGTCGAGCGTCACTTCCGCTCCCAGCAACGCCGCCGTCCGCGCGACGATGGCGAGGCCCAGCCCCAGCCCGGCATCCTCGGCATTGGCCAGCCGCTCGAACTCGCGAAACACCCTTGCCCGGTCGCTCTCGGCAATCCCCGGCCCGCTATCGACGACCTCGATCCGCACCATGCCGCCCCGCCGCCGCACCCCGATCACCACCCCGCCCCGCGCCGTATAGCGTACCGCATTGCCCAGCAGATTCTGCACGATCGAGCGCAGCAGTACCCGGTCGGTCTCGACCACCGCATCCCCTGGCCCCAGCCGCAGCGTCAGCCCCTTGGCCCGCGCCTGACGGGCAAAACTGTCGACCAGTTCGCTCAGCAACCCCCGGACCGCGAAGCGCGTCGGCACCGGCACGATCCCCCCGGCATCCAGCCTCGATATGTCGAGCAGTGCGCGCAGCAACTGGTCCGCCGCAGCGATCGACTGGTCGATCCGCTCGACCAGCGGCCGGGCGCGATCGTCCGCCCCCCGCGCCAGCGCGGCGGTGAACAGCCGCGCGGCATGGAGCGGCTGCAACAGGTCGTGGCTCGCGGCGGCGAGGAACCGGGTCTTGTCGGCGGTCGCCCGCGCCAGTGCGGCATTCGCGTCCGACAGCGCGCGCGTCCGTTCCTCCACCCGCTGCTCCAGCTCGGCGCGCGCCGTCTCGACCGCGCGCAGCGCCTTTGCCTCGGCGGTAATGTCCGAGAAACACATGACATAGCCGCCGCCCGGCATCGGCCCGCCGACGGTTTTCAGCACCCGCCCGTCGTTCCGGACCCGTTCGAAACTGTGCCGCGTGCCGCGCCGCATATGCGCCAGCCGCCGGGCGACATGGTCGTCGACCTCGCCGGGGCCGCAATCGCCGCGCAGGGCATTGAAGGCGATCGCATCGGCAACCGGCGCCCCGACCCGGATCATCCCGGCCGGAAAGCCGAACAGGTCGAGATAGCGCTGGTTCCACGCGACGAGGTTCAGCTCGGCATCGACCACGCTGACCCCCGGATCGATATGCTCCAGCGTCGCGGCGAGCAGCCCTTTCGAGAATTGCAGGCTCTGCCCGCTCGCATCCAGCATCCGCGCGACGTCTTCGGCGCCCAGTGCCTCGCCCGACAGGGCGGAGGCGACCAGCCGCCGGGCCGAGGATACGCCCACCACCTGCGCCACCAGCCGTTCCGCCTGCCGCGCCGCCCGGGCATCGACATGCGTGCCCTCGCCCAGCCCGGCGGCCGCCCGTTCCTCGCCCACGAAACGCGCGACCAGCCGGGTCAGTTCGCCCAGATCGCGCACCGGCGGCACCCGTTCGTCGCGGGCGAACGGCAGGCGCGGCGCACGCGACGCGGCGACGATCGCATGGACGATCAGGTTCGCCGCCAGCGTCGCCACCGCCGCCGCCGACAGCGCGCCCATGCCCGGCACCCCCGACACCGGCAGCGGCGCGCCGGTCAGCGTCGGCACGAACAACAGGAACGTCCACCCGACCAGCCCGGTGGTCAGCCCCGCCTTCGCCGCCAGCGGATCGCGCCCGCCGCGCCGGATCGCCAGCAGCAGCGCCGGCGCGAACTGCGCCATCGCCGCGAACGCGACCAGCCCGATCGCCGCCAGCCCCCGGGTCGTCGGGATCAGCAGCGCGCATGCCGTCGCCACGCCAATGATCCCTGCGATCACCCCCCGCCGCACCCATAGCAGCGTGCGCCCGACATGCTCGGCCGCGGCAAGGCGCGGGCTGCGCAGGAGCAGCGGCGCGATCAGGTCGTTCGACACCATCGTCGCCAGCGCCACCGTCTCGACCACGACCATCGCCGTCGCGGCCGAGAAGCCGCCGAGAAAGCCGAGCAGCGCCACCGCCGGCGCGCCCGCCGCGACCGGCATGGCGATGACCAGCAGGTCGGGGCGCGCCATCCCGCCCTGCACCAGCGCCGCCCAGGTGATCGGCAGCACCAGCAACGCGGTCAGCATCAGATAGGCGACGAACGGCCAGCGCGCCCGCCACGGATCGGCCGGCTCGGTCGCGGCGACGACCGTCACCTGGAACTGGCGGGGCAGGCACAGCATCGCGGCGGCGGCCAGCAGCGTCGTGACGACGAAATCGCCAAGGTCCGGCGCGCGCGCGAACCCGGCCGACAGCCGCGCCAGCCCTGCACTCCGCGCGTCGGGCGCCGCCCCGCCGACCAGCAGGATGGCGAACAGCGCCACCCCGGCAAACGCCGCCAGCTTGACCACCGATTCGATCGCGACCGCCGCCAGCAGCCCGGACTCGGCGCGCGGCGCGGCGTCGCTGCGCGGTCCGAAGGCGATGGCGAACCCGGCCAGCACCAATGCGGTGACAACGACCGGCCGCGTGACATCGGCCATGCCTGCCAGGGCGGCATAGCTGGTCGCGACCGACCGCAATTGCAGCGCAACATAGGGCACGGTGCCGATCAGCGCGATCAGCGTGACCAGCGCCGCCACCCCCCGGCTGCGCGAAAAGCGCGATCCGATGAAGTCGGCGATCGACGTCGCGCCATCGGCCTGCACCGCGCCGACCAGCCGCACCAGCAACCGCCCGCCCAGCACGAAGATCAGGATCGGCCCCAGATAGATCGGCAGATACGCCCAGCCATCGGCAACCGCGCTGCCGACCGCGCCGTTGAACGTCCAGCTGCTGCAATAGACCGCCAGCCCCAGCGTATAGACGATCCGCCGGTCGCGCGGCGTCAGCCCGCGTCGACGCGCGCCCCATGCCACCGCGAACAGCAAGGCGGCATAGCCGATCGCGACCGCGAACAGCAGCAATCCGTTCATGCTTGGCCTCCCGTCCGGTGTCCTACGCGTAGAGTCCGATCCGGCAAAGCCGGATCGGGGCGGCACCGGCCCACTCCCCCACCCGACCACCCACAGCGTATCCTGGACTGGGTGGTCGGTTGGGGGAGTGGGCCGGTGCCGCTTCCACGTAAGTGGCCAGCCGATATCAGTGGAAATCGCGCGACTTGGGTACCAGCCGCACGTCGCGCGGATGGCGCGAGGCGACCGGACGGACCGCTTCGTCGCCGCGCGACGACGGGATCGGCGGCGGCGCTTCGCCCAGCCTGTCGAGCAGGTCGCTGCGATCCCATACCCGCGCACCCATCAGGTGGACGATCCCCTCGCGACTACGCTGCACCTCGCCCTCGACCAGCATCAGCCGCGCGCCCATCACCTCGCGCCGATACGCCTCGAACAGCCGCGCCCACAGCACGACATTGGTGATGCCCCCCTCATCCTCCAGCGTCACGAAGATCGCATTGCCCTTGCCCGGCCGCTGCCGCACGAGGACGAGGCCGGCGGCGGTGACCCTTGCCCCCGCCTTCGCCGCCATGATCCCGGCGCAGCTGGTCACCCCCATCCGATCGAGCCGGTCGCGCAGGAACTGCATCGGATGCCCCTGCAACGACAGGCGCAGCGTCTGGTAATCGGTCACGACATGCTCGACCGCCGGCATCGCGGGCAGCGCCATGTGCGGCTCCGCGCCCAGTTCGGCGGCACGGGCGTGCGCGAACAGCGGCAGTTCGGCATCGGGCGTGCGCCGCACCTCCCACAACGCCGCGCGCCGGTCGAAGCCGATCGAGCGGAACGCATCGGCATCGGCCAGCAACCGCAGCGCCCGCTGCGGCAGTCGCGCCCTTCGTGCCAGTTCCTCAACGCTGGCAAAGGGCCGCACGGCGGCGATCGCCTCCGCCCAACCCTCCCGAAACCCGTCCATCTGCCGAAACCCCAGCCGCAGCGCGCGTTGTTCCCCCTCCAGCTTGTTGTCCCAGTCGCTGACATTCACATCGATACCGCGCACCTCGACCGCATGGTCGCGCGCGTCGCGGACGATCTGCGCCGGCGCGTAAAACCCCATCGGCTGCGAATTGAGCAGCGCGCAGGCGAACACTGCCGGGTGATGGCATTTGATCCATGACGATACATAGACCAGTCGCGCGAACGACAGCGCGTGGCTTTCGGGAAAGCCATAGCTGCCAAACCCCTCGATCTGACGGAAACAACGCTCGGCAAAGTCGGGCTCATAGCCACGCCGGGTCATGCCCTCGATCAGCTTTTCGCGCAGCTTCTGGATCGTGCCGGGATTGCGGAACGTCGCCATCGCCCGGCGCAGTTCGTTCGCCTCGCCCGGACTGAAATCGGCGGCGACGATCGCCAGCTTCATCACCTGTTCCTGGAACAGCGGCACGCCATAGGTCTTGTCGAGCAGCGTCTTGAGTTCGTAGGGATCGTGCGGCGGTTTCGGCGACGGATAGGTCACCACTTCCTTGCTGGCCCGCCGCCGCAAATAGGGATGCACCATGTCGCCCTCGATCGGCCCCGGCCGCACGATCGCCACCTGTACCGACAGGTCGTAGAGCGAGACAGGCTTCAGGCGCGGCAGCATGTTCATCTGCGCCCGGCTCTCGACCTGGAACACGCCGATGCTGTCGCCCCTGTGCAGCATCCGGTAAACATCTTCGTCGTCCGCCTTCAGGTCGACGGTCAGGTCATGCTCGCCCAGCCCGTGGAGCCGGAGCAGGTCGAACGCCTTGCGGATGCAGGTCAGCATGCCGAGCGCCAGCACATCGACCTTCATCAGCCCCAGCGCGTCGATATCGTCCTTGTCCCATTCGATGAAGGTCCGCCCTTCCATCGCGCCGTTATGGATCGGCACCATCTCGTCCAGTCGCCCCTGCGTCAGCACGAAGCCGCCGACATGCTGCGACAAATGCCGCGGAAATTCGAGGATCTGGTCGACCAGCCAGCGCAGTTGCGCGATGTCGGGATTGTCGAGATCGAACCCGGCACTGGTATAGCGCCGCGCCTCCATCTGCCCGGCGAAACTGCCCCACACGGTGCTGCCCAGCCGCTGCGTCACGTCGCGGGTCAGGCCCAGCACCTTGCCGACCTCGCCCACCGCGCTTCGTGGCCGGTAATGGATGACGGTCGCGGCGATGCCCGCCCGCTCGCGGCCATAGCGGGCATAGATATACTTGATCACCTCCTCGCGCCGTTCATGTTCGAAATCGACGTCGATATCAGGCGGCTCGCCGCGCTGTTCGGACACGAAGCGCGAGAAGAGCAGGTCGTGCTCGCTCGGGTCGACCGAGGTCACACCCAGCAGGAAGCACACGATCGAATTGGCCGCCGACCCGCGCCCCTGGCACAATATCGGCGGATCGCACGTCCGTGCGAACCGGACGAGATCATGGACGGTCAGGAAGTAATGGGCGTATTTCTCGCTGCGGATCAGCGTGAACTCTTCGTCCAGCCGCCGCTGCACCTCGACCGGCAGATCGGGACCATAGCGTTCGTGTGCGGCGGTCATCGCCAGATGTTCGAGCCAGTCCTGCGCCTCCCATCCCGGCGGCACCGGTTCGTGCGGATATTCATATTTCAGGTCGGTCAGGCGGAAGGTGATGCGCTTGAGGATTGCGACGCTTTCCTCGACCGCTTCGGGACAATCGCGGAACAGCCGCGCCATTTCTTCCGGCGATTTCAGGTGGCGTTCGGCATTGGCGGCCAGACGTTTGCCGGCGGCGGCGATCGTCGTCCCCTCGCGAATACAGGTCAGCACATCGTGCAGCGGGCGCTGTTCGTGGCCAGCATATAGCGCGTCGTTGGTCGCAAGCAGGGGCACGCCGACACTCCGCGCCAGCGCGATCCTTGCCGCCAGCCGCCGCCGGTCGCGCCCGCCGCGCGGCATCGTCGCCGCCAGCCACACCCGCCCCGGACAGGCGTCGCGCAGCCGCGTCAGCAACGCCGCATCGGGCGCGGTGACGATCAGCAGCAACCCTTCCTGCCATGCCAGCAGATCGGTCAGTTCGAGATGGCAGTCGCCCTTCTTCGCCTTAAGATTGCCGCCACTCAGCAACCGGGTCAGCCGCCCCCATGCCGCCCGATCGACCGGATAGGCGACGATGTCCGGCGTCCCGTCGGCGAATACCAGCCGCGCGCCGACGACGAAATCGAAGGGATAGTCGGGCAGCCCGGCCTCATGCCGCTTCTCCTTCGCATTCTTTAACGACAGAAACGCCTGCACGACCCCGGCAACCGTGTTGCGGTCGGCGATCCCGATCCCGGCCATCTTCAGTGCGTTCGCCTGCCCCACCATCTCGGACGGCGGCGACGCCCCGCGCAGAAACGAGAAATGCGTCGCGGCGATCAGTTCGGCAAAGGCCATCTCACGGACGAGCCTCGCCCGCTCCGCCCGTCATCCCGGCGCAGGCCGGGATGACGAAGGGGCACGCAACCCGCGTCATCGCCACACCACTTTTCGTCATTCCCGCGAAGGCGGGAATCCATTCACGCCGACGCTGCGAATGGAATCGAGCCGCCAGCGCATATGGATTCCCGCCTCCGCAGGAATGACGGGGGCCAGAGAACCACCCGCTCACGCAAACACCCCATGCACATACCAGAGCGGATCGGGCGTCTCGCGATCGTACAGTCCATGCCGGAAGATCCAGTAGCGCCGCCCCCGCACATCCTCGACCCGGTAATAGTCGCGCGTCCGCACCTTGGCCTGGCCCCTACGCCACCACTCCGCCGCGATCCGTTCCGGCCCCTCGAAGCGGATCACGTCGTGCAGCACCCGCCGCCAGCGAAAGCGATGCGGCGGGCCGTCGGGCACCTCGGCCATCACCTCGATCCGTTGCGGGGGGTCGAACAGGTGGATCGGGCGCAGCGGCGGTTCACCCTTCTCGGGCGCGTCCCAGCCGGTCGGGACCGGCGCATCGATCGCGTCGATGGTCAGCACGCCTTGTTCCGGCAGGTGGCTGTCGCCCGGCGCGACCCGCGCGATGCGCCCACGTCCCAGCCGGGTAGTCAACCGGTCGACCAAAGCCGCCATTGCCTCCTCGCTGACCGCACCGCCCTCCAGCTGCAACTGCGTTGGCGCCAGCGGTTCGAGTGCGGGCACGCTCATCCGGATCATGTCGAAACCGAACCCCGGATCGATCGGATCGGCCAGCGCATCGATCCGTTCGCGGAACAGCCGCAGGATCGATGGCGGATCGCGAAGCGGCAGCCCGCTTTCGACCGCCAGATCGCGCAGCGCCCCGTCCGCCCGGTACAGCCGTACCGCGAACCGCCGCCCGCCCCGGTCGCGCGCGGTCAGTTCCGCCTCCGCCTCCGCCGCCAGATCGCCGATCGTCGCCAGCACATCGGCGTCGCGCGCGATCGGTTCGGCAAAGCGCCGTTCGAAGAACAGTGCCGGCAGCGCGCGGCGCGGTCGCAACCGCTGATCGGCGTCGCCCAGCAGCCGGGCGAGTGCCGCTACCGTCTCCTCGCCGAAACGTGCCGCAATCGGCGCGGTCGGGCGGCTCGCGAGATCGCCGATGGTGCGCAGGCCCGCCCGGCGCAGCGCCACCGCAATTTCGTCGTCGAGCCGCAGCGCCGCCACCCCCAGCCGCCGGATCGCCGCCGCCTCGCTCGCCGCCGGCGCGCTCTGGAACCGGGCGAGCGCCTGTGCCGCATCGGGCGTATCGGCCAGCGCGTGGCGCAACGTCCCAAACCGGGCGAGACGCGCCTCGACCTCGGCGACCAGCGCCGCTTCGCCGCCGAACAGGTGCGCGCAGCCGGTAATGTCGAGCGTCACCCCGTCACCGCCGTCCAGCGCTACCAGCGGCGTGAACCGGTCGCAGGCATCGGCAATCCGCTCCAGCCAACCGTGATCGGCGAACGGATCGGCATCGACCACCGCCAGTTCGGGCAGTTGCGCCCGCGCATCGGCCAGCGCCATGCCGGGGGACAGCCCCTTGTCGAGCGCCTGGGGATCGACCGAAGCGATGCGCAACGCGCCCCGCACCGTCTCGACACAGACGAACGGCGCATCATCCGGCACGGCGCAGGGGGATTGGCGCAGCAGCCGGTCGGCGGGCAGGAACGGCCACCACAACGCCAGATGGCGTCGGGCTGGTGAAGACGGCTTGCTCACGGTTCCACTCCACTTGCCAGCGGCCATCGGCACCCCGGCCGCGCTGACGCAATAATTCCAGGTCGAAGGTCGGATGGCCCGGCGCATTGGCCGGCAGGGGTTGCGACGCGCACGACCGCACCGCCCAGCGGGTATCGGCGGCGCTCGCCACCGGCGTCGCGGCGATACGCAGCAACAACGCCGCCACCCCGCTTTCCTCCGCCGCCAGCGCGAGCCGGCGGCTGGCGGTCAGGTCGAGCACTTTGGGATCGCGGTGCAGTTCGATCACCGCCACCCCGACTCCGGCACAACGCACCACATCGGCGGCGGCGCGCAGCACCGACAGGGCATTGGGCAGCACTCCCAGCAACAGCCGGGCGGGGTCGACGCCGATCTCGACCAGCCCCGGGGCGTGCAGATGCCCGCCACCGCGCACCGCCGATTCTTCACGCAGCCAAACGATGCCACCGCCGAGCCGAATCGACAGCATGCCGGCAAAGCCGGTTGCGCTGCCCGCATCACCGCCCTCCAGCGCGAAAATCTCGTGCAACCGCCCGCGCGCAATGCCGCCCGCCAGCGCCGCATCAATGTCGCCATGCCCGGTCGCGACGCGAACCGCCTTGCCCACCGGCGCGCGCCGCTCCATGGCGGCGACTCGCAGCTTCAACGCGGACAGGGTGGGCGACTCTTCGTTCATGATTTGTTCTCTATCGCGCGTCTGTTGCGGATTCGTCAATCCAGTGGGATTGGAATGATTTCACGCGAAGGCGCGAAGGCGCAGAGAGGGTGCGCGGCTTGGTATCCGCGTGCGTCCGGCAGACGATCCGCACCTGGATGCCGTGGGATAAGGCCGCTGTCGCGGAAGAAGGCTGAGGCAGACGCAACCCCTCTGCGCCTCCGCGCCTCTGCGCGAAATCTACCTTCTGCTTTCTCTTCGCGTCTTCGCGCCTTCGCGTGAATCAATCGACCGGCAATGGCTCGACATCGACCGACACATGCATCGTCTGCGCCCCCGACCCCAGCACCACGCCGTCGATCGGTGCGATGTCGGCATAGTCGCGGCCGATCGCCATCACGACATGGTCCTCCGCCATCCAGATGCCGTTGGTCGGATCGACACCGACCCATCCCAGCTCGGGACCGGCCCAGACCAGCACCCACGCATGCGTCGCATCGGCGCCGACCAGCCGCTCCTGCCCCGGCGGCGGCAGCGTGCGCAGATAGCCCGAGCAATAGGCGGCGGGCAGCCCCGCGCCGCGCAGCCCCGACAGCATGATCTGCGCGAAATCCTGACACACTCCGCCGCGCTTGGCGAAGGCTTCGGCGGGCGGCGTGTCGACCAAAGTCGCGGTCGGATCGAAGGCAAAATCCCGCTGGATCCGCCGGGCCAGCGCGATCGCCGCGTCGAGGATGCCGCGATCGTCGGTCAGGTCCTCGGCACACCATGCCGCGATTTCGGGTACGATCGGAACGTGGGCGGAGGGGAAGAGATAGCTGACCGGGCTGGCCGGCCCGGCATCCTGCACCGCCGCCACCATCGCCCGGATGTCGCCCAGCGTCGGATCGCCCGGTGACGGGAACGGGATCGGACGCTCGACCCGCACGGTCGCGCGACTCTCGATCGTCAGCGTCTTTTCAGGCCGATCGACTACCAGTCGCGTTACATTGGCCAGCCCCGCCTGCGCCCGCGCCGGCGCGGTCGACCCGCCCGGCTCGACCAGCAGCGCATAATCCTCGAGTTCCTGTCCCGACCACAGGATCGGCCGCAGACGCAGGTTGCAACGCGCGAACCCGGCCGCCTCGGCATAATCGAAGCGGGTGATATGGCGGATGGCATAGCGCATCATGCCAGCGTCAACCCGGCTTCGCGGAGCGCCTGCGCCCCCTGCAGGAAATAGCGCGTGGCGATGGCGTCCGACAGTTTCTGCAACTGCTGGTTGATCTCCAGCAGCCAGCCCCGATCGAGCCGTTCGGCCGATCCGATCGCGACCGCCGCGGTCAATCGCGCGGCGATGCGCTGCTGCGGTTCGGCTATGCCGGCATCGTTCAACACCGGAAGCTTGCAAAGATGCTGGACGATCGTTTCAACCTGAAATGCGATGCCGCGCGGATTGCCGGGGTCGAGCGCGATCAGGTCGATCACCGGCACCCGTGCGAACCCGATAAGATAGCGCTGGCGATAGCTGATCTGGCTGTCGGCAAGGTCGAGCAGCGTCGACAGGTCCTCGGCGCTCGCCCGGCGCAGATCGACCGCCAGCAAGGTCCGCGTCGCCGCCATCGCGCGTTCGATCCGCCGACCCAGGTCGTGGAAGCGCCACGCATCGGTTCGCCCCATATGTTCGGCCGACAGCCCGGCCAGCGCCGCATAGCGATGCTGCAACGTGCCTGCGCGGTCGAGCAACGTGCCTGCGGTCGGATGCGGCGCGTCGAGCAGCCGCACCATGTCCGCCGACAGCCGGTCGCGCGACACGCCGCCGATACCCGTCGCCATGCGGTTGATCGCGCGGACGCTGCCCCAGCCCTCAACCGATTCCATCGCCTCCCGCCCGAAATCGACCAGGTCGCGGCGACGGTGGCTGGGCGGCCGGGCGGCGGCGCCGGTATCGGCGATGATCGTCACCAACCGCTCGACCGTTTCCGGCGCCAGCGCCGCGCCGGTATCGGCCGAGATCGAATGACCGAACAGCACGCGGATGACGCCCAGCAGCGCCTCGCCCCGTTCCAGATAGCGGCCCAGCCAGAACATGTTGTCGGCGACGCGGCTGGGCAGCGTGCCGGGATTGCGGCGCAGTTCGACGCTGTCGGCCGGCTGAAGCAGCGATATCGGTGCGACCGGATCGGGACCGTGGACGATGACGTCGGCCGACCACGACCCCTCGCCCATCACCGCCGCGCGCGCATCGGGCTGGTCGCCGATACGGACGAACCCGCCGGGCAGCACCACCCAGCGCCCGTCGGCCCCGCGCGCGGCGAAAACCCGCAGCGAGAAGGGGCGCGGCTGCAAACCCTCGCCACAGGCGGTCGGCATGGTCGAAAGCTCGGCGACCTCCTGACCCACATAATCCTGCGGCCGCAGCGCCATCGCCGTCGCCAGCCGTTCGCGTGCCTCGCCGTCCAGTGCGGCACCCAGCACCGCGCCGTCCGGCAATCCTGCGACCGGCGGGCCGGCAAAGGCCGGTCCCACCACCAGCTGATCGAGCGAAGTCAGCACATGCTCGCGGTCCGCCGCGCGACCGCACCACCATGTCGCAATCGACGGCAATGCGGGCGCTCGCCCGAGCAACCGTTCCCCCAGCGCCGGCAGGAACGCGGCAAAGGCCGGCGATTCGAGCACGCCGACACCCGGCGCATTGGCGATCACGACATTGCCCGCCGCCATCGCGTCGACCAGCCCCGGCACGCCGATCGTCGAACCGGCATCGAACGCCAGCGGGTCGATCAGCCGCGGGTCGATCCGCCGCCACAGCGCGTCGATCCGCTTCAACCCGGCGATGGTGCGGACATAAAGGTGATCGTCGCGCACCGCCAGATCGGCACCCTCGACCAGCAGGAACCCCAGATAGCGCGCCAGATGCGCCTGTTCGGCATAGCTGGGATTGAGCTTGCCCGATGTGAGCAACCCGATGCGCGGCTCCGCCCGGCGACAGGCGGCGGCGATCCCGGCGCGCATCGCGGCGAAGAAGGGCGCGTGTCGTTCGATATTCAACCGCGACGGCAGACCGCCCAGCGTCCGCGCCATCGCCAGCCGGTTTTCGAGCGCATATCCCGCCCCCACCGGCACGCGGACATGGTCCGCCAGCACCCGCCAGCGTCCGTCCGGACCGCGACACAGGTCGGCGGCGACGAAGTGCAACTGGTGCCCGCCCGGCGGCACGACGCCGACCATCGGCCGCAGGAACAAGGGCGATCCGGTGACCATCATCGCCGGCAACGTGCCGTCCGCTACCAGTTGCTGGTCTCCATGGATGTCGGCGATCACGCTCTCGAACAGGTCGGCGCGTTCGGCCATCCCGTCGGCAATGATGCGCCATTCGTCGGCACCGATCAGCAGCGGGACCGGCGACAGCGGCCAGCGGCGTTCCTCGCTCTCGCCCGCCGCGCGATAGGCGGTGCCGATATCGTCGGCATGGCGTTGCGCCCGTTCGCGCGCGGCGGCCAGCGTATTGCCGGGCAGGCTGGCCAGTTCCTCGAACGCGACCTCCCATGCCGAACGGTCGCCATCGGTCGCGGCGGACAGCACGTCGCCCTGCGGCGCGCGGGTCCGATACTCCGTCAGCCAGCGCTCGCCCGTCGCGCCAGCATCATACCGTCCGTTGATCGCGCGGCTGGCCATAATGCTTCCCAAAACCCCGACCATTCCCAAGCACGCGCGCCGCACAGGTGCAACCGGTTTGCGGAAATGGGTACGGATGCGAGGAGGTTTCTCCGCGTATCAGGCAGCATCGGACCTCCTACCCCCACCGGTCGGAAGTAGGAGGTCCGGCTTTACGCAGCCGCCAGCCGCTGCTGCATCCGATGCACCTCGTTGCCGCTCTCTGCCGCCCCGGACAGCTTGAACCGCGCCACTTCGGTCGCCAACACCTCGGCCTCCTGCGCGAGCACGCGGGCGGCGGCGGTGGCTTCCTCGACCATCGCCGCGTTGCGCTGCGTGACATTGTCCATCTCGGACACGGCGGTATTGACCTGTTGCAGGCCGGTCGACTGCTGCGCCGCCGACGTCGCGATGCCCGAAACGAGGTCGCTGATCTCGCCGATACGGCCGATGATCCGTTGCAGCGCCTGTCCCGTCGCATTGACCAGTTCGACGCCGACTTCGACCTGTTCGGACGAGGCGAGGATGCGCGTCTTCACGTCCTTGGCGGCATCGGCCGAACGCTGCGCCAGCGCGCGGACTTCGGACGCGACGACGGCGAAACCCTTGCCCGCTTCGCCCGCACGGGCCGCCTCGACACCGGCGTTCAGCGCCAGAAGGTTCGTCTGGAACGAAATGCCGTCGATAACGCTGATGATCTCGCTGATTTCGGCGGACGACCGCTGGATACCGCCCATGGCATCGACCGCGCGGCGGACGATCTTGCCCGATTCCTCGGCTTCGCCGCGCGCCTCGCCGACGATGCGGTCGGCACGCGATGCGCCCTCGGCGGTCTGGCGGACGGTGCCGACGATCTGCTCCATCGCCGCCGCCGTTTCCTCTAGACTCGCCGCCTGCTGTTCGGTGCGCTGCGACAGGTCGTCCGATGCATGGCGGATATTGCCCGATCCGATGCGGATCTGCTCGCCCGATCGGGTGACCATGCCCAGCGTCTCGCACATCTGCCGGCGCATCGCTTCGAAACTGTCGGCCAGCGCCTGATATTCGCGCGGCAGCCCCTCCAGCGACACGGTCAGGTCGCCCTGCGCCATTCGTTCGAACGCCGCCCCGCAGCGCTCGATGACGGCGCGCCGCCCGGCCTGTTCGGCCTCGAAATAGGCGGCGAGCGCGATGTCCATATCGATCAGCGACGCCTTGACTAGCGCGGTCGCCGCGCGTGCGCGCGCCCGCGCTCCGAACGGCCAGCCGATCCGCCCCAGCACCAGGCGCGGCAGGACATGCTCGAGCATTCGCGCATAGCCGCTGATATACCAGGTCGGCGCCAGCCCGATGCGGGCATGGACCTGCCCGATATTCGATGCGGCAGCGGCATAGTCGCGGTTGATCGGTCCCGAAAACAGCTTGCGCCAATGGTCGAGCTGCTTGTCGCGGGCATGGTCCATCCGCGCCTGCGACTGGAACATCGCGCTGATCGACGGCGTCGCCGCGATATGCCGGTAAAGCGCGGTCAGCGCGGCAGGCGCATGGCGTTCGATCGCGCGCTTGACCCGCGGAAACGAACGATAGCTGCGATCATCATAGGCGAACGCCGCCAGTCTCTTGTCGAAGTCGATTTCGTCGGTTGCACTCACGATCGGTACCCTCCCGTACCAACGCAAGCTACCGCCCGACGGTTAATGTTGCGTAGCTTTTTAAAGGCAGGGGCGTCGCGTAAGTCCCGGTAAAGCGCCGACTTGCAGCATCGGGTCAGACCGGCGTCGCCGCGCGGCGCAGCCGGTCGTTGATCGCCGCACCCAGTCCCGCATCGGGGATCGGTGCGACCGCGATTCGCCTCGCGACCGACGCATCGGCGACGTGCAACGCGTCGAACAGCCGCGCCGCCGCCTCGACCGGATCGCCGCTGGCCGACAGTGTCGCGTCGCCCGCGAACGGCCCGAAACCGATCCACCATTCACCGTCGCGGCGATCGATCGCGTGCAGCCGAACCGGCTTCGACGGGGCGTAATGGCTGGCGAGTTGTCCCGGCGCCTCGATCCCCGCCCCCGCTCCGCCGACCGCGACGCCCAGCAGGTCCGCCACCGCCGATCGCGTCACCGGGCCGGGGCGCAGTTCGCGGACCTGCCCGTCCATACAGGCGATGATCGTCGATTCGATGCCGCGCGTCGTCGGTCCAGCATCGATGACCAGCGGAATGCGACCATCGAGGCTGCGCAGCACATGCTCGGCCCGTGTCGGGCTGATCGATCCGCTGGCATTTGCGGAGGGCGCGGCGAGCGGCCGTCCGGTCGCCGCCAGCAACGCCTGCATCGCGTCATGCGCCGGCACCCGGATCGCGACCGTCGGCAGCCCCGCGGTCACCAGCGCGGCGATCCCGGCTCCCGCGCGCATCGGCAGCACCAGGGTCAGCGGCCCCGGCCAGAAGGCGTCGGCCAGCCGCAATGCATGGTCGTCGAACACCGCCAGCGTCTGCGCCGCCGCCAGCGTCGGTACATGGACGATCAGCGGGTTGAACCCCGGCCGCCCCTTCGCGGCATAGATGCCGGCGACCGCATGCGAATCACCGGCGTCGGCGGCAAGGCCATAGACCGTCTCGGTCGGCACCGCGACGCAGCCGCCATCGGCGATTACCGCCGCCGCCGCATCGATCGCCGCCATGCCGTACGGTAAGGTGACGGTGGCGATGCGGGGGTTTGGAGCGGTCATGATTTGGGCGCTATACCGGCAAAAACACGAGATCGAGAGAGGGCAAATGGAGCTGACCCCCGCCACCGCCGAACAGCGTTTCGCGCTGACCCATGCCGCCGGGATCGAGGCGCTGGCAGCCGATCCGCGCTTCGCCGATGCGACGCCCGACATGCTGGATGCGATCCTCACCGGTATCGGCGAATTCGCCGCCGGCGAATGGCGGCCGCTCGACCGGATCGGCGACACGGTCGGCGCGCGCTGGACCCCCGAGGGCGTGGTGATGCCCGATGGCTATCGCGGCGCCTATCAGGCCTATGTCGCGGGCGGTTGGGGCACGATCGGGTCGCCCGCCGATTTCGGGGGTCAGGCGATGCCCTTCGCCGTCGCGACCGCCGTGCTGGAGACGCTGGGGACCGCCAATCTCGGCTTCGCGCTCGCCCCTACGCTGACGGTAGGCGCGATCGAGGCGCTGACCCATCATGGCAGCGCCGAGCAACAGGCGCGCTATCTGCCCAAACTGGCGACCGGCGAATGGACCGGTACCATGAACCTGACCGAGCCGCAGGCCGGATCGGACGTCGGCGCGCTGACGACGCGGGCGGAGCCGGTCGGCGACGGCAACTGGCGCATCCGCGGCACCAAAATCTACATCTCGTTCGGCGATCACGACATGGCGGACAATATCGTCCACCTGGTCCTCGCCCGCACGCCCGGCGCCCCGGCGGGGACCAAGGGGATTTCGCTCTTCCTAGTGCCCAAGTACCGGCTCGACGCCGATGGCAATCCGGGCGAGCCGAACGACATCCGCGTGGTATCGATCGAACACAAAATGGGTCTGCATGCCTCGCCAACCTGCGTGCTGTCGTTCGGCGACCATGGCGACTGTTTCGGCGAACTGATCGGGGCGGAGGGCGCGGGGATGCGCGCGATGTTCACGATGATGAACAATGCCCGCCTCAACGTCGGGCTGCAGGGCGTGCAGGTGGCGGAGGCGGCGACGCAGCGGGCCGTCGCCTATGCCCGCGAACGCGTCCAGTCGCCGCGCGCCTCGACCGGCGGTGCTCCGGTCGCGATCATCGAGCATCCCGATGTCCGCCGGATGCTGCTGCGGATGACCGCGCAGACCATGGCCGGGCGGGCTTTGGTCTATTACGCATCGGGTCAGGTCGATCGCGCGACGCTGGGGATCGAAGGGGCGAAGGCACGGCTCGATCTGGTGACGCCGCTCGCCAAGGCGCATGGCACCGATATCGGCTGCGAGGTCGCGAGTCTTGGGGTGCAGGTCCATGGCGGCATGGGCTATGTTGAGGAAACCGGCGCGGCGCAGCATTATCGCGACGTCCGCATCACCCCGATCTATGAGGGCACCAACGGCATCCAGGCCGCCGATCTGGTCGGGCGCAAGCTGTCGGGCGATGGCGGGGCGGCGATCGACGCGCTGTTCGCCGACATGCGCGGCGAGGTCGAACACGCCGCGCTCGGCGATCTGCTCGGCGATACGCAGGCGGTGGCGCGCTGGATGCTGGAGGCGAGCGTCGACGACCGGCTGGCGGGCAGCTATCCGTTCCTGACGATGCTGTCGACCTGCGTCTGCGGCTGGCTGCTCGAGCGGCAGGGGCGTGCGCTAGCCGGGGTCGACGACGCGAACTTCGTGGCGCGCAAGCGGGCGGCGGTGACGTTCTACCTCGACCGGATCGTGCCCGAGGCGCGTGGCCTCGGCATGGCGGCGATGGCGGGTGCCGGCGGATTGTACGGCCTCAGCGCGGAACAGTTCGCCGCAAGCTAACCGTGCCAGTCGATCCAGTTGCCATAGGCGTGGCAGGTAGCCAGATGCCGGACATCGCCGTCGGGATAGGTGGTGAGCGTCAGATGGACCGCATCCCGCGCGTCGGTCCATTCGAAGCCGATCCGCGCCAGCGGATAGTCTACTGCGGCCATCGCGTCGGTCACCGCCGCCCGCGTCGCCGGGCTGCAATATTGCAGCGCCATGGTGTGGATCACGACGCGGCAAATGCCGCGATCCGGCGGGTGTGCCAGTTCGGCGGGTAGCCAGCGAAGTATGTCATCGCACGCGATCGATGGCGGCACGTCGTCGGCGACCGCCAGCGCGTGGCGCAGCCGTTCGGCGCGTTCGGGTTCGTCCGCCCATACATAGGCCATCAGCCGTTCGCGCGCTTGCTGATCGGCGGCGGCGAGCGGGCGCAGGTCGACGCCGCGCGTCCCCACGATCTCGACCGGGCGCGCGAGTGGGGCCTGCCCACGCCACTCGGGCGTGATCCGTACCGGCGAATCGCGACGCCCGACCTGCACTCCGCCCAGATCATAGGCATAGCGCGCGAGGTTCAGGTTCAGCCCGGCGCTTGCCCCCAGTTCGAGCAGTTCGACCGGCAGGTCGTGGATTCCGCGCAGTGTCATCAACGCAGCCATGATCGCCGCCGCCCGCCCGACCTCGTTGGTCTGGGGCGGCAGCCGCATCCAGTCGGCGATGAAGCCGTCCGCCGTCGCCATGGCGTTGCCGATCACCGCATCGAAATCGCCGGCCCGCATGGCGTAGAGCGCGCCGAGCGCCGCATCGTCGCCGCGCCGGGCCAGCGCATGCAGCGCGGCATTGAACCGCATCGCCAGCGCATCGGCGGCGGCATCGCCCGGCCAGTCGGCGATCAGCGCTGCGGTACGCGGCGCGCGGGCGAGTTGACGCTCCCCCGCCCCCAATACCGCCGCGACGAACGCCGAGCCCAGGTCGCGCGCGACCAGTGCATATTGCCCCAATGGACCCGGCATGACGTCAGAACGCGTCCCAGTCGTCGCTCGCATTGACCGCGCGTCGCGGCGCAGGCTCGGGCGGGGCGACCCAGCGGCGCTGCTGCTTGCGTGGCGTGAACTTCGCTACGTTCGCCGCGGTACCGCCATCGATCGCAAAGGTCGCGACCGATCCGGCAAGCGCTTCGGCCTCCGACACCAGCTGCCGCGCGGCGGCGGAGGTCTGTTCGACCATCGCCGCATTCTGCTGGGTCATCGCGTCCATCTCGGCGATGGCGACGTTGATCTGGCCGAGGCTGGTCGCCTGATGCTCCGACTGACGGGCGATCGCGTCGATCGACCCGCTGACCGACGTGACGCGCTCGATGATCCGTCCCAGCGCCTGCCCGGTCTGCCCGACCGGTTGCACGCCGGACTGGACATGGGTCGATGCCGACTGGACCTTGTTCTTCACCTCGGTCGCGGCATCGGCCGAACGCTGCGCCAGCGCGCGGACTTCCGACGCGACCACGGCGAAGCCCTTGCCCGCCTCACCCGCGCGCGCCGCCTCGACCCCGGCGTTCAGCGCCAGCAAATTGGTCTGGAACGCGATGCCGTCGATCAGGGTGATGATCTCGGCGATCTCGTTGCTGGCGCGTTCGATGCCGTGCATCGCCTCGATCGCCTGCCGTACGATCGCGTCGCCACGCTCCGCCTCGGTCCGGGTATCGGCCATCGCGCTGCTGGCGCCGGTCGCCGCCCCCGCCCCGTCGCGGATCGATTTGGTCACTTCGTCCAGCGCCGACGACGATTGCTGCAACGCCGCCGCCTCGCGCTCGGTCCGTTCGGCCAGATCCATGGCGGCTTGCGAGATTTCGTCGGAATTATGCTTGATGCTCTGCACCGTGCCGCGCACTTCGCCCAACACCCGGTTCAGGCTGGACGTGGCGTTGTTGAAATCGTCGGACAGCGCGCGGAACGCGTCGGGGACATCGGCGACGCGCGCGGTCAGATCGGCCTGCGACAGGCTGCGCAGGCCGCCCCCGATCGCGGTCATCGCCGCCAGCCGGTCATGATCGTCGGCGACCTTCGCCGCCGCCGTGTCGCGGAACACCAGCACCGCGCGCGCCATATCGCCCAGCTCGTCGCTGCGCCCCGCCGCGTCGACCGCGATATCGTGCCGCCCCGCCGCCAGATCGGCCATCGCCTGCGTCAGCGTCGTGATTGGCCGCGCAATCTGTCGGCTGAGCATGACCGACAGCGCGATGGCGAGCCCGATCAGCGCGATGCCGCCGATCGCCAGCGCGATCAGCGCAGTGGTGATCGCGCTGGCCTGCGCCGCCGAATTCGCCTCCATCTCCTCGGTTTCGGTTGCACGCAGCGCGCGCAGCGGCAGCGCCACCTTGCTGACCAGTACCTTCTGCCCGGCGCCGCGCACTTCCTCCTGCGCCGCGTCGCGTTCGCCGGCTTTGACCTTCGCAATCAGCCGGTCGCCCCAGTTCTGCCGCCATGCCAGCGTTTCGCGGCGCGCTTCCTCCAGCTGGTCCTTTTCGGACTGGACGGTCAGCATCGCCGCCAGCGCGGCGGCCGTCTCGTCGAACTCCTGCCGCCCTTCGTCATAGGATTTCAGATAGGTCGGATCGCCGGTGACCAGGAACCCCCGAAACTGGCTGTTCTGCCGCAGGATCGACGTTTCGAGCGTCAACGCCTTCGCATAGACCTCCTGGCTGTGATTGTTCCGTTCAGTCGACCGCGCGATCATCATGATGCTGGCAAAGAACACCAGCATCACCACCGCCGCCGAAGCGATGACGGCGAGGAACGACAGCCCGAGCTTGCGAGGAATTTTCATGGGTTCGGTTCGTCCGTAACAGGCGTGGATGACGTCATCAGAATCGCGACCGCAGCGTAATGCCGTAGGTCCGTGGTTCGGCAAGGTAAGAGGCGGTCATCGCATTGCCGACGCCGAAGGCAGGCGCGCCGAAGCGCGTTACCTGCGACACGCTGCCCGCACCTTGGAACGGCAAGGCAAAGGCGACCTGCTGATAATCGGTATCAAGGATATTCTGGCCCCAGAACTCGATCGCCCAGCGCTGTTCGGGACCGCGCAGACCGATACGCGCGTTCATCAGGAAGAAACCATCGAGCCGCTTCTCGGCGAACAGGTCCGATCCGGTATTATAGTCGCTGGTCAGGCGGCTATCGACATAGAAGAGCGCGCTCAGGCTGCGCCCGACGGGCGGGGTCCACACCGCCGAGTTGGTGATCGTGTGGCGCGGCGCGTTCGACATCTGGTTGCCGGGCAGCAGGAACAAGGCGGCGTTCAGCGGCTCGCCCGCCTCGCTGCCGACCAGATTGTCGCGATACTGGGTATGGGCATAGGTATAGCCGATATTGAACGCGACGTCGCGTGCCGGATAGGCACCGGCTTCGAATTCGAAGCCCTGCGTCACCACGCCCGCGCCGACCTTGCCCGAACACGCGCCGGTCGTCGAGTTGTTGTCGCCATCGGCACCGGCCAGCGACTGGTCGCACGAACTGATGTTCTGGACGATGAAGTTGGTGCCGTTGAAGGTGTTCAGCTGGAAATTGCGGAACGCCGATCGAAACGCGGCGAGGTTCGCGGTGAACTTTGCCGAGCTGTATTTGACGCCGATTTCCAGCGCCTGCACCGTTTCCGGGTCGAAGCGCAGGTTGCGCGCCGATGCCGCCGTCGGCGTGGTGAACACGGTCCCCGACAGGTCGGAACGGTCGAGATTATAGCCGCCCGCCTTGTACCCGCGCGCATAGGACGCATAGAGCAGCGTGCTCGCCGCCGGCTTCCACGACAGCACGGTCGTGCCGGTCACCTGTCCTTCGCTCAGCTTGTCGCGGATCGGCAGGCCGGTCAGCGCGGCGGTCGAATTGCCCGTGCAGGTCAGGGTAACGATGCCGGCCGCGAGCGACCGCAGCGTCGCGTTGCTGCTACCGAGCAGCGGCGCCATCGCTGCCTGCTGACTGGGGCAGACGGTGTTGTTGTTGACGAAGCTGGCGTTCAGCGACTTCTGTTCATGGGTATAGCGCAGGCCGCCGGTAAAGCTGAGCGTATCGGTCACCTTGAAGATATTATGGGTGAAGAACGCATAGTTGCTGCTGGTCTGGTCATAGACGTCGCGCACGCTGCCGAGATCGTTGAGCGTGCTCAGCCGGTCGATCGCGCCGATGATCTGCGGACCGACCGCCGGGGTCAGCGCGGCGCGACCAGCAGTGCTCAAACAACCGCTCGCCGCCGGATTGCGTAGCGCCGCCAGCGGGTTGATCGTCGCCACGACCCGGCATGCCGCGAACGCGCCATATTGGGCACCGAAGCGGAGATTATCGACGACCTCCAGATTTTCGTGGGCGTAATAGCCGCCGACCATCCAGTCGAGACGGTTGTTGAACAGCCCGCCGCTCAACCGCGTTTCCTGCGTAAAGGTATGGAACTCGCGATAGGCGTTCCCGTCGTCGGGGCGATAGGCGATGTCGACATTGCCGTAATCGACATCGGCCGCGCCACCGGCCTTGTATTCGCGATACGCGCTGATCGAGATGAGCTGGAGGTTGGAAAAGGTCCAGCCGATCCGTGCCGATGCGCCATAGTCGGTGGTGACGTTGCTATAGGCCCGCCCGGGCGTGTTGGCGATCCGGCGGTTATACGGATCGCCGGCGCTGGGCAGCACGCCGCCCAGGCTCTGCAGGATCGACACAATCCGGTTCTGCGCCGATGGCGTATAGTCGCCCGGGACACCCGGCGTCGGATCGATCTTCTCCTGCGTATCGATATAGACCGCGCCGCAGCATTTTTCGTCGCGGTGCGTATAGTCGCCGATCAGCCGGATCGAGAAATTGTCGACCGGTTTGAAGAACAGCTGCCCACGCACGAACGTGCGGTTGCGGTCGTTGTAATCGGTGTTGTTGACGACATCGCGATAGAAGCCGTCGCGCTTGCCGACGACGCCGTCGACGCGGAACGCCAGCTTGTCCTTGACGATCGGCCCGGTCAGCGCACCGGCAAGGCGCACCGCATTGAAATTGCCGTAACTCGCCTCGCCATAACCGCCGAATTCGAACGAGGGATATTTGGTGTAGATGCTGATCGCGCCCGCCGACGAATTGCGTCCCGACAACGTGCCCTGCGGCCCGCGCAGCACTTCGATCCGCTCGACCTCGCCCAGATCGTTGAGGCCCGAGCCGGTGCGGCTGCGATAGACGCCGTCGATGAACACCGCGACCGAGCTTTCGAGGCCGGGATTGTCGCCGACCGTGCCGATGCCGCGCAGGCGTGCCGCCGCATTGGCTTCGGACCCGGTCGAGGACACGATCAGCGACGGCGACAATTGCGCCATCTGGCGAATGTCGGTCGCGCCCGAATTCTGGAGTGCGGCGGTGCTGTAGGCGCTGACGGCGATTGGTACGTTCGACAGGCGCTGCGAACGCCGAGTCGCAGTGACGACGATATCGGAGGTGTTCGCGGATTCCTGTTCGCCGGGTTTTACCTCCGGCTTGTCGCCCTTGGTCGTTACGACGCCGCGCAATCCCTGCGCTGCCGCCGGTCCCGCCACCACTACAGCGGCGGTCGCCGCAAGCAAAACTCCCAACTTCCGCATCAACGCTCCCCCACCCGGCATTCTGCCCGCAGGGAAATCATTAGACCGGCAGCGGATACTAGATAGTTAACACGAAAGACGCCAAATGACCGTTCCCAAGACAAGGACGGATCGAAACGGTCGAGACGTGTATTGGCCGGTCACTGTTCTGCGTCGCTTCTTCGCCAACGCAAATCCGCCGGGCAACGCATGGCTGCCCGGCAGGCGATCGATTCGGTGTCGTTCAGACCCGCAGCGGACCGTTGGCGGCGGGCGGTTCGAACTGGGGTACGCCGTCCGCATCGTAGCGGACCGGCTGGACCCGGGTGTGGCGATTGGGATCGAACAGCGGGTCGCCGGTAATCTTCTCATAGTCACGGGCGTGGAAGACCAGCATGTCGCGACCGCGTTCGTCGACGGTGAAGCTGTTATGGCCGGGGCCGAATATCTTGCGGGCTGGATCGGTCTTCATCACCGGCTGCGGCGACTTGGTCCATGCCGTCGGGTCCATGATGTCGGCATCGTCGCGCGCGGTCAGCATGCCCAGGCAATAGCGCGCGTCGGTGGCACTCGCCGAATAGGTCAGGAACAGCCGCCCGTTGCGCGCGAGCAGCGCCGGAGCCTCGGCAACCTTGTAGCCGCGAATCTCCCATGGCAGCGTCGGCACGGTCAACCGCGCGGGCTTGGCGGCCAGCGTCAGCGGCGTCGCAAGCGGGGCGAGATACAGGTTCGAATTGGTATCAATTCCCGGCTCGCGCTGCGCCCATGCCAGATAGCGGGTGCCGCGATGCACGAAGCTGGTCGAATCGAGGTTGAAGCTGTCCCATGGCGTCTCCAACTGACCCAACACGGTCCAGTTGCCGGTCATCGGATCGGGACCATCGCACACCACCGCATAGGTGCGGATGCGGAACACGTCCTCGCCGCCGCCGCTGGGACCGGCGGCGAAATACATGATCCACTTGCCGTCGATCTGGTGCAGTTCGGGCGCCCACAGGAAACCGGAGCGCGGGCCCGACGCCTCGTGCCGCCACAGGACCTTTTCCTGCGCGTTCGTCAGCCCGCCGATCGTCTTCGACCGGCGCAGTACCAGTCGGTCATATTCGGGCACCGATCCGGTCAGATAGTACCAGCCATCGGTGTGGCGAAACACCTGCGCATCGGCGCGGTTCTTGACCAGCGGGTTGACGATGCCGGTCGTGCCCCCGCGACGCCGCTGCGCCCAGGCGGGCAGCGTGCTCGCGGTACCGGCGGCGGCCACCCCGCCCAGAAACAGGCGGCGGGACAGGGCTTCGGTCATCAGCATTCTCTCCATTACTGTGCGCTCGGCCAGCCGTCGCCGCCCCATGTCAGGGTTGCGATCCGCAGGGTCGGTGCCCCCGCATTTTCCTTGTCGTAGGCGTGATAGACGATACGGTCGATCCCGTCGCCACCACGGTAATGGCCGGCATGACCGGGCCCGCGATACCGGCCCTTTTCCTCCAGATCGGCGCGCAGCAGCACGGTGCCACCGCCGGCCAGCATCGAACTGCCATCCTTGCCCAGATAGGGTCCGGCGATCGTCTTCGACCGGCCGATCACGGTGTAATAGGTGCTGTTCACGCCCTTGCAGCAATAGTCGTAGCTGGCGATCAGCCAGTAATATCCGCCGCGTTCGAAGATATAGGGCGCTTCGATGATCGACGGCGCCCCGGCGGGCACCGAGCGACGGGCGAGCGCCAGCGGCTTTGCCTCGGGGTTCAGCGGCTTGCCGGTCCGCGGGTTCAGTTCGACCAGCTTCAATCCGCTCCAGAAGCTGCCGAACGACAGCCAGTGGCGACCGGACCTGTCGACGACGAATGCCGGGTCGATCGCGTTATACGCATCACCCGGCACCGATCGCAGCACCATCCCTTCGTCGCGCCAGCCATAGCCGCGTGCGTTCGGGTCGAGCGTCGCATTGGTAGCGAGGCCGATCGCCGAACGGTTCGATCCGAAGGTCGAGACCGAATAATAGAGGCGATAGCGGCCGTTCACGAACGAGATGTCGGGCGCCCACAGATTGCGCGCGCCCGGTATCGCCTTCACCGTCCAGTCGGGCAGTTTGGCAAAGGGCGGCGTGCCCGCCTGCCAATGGACCAGATCGTTGGAGGTCCGCTCGGCGAGCAGCCCCTGCCCGTCGCGACCGATGCCGGTCGAAAAGACGTGCCACGTCGCCCCCTGCCGGATCAGCACCGGATCGTGGACCGGACGGATATCCCCCTCCGGAGCCGCGGTCTGCGCGACCCCCGCCCCGGCGAGCGACAACGCGGCAACCGTCAGCAGCGAGCCTGCCAGCCCCATGTTACTGGGCCACCGGCCAGCCATCGGCACCCCGTGTCCGATGATCGTGGTTCTGCGGTCCCATCGCCCGCGACCGGGCGTGGTGCGCCTGCCCGAGGGTCTCAGGCTCGCATTCGTCCCTTTGGCTGCAATCACGGCAGCAACGACCAAGCGATAGCGGATGCCGACACTGGTATTTCTGCCGCGATAACCACGGTATCCTCCCGATCCGACAGCAATTTTATACTCAGACAATTACGGCGGTATTCCCGGAACGCAATAGGCTCGACTTGAAATTTTTGCCGGATGTTAGCTGGCCTTGGCGAGCAGCGAGCGTCCAGTTCAGCCCATGTGTAAGTGGCTGCTTCAGCGAAGACCTGCAATTCGAGGTTTGTCCGATGCAATGCGCACCGCCGTACCCATCACTATGATAGCGATACCAACGACAAGAATGCCGCGTTGCAGGTTGACCGACACGATAAAGTCGGACAATTTCCAACCGAAGAGGATTATAGAACAGAAACGTCAGTCAGGACCATCGATGTCGAACCACGTCACGTCTTCGCCCCCATGCTGCGCCGGAACGGTCCGGGCAATGACGGTCAGTCGACGCAGCCTGCTGATCGGCGCCAGCCTGTTGCCGTTCGGCGCGTCGGCGCTGGCCGCGACTCCGGCGATTCGTCGAGCGGAACCGGTTCCGGCGCGATTCGTGACGTTGCAGCCCTCGCCCTTCGCCGAGGCGTTCGCCGCGAACCGTCGCTACCTGCTCGACCTCGACCCCGAACGACTGCTGCACAATTTCTACATCTCGGCCGGGCTGCCCGCGCCCAAGCCGGTCTATGGCGGCTGGGAAGCGCAGGGGATTGCCGGCCACAGCCTTGGCCATTGGCTGTCGGCCTGCGCGCTGACCGTCGCCAATAACGGCGATGCGGCGGTAGCGACGCGGCTCGACCATGCGCTGAAGGAAATGGCGCGGATACAGGCGGCGCATGGCGACGGCTATGTCGGCGGCACCACCGTCGAACGCGATGGGAAGACCGTCGACGGCAAGATCGTGTTCGAGGAACTGCGCCATGGCGATATCCGCAGCGGCGGGTTCGACCTCAACGGCGGCTGGGTACCGCTCTATACGTGGCACAAGGTCCATGCCGGGCTGATCGACGCGCATGTGCTGGCCGGCAACAAGCGGGCGATGCCGGTGCTGCTCGGCATGGCCGGCTATCTGGCCGGGATACTCGAGCCGCTGTCCGACGAACAGATGCAGCGCATCCTTGCGGCCGAACATGGCGGACTGAACGAAAGCTATGCCGATACCTATGCGCTGACCGGCGATGCCCGCTGGCTGCGCATGGCGGAGAAGATCCGGCACAAGGCAGTGCTCGATCCGCTGACCGCGCAGCAGGACAGGCTCGCCGGGCTGCACGCCAATACCCAGATTCCGAAGGTCATCGGCCTTGCGCGCCTGCACGAACTGACCGGCGCACCGGCGCATGCGACCGCCGCGCGCTTCTTTCACCAGCGGGTGACCGGGCATCACAGCTATGTGATCGGCGGCAATTCCGAACGCGAGCATTTCGGCCAGCCCGACCAGCTATCGAAGCGGCTGGGCGAGGCGACGTGCGAGGCGTGCAACAGCTACAATATGCTGAAGCTGACCCGGCACCTCTATGGCTGGCAGCCCGAGGCGCGCTGGTTCGATTATTATGAGCGGGTGCAGATCAACCATATGCTCGCCCATCAGCGCCCGTCGGACGGGCGCTTCGTCTATTTCATGCCGCTGGCGGCAGGGGCGCGGCGGACCTATTCCAGCCCCGACGACAGTTTCTGGTGCTGTGTCGGATCGGGCATGGAAAGCCACGCCAAGCACGCAGATTCGATCTGGTGGCAGGATGCGGACACGCTGTACCTGAACCTGTTCGTGCCCTCGAAGCTCGACTGGAGCGAGCGCGGGCTGGCGGTCGATCTGGATACCGCCATGCCGCTGAAGGGCGATGCGACGCTGACGGTGCGGCGCGCACCGCGTGGGCGTCAGGCGATTGCGATCCGCCTGCCCGGCTGGGCAAAGGACCCGGTGGTGGCGCTCAACGGGCAGGCGATCGCGCCGACGCTGCGAAACGGCTATGCGGTGATCGATCGCCGGTGGCGCGCGGGCGACAGGGTCGCGCTGACGCTGCCGATGACGCTGGCCGCCGAGCCTACGCCGGATGATCCGACGATCGTCGCCTTCACCTATGGCCCGCTGGTGCTGGCGGCCGATATGGGCAGCGAGGCGCAGCCGTTCGACAGCACCGGTCCGGCCTTGGTCAGCGACGGCGCGATCGCCGCCAGCCTGACGCCCGCCGGCGACAATCGCTTCACCGCGACCGGTGCTCTGGGCGAGGCGCTGACCTTCCGGCCCTTCTATTCGCAATGGGACCGGCGAACGGCGGTATATCTGCCGACCTTCACCAGCGACCGCTGGGCGGCGGCGCGCGGCGACTATGTACAGGCGCAGGCGGAAGCGCGCGCGCTTGGCCGCCGCACCGTCGACACGCTGTATATGGGCGAGATGCAGCCCGAGCGCGACCATCAGGTGGCACCGGGCGGCAGCGAGGTCGTCAACTGGTCGGGTCGCTCGGCCCGGCGGCTCAAGCCGGGTCAGACGCTGTCGATGACGCTGGCGCGGCGGCCGGGACCGGCGGTGCTGCGCCTGCTGATCTGGGGCCGCGACGTCGATCGCGCGGTCGATATCGCGATCGACGGTGCGCCGCTCGCGACCGCCACCCACAAGGGGCCGGCGGCGGACCGGTTCGTGGCGCTCGACTATCCGATCCCCTCGGCGGGCGCGCAGGGGCGGCCGGACGCGAAGGTCGATCTGACCGCGAAGAAGGGCGATGCGGTGATTTATGAAGTGCGGATGCTGACCGCCGAGGATGCCGCGCCGGTGACCGCAGTTTAGGACATTGCCGAAACCGGCGGTTCGAGCGTCCCGGCCCAGCCGATCAGCAGCACGATCAGCACGCCGGCGGCGAACTCGGTCGACAGGCTGATCCTGAGCGCGCGCAGGTCGCCGCTGGCGGTCAGGCGCGGCGTCAGCACGAAGCGGTTGGCGGCGGCGAGCGCCAGCATCAGCGCGAACAGCGCCAGCTTGGCGAGGAGCAACTGTCCGTACAGGCTGGTGCCGAGCCGCGCGATGCCGTCGATGCCGACCAGCATCGCGGCGTTGGACGATGCCGGTCAGCACGATCGCGGCGACGATCGCCGTGCCCAAACCGGCAAAGTCGGCCAGTGCCCCGGCGGTCTGCGGCGATCGCCGAACCGCAAGGGTGACGAACACCGCCAGCGCGCCGATCCACGCCCCCGCCGCAAGTAGATGGACGATGTCGGCGATCAGGTGCAACCGGCCCGCCACCCCCTCTTCCATCGCACCATGGCCGTTCCACGCCAGCGTCGCACTGGCCACCGCCGCAAGCAGCGCGACGGGCGTGAAGCGCGGCTGCGGCACCAGCAATGCGACCAGCATCGCGAGCAATGCGGCGCTGCGAACGAGGAAGGCGGTACCGGGCGTCGTGTCGCGCACCAGCATCAGCAGCAGGTCGCGGTCGACCGACCCGACCCCCGCCCCGGTCATCGCCGCCGCCAGCAGCACGAAGGCGACGGTCGACAGCAGCAGCGCGGCCACGGTCGCCACGATCAGCGCCCGGCGCGCGACCAGTTGCCGGCGCGCGAACCATGCCAGCCCGAACGTCGCCGGCAACACCGCCAGCAACAGGCCGCGCACGACGATGAGCGGCCCGTCGCCCAAGGTCAGCCGACCGTGATCGTGTAGCTGCCGGTCACCCGGTGGGTGTCGGACGACACGACGTGCCAGTCGACCCGGTAGCTGCCGCGCGGCAGCGGGCGGGCCAGCGTCAGCACCAGCGAGCTGCCGTCATCGCCGACCTTCGCGGTGGTGGGAATGCGGTGCGGGCCCATGCCCGGCATTGGCAACATGGTCAGTTCCGCGCCCGACAATGGCGCGACCAGCTTTTCGGAAAAGGTCAGCGTCAGCGTCTTGGGCGCGACCGCGACCTTCGCTTCGGCGGCCGGGGTCGCGGATACGAGCTTGGGATGGGCGAGCGCCGGGGTGGCGAGCAGGGCGGCAACAGCGAAACCGGTCAGGACGTGACGCATGGACGGGAACCTCCGAAATGGGGACGGCGAACCACCGTCTGCTTGTCTGTACGCAGGCGGGGCAATCGCCCCTCATTCGATCGTTCGGCCGCGCGGACCGGCTCCCCGGACGCAAGCAATGCCATCAGTAACCGGCGCTGCGGTCGACCAGCCCCGGGGGCAGGGTCCCGGCGCGATGGGCGAGGATCGCCGCCGCCACCGCGCGCGCGCCGCCATCGATGTCGGTCTCGGCGGCGACGTGCGGGGTCAGCACGACCCTGGGATGACGCCATAGCGGATGATCCGGCGGCAACGGTTCGGGATCGGTGACGTCGAGCATCGCGGCCGCGACCTGACCTGTGTCGAGTGCGGCGAGCAGCGCGACCTGGTCGAGATGCCCGCCCCGCCCCATGTTCACGATGGCAGCGCCACGTGGCAATCGGGCAAAGGTCGCGGCGTTCAGGATATGGCGCGTTTCCGCGGTCAGCGGCAGCGCGCAGATCAGTATGTCGCTGATCGCCAGCACATCGGTCAGCGCGTCGGCGCCATGGCGGCAATCGATGCCGGGCAGGTCGCGCGGGCGCCGGCTCCACCCGGTCACCGGAAAGCCGAGCGCCGCGATCTGCGTCGCGATCGCTCCGCCCATCGCGCCAAGGCCGAGGACGGTCACCCGCCGCGCCCCCTTGGCAATTACCGGCTGCGGCGCCCATTGCCCGGCACGCTGTGCCATCAGATAGTGCGGCAGGTCGCGATGCAGCGCCAGCACCGCCAGCGTCGCATAATCGGCCATTTCGACGACCAGTCCGGGCTCGACCGTGCGGACCAGCGCGACATGGTCGGGAAGGGCGTCGGCACGCAACTGGTCGACACCCGCCCCGACCGAGAACACCATCGCCAGATTCGGCAACATGGCGAACAGGTCATCGGGCGGCGTCCACGCCGCGACATGGGTGATCGCCGCAGGATCCCCCATGTCGGGCCATAGCCGTACCGTCAGCCCGGGCACCAGCCGGGGGAGCAGCGTCTGCCACCGCTCCCCGCGCGCCGGCGTTCCCAGATGGAGCAGGACGGGGTCCATCGTCCGTCCGCTCAATAGGAGTAGCCGACCCGGACCATGAACTGGCGCGGTGCGCCGGGCAGCGTCCACAGCCGCGAATAGGAGCTGGGGAAATAATGTTCGTCGAACAGGTTCGTCACCTCGCCCGACACGCGCAGCCGTTCGTTCGGTTCGTACGACGCCATGACGCGGGTCAGCGTATAGCCCGGCAGATAATAGAATTCGCCGTTCGCGAAGCGGAAGCCCGTCTCGCCCAGCCGCTTGCCGACATAGTTGACGCCCGCACCCAGCGTCAGGCGGCTGCTGCCGATGTCGAAATCCTTGAACACCAGCGCGCTGCCGCTGTTCTTGGGAATGTTGAGCAGCGGGTCGCCCTCGCGCAGACCGAAGCCGAAATTGGGGTCGAGCGCGTTCGCGGCGACCTCCGCATCGATATAGGCATAGTTCAGCTGCACGCGGAAACCGGCCGGCAGGTTGCCCGACAGTTCCGCCTCGACGCCCTTGCTGCGTGCCTTGCCGACCGCCAGCGAGAAATTGGCGTTGACCGGGTCCGCGGTCAGCACGTTGTTCTTGGTCGTCTTGAAGAAGGCGAGCGTACCGGTCAGCCGCTTGCGCAGCAGCGACACCTTCGCCCCCGCCTCGTACGAAACGGTACGTTCGGGTTCGAAAGCGTTGTTGTTCGCGTCGGTCCCGTTGTTCGGGCGGAAGCCGCGCCCGTAATTGGCGTAGATCGAGACGTTATCACCGAACACATAGGTCGCGCCGACCGACGGGCTGAACGCGGTCTTTTCCTGCATCGTGCGACGCGCGGCGACACGGTCGTCGACAATCTGTTCGAAATTGTCGAAGCGGCCGCCGAACCGGACCTTCAGCGCATCGGTCACATCGACCTGATCCTGCAGATAGGTACCCCAGCTGTTCTGCCGTTCCAGATAGCTCTGGAACCGGCCGGGGGTGGGCAGCTTGCCATAGACCGGGTCGAAGATGTCGATGCGATTGCCGAGCACCAGATTGCCGGCGGTCTGCGACGCCACGACCGGCGGGCGATAGCGGTTCTGGACGACGTCGAGCTGATAATCGTCCCAGTCGGCGCCGATGATCATGTGATGCTGCAGCGGGCCGGTCGCGAATTGGCCGCTCAATTCACCGCGGAAGGTCAGGTCGGTGGTCGAATAATCGCGTTCGCGGCGCTGGCGCGACAGGGTGGTGCCATCGGTATAGATGCGCTGGCGACCGGCGGCGAGTTCGGCCTCGGTCGAAATGCCCTTGAAGAAGGTATCGCGATAGCCGATGCCGAGCACCAGCGACCAGTTGGGGCTGAAGTCATGCTGCAACTGTGCCTGATGGCCCATGGCGCGGACATGGACCGGGCCATCGCCCGGTTCGCCGAAGAAGCGTTCGCGCGGTACCAGCTTCAGATCGCCGGTCGGCGCGACGATGCCGCGGTCGAACACGACCTTCTGGTCGATATATTCGAATTCATAGCTGATCGAGCTGTCCTGCCCGAGCTTGGCGAGGATCGACGGGGTGACCGTTACCTTCTCGCTCGACAGGAAATCGCGGAAACTGTCGGCGGACTCGGCGGCACCGGTCACGCGCACCGCGACCCGGTCCGACAACGGCACGTTGAAATCGCCTTCGCTGCGGAAATTATTGTAGCTGCCCGCCGACAGGATCACGCCGCCATGCAGGTCGAAGCCGGGCTTCCTGGTGATGATGTTGACCGTACATCCCGGTTCGCCGCGCCCGAACAGCGAGGAGTTCGGACCCTTCAGCACCTGCACCTGCTGCACGTTCGACGTGTCGCGCGCGCCGCCATAGCCGCGGGCGGCGTTGAACCCGTTGACCAGATAGTTGCTGCCGGCACCTTCGTCGCCGGTGAACCCGCGACAGGCGAACACATCGAACAGGCCGCCGAAATTATTCTGTCGGGCGATGCCGGTCGCGAAGTCGAGCGCGTTGTCGAGCCGGGTGATCCCGGCATCCTTCAACGTTTCCATCGACAGAACCTGAATGCTCTGCGGCACCTCGATCGTCGGTACGTTGGCGACATATTGCTGGCGCACGCCCTGAACGACGATCTCGTCCTGCTGCGGCGCTTCCTCCCCTTCGGGAGCGGCGGTCGCAGCGGCTGCGGCGACCGCAACCTCCTGTGCCGATGCGGCAGCAGGTGCCAGAAGCGCCAGATTGGCGGCGCCGAAGAAAAGCAGATGTCGGTTGCGCATTTGAACCCCCAAGCGTGAAACGGCTATCGCGTCGTCCTCGACCTGGCAGCGTCCCGATCTTCGTCCCGGTACCTGTGGACCGGCGGATCGATGTGTCGCCACCTCTGCGGCACCTGCATGATGATGGGTAGCTTCAAGCATTTTGTTGCGAAGCTGTGACAGCTTCGGAACGAAATGCGGATTTAGGCGTGACGTGCCCATGCATTCATGCCGTCAGCCCGTGGGAAGCTGCGTCCGCGCCAGTTCGGCGAACCATGCGATGCCGATCGGCGTCACCGCGTCGTTGAAGTCATAGGCCGGATGGTGGAGCGCGGCGACATGCGATTCGTCGCGTTGCCCCATCCACAGATAGGCGCCGGGCCGGGCCTGCAACATGAAAGCGAAGTCTTCGGAGGTGAAGGCGGGCGCCGGCGCTTCCGCCGCGTCGCCGCACACCGCCTGCGCCGCCGCCAGCGCGATCGCCGCGCTTTCCGCATCGTTCACGGTCGCCGGATAATAGCGGACATAATCGACCGCGATCTGCGTCTCGCTCGATCGCGCGACGCCCTCGCACATCCGGCGCAGCGATTCCTCGATCCGGTCCTGTACGGCGGGTGAAAAGGTGCGGACGGTGCCGGTCAGCGTCACCGACGCCGGAATGACGTTGTGCGAATCGCCGCCATGGACCTTCGTCACCGACAGGACCGCGCTTTCGGTCGGTGGCAGGCGGCGGGAGACGATTGTATGGAGTTGCTGGACCAACGTCGCCGCAGCCAGGATCGCGTCGGGCGTCTGGTGCGGCATGGCGGCATGACCGCCCTTGCCCGAAATGGTGATATCGAACCGGTCGGCGGCGGCCATGATCGGCCCCGGCCGGGTCCGGGCGCTGCCCAGCGGCAGGTCGGGCCAGTTGTGCAGCGCGAACACCCGGTCGCACGGGAAGCGATCGAACAGGCCGTCGCGCACCATCGCGTCGGCGCCGCCCTGTCCTTCCTCGGCGGGCTGGAAGATGAAATGGATCGTGCCCGAAAAATCGCGCGTCTTCGCCAGATGCCGCGCGGCGCCGATCAGCGTCGCGCTGTGCCCGTCATGGCCACAGCCATGGAACACGCCCGGCGTCTTGCTGGCATAGGGCAGCCCGGTCTGCTCGGCGAAAGGCAGCGCATCCATGTCGGCGCGAAAGCCGATCGCCCCATTGCCGGGACCATTGCGCAGCGTGCCGACCACGCCGGTGCCGCCGATCCCGGTCGCCACCTCCAACCCCGCGGCGCGCAGCGCCTCGGCGATGATCGCGGCGGTACGGTGTTCGGCGAAACCCAGTTCGGGGTGCGCGTGCAGGTCGCGGCGCAGCGCCGCGAGGTCGGCAAGATCCTGGTCGTCGATACGCATCGTGGGGCGCCTTTCGCGAGGGTCAGCTCCGCTCGTCGAACAGCGCCTCGATCGGGTCGTAGCGTTTCACGATCGGAGATTTGAGTACGATATAGCTGAAATATTTCTCGATCCCGAAATCGCTTTCGAGGATCGATTCGATCAGTTCCTGATATTGCGACACGTTGCGGGTGATGAACTTGACCAGATAATCATATCCGCCGCTGACCAGATGGCATTCGACGACTTCGGGCACGTTGCGCGCGCGTTGTTCGAAGCGCGAGAAATCGCCGGTCCGGTGATCCTTCAGCGTGATCTCGGTGAAGACAGTCAGCGTCTCGCCAAGCTTCGCCAGCGCGACATGCGCGCCATAGCCGGTGATATACCCCGCCTTTTCCAACCGCTTGACCCGCGACAGACACGGGCTGGGCGACAGGCCGACCGCATCGGCCAGATCGACGTTGGTGATCCGCCCATTGCGCTGCAACTGCGCAAGGATGCGGAAATCCAGTCGATCGAGTTTGGGCGATGGTGTCATAAAGGAGACTTTATCTCATCATTTCGTAACCGCAACGTCTATCGCAGCACTGCACGAACTTCGGGCAGGTCCGCCACTTGATCGAGCGTCCGCACAAGGCGCTTCAACAATGTATCCATATCGGTTTCATCGCAACTGATCGCCGGGGCGAGGCCGATCGTGCCGTCGGCGAACGCGCGGAAGATGATGCCGTTGGCGTAGCCGGTGCGCGCCAGCTTGTCGGGCAGGCCGATCGCGGGGTCGAACCGCGTCTTGCCCGCCTTGTCCGCGACCAGTTCGATGCCGGCGAGCATGCCCGCCTGTCGCACGTCGCCGACCAGCGGATGATCGGCGATCGCGGCCAGTCCCGCTGCGAGTTGCGGTGCACGGGCGACGCCGTTGGCGAGGATGCCGCCCTCGTACAGGTCGAGCACGGCCAGCGCGACGGCGGCCGACACCGGATGCCCCGAATAGGTCGCACCGTGCCCGACCGGCAGATGATTGTCCGGACCATCGGCGATGCCGGAATAAATTTCGTCGGTCATCAGCACCGCGCCCATCGGCACGTAACCGGCGGTCAGTCCCTTGGCGAGCGTCATCAGATCGGGGGTGACGCCTTCGGTTTCGCAGGCGAACAGCGGACCCGTACGACCAAAGCCGGTAATGACCTCATCGGCGACCAGCAGGATGCCCAGTTTGGTGCAGGCGGCACGCATCGCGCTCAGCCAACCCAGGGGCGGAACGATGACGCCGGCCGACCCCTGCACCGGTTCGGCGAAGAAGGCGGCGACATTGTCCGCGCCCAGTTCGGCGACCTTGGTCTTCAGCGCGGCGACGCTGGCGTCGATCACCGCCTGCGGATCGCTGCCGACGCTGTGGCGATAGGGATAGGGTGCCGGGATATGATGCTGCCAGTCATGCGGCAGGTCGAACAGCCGGTGGAAGGCGGGCAGGCCGGTGATCCCCGCCCCGTTCGACGACGAACCATGATAGCCCTTGTCGAGCGCGATCACCTGTTTCTTGGCCGGGCGGCCCTTGGCATTCCAGTAGTTGACGATGAAGCGCAGCGCGGAGTCGACCGCGTCCGATCCGCCCAGCGAGAAATAGACGCGGTCGAGGCCCGGCGGCGACAGTTCGGCCAGCCGCTCGGCCAGCCGGATCGCGGGTTCGCTGGCGAAGGAGAAATAGCCGGTGGCATAGGGCAGCCGCCGCATCTGTTCGGCCGCCGCCTCGACCACGCTTTCCTGGCCATAGCCGATATTGACGCACCACAGCCCGGCAAAGGCGTCGAGCAGCTGGTTGCCGTCGCCATCGGTCAGATACATGCCCTGCCCGCCGGTCAGCACGGTCGCGCCGCGCGTCTCGTGCCCGCGCCAAGCGGTGACGGGGTGGATGAGGTGGCGGCGGTCTGCCTCGATCAGCGAATTGGAGAACATGGCTGGCCCTGTTTCTGAAGATGGGGCCATCTTACGGGGCGTCGGCGGGTGTCGGATGATGGCGCAGGCGGTGCGGCGGGGCCAAGCTGCCGAACTTCGCGAATGTGCGGCAGATTATGCCGCGGCAGGATTTTCGAGGTCCCCCCCCTGGGAAGGGAGGGGAGTAGAAGGCGTTACCCGATCGCCGCTGCGATCGCCTTCCCGCATTCCACGGTCGACGCCGTACCCTTCAGATCGCGGGTCCGGCCGGCCTCGCTGGCCAACACCGTCTCGATCGCGGTCACGATCGATTTCGCCGCTGCATGCTCGCCGAAATGGTCGAGCATCATCGCCGCGCACCAGATCTGGCCGACCGGATTGGCGATCCCCTGCCCCGCGATATCGGGTGCCGAGCCATGGACCGGTTCGAACAGCGACGGCACGCTGCGATCGGGGTTGATGTTGCCGCACGGGGCGATGCCGATCGTGCCGGTGCAGGCCGGACCGAGGTCCGACAGAATGTCGCCGAACAGATTGGACGCGACGACCACGTCGAACCGGTCGGGGTTCATTACGAACTGTGCGGCGAGAATGTCGATATGATATTTGTCGGTGCGGATGTCGGGATACTTCTCCGCCATCGCTGCGACGCGGCTGTCCCACCACGGCATGGTGATGGCGATGCCGTTCGACTTGGTCGCGGAGGTCACATGCTTGGCCGGACGCTTCTGCGCGAGGTCGAAGGCGTAGCGCAGGATGCGGTCGGTACCGATGCGGGTCATCACCGTTTCCTGCAACACGACCTCGCGGTCGGTGCCGGGGAAGGCGGTGCCGCCGATCGCCGAATATTCGCCTTCGGTATTCTCCCGCACGATCATCATGTCGATGTCGCCCGGATTGCGGCCGGCCAGCGGGCACGGCACGCCCGGCATCAGCCGCGCCGGGCGCAGATTGACATATTGGTCGTATTCGCGGCGGAACTGGATCAGCGAATCCCACAACGAGATATGGTCGGGCACGGTGTCGGGCCAGCCGACCGCGCCGAAGAAGATCGCATCGACATCGCCGATCCGCGCCTTCCAGTCCTCGGGCATCATCCGGCCGTGGCGGACATAATAATCGCAGCTCGCGAAATCATGCCATTGCTGCTCGACGGTAAAATTATGCACCGACGCCGCCGCTTCGAGCACGCGAATACCCTCCGGCACGACTTCCTTGCCGATCCCGTCGCCCGGAATCACCGCAATCCGATAATTGGTCACAGGCCCTTCAATCCCCCCCAGTGAAACGCTTTGGTTTCCAGATATTCGTCGATGCCCTCGCGCCCGCCTTCACGGCCGAGGCCCGATGCCTTGATCCCGCCGAACGGCGACATTTCCATCGCGATCCCGCCGGTGTTCAGCCCGACCATGCCGAATTCCAGCGCCTCGCCGACCCGCCATGCGCGGTGCAGGTTCTCGGTGTAGAAATAGCTGGCAAGGCCGAACGGCGTGGCGTTGGCGAGGTCGATCGCCTCCTGCTCGGCCGAAAAGCGGAAGATTGGCGCGACCGGGCCGAACGTCTCCTCCGACGCGAGCCGCATCTCGGCCGTGGCGCCGGTCAGCACCACTGGTCGGGCAAAGCGTTCGTCGTCGCGCGCGCCATCGGGCGCGGCGGCGATCCGCGCGCCCTTGGCCAGCGCATCCGACAGGTGATCGGCGACCTTCTGCGTCGCGGCGGCATTGATCAGTGGGCCGATCGTCGTCCCCGCATCGCGGCCATCGCCCACCCGCAGCGCGCGCACCGCCTCGCCCAGCTTTTCGACGAAGCGATCGTGGATGCCGTCCTGTACGAGGATGCGGTTGGCGCAGACGCAGGTCTGGCCTGCATTGCGGAACTTCGACGCCATCGCGCCCGCCACCGCCGCGTCGAGATCGGCATCGTCGAACACGATGAACGGCGCATTGCCGCCCAGTTCGAGGCTCAGCCGCTTCAGCGTATCGGCCGATTGCTGCATCAGCAGCGATCCGACGCGGGTCGATCCGGTGAACGACAATTTGCGCACGACCGGCGACGCGGTCAGCGTGGCGCCGATCGCTTGCGGCAGGCCGGTGACGATGTTGACGACACCCGCCGGGATGCCGGCCCGTTCGGCCAGCTTGCACAGCGCCAGCGCGGTATAGGGGGTCAGTTCGGACGGCTTGATGACGACGGTGCAGCCCGCCGCCAGCGCCGGCGCGACCTTGCGCGTGATCATCGCCGCCGGGAAATTCCACGGCGTGATCGCCGCGCAGACGCCGACCGGTTCGCGGGTCGCGAGGATGCGGCGATCGCTGGTTGGGGCCGGGATGGTGTGGCCGGCGATCCGCCGCCCTTCGTTCGCGAACCATTTCACGAACGACGCGGCGTAACCGATCTCGCCCTTCGCCTCCGCCAGCGGCTTGCCCTGTTCGGCGGTCATGATCGCCGCCAGCGTGTCGGCATGGTCGAGGATCAGCGCATGCCAGCGTTCGAGCAGCGTCGCACGATCGTCGGCGGTGCGGCGCTTCCACGCCGGCAGCGCATCGGCGGCGGCGGCGATCGCCACTTCGGTATCGGCGGCCCCCGCCGCCGGGATCGTGCCGATCACGTCGCCGGTCGCCGGATCGGTGACGTCGAGCGTCGCGCCGTCCCGTGCCGCGACCCATTCGCCGCCGATCAGCATCGTTTCGAGCAGCAGCCCGGTGCCGCGCAGGTCGGCGTCGCTCAGCACAGCGCCTGGCTCACGATCGCGAACGCCGTCGCGGGGGCGGTCGCCGGCGGCTCGGCGCCCTTCACCATCGTCACTACCCGCCCGACCCGTACCAGTCCCAATTCCTCCAGCCATGGTCCCAACCCGCTATTGCCGTGAATGTCGAGCCGGATGAACTCGCCGCTGCGCGACCCGATCCACTGGGCGATCAGCGCCTGCGCGCGCACCATGTCGGGGGCGATGACCGGACCGACGACATAGCCGCGCCCGAACCGGCGAAACAGCGCGACCCCGGTCACGTCGTCGCCCTGCGTCAGCACCACGCCCTTCGCGCGGTCGCGCAGCACGGTCATGACGGTCGGGCGATCCAGCCCGCTGCCCGCGCGGACCAGCGCATCGACCACCGCCCCGTCGCGCTCGCCCATCGGACGGATGCGCTCACCCGGCCCCAGCGGCACCAACGGCGCCTGAAACGCCGCACCCTGGTGCTGCAATATCTCGCCGATGCCGTTGAAGCCCAGCTTGCGATAGAGCGGCAGCCCGTCCTCGGTCGCGTTAAGCTGGATCGAGGCATCGCTACCCAGCGTGTCGGCGATCTGGTCGAGCACCGATTCCATCACGATCCGGCCGATGCCCGCACCGCGATGCCGCCGCGACACGATCACCATGCCGAGCGTCGCGACCTTCGGTCCGGCGCGCCACCACATGGTCGTGCCGACGATTTCGCCGCCCAGTTCGGCGACGGTGCCGGTGCCGACCGCCAGCATGTCCGACAGATCCTCGGCCCGATGCGGCCATTGTTCGGCCTTCGACAATGCGTGGAGTTCGGTGATATCGTCCTGCGTCATCGCCCGCAGGCGCATCTTCCGGCTTTCGGCCGGCAGGGGATCGGCACTTGTCTGCATCGTCTCGCGTTCCATCGCTATCCTCACACCATGGTGTAGCCGGGCGAGCGGCGCAGGAGGTGCCGCGCCGCGGGGCAGCCGGCATCTTATCGCGCATAAATCGGCCACCCGCCGGAATATCCTGCCGCAAAAGCGTTGGCTGGGGTAGCGGCGGGAAAGCGAAACCCCCTTCCCGCTACCCCACGGAAATACGGCGGAAGCGGTACGCTGTGCGGTCGCCCGGCCATCGATCGGCACATATGACCTGTCGCTCCGGCAACTAAAGTGTAACGATGCCGGGCAGGATAGAGCAGATTATGCCGTGCCGGGGCAGCATCGCTCCGAGGGGGACGCCGACACGCCATGAAGCTGGAATCCTATTGGCTGGACAGCGGCGAACGCTTCGCCGGGGCCGAACAGGGCCCGGTGCCGGTGCGCGCATCGGTCGTCGTGGTGGGCGGCGGCTTTACCGGACTGGCGGCGGCGCGCGCACTCGCGATGGCCGGAACCGATGTCGTGGTGATCGAAGCGAACCGGATCGCCGGTGAGGCATCGGGACGCAATGGCGGCCAGTGCAACAACGGCGTCGCCGGTGACTTCGCCGGCCTGATCGCCCGGTTCGGCATCGAACGCGCGACGGCCATCTATCGCGCGTTCGACACCGGCGTCGACCGGGTCGAGGCGATCGTCGCCGAGGAAGGCATTGCCTGCGACTTCACCCGCAACGGCAAGCTCAAGCTGGCCGACAAGCCCGAACATGCCGCCAAGCTCGCCCGGCAGGCCGAACTGCTGTCGCAGACGGTCGAGCCCGGCATCCGCCTGATCGAGAAGGTCGATTTACCCCGTGAGATCGGGTCTGATGCCTTTCACGGCGGGCTGCTCTATCCGCGCAGCGGGTCGCTGCACATGGGTCGCTTCGCCAGCGGCCTCGCCACCGCCGCCGTCCGGCATGGCGCGAAGCTATACGAGGATGCGGCATTGACCGGTATCGAGCGCATTTCCGGCGGGCGCCACCGACTGACGACGAAGCGCGGCACGATCGAGGCCGATGCGGTCCTGCTGGCGACCGGCGCATCGATGGCAGGCCCCTTCCGCTGGCTGCGACGCCGGATCGTGCCGATCGGCAGCTTCATCGTCGCGACCGAACCGCTGGGCGCGCTGGCGCAGGAGATCATGCCGGGGCGGCGCAACGGTACGACCACGCGCAATGTCGGCAATTATTTCCGCCTGACCGCCGATAACCGGCTGATCTTCGGCGGGCGGGCACGCTTCGCCCTGTCCAGCCCGCGCAGCGACACGCGCAGCGGCGCGATCCTCGAGGCGGGGATGCGCCGCATCTTCCCGCAATTGGCCGATACGAAGATCGCCCACACCTGGGGCGGGATCGTCGACCTGACCGCCGACCGGCTGCCACGTGCGGGATCACGCGGCGGCATCTATTACGCGATGGGCTATAGCGGCCATGGCACGCAGATTTCGGTGGTGATGGGCGAGGCGATGGCTCGCATCCTTGGCGGTGCGCGCGAAGCGGACGAGAATCCGTTCCACGACATCGCATGGCCGGCGGTGCCGGGGCATTTCGGCCCGCCATGGTTCCTGCCCGCGGTCGGTGCCTATTACCGCTATCAGGACTGGCGGCATTGATCGGCCGGCGCGATGCGATCCGCCTGATCGGCGGCGGCGGGCTGTCGATCGGCCTCGGCGCGTGCGGGTTCGAACCGGCGCGGCCCGAACCGGCTGGCGGTCGCCTGAGGGTTGCCGTCGCGGTGTCGTCGACCGCCGACACCATGGACCCGGCACGGCAGACGGTGGTCACCGATTTCTGCCGCTGCGCCATGGTCTATGACGGGCTGACCAAGCTGGACGAACGCTTCTTGCCGCAACCAGCGCTGGCCGAGGCGATCGAGACCGCCGACGCGCGCGATTGGTCGATCCGGCTTCGCAAGGGGGTGCGCTTCCACGACGGGTCGCCGCTGACCGTCGCCGATGTCGTCTACTCACTGCGCCGGCATCTCGATCCCGCCGTCGGGTCGAAGGCGAAGGTGTTCGCCGACCAGTTCGCATCGGTGCGTGCCGATGGCCCGGACCGGGTCCGCATCGTGCTCAAGACGCCCAATGCCGATCTGCCGACGATCCTCGGCATCCAGCAGTTCCAGATCGTTCGCGACGGCACCCGCGATTTCAACAAACCGGTCGGTACCGGGCCGATGCGGATGCTCGAATATATGCCGGGCGTCCGCTCGCTCGCCGCGCGGTACGACGATTACTGGCGGGGGCCGGTGCGGCTGGGCGAGTGCGAGCTGTTCGCCATCCCTGACGACAGCGCGCGGATCAACGCGCTGCTGTCGGGCGATGTCGACCTGATCCATGCGATCAACCCGCGCATCACCCGCCACCTGACCGGCGCGGGGTTCGAGCTGCTCGAATCCAAATCCAGCGGCTATACCGACCTGATCGCGCGGATGGATCGGGCACCGGGCAACAACCCCGATTTCATCGAGGGGCTGAAGCTGCTGCTCGACCGCGAAACGATGCGGACCGCGATCTTTCGCGGCTATGCGACGATCGCCAACGATCAGCCGATCGCACCGACCAATCCCTATTACGACCCGAGCGTGCCACAGCGGCCCTTCGATCCCGATCGTGCGCGCTTCCTGTTCAAACGCGCCGGGCTGGCGGGCGCGCGGGTGCCGCTGGTCACCTCCACCGCCGCCGACAAGTCCGACGACATGGCGGTGCTGATCCAGGACGCTGCGCGGCGCGCGGGCCTCGGCCTCGACATCCGCCGCGTGCCGTCCGACGGCTATTGGACCAATAGCTGGATGAAGGTGCCGCTGGGCTTCGGCAACACCAACCCGCGCCCGACCGCCGACATCATCTTCACGCAATTCTTCGCATCGAACGCGTTGTGGAACGAAAGTGCGTGGAAGAACGCGCGCTTCGACCGGCTGCTGGTCGCAGCGCGCGGCGAGACCGACGAAGCGCGGCGCAAGTCGCTCTATGGCGAAATGCAACATCTGGTCCACGATCAGGCCGGCATCGGCATCCCGTTGTTCATCAGTTCGATCGACGCCTACAGCCCGCGCCTCAAAGGGTTGCGCCCGATGCCGCAGGGGGGACTGATGGGGTTCGATTTCGCCGCCCATGTCTGGCTGGAGGGCAAATGACGCTGTCGCCGCTCGTTTCGCTGATCGGCCGCCGGGTCGGGGCGTCGCTGGTCACGTTGCTGTTCGTATCGCTGGCGGTGTTCGGCATCGCGCAGCTGATGGAGGGCGACGTGGCCGAGGCGATCCTGGGTCAAAGCGCCACGCCGGAGGCACTGGCGGGACTGCGCGCCGCGATGCACCTCGATCAGCCGGCATGGGAACGCTATCTCGAATGGGCGACCGGCGTGCTGACCGGCGATCCGGGGCGTTCGCTGATCACCGGGCTGCCGGTGTGGGAGATGATCGCCGCACGGCTGGGCAATTCGCTGACGCTGGCCGGGTTGACCGCCTTGGTATCGGTGCCGCTCGCACTGCTGCTGGGCATCGTCGCGGCGGTGAAGCGTGGCACGGCGTTCGACCGGACGATCAGCATCGCGACGATCGGCATCGTGTCGGTGCCGGAATTCCTGATCGCGACGCTGGCGGTGATGCTGTTCGCGGTGACGCTGCGCTGGCTGCCGGCACTGTCGTCGACCCGCGACGTTCATTCCACCTGGGATTTGGTGCGGGTGTTCGCGATGCCGGTGTTCAGCCTCGCCTGTTTCGTGATGGCGCAGATGGTGCGGATGACGCGCGCGGCGGTGATCGACGCGCTCGACACCTCGTACGCAGAGGCGGCGCGGCTGAAGGGCTGTTCGCCCGCGCGGGTCGTGCTGCGCCACGCCCTGCCCAACGCCATCGGGCCGATCGCCAATGCGATCGCGCTCAGCCTGTCGACCTTGCTGGGGGGCGTGATCGTGGTCGAGATCATCTTCAACTATCCGGGCGTCGCGCGGCTGATGGTCGATGCGGTCGCGACCCGCGACCTGCCGCTGGTGCAGACCGTCGCGGTCATCTTCTGCATCGCCTATCTGCTGCTGGTGACGACCGCCGACGTGGTCGCGATCCTCGCCAATCCGCGGTTGCGCCACCGGTGAGCAGGCTCGCGATCAGTGGCCGGATCGGCCTTGCCCTCGTCGTGCTGTGGGTGATCGTCGCCCTCGCCGGCCCCGCCCTCGCGCCGCACGGCGTGGGGGAGGTCGTCGACCTCGACGTGTTCAGCGGCGTCAGCCGCGCCTTCCCGCTCGGAACCGACTATCTCGGTCGCGACATGCTCAGCCGGGTGCTCTACGGTGCCCGCTACACCGTGTTCATCGCCTTCGTCGCGACCGCCATCGCGGTGGTGACGGGGGTGCTGCTGGGCCTTGCGGCGGCGGCGGGGGGATGGGTCGACATGTTGTTGTCGCGGCTGTTCGACATCGTCATCGCCATCCCCAGCCTGATGTTCGCGCTGGTCGTGATCGCGGCGACGGGCGCGTCGATCCCGGTGCTGATCGGGACGCTGGCGGTGATCTATACCCCCGGCGCGTTCCGCACGGCGCGGTCGCTGGCGATGGGGGTGATGGCGCTCGATTTCGTGTCCGCCGCGCGGGCGCGGGGCGAAGGCCTGCCCTATATCGTCGTGCGCGAGGTGCTGCCCAACGTTACCGGACCGCTCGCCGCCGATTTCGGGCTGCGGTTCGTGTTCGTCGTGCTGCTGCTCAGCGGGCTTTCGTTCCTGGGGCTGGGCGTACAGCCGCCCGAGGCCGATCTGGGCGCGCTGGTCCGCGAAAACATCGCCGGCCTCGGCTTCGGCGCGCCTGCCGTGCTGTTTCCGGCGGTGGCGATCGCCTCCCTTACCATCGGGATGAACCTGTTGATCGACTCCCTGCCCGGACGCCGCCGCCGATGACCGCTCCGCTTGCGCGCATCGACCATCTGCGCATCACCGCCACCGGCGAGGACGGGTGCGAGATCGTGATCGTCCCTGACGCCACGCTGTCGGTGGCACCGGGCGAGGTGCTGGCGCTGATCGGCGAATCGGGATCGGGCAAGACGACCATCGCCCTGTCGCTGCTCGGTTATGCCCGGCCCGGCTGCCAGATCGCCGGCGGTACGATTGAGGTCGCGGGGCAGCGGCTCGACACCGCCAGTGCCGAAGAACTGCGCAGCATCCGCGGCCGCACCGTCGCCTATGTCGCGCAGAGCGCGGCGGCGGCGTTCAACCCGTCGCTGACGATCATGGCGCAGGTGATCGAACCGGCGCTGATCCACGGCACGCTCGACCGCGCCGCTGCCGAGACGAAGGCGAAGGACCTGTTCCGCCGCCTGGCCCTGCCCGATCCGGAGGGGGTCGGCGACCGCTATCCGCATCAGGTTTCGGGCGGGCAGTTGCAGCGGCTGATGGCGGCGATGGCGCTAATCACCGATCCGAAGCTGGTCATCTTCGACGAACCGACCACCGCGCTCGACGTGACGACGCAGATCGAGGTGCTCAAGGCATTCAAGGACGCGGTTCGTGACCTCGGCACCACCGCCGTCTATGTGACGCACGACCTCTCGGTCGTGGCGCAGATTGCCGATCGTATCGCCGTGCTGAAGGGCGGCGAGGTCCAGGAACTCGGCACCACAGAACAGATATTGTTTGCACCGACCCATGACTATAGCCGCGCGCTGGTCGCCGCCGCCGCGCCGCGCACGCCGGCCGTCGCGCCGGCCGTCGAGGAAAAGCCGCTGCTCGACCTGTGGGGCGTCGTCGCCGGCTATGGCGGGACCAACCATGACGGCAGCCCGCGCGTGAAGATCCTCGACGGGATCGACGTGTCGATCAGGCGCGGACAGGTGCTGGGTGTGATCGGCGAGTCCGGTTGCGGCAAGAGTACCCTTGCGCGCGTCGTCGCCGGACTGCACGCACCGACCGCTGGACGCATATTGCTCGATGGCACGCCGTTGCCGCCGGTCGTCCGCCGCCGCTCGCGCGACGAATTGCGCCGGGTGCAGATGGTGTTCCAGAGCGCCGACACCGCGCTCAACCCGGCGGTCAGCGTCGGCGCCGCCATCGCTCGACCACTCGCTTTCTATCACGGCATGGATCGCGCGTCGGCACGGGCGGAAGTCGCACGGCTGCTCGACCTTGTCCGCCTGCCCGCCGCGCTCGCCGACCGGTTGCCCGGCGAATTGTCGGGCGGGCAGAAGCAGCGGGTGAACCTGGCACGGGCACTTGCCGCACGGCCCGACCTGCTGCTGTGCGACGAAGTGACCTCGGCGCTCGACCCGGTGGTGGCCGAAGCGGTGCTCGACCTGCTGATCGAACTGCGCCGCGAACTCGGCCTCGCCTATATGTTCATCACCCATGATCTGGAGATCGTGCGCGCGATCAGCGACGACGTGCTGGTGCTCTATGCCGGGCGCGTCGCCGAACGGGTAACGCGCGATGGCCTGCGCCATGGCGCGCACCATCCCTATACCCGGCTGCTGACCGCGTCGGTGCCCGAATTGCGGCCCGGCTGGCTCGAGGAAACGCCCGCGCGGGACGCAGCTGCTGCCGGCGGGGCGCGGATGCGGGACATGGGGTGCAGCTTCCTGCCGCGCTGTCCCAAGGCGGTAGATGCCTGTGCCGCAGAAATGCCGCCGATGCTGATCGAGGACGACCGCCGCATCTTCTGCCACCGGTCGGTCGATACGCTGGCGGGGCGGTAAGGTCTTTAAACTACCGTACCCCCGCCTGCGCAGGGATACGGTAGTTTCGGTTATGTCACATGCCGATCAGTCGACCACCGGCCGCCAGATCGCATAGACCTTCTTCACATGCACCTGGCTGTCCCATGCGCAATGCGCGGCATGTTCGAGCAGGAAGACGTCACCGGTCGAGAAGGTCCGGCTGGCCCCCGTTTCGTCGGTGAAGGTCACGCTGCCGTCGAGCAGGTGCATCAGTTCGTGATGGCGATAGCGCATCGCGATGCGGTGATAGGGAGTCGAATCCCACGTTCCGCAGATGAACACGCCGTCGCTCGACAGATAGTCGGTGTGGTTGCGGCACGACGGGGTCGGTCCGACCAGCAGCTCGGCGAGCGGCGGGTTGGACGGGGTCAGTTCGGCCGCCTCGTCGATCGGCACCACCGCTTCGGCGGCCGGCGTTTCGATCGCATAGCGCATCGCCAGCACGCGGGTGGCGGGTGCCGCCGCCCAGTCGAAGGCGACCCCCGTCGGGATGACCGCACTGCGACCCGCGTCCAGCGTGGTGTCGCCGATTCGCAGCGATCCTTCGAGGACGATGACGAATTCGTCACCGGGCAGGCCCGCCACCGAACCGCTGCCGCCGTCGAGCGCGACCAGGTCGACGCTGCACGGCCCGTCCGCCAGCGGCAGCGCGGTGCGCGCGGTCGCATAGTCGCCGGTGTCGTTCACCGCCGCATCGGCGGCGAAGGCGCGCAGGTCGATGAACGACCGCACCTTGGCTTCGACGCTCACAGCCCCACCAGCCCGGGCAGACCCGCGAGGCTGGGGATGTCATGCACCTGATAATAGGGGTTGAGCGGTTCGTGCCCGCGATTGACGAACGCCTTGTCCTTGATGCCAAGGTCGAACGCCGTCATCTGGTCGTAGCGGAAGCTGGACGAGACGTGCAGCACGTCCTCCGGCCCGCAGCCGAGCTGGTCGAACATATATTCGAACGCCTGCATCCGCGGCTTGTACGCCTGCGCTTCCTCGGCAGTGTAGACGGCGTGGAACGGCGCCTGCAGCTTCTCGACGCTGGCCGGGATCAGGTCGACCATCGAGTTCGACAGGATGACCAGCGGATATTCTGCGGCGACGCGCTTGAGCGGCTCGACGACGTCCGGGTGCGGTCCCCAGGTCGGAACGGCCGCATAGACTTCCGCCGTGTCGCTGTCGCGATATTCGATGTTCCACCGCTTGCAGGTCCGGCGCAGCGCACCCTCGACCACGTCGCGATACGGCTTCCACGCGCCCAGCACTTCGTCGAGGCGATAGGCCGAGAAGTCGTCGGTGAACTGCTGCATATCGGCTTCGGCGATGCGATCGGCATACAGGCGGCGGGCGACCGGCGCCATTTCGAAATAGATCAGCGTGCCATAACAATCGAACGTGATGTACTTTGGACGAAGCACGGTCAGCCCCCTTCGTAAAGCTGGTGTGGAACGACGCAGATATTGGCCGCGACGGCACGGCAGATAGTCTTGTTTCGTCCGGTTTCGCACGGCGAAGCGAACGACGTTTCGCGCCCTCCGGCATAATCTGCCGCGCCTGCATTGCCATGCGCTGCGACCGCTTTTGGCGGAATGCACGGCAAAATAGAGGAAGATTGCGGCAGAAAATGGCGGCCGGCGATGCAAAATTGCCGACTGCACGTCCCGACGGCGGCGGGAATGCCGTTTTGCCGGTCCTTTTCGAAAGCGTCTGCTGAACGCTTGCCCCTAGACTCGGGATCGACAGGCGGCCTTTAGGGTTCGCTGCCCGCATCGGGCGCCGGACACGTGGACGGGATGGACATGACGCACGACAGGTCGGGACAATATTATATCGACGGCGGCTGGTGCGATCCGGTCGGCGACGCGCCGCGGATCGGCGTAATCGATCCGGCGACCGAGACGCAGATCGGCACCATCGCCGCCGGATCGGCCGCCGATGTCGACCGTGCGGTCGCGGCGGCGATGCGCGCCTTCGACAGTTTTGCTCTGTCGCCGGTCGCCGACCGGATCGCGCTGCTCGACCGGATCGCGACGCTGATGGAGGAGCGCGCCGAAGCCTTCGCACAGGTGATCGCCACCGAAATGGGCGCGGCGATCAGCTTCGCGCGCGCATCGCAGGTCCCCTTCGCCATTGCCCATGTCCGCGCGCAGATCGACGTGCTCCGGTCCTACCGCTTCGAACGGCCCGATGACGGCTTTACGGTCGTCAAGGAAGCGATCGGCGTCTGTGCGCTCATCACGCCATGGAACTGGCCGCTCTATCAGATCACGGCCAAGGTCGCCCCCGCCATCGCCGCCGGATGCCCGGTGGTGCTGAAACCCAGCGAATTGTCGCCGTACAGCGCGCTGATGTTCGCGCAAGTGGTGCATGATGCAGGCCTGCCGGCGGGGGTGTTCAATCTGGTCAACGGTACCGGTGAAGCGGTCGGTGCGGCATTGTCGGCACATCCCGATGTCGCGATGATCTCGATCACCGGATCGACCCGCGCCGGCGTGCTGGTGGCGCAGGCAGCGGCGGTCAGCGTCAAGCGGGTCGTGCAGGAACTGGGTGGCAAGTCGCCCAACCTGTTCCTCGACGATGCCGATTTCGCCGCCGCCGTGCCACGCGCGGTGATGGCCGGCATGCGCAATGTCGGCCAGTCGTGCAGCGCGCCGACGCGAATCCTGGTGCCCGCCGACCGGCTGGCCGAGGTGGAGACGCTGGCGGCGGCCGCAGCGGCCGAGTGGCGCGTGGGATCGCCGCTCGACGATGCGACGACGATGGGGCCGATCGCCAACGCCGCGCAACATGCCCGGGTGCAGGCGATGATCGAGGCCGGCATGGCGGAGGGTGCGACATTGGTCTGCGGTGGCCCCGGCCGTCCTGCCGACCTCAATCGCGGCTACTATGTCCGCCCGACCATCTTTTCGAGCGTGACCCGCGACATGCGGATCGCGCGCGAGGAGATTTTCGGGCCGGTGCTGTGCATCATGCCCTATTGCGACGAGGAGGACGCCGTCGCGCTGGCCAACGACACCGTCTATGGCCTCGGCGCGCACGTCCAGTCGGGCGATCCGGCGCGAGCACAGGCGGTTGCCCGGCGCATCCGGTCGGGACAGGTCCATATAAATTCGCCGAAATGGACCGCGCACGCGCCGTTCGGCGGATACAAGCAATCGGGCAATGGTCGCGAATACGGCGTCCATGGCTTTGAAGAATATCTGGAAACCAAGGCGATACTGGCATGACGACCCTGATGGAAAAGACCGCGATGCAGGACGATGCCGCGACGCTGGCGACGGTCGAGACGCCGTGCCTGATCCTCGACGCCGACCGGATGGATCGCAACATCGCCCGGCTGCGCGCGCATCTGTCGCCGATGGGCGTGACGCTGCGTCCGCATCTGAAGACCGGCAAGTCGATCGAGGTCGCGCACCGGCTGATGGAAACGCCGGAGGGTCCGGCCACCGTCTCGACGCTGAAGGAAGCCGAACAATTCGCCGCGGCCGGCGTGCGCGACCTGATCTATGCGGTCGGCATCGCCCCCGACAAGCTGCCGCGCGTGCTGGCGCTGCGGACCAGGGGCGTCGATATCGCCGTCGTGCTGGACACCGTCGAACAGGCCGAAGCGGTCGCGGCGGCATCGCGCGAGGCAGGCACCGCCATCCCGGCACTGATCGAGATCGACTGCGACGGGCATCGTTCGGGCGTGCTGCCCGACGACAGCGCGGCGTTGCTGGCGATCGGTCGCGCGCTGGTCGAGGGTGGCGAGCTGCGCGGGGTGATGACCCATGCCGGTGGCAGCTATGCCGCGCGCACACCCGAGGAGCTGCGTCGCTACGCCGAAGTGGAGCGCAAGAGCGTGGTCGATGCCGCGACCACGCTGCGCGATGCCGGCCTGCCCTGCCCGGTGGTGAGCGTCGGATCGACCCCGACCGCGCATTTCGCCACCGACCTGACCGGCGTGACCGAAGTGCGCGCAGGCGTGTTCGTGTTCTTCGATCTGGTGATGCACGGCATCGGCGTCTGCGCGGTCGACGATATCGCGTTGTCCGTGCTGGGCACGGTCATCGGTTTCCAGAAGGAAAAGGGCTGGATCCTGATCGACGCCGGCTGGATGGCGATTTCGCGCGATCGCGGCACCGCCAAGCAACCGGTCGATCAGGGCTATGGCATCGTCTGCACGCTCGACGGCGTGCCCTATCCCGACCTGATCCTTGCCGACGCCAATCAGGAACATGGCATCATCACCGTGCGGCCGGGGACCGACGAGCAGCTGCCGCCGCTGAAGATCGGCGACCGGGTGCGCGTCCTGCCCAACCATGCCTGTTCGACCGCCGCGCAGCATCCCGCCTATCATGTCGTCCATGGCGACGATCCTGCCGTCACCGCGACGTGGTCGCGCTTCGGGGGGTGGTAAGGTGACCGACGTGACGATCCGGCCGGTGCTGACCGACGACGCCCCCTTCCCCGCCGGCCATTATGCGCAGGCAATACGGGCGGGCGATCACCTGTATATCTCCGGCCAGTTGCCGATCCGTGCCGACAAGCAGCCTTTGGACGACATGGCCTTCGAGGCGCAGGCGGCGCAAGCGATCGACAACATGCTGGCGATCCTGACCGCCGCCGGGGGCAGCCCTGCGCAACTGGCGCGCGTCAACGCCTATATCGTCGGGGTCGAGAACTGGCCGCGCTTCAACGGCGTCTATGCCGCGAAGCTGGGCGAGGCACGGCCGGCACGTACCGTCGTGCCGGTGCCCGAGCTGCATTACGGCTATCTGGTCGAAATCGACGCCGTCGCGCTGCTGCCGCAGGGTTGACCCTTCTCCCACCAACGGAGTTTTCCATGGCCAGCATCCCGACGGACCGCCCCTTTCCCGGCCGAACCGCCCCGCCCCCCGTGGCAAAGGCGGCGGCGGGCGCGCGGCTGGTCAGTATCGACGCGTTGCGCGGTTTCGTGATGGTCCTGATGCTGCTCGACCATATCCGCGAGGCGTTCCTGCTGTGGGTGCCGATCGGCGATCCGGTCGATGCGCTGACCGTCGCGCCCGACAGCTTCTTCAGCCGGATGACCAGCCAGATCTGCGCCCCGGTCTTCGTCGCGCTGACGGGTCTCGGCGCCTATCTCTATGCGCAGAAGCACAGCAAGGCCGAGACGGTCGCCTTCCTCCTGAAGCGCGGCCTGTTCCTCGTGCTGCTCGAACTGACCGTCGTCAACTTCGTGTGGCGTGCGGAATTTCCGTTCACGATCGTCTATCTGCAGGTGATCTGGGCGATCGGGTTGAGCATGATCGTGCTCGCCGGGTTGATCCGCCTGCCCCATGCCGTGATCGCCGCGATCGGCGTGGCGATCGTCGCCGGGCATAATCTGCTCGACCCGATCGTCCTGCCGCCCGAGCATCCCTTCTACGCGCTTTGGTCGCTGCTGCATGAGCGCGGCACGATCACGCTCGGCGGGTTGCCGATCCGCTTCAGCTATCCGCTCCTGCCATGGATCGGGGTCATCTGCCTCGGCTGGACGATCGGGCCGTGGTTCGCGCGGCTGGACGTGACGACGCGGCAGCGGCGGCTGGCGCTGACCGGCCTCGCCATGCTCGCCGGCTTCCTCGTGCTGCGGTTCGCCAACGTCTATGGCGACACGCCGTGGTTCGTGGTGCCGGGATCGCCGCTGCGCACGGTGATGAGCTTCCTCGCGCTTACCAAATATCCGCCGTCGCTGCTGTTCGTGCTGGCGACGCTGGGCACCGGGCTGCTGCTGCTCGCGCTGTTCGACCGGATCGCCGATGCGCGGGTCACCGGCTGGCTGTCGGTGCTCGGCGGCGCGCCGATGTTCTTCTACCTCTTCCACCTTTATGTCCTGCGTACGCTGTACCTCGGCGCGGTGGCGGTCTTCGGCCTCAACCATGGCGAGGTGTTCGGCTTCCCGTCGATCCACTGGATCTGGCTGATGTGGGTCGCGATGATCGTGCCGCTCTACTTCCCCACGCGCTGGTTCTCGAACCTGAAGAAGCGCCGCAAGGACATTCGCTGGCTCAAATATCTCTGAGCGTCCCTCCCCTGTACCGGAACTGCTGGAGCCTATCGGAATGCCCGCACCGCTGACGTTCGTCGATTCGACCCCCGACCTGCCCGCGACCGCCGATGTGGTGGTCATCGGCGGGGGGATCGTGGGCAGCTTCACCGCCTATTACCTCGCCAAGCGCGGGCTGAAGGTCGCGCTGGTCGAAAAGGGTCGCATCGGCGGCGAGCAATCCAGCCGCAACTGGGGCTGGTGCCGCCAGCAGAACCGCGACGCGCGCGAGCTGCCGATGGCGACCAAGGCGCTCGACCTGTGGGAGCAGTTCGCCGCCGACACCGGCGAGGATACCGGCTTCAGCCGCTGCGGCCTGCTCTATCTGAGCGATAACGAGGCCGAGATCGCCGGCTGGGCACGCTGGCGCGATTTCGCGCGCACCGCCGGGGTCACCACGCACATGCTGTCGTCCGCCGAGGCGACCGAGCGCGGCCGGTTCAGCAACAAGGCGTGGAAGGGCGGTGTCTTCTCCCCCACCGACGGCACCGCCGACCCGTCGCGCGCCGCGCCGGCCGTCGCCCGCGCGATCATGGCACTGGGCGGCACGGTGCATCAGCAATGCGCGGTGCGTGGGCTGGAGACCGAGGGCGGTCGGCTGTCTGCCGTCGTCACCGAACAGGGCGTGATCCGCACGAAGATCGCGGTGCTGTCGGCCGGCGCATGGGCGTCGTCCTTCTGCTACCAATATGGCATCCGCTTTCCGCAGGCGACGATCCGCCAGACCGTCATGTCGGTCGGGCCGGGCGAGGAAATTTTCCCGCCGGCGATGCACAGCGACTTTATCTCGATAACTCGGCGCGGCGATGGCGGCTATACCCTGTCGATCAGCGGCAGCGGTAAGGTCGACCCGACCCCGCAATTCCTGCGCTTCTCGACCCAGTTCCTGCCGATGTTCCTGCGGCGCTGGCGCAAGCTGTCGCCGGGCGGGCTGGAAGGGGTGCAGTCGGGCCATGAGAACGTCAGGCGCTGGAAGCTCGACAGGCCGACGCCGATGGAGCGGATGCGTATCCTCGACCCGACGCCCGACGCCGCGACCGTCAAACGCACCCATGCGCGCGCGCTGGAGATGATGCCGCGTCTGCGCGAACGGGCGGTGACCGGGGCATGGGCGGGTTATGTCGACAGCACCCCCGACGGCGTCCCCGGCATCGGTGAGATGGCGAGCCTGCCCGGCTTCGTGCTGGCATCGGGGTTCAGCGGGCACGGCTTCGGCATCGGCCCCGGCGCCGGGCATCTGATCGCCGATGTGGTCAGCGGGGCGGAGCCGATCGTCGACCCCAAACCCTATCATCCCGACCGGTTCGAACAATCGTCCTGGGGCAAGGTCGCGGAGTTCTGATCGCGACCGTCGTTCCAAGGGACGAACGCGCCCCCGTTGCCTGACGAAGCCGGCGCGCTACACCCTGTCTCCGTATACCAAGGGGACAGGCATGATCGTCGGCATCGATCTGGGAACGACCAACAGCGCTTGCGCGATCTGGCGCGACGATGCGCCGGTCATGGTTCCCAATGCGCTGGGCGATTATCTGACCCCCTCGGCGGTCAGTATCGGCGACGACAATGCGGTGCTGGTCGGACAGGCGGCGCGCGACCGGATGGCGACCCATCCCGACCGCACCGTCACCAGCTTCAAGCGGCGCATCGGCACACGCGAGACGGTAAAGCTCGCCAAACGCGACTTCGATTCCGAGGCGCTGTCGGCGCTGGTCCTCGCCAGCCTGAAGCGCGATGCCGAAGCGTTCACCGGCGAAAGCGTGACCGAAGCGGTCGTCACCGTCCCGGCCTATTTCAACGATCGGCAGCGCAAGGCGACAAGGCGGGCGGGCGAACTGGCCGGGTTGCCGATCCGCCGGCTCATCAACGAACCGACCGCAGCCGCCCTCGCCTTCGGCATTGCCGACCGTGCCGATCACGAACCGTTCCTCGTCTTCGATCTGGGCGGCGGCACCTTCGACGTGTCGATCGTCGAGATGTTCGACGGCGTGATCGAGGTGCGCGCCTCGGCCGGCGACAACCGGCTGGGCGGCGACGATTTCAACGACTGTCTGATCGCGCTGGCTCGCGCCACGCTCGATCCGCAGGGATTGCTGGCGAAGCTGCCTCCCGACCGGGCCACCGCGCTGCTGGCGCAAGCCGCCGAACGCTGCCGCCGGGCGCTGAGCGAGCAGGACGGCGCCGACTTCAGCGTCACCATCGGCGATACCGCGCTGACCGTGCCGGTGACCGCCAGTGCGTTCGAGGAAGCCGCCGGCGGCCTGCTTCAGCGCATCCGCGAACCCGTGCTGCGCTCGCTGCGCGACAGCAACATCGCCGCCGCCACCCTGTCCGAAGTCGTGCTGGTCGGGGGGGCCACGCGGATGCCGATCGTGCGCCGCGCGGTCACGCGGATGTTCGGGCGGTTCCCGGCGACCACCGTCCATCCCGATCATGCGGTGGCGATGGGCGCGGCAGTGCAGGCCGGGCTGCTGGCGCGCGACGCCGGGCTGGAGGAAATCCGGCTGACCGATGTCTGCCCGTTCACGCTGGGCGTTGATACCAGCGAGCCCGACGGACGCGGCGGGTTTCGCACCGGGCTGTTCTCGCCGATCATCGAACGCAATTCGGCGGTGCCGATCAGCCGCGTCTCGACCTTCTCGACGCTGTCCAATCAGCAGACCAGGGTCCAGTTCGGCGTCTATCAGGGTGAGGCGCGCGAAGTATCGGGCAACGTCAAGCTGGGCGAGATCACCGTGCCCGTCCCCCCGCGCCGCGCGGGCGAGGTCACGGTGGAATGCCGCTTCAGCTACGACACGTCGGGGCTGCTCGAAATCGACGTCAGCGTGCCGGAGACGGGCATGACCCGCAATCTGGTGATCGTCGACGACGAGGACGCCCCCGACCCCGCCGAACTGGCGAAGCGCCGCGCCGCGCTGGCGGCACTGAAGGTCCATCCGCGCGACGATGCGGTCAACGCGGCGCTGCTGGCGCGGGCGCGGCGAGCCTATGAATCCTTCCTCGGCGATACCCGCGCCGCGATCGGCCATATGCTCGGCCAATTCGAAAACGCGCTGGCAACGCAGGACGACCGGATCATCGCAGAAGCGCGCACGGCGTTCGGCGCGGCGCTCGACCAGATCGAAGGCGAGCGCTTCCTGTGAAGCACGGCATTTGGGCGACTCTCGACCTCGACCCGACGACCGACCGCAGCGCCATCCGCAAGGCCTATGCCGCCCGGCTGAAGGCGATGGATGTAGACGCCGATCCGGCGGGCTTCGCGGCACTGCGGGCGGCGCGGGATGCCGCGTTGGCGGGGGTGGCCGAGGTGGTCACCGGGCCGGCTCTCGAAGCCGACCTCCCGCCCGTACCATCCGTGGAGAGTGAGCCGGAAACCGATCCAGAACTCGCGGCCTTTCACGAAGCGATCAACGCACATTTCCACGCGCTCGAAGCCCTGCTGTTCCCCGACCATGACGCACCGCCGACGCCGGAGGAACTGGAGGCGATCGAACATCACGGGTTGGCGCTGCTCGCCGATCCCCGGCTCGAACAGGTCGATTTCGCGGCCAGCGCCGAACGCTGGTTCTCCGAGATGCTGGCAGCGACCATCCCGCGCTGCGACCCGTTGCTCGAACCTGCTGCGGCGACGTTCGGATGGATCGACCGCCGCGACGACTATGCGCTGCCAGCAGAAGCGCTGGCGATCGTCGAACGCATCGGGGCGATCCGTTTCACGAAACTGGTCGGCGATCCCGCGCACCGGCTGCACCGCGCCTGGGTCGAGCTCAATCGCGGCGACGAGCGCCGAGCGCCGCTGTGGAACTCACGGAAACCGCGACGCGAGCTCCTGTCCCTGATCCGCGACCGCTATCCGATGGTCGAAAGCTGGCTCGAACCACAGCGGGTGGCGGATGTCGACGGTCCCGACACCGCCATCATTGGCGTGCCGGTCTGGCTGATAATGTTCCTCATTGTCGTCGGGCTGCGCATATTCTTCTCGCTGGGTGGACAGCCTGATGTCCTTCCCGATACGCCACCACGGATCACCTATGTTGCCGAACCGAACCAGATCGCGCGCGAACTGACGGGCAAGGGCGTAGTGCAACTGGCCGACATTCATCCGGAACTCGCGACCGAGATACGTGCGACGGTCACCGAAATGAATGCGACGTCCAGCGAAGGGAAGATGCGATCGATACTGAACGATCTCGCCCGCCGCCGCATCAGCTCGGGTTTGGCACATGCACCGGATGCGTTGCTGCGCGATATCGCTCGGTTCGATCTGGACGGAAAACGCGCTTTTGCTGCGTCCGACCCGATCAGATGCAACGACTTCCGGTTCCCGACCGGAGAGGCGCTCCTCACGACAGCCCTGCGTGCGCGCCAAACGGAACTGATCCATCGCACGGTCCTGAAGTCGGATAGCGTACCGGTCACGGGCAGCGGACGGTTCGAGATTTCCGGCGCGTTCATCGACGACATCCTGCGGCGCAGCGGCGTGCCCGAAGGGCGGATGGTCGAAGCCCTGTCGGGTAAGGGCGAACATGACGACATTTGCCGCGTGGAGATCGCGCTTCTCGAAACGGCATTGGAGGGCGGCAAAGAAGGCATGGCCGTCCTGCGCGCCATGCAGCCAAAGGTCGGCACCGCAACGCCGAACCCATCGAACTGATTGGAAGGTAACTCTCCCCCCGGCCGGTGCCGGGGGAGAATGGTGCGGTCGAGAAGACTCGAACTTCCACGGCCTTTCGGCCACAACGACCTCAACGTTGCGCGTCTACCAGTTCCGCCACGACCGCACGTGAACACCTTGGGGGCTGGCCCCTTGGCTGGCAGGAGCGTGCCCCTAGCAGCGCCATTCCGGTCGTGCAAATGCTTTTATGAATTATTTGCCGCGCGCCGCCGCGCGGGCGATGGCGATTGCCTCGGCGGCGGTCATCACCTCGCCCAGACCGCTGCCCGACAGTGCCGCGCGCTCGGCATCGCGGACGCGTTCGAGCGCGCGGGCGAGCCGGGCCGCGTCCCAGCGGCGCAGCGCGGTCGCGGTCGCGGCCTGTTCCTTGAAGAACACGCGGTGGCGCTCCATTACCCGGTCGACGCTCTCGCCGTCGTCGATCTCCGCACGCATTTCGGCGAGCGACAACAGCCGCCGGGCGACCGCGCGCAGCACCGGAATCGCGCCGCCCGGCATCTCGGGGAGCGCCGCCGCCGCCGCATCGCCCGCGATCATCGCGCTGACGATCCCGCCCAGTTCGGCATCGGCGATCGAGGCGCCGATCGCATCGAACGCCTCGCCATCGGCATCGCGCGGCCGCTCCGGCGATGCGTCGAGGTAGAGCGCCAGCTTCTCGATCTCGCTGGCCAGCACCGCACGGTCGCCCGCCGTCACCGCCGCCAGCCGGTCGGGTACGTCGCCCAGCAGCCGCAGCCCCTGATCGCGCGCCATCGCCACCGCCAGCTTCGCCGCCTGCGCCGCATCGGGCACGTAGCAGGCGACCGCCACGGCGTTGAGCGACGCGGTGACCAGCTTCACCAGCTTCGACGTGCCCTTGACCGTCGGGGCGATCGCGGCGACCGGATTGCCGGCACGTTCGGCGGCGAGCAGCAGCGTCACTGCCTCGACCGATTCCTCGCCCATGCCCGTGACACGGATGCAGCGGGCGTCGCCGAACAGCGACATCGATGCGGCTTCGTCCGCCAGCAGGCCGGGGCGTGCCTTCAGCATGGCGCCGTCCATGTCGACGCGCTCGGCCCCCTCGCCTACGCCCTTGGCCAGTCGCGCGGCCAGCGCCAGCGCGCCCGCCGTGTCCGGCCCGTGGAACAGGTAGAGCCGGATATCGGGGCCGGGCCGGTCGAGCTTGGCCGCGACCTGCTCGGGCCGGAGCTTCACGAGCCCGACTTGGGGAGCGTCAGTGCGATCCGCGTCACGATCTGGTCGGCGACGATCAGCGACAGCCGTTCGAGCGCGGTGCGCTCCGCCGCGATCGTCGCATATTCGGAGCGGACCACGTCGATCCCGGCATCCGATCCGGCGGTCGCGTCGAGCGTCACCGCGCCGTTGGTCAGGTCGATCAGCTGATAGCGCGCGCGCAGCGTCCGCCGCTCGCGCGTGATCGAATCGTCGCGCCGCACGCCCAGGCCGGTGATATCGTCGTCGAGTTTGATCTCCAGCCGGTAGCGCGCCGGTCCTTCGGCACGCAGCCGATCGCGCAGCGCATTGGCGACAAGCCAGCCATTCTGCCCGGCGATCGGCGCGACCTCGACCCCCGCCAGCGTCTGGCGCACCATGCCGCCCTCGCCGCCGCCGTAGAGCGGGCGCAGGCCGCAGCCGCCCAGCAACAGCGCGGCGGCGAGGACGGCGGCGCGGATCATGCGACGATGTTCACGAGGCGGTCGGGCACGACGATGACCTTGCGCGGAGCCTTGCCCTCCAGCGCGCGGACGATCTTCTCGCTCGCCAGCGCCGCCGCTTCGGCGTCTTCCTTCGCGATGCCCTTGGGCAGGACGATCGTGTCACGCAGCTTGCCGTTGACCTGCACCGCGATCGTTGCCTCTGCCTCGACCAGCATTGCCGGATCGACCACCGGCCATGGCGCATCGGCGATCAGCCCGCTGCGGCCAAGCTGCGACCAGGCTTCTTCCGCCAGATGCGGGATCATCGGGCTGACCAGCAGCAGCAGCGCGTCCATGTCGGCGTCCGACATGGTCTTCGCCTTCTCCGCTTCGCCCAGCAGGGTGTAGAGCTTGGCCACCGCCTTGTTGAACTGCAGCGCGGTGATGTCGTCTGCGACGCCGGCGATGGTGCGGTGGACGGCACGGGTCAGTGCTTCCGGGCTGGTGCGCCCCGCCTGATGGCCCGCAACCAGTTTCCAGACCCGCTTGACGAAGCGTTCGGCGCCCTCGATCCCGGCCTCGCTCCACGGCAGGTCGCGTTCGGGCGGGCTGTCGGAGAGCATGAACCAACGGGCAGCGTCCGCACCGTAGCGATCGAGAATCGGTTCGGGATCGACCGTGTTCTTCTTCGACTTGGACATCTTCTCGACGCGGCCGATGGTGATCGCATCACCGGTCGCGGTCTCGATGCCGTCATTTACCTCGGACGGAGCCAACCAACGGCCATCCGCCGACTTGTACGTCTCGTGCGTGACCATGCCCTGCGTAAACAGGCCGGCGAACGGCTCCTTCAGGTCGATCAGCCCGACATGGTTGAGCGCCCGCGTCCAGAAGCGGGCGTAGAGCAGATGCAGGATCGCGTGCTCGACCCCGCCGATATACTGGCCGACCGGCAGCCAGCTTTCCGCGACGGCGCGGTCGAACGGCTTGTCGTCAGGCTGGCTGGCGAAGCGGATGAAATACCATGACGAATCGACGAAGGTGTCGAGCGTGTCGGTTTCGCGCCGCGCCGGGGCGCCGCAGGCCGGGCAATCGACATGCTTCCACGTCGGATGGCGGTCGAGCGGATTGCCGGGAATGTCGAACGACACGTCCTCGGGCAGCTTGACCGGCAGTTGGTCGGTCGGCACGGGCACCACGCCGCACGCGTCGCAATGGACGATCGGGATCGGCGTGCCCCAGTAACGCTGGCGGCTCACCCCCCAGTCGCGCAGGCGCCATACGGTCGTACCCTTGCCCCAGCCGCCCGCTTCGGCGCGCTCGATCACCGCGCGCTTAGCAGCGGCGACGTCGAGGTCGTTCAGGAAGTCGGAATTCACCAGCCGACCGGGACCGGTATAGGCTTCGGCGCCTTCGAATACCGGATCGACATTCTCGCCATCGGCGACGACGCGGCGGACCGGCAATCCGTATTTCCGCGCGAAATCGAGGTCGCGCTGGTCATGCGCCGGCACGCCCATCACTGCGCCGGTGCCGTAGTCCATCAACACGAAATTGGCGATATAGACCGGCAGATCGATCGACGCATCGAAGGGATGCCGCATCCGGTAGCCGGTATCGAAACCCAGCTTCTCGGCGGTCTCCAGTTCGGCGGCGGTGGTCCCGCCCTGCTTGCACAGTTCGATGAACCCCGCCGCGTCCGGGTTCGCATTCGCCAGCGCCCGCGCGATCGGATGATCGGCGGCGATCGCGACGAAGCTCGCGCCGAAGATCGTGTCGGGCCGGGTCGAATAGACCTCGATCGACCGATCGAATGGCGCGACCGGCGCAAAGGCGAATTGCAGCCCTTCCGACTTGCCGATCCAGTTTTCCTGCATCAACCGGACCTTGTCGGGCCACTGGTCGAGGCTGCCCAGCCCGGCAAGCAGATCGTCGGCAAAGTCGGTGATCTTGAGAAACCACTGGCTCAGCTTGCGCTTCTCGACCAGCGCGCCGGAACGCCAGCCGCGCCCGTCGATCACCTGTTCATTGGCCAGCACGGTCATGTCGACCGGGTCCCAGTTGACCGCCGATTCCTTGCGATAGACCAGACCGCCTTTCAGCAGTTCGAGGAACAGCGCCTGTTCATGCCCGTAATATTCGGGATCGCAGGTCGCGAACTCGCGCGACCAGTCGAAGGCGAGGCCGAGCCGCTTCAACTGCGCCTTCATCGCCGCGATATTGGCATAGGTCCACTGGCCCGGATGGACCTTCTTCTCCATCGCCGCATTCTCGGCGGGCATGCCGAATGCGTCCCACCCCATCGGGTGGAGCACTTCGTGACCGGTCATCCGCAGGAACCGGGCGAGCACATCGCCCATCGTGTAGTTGCGGACATGGCCCATATGGATGCGCCCCGATGGATAGGGAAACATCTCAAGGACATAGCGCTTGGGCTTGGGCGACGCATCGTCGGCGACGAAGGTCCGGGCATCGTTCCATGCCGCCTGCCAGCGTGCATCGGCCTCGGCGGGCGAAAAACGGGGGGTCATGGGCGCGTCGCTCAGCCGGTCACCGCCCCGCGGCGCAGGTCGCGCGCCCGCGTCAGGATGATGTCTTCCAGCTTCTGCACCGTCGCCGCCTCGACCGGCGCCTCGACCCACTGGCCGCCGCGATTGATCTGGCGCAGCGCCGCGACGCGCAGCGCATCGGCGCGCAGGTCCTGGTCGAGGATCGCGACCGTCACCTTGGTCCGCTCGGTCGGCGTCGCCGGATTGACGTACCAGTCGGTGACGATGACACCACCGTTCGAATCGGTCTGGGTCAGCGGCATGAACGACAGCGTGTCGAGGCTGGCACGCCACAGATAGCTATTGACGCCGATCGTCGTGACCTTCGACGCGGCGAGATCGCCGGCGACGCGCCCCTTGCCCCCGCTGCATGCGGCCATCGGCAGGGCAAAGGTTGCCAGCAACGCGATAAGCAGCGGGCGGTTCATGAGCGGTTCCTTGACTACAGGCCATTACGGCAGTTCGCGCCGCTTCTATAGGAGGTGGCGCGGACGCGGCAAGCGGGTTGGTGACACGCGGCCGGAACCGGGCGGGCGCGATCGATTGCGGCCCCGGATCGGCGCAGGTTGCAGCTTGGTCGGACAAATATGTGGGTTCGATGCAACAGGTCGCCGGAAAGCGACCGGAGCCGGTGGTGCCACGCAACCGAATCGTGGTAGCGCCATTGGCGGGGAGTGAGGGAAATGATGACGGGCAGCAGGATCTGGGCTGGCATAGGATTGGGGGCGATTGTCGCCGCCGGTCTCGGTGCGTCCCCTGCGCTCTTCGCGCAGGAACAGCGCGCACCGCGCGTCCTGAAGCGGCTCAATCCCGAATCGATGCCGCTGGTCGCTTTCGGTTCGTTCACCCCGGCCTCGGCCGATCCGCGGCTCGCCGCCGCGCTGTCGCGCACTGCGCTCAACGCACCGGGTTTTCAGTTCACGCCGTCCGAAGGGGCGGTGATCGGCAACCGTTCGGTCAAGGTCGCGGTGCGCAGCCGCACGATCCAGCCGAACCGCCTGCCCGATCGCGTCGCCGCGGCGGCGCCGGTACAGACGCTCAATCCGGTCGCCTATAATCTCGGCATGTCGGTCGGCTGGAAGCGGCTGGCGGTATCGGGCGACATGACCCGTCTCGACCTTGCCGGGCAGCCGGGCAGCCGCGAACAGATGGGCGTCGGCGTCAGCTATTCGGGCCGCAAGTTCACCGGCCGTGTCGGCGCGAGCAGCGATCGTCCGCTCGCCGATCAGCCTGCGCTGATCGCCGATCCGTCGGGCTATTCGCTCGACATGGGCGGATCGTACAAGCTGACCCGCAACCTCGATGTCACCGCCGGTGTCCGCTATCGCTCGGAGCGTGAACGCATGCTGCGTATCGTCCCGGATCGCCGCGACAGCCAGGCGATCTACGTCGGAACCGCCTTCCGCTTCTAAGTCGATTTAAGCTCCTCCCCGCCTGCGGGGAGGGGACCGTCCGCGCAGCGGATGGTGGAGGGGTATTGCCCGAAACGACCGGGCGGCGTTTGCCGACACCCCCTTCCACCAGCTTCGCTGGTCCCCCTCCCCGTGCCAGGCAGGATTTGCCCGCCCCGTAGCGGGACTCCCGCGAACCGCCGCTACCGCACCAATCGTTGCGCCGCCCCCAGTTACGCGTAAGTCGCTGTAATAGGCGGGAGAGATCATGGCGGCGGTCGACATTGCAGGACTTGGCAAGCGCTTCGGCGAAACGATCGCTCTATCCCCCAGCGATCTGCAAATCGCCGATGGCGAATTCGTCGTGCTGGTGGGCCCATCGGGCTGCGGCAAGTCGACGCTGCTGCGGATGATCGCCGGGCTGGAGAGTGCCAGCGAAGGCCGTATCCTGATCGGCGGGCGCGATGTCACCGATGCCCCGCCCGCCGAACGCGGCGTGGCGATGGTGTTCCAGTCCTATGCCCTCTACCCGCATCTGACCGTCGCCGGGAACATCGCCTTTCCGCTGAAGGTCGCCGGCCTGCCCAAGCAGGAGATAGCCGAGCGTGTCGCCGAAGCGGCGGCGATGCTCGACCTGACCGACCTGCTCGACCGTCGCCCGCGCGCGCTGTCGGGGGGCCAGCGGCAGCGCGTGTCGATCGCCCGCGCGATCGTCCGCCGGCCGCAGGTGCTGCTGCTCGACGAACCGCTCTCCAATCTCGACACGTCGCTGCGCGCGCGGATGCGGCACGAATTCGCACGCCTGCATCAGCAACTTGGCGCGACGATGATCTATGTGACGCACGACCAGCTTGAGGCGATGACGCTCGCCAACCGCATCGTCGTAATGAGCGCCGGACGGATCGAACAGGTCGGCGATCCGATCGAGGTCTATCGCCGCCCGGCCAGCATCGCCGTCGCCGCCGCGATCGGATCGCCGGGCATGAACCTGTTGCCCGCGATGCTCGCCGCAGTGACGCCGACCGGGGCGACGCTGCGCCTGCCCGACGGCGCGCTGGTGGCGACCGCGGCACAGGTGAGCACCGACGATATCGGCACCGCCGTCACGCTGGGCGTCCGGCCCGAACATTTGTTACCCGATGAGGACGGCCCGTTCGCGGGCGCGGTCGAGTTGTTCGAACGGCTGGGGCCGCTGTCGTTCGCGCATCTGGGCGCGCGTGGCGATGTCGACACGATCGTCGCACAGCTGCCCGGCGACCGGTCGGTGACGCTGGGCGAGGTACTGCATTTCTCGATCGCGCCACACGACGCGCATGTCTTCGCCGCCGACGGCCGCGCCTATCCCTTGACCCCGCCGCCGAGCAGCCCGGTCAGATAATAGCGCTGGAGCAACAGGAAGATCAGCAGCACCGGCATCGTCGTCACCACCGATGCCGCCATCATCAATTCGCCATCGGCGGCATGTTCGCGCGCGATCGCCGCGACCGCGACCGGCAGGGTGTAGCGCTGCTGGTAGGCGAGGACCACCAGCGGCCACATGAAGTCGTTCCAGCTGGCGAGGAAGGTGAACAGCGCCAGCGTCACCACCACCGGCGTCAGCAGCGGCAGGACGATCGTGCGGAAGATGCGCAACTCGCTGGCCCCGTCCATCCGCGCCGCATCGATCAGTTCGTCGGGGATCGCCAGCGTCGCCTGTCGCACGAACAGCACGCCGAAAATCCCCGCCAGCCCCGGCAGGATCACCCCGGCATAGCTGTTGACCAGCCCCAGGTGGCGGAAGATCAGGAACAGCGGCAGCATCGCGACCTGTCCCGGCACGACCAGTGCGGCGATCAGCAATTTCAGCAACCGCTCCCGCCCACGAAAGCGCAGCTTGGCAAAGGCATAGCCCGCCGGCACGGTCAGCAGCAGCCCGAACAGCGTCGCGAGCATGGCGACGCCGATGCTGTTCCTGAGCGCGGGCAGGATGCGATAATCGAACCATGCCCCATTGATCTGCCGCCGCACCAGCAATTCGTGGTAATTTTCCAGCGACCAGCGCGACGGCCATAGCGGGATCGGCAACGTGCCCGATTCCCCGCGCGGCATGAACGACACGATCACCATATAGACAAGCGGTGCGACGGTCAGCGCGACCAGCGCGACGACCGCGGCATTGGCGACGATCGCGCGCAGTTTCCTCACAGCCATTCGTTACGCCTGCCGATGCGGCTCTGGATCCAGGTGAGCAGCAGGATCATGACGAACAGGACGAACGCGACCGCGCTCGCCTGTCCCAGGTTCCACCATTTGAACCCTTCCTCGAACATGAAATACAGCACCGTCGTCGTGCTCTGCGCCGGTCCGCCGAGCGTCATTACATAGGGTTCGGCGAAGATCTGGAGGAACCCGGCGACGCTCATCACCGCCGCCAGCAGCAGCGTCGGCCCGATTGCCGGCAGCGTCACGTGGCGGAAGCGCAGCCACCGCCCCGCCCCGTCGAGCCGCGCCGCTTCCATCAAATCCTGCGGCACCGCGGCCAGCGCGGCGGTGAACACGATCATGTTGTAGCCGAAAATCTTCCACGTCACGAAGATCAGGATCGCCGGGATCGAACTGTTCGGGTTGCCCAGCCAGTCGACGCGCGGAATGCCGATCAGCGCCAGCCCCTGATTGAGCAGGCCGAAGCGTTCGTTGAACAGGAACCGCCACACGACCGCGGTCGCGACCACGCTGGTGACATAGGGCGCGAACAGCGCGACGCGCCACAACGGCTTCCACCGCACCGTCGCGTCGTTGAGGAGCAGCGCCGCCAACAGCGACGTGCCGATCGCCATCGGCACGCCCAGCACCGCAAAGATCAGCGTATTCTTCAGCGATCGCCAGAACAGCGGCGTCGCCAGCAGTTCGACGAAATTGTCGATGCCGACGAAATGCAGATTGCCGGGATCGGCCAGCGCATAGACCGAATAGTCTGTCACCGACAGCGCCAGCGCCGCGATCGTGGGAATCACCAGCACGATCAGGATGATGGTCAGCACCGGCGCGGTGAAGAGCCATGCGGCGCGTGACTGGCGGGTCATGCGATCCGCCCCGCATCGACCAGCGCGCGCCGCTTCGCCAGCAACTGGTCGACGCGTTCGTCGAGCGCGGTCAGTGCCTGTCCGATGGTCTGAAGCCCGCGCACCACGCGTTCGGCGGCCAACTGGATCTCGCCTTGGATGCGTTCCCATTCGACGACCGGCGGGATCGGCGCGGGTTGCGCCATCTGTTCGCGGAACGCACGCAGCACCGGCAGCGCCAGTTGCGGCGCATCCCATGCGTCCAGTCGCGCGGGCAGATTGCCGATCATCCGCTGAAAGGTCAGTTCGCTGTCGCGCGACGTCATGTGGCGGACCAGCGCCCATGCCTCGGCCGGGCGATCGGTCGTCGTCGACACGCACAGGCTGGCGCTGTCGCCCGATACCGGACCCGGCCCGTTCGGACCGGCCAGCCGCGCGGTCGCCCAGCGTTCGGGCGGAATATCGGTGGCCCGGCGACGCAGGTCGAGCAATGTCGTCGGCGAACTCGGCCAGATCGCGAAATAGCCCTGCGCGAATGCGGCCAGCGGGTCCTGTACCTCGGTCGAGGCAGCCCGCGGCGCCAGCCCTTCGGCGAAGAGATTGGCGTAATAGGCAAAGGCGGCGCGCACCGGATCGGACCGGAAATTGCCGCGCGTCGCATGGTCGCGCAACATCGTCGCCCCCGCCTGCGTCATCATCGTCAGCAACGCGCCCGGCCAGTTGAGCAGCATCAGGAAGACATAGTTGTCGGGCCGCCGCCGCTTGATCGCCCGCGCCATCGTCAGCCACCCCCCCCAGTCGAGCGGCGGCGCGGCATAGCCCGCCTCCCCCACGATATCGGTTCGGTAATATTGGACCTGCGGCGCGACCGACCACGGCACCGCATAATCGCGCCCGTCGATGCGCAGCGCATCGCGGATACCGGGGGACAGCCCGGCGGTCAGCGCGGGCGACGGCACCGGCGCGACCGCGCGGATCATCGCGAATTCGCGGATCCAGCCGTTGAACAACATCAACACGTCGGGCAACGCCCCCCCGGCATGCGCCGTCAGCAGCTTTTCGTGCGACGCGGTGGAGGGCAGCGACTGGACCTCGACCGGAATGCCGGTGGCGGCGGTGAAGCCGGGCATCAGATGCGGGGAATAATCGCCTTCATAGCTCATCGCCCAGACGCGCAGCGGCGCAACGCCGGTCGATCGCGCACAGGCCCCGATCGCCAGCGCGGGCAGCATGCCGAGCATGGCCCTGCGGGTCGGCCCGCCTTGTTCGTTCCGGCTCTGCACCGTGCGACGATGCCGGATCGTGGCGCCCCGCGCCAGCGAGCCGGACCCTAAACACCGGTAGAAACGGCAGTTTTCATGGTCCGCCGCGTACACAGCCGAACCCTTTCGAAGCACTGACCGTTTTGCCGTTCGACCAGAAACGACGTCCACGGGGCGCGCCGGTCGGGGGAACCAAAATCATGCCGATCACCATCCGCCGTCGCCTGCTCGCTGGAGCGGCGCTGTTCGCCGCTGCGTCGGCGCACGCCCAGACCGCGCCCGAAACGCCGCCCGCAAGCGACGAGGGCAGCGAAATCGTCGTCACCGGATCGCGCATCGCCCGCCCCGATTATGCCGCGCCCAACCCGGTCGTGTCGCTGGGGGCGGAGGAACTGCGCCAGTCGGGCACCACCAATGTCACCAGCTTCCTGCAACGCGTCCCCGCGCTGACCAACTCGCTCGACAGCACGCGCACCGCCGGCCGCAACCAGGCCGATGGCGCGCTGGGACAGGTCGGACTGAACCTGCTCGATCTGCGCGGCCTCGGCCCCAGCCGGACGCTGGTGCTGGTCAATGAGCGCCGCCATGTCGCCGGACAGCCCGACACCGCCGCCGTCGACATCAACGCGATCCCGACCGACCTGATCGAGCGCGTCGACGTGCTGACCGGTGCCGCTTCCGCCATCTATGGCGCGGACGGCGTGTCGGGCGTCGTCAACTTCGTGCTGCGCCGTGATTTCGACGGGATCGCCGCACGCGCACAGGCGGGCATTTCGGAGCGCGGCGATGCCGGTAACCGCTTCGCCTCGCTGATCGCCGGGCGCAACTTCGCCGAAGGACGCGGCAACCTGACGCTCTCCTATGAATATAATGCCGATGATCCGCTGGCGAACGACGATCGCGACTATCTGACGCTCGCCCAGCGGCAGTATTTCGTGAACCTCGACGGCTACGACCCGACCCGCGCGGGCAGCTACAAGATCGGCCCGGTCACCGACCTTCGCTATCCCTATGGATCGAACCAGGGCTATGTCGTCATCGGCGATCAGGTGTTTCGCGGCGACGGCGCGCTCTACACCCCCGGCCGGTTCCTGCAGAATGACGGCTATTCGATCGGCGGCGACGATACGCCGGTCGCGGGCTATATCGGCGATATCCTGCCGCGCACCGAACGCCACGCCGTCAACGCGCTCGCCCATTTCGATGTTTCCGACGCATTCAAGCTGTCGGTGGAGGGCAAGTTCGTCCAGAGCGAGGTGACCAGCTTCAGCGGCTATGGCGGCAATTATCCGGCGACCATCGCGCTCGACAATCCGTTCATCCCGGCGTCGATCCTGACCGCCGCGCGCGCCGCCGGCCTCACCTCGGTCGATATCAGCCGCAACAATTTCGACATTCCCCGCCGCGGCGAGCGCGACCGGCGGCGGACGTGGCGCGGCGTCGTCGATATCAGCGGGCGGCTGACCGATCATGCCAGCTACGACGTCTCCTACACCTATGGCCGCACCGACGTGCGCGCGACCAAGCTGAACGACCGGCTCAACACCCAATTCCTCAACGCACTCGATGCGGTGCGCGACGGTAGCGGCGCGATCGTGTGCCGTTCGGCCGAGGCGCGAGCGGCGGGCTGCGTGCCGGTCAACACCTTTGGCGGCAATACCGTCGATGGCCGCTCGTTCGGCTATTATCTGAGCAACCCGGTCAGCAACGCGCGCATCGAACAACATGTCGCGACCGCATCGCTGACCGGCGATCTCGGCCAGTTCTTCGAACTGCCCGGCGGCCCGGTCGCCTTTGCCGCCGGTGGCGAATATCGCCGCGAATCGAGCCGCTTCCGCCCGGCACAGGCGCTGATCGACAACGCCTTCTACCAATATGACGAATATATCATCCCGACCCCTTCGGACGGCAGCTTCGACGTGTGGGAAGCCTTCGGCGAGGTCAATGCGCCGCTGTTGAAGGAGGTCCCCTTCGCGCATCTGCTGTCGGTCGGCGCGGCGGGCCGCCTGTCCGATTATTCGACGATCGGATCGACCCGCGCCTATCAGTTCAACGCGATCTATGCGCCGATCGCGGCGATCAGCGTCCGGGGATCCTATGGTCGATCGGTGCGCGCGCCCAATATCGGCGAGATCTTCCGCCCGCAGACCGGCACCAGCAATTTCTTCTCCGACCCCTGCTATGTCGCCAATCGCAGCCTCGGCACGTCGTTCCGCGCCGAGAATTGCCGGACGTTGATCGCCGCCGCCGGCGGCGATTTCGCGAACTTCACCGCCGCCAACAATCCCGATGCGACGATCTTCATTCCGGGCACGCAGGAGGGCAATCGCAATTTGCGCCCCGAAGTCGCCCGCACCTGGACCGCCGGCCTCGTCCTGCGTCCCGATTTCGTGCCGGGCCTGTCGATCGCGCTCGACTGGTACGACATCGATCTGCGCGACGCGATCAATACCCCCGACGCCAATACCATCGCGCAACTGTGCGTCGATCAGCCGAACCTCGACAATGCCTATTGCGGGTCGATCACCCGCCGCGCGGGCAGCGGCTTCATCAACGGCTTCATCGTGCAGCCGCAAAACGTCGCCGCCTTCCGCACCGCGGGCGCCGAACTGAACCTGACCTATCGCTTCTCGACCGCATCGGCGGGTGATTTCGACCTGCGGCTGGTCGGCGGCTATCTCGACCGGCTCGAACAGGTGGCGACGCCGGGCGCGGTGACCGAGAACAATGTCGATCAACCCTTCCGCCCGCGCTACACGCTGGCCTTCTCGCCGACATGGAACAGCGGCGTGCTGACGCTCAGCTATAATCTGCGCTGGCAGAACGGCGTCCGCCGCTTTCCCCGCATCGATACCGACAGCAACCCCAGCCTCGTCGATCCGCGCTATTTCCGGTACAAGCAGTTGTGGAGCCACGACGTGCAGGCGCAGGTCGCGGTCAATGACGACTTCTCCTTCTATGGCGGCGTCAACAATCTGGGCGATCAGCGGCCCGATATCGGGTTCGAGACCAACGTGCCCATCTCGCCGGTCGGACGCTATTACTATGCGGGCGCAAGGCTGCGGTACGGCAGCGGGCGCTGATCGGGTACGGTAGCAGCGCTTGATTGCGCGCGTGGTTCTGGCATGGGTCGGACATGCTGCAATCCGCCGATCCGTTCGTCGCGTCGTACGACGTCGTCATCCCGTGCCATAACCGCGCGCACGTGGTCGCCGATGCGGTGGCGAGCGTGCTGGCACAGGTGCCGGCCCCGGAACGCGTGATCGTGGTCGATGACGGATCGAGCGACGACAGTGCCGCCGTCATCCGCGCGCTGGCCGCCGCCGACCCGTGCGTCGTCGCGATGATCCTGCCGCGCAATGTCGGCGCGTCGCAGGCGCGCAACAGCGGCGCGGCGCTCGCCACGGCCGATTGGATCGCGTTCCTCGACAGCGACGATGTCTGGCTGCCCGGTGCGGCACGGGCGTTGCTCGGGAAGGCGACCAGCAGCGCCAACGACATCATCGTCGGCCATTTCGCGCGGGTCGAGGGCGATGCGGATCCGACCGATCCCGAATGCGGCTGGGACGGCGACTGCATCCGCGCCGGACTGGCCAGCGGGGGCGTGATCGGGCCGAGCTGGTCGGTGGTCCGCCGCGCAATGGTCGAACGGGTCGGCGGGTTCGATCCCAGCTTCCACAATTGCAACGACTGGGATTTTTACACCCGCGCCGGGGCGGCCGGGGCGCGCTTCGCCCGGATCGACGCCTGTGTCGCGCAATATCGCACGGTGGCGGGCAGCCGCCTCGTCAACGACACGGCGATCGGCGAGCGCAATGCCCGCCGCGTGCTGGCGCACCCCTATCTCGCCGGCTTCGCGCCCGTCGCAGCGGAACCGATCGCCGCCGCCGGCTGATCGGCGCGCGCCGGGTCGATCACCAGCACCAGCCGCCGGGTACCCGTGCCGGCGATCGGCGGCGAGCGGTGGACGATCGGCGTCTCCGACCGGTCGTGCCCCTTGAACAGCGCGACGTCGCCGGTCGCGATCGAACGGATCGTCGTCGGCTCGACGCCCCCCGCCAACGCCAGCGCATCGTCGTTCGCCAGCCACTGCGTTCCCGGCCCGGCATAAGTGCAGATCAGCCGCACCGCGACATAATCGGCGTGGAAGCGGCGACACGCATCGGTCTCGACCACCTCCAGCCGGATCGCCACCCGGTCGAGCGCCAGCAGCGCCGCGAAGCGCGCGGCGAGGTCGGCGATATCGTGCCCGAGCAGCGCCGCCAGCGCATCGTCATAGCCCGCCGCTCTCAGTGCGTCCGGTATCGCCGAGCGTGCTCCAGCCGGGACGATGAGCGCAACATCTGCCACCGCGTCGAGATCACCCGAGTCGACCACCGGCGCGTCGTCGCGCTGCCAGATGGCGAGGTTGACCGGTTCGGCGAGGATGGCGTCGATCCCCTTCCCGTCTGCCGTCGTACAGGCATGGGCGGGTGGCGCGGACCGTCTGCATTCGATCGTTTGTAGCATGTGACATGTTATAACATATCGTTTTTGATCGTCCAGTCCCGTGATGACTTTCCCTCGCGGATACGATAGGGTCGCGCCCGTGCTGACCCGAGCTTGGTCCTTGTTGCTGATGCTGCTGCTGTCGTCGCTGGTGCTGGCGACAACGGTGCATGCGCGCGAATCGGCCGGGCCGGCGACCGTCGAATGCTCGGGCACGGTCCATGACGACGCCGACACCGCCCCCGATGGCGGCGATAGCGACAAGGCGGCGCTGCATCATCATGGCAACTGCCATGCCGGTACCTTCAGCGTTCCACAGCGTGGTGCGATGACGCTGTTGTCGCTGGCGTCCGCCAATCCGGCGACGCTGGCGCAGGATCGCGGGCAAGTGTCGCGCGCGATCGATCCGGCACTGCGGCCGCCCGCCGCCTGACGAATGCCGCCGGCCGGTTGCGACCGGCCTGACGCAGTTCGTCGGGATTTCTCCATCATGCAAATCTGGTTCGCGGCCGTACTGGCCGCGGCGTCGTGCGCCGGTCCGGCCATGGCGCAAACCGCGCCCGCAGACGCCGGGCCGGTCTATACGCTCGAAGCGGCACTCCGCGCAGGCGGCGGGTCCGCCCCGTCGATCGACGCCGCCACCGCTGCGATCGACGCCGCCGAACAGGCACGCGCCGTTGCCGCGCTCCGCCCCAATCCGCAGGTGCAGGCGCAGGTCGAAAACATCGTCGGATCGGGCGCCTATCAGGGACTGCGCAGCGCCGAGACGACGCTGGGCATCGCCATACCCATTGAACTCGGCGGCAAGCGGAGCGCACGCGGCGCGGTCGCCGGGGCGCAGCTGTCGCGCACCCGGATCGCGGCGGCGGTGATCGCGGCCGACCTGCGGCTGCAAGTCACCCAACTCTATGTCGGCGCGCTCGCCGCCGACCGCCGTGTCGCGACCGCGCGCGAACAGGCACGGATCGCCACCGAAGCGCTGCGCGTCGCCACGATCCGGGTCGAGGCCGGTCGCGCATCGCCGCTGGAACGCCAGCGCGCCGAGGTCGCACGCCTCAATGCCGAGGCGGGGATCGAACGCGCCGAGCGACTGGCGGCGGCGGCGCGCACCAATCTGGCGCGGCGGACCGGGCAGCCGGTCATGGGCCGCCTCGACGACGCATTGCTCGACCGCCTGCCCCCCGCTGTGTAAGGCCCCGCCGCGCCGGTCGCGCCCGACGGCACGCTGGCACTGGCGGCGGCGCGGGCCGATATCGCCGTTGCCGATGCCGGCATCCGCCTCGCCCGCGCCGCGCGTATCCCCGACCTGAATATCGGGCCGGCGATCCGGCGGCTGGAGGCGACCAACGACACCGCCGCCGTCCTCGCGCTGTCGCTGCCAATCCCCCTGTTCGACCGGGGCCGCGCCGCGATCGCGCAGGCCAGCGCCGAACGCACCCGTGCCGAGGCGCAGGCCCGCGTCACCGCACTCGACGTCGCGCAGGCGATCACCGATGCGCAGGTTCAGGCCGCCAACGCCGCGACCACCGCAAGGACCGCTGCCGGTCCGGCGCTGGCGGCGGCGCAAGAAGCCGCGCGCATCGCCCGGATCGGCTATCGCGAGGGCAAGTTCGGCCAGACCGAATTGCTCGACGTCGAACGCACCCTCGCCGACACCCGGCTCGCCGCGATCGACGCGCTCGCCGACTATCAGAATGCCCGTGCGCAGCTGGAGCGTCTGACCGCCCCTGCGCCGCTGACGGAGAATCCGTGATGACCTTGCGCACGACCCTCGCGCTCGCCCTGTTGCTGTCCGCCTGCAACGCCGCCGACGCCCCCACCAACGAAGCCGCCGAGGCCGACCATGGCGAGGCCCATGGCGGCGAGCATGACGAAGAGACCGTCACCCTGACCACCGAACAGATCGCGCTCGCCGGCGTCGAACTGGGCCGCCCGACCAACGACGGCGCGGCGACGATCGAAATCCCGGCGATCGTCGAGGGCGATCCGCAGGCGACGCAGGTCGTCTCCGCCGCGATCGGCGGTCGCATTGTCGCGCTCAACCGCAATCTCGGCGAAGCGGTCGGTCGCGGCCAGACGCTGGCCGTGCTCGAGAGCCGCGAGGCCGCGCAGATCAAGGGCGAGGTACAGGCTGCCCGCGCCCGCCTTGCGCTCGCCAACACCAATCTTGCCCGCGAACAGCGGCTGTTCGCGCAACAGGTCTCGCCCGAACAGGACCTCGTCGCCGCGCGCACCGCCGCGACCGAGGCGCGCATCGCGCTGACGCAAGCGAACGCCATGATGGCTGCGACCGGCGGCGGGGGCGGCAGCCTCAACCGCATGGGGGTCGTCGCGCCGATCGGCGGGCGGATCATCGCCCGCCCGGTGGTGCTCGGCCAGACCGTCGCTGCGGACGCCGAACTGTTCCGCGTCGCCGACCTGTCGCGCGTCGCGCTGTCGCTCAGCCTGAAGCCAGAGGATGCCGGCCGCATCGCGCCGGGCAATATCGTCACCGTCACCGCGCCGGGCCGCGAGACGACCGCCCGCGTCCGCTTCGTCTCGCCCGCGCTCGATCCCGAAACCCGGCTCGTCCCCGCTATCGCCACGCTCGACAATCGCGGCGGCCAGTGGCGGGTCGGCGAGCCGGTCACCGCCGCGATCCGCCTGACCGGCAGCGAGGGCACCGGCGCGATCCGCGTGCCTACCACCGCCGTCCAGACGGTCGAGAACCGATCGGTCGTGTTCGTCCGCACCCCGACGGGGTTCAAGGCGGTTCCGGTCGAGCTCGGCACCGCATCGGGCGGCGCGGTGGTCGTCCGCCGGGGGCTGTCGGGCAACGAACAGATCGCCACCACCGGCAGCTTCACGCTCAAGGCCGAACTCGGCAAGGGCGAAGCCACCCATGCGGATCACTGATCGATGATCGCCCGCATTGTCGCATGGTCGGTCGCCCGGCGTTGGCTGGTGCTGCTGCTGACCCTCATTGCCACCGCCATCGGCGCATGGTCGCTCTATCGCCTGCCGATCGACGCCGTGCCCGACATCACCAACAATCAGGTGCAGATCAACGTCCGCGCGCCCGCTCTCTCACCCGAACTGGTCGAGAAACAGGTCTCGTTCCCGATCGAGACCGCGCTCGCCGGCACGCCCGGCCTCGAATATACCCGCTCGCTCAGCCGCAACGGCTTTGCGCAGATCACCGCCGTCTTCGATGAATCGACCGACATCTATTTCGCCCGGCAACAGGTCGGCGAACGGTTGCAGGGCGTGCAGGAAAGCCTGCCCCCCGGCGTCACGCCGGAAATGGGACCGATCGCGACCGGCCTCGGCGAAGTCTATATGTACACCGTCCGGCTCCAGCACCGCGCCGACGATCTGCACAAGCCCGGCGAGCCCGGCCAGCAGCCCGATGGCAGCTATATCACACCCGAGGGCGAACGGCTGGTCAGCGAGGAGGACAAGGCGACCTATCTGCGCACCGCGCAGGACTGGATCGTCACGCCGCTGCTCAAGACCGTACCGGGGCTGGCGGGCGTCGATTCGATCGGCGGCTATGCCAAGCAGTTCCTCGTCGTGCCGGATATCCAGCGGCTGGCGGCGCTGAACCTGACGCTGACCGAACTCGGCACCGCGCTGGAGCGCAACAACAGCAGCGTCGGCGGCGGCTTCGTCGATCGCGGTGGCGAGGGACTGGCGGTGCGCTCCGACGCGCTGGTGCGCAGCGCCGCCGATTTGTCGCGCATGGTCATCGCCACCCGCGAAGGCGTGCCGATCACGCTCGATCAGGTGGCAACGGTGCGCACCGGACAAGCGGTGCGGATGGGTTCAGCCTCCGAAAACGGTACCGAGGTGGTCGTCGGCACCGCGATCATGCGCATCGGTGAGAACAGCCGGACCGTGGCCACCGCGGTCGCGGCCAAGCTCAAGTCGATCAACGCCTCGCTGCCGCCCGACGTGGTGGTGCAGCCGGTGCTCGACCGTACCGCGCTGGTCAACGCGACCATCGCCACCGTCGGGAAAAATCTTTCCGAAGGCGCGGTACTCGTCATCGTCGTCCTCTTCCTCCTGCTCGGCAATTTCCGCGCGGCGGTGATTGCGGCACTGGTCATCCCGATCACGATGCTGCTGACCGGTTTCGGCATGCTGCATGCCGGGGTGTCGGCCAATCTGATGAGTCTGGGCGCGCTCGATTTCGGGCTGATCGTCGACGGCGCGGTCATCATCGTCGAAAATGCGATGCGGCGTCTGGCCGACCGGCAATATGCCGAGGGGCGGCTGCTGACCACCGACGAACGCCTGTCCACGGTGACGGCGGCGGCGCGCGAGATGATCCGGCCATCAGTCTATGGACAGGCGATCATCATCCTCGTCTATGTGCCGCTCCTCACCCTGTCGGGGGTCGAGGGGCGGACCTTCGTGCCGATGGCGCTGACCGTCATCATCGCCCTCGCCTTCGCCTTCGTCCTGTCGCTGACCTTCGTCCCCGCAATGATCGCCTTGCTGCTGTCGCGGCGGATCGAGGAGAAGGACGGGCGGATCGTGTCTTGGCTGAAACGCCGCTACGAACCCGGCCTCGACCGCGCGATGAAACGCCCGTCGCTCACGATCGGTGCGGGCATCGCCAGCCTGATCGTCGCGCTGCTCGCCTTTGCCGGATTGGGGCAGGTGTTCCTGCCGCAACTCGACGAAGGTGACCTGCTGATCCAGGCGCTGCGCATTCCCGCGACCTCGGTCCAGCAGAGTCAGGCGATGCAGGTTCCGATCGAACGGATGATGTCGCGCCAGCCCGAAGTGCGCTTCGTCTATTCGAAGACCGGCACCGCCGAACTGGCCTCCGACCCGATGCCGCCCAACGCCACCGACATGTTCGTGATCCTCAAACCCCGTTCCGAATGGCCCGACCCGCGTTTGCCCAAGGCCGAACTGGTCGAGCGGATCGAGCACGACCTGTCGAAAATTCCCGGCAACGCGTACGAGATCACCCAGCCGATCCAGATGCGCTTCAACGAACTGATCGCCGGAGTGCGCGGCGATATCGCGGTAAAGGTCTTCGGCGACGATTTCGACGCGATGAATCGCACCGCCGAACGGATCGCTGCGGTGCTGCGCCAGACGAAGGGCGCGGCGGACGTGAAGGTCGAACAGACGACGGGGTTACCGATGCTCGACATCCGCGTCGACCGCATGGCGATGGCACAGCGCGGCGTCACCGCACAGGACGTGCAGGACGTCATCACCGCCACCATCGGCGGGCGGCCGTCGGGCGTGATCTTCGAAGGAGACCGGCGCGTGCCGATCGTCATCCGCCTGTCCGACACCCAGCGCGCCGACCTGCAGCTCTTGCAGCGCGTGCCGGTGCCGATCGCGGGCGGCGGTAGCGTGCCGCTGTCGAGCGTCGCCGACATCCGCGTCGTCGACGGGCCGAACCAGATCAGCCGCGAGAACGGCAAGCGCCGCGTCGTGGTGCAGGCCAATGTCCGCGGCCGCGACGTCGCCTCGGTCGTCGCCGATGCGCAGGCGGCGATCGCCGAACAGGTCCGCCTGCCCCCGGGCAGCTATCTCGAATGGGGTGGCCAGTTCGAGAACCTCGCCTCCGCCACCGCGCGGCTGAAGCTGGTGGTGCCGGCCTGTTTCGTGCTGATCCTGCTGCTGCTCTACGGTGCGCTCAGGTCGGTGCGCGATGCGGCGATCGTGTTTACCGGCGTGCCCTTCGCAATGGTCGGCGGGGTGTTGCTGCTCTACGCACGCGGCATCGATTTCTCGGTATCGGCGGCGGTCGGCTTCATCGCACTGTCGGGGATTGCGGTGCTCAACGGGCTGGTGATGGTCAGCTCGATCCAGCAACTGGTCGCAGGCGGCATGGCGCGGGCGGAGGCGGCGCGGACCGGCGCGTTGCTCCGCCTGCGTCCGGTAGCGATGACCGCGCTGGTCGCCAGCCTCGGCTTCGTGCCGATGGCGCTGGGGTCGGGTGCCGGCGCGGAAGTACAGAAGCCGCTGGCGACGGTCGTCATCGGCGGGCTGATCTCCGCCACGCTGCTGACGCTGTTCGTCCTGCCGACATTGTACGCCCGACTCGGCGGGCGAACGGCGACCGGCAGCACGGGCGAACCGACATGAATCGTCCTGTTTCGGGAACTTACGCGCAAGTAGCACTTGGCAACCTAATTTGCTGCTGCGAGTTTGCACGCCATGACGACGGCTTCCCCCGATAACGCCGACGCAGTTTCGACGTCGCGCGCGCTTCCGCTGGTCTGCGCCGCGGCGCAAATCCTGACCCCTTTCCTGCCGATGATCGGTCTCGGGCGCACGATCGGCGAACAGTCGAATGCGGTCCGGACGCTGGTCACCCCGGCGGGATGGGCGTTCGCCATCTGGGGCGCACTCTACACCGGCGCACTGGCGTTCGCGCTGTATCAGGCATTGCCGTCGCAGCGCGGCAATCCGCTGCTCGCCCGGCTGCGCGGTCCCGCCGCCGGTGCGTTCTTCGGCAATGCGCTCTGGGCCGCCTATACGCAGGTCGCGGTGCTGGGCGTGCCGTCGGTGGCGATCATCTTGTTCACCTTGCTGTGCCTGCTAAAGAGCTATCGGTTCCTGTCCGCATGGCCGGGCGGCTTCACCACCGGCGAACGCTGGTGCGTGGTTCTGCCGCTGACCGCGCTCGCCAGCTGGCTGACCGTCGCCTCGATCGTCAACATCGCCGCGACGCTGCGCGCGCACGGTGTCTATTTCGGGGGGGAAACACCGATCATCGCCGCGGCGGTCGTGGTGCTCGGCGGGGGGATCGCGGCGGCGGCGCTGATCGCGGGGCGCGGCTGCCCGCCCTATGCGCTGGTGTTCTTCTGGGCATTGTCGGCGATCTGGGCGGCGGGCGGACAGCGTTCGGCGCTGGTCGCGATCGCCGTGGTCGTCGCCGCGCTGCTGGTCATGCTCGGCACGATCACCGGGCTGCGGCACGGCGGCCTCGCCCATTGGCTGGGACAGCGCCCGCTGCCCCTTGCCGACGATATGCGCGCACGGGCGCGGGCGTAACCCCACGCCCCGCTGACCGACGCGCTTAGTTCGCGCGCAGCGGTCCGAGGTCGCCCAGCCCGACCGTGCCGCTCGCCATCGCCAGCATCCGGTCGAGCGACACCTTCGCCCGCTGGCGCAGCCCTTCCTCGATCTCGATCCGGGGGCTAAGGTCGCGCAGCGCGACGTACAGCTTTTCCAGCGTGTTGAGCGCCATATAGGGGCAGATATTGCAGTTGCAGTTGCCGTCCGCGCCCGGCGCGCCGATGAACGTCTTCTCCGGCACTGCCTTTTCCATCTGGTGGATGATGTGCGGCTCGGTCGCGACGATCAGCGTGTCGCCGGCCATCGCCTTGGCATAGTCGAGGATGCCGCTGGTCGACCCGACATAATCGGCATGGTCGAGGATGATCGCCGGGCATTCGGGATGCGCCGCGACCGGGGCGCCGGGATGCTGCGCCTTCAGCTTCAGCAACTCGGTCTCGCTGAACGCCTCGTGGACGATGCACACGCCCGGCCACAACAGCATGTCGCGCCCGGTCTTGCGCATCAGATAGCCGCCCAGGTTGCGGTCGGGACCGAAGATCACCTTCTGGTCGGCGGGCAGTTGCGACAGGATCTTTTCCGCCGACGACGAGGTGACGATGATGTCGGACAGCGCCTTCACCTCGGTCGAACAGTTGATATAGGTCAGCGCGATATGATCGGGATGCTGCGCGCGAAACGCCGCGAACTGTTCGGGCGGGCAGCTATCCTCCAGCGAACAGCCGGCATCCATGTCGGGCAGGATCACTGTCTTGTCGGGCGACAGGATCTTGGCGGTCTCCGCCATGAAGCGCACGCCGCAGAACGCGATGACATCGGCATCGGTCGCCGCCGCCTTGCGGCTGAGGTCGAGACTGTCGCCGACAAAGTCCGCAAGGTCCTGGATCTCGGGCTTCTGGTAATAATGGCCGAGGATGACGGCGTTGCGCTCGCGGCGCAGCCGGTCGATCTCGGCCAGCAAATCGGTGCCGGTGGGCAATTCGGTGCGCGCGTTCATCATCGTCTCCTGTGAACCTGCCCCCTAGGGTGCAAACCCGATCAGAACAAGCAACCGATCTCCCCTCCCTTGTCGAGGAGGGGAGCCAAACTCACTGCCGATTGGCGACCACATCGGCGGGATCGGCCGAAACGTCCCAGCGCTCGCCGTCCCTCGCCCCCCGTTCGGCCGGAAAGGTCACCACGACCCGCACATTCCCCTCGCCCGCCGCAGCCAGCGGCGCCGCCAGCAACCGTGCCAGCCCGGCCCGCGCCATCTCGCGGGCTTGCGCCAGCCGTTCGGGGCTGCGCGCCTCGCGTTCGGCCCGCGACTGCGCCACCGCCGACACGCGCTGCGACAGCGCCGCCGCCGCCTCGCGCGTGACGTACAGCCCGTTGGTCTGGATCAACGTCCGCGCCGCCTCGTCGATATTCGGCCGCGCCACCGTCACGTCGGGGGCATCGACCACCAGCGTCCGCGTATCCGCCGACCAGCTGAGCTGCCCCTCGCCGATCCCGCCGACATCGACGAAATAATCGACTGAATAGGGCATCTTGACGACCTGATCCGACCGCAGCCAGCCAAAGCCGCGTACGTCGCTGGCCGTCGCCTGCAACGTGCCCGACAGCGACGCGACCTTCAGCGCACTCGCCCCCGACAGCCGCGCGGTGATGATCCGCGTCACCGCCTGCCCGCTGTCCGGCTCGGTGGTGACGGTGTAGCGCTCCTCATAGCGCTGCCACAGCACCCAGCCGCCGACCGCCAGCACCAGTAGCACGACCGCCGCTACCGCCAGCCGCAACGCCTGCGGCCTCACATGCGATGCCATGTATTCGCCTCCTGTCGCACGATCCCGCGCCGTTCGAGGTCGATCAGATGCGCCAGCACCGATCGCCGCGCCGCGCCGACCAGCGCCGGCGCCAGCCCGACATACATGGCCGAAACCATCGCCGGCACGTCGTGCGTACCACGTTCGATCGCGCGGACGATCTGCCCCTCGCGCTGCCGGCGATGGCCGAGCATGCTGCGCACCAGCCGCTGCGGCGTCGCGACCATATCGCCATGCGCCGGGTAATAGACCCGGTCGTCCCGCTCCAGCAGCTTCGAGAGGCTGGCCATATAGTCGCCCATGTCGCCATCGGGCGGCGACACGATCGTCGTCGACCAGCCCATGACATGATCGCCGCTGAACAGCGCGCCCGTTTCGGGTAGCGCGAAGGCGAGATGGTTCGACGTGTGCCCCGGCGTCGCGACCGCGACCAGCGTCCAGCCATCGCCCGCCACCGCCTCGCCATCGGCCAGCACCCGGTCGGGGCGATAGTCGGTATCGAACGCCGCGTCCGATCGCGGCCCTTCATGGTCCATCGTCAGCGCCGCGCAACCGATGATCGCCGCCCCCGTCCGCTCCGCCAGCGGCGCCGCGCCAGGACTATGGTCGCGGTGGGTGTGGGTACACAGGATCGCCGCGACCTCGCGCCCGCCGACCGCGGCGAGGATCGCATCCAGATGCACATCGTCGACCGGCCCCGGATCGATCACCGCCACCGCGCCCTTGCCCCCGACAACGAAGCTTTGCGTACCGCTATAGGTGTAGGGAGAGGCATTGCGCGCCAGCACGCGGGTCACCAGCGGTTCGAGCGGCTGGGCGATGCCGGTTGGATAGTCTGCCATTACCGGGAAACATGGCCGCTGGCGGCGCGTGATACAAGGCAAGCGGGCCGGCCGGCACGATGCCGACCGGCCCTGCCACGGACGAACGGGGCAGAACGTCCGTGGATCCGGGTATCAGTCCTGGTCGTCCAGCTCTTCCTGAAGTTCGCGAATGCTTTCGTCGATGCCGGCAAGGGCGCTGGTGCGGCCCGCGGCCGGCATGTCGCGGTTCGCCGCGATCGACGCGCGGGTCGAGCGCAGGCTGGCGAGCGCGGTGCGGATGCCCTGACGGGCATAGGCCTCACCCTGTGCCGCCTGCGCTTCCCCCCGCGCTGCCGCTGCCTCGCCGCGCGCCGCCGCCGCTTCGCCGAGCGCTGCCAGGCGGGCGCCGTCATGGGCGCGGGCGGCGGCCTGCCGGGTGATGATGCGGATACGGTCGGAACAGATGGTCGTGACCTGCTTGCCGCCGTCGTTGCGGGTGATGGTGGTCTGGCTGCCCGGACCGCAATTGCCGCTGACGATGTTGACCTCGGGAATGTCGCTGACGCTCTGCCCGATCAGCTTGCCCTCGCCGTCATAGCGCTGGACGACGATCTTGCGGACCTTGCCTTCGGGCGACTTGGCAAGGTTCGCTGGCAAGGCGGGCATTGCCGGCATCACGACGGTGACCGGCATCGGCACCTTCGGCGCAGTCGCCGGTACCGCCGGCTTCGGCAACGCGGCAGGGCTCGCCGGTTCGGCGGGCACCACCGGCAACGTCGCCGCCTGTGCCGGAACAATCGCCGCGACCGGGGCCAGCACCGCCGCCGCCTTCGCCTCGACCGACGCGATCTCGACGCCGGTCGCATCCTCGACCTTGCCACGGAATGTCTCGGCCGCCTGCGTCCCCGACGCGGTGATCCCCAGCCCCAGCACCGCCAGCGCCAGCGTCGCACCCCCCGCGACCCGCTTCGTTACGGGCGACATCACCCGATGCTTCGACAACATGACAAGCCTCCCTTTGAGTTCATGGACGCCGTGCAGGTGGCAGGCGGCCGACAGCCCCTGCCCATGCGCGGACTTGACGATGGCGGTGGCATAGGCGTGGCGGACGCCCGGCGTGGCGCGGGCCAGCACCATTGCGTCGCACGCCATTTCCTGATCGGCGCGGAATGCCCGGAACGCGCGCCATGCGACCGGATTGAACCAGTGGCAGCCGAGCACCACCAACGCGACCCAGTTGGCGAGCAGGTCGCCCCGCGCATGGTGGCCAAGCTCATGCGCCAGCGCCAATGCCTGTTCGCGTTCGTCATAACGTTCGCGGAAATCGACCGGCATCGCGACGTAGCGATGCACCACCCCGAAGGCGAGCGGCCCGGCGGCGTGCCGCGATTCGATCATCTTGACGTGCCCGCCGGCAACGCCCTCGGCCCGGCCCGACGCCAGCACCTTGGCACAGAAGCGGCGATGCTGGACGATATGCCATGTCACGAACCCGACCGCGCCCAGCAGCCACAATGCCATCACCGCCAGCGGTACGTCGGCCATGCCCCAACCCTGCGGCAGCGCGGGGACTTCGGCCACCGGCACGCCCAGCATGATGACCCCCGGCTCGGTCGCGGCGCCGATCGGCGCGATGTCGACCGGTCGCCAAGCGTCGGGAATGGGCGGCAGGATCATGCGCAGCGCCGGCAGCGCCCACAGCGCATAGGCCGCCTGCGGACCGAAGCGTCGCGCGACGGGGCCGCGCAGCACCAGCACCAGCAGCATCAGCAGCGTCGCCGCCGCGATCGTCTCCACCGCCCATCCGATCATTGTTTCAGCGCCTTTAACAGAGCCTCGATCTCGTCGATTTCACGCGCGCTCAACTGGTCGCGTTCGGCCAGATGCGCGACCAGCGGGGTCAGGCTGCCACCGAACAGACGGTCGATGAACTTCTGCGATTCCCCGGCGACATATTCCTCGCGCGCGACCAGCGGGCGGTAGCGATAGCGCCGCCCATCCTCCTCCGCACCGATCACTTCCTTGGCGAGTAGCCGGCCGAGCAGCGTCTTCACGGTGTTCGCGCTCCAGTCGCGCGACGGGGCGACGCGTTCGACCACCTCCTGCGCAGTAAGCGGGTTCTTGTCCCAGAGCACTTCCATCACGGCATGCTCGGCATCGCTGATTCGTTCGGCCATGGACAATGACTACACCCGTGGTCGTTACGTTTACAACTGTAATTAACAACCCGCCGGCAAACTGTCGGAACGGCTTACAACTCGGCCGCCCGGTGAAGAACGATTAACCGCGATCCCCCGTGAAAACCCGTAATTCCCGGAAATGGCACGCGGCCTGCATGAGAGTAGGTACCCGATGCGTTCGCGCTTCAATTCGGGCGGATCGGCACTCTCGCCGGTCCGCCCACCCGGGTTCTCCACCAGCATCGCTCTCGCGCGCTTCCAATTGGTCGCCGGGCACCGCCACGCCTTGCCCCGTCGCAAGTCGGCTCTGCAGCAACGAAAAAGCCCGGCCGCGCCATCGCGCGACCGGGCTTCTGCACCGCATGGAAAAGAAACGCTCAGGCGACCTTGTCGCCGCCCAGCAGCTCGGCCAGCTCGCCGCTCTCGTACATCTCCATCATGATGTCCGATCCGCCGACGAACTCGCCGTTCACGTACAGTTGCGGGATGGTCGGCCAATCCGAATAGGCCTTGATACCCTGGCGGATGCCCTGATCCTGCAACACGTCGACGCTTTCGAACTGGGTGTTCAGGTGGTTCAGGATCGCCACCGCCCGGCTCGAAAAACCGCATTGCGGGAAGAGCGGGCTGCCCTTCATGAACAGCACCACCGGGTTGTTCTTCACCACCGCATCGATGCGGGCGTTGGTATCGTCGGTCATCGTCATATCCTTGATCGTTCGCCCGGCGGGCGCTTCATGCCTGTGGAGTGGGGACGCCGGTCGTCAGTTGCAGTGCGTGCAGTTCGCCACCCATCCGGTCGCCCAGCGCGGCATAGACCGCGCGTTGCTGCGCGATGCGCGGCTTGCCCCGGAAACTCTCCGACACGACCCGCGCGGCATAATGATCGCCATCGCCGGCCAGATCGGTGATCTCGACCACCGCATCGGGGATGGCGGCGACGATCAGCGCCTCGATCGCCTGTGCCTCCATCGGCATTACAGGCTGCCCAACAGCTGGCGGCGCGCCTCGACCTCGCAATCGGCCAGCGCCTGACGGACATCGGCCTCGCTGCAATCGACGCCGGCGGCGGCCAGATCGGACAACAGCTTGCGGATCACGTCCTCGTCGCCGACTTCCTCGAAATCGGCCTGCACTACGGAGGTCGCATAGGCGTCGGTTTCGGCCGGGGTCAGTTCCATGCGTTCGGCGGCCCAATGGCCCAGCAGCTTGTTGCGCCGCGCGGTCACGCGAAACGCCATTTCCCCGTCACGGGCGAATTTGGCTTCGAAAGCGCGCTCCCGGTCGTCGAACGTCGTCATGGCAATCCCCTAATGGTCCCTCCCCCGCGAGATAGGGCGAGCGCGGGTTCCGCGCAACGCCGTCTCGGTTTGAGGCGGTGCTCGGGAAAAAGACGAGGTTCACGCGAAGACGCGAAGGCGGAAGAAGGGAAAATGGTTCGCGCAAAGGCGCAGAGGACGCAAAGGAAATGCCTTGGCCGCAATGGCCCGCCGCGCCACCGTCCCTTTGCTTTCGGGGCAACATGGCGAAAGGCTTCGCCAGAAATGCTGCGATCGCCGCGATCCGGACACCTCTGCGTCCTCTGCGCCTTTGCGCGAATCAAATCTACGGCACCACTACCAACTTCCCGACGACCCGACGCGCTGCCAGCGCCGCAATCGCCTCCCCGCCGCGCTCCAGCGGAAACACGCCCGTCACCTTCGGTGCGATCGCCCCTTCGTCCCACAGCCGGAACAGCGTCGCCACATGCGCCGCATTCGCCGCCGGATCGCGCATCGCGAACGCGCCCCAGAACACGCCGCACACATCGCAACTCTTGAGCAGGGTCAGGTTGAGCGGCAGCTTCGGTATCCCCGCCGGGAACCCCACCACCAGATAGCGCCCTTCCCACCCGACGCTGCGCAGCGCGGGTTCGGCATAGTCGCCACCGACCGGATCGAACACGATGTCCGCCCCCGCCGGACCGACCGCCGCCTTGAACGCATCCGCCAGCGCCTTCGACGCGTCCTTGTCGAGCGGCGCATAGGGGTAGACGACGACGTCATCCGCCCCCGCACTCCGCGCCGCGTCCGCCTTCTCCTGCGAAGACACCGCCGCCACGACCCGCGCGCCGAACGCCCTGCCCAGCTCGATCGTCGCCAGCCCGACCCCGCCGGCAGCGCCAAGCACCAGCAGCGTCTGCCCGGCCGCGATCCGCCCGCGATCGACCAGCGCATGGATCGCCGTGGCATAGGTCAGCAGCAGCGCCGCACCATCTTCGAAACTGCGGTTCGGTGGCAGGCGGTGGAGCGCGGCGGCAGGCAGCGCCAGCTTTTCGACCATCCCGCCATGGCCGGTGACCGCGATCACCCGGTCGCCGACCGCCCAGCCCTCGATGCCTTCGCCGACGCTCTCGATCACGCCCGCCACCTCGCCGCCCGGCGCGAACGGGCGCGGCGGGCGGAATTGGTAGCGATCCTCGATAATCAGCACATCAGGGTAATTGACGGCACAGGCGCGGACGGCGACGACCACCTGCCCCTTGCCCGCCACCGGATCGGGCAATTCCCCGATCGCGAGGGTGTCAGGCCCGCCCGGCTCCGTCGACAACAACGCCCGCATCACCGCTTCTCCCATTGAGCCACGGTCGCGCCGAAGCGACGCCGGACTCATATTTCGAAATCGCGGTATCTTGTGCCAGCGTCATGCCGATCTCGTCCAGCCCTTCCATCAGGCACTGGCGACGAAACGGGTCGAGGTCGAAGGTGAAGCGATCCTGATAGGGGGTGGTGACGGTCATCGTCTCCAGATCGACCGCGATCGGCTGATCCTTCGCCACTTCCACCAGCCGGTCGACCGCCGCCTGCGGCAGCACGACGGTGACGATCCCGTTCTTGATCGCGTTGCCGGAGAAAATGTCGGAAAAGCTCGGCGCGATCACCGCCTTGACGCCCATGTCGCCCAGCGCCCATGCGGCATGTTCGCGGCTGGAGCCACAGCCGAAATTCTCGCCCGCGATCAGCACCGGCGCGCCGGCATAGCGCGGATCGTCGAAGATATTGTCCGGCTCGGCGCGCACGCTCTCGAACGCACCCTTGCCCAACCCTTCGCGCGTCGTGGTCTTCAGCCAGTGCGCCGGGATGATGATGTCGGTGTCGATATTCTTGGCGCCCCATGGATAGGCGCGCCCCTCGACCTGCGTGATCGCTTCCATGTTACGCCCCGCTGCGCGGCACGACCGGCTTGGCCACCGCCGGCCGCACGCTCGACGCATAGGCCGCCGCGACTCCGCTCAGCACCGCGCCCGCGATCAGCGCCATCAACACCTTCTTCATTACGCTTGCTCCGTCACCAGTTCGCGGACATCGGCCAGCCGCCCGGTCACCGCCGCCGCCGCCGCCATCGCCGGGGACAGCAGATGCGTCCGCGCCCCCGGCCCCTGCCGCCCTACGAAATTACGGTTGCTGGTGGAAGCGCAGCGTTCGCCCGGCGGTACCTTGTCGGGGTTCATCGCCAGGCACATCGAACAGCCCGGCTCGCGCCATTCGAAGCCCGCCTCGGTAAAGATACGGTCCAGCCCCTCGGCCTCGGCCTGGCGCTTGACCAGCCCCGATCCGGGTACGACCAGCGCCTGCTTGATCCCGTCGGCAACGTGCCGTCCCTTCACCACGGTGGCGGCGGCGCGCAGATCCTCGATCCGGCTGTTGGTGCAGCTGCCGATGAAGATATAGCTGACCGGCACATCCTGCATTCGCGTGCCTGGCGTCAGCCCCATATAATCGAGCGACTTTTGCGCGGCGACGCGCTTCGACGGATCGTCGAAACTGTCGGGCGACGGCACGACCCCAGTGATCGGCACCACGTCCTCTGGGCTGGTGCCCCAGGTCAGCGACGGCGCGATATCGCTGGCGTGCAGCTGCACCACCCGGTCGTACCGGGCATCCGCATCGGTCGGCAGCGTCCGCCAATACTCGACCGCCCGGTCCCAATCGGCCCCGGTCGGCGCCATCGGCCGCCCCTTCAGATAGGCGAAGGTCGTCTCGTCGGGTGCAATCAAGCCGGCGCGCGCGCCACCCTCGATCGACATGTTGCTGATCGTCAGCCGCCCCTCGATCGACAGGCTGCGAATGACCTCGCCGGTATATTCGACGACATAGCCGGTGCCGCCCGCCGCACCGATCTTGCCGATGATCGCCAGCACGACGTCCTTGGCCGACACGCCATAGCCCAGCGTCCCGTCGACACGGATTTCCATCGTCTTCGACTGTTGCAGCAACAGCGTCTGGGTGGCCAGCACATGCTCGACTTCGCTGGTGCCGATCCCGAACGCCAGCGCGCCCAGCGCCCCATGCGCACTGGTATGGCTGTCGCCGCAGACCAGGGTCGTGCCCGGCAGGGTAAAGCCCTGTTCCGGCCCGACGACATGGACGATCCCCTGCGCCGCCGCCGTCGCGTCGATATAGCGGATGCCGAAATCGGGCGCGTTCTTCTCCAGCGCCGCCAGCTGGCTGGCGCTGGCCGGATCGGCGATCGGCAGGCGGTTGCCCTGCGCATCCACCCGGCGCGTCGTCGGCAGGTTATGGTCGGGCACCGCCAGCGTCAGGTCGGGCCGCCGCACCTGCCGCCCGGCGGCGCGAAGCCCGGCAAAGGCCTGCGGGCTGGTGACTTCGTGGACGAGATGGCGGTCGATATAGATCAGGCAGGTGCCGTCGTCGCGGCGTTCGACGACATGGTCGTCCCAGATCTTTTCGTACAACGTGCGGGCAGGCTTGGTCATCGCGCGGCGTTAACCGAAAATGCGTGCGCCGGGAAGGGTCGACGACATTATATTACGTTCACGTGGTGCGGGAGCCTTTGCCGCCGCGCCGCGTTCGGCGGCTTCATACATCATATACAGAGGCCGGCGATGCGCGAGCGAACTTCCGAACGGCCCGTTTCCCCAAGCAACGCGCGCGCGCTCGACTGGATGAACGCGTTCCTCGCCGATGTCCGCGACGGCCTTGGCCCCTATCTCGCCATCTATCTGGTCGCGGTGCGCGGACCCGACCATGGTTGGGACGAAGCAACCGCCGGCATGGTGATGACTATCGCCGGCATTGCCGGGCTGCTGGCGACGACCCCGGCCGGTGCGCTGGTCGACAAGAGCCGGGCGAAGCGCGCGCTGCTGGTCGCCGCCGCGCTGATCGTCACCCTCGCCTCGCTATCGCTGCCGATCGTGTCGGGCTTTACCGCCGTCGCCGTCACCCAGTCGCTGGCCGCCGTCGCGGGCGCGATCTTCGCCCCCGGCATCGCCGCGATCACGCTCGGCATCGTCGGTCCGCGTGCCTTTACCCGCCGCGTCGGCCGCAACGAAGCCTTCAACCATGGCGGCAACGCCGTCTCCGCCGCGCTGGCCGGCGCGCTGGCGTGGAAGTTCGGGCCGCAGGTCGTCTTCTACCTGATGGCCGGCCTCGCCGCGTGCAGCATCGTCGCGATCCTCATGGTCGACGACAAGGCGATCGACCACGACGTCGCCCGCGGCTGCACCGATGGCGAGGAACCCTGCACCCCGCCGCCGACCTTGCTCCAGACGTTCCGGGGATCGCCCGCCCTCGCCGTTTTTGCCGGGGCGTGTTTCCTGTTCCACCTCGCCAATGCGGCGATGCTGCCCTCGGTCGGGCAGCTGCTGGGGCGCGAGGTCGGCGCGGGTGCCGCCACCTCGCTGGTCGCCGCCTGCATCGTCGGCGCGCAGCTGGTGATGGTCCCGGTCGCGATCGTCGTCGGCCGCAATGCCGATCGCTGGGGCCACCGCCCGATCCTGCTGGTGGGCATGGCCGTACTGATCGCGCGCGGGGTGCTCTACACCTTTGCCGACGCCCCGGCATGGCTGCTCGGCGTACAGCTGCTCGACGGCATCGGCGCGGGTATCTTCGGCGCACTGCTGCCGGTCGTCGTCGCCGCGATCATGCGCGGCACCGGTCGCTTCAACGTCGCCCAAGGCGCGGTCGCGACGGTGCAGGGGCTGGGCGGCGCGCTCAGCACGACGCTGGCCGGCGTCATGATCGTCCAGGGCGGCTATAATGCGGCGTTCCTGCTGCTCGCGGCGATCGCGGCGGTCGGGTTCGCATTGCTGTGGTGGAAGATGCCGGAAACGGCCTCGCAGTAGAGATTTGGTTCACGCGAAGGCGCGAAGGCGCGGAGGAAGAAGTAGAAAAGTGGATTCGCGCAAAGGCGCAAAGGACGCAAAGGGGTTGCGGAGCAGGTGGATGCAGCCTGTCCGGCGCAGCCTCTTCTCTACCCGCGGCGAGGAGGGAGAGCCGCTATCGCGGCGAGCGCACCATCTTGGCGTCCTTTGCGCCTTTGCGCGAAAATCACCCTCTTCTTCGCGCCTTCGCGCCTTCGCGCCTTCGCGTGAACCCGAATCCTACTCTTCGAACCGAGCCGTAGTCTTCGCCCGAACCTCCTCGGCCGTGACCTCCGGCGCGCATTCCAACAGCCGGAACGGGCTGTCATGGTCCGCCCGCTGGAACACCGCCAGATCGGTGACGATCATGTCGACCACATTCCGCCCGGTCAGCGGCAGCGTGCATTCGGGGATGAACTTCGGATCGCCGTTCTTGGACGTATGCTCCATCACGACGATGATCTTCTTCACCCCGGCGACCAGGTCCATCGCCCCGCCCATGCCCTTGACCATCTTGCCCGGGATCATCCAGTTGGCGATGTCGCCGCCTTCCGACACCTCCATCGCGCCCAGCACGGTCAGGTCGATATGCCCGCCGCGGATCATCGCGAAGCTGTCGGCGCTGCTGAAATACACCGATTGCGGCAGTTCGCTGATCGTCTGCTTGCCGGCGTTGATCAGGTCGGGGTCTTCCTCCCCGGCATAGGGGAACGGCCCGATGCCCAGCATCCCGTTTTCCGACTGCAACGTCACCTCGACGCCGTCCGGGATATGGTTCGCCACCAGCGTCGGGATACCGATGCCGAGATTGACGTAGAATCCGTCCTTCAGCTCGCGCGCGGCACGCGCCGCCATTTCGTCGCGGGTCCAGCCCATCGGGTTACTCCTTGCGCGCGCCGGGATCGGTCCAGCGCAGGTCATTGGGGAAAACATCGTCGTAATCGCCGGCCAGCGCGGTGCCATAGACCGGGTTGGGCAGCACGAACCAGCCATTGCCCCACAGGCTGGCAAAGGCGGGGGCATCGGCGGCGGCGCGGCGTTCGGCGGGCTTCAGTCCGGCATTGAACAGATCGCTGAAGTCGCCGAGCTGATCGCCGACCAGCGCCACGACGCAGAAACGGCTGGCGATCAGCGCCCGCCGCGCATCCTTGCCCGACCCGCCCGGCGCATCGCCCTTCAGGAACAACGTTTCGCCATGCTTCGCCGGACCGAGGCCCGCACGGTTCAGCACGGCTTCGGTGAATTCGGCGGTCGCGGCGTTGCGGTTGGTGTTGAACACCACGGTCACGCCCGCCGCGCGCAGCGCCGCCAGCCCCTCGACCGCCCCCGGCACCGGCCGCGTCGCGCGCCCGTCGGACCGCTCCCACCGTTCCCAGCGTGCCGCGTCATAGCCCATGCCGCCGCGCGCATCGGCATATTCGTATCCGGTGTTGAGCAGCACCGTCTCGTCGACGTCGAACACGACGGCGGGCTTGCCGGTGCACGGCAGCTGCGTCGGTTGCGCCAGGGTCGCGCCCGGCGCCAACACCGCCTGCAACGGCATCCGGCGCAGCGTCGTCCGGTCGCGCAGATACTGGTTCACATAGCGGACCAGCCCGGCATAGGCCTGCCGGCTCGCCGCCGCCGCCTCGCCCGACCCATAGAGATACTGCATCCCTGCCGGCACGCCCGCCACGGTCGCCGGCGCGACCGGTGCGGCGGACTGGTTGCCGACCGCCACGACACAGCCCGACAGGGCGAAGGCGCCGACGCCGAGGGTCAAAGCGCTGGACCTACCCCGGCGAAGGCCGGGGCCCAGTTGGGAAACGCCAGCGAACGCAGACCGCCGTCCCGCAACTGGACCCCGGCCTTCGCCGGGGTACGATACGCGCTTGGCCACCAAACCGCGCAAAAAACCCATCACACCCGCTCCCGCACCGTGCGAAACTCGATCTGCTTGTCGTACGGCGCGCCGACGATCATCCGCTTCACGTAAATCCCCGGCAGGTGGATCGTGTCGGGATCGAGGCTACCGACCGGCACCACTTCCTCGACCTCGGCCACGCAGAAATTGGCGGCGGTCGCCATCGGCTGGTTGAAGTTGCGCGCGGTCTTGCGGAAGATCAAATTGCCGGCCTCGTCGGCCTTCCACCCCTTGATGATCGACAGGTCGGCGCGGATGCCGCGTTCGAGGATATAGTCCTCGCCGTCAAACTGCTTCACCTCTTTCCCTTCGGCGATCAGCGTGCCGACCCCGGTCTTGGTATAGAAGCCTGGAATGCCCGCCCCGCCCGCGCGGCAGCGTTCGGCCAGCGTCCCCTGCGGACAGAATTCGACCTCCAGTTCACCGCTCAGATATTGCCGCTCGAACTCCTTGTTCTCACCGACATAGCTGGAGATCATCTTGGCGACCTGCCGGCTGCGCAGCAGCTTGCCCAAGCCCTGTCCGTCGATTCCCGCATTGTTGCTGGCGATGGTCAGCTTCTGCACGCCCGACGCCTGGATCGCGTCGATCAGCCGTTCGGGAATGCCGCACAGGCCGAACCCGCCCGCGCAGATCGTCATCCCGTCGTGGAGCAATCCCTGCAGTGCCGCTTCGGCATTCGGGTACAGCTTGTTCACGCGCCTCTCTCCCAACTGATCGCGTCGTCGATGTCGCAGGCTCGGTCGGGCCGGTCAAGAAGGTGAACCGACTTTCAACTTAGCTCCGCTCTGGCGTCGGTCGCTGGTGCGCGATAGCGTGGGGGCATGACAAGTTCACGTTCCGGCGGTCGCATCCTCGTCGATGCCCTGATGACCCATGGCTGCGACCGCATCTTCCACGTCCCCGGCGAGAGCTTTCTCGCGGTCCTCGACGCGCTGCACGACACGCCCGCGATCGATCTGGTCACCTGTCGGCAGGAGGGCGGGGTCGGCTTCATGGCTTGTGCCGATGCCGCGCTGACCGGGCGGCCGGGCATCGCCTTCGTCACGCGCGGTCCCGGGGCTACCAATGCGTCGATCGGCGTACATGTCGCGATGCAGGACTCTATCCCGCTGCTGTTGTTCATCGGCGATGTCGACCGCGGCAATCGCGACCGCGAAGGCTTTCAGGAGGTCGATTTCCTGACGATGTTCGCACCGCTTGCCAAGCTGGTGCTGCGCATCGACGATCCCGCGCGCATCCCCGAATATATCGCGCGCGCATGGCGCACCGCCACCTCCGGCCGCCCCGGCCCGGTAGTGATCGCCCTGCCCGAGGACATGCTGGTCGAGCAAGCGGTCGCGAACGACCGCCCGCCGCTTGCGAAACTCGAAACCGCGCTCGACCCTGTCAACTTCGACGCGGTTTTTGCAGCACTGCGCACCGCCCGCGCCCCCGTGGCGATCGTCGGCGGGGCGGGCTGGGATGCCTCCACTGGTGTAACCTTCGCCAACTTCGCCGAACGCTGGGGCATCCCCGTCGCCGGCGCCTTCCGCCGACAGGACGCCATCGCCAACGACCATCCGGCATGGGCCGGAAATCTCGGCTACGGCCCCTCGCCAAAGCTCGTTCAGCGGATCAAGGCCGCCGACCTGCTGCTGGTCGTCGGCGCACGTTTGGGCGAGGCGACCACCGACGGCTATACGCTGATAACGCCCGACCATCCCGGCCAGACGCTGATCCACGTCCACCCCGACCCGGCCGAACTCGACCGCGTCTACCGCGCCGACCTCGCCGTCGCCGCCGACCCTTGTGCCTTCGCCGCCATGCTCGCCGCGGCCGAACCACCGGCTAACTCCTTGCCGGCAGGTCGGGAAGCCCATGCCGAATGGCTCGCATGGTCGACCCCCGCCCCGCGCGACGTCGCGCTCGACCTCGGGACGTGCGTCGCGGCAATGCGCGAAAGGCTGTCCGGCCACGACACCGTCATCTGCAACGGCGCGGGCAATTTCTCGGGCTGGTGGCACCGCTACTGGCACTATGGCTGGACCGGCACGCAGTTGGCGCCGACCTGCGGTGCGATGGGCTATGGCGTCCCCGCCGCCGTCGCCGCAGCCTTGCGCGAACCGACCAAACTCGCAGTCGCGGTCGCGGGCGACGGCGATTTCCTGATGAACGGACAGGAACTTGCCACCGCCGTCCAGCACGGCGCCAACCTGCTCGTCATCCTCGTCAACAATGGCGGCTACGGTACGATCCGCATGCATCAGGAACGCGAATATCCCGCGCGCCTCAGCGGCACCACGCTCGCCAATCCTGACTTCGCCGCCCTCGCCCGCGCCTATGGCGGCTGGGCCGAAACCGTCGAGACGACCGACCAGTTCGCCCCCGCCCTCGACCGCGCGCTGGCGCAAGACGGCGTCCGCCTGCTCCACTGCCGGACCGAGATCGAGATCATCACCCACAGCACGACGATCACCGCGATCCGCAATCGCTGATCGGCGGCCCCAACGGAAAAGGCCGCCCCGGTTTCCCGGAGCGGCCCTTCGGCACCATCCGCCCATTACCCAGCGGTACGCGGTGCCCTAACCCATCAGATCTTGTCGCCGAGCGCGCCCTTGACGCTGCCCTTCACGTCCTGACCGGTGCCCTTGGCCTGCTGCGCCTGGCCCTCGGCTTCCAGCCGCTCATTGTCGGTCGCGTCGCCGATCGCTTCCTTGACGTTGCCGGCGATCTTGTTGCCGGCGGCGGCGAGCTTGTCGGTGAATTCACCCATGAAAGGCTCCTGTCGGTTGGCGAGATTTCGCTCGCTGGATTGCAGGGTTAGTAACGGGTGGCCTCCACCGACGTTCCATGAAACTTAATTCATATCAGACCGGCGAGCGGGCTCGACGGATCGGCATAGCGCCGCCGCTGCATCCGCCCGGCCAGATAGCCCATCCGCCCGGCCTCGACCGCCGCCTTCATCGCGCGCGCCATCAGCACCGGGTCCTTGGCCTCGGCGATGGCGGTGTTCATCAGCACCCCGTCGCAGCCCAGCTCCATCGCCACCGCCGCGTCCGACGCCTGCCCGACGCCGGCATCTACCAGCACCGGCAACTTCGCCCCCTCGACGATCAGGCGGATGGTCACGAGATTCTGGATGCCGAGGCCCGAGCCGATCGGCGCGCCCAGCGGCATGATCGCAACCGCGCCGGCATCCTCCAGCCGCTTGGCCGCGATCGGATCGTCGACGCAATAGACCATCGGCAGAAAGCCTTCCTTGGCCAGAACCTCGGTCGCGCGCAGCGTTTCCACCATGTCGGGGTACAGCGTCCGCGCCTCGCCCAGCACCTCCAGCTTGACGAGGTCCCAGCCGCCCGCCTCGCGCGCCAGCCGCAGCGTGCGAATGGCGCTGTCGGCATCGAAACAGCCGGCGGTATTGGGCAGATAGGTAATCTTCTTCGGGTCGATATAGTCGGTCAGCATCGGCGCCTTGGGATCGCTGACATTCACGCGGCGCACGGCAACGGTCACGATCTCCGCCCCCGACGCCGCGACGGCCGCCGCATTCTGTTCGAAATCCCGGTACTTGCCGGTGCCGACGATCAGCCGCGACCGGAAGGTGCGACCTGAGACGCTCCACGTATCGGCATCCTTCGGCGCGACATGATCGCCTCCGCCGACGAAATGCACGATCTCCAGCTCGTCGCCATCCTCGACCTGCACGTCCTTCAGCGTCGAGCGCGGCACGACCTCCAGATTGCGTTCGACCGCGACCTTTTCCGGCACCAGCCCGATCTGCGCGGCCAGTTCGGCCAGCGTGATGCCGTCGCGGACGCGCATATGCTCGCCATTGACCGTGATGGTGATGGTACCGTCGGTATGCATGTCGTCTCCTGCGGGCGCGCCGTTCTCTCGACTTACCGGGCCCGGTCCGGCTATGGTGCGCTGCATATAGGGAGGGCGGACAAGCCCCCGCAACCGAAAGCACCGCGTTGACCGCCACCATCTTCGTCCTCAACGGCCCGAACCTGAACCTGCTCGGCCTGCGCGAACCGGCGATCTACGGATCGGATACGCTCGACGACATTGCCGGCATGCTGGAGGATCGCGCCCGCGAACTGGGCCTGCAGATCGACCTGCGCCAGTCGAACCATGAAGGCCATCTGGTCGACTGGCTGCACGAAGCGCAGGCGGAGGGGGCGAAGGCGGTGCTGCTCAACGCCGGTGCCTATACCCACACGTCGATCGCGCTCCACGACGCGATCAAGGCGGTGAAGACCCCGGTGATCGAGGTCCATCTGTCCAATCCGCATACGCGCGAGGAATTTCGCCACACCAGCTTCGTCGGCCGCGCCGCGCGCGGCAGCGTGGCGGGGTTCGGCGCGCTTTCCTATCTGGTCGCGCTTGAAGCGGCCGCCCGCATCTGACAAGGGCGCGGTTTTTTATAATCAGCGATACCATTGGGGGTTACCATGGCAGACGACAATCAGGGCGAAGGAACGCCGTTCACCAGCCACGCGATGCGCGTCGACATCGACCTCGTCCGCGCGCTGGCACAGGTGCTCGATGAAACCGATCTGACCGAGGTCGAGGTCGAGGACGGCGCGCGCAAGGTGCGCGTGGTGCGCAAGCCCGCGCCGGTACAGGCGGCGGCGACCTATGCCCCCGCCCCGGCCTATGCGCCCGCGCCGCCGCCGCAGCTCGCCAGCGCCGCGACGACCACGATCGAGGCCGGCGCCGCCGCCGCCCCGGTGAGCAGCGTGCCGCCGGTCACCTCGCCGATGGTCGGCACCGTCTATCTGGCGGCCAACCCCGAAGCCAAGCCGTTCATCGCGGTCGGGCAGAAGGTCGCCGCCGGCGACACGCTGGTGATCGTCGAGGCGATGAAGGTCATGAACCCCATCGTCGCCCCCGCCGCCGGCACCGTCACTCAGATCCTCGTGTCGAACGGCCAGCCGGTCGAATTCGACCAGCCGCTGGTGGTGGTAGAGTAAATCGCCTTGCAGCCGCCCCCCCACGCCCGCCCCGTTCGTGCTGAGTAGGGACTGAGCCTGTCGAAGGCCCGTATCGAAGCAGCGCTACAGCACGCGATCCTTCGATACGCCCTTTCGACTTCGCTCAATGGCTACTCAGGACAAACCGATCTGGGACGCAACGCGGTCTAGGAACAAACATATGCCCGAAATCAAGAAACTGCTGATCGCCAACCGCGGTGAGATCGCGCTGCGCATCCATCGCGCGTGCCACGAAATGGGGATCAAGACGGTCGCGGTCCATTCGACCGCCGATGCCGACGCCATGCACGTCCGCCTCGCCGACGAAGCGATCTGCATCGGCCCGCCGGCGGCGACCGACAGCTATCTCAACATCCCCAACATCATCTCGGCCGCCGAGATCAGCGGCGCCGACGCGATCCATCCGGGCTATGGCTTCCTGTCGGAAAACGCCAAGTTCGCCGAGATCGTCGAGCTGCACAACCTGATCTTCGTCGGACCCAAGCCAGAACATATCCGCACGATGGGCGACAAGATCGAGGCAAAGCGCACCGCGGGCGCGCTCGGCCTGCCGCTCGTTCCCGGCAGCGACGGCGCGATCAGCGACATCGCCGAGGCGAAGGCGATCGCGGCCAGGGCTGGCTATCCCGTCATCATCAAGGCGGCGTCGGGCGGCGGTGGCCGCGGCATGAAGGTGTGCCATTCCGAGGACGAACTCGAAACGCTGATGCAGCAAGCCGGCAGCGAGGCGAAGGCCGCGTTCGGCGACGCCACGGTGTACCTCGAAAAATATCTCGGCAACCCGCGCCATATCGAGATCCAGGTGTTCGGCGACGGCAATGGCAACGCCATCCATCTGGGCGAGCGCGACTGTTCGTTGCAGCGCCGCCACCAGAAGGTGCTGGAGGAAGCGCCCTCCCCCGTGCTCGGCCAGGCCGATCGCGAACGGATCGGCGGCATCTGTGCGAAGGCGATGGCCGATATGGGCTATCGCGGCGCGGGCACGATCGAATTCCTGTGGGAAGACGGCGAGTTCTATTTCATCGAAATGAACACCCGGCTACAGGTTGAACATCCGGTGACCGAAATGATCACCGGCCTCGACCTCGTCCGCGAACAGATCCGCGTCGCCGAAGGGCATGGCCTGACCTGCCGGCAGGAACAGATCCGCTTCACCGGCCACGCGATCGAATGCCGCATCAATGCCGAGGACCCGCGCACCTTCGCGCCGTCGCCCGGCACGGTGAAGCATTTCCACGCACCCGGCGGCATGCACGTCCGCGTCGATAGTGGCCTGTACGCCGGCTATAAGGTGCCGCCCTATTACGACAGCATGATCGCCAAGCTGATCGTCTATGGCACCACCCGCGAACGCTGCCTGATGCGCCTGCGCCGCGCGCTGGAGGAATTCGTGATCGAGGGGATGAAGACCACCATCCCGCTCCACCAGGCGCTGCTCGACGATCCCGACTTCCAGACCGGCGACTATACGATCAAGTGGCTGGAAGAATGGCTGGCGAAGAACGACTGACCTGAAAATCCTCTCCTTTGATCGGAGGGGCCGTAGCGGCGATCAGCGACATGCCGGGGGCAAGTCGCAGCCGCGAAGTCGGCTCGCTTCGCGAGCCGTCGCCGAACGATGATGGAGGGGGATCGCCGCAGACGCAACGGTAGTGGACACGGCCAACCCCCTCCACCACCGGCTGCGCCGGCGGTCCCCCTCCCCGTGCCAGGGAGGAAAACATGAAAGCCACCATCTACCACAATCCCCGCTGCTCGAAGTCCCGCGCAGCCCTCGCCCTGCTCGCGGAAGCCGGTGCCGACGTGACGATCGTCGAATATTTGAAAACCCCGCCGACCCGCGACGAACTGTCCGCGCTGCTGACCCGCGCCAACCTCACCCCTCGCGAAGCGCTGCGCACCGGCGAGACCGAAGCCAAGTCGTTGAAAACCGCCGACGATGCGGCGATCCTCGATGCCATGGCCGGGCACCCCATCCTGATCGAACGTCCGATCGTGGAGACGGCGAAGGGCGTCGTGATCGCCCGCCCACCCGAACGGGTCCACGAGATCCTGTAACCGCCTGCGCAACCCGTCACTTCGCGTCGCGTCTGGGGCCGCTGCTCGAGTCTGCTCGATCCGCCGCATACTTGCCGTACCCCTGCGCAGACGGGGTACGCAACAAGGTCGGCGATCAGGCGGCTCGCAGCGGTCTCGGTCACGCCCAAGGTGATGGAAGGAAAAAGCGCCCCTTTCCTACACCCGCCCGACCTGCCAGCCTCGCATACCGCTCTTTCCACCGTCCGCCTCGCCCGCTCCACCCGCACCCGCGTCACAAACAGCGTGCAAGTGTGAACTTTGTGAACTTTGAACCGGCAAACCGCCGCCAACGCACCGCAATCGCTTGGAACCGTAACGATACCCTGCCATGGCTACCCGCATGGCGCGTCACACCCCTCCGCTCGAACCGGGTCGCAACTGCTGGCGGATCGAGCGCGCGACGCGCGCGACCGTGCTGGTCGATGCCGACAATTATTTCCGCCACGCCCGCGATGCGATGCTGAAGGCGAAGAAGCAGATCCTGCTGATCGGCTGGGACTTCGACGCGCGCATCCGCTTCAAGACCGATCCCGAGAGCGAAGGCCCTGAAAAGGTCGGCGAATTCATCAGCTGGCTGGTCCGCCGCACGCCGGGGCTACAGGTCCATATCCTTCGCTGGGATACCGGCGCGATCAAGACGCTGTTCCATGGCCGCACGCTGGTGCGCATCGCCAAATGGATCGCCGATCCGCAAGTGCATATGCGCCTCGACGGGCATCACCCGATCGCGGGATCGCATCATCAGAAGGTCGTGGTGATCGACGACGACGTCGCCTTTTGCGGCGGCATCGACATGACCGTCGACCGCTGGGACACGCGCGAGCATTGCGACGACGATCCCCGGCGGATCGAACCCGACGGCACTCCCTATCAGCCATGGCATGACGTCACGACCGCGCTCGAAGGACCGGTCGCCGCCGCGCTCGGCGACATGTGTCGCCGTCGCTGGGCGGTGGCGGGGGGCGACGAACTGCCTGCGCCGACCGACACCGGCGGCTGCTGGCCGACCGGGCTCGACGCCGACTTCACCGGGATCGACGTCGCCATCGCCCGCACCATCCCCGAAATGGCCGAGCAGGAACCGGTGCATGAGATCGAGACGCTCTATCTCGACCTGATCGCCCGCGCCGAACGCTTCATCTATGCGGAAAGCCAGTATTTCGCCTCGCGCAAGGTCGCCGAGGCGATCGCACGGCGGCTGGAGGAGGCCGATGGTCCCGAGGTCGTGATCGTCAATCCGACCACCGCCGAAGGGTGGCTCGAACCCGTCGCGATGGACAGCGCCCGCGCGCGCATCTTTCAGGCGCTGAAGGAACGCGACCGCCATGACCGGCTGCGCCTCTACCACCCCTTCACCGCCGGCGGCACCGCCATCTATGTCCATGCCAAGGTGACGGTGATCGACGACCAGTTGCTGCGCGTCGGCTCGTCCAACTTCAACAACCGCTCGCTCCGCCTCGACACCGAATGCGACGTGACGATCGACGCGACCCGCCACGTCAATGCCGACGAACGCCGCACCATCGCCGGCATCCGCGACTCGCTGCTCGCCGAACATCTCGACGTGACGTGCGAGGACGTACAGGCGACGCTGACCCGCACCAACTCGCTGATCGCGACGATCGAGGAACTACGCGGGGAGGGCCGTTCGCTACGCCCCTATGAAGTGCCCGACCTCGGCGCGGTCACCGAATGGCTTGCCGACAACAAGATCCTCGATCCCGAAGGGCCGGGCGAAATGTTCGAGGCGCTGTCGCAGCGCACGCCATTGCTCAAGAAGCTGAAAAAGCACCGCCCCCATCTCCACCGTGCTGACAACACCCTGTCGCCGGTGGTCACCGCCGTCGCGGTCGGCGGCACCGTTGCCGGCGGTACGCTGATCGGCATGATGCTGTGGCAGGCGTGGAAGAAGCGGAAGGACTGATACGGAGTCCCGGCTTGGTCGCCACAATCGTCACCCCGGCGAAGGCCGGGGTATCAAGCGGCGCTTGCCTCGCGCAATCACCATAGCATCCCAGCCTTCGCTGGGTTGACGTTCCAATCGCGGGCGATGCCGGACGAGCGACGCGCGAGAAGATCGCATCAGCGCGGGAACCGTCGATGGCGTGCCTGTTACCGCGCCACGCCGAAAGAAGAAGCGGGGACCATAGCGGCCCCCGCCCCGCAACCGGACTTAGTTGCTGTCCGAATTGTCGTCGACGGCGATGATGACGCCGCCCGCGACGATCGCTGCTGCCAGCAGCGCGAATACGATGCCGCCACCGGCAAGCTTCTGGCCCTTGGCCGGAGCCGATGCGCGGACCGACTTGGCGACCGACAGCGCCTGCGCGTTCGACGCGGCGTTGGCGGCAACCGGAGCCGCGACCAGCGTGGTGGCGGCGATTGCCGTCAGAAACTTCGAAACCATCCAGATTCTCCCTTGCTCGGCATAACGCCCTGCTACGCCAGCGACCGGCGACGCGGGTCACCGACGTCTAGCGCTATGCATGGTTCCCATAGGAAAAGGGTTAATCGAAGCAGATTAAACCGGGCCGACCATATTTGTTCCGCAACTGTACCTATTTTGCAACGCAGCAGGCGCGCCGGAAACGCGGAAGCAACGATCACAAACCGGCTGGCCCCGCTCGCCCGCGCGCGCTAGAGGCCGCCACATGACCCAGATCACGCCCGAGATCGTCGCCGAACACGGCCTGAGCCCCGAAGAATATGCGCGCGTCCTGCACGCGATGGGGCGCGAACCGAACCTGACCGAACTCGGCATCTTCTCGGTCATGTGGTCGGAACATTGCAGCTACAAGTCCAGCCGCATTCATCTGAAGAAGCTGCCGACGACCGGGCGTCAGGTCATTTGCGGCCCCGGCGAGAATGCCGGCGTGATCGACATCGGCGACGGACAGGCCGCGATCTTCAAGATGGAGAGCCACAACCACCCCTCTTACATCGAACCCTATCAGGGTGCGGCGACGGGTGTCGGCGGCATCCTGCGCGACGTGTTCACCATGGGCGCGCGGCCGATCGCGAACCTCAACGCGCTGCGCTTCGGCCGCCCCGATCACCCGAAGATGCGGCATCTGATCGCGGGCGTGGTCCATGGCATCGGCGGCTATGGCAATTGCGTCGGCGTGCCCACGGTCGGCGGAGAGGTGAATTTCCACCCCGCCTATGACGGCAACATCCTCGTCAACGCGATGACCGTCGGTATCGCCGACACCGACAAGATCTTCTATTCGGCCGCGTCGGGCGTCGGCAATCCGATCGTCTATGTCGGGTCGAAGACCGGCCGCGACGGCATCCATGGTGCGACCATGGCCTCGGCCGATTTCGGTGAGGATGCCGAGGAGAAGCGCCCGACCGTGCAGGTCGGCGATCCTTTCACCGAAAAGCTGCTGATCGAGGCGTGCCTCGAACTCATGGCGTCCGATGCGATCGTCGCGATCCAGGACATGGGCGCCGCCGGCCTCACCTCTTCCTCGGTCGAGATGGCGTCGAAGGGCGGCGTCGGCATCGAACTGGTCATGGACGACGTGCCGCAGCGCGAACGCGGCATGACCCCGTACGAGATGATGCTGTCGGAAAGCCAGGAGCGGATGCTCATGGTCCTGAAGCCCGGCCGCGAGGATTTCGCCAGGGCGATCTTCGACAAATGGGAACTCGACTTCGCGGTCATCGGCCATGTCACCGACACCGGCCGCATGGTGCTGAAATGGCAGGGCGATGTCGTCGCCGACATTCCCTTGGCACCGCTCGCCGACGAAGCGCCGCTCTACGATCGGCCGCACGTCCCGACGCCCAAGCCCGCCGAGCTGACCGACGTGCCCGACTGCGCCGACCCGGCCGCCGATCTGCTCAAGCTGATGGGATCGCCCGACATCGCCAGCCGGCGCTGGATCTGGGAGCAATATGACCACATGGTCGGCGCCGACACGGTGCAGCGCCCCGGCGGCGATGCGGCGGTCGTCCGCGTCCATGGCACGCGCAAGGCGCTGGCGATGACCACCGACTGCACCCCGCGCTACTGCTTCGCCGATCCGGTCGAGGGCGGGAAACAGGCGATTGCCGAAGCCTATCGCAACCTGACGGCGGTCGGCGCGACGCCGCTCGCCGTCACCAACTGCCTGAACTTCGCCAATCCGCAGCGCCCCGAGATCATGGGCCAGATCGTCGGCTGCCTCGACGGGATGAGCGAAGCCTGCCGCGCGCTCGACTTCCCGATCGTGTCGGGCAACGTCTCGCTCTACAATGAATCCAAGGCGACCGGCGGCGGTTCGGCGATCCTGCCGACCCCGGCGATCGGCGGCGTCGGCCTGCTCGCCGATTGGGAGAAGTCGGCGACGATCGCGTTCAAGCAGACCGGCGACATCATCCTGCGCGTCGGCGACCGTACCGGCGCGCTCGGCCAGTCGCTATGGCTGCGCGAACTGCACGGCCGCGAGGAAGGCCCGCCGCCGCCGGTCGATCTCGACGCCGAACGCAGCACCGGCGGCTATATCCGCCAGGCGATCCTGTCGGGCAAGATCACCGCCTGCCACGACGTCAGCGACGGCGGCATCGCCGTGACGGTCGCCGAAATGGCGCTGGCCGGCAATATCGGCGCGATTCTCGACCGCAAACTGCCGTTCGACGATGTCGCCCGCTCGCTCTTCGCCGAGGATCAGGGCGTCTATATCGTCACCGTCCACGACCATGCGCTGCTCGAATTCCTGCAGGGTGCGGAAAAGGCCGGGGTCGATGCCGAACCGATCGGCCGGACGATCGGCAGCCGCATCATCTTCGAACTGACCGATGGCGACTTCGCCATCCCGCTGGACGAGCTGCGCAAGGCCCATGAGGGCTTCTTCCCCGCGCTGATGGGTGCGGACGCCGCCCTTGCCTGACCCGACGCCCACGGGCCGTATCGCGACGATCGATACGGTCCGGGGGGTGGCGGTGATGGGAATATTGTTCCTCAACATCATCGCCTTCGCGATGCCCGAAGCCGCCTATATCAGCCCGCGTGCCTATGGGCTGGATGGCCCGGCCGACCGCTTCGCCTATTATGCCACACTGATCCTGCTCGACGGGAAGATGCGCGGGCTGTTCTCCTTCCTGTTCGGCGCTTCGCTGCTGCTGGTCGTCGACCGGGCGGAAGCGAGCGGGCGCGATCCGGCGGCGGTGCATTACGCCCGCATGTTCTGGCTGTTCCTGCTCGGCATCGCCCATGCCGCGCTGTTGTGGCGCGGCGACATCCTTGCCCATTATGCGCTGATCGGATCGATCGCCTACTGGTTCCGGCACAATAGTGCCCGCCGGCTGGTGGCGTTCGGCATCGCCTTCGCCGTCCTCGACATGCTGCTGATGGGATCGATCCCGTTATCCTATCTGGCGATGCTGGCCGGCGGTGGCGCGGATGCGGCACGGGGGCTGCGCGATTTCGACAACGGCTTCGGCATCCCCGCCGCGACGGTCATCGCCCGCGAACTCGCGCTGTTCCGCGGCGGCTATGGTGCGATCCTTGCCGACAATATCGCGCAGGTCCCCGACATCCTGAACGAAACCCCGATCATCGGGTTCGAAACGCTGGCCTATATGCTGTTCGGCATGGCCGCGTTGCGCAGCGGGATGCTGCAAGGGCAATGGTCCCGTCGCCGCCTGCTGCGCTGGGCGGTCGGCGGCATGGGCATCGGCATCGCCGGCTATGGAGCAATCGCCCTGTGGATCGCTTGGCGCGACCTCGACGTGCTGGCGATCGTCGCCGGCCCGATCGCCCTCGCCACCCCGTTCCGCACGATCATGATCCCCGGCTGGGCCGCGACCATTATCCTGCTCGCGGGCAATGGCGGCCCGATCGCGCGGCGGCTGGCGGCGGTCGGTCGGATGGCGCTCAGCAACTATCTCGCGACCAGCATCGTGATGTGCTTCCTCTTCTACGGCTGGGGCCTCGGCCAGTTCGGCTATTGGTCGCGTGCCTCGCTATACCTGCCGGTCTTCGCCATGTGCGCCGCGATGGCGCTCTGGTCGCCATGGTGGCTTGCGCGCTTCCGGTACGGACCGTTCGAATGGCTGTGGCGGTCGCTGGCACGCTGGCAATGGCAACCGCTACGCAACCCGTCGCACCTTCAGAAGCGACGAATTGATGCGAATGATCCGCAATAATTGTTGCGAACGATTTTCACTACTATTATGAGTCGGCCCAACGGAGCGAGGGTCGAACATGGTCGTATGCGTCTGTAATGCCATTCGGGAACGCGATGTGCGGGAGGCCGCGCGCGGTGGCGCGAACAGCGCCTGCCAGGCATATCGGGCGCTGGGATGTCAGGCGAAATGCGGCCAGTGCGTCCCGTTCGCGCGAGCCATTATCGATGCCGAACGCGCGGCTGCGTAGCGTTCGCACCTGCACAAACCCGCAGAAATCAGCCATTTTGATGCTGTCCCTGTCGCGCCAAACCGCGTAAGTCCCGTCCATCACAGCATAAGGACGAACGACGTGAAGGGCGACGCCAAGGTCATCGAATTTCTCAACGAGGCGCTCAGGAACGAACTGACCGCGGTCAATCAATATTGGCTGCACTATCGCCTGCTAGACCATTGGGGCGTGTACAAGCTCGCGCAGTTCGAACGGCACGAATCGATCGACGAGATGAAGCACGCCGATCGTCTGGCCGAGCGCATCCTGTTCCTTGACGGCCTGCCCAATTTCCAGCTGCTCGGCCGCCTGCGCGTCGGCGAGACGGTCGAGGAAATCCTCAAGGCCGATCTCGCGATCGAGGTCGAGGCCGTCGCCCAGTTGCGCGAAGCCGTCGCCTATTGCGAAAGCATCCGCGATTTCGTCAGCCGCGATCTGTTCGCGGAAATCCTGATGAACGAGGAAGAGCATGTCGACACGCTCGAAACCCAGTTCGAGATGATCGAGCGCATGGGCATCCAGAACTATATCCAGCTCAACGCCAAGTCGGAATACGACAAGCACGGGCTGTAAGGTCGATCGCCGGTCGCACGATGGCGCGGCCGGTCCGATCGATGCCGGATCGACGTTCGGCGATTCCCATGGATGTTCGTCATTCCCGTGCAGGCGGGAGTGACGATAGAATGTCGGTCGCCCACAGCCGCACGTGGCGGACGGACGGTCGATGCACCTGGCGCGACGTGGTCGGAAACGCCGCCCCTACAACGCCACCGGTCGCTTGCCGAACCCGGCGGCCTTGCGCTGCGCCAGCGGGTTGCTGTCGCGGTCGAGCAGCGCCAGCGTCGCGTTGAACATCGGGCGCAGCTGCGCGACATGCTCCATCGCTTCGGTCGGCTCGTCGCGCGTCTCGACGCATTTGCGCGCGATCATCTCGATCCCCTCGGCGATATCGGCCAGCGCCTCCGCGCCGAACTGCCGCGATTCGCCCTTCAGCGTATGCGCCGGCAGGACCATCGCCACCGCATTCTGTTCGCGCATCGCGTTTTCGATCGCCAGCAGCGACTTCAGCCCGTCCTCGCGGAAATAGCCGAGGATGCGGACGAAATTCGCTCCGAGTTCCGCCCGCGCCTGCGCCAGTGCCCGCTGATCGATCAGTCCGTCGTCCATGGTCGTCCCCATCACGCAACCCCATGCCGCGTCCGGCATGATCGAAGGACCCTATCGGGAACGCCGTAAACAGACGGTTGACGCGGCCGAGGCGGCCACGTGTTTTCAGCTGAGGAGCAGTCCCGCCAGCGCCGCCGACATCAGATTGGCGAGGGTGCCGGCGACCAGCGCGCGGATGCCCAGCCGCGCGATCATCGGCCGCTGGTTGGGGGCAAGGCTGCCGGTCACCGCCATCTGGATCGCGATCGACGAGAAATTGGCGAAGCCGCACAGCGCAAAGGTGATGATCGCGATCGTCCGGGTCGACAATTGCGTCCCCGCCTCGCCCAGCGAGATATAGGCGACGAATTCGTTCAACACGACCTTCTGCCCGAACAGCCCGCCGGCAATCCCCGCCTCGTTCCACGGCACGTTCAGCAGGTACATGACCGGCGCGAAGACATAGCCGAGCAACCGCTGAAAGCTGAGATCGGCGATCCCGAACCAGTTGCCGATCCCGCCGAGCAGCCCGTTGGCCAGCGCCACCAGCGCGACGAACGCGAGCACCATCGCGCCGACCGCCACTGCCAGCTTCACGCCGGTCTGCGCCCCCTGTGCCGCCGCCATGATGATGTTGGCCGGGCGTTCCTCATCATGCGTCGCCTCGGCCAGCGCGATCGCCTCCGCCTCGCGGTCGTCGCCCAGCGGCAACTCGCCCGCCGCCGGCTCGGGCGTGTCGGGCATGATGATCTTGGCCATCAATATGCCGCCCGGCGCCGCCATGAAGCTCGCCGCCAGCAGGAAATCGATGCGGATGCCCATCGAGGCATAGGCCGCCAGGATCGTGCCCGCCACGCCCGCCATGCCGCTGGTCATCACCGTGAACAGCTGCGCCGGGGTCAGCCCCGCCAGATAGGGGCGGATCACCAGCGGCGATTCGCTCTGCCCGACAAAGATGTTGGCGGCGGCGCACAGCGATTCGACCTTGCTGACGCCGATCACCTTCTCGATCGCGCCGCCGATCCAGCGCACCACCAGCTGCATGATGCCGAGATAATAGAGGATCGACACCAAAGACGCGAAGAAGATGATGACCGGCAGCGCGGCGATGGCGAAGCTGGTCCCGCCGATCTCCGGCTTGGCGAGCGGCCCGAACAGGAACGACGTCCCGGCATTCGCATAGCCGAGCAGATTGGCGACGCCGCCCGACAGGAAGCTCAGCACGCCCTTCCCCCATGGCGTGTACAGCACCAGCACCGCGATCCCCGCCTGCAGCGCGAACGCCGCGCCGACGACCCGCGGCCGGATCGCGCGACGATTGGTCGATAGCGCAAAGGCGATGCCGAGAATCACGACGATGCCGGCGATGCCGATGAGGAAACGTGTCATGTGAAGCGCAATACCCTGCCCCGCCGTCCGCCCGGACGGCCCCAAACCGTCGCGATATGCCATGGCGGTGGCGCGGGGGCCAGCGGCGACAAACGCTTTTGCCATCGACGATTTTCGGGACTAGCAAGGGCCATGACGACACCCGACCATCCTGCGCCCGCCACGATCACCATGCCGCGTGCGCTGTTCATCTTCGCGATCTTCTACGGCGGCATGGTCTGCATCGCCGGCGTGCTGGGCAACAAACAGGTCGCGATCGGCCCGCTGGCGGTGGAGGCGGGCATCTTCGCCTTCCTGCTGCTGGTGGTGGTGTCGAGCGCGGTCGCCGAACTCTATGGCGCGCTTCGGGCCAAGCATCTGGTCTGGTTCGGCTTCCTGCCGCTGCTCGCCTCGATGCTGCTAGTCGCGATCGTCCTCGAACTGCCCGCCGCCGCCAGCATGGAGGCCGACCGGCTCGCTGCCTTCGACCTCGTCATGCGCTCCAACCTGCGCATCTGGATGGCCGGCATCGTCGCCTATGGCGTGTCGCAGACATTGAACGTCACCATCTTCGGCTGGCTAAAGCGTGGGAAAGGGCGCCTGCTGTGGCTGCGCGCGGCGATCGCCAGTGTCCTGTCGCAGATCGTCGACACGCTGATCTTCATCTCGGTCGCCTTTTACGGCGTCTTTCCGATCGGGCAGCTGGTCGTAGGGCAGATGCTGGCCAAGGTGACGCTGTCGATCGTCCTGGTCCCGCCGCTCATCTATGCTTTCGTCGGCTTGGGCCGCCGGCTGGATCGCGCGTAGGATTCGATTTCACGCGGAGACGCGAAGAGAAAGAGATTATTCGCGCAGAGGCGCAGAGGCGCAGAGAGGACGCGTTCGCCGCGACAGCGGCTCTCCTTTAGCGGGTTCAGCGGGAGAAAGGCTTCGCCGGACAGCGGACGGTCGCAGCGTTCACAACCCCTCTGCGCCTCTGCGCCTCTGCGCGAACCAAAACTTCCTGCTTCCCTCCGCGCCTTCGCGCCTTCGCGTGAACCCAACTTCTTCCTTCTTGCCGCTCATCCCGCTAAAGCGCGCACCCATGACCCACGCACCCGATCCGAAGATGCTCGCCAAGGCGGAAACGCTGACCGAGGCGCTGCCCTATCTGCAACGCTATGCCGGTCGCACCTTCGTGGTGAAATATGGCGGCCACGCGATGGGCGATCCCGAACTGGCGCGCGACTTCGCCGAGGACGTGGTGCTGCTGAAACAGGTAGGCATCAACCCGGTCGTCGTCCATGGCGGCGGACCGCAAATCGGTGCGATGCTCAAGCGCCTCGGGGTCGAATCGCGCTTCGTCGACGGCCTGCGCGTCACCGACGCTGCCACCGCCGAGGTCGCCGAAATGGTGCTTGCGGGCAAGATCAACAAGGAAATCGTCGCGTGGATCGCGGCGGCCGGCGGCAAGGCGGTCGGCATTTCGGGCAAGGACGCGCGCCTCGTCACCGCCGAAAAGGTCGGCCGCAGCGAACCCGACCGCAGCCAGGGCATCGAGCGCCATGTCGATCTGGGTTTCGTCGGTACCCCGGTCGCGGTCGACCCGACGATCCTGCACAGCCTCGCGCGCGACGGCTTCATTCCGGTCGTGGCCCCGGTCGCATTGGGTGCCGATGGCGAGACCTATAACATCAACGCCGACACCATGGCCGGGTCGATCGCCGGCGCGATGGGCGCGTCGCGCTTCTTCCTGCTGACCGACGTCGCGGGCGTGCTCGACAAGACCGGCGAGCTGCTGACCGACCTGAACGCCGACCGCATCGCCGAACTGAAGGCCGACGGCACGATCAGCGGCGGCATGATCCCGAAGGTCGAGACCTGCGTGTCGGCGGTGGCGCAGGGGGTCGACGCGGCGGTCATCCTCGACGGTCGCGTGCCGCACGGGATGTTGCTCGAAATCTTCACCGAACAGGGCGCCGGCACGCTCGTTCACGCCTGAGGCTTGGAGCCGGGCCTATGCGTCCCTATAGTCGAGAACCATTCGCGAAAGGCCCCATGCGTTGAACGTCCTGCTCGATATCATTCAGGTGCTGCTGAACGTCCTGTGGTGGATCATCGTCGTGCAGGCGATCCTGTCGATCCTGATCTCGTTCAACGTCATCAACACCCATAACGATTTCATCCGTTCGATGTATCGCGGGTTGATGACCGTGACCGAGCCGGTCTATCGCCCGATCCGGCGGATCCTGCCCGATTTCGGCGCTCTCGACTTCGCGCCATTCGTGGTGCTGGTGCTGATCGGCATCCTGCAGGGCATCATCCTGCCCGCCATCTACCGCGCGACCGCCGCGACCTTCATCTAACGTTCGCCACGGGGGAGACGCATCGCCTCCCCCGTCCGCGCTCACCGCGTCGGCACCGGCTCCGCGCCCGAATAATCGTAGAAGCCGCGCTTCACCTTGCGCCCGTACCAGCCGGCCTCGACATATTTGACCAGCAGCGGCGCCGGCCGGAATTTCGGATCGCCCGTCCCCTCGAACAGCACGCGGGTAATCTCCAGACAGGTGTCGAGCCCGATGAAATCGGCCAGCGTGAACGGCCCCATCGGGTGGTTCAGCCCCAACTGACACGCCGCATCGGTGTCGGCAATCGTCGCCACCCCTTCGCCCAGCGCAAAGCATGCCTCGTTCAGCATCGGCATCAGCACGCGGTTGACGATGAAGCCGGGCGCGTCATTGGCATGGACGATGCGCTTGTTCAGGCTCTGCCCGAACGCTTCGACCGCGGCGACCGTCGCGTCGCTGGTGGCAAGGCCACGGATCAGCTCGATCAGCCCCATCACCGGCACCGGGTTGAAGAAATGCACCCCCATGAACCGCGCCGGATCGGGCGCGGCCTGCGCCAGCCGGGTGATCGGGATCGACGAGGTATTGCTGGCGAGGATCGCCGTATCCGACAGCGCCTTGCCCACGGTTTCGAAAATCTGGCGCTTGATCGCCTCCCGCTCGGTCGCCGCCTCGATCACCAGATCGCACGGGCCCATCGCCGCCAGATCGCCGATCGGTTCGATCTGCTCCAGCGCGGCATCGGCGTCCGCCTGCGCGATCTTCTCCTTGCTCACCGCGCGCGCCAGTTGCTTGGCGATACCGTCCTTGCCCGCCTGCGCGCGCTCGACCGACACGTCCGACAGCAGCACGCGATAGCCCGCCTGCGCCGATACCTGGGCGATCCCCGCCCCCATCTGGCCCGCGCCGATCACGCCAATCGTCTTCATCCTGAACGTCCTCTCATTGCGCCTTTGCGGCCTGAACGCGGGAATAGCGCCTTTCGGTCGGCCGTCCATGCCGGTATCGCACCGGCATGCGCCGTTTCCTGCCCCTTGCCCTGCCGCTGCTGCTCCCTGCCTGTAACGCCGACGCGCCCGTGCCCGGTCCGACGCCGTCCCCCACCGCCTCGCCCGCGCCGCTGACCGACACCGCCACCCCGCCTAAGGCGTTGCCGCTCAAGACCTTCGACGACTGGGCGGTGGGCTGCGACAATGGCGCGACCTGTCAGGCGGGATCGCTGGCCCCCGAGGACGGCGAACCGCCCGCCCTGACGCTGTCGATCGAACGCGCCGCCGGCCCCGACGCAGGCCTGACGATCCGCCTGCGCGGCAACGCCCCCGCCCTGCCGCTGACCTTCGCCGTCGATGGCGAAGCGGTCGCGCGCGGCGGCACGACGCAGGATGACTGGATCGCACTGCGCGGCGAACCCGCCCTCGCCCTGACGCGCAGGCTGGCAAACGGCCGGGCGATCGCCATCGCCGACGCCAGCGGCAAGACCATCGCCACCCTGTCGCTGACCGGCGCCGCCGCCGCGCTGCGCTGGATCGATGCACAGCAAGGGCGCGACGGCACCATCGGCGCGCTCGCCGCCTCGGGCAAGCGCCCCGACACCCGCCCCGCCCCCGCGCTCCCGGTCGTCCGCGCCCCGGTCGTCCGGGGAGAGGCCGCCCTGCTCGACCCGCTGCTCGTCACCCGGATGCGCGAGACGGCGAAATGCGATGCCGACGACCTGCCCCCCGCCACGACCAAACCGCTCGGCAGCCGGACACTGGCGATCATACCCTGCACCGTCGGCGCCTATAACGTCCTGTCGGCGCTGTTCGTCGTCGAACGCGGCGCGGCGGTCCCGGCGACCTTCGACGCGCCCCCGGCCGGCGACGCGCCCGACGAACAGGCGCTGGTGTTCAACGCCGCGTTCGCCGACGGCATCCTCACCGCCGACGCGCGCGGTCGCGGTCTCGGCGATTGCGGCACGACCCAGCGCTACGCATGGGACGGCACCCGCTTCCGCCTGATCGAACAGCGCGACATGACCGAATGCCGCGGCAATATCGACTATATCCGGACCTGGACCGTGCGGTTGGTTCGCTAATTGAAATTCCTTCTCCCGGCAGGAAGGGCGAGGGTGAAGTCGCCCTACCGCCCCAGCGTCACCACCACCGGATAATGATCCGACGGAAACACATCCCCCCGCCGCGTATCGACCGTCGCCGCGCGCTTCACCGCGAACCCCTTCACGAACACCCAGTCGATCCGCCGATCGGGCTTGCCGGTAAAGCCGTGGAACGTCGCCTCCGGCCCGGTCCGCACCGGAGCCGCGCCCCATGCGTCGCGCAATCCTTGCGCCATCCGCCGATAGGTCGGACTATCGGGTACCGTGTTGAAGTCGCCGGTCACCACGACCGGCAGGTCGCCAGCGATCGCCGGGATGCGCGCCGCCAGCAACGCCGCGCCCTTCTCCCGCGCCGGCTCATCTTCGGCGCGATAGGGCAGATGCGTGTTGAACATGGCGAAGCGCCGGCCATCTGCCTCCCGGAAAATCGCCCATGTCACCATTCGGGGAAAGGGGTGGCCCCAGCTATTGCTGCCGGGCACCGCGGGCGTATCGGACAGCCAGAAATTGCCACAGCGCTCGACGGTCAGCCGATCGGCGCGGTAGAAAATGCCCATATGCTCGTCATCGGCGCGTTCGGCACCGCTGCGCCCGACCCCGATCCAGCGATAGCGCGGCAGGCGCGCGACGACGTCGTCGCCCTGCCGCTTGAACAATTCCTGCGTGCCGATCACGTCGGGGTTCGCGCGACGGATCGTCGCCACGGTCAAATCGCGCCGCAATTCCCAGCGGTTCGCGCCATCGTCGGGCGATGGCATGCGGATGTTCAAGCTCACGACCGTCAGGTCGCGCGCGGCTGCCGGCGCAACCGCCGCGAGCAGCGCCAAAATGCCCGCGAACAGCCGGATCACGGCGCGATCGGCAGTCCCTGTGCTTCGGCGAGGATCACGCAGAACGCGCCATCGTCCCCGCACCATTGTTGTTTCGGTGTCCATCCGCCACTGCGTAGCAGCAGCCGCGCGTCGCGGTCGCCATATTTGTGGCTGTTCTCGGTATGGATCGTCTCGCCGGCCTTCATCGCGAAAGCACGACCATCGATCGAGAAAGTCACGTCGCGCGTCGCGCGCAGATGCATCTCGATCCGTGCGGCATCGTCGTTCCACCGCGCCTCGTGCTCGAACGCCGCGACCGGCACGTCGCCGCCCAGTTCGCGATTGATCCGGTCGAGCAGGTTCAGGTTGAACGCCGCCGTCACCCCCGCCGCATCGTCATAGGCGGCGACCAGCGTGTCGCGATCCTTGATTCGGTCGATGCCGATCAACAGCATCGCCCCCTCGCCCAGCCAGTCGCGCATCGCGCGCAACAGCGTGCCGGCCGCGAGCGGTTCCATGTTGCCGATCGTCGATCCCGGAAAGAACCCCAGCTTCGGCAGGTCCGCGACCTCCTCGGGCAACGGCACCGGATGCATGAAGTCGGCCTCGACCGGCAGTACCGGCAGTCCGGGAAACTGGCCGGCCAGCGCCGCCGACGACGACCGCAGGAAATCTCCCGAGATATCGATCGGAACATAGGCGGCGGGTTCGATGCAGTTGAGCAGGATCGGCGTCTTGACCGACGATCCCGATCCGAATTCGACCACCGCGACGCCATCGCCGACCGCGCCGACCAGTTCGGGACAGATCGTCTTCAGGATCGCCGTTTCCGCGCGCGTCGGATAATATTCGGGCAGCCGGGTAATGTCCTCGAACAGTTCCGACCCCTTGCGGTCATAGAACCAGCGCGCCGGAATCGCCTTTTGCGGCAATGCCAGTCCGGCCAGCACATCGGCGCGGAAAGCGGGATCGGCGCGGGACGCCATCGGTACGTCGTCGCTTCGCAGCATCACAGGTCCTTTGCGAGCCGGACGCCGGTGAATTGCCAGCGCTGGTGGGGATAAAAGAAATTGCGGTAGCAGGCGCGCACATGGCCACGCGGCGTCGCGCAGGAACTCCCACGCAACACGAACTGCCCGCTCATGAACTTGCCATTATATTCGCCGACCGCGCCTTCGACGGTACGGAAGCGCGGATAGGGGCGGTAGGCGCTGCCGGTCCATTGCCACACATCGCCGAAAAAGGCCGGACCGCCGGTCGACGGACGCGGTTCGACGGCATGGGCATGGTCGAGCTGGTTGCCGCCGGCCGGGTCGTGCGACGCAGCGGCCGCCTCCCATTCGAACTCGGTCGGCAGCCGCGCGCCCGCCCAGCTGGCATAGGCATCGGCCTCGAAGAAGCTGACATGGGTGACCGGTGCGGCGGGATCGATCGCACGCCGCCCGTCCAGTCCGAAACGGGTCCACACCTCGCCCTGGCGCTCCCAATAGAGCGGCGCCTCGATCCGGTTGGCCTGCACCCATGCCCAGCCATCGGCCAGCCACAGCCGCGCATCGCAATACCCGCCATCGGCGATGAACGCCGCCCATTCGCCGTTGGTGACGGTGCGGTCGGCGATGGCATGCGGGTGGAGCAGCACGTCGTGGCGCGGCCCCTCGCAGTCGAAGGCAAAGCCGTCGCCGGCATGGCCGACCTGCACGATGCCGCCGCCATGCTCGATCCAGCCGATCGGCGGCGGCACCGCCACCGGACGCTTCGGCTCGGGTGCGAACATCGCCGGTTCGAGTGGATTTTCACTGAAATGGTGGAGGATATCGGTCAGCAGCAATTCCTGATGCTGCTCTTCATGGTTGCAACCCAGCGCCACCAGTTGCCGCACCGCGTCGGACAGGTCGGGCAGCGCCGCCAGCAACGCGGCGTCGACCGCCGCGCGATAGGCGCGCACCTCGTCGAGGCTGGGCCGAGTCACCATGCCGCGCCGCCCGCGTGCATGGCGGCGGCCCTCGGCTTCGTAATAGCTGTTGAACAGGAACGGGAAACGCTCGTCGTGCAGCGTATAACCGGGAACATGATCGCGCAGGACGAAGGTTTCGAAGAACCACGTGGTATGCGCCAGATGCCATTTGGCGGGGGAGGCATCGTCCATCGACTGGACGGTCGCATCGGCGTCCGACAACGGCCCGGCCAGCGCGTCGGTCAGTGCGCGAACCCCGGCATATCGCGTGGTGAGCGCCTGGTCGGGCTGTTTGACCGGTGTCGCTCGCATGGGGTGCTCCTATGCCGGCTGGTGAACCCCGCCTGGCACCCACAAAACGTCTCCGCCGCCACTTTGGTTCACCCATCGGGCGTATACAAAGAGGAGGTCAGACAACCGATTGATATAGGACAATAAATTCTGATTAAGGTCCGCCTCGTACGAAGCATGCACCACCGACCGCTCGGCGCGCCGGACGATCGCCCGCGCCAGATGCAGCGCCGCGCCCGCCGCCGTCCCGCCCGGCAGGATGAAGCTGGTCAGCGGCGACAGATCGGCGTTCATCCGGTCGATCGCTTCCTCCAGTGCGGTCACCTGTGCCGGCACGATCCGCAGCGCGCCCGCGATGCCCGGTGGGGTGGCGAGGTCCGCACCATAGTCGAACAGGTCGTTCTGCACCCGGCGCAGCAACGCCGTATCGGCATCGCCCAGCGCGACGACGGCGACGCCCAGCGCCGAATTGGCCTCGTCGACATCGCCGATCGCCTGCATCACCGCTGCATCCTTGGCGACGCGCGATCCGTCGACCAGCCCGGTGGTGCCCGCGTCGCCGGTCCGCGTGTAGATCTTGTTCAGCTTGACCACTGCGTCAGGTGCGCCCGGCCATGAACAGGATCACGACGACGATCAGAATCGCGATCGCCTGAAACAACACCCGCGCCTGCATCATCCTGTTCGATTTCAGCGCCTGTTCGCTCGGCCCCTCGCCGCGGGCGGCGGCGGTTCCTTCGGCAAGGAAGGAGACGATGCCGCGCACCAGCGCGACGACGACCGCGATCATCGCCGCGATCAGCAACAGGACCAGGAACGTGTTCATGGACGGAAGCTAAGCATTTGCGAGCGCGAATCCAATGGGAAGTCGCCGCGCGCGCAGATCGTCGGCGAATGCCTTCCCCTCCACCCCCGCATCGCGCAATGCCGCCAGCGTCGGCGCGCCGTTGCGCTTGGCGAGTCTTTGCCCGTCCGGCCCCAGCAACAGCGGATGATGCCGCCACACCGGCACCGGCAGGTCGAGCAGCGCCTGCAGCAACCGATGGACATGCGTCGCCGCGAACAGGTCGATGCCGCGCACGACATGGGTCACCCCTTGCGCTGCGTCGTCGACCGTCACCGCCAGATGATAGCTGGTCCCGGCATCCTTGCGCGCCAGCACCACGTCGCCCTGTGCCAGCGGATCGGCGCGGACCCGTCCGGCGAGTTCGTCGACCCAGTCGAGCGGCCCCGTCAGCGTCACCGCCCGCGCCATGTCGATCCGCCACGCATGTGGCTCGCCCAGCCGCGCCGCCGCGACGTCCGCCGGGATCGCACGGCACGTCCCCGGATAGACGACCCCGTCCACCCCATGCGGCGCCGACGCACTCGCCGCCACCTCGCGCGCGATATCGGCGCGGGTACAGAAACACGGATAGACCAGCCCCATCCCCCGCAACCGGTCGAGCGCGGCGCGGTACAGCGCCATCCGCGCCGACTGGAACACCACCTCCCCGTCCCATTGCAGCCCCAGCCACGCCAGATCGGCCAGGATGCCCGCGACATGTTCCGGCCGGCTGCGCCCGCCATCGATATCCTCGATCCTGAGCAGCCACCGCCCGCCCGCCGCCCGCGCACGGTCGTGCGATTCGATCGCCGCCAGCGCATGGCCGGCATGGAGTGCCCCGGTGGGACTGGGGGCAAAGCGGGTGACGACCGTCCTGGTTTGACTTTCGGCCTTGCCCCGTGCTGTCATGTCCGCGTCATCGTTGCCGATCATATCGGCGGCGACGTTTACGCGAGGGGGACTTCATGTACCATCCCGATCGCCTCCGCCATCCCGATGGCTGTCCCGCGCTGGTGCTCAACGCGGACTATACGCCGTTGAGCTATTATCCGCTCAGCGTCTGGCCATGGCAGACTGCGGTAAAGGCCGTGTTTCTCGACCGGGTCGACATCGTCGCCCAATATGACCGCGAAGTGTGCAGCCCGACCGCGCGCATCAAGCTGCCGTCGGTGATCGCGCTCAAGCAATATGTCCGGCCGTCCGAATTTCCGGCCTTCACCCGGTTCAACCTGTTCCTGCGCGACCGGTTCAGCTGCCAATATTGCGGCGCGACGCACGACCTGACCTTCGACCATGTCGTGCCCCGCGCGCAAGGGGGCCGGACGACGTGGGAGAATGTCGCCACCGCCTGCGCGCCGTGCAACCTGCGCAAAGGGGGCCGTACGCCGAAACAGGCGGCGATGCCGCTGCACGTCCAGCCGATCCGCCCGACCAGCTGGCAGTTGCAGGAACAGGGCCGCCGCTTCCCGCCCAACCATCTGCATGAAACGTGGCACGACTGGCTCTATTGGGACGTCGAGCTGGAGGCGTGACGTTTCGACCATGACCGATGCGCGCGTACAGGCATGGCTGGCCGTCCGCGACCCGCTGGAGCGGCAGTTGGCCCCGATCGGTCAGGCAGTGATCGACCGGCTGACGCTGCGACCGGGCGAACATGTCCTCGATCTCGGCTGCGGCATCGCGCGCACGACCGAGACCCTCGCGCGCATCGTGGGTCCGGGCGGTCGTGTCACCGGGGTCGACATCCTGCCCGCCGCGATCGAGGTTCGCGTGCCGGAAACCGCGCATCTCCGACACGTCGATCATGTGATCGGAGATGCCCAGACGCTGGTGTTCGAAGACAGCTATGACGCGGTCTTTTCCCGCTTCGGGGTCATGTTCTTCGCCGATCCCGTCGCGGCGTTCGCCAATATCCGCATGGCGCTGCGCCCCGCTGGCCGGTTCGGCTTCGTCTGCTGGCGCACGCTGGCCGATAATGAGCTGGACTCGTTCCCGCTGCGCGCCGCGGCTCCGTGCCTGCCCGGCGAGCTGGTCGCCGATGCCGAACGCGCCGAACATTTCTCGTTCGCCGACCCAGCCTTCCTGTCCGGCACGCTCGAAGCAGCCGGGTTCGTCAGGGTTACGGTCGCTCCGGTCGACATCGCGACCTGTGCCGGGAGCCTGACCGACACCGTCGACCTGTGCCTGCGCTTCGGTTCGCTCGGCAAGATCGTGCGGGATCACCCCGGCTATCGCGCCGATGCGCAGACGCTGCTCGAAGCCGCGTTCCGTGCGCGGTACGGGTCCGCCGACCCGGTGCTGCGCGCGGCGACGTGGATCGTCCAGGCGACCACGTCGCCGCGCTGACCTCACTCCCCCTTCGACGTCAGCGGCGGGGTCTGCTGATGCTGGACCACCGTCCACACGCCATGTTCGATCCAGCGATAGGTCGAGGTGCAATAGGCCAGATACGCCTCGCCGCCCTTATGCGCCTCCGCCTTGTAGGCGACGACGATCAGCCCTTCCTGCGGCCGCGCGACCTGTCGTTCGGTCAGCGACACCTGTTCCCAGCGCGGCGTGTCCTTGACCGCATCGATCGCCTGTTGCCCGGTGAACACGAACGGCGGCGTCGGCAGCACCATCAGGCATTCGTCGTCGATCGATTCTTCGTAATGCGCCGCGTCGGCGGTCCACAGGCTTTCCTCGAAACTCCAGATGCGATCGTCGTCCACGCCGTTTCTCCTTGCGACTCCGCGACCTAGCGCATGACAGCCCAGCCGGTTCCGGCAACGGTCCACCACGCACCCCCGCGCCGTCGCATCCAGCTTGCCGAAGCTGTATCAGAACGGTAATACACGGCCGGTATCATGGCTTACGATCCCCCGTCCCCGCCCTCCGGCCCGATCGATCCCAGCCGGATCGGGCGCCTGTCGACCCCGTTGACGGGCGAAGCGCTGGAGCGGCGGCGGCGGCTGGCCGCGTTCGACGATGCGCTGGCCGATTACGATCGCAGCTTCCCCGGCATGGGCGACGCGCCGCCGCCACCCCCGCCGCCCGAAGCGCCACAGACCGCGAAGCGCCGCCGCCCGCTGCGCTGGTGGCTGCGCTGGATCATGCGCGGCTTCGGCATCCTCATCATCCTGCTGGTGATCGCCATCGCGTGGCTGGCCTTCACCGCGCCGCTGTCGAAATCGCTCGAACCGCCCGCCCCGCCCTCGATCACCCTGCTCTCGGCCGAAGGGACCCCGATCGCCGAGCGCGGCGCGAATATCGGCAAGCCGGTCGATGCGACCAAACTCCCCGCGCATGTCAGCGAAGCCTTCATGGCGATCGAGGACCGCCGGTTCCGCACCCATTGGGGCATCGATCCCCGCGGCATCCTCCGCGCGATGTGGACCAATACCCAGGCGGGCGGCGTGCGACAGGGGGCGAGCACGATCACGCAGCAACTCGCCAAGAACGCCTTTCTCGATTCGGACCGGACCGCGGCGCGCAAGCTGCGCGAGGTGCTGATCGCCTTCTGGCTGGAGGCATGGCTGACCAAGGACGAGATCCTCTCGCGCTATCTCTCCAACGCCTATTTCGGCGACAATGCCTATGGCCTCGACGCCGCCGCCCGCCATTATTTCAGCCGCGCGCCCAGGGACCTGACCGTCGGACAGGCGGCGATGCTGGCGGGCTTGGTCAAGGCCCCCTCGCGCCTCGCCCCCACCGGCAACCTCAAGGGCGCGCGAGCGCGGCAGGCGGTTGTGGTCGGCGCGATGGAGGATGCCGGCTATCTGACCCCGTCCGAAGCGCGCCGGGTCAAACCCGCCGTGCTGCGCGTCACCGACAACAGCACGCTGCCCTCGGGCACCTATTTCGCCGACTGGGTGCTGCCGCAGGCACGCGACCGGGCGGGCGGCATCGGTGCCGATCGCAAGGTCGCGACCACGCTCGAAGTCCGCATGCAGCGCGCCGCCGAACGCGCCGTCCGCAACGCGGGCCTGCGCCAGACGCAGGTCGCGATCGTCGCCATGCGCCCCGATGGCCGCGTCATCGCCATGGTCGGCGGCAAGGATTACCGCAACAGCCCGTTCAACCGCGCGGTACAGGCGCGGCGGCAACCCGGATCGACCTTCAAGCTGTTCGTCTATCTCGCCGCCATGCGCTCGGGGCTCACGCCGCAGAGCCAGGTGCTCGACGAACCGGTCACGATCGGCGACTGGAGTCCCAAGAACAGCGACGGCCGCTATCTCGGCAGCATTACCCTCGAACGCGCCTTCCAACGCTCCAGCAACGTCGCCGCCGCGCGGCTGACCAAGGAAGTGGGCGTGCGCAACGTCATCCGCGCCGCCCGCGACCTCGGCATCTCGACGCCGATCGCCAACGAAGCCTCGATCGCGCTCGGCACCTCGACCGTGTCGCTCCTGGAACTGACCAGCGCCTATGCCGCGATCGCGGCGGGTGAGGCACCGGTCATCCCGCGTGGACTTGCCGAAAAGGACGAACCGACGTGGCTCGACCGGCTGCGCTCGACCCGCAAGACGCTGTCGCGCGAGGAGCTGGACGGGATGCGCACGCTGCTCGCCGCGTCGATCCGACAGGGTACCGGCATCGCCGCCAATTTGCCGGTCGAGGCGTTCGGCAAGACCGGCACGACGCAGGACAATCGCGACGCGCTGTTCGTCGGCTATGCCGGCGGCATCGTCGCGGGCGTGTGGCTCGGCAATGACGACAACAGCACCAATCCGGGGTTGGCCGGCGGCGGCCTGCCCGCGCGTATCTGGCGCGACTTCATGCGACAGGCGCTGAACCTGCGCGATCCGGTGCCGGTCGCGGCGCCCGAACCCGAACCGATCGACAATGCGATCGACGCGGTACAGGACCTGATCGGCAACCCGTTCGACGCGCCACCGACGATCCAGGGTCCGGGCTTCGACGTCTCGGTCGACCCCGACGGGCAGGTCCGCTTCAACCCCAACGACCGCCGCCGCCGCGAGGAGGAACCGGTACCGCAGGAAGAACGACGCCCGCCGGACGAGGACGAGCAATAGGGGTTTCAGGTCCGCGCAACCTCCGCACCCTATGAAACTGATCCAGAGTACCACCTCCGCGAGACCTTACCAAAACCCCGACACCGCATCCCCGCGAAGGCGGGGACCCAGGGCCACGCGCACAAACCGTTGTTTTGCTTGCCCCTGGGCCTCCGCCTTCGCGAGACCTTTGCGAAAGTCAGGCCCCAGTCCCAGCTCTCTCGTACCCCGGCGAAGGCCGGGGTCCAGTTGGGAAGGTTCTTCCGAAAGGTACGGACGTCCCCCAACTGGGCCCCGGCCTTCGCCGGGGTACGGAAAAGGTAGCTCCGCAAAGGTCTCGCTTTCACGCGGGTTACGCACGGATTGGGGGATCGGTGATGCGTCGATCCAAATTTTCGACGTCTCAGCCCCTACCTCACACGACGGTTCCGATTGCGGGTACATGGTCCAACCTTCCCCGGTTGACCCCCGCCCCCCGCACGCCCAAGGCATCCCCATGCGCTTCTTCTCCGACAATGCCGCCCCCGCCTGCCCCGCCGTGCTCGACGCGATCGTCGCCGCCAACGGACAGGACACCGCCTATGACGGCGACGGCTTGAGCAAGCGGCTCGACGCCCGCTTCGGCGAACTGTTCGGCTGCGAGGTCGCGGTGCTGTGGGTGCCGTCGGGCACCGCCGCCAACTGCATCGCGCTGGCCGCGATGTGCCCGCCGCATGGCGGCATCGTCTGCCACCACGACGCCCATATCCAGAATGACGAAGGCGGCGCGCCCGAATTCTACACCCATGGCGCCAAGCTGATGCTGCTCGACGGCGACGGCGCGAAGCTCGCGCCCGACGCCATCGAAGCCTATCTGGCGACGATCCGCGACGACGTGCATCAGGTCCAGCCGCACGCCATCTCGATCACCCAGGCGACCGAGGCCGGCCGGGTCTACACCCCCGACGAAGTCGCCGCGATCGGTGCCGTCGCCCGTGCGCGCGGTCTCGGGCTGCACATGGACGGCGCGCGCTTCGCCAATGCCGTTGCGCATCTCGGCTGTACCCCGGCGGAGGTCACGTGGCAGGCCGGGGTCGACGCGCTGTCGTTCGGTTTCATCAAGAATGGCGGCATGTCGGCCGAGGCTTTGGTCTTCTTCCGCCCCGAACTGGCGAAGGTCGCCCGCTACCGCCGCAAGCGCGCCGGGCTGCTCGCGTCGAAAGGTCGCTTCCTCGCCGCGCAGTTGCTGGCGATGCTCGACGACGATGTCTGGCTCGCCAACGCCCGCGCCGCCAATGCCGGGGCGGCGATGTTGGCACAAGCGGCGGGCGACCGGCTGGTTCATGCGGTCGAGGCCAACGAGGTCTTCCTCCGCCTGACGGCGCAAGAAGCCGCCGGCCTGCGCGCACAGGGGTTCGATTTCTACGATTGGGGCGTCGGACAGGCGCGGCTGGTCGTTGCCTGGGATCAGGATGCGGCGACCGTCCGTCCGCTGGCGGAGGCGATCGCCGCGCTATGACCGACACCCCCCGTTCGGCGACGCCGGCGGTACTGATCCCGTTCGGCATCGTCACCCTGATCTGGGGGTCGACCTGGATCGTGATCCGCGATCAACTGGGCGTGGTGCCGGCGTCGTGGTCGGTGACCTATCGCTTCCTGATCGCCGGGATTGTCATGCTGCTCTGGGCATGGCAGCGCGGCGACCGCATTGCCGTCGACCGGCGGGGGCTCCTGTTCGCCACCGGCCTCGGCCTCGCCCAATTCTGCCTAAACTTCAACTTCGTCTACCGCTCCGAGCAATATGTCACCTCGGGGCTGGTCGCGCTGATGTACGCGCTGTTGATCGTGCCCAATTCGATCCTCGCGCGCATCTTCCTCGGGCAGCGCATGGGGCGGCAATTGCTGGTCGGATCGGCGATCGCTTTGGCTGGCGTCGCACTGCTGTTCGTCCACGAAGCGCGCGAACATTCCGAAAACGGCGCGGCGGTGCTGATCGGTCTCGGCATCGCGCTGGCCGGCGTCTTTTCCGCCTCGGTCGCCAACGTCATGCAGGCGACACCGACCGCCAAGGCCTATCCGATGGTGCCGCTGCTCGGCATCGCGATGCTGATCGGTGCGGCAATGGACGCCAGCTACGCCACGCTGACGGTCGGGCCGCCGGTGTTCGACTGGCGCTGGGCCTATGTTGGCGGGCTGCTCTATCTCGGCATCGTCGCCTCGGCGGTCGCCTTCACCCTGTATTTCGGGCTGATCCGCACGATCGGCCCGGCCAAGGCGGCCTATAACGGCGTCGTCGTGCCGGTCATCGCGATGCTGTTGTCAACTTTGTTCGAAAACTATCGCTGGTCGCCGCTCGCCGGGGCCGGGGCGGCACTGGCACTGGCCGGGCTGGTGGTGGCGCTCAGGGCGCGCAGGCCGAACCGGTAATCGGGGTAATCGGGCGTCCAGCCCAGCACCCGCTTCGCCTTGCCGTTCGCCACCCGCCGGTTCTCGCCATAAAAGGCGCGCGCCATCGGGCTCAGCGTCTCCAGCGCAACGAACGGTGGCGGCTCCACCCCCAACAACCGCGCCGCATATTCGACGACCTCATTCTGCGAGGCCGGCAGATCATCGGATAAATTATACGAACCTGCTGGTGCGGACAGCCCGTACGTGACACCTTTGGCAACATCCGCGACATGCACCCGGCTGAACACCTGTCCGGGGCAATCGACCCGGTGCGCCTCCCCCGCCGCTACCCGCTCCAGCGGCGACCGTCCCGGCCCGTAGATGCCCGGCAACCGGAACACCCGTGCCCCAAGGTCCAGCCACGCCCGATCGGCCGCATTGCGGTTCGCCCGCCGCCCGGCGATCGGGGTGCGCTCATCGACCCAGCCGCCCTCGGCATCGCCATAGACGCCGGTCGACGATAGATAGGCCAGCGTCGGTCCCGTCAGCAATTCCCGGTAGTTGGCGAGCACCGGATCACCCTCGCCATCGGGCGGCACGCTCGACAGGATGGCGGTCGCTTGGGCCGCCTCGAACCGCACCCGGTCGGCATCGGCGAACGCAATACTGCCATCGCGCCCGTCGCGCGTCGTACCTACGACCCGCCACCCCTGCGTCTCCAGCCGCGCCGCGATCGCTCGCGACGTGTACCCCAGCCCAAAGATCAGCAGCCGGCTCACTTCGCCCCGTAACCGTCGTACAACACGCCGAAATAATCGCGCTTGTTCCACCGCGGCCGTTCGTCGGCATTGGCGAGGTCGAGCGCGATGTCGTGGTTGATCGCCACGAACACCCGCCCCGCCGCCCAGTCGAATGTCTGGTGCATGTCGTCGCCCGGCTGATGGTACCGGTTCGCCAGGAAATCGGCGACCGCCGCCTTGCCCGGCCCCGCCCAGCCGGTGTCGAGCGACACCGACGGCACGCCTGCCTTGACGAAGCTGTAATGGTCCGACCGGACGAAGATCGCCTCTTCCGGCTCGGGATCGGGGCTGAGCGCGATGCCGCGCTTGCCCGCCGCCCGCGCCACGGCTTGCGCGACGGTCGAATGGTCGGCACCGATCGCGACCATGTCCTGAAAGCGGTAGGACAGGATCGGCATGTCGAGATTGACGTCGGCGACGATGGAACCCTTGGGCACGGTCGGGTTCATCGCGAAATATTCGCTGCCGATCAGCCCTTTCTCCTCCGCCGTCACGCTGACGAAGATCAGGCTGCGGCGGGGTTTGCGCGGATCGGCGGCGAATTGCTTCGCGACCTCGATCATCGCCGCCGTGCCGACGCCATTGTCCATCGCGCCGTTGTTGATGACGTCGGCGCCCTTGGGCAGCGTCGGATCGGTCGATACTCCGATATGGTCGAGATGCGCCGACAGCGCGACATATTGGTCGCGCAAGGCCGGATCGCTACCGGGCAGGATGCCGACGACATTGGCGCTGTCGAACCGGCGGGTCGTCGACCGCTGACGCGTCGTCACCCGCACGCCGGTCGCCCCGCGCGGCACCGGCGTGCCCGCCGCTTCCGCCTTCAGCACCGCAGGCCAGTCGATCGCCGATCCGGTGAACAGCTTGGCCGCGCCCGACGCGCTCAGCCAGCCGATCGCCGGCGCGGCGGCCCCGGCGACCTGCGCGCGACCGTCCTTGCCGACCCACGTCATGCGCGAACTGCGGTAGATCGACATGAGATAGCTGAATGGATAGCGTTTCGACTGTTCGTCGGTCTCGATCTGGAGCACGCCGATCGCGCCATGCGCCGCCGCATTGGCGCGCTTGGTGTCGCCGCTGGCGAGGTGCGCGCGGATCTCACTCGGCAATTTGGCGGGCGCGCCATAGAGATAGGCGACGATCTTTCCCCGCACGTCCAGCCCGGCATAATCGTCGATGCCGTTCGCCGCATCGGTCACCCCCTGCCCGACGAACACCACCTCGCCCGACCGCCGCAGATCGGGTTCGAGGAAGCTGGTCGAGGTCAGATAATCGGACCCGAAGGTCAGTGCCGGCCGCCCCGCCGCCGTCAGCCTGCCCTTCCCCGCCGGCACCGCCGAGATCAGCGACACGCGTTGCAGATAGCTGCCGTCATCGCCGCCCGGCTTCAAACCCGCGGCGCGCATCTGATCGGCGACATAGGCGGCGGCCCGGTCATATTCGGAGGTGCCGGGTTCGCGTCCCTTCATGTCGTCGGCGGCGAGGAACGCGACATGCGCCCGCATCGCCGCCTCCTCCGGGGTCAGCGGCGCGGTCTGGGCAAGCGCGCCGGTCGATGCCAGCAACAGCGCAAGCGGGAAAAGGCGCATGAGAGTCCTTTTTCAAACGCAATGATACCCGTCATTCCAGCGAAGGCTGGAATCTCCCGGTGGCGAAGCGCGACCTTCCCCACCGGAAGGCCCCAGCCTGCGCTGGGGCGACGTCGTTGGGGAAGGGACGCCCCCCTACCGCTACTTCGCGCCGTAGCCGTTATACAGCGTCCCGAAGAAATCGCCCTTGTTCCACGCCGGCCGTGCGGGCGCGTCGGCGATTTCGCGGGCGATCTGATAATTGACGTTGATGAAGCGTTCGCCCGATTCCCAGTCGATCGGCGGACCCTGCACCACTTCGTCGGACGGCTTGTGATAGTTGTTGGCGAAGAACGCATCGACCGCCGCCTTGCCCGGTCCCGACGTGCCCGGCCACAGGAAGACCGAGGGCACGCCCTGCTGGACGAAGCGATAGTGGTCGGAGCGCACGAACAGCGCCATTTCGGGCATCGGATCGGGCGAGAAGCTCACCCCCGCCGTCGCCGCCGCGCGCTTGACGATATCGCCGAGGCTCGACCGGACCGCGCCGAAGGCGATGACGTCGGTGAATTTGTAGGTGATGATCGGCATGTCGAGATTGACGTCGGCAACGATCCGCGCCTTGTCGATCGTCGGGTTGTTCGCGAAATAGTCGGAGCCGACCAGCCCCTTTTCCTCGGCAGTAACCGCGAGGAACAGGATCGAGCGCCTGGGCGCCTTGCCCGCAGTCTTGAAGCGCTTGGCCTCCTCGATCAGCGAGGCGATGCCCACCGCATTGTCCATCGCGCCGTTATAGATGGTGTCGCCCTTGGCATTGGGCGTGCCGACGCCGACATGGTCGAGATGCGCCGACAGCACCACCGTTTCCGGCGCGACCGACGGGTCGCTGCCCGGCAGGATACCCGCGACGTTGTAGCTCGGCAGGGGCTTGGTCGAGGTCTTGATCGACACGGTCATGGTCGGCTTGAGCGCGACGGCGCGGAACTTGGCCTTGCCCGACAGCGCCGCTGCCGCCTTGGCCCAGCTCGTTCCCGATCCCGCGAACAGCTTTTCCGCACCCGCTGTGCCGATGGTGGCGATGGTCGGTACGCCGCCGCCCATCACATGGCCGGCGCCATCGGCTTCGGCCCAGCTGACGCTCGGGCTGTCATAGCTCGCCGCGCCGCGCGACAGCGGCGAACGCTGTGCCGCTTCGGGCGTCTGGAGCGCAACCACCGCGACCGCGCCCTTGGCCTTGGCGATCGCCGCCTTGGTCGCGATGCCGCCGAAATGCGCCGCTTCCTCGCTGTCGAGACCCTCCGGCGCCCCGCGCACCACCGCCACGATCTTGCCGCGCACATCGACGCCGGCATAATCGTCGCGGCCCGGGCGGACGATGCCGTATCCGACATAGACGACCTTGCCCTCGGTCATCGATTCCGGCGCCTGCGGATTGATGCCGGGCAGATAATCCTCGCCAAAGGTCAGCGGCTGGCCGTTCAGGCTCACCTGCCCCTTGTCGGCGGCGTTCATGCGGATCAGCGGCACCTTCTGCAGATAGCTGCCGTCGTCGCCCGCCGGGCGCAGCCCCGCCGCATAGAATTGCGATGCGATATAATTGGCGGCGATATCATATTCGGGCGATCCGGCATCGCGCCCGCGCATCGCGTCGCTGGCAAGGAACATGACATGCGCCTTCATCGCCGCCTGTGCCGCGGGCAGTTCCGCATTCACCTGCGCATTGCGGGCGGTCAGTTCGGCGGCGGTGGGGGCGGGAGCCGGGGTCTGCGGCGCGTTCTGCGCGATTCCGGCGGTGCTGATGAGAAGACCGAGCAACAAGGCTGGACGGAACATTGGAATCCTTCGACAAGCGAACATAGATACAGGCGTAGCCAATGGCGTGGCCCCACGCAACGACGGCACGAACGCGATTGGAACGGGTGAGAAGATGATGGTCGATGCGACGCGTACCCCGACGGTTCCACCGATAATCCGTCGCAGCGACTATCGCCCGCCCGCATGGCATGTGCCCGATATCGCGCTGGAATTCGACCTCGACCCGCGCGGTACGCGGGTGCGTGCGACGCTGTCGGTCGAACGCCATGGCGAGGGGCCGCTGCGCCTCGACGGCGACGGACTGACCCCGCTGTCGGTCTCGGTCGACGGAAGCCCACGCAACGACTGGCGGCTGGAGGACGGCGCGCTGATCCTCGACCTGCCCGGCGACGCCCACGAAATCACGACCGAGGTCGAGATCGAGCCGCAGGCCAATACCCAGTTGATGGGCCTGTACGCATCGGGCGGCAATCTCTGCACCCAGTGCGAGGCCGAAGGGTTCCGCCGGATCACTTTCTTCCCCGACCGACCCGATATCCTCAGCCGCTACCGGGTGAAGATGACGGCGGACAAGGCGCGTTTTCCGGTGCTACTCGCCAATGGCGATCCGGTGGCGTCGGGCGATCTGGATGACGGGCGCCACTGGGCCGAATGGCACGACCCCTTCCCCAAGCCCTGCTATCTGTTCGCGCTGGTCGCGGGCGACCTCGTCGCCAATCGCGCGCAGTTCGTCACCGCCTCGGGGCGCGAGGTCGAACTCGGCATCTGGGTCCGCGAACCCGATCTGGCCAAGACCGACCATGCGATGCGCGCCCTGAAAACGTCGATGGCGTGGGACGAGCGCGTCTATGGCCGCGAATATGATCTCGACGTGTTCAACATCGTCGCGGTCGACGATTTCAATTTCGGGGCGATGGAAAACAAGGGGCTGAACATCTTCAACAGCCGCTACATCCTCGCCGACCCCGACACCGCGACCGATTACGACTATGACGGCATCGCCGCCGTCGTCGCCCACGAATATTTCCACAACTGGTCGGGCAACCGCGTCACCTGCCGCGACTGGTTCCAGCTATCGCTGAAGGAAGGCTTCACCGTCCTGCGCGACCAGCAATTCTCGGCGGACCAAGGGTCGGCGGCGGTCAAGCGGATCGAGGATGTCCGCAGCCTGCGCGCATCGCAATTCCCCGAGGATGCCGGCCCGCTCGCCCACCCGATCCGCCCCGATTCCTATCAGGAGATCAGCAACTTCTACACCGCCACCATCTATAACAAGGGGGCGGAGGTCGTGCGCATGATCGCGACGATCCTTGGCGAGACCGCGTTCCGGGCCGGTACCGACCTGTATTTCAGCCGCCATGACGGGACGGCGGCGACCTGCGAAGATTTCGTGGTGGCGATGGAGGATGCCTCGGGCGTCGACCTGTCACGCTTCCGCCGCTGGTACGAACAGGCCGGCACCCCGCGCGTCACCGCGACGCTGGCGCACGAAGCCGGCGGCGGTCGCGCGACGCTGTCGCTAACGCAGAGCATACCGCCGACCCCGGGACAGGCGACCAAGCTGCCGATGGTCCTGCCGCTCAAGGTCCGCCTGTTCGGCGCGGAGACCAGCCGGCCGCTCAGCGAGGAACAATTGTTCCTGCTCGACGAGGAACAGGGATCGATCACCTTCGAAACCGTCACCGAACGCCCGGTCCTGTCGATCAATCGCGGCTTTTCGGCACCGGTGATCGTCGAGACCGATCGCGGATCCGCCGACCTCGCCTTCTTGAGCGCGCAGGACGACGATCCCTTCGCCCGGTACGAAGCGATGCAGCAGCTGATGCTCGACACGCTCGTCGCTTCGGTCGCCAGCGGGCATGGCGACCATGCGGCGGTAATCGAGGCGGTCGGCAACACGCTGGCCGACGACCGGCTCGACCGTGCATTCATCGCCGAAGCAGTATTGCTCCCTTCCGACAGCTTCATCGGCGACCAGATGGGCGTGGTCGATCCGGATGCGATCTTCACCGCGCGCGAGGCGCTGCGCGCCGATATCGGCCGGGCGTTGCTGGTCGAATGGCGCGCCGCCTATGCCGGCACCGAGGCCGACGCGTTCGAATATAGCCCCGATGCCAAGGGCAAGCGGCGGCTGCGCACCGTGGCGCTGGGCTATATCGCGGCATCGGGTGCGACCGATGCCGACGATATCGCCTTTGCCCAGTTCCGGCAGGCCGACAACATGACCGACCGGCAGGGCGCATTGATGACGCTGGTCAATTCGGATTCGGACAGCCGCATCGCCGCGCTCGACATCTTCTACAACCGGTATCGCGACAATGCGCTGGTGCTCGACAAATGGTTCACGACCCAGGCGCTGTCGACGCGCGCCGATGCGTTCGAACAGGTCGCCGAGCTCGCCGGCCACCGCGACTTCACGCTGACCAACCCCAATCGCGCCCGCGCGCTGATCGGGGCGTTCAGCATGAACCAGAAGGCGTTTCATCGTGCCGATGGCGCCGGCTACCGGTTCCTTGCCGACCAGTTGATCGCGCTCGACCGGATCAATCCACAGACCGCCGCGAAGATGCTGCCGCCGCTCGGCCGCTGGCGGCGGTTCGACCACGCGCGCGGGGGCCTGATGCGCGCGGAGCTGGAGCGGATCCTGTCGGTGCCGGGCCTGTCGAAGGATATGCTGGAACAGGTAGGTAAATCGCTGAACTGATCCGGCATCCGCGGAGCAGGTCTTGGCCGCACCAAATATTAAACTCCCGCGGCTAGAGCGGACCGCGTGGGCGGCCAATCCCGGTCGCGGGGATCGTCGATGAGCAAGCGGGTGCAACGGGTGTTGGTCGTGTTCGGCACGCGCCCCGAAGCGATCAAGCTGTTCCCGCTGATCCATGCGCTGCGCGCGCATCCCGGCTTCGACTGTCGCGTCGTGGTCACCGCGCAGCATCGCGAGATGCTCGACCAGGTGCTCGCCTTTGCCGGCATCGTGCCCGATATCGACCTGAACATCATGACCGCCGGCCAGTCCTTGGACGGCCTGACCGCACGACTGCTCGACGCGCTGGGACCGGTGTTCGACGCCGAGACGCCCGACCGGGTGATCGTGCAGGGCGATACCGCGACCGCGATGGTCGCCGCGCTTGCCGCTTACTATCGCAAGATACCGGTCGCGCATGTCGAGGCGGGCCTGCGCAGCCACGATATCTATCATCCCTGGCCCGAAGAGGTGAATCGCAAGATCGTCGGCAGCATCGCCGACCTGCATTTCGCCCCGACCCGAACCGCCGCCGACGCGCTGCTGGCGGAAAATGTGCCGCCGTCGCGGGTGCAGGTCACCGGCAATACCGTGATCGACGCGCTGCACCTCGCGCGCGAACGGATCGCCGCCGATCCGCGGCATGGCGCCGGGCTGGACGCCATTGCCGAACGGTTCGCGGGCAAGCGCATCCTGCTGGTCACCACCCATCGCCGCGAGAATTTCGGTGACGGCGTGGCAAGCATCGCCCGCGCCATCGCCCGCATCGCCGGGCGCGACGATGTCGGCGTGGTCTTTCCGGTCCACCCCAATCCGCAGGTGCGCGGGGTGATGGCGGCGATGCTCGGCGACCACCCGCGCGTCGCGCTGATCGATCCGCTGGACTATCCACATTTCGTCCGCCTGCTCGACCTGTGCTACCTCGTGCTCACCGATTCGGGCGGGGTGCAGGAGGAAGCGCCGGGCCTCGGCAAGCCGGTGCTGGTCCTGCGCGAGACGACCGAACGTCCCGAAGGGGTCGCCGCCGGCACCGCCCGACTGATCGGATCGGACGAGGAGCGCATCGTTGCCGAGGTGACGCGGCTGCTCGACGATGCGCAAGCCCATGCCGCCATGGCGCGGGCGCATAATCCCTTCGGAGACGGCCATGCGTCCGCACGCATCGTGGAGACACTATATGCTTGAACAGCGGATCACCGCCGCCACCAGCTATGACGTGTGCGTCGTGGGCCTTGGCTATATCGGCCTGCCGACCGCCGCCGTCGTCGCCCGGTCGGGTGCGCGCGTCATCGGCATCGACGTCAGCCAGCGCGTGGTCGACACCGTCGCGCGCGGCGACATCCATATTGAGGAGGCCGATCTCGACACGCTGGTGCGCGACGTCGTGCTGCTCGGGCGGCTGACCACCGCCACGACGCCCGCCCCGGCCGACGTGTTCGTGATCGCCGTGCCGACGCCCTTCGGTCCCGGTCATGCGCCCGACCTGTCCTATGTGCTCGACGCCACGCGTGGGATCGCGCCGGTGCTGGCGCCGGGCAATACCGTGATCCTCGAATCAACGTCGCCGGTCGGCACCACCGAACAGATCCGCGACCTGCTCGCCGAACTGCGCCCCGACCTGTCGCTGCCCGGCCTGTCGGATACGCCCGATATCGCCGTCGCCTATTGCCCCGAGCGGGTGCTGCCGGGGCGGATCATCCTCGAACTCGTGTCGAACGAGCGCTCGATCGGCGGCATCACGCCGGCATGTGCGGAGGCGGCGTGCGATTTCTATCGCCGTTTCGTGGAGGGGGCCTGCACCGTCACCACCGCGCGCACGGCGGAAATGGTCAAGCTGGTCGAAAATACCAGCCGCGACGTCGCCATCGCCTTTGCCAACGAACTGTCGATCGTGTGCGACCGGATGGACCTGAACGTCTGGGACGTGATCGAGCTGGCCAACCGCCATCCGCGCGTCAACATCCTGAAGCCCGGCCCCGGCGTCGGCGGGCACTGTATTGCGGTCGACCCGTGGTTCATCGTCGATGCCGCGCCCGAACAGACACCGCTGATCCGCACCGCGCGCGAGGTGAATGACGGCAAGGTTGACCATGTCGTCGCGCGCGCTTCGGCAATGCTCGATGCCGCGCCGGACGCGCGCGCGGCGCTGCTGGGATTGGCGTTCAAGGCCGATATCGACGACCTGCGCGAAAGCCCGGCGGTCAAGGTCGCCGCCGCGCTGATCGCGCGATACGGCGACCGGATCGACCTGGTCGAACCGTTCGTCGACAGCCTGCCAAAGGCGCTCGCGGGCGGGCGGCTGGTGTCGCTGGAGGACGGGCTGGCGAACGCGATCCAGGTCGTGCTGGTCGATCATAGCGTTTTCAAGCGGGTGCCGGCCGAGGCCCGGGCAGGCAAGCAGATTTATGATACACGCGGGATGTGGCGTTGAATTTCGTTCACGCGAGGCGCGAAGAATAATTTGCGCGCAAAGGCGCAAAGGACGCTGAGGGGTTGTGGAGCGGGCCAGTTCAGCCTGTCTGGCGCAGCCTTTTCTTTCCCGGCCCCTGATGACGAAGAGCTGCTTTCGCAGCGAACGCTACCTCTCAGCGTCCTTTGCGCCTTTGCGCGAAAATAAAACCTTCTTCTTTCCAACGCCTTCGCGTGAACCAACCTACGTCTTCCGAAACTTCGTCCACAAATGCCGCGCCAGCATCGCCGGCGGCATCCGCAGCAAGTGCGAGCGGACATAGAAGCCGAACTCGGTCCCCTTGTGCCGCAACCGCCCCCAACCGTCGCGCGCCAGCAGCCGCCGCGCGAACAGCGCATCCGACGCGACCGGCGCGAACCCGTCGACCGGCGTCCCAAAGACCCGCTTCGCCAGCCGCAGCGCCCGCGCCGTCGCCGGGACCAGATCATGCCGCCCGGCGCGCGCCATCAGCCGCTCGACAAGACCGGCATCGTCGAACTCGCGCACCAGCCGGTCGATATCCCACAGGTTGCGTAAGCCCCCCTGCAAATCGCCATCGGCGAACAGATGCGCGGCAGCATGGATCACCATGTCCTCACTCGACAAGACCGACAGCCCGTTGCCGAGCGGCACCGCATCGGCGATCAGCGCCGCCGCATCGGGGGTCGGCCGCGCGGTCGGGGGCAGGATCGTGTGGTGGACGTCGATCATCCGATCGCGTTCACGGTGGATCAGCGGCGGCAGTTCGTGCATCCAACGGCGATAATAGGCGTCGTCATAGGGATCGGGCTTCACCCATTCCCACCCCGCCGCCAGCAGCACCGCCTCGACCGCATCGAGGCTTTCGCGCGGCACGAGAATGTCGAGGTCGCCGATCGACCGCCCCCGCCCCGCATCCAGCCCGGCGGCGACGAACGCCGTTCCCTTCAACAGCACCACCGGCACGCCGAGCGGTGCGAGCGCGCGGCGCGCCATCTCCGCCTCCCACAGCGCCGCCACCCGCCCCTGTTCGGCCGACACCCGCGCATCGGCCATGATCCGCGCAGCCGCCGGCGGAATCGGCAACCCGTCCAACCGCACCGCCATCGATCCGATCAATTGTTCTGCCCGCGCCGCAGCGATCAACGCATTCCATGCGTCCGACGTCAGCACCGTCGCCCGCGCCGGATCGGTCAGCACCGCTGCGACCAACGCCCCGCTCATGCGAGTTCACGCCACAGCCGCTCGACCAGCGCGATGCCGCTATCGGTATCGGCATAGTCGATCGCCCGCACCGGCACGTCCTGCACCAGCCGCCGGAGCGTCGCGAAGCCGCGCTCGCCCAGCGCGACATAATTGGTCGATGCCTGGGTCAGCCGCACGAACGTCTCCGCCGCGCCGACCGCCCGCACCGCCTCCGCCGGTCCGAAGGTCGGGAACAGCAGCAACGCCGGCACCGCCGGTCGATCCATCGCCGCGATCGCGGTCGCATCGGGGACCAGATGCCGGATATCCCCCTTCGGCGTTCCCGCCAGCAACGGCCCGAACCGCGCTTGCCCTGCGGCGCATTGCAGCACCGCAACGCTTTGGTTCTTCAGGCTGATGAGCCGCGGAAACGCATGGACCAGCCCGGTCGCCGGATCGACCAGCGCGAATTCATCGCCCATCAGCCGCCAGCCGCGCGTCATCAACAATGCCGCCAGCGTCGACTTGCCCGCCCCCGACACCCCGCTCAGCAACAATCCCCGTCCATCGCGCTCGACGACGGAGGCGTGGAGCAACAGATACCGCCGCTGCGCCAGCGCCATCTGCAAATTCATCCCCATTTCCGCCGCCAGCAGCCCCTGTGCCAACGGCAGGGGCAGCGCATCGGGCAGCATATAGTCGCCGCCGATCGTCACCGCCGGCCGGACGAAACGCCGCCACGGCCGCGCCGCGAACAGGCGGACGTTGAAATCGACGATCCCGTCCTCCGGCAGCGGATAGTCACGATACAGATCGCCCAGCGCCCCGATCGGCGCACGCCAGTCGCTGCCGATGCGGAACCCGACCGGGCCGATCCGCAGCATCCGGCTAAATCGCATCGCGCGTCACCAGCCCGATCGCCGCCAGTTCGTCGAGCCGCGCGGTCAGCGCCGCTACATCGCCGTCGGGCAGGTCATAGCGTTCGCCCAGTGCCGCCAGCAATTCCCCGGGCGTCAGCGGGTCGACCAACAGCGCCAGCATCTCGGGCACCGGCGGCGCGACCACATGCGTCTGTCCCGATGCACGGTGATAGATCGCAGTCAGCGGATCGAGCGACAAGATCAGGACATGCCCCGGCGGCGGCGCGCGATAGCGTGCGCCCATGCGCGTCAGCCGCGCGGCATCTGCAACGATGCGAAGCAGGTGAAGCCGCTGGTCCCGTTCTGCAACCGCTGGACATATTTCATATAGGCGCGGGTCGTGTCGCCATCGGCACCGGGCAGGTTGGCGCCGTTCATCGCACGCTTCACCTCTTCGCCGGTGAACGGCCGGTTGGCGCCCGGAAAGGCGCCCGGCGTGCCCGGCGCGACGACGCTGCCATCGGCATCGATCATCTGCCCGCGCCTGGCATTGTCGGGGACCGGGATTTCGCAGGTCATCACCGACGCCTGCGTCTGGGCCAGTGCCGGCCGGATCGAAACGACCGCCGACGCCCCCGCCGCGCCGATCAGCAGCGTGCGCCGCGTCGTTGCGGCACCGGGCGTGGCGGGGGAGTGCGGATCGTCGGCCATCGGCGCATCTTCCTGAAGCTGCGCGATTACGCAATCGTAAAGACGGCCACTGGCCTAAGCCGACACTTGCGCCTAATCGGGGCCGATGGACGAATTCGGCCCCCGCCTGCCCCTCGCCCTCGCCGTCGCGGTCGGCGTCGCCTTGCTGGCCTTTCTGCTGGGAGCCGGCATCAATGCCAGCGCAGTGGTGCTGGTCGGTGCGGTCGCGGCGGTACTGGTCGCCGGGCTGCACGGCCCCGATCGCAGCAGCGGCGAATCGCCCGATACCGCGCGGCAGCACGGCAGCGCCGCGACCCAGGCGGCGATCGACGCGATCGACGAACCGATCCTCGTCATCGCCGCCGGCCATGTCGATGCCGCCAATCCGGCGGCGCGCGCGCTGCTCGGCCAGCATATCGTCGGCGGCGACGTCCGCCTCGCCATCCGCCATCCCGCCGCCGCCGAACGGCTGTTCGGCAATAGCGACGACCCGGAGCCGGTCGGGCTGGTCGGGCTGGGTTCGCGCGACCAGAGCTGGGAAATGCGGGTGCGTCCACTCGGCGGCGAACGGCGGCTCGTCCATCTGGGCGACCGGACCGGCAACCGCGCGACCGAGCGGATGCGCGTCGATTTCGTCGCCAATGCCAGTCACGAACTGCGCACCCCGCTCGCCTCGCTGCTCGGCTTCATCGAAACGCTGCGCGACGAAGCGGGCGAGGATCCGGGCGTGCGAGAACGTTTCCTGAAGGTCATGAACGACGAAGCGCGGCGGATGCAGCGGCTGATCGACGACCTGATTTCCCTGAGCCGGATCGAGGCGGAGAAATACCGGCCGCCAGACCAGTCGGTCGACCTGTCGGCGATGCTGCGCGCCGTCCGCGACGAATTGAGCGCGACCAATCCGGCGCGCGGCGCCGACCTGTCGCTGCTGGTCGAACCGGCGGTGACGGTGATCGGCGACCGGGCGCAATTGTCGCAGCTGCTGCACAATGTCATCGGTAACGCCATGAAATATGGTCGTGCCGGTACGCCGGTCGAAATCCGGCTGACGCCCCGCGATACCATGGCCGAACTGGTCGTTCGCGATCATGGCGAGGGGGTGGCGATCGATCATCTGCCGCGTCTGACCGAGCGCTTTTATCGTGTCGATTCAGGACGCAGCCGGGCGCTGGGCGGCACCGGCCTCGGCCTTGCCATCGTCAAGCATATCGTCGAACGCCATCGCGGGCGGCTGGATATCGGCAGCGTCGTCGGCGACGGCACGACGGTCAGCGTGTTGCTGCCGCTGCACGCTGTCATGAAGCCGTAACGCCATGGTAACAGAGCACGGCGGAGCGTCGCGAATGACCGTATACGCATCTGGAAACCGGAACCGCATGACCCGTCGGATCGCGTCCGCCCTGACCCTCGTGCTCGCGCTGTCGGCGTGCGAGCCGCAGACGTCGCGCGACCATATCCGCGTCGTCGGGTCGTCGACCGTCTATCCCTTCACCACCGCCGTCGCCGAGATGCTGGTGAACGCCAATCCCGATCTGCGCGCGCCGCTGGTCGAATCGACCGGCACCGGTGCCGGCGCGGCGCTGTTCTGTGCCGGCGTGGGACCGCAGCATCCCGACATCCTCGACGCATCGCGCCGATTGAAGAAGTCGGAATATGCCACCTGCCAGTCGCACGGCGTGAAGGATATCATGGAGGTGCAGGTCGGCGTCGACGGCGTGGCACTGGCCGAATCGAACAACGGCCCCAAGCTGCAATTGAGCAAGCGCGACGTCTATATGGCGCTGTCGGCCAATCCGCTGGGCAAACCCAACAGCGCGCGGATGTGGAACCAGATCAACCCGACGCTGCCCGCGATCCCCATCCAGTTCTTCGGCCCGCCCGCGACCAGCGGTACCCGCGACGCGCTGGTCGAACTCATCATGGTCCCGGCCTGCGAAGCCGCCTTTCCGCAGGCAAAGGCGCTGAAGGACAGCGACAAGGATCGCTACGAGGATATCTGCACCCGCATTCGCGAGGATGCCGGCTATGTCGACAAGGGGGAGAACGACAATCTGATCGTCCAGAACCTGTCGACCAACCCCAATGCCATCGGCATCTTCGGCTATTCCTATCTCGAGGAGAACAAGTCGCGGCTGCACGGCGTGCCGATCGACGGCATTGCGCCGAGCTATGACAGCATTGCCGACGGCACCTATCCCGGCGCACGCCCGCTGTTCATCTATGTGAAGAAGGCGCACATCAAACCCGTGCCCGGCATGAACGACTTCCTCGCCATGTATGCAAAGTCATGGGACCCGGGCGGCCCGCTGACCCGCCGAGGCATGATCGCGGCACCGGCGGCGGTCCGTGCCGAATCGGCGGCGGAGATCGCCAGCCAGACCGCGATGAACCCGGCGGAGTTGCACTGATGCACGGCGTCACGCTGATCCTGCTGGTGCTCGGCTTTGGCGGCATCGGCTGGATGGTCGCGCGCGCCCGCGCCGCGCGCTTCGCCAAGCCGGCGACCGCTGCCGACCGTCCCAATTCGCTGCCCGGCCAGCATGGCTGGCACATGGCGATCTGGATTGCCGCGCCCGCACTCCTGTTCCTCGGCATCTGGAGCGCGGTGTCGCCGGCGCTGGTGCGCGACGCGGTGCTGTCGACGCCCGCCGCCGCCGGCCTGCCCGGCCCCGGCTTCGAACGCTCGGCGATATTGGCGGAGGCGCGTTCGCTGGCGCTCGGCAATGCCTATGGCGCGTTCAATCAACAGGCGGAGGTGCTGGCCCCGGCCTATGCCGCCGCGCAGAGCCGCTATGACTGGATCGGCACGACGCTCGCCATCCTGCTCGCCTTTGCCGGCGGTGCCTTCGCCTTCACCCGCATCCGCCCCGATTATCGTGCGCGCACGCAGGTCGAACGCGCGGTGATGCTGGCGCTGCTGGTCGCGTCGCTGATCGCGATCCTGACCACGCTCGGCATCTTCCTGTCGCTGGTCATCGAAAGCTGGCGCTTCTTCCGCATCGTGCCGGTCACCGATTTCCTGTTCGGCACCAACTGGAGCCCGCAGGTCATCCGCTCGAACGATCCGGGCGCGACGCTGGGCGCGGTGCCGCTATTTTGGGGCACCTTCTTCATCGGCGCGGTGATCGCGATGATCGTCGCCATCCCGTTCGGGCTGATGAGCGCGGTCTATCTGACGCAATATGCCAAGCCCGGCGTGCGCAAATGGATGAAGCCGATCCTCGAGATCCTCGCCGGCGTGCCGACCGTCGTCTATGGCTATTTCGCGGCGCTGACCGTCGGTCCTGCGATCCGCGACGTCGCGGTGATGCTCGGCATGCCCTTCGCCAGTTCGGAAAGCGCGCTCGCCGCGGGCCTCGTGATGGGGGTGATGATCATCCCGTTCGTATCATCGATGGCCGACGATTCGATCGCGGCGGTGCCGCAGTCGATGCGCGACGGCAGCCTCGCCATGGGCGCCACCACCAGCGAGACGATCGGCAAGGTACTGCTCCCCGCCGCCCTGCCCGGCGTCGTCGCGGGGGTGCTGCTGGCCGTCAGCCGGGCCATCGGCGAGACGATGATCGTCGTCATGGCGGCATCGGGCGCGGCGTCGATCACGCTCAATCCGTTCGAAAGCGCGACCACCGTTACCAAGCAAATCGTCGACCTGCTGACCGGCGAAGCGGAATTCGACAGCCCGAAGACGCTCGCCGCCTTCGCGCTCGGCCTCACGCTGTTCGCGATCACCTTCCTTCTCAACGTCGTCGCGCTGCGCGTCGTGAAACGCTACCGGGAAGCCTATGAATAGCCCCAGCCTCGTCGCCGGATCGCCCGCCGTCGAGCGCGCCGCGACCCCCGAGCGCGTACCGACCGACTGGAAGACGGGGGCGATGCAGAAGCGCATCCGCCGCCGCTATGCCGCCGAACGCCGCTTCCGTTTCTTCGGCCTCGCCGCCGTAGTCCTCTCGGCCGGCTTCCTCGCCTTCCTGCTCGTCACGATGTTGATCAGCGGGATCGGCGGATTCCAGCGGACGATGGTCACGCTGCCGATCGACTTCCCCGCCGCCGGGCTGGAGGTCGACCGCGCGCAGTTGAAGACGCGCGGTGCCGATCTGGCGCTGGCCGGCGCGGGCCTCGAAAATACCGTTAACGGCGCGGCCGCCGCCGCGTTCGGCGAGGACAACCGCGTCGTCTCCGACAGCGCGTGGCTGACGGTGCGCGACGCGATCAAGGCCGACCCGTCGATCCTGTCGCGCAAGGTCGCCATCGCCGTCCCCGCCGCGCCGGGGATCGAGGAGGCCGCCAAGGCCGATGGCGAGGCTGCGGACGAAGCGCTGGTCGCGCGGCTCGAACGCGCAGGCGCGATCTCGACCGGGTTCAACGCCGACTTCTTCAAATCGGCCGATTCAACCGATCCGACCGCGGTCGGCATCTGGGGCGCGCTGAAAGGCTCGCTGATGACGATGCTCGTCACGCTGCTGATCGCGTTCCCGGTGGGCACGCTATCGGCGCTGTATCTTGAGGAATATGCCCCGCGGAACCGCTGGACCGACCTGATCGAAGTGTCGATCAACAACCTCGCCGCCGTGCCCTCGATCATCTTCGGCCTGCTGGGCCTCGCCGTATTCCTCGGCACGCTCAACCTGCCGCGCTCGGCACCGATCGTCGGCGGCCTGACGCTCGCGCTGATGATTATGCCCGTCATCGTCATCGCCGGGCGCAACGCGATCAAGGCGGTGCCGCCCTCGATCCGCGACGCCGCGCTCGGCATCGGCGCGTCGAAGGTGCAGGTTGTGTTCCACCACGTCCTGCCGCTGGCGCTGCCGGGCATCCTCACGGGCACGATCATCGGCATGGCCCGCGCGCTGGGCGAGACCGCGCCGCTGCTGATGATCGGCATGCGCGCCTTCATCAGCCAGCCGCCACAGGGTTTCGCCGATCCCGCGACGGTCCTGCCGGTGCAGATTTTCCTGTGGTCCGATCAGGTCAGCCGCGGCTTCATCGAAAAGACCAGCGCCGCGATCCTCGTGCTGCTGGCGTTCCTCCTCGCGATGAACGCGCTCGCCATCTATCTCCGCAATCGCTTCGAGACCCGCTGGTAATGACCGACACCAATCTCTCCAACGCCGTCCCGAAGCTGTCCGCGCGCGGCGTGGACGTATTCTATGGCCAGAAACAGGCGATCAAGGACGTGTCGATCGACATCGCCATGGAGCATGTCACCGCATTCATCGGCCCGTCGGGCTGCGGCAAGTCGACCTTCCTGCGCACCATGAACCGGATGAACGACACCGTGTCGTCGGCCCGCGTCACCGGCGACATCCGCCTCGATGGCGAGGATATCTACTCCCCCGCCATGGACGTGGTGCAACTGCGCGCCCGCGTCGGCATGGTGTTCCAGAAACCGAACCCCTTCCCCAAATCGATCTACGAGAACGTGGCGTACGGCCCGCGCATCCACGGCCTCGCCGCGTCGAAGGGGGAAATGGACGGCATCGTCGAACGTTCGCTGACCCGTGCCGGGTTGTGGAACGAGGTCAAGGACCGCCTGACCGACAGCGGCACCGCGCTGTCGGGTGGTCAACAGCAACGGCTATGCATTGCACGAGCCATTGCCGTCGACCCCGAAGTCATCCTCATGGACGAACCCTGTTCGGCGCTCGACCCGATCGCGACGGCGAAGATCGAGGAACTGATTCACGAACTGCGCGGCCGCTACGCCATCGCCATCGTGACGCACAACATGCAGCAGGCCGCGCGCGTGTCGCAACGCACCGCTTTCTTCCACCTCGGCACGCTGGTTGAATATGGTCGGACGTCCGACATCTTTACCAACCCCCGGCAAGAGCGCACAAAAGATTACATCACGGGGCGTTATGGTTGAGGGAGACGAGATGGCGACGGGCCACGAACACACCGTCAAGGCATTCGATCGCGATATCGGGCACTTACGCGCGCTGATCTCGCAAATGGGCGGCCTTGCCGAACAGGCGATCAGCGACGCGATGCTGGCGCTGACCCGCAACGATCCGGCGCTCGCCAAGCAGGTCCGCGCGCAGGACAAGGCGATCGACGCGATCGAGGCGGAGGTCGAGAAACTGACCGTCCGCGTCATCGCGCTACGCGCGCCGATGGCCGACGATTTGCGCGAAGTGGTCGCCGCGCTCAAGATCGCCGCCGTCATCGAACGCATCGGCGACTATGCCAAGAACATCGCCAAGCGCGTGACGTCGATCCATGGCGAAACCCATGATCCGCGCATCGAACCCTTGAGCATCCTGCCAGCGATGGCGCAACTCGCCGCCGACATGGTCCATGACGTGCTCGACGCCTTTTCGGCGCGCGATGCGCAGGCGGCGGTCGAGATCTGCAAGCGCGACAATGCGCTCGACGATTATTACAACAGCATCTTCCGCGTGCTGGTGACCTATATGGTCGAAAATCCCAAGACGATCAGCCAAGTCGCGCATCTGCTGTTCGTCGCCAAGAATCTCGAACGCATCGGCGACCATGCGACCAACGTCGCCGAAATGGTCTATTTCGCCGCCACCGGCCAGACGATGGCGGAGCGTGAAACCACGGAATTCGCAGGATAATCATGACCAAGGCACGGATGTTGCTGCTGGAGGACGATGCGGCGCTCGCCGAACTCATCGCCTTTCATTTCCAGCGCGAGGATTTCGAGGTCGTCCGCACGCACGAGGGCGAGGAAGCGCTGCTGCTCGCGCGCGAGGCGACGCCCGACATCGTCCTGCTCGACTGGATGGTCGAGGGGCTGTCGGGGATCGAGGTCTGCCGCCAGCTGCGTCGCCAGGCCGAGACCCAGAATGTGCCGATCATCATGCTGACCGCGCGCGGCGAGGAGGAAGACCGCGTCCGCGGACTCGAAACCGGTGCCGACGATTATGTCACCAAGCCGTTCAGCCCCCGGGAACTGGTCGCCCGGGTCAACGCCGTGCTCCGCCGCGTCCGCCCGGCGCTGGCCGGCGAAGCGCTGACCTATGCCGATATCGAGATGGACACCGTCGGCCACCGCGTGCGGCGCGGCGGCGACGTCGTGCCGCTCGGGCCCACCGAATTCCGTCTTCTCAAGCACTTCCTCGAACATCCCGGCTGGGTATTTTCGCGCGAACGACTGCTCGATGCGGTCTGGGGCCATGATTCGGACATCGAATCGCGGACCGTCGACGTACATATCCGGCGGCTGCGAAAGGCGATCAATGTCGGCGATCGCCCCGATATCATCCGTACCGTCCGTTCGGCGGGCTATGCACTCGACGCGACCGGCTGAAGACTGAACCGGAAACCTTTTCGACTTGGCTCGTTTGGTCCGCAGCCTAAACGAAACAAGTCGAAAAGGAATCTTCCGATGAAGACTGTTGCTTTCATGGCCGCTCTGCTGATCGGTAGTGCCGCCGTCGCCCAGACGACCCCGCCGACCACGCCGCCCGCCGATTCGACGATGCAGCCGGGCACGCCCGCCGCACCGACCCCGCCCGCCGACAACATGACGCCGCCGCCCGCCCCGATGGCGCCGGATGCGAACGCACCGGCCGATCCGAACGCGCCCCCGCCGCCGCCTGCCCCGATGGCGGCCGATCCGAACGCGCCGATGGCCCCGCCCGCCCCGCCGGCACCGATGGCTGGCGCGCCGATGGCAGGTTCACCGCAGATCACCTTCGCACCGCCGCAGGTGACCCCGCCCCCGCCCGCGCCGCAAAGCTATCCGGTCTGCACGCGGACGCTGAAGGACGGCTGCCGCAACCCCGGCGGCAAGTAAGTCCAGCGGCCAACCGGCTTGATCGAGCGCCCTGCTTCACCGGCGGGGCGCTTTTCTTTCGCGCGTAACGCACTTCGACACACGATTCGCCGGAACGCAGGGACGGTGCCCGCCATCTTTCCTGCCGGCCGCGAGAACGCTACGCTTGCGGCCGCCTGAAACGGGGGAACGCAATGCCGACGTCCTTGCGACTATTCTACAGCAACGGGGCATGCTCGCTCGCACCGCATATCGTGCTGGAGGAAACCGGTATCCCCTTCGAACCGGTCCGTGTCGACATGGCGTCGGGGCAGCAACGATCGCCGGAATTCCTGCGCATCAATCCCAAGGGGCGGGTGCCGGCGCTCGCGGTCGACGACTGGGTGCTGACCGAAAACCCGGCGATCCTCCAGTTCATTGCCCGATCGCATCCCGACAGCGGATTATGGCCCGAAACGCTGCCCGATCAGGCACGGGTCGCCGAATGGCTGGCGTGGATCGCGTCGACCGTCCATGTCGCCTACGCCCATGTCCGCCGGGCGGAACGCTATGCCGACAGCGAACCGGCGCTGGCGGAGGTTCGCGCCAAGGGTCTGCAGACCTGCCGCGATCTGTGGCGCGCGATCGATACGCGGCTCGGCGAGGGCCCCTGGGCGATCGGTGAGCGCTATTCGGTCGCCGATGCCTATCTGTTGGTCTTCTGGACCTGGGGACGCGGATCGGTCCTGCAATTCGACATGGCCCGCGACGTCCAGCATTGGACCGCCCATGCACTGCGCATGGCGGAACGTCCCGCCGTCCAGCGGGCGTTCCGGCGCGAAGGACTGACGCTGCCCGGCGTCCACTAACCGGCCCACCCGCCTTTGTGTATTGCAACGGCAATACACTAGTGCTATACTCGACCAATACAGGGAGGTTATTGGCATGTATAGCGAGAGCGATCTGAACGGGGCGGTCGAGGCCGGGGTCCTGTCCCCCGATGCCGCCGAAGCCCTTCGCGCCCATATCGCGCGGCAACGCGCGACGCCGGTGGTGGACGAGGAACATTTCCGTCTGCTGACCGGCTTCAACGACATCTTCGTCTCGGTCGCGCTCGCCCTGCTGCTGGTGTCGCTCGCCTGGATCGGGGGCACCATCCTGACGCCGCTGGGCGGGCTTGGCGTTGCGGGCGCCGCGTGGTTCCTCGCCGAATATTTCACGGCGCGTCGTCGCATGGCGCTGCCCAGCATCCTCCTGCTGCTCGCGTTCGTCGGCGGCGTCGCCGCGACGCTCTTCGGCATCGTCGTCGAACTCGATCCGCAGAACGTGCCCGATCGTACCACGGCAATGATCTTCGCCGGCATCGGCCTCGTGGCGGCGGGTGCGGCATGGGCGCATTGGCGGCGCTTCATGGTGCCGATTACCGTCGCCGCGGGGGCGGCGGCGCTGGTCGCGACCGTCGCGTCGCTGATCGTCGCGGCGTTCCCCGTGCTCAAGGACAATTTCTACCCGATCACCCTGCTCGGCGGGATCGGCGTGTTCGTCGCGGCGATGCGCTGGGACATGAGCGACCGCGATCGCCGCACCCGGCGCAGCGACGTCGCCTTCTGGCTGCACCTCGTCGCCGCGCCGCTGATCGCGCATTCGCTGTTCCAGCTGCTCGGCGTGTTCGGTCCCAGCGTCACCCTGCCGATGGCGGCGGTGGTGATCGCGCTCTACATCCTGTTCGGGCTCGTCGCGCTGGCCGTCGACCGCCGCGCGCTGCTGGTCTCCAGCCTCGCCTATGTCCTCTACGCGCTCTACGCCCTGTTCGAGAAAGCGGGCGCGGTCGAACTGTCGGCGGCGTTCACCGCCTTCGTCATCGGATCGGCGCTGCTGACCCTGTCGGTATTCTGGCAACCGATGCGCCGTACGGTGGTTGGAGTGCTCGGCGGCCTGGGCCAACGCCTGCCGCCGGTGGCGATGGCCTGAACCATTCCTTGAGCAGCGACCTCACGGCCCCGGGCGACCGGGGCCGTTTTTTATTCCTCGACCAGCTTCATCAGCCGCCGTTCGACCGGGGCCAGCACCGGGCCGAGTTCATGCCCGCGCTTCACCACCGCGCCGGCTTCGCCGACCAATGCCCACATGCCCTGTTTGTTGCGTAGAGACGGCCGCTTCTCGATCCGGAATTCGGGCCGTTCGGTCGCGCGGCGGAACGCGCTGAACACCGCCGCGTCGCGCCCCAGATCGATCGCATAGTCGCGCCAGTGCCCCGCCGCGACCATTCGCCCGTACAGGTCGAGGATGCGGGTCAGTTCGGCGCGGTCGAAGCCGACCTGTCCGGGCTGGCGTGGGGCGGGAAAGGGTGTGACGACTCCCATCAGGCCCGGTCGCGATGGTCCTGTTGCTCGGCCAGCACCTCGTCCAGCCGCTTGCGAAGCGTCTCCAGCTCGCACCGCAGCAGTTCGATACGCTGCGTCTGCGGGTCGAACGTGTCGCGGCAGGGCGTGCCATAGGGGACGAAGCGCGGATCGCCCGCCTGCCCGCCCTCGACCACGGTCGGACGCGCCGGGATGCCGACGACCGTGGTGCCCTCGGGCACGTCCTTCGTCACCACCGCATTGGCACCGACGCGCGCACGCCGTCCGATGGTGATCGGTCCCAGCACCTGCGCACCCGACCCGATGATCGCGCCGTCGCTGATCGTCGGGTGGCGCTTGCCGGCGATGCCGTTGTCGGGACTGGTCCCGCCCAGCGTGACATTCTGGTAGATGGTGACGCCGTCGCCGATCTCCGCCGTTTCGCCGATCACGACGAAGCCGTGGTCGATGAAGAAATGCCGCCCGATCGTCGCACCCGGATGGATGTCGATCGCGGTCATGAAGCGCGAAAGATGGTTGACGACCCGGGCCGCGAAAAACCATTCGCCGCGGAACAGCCGGTGTGCGACCTTGTGCAGCGCGACCGCCCAGACCCCGGGATAGGTCAGGATTTCCGCGCGCGACCGCGGCGCGGGGTCGCGCGCCTTGATCGAATCCAGATAGCGCACGAGCCGCGCGAACATGGGCAATCCCCTTAACCGATGCCTGCATGTAGGCACCTTGCCGCCCGCCGCCAAGCCATGCTGTAGGCGTAACAAAGCCCATGTATCTTGTAGGCATTGTCGTTTGCCGTCATCACTGTCCGCCGCTTGAGCCGATATCGAAGGAAATTGGATGTTCGAGAATATCGACTGGGCGCGTCTGGCCGAATTCATTGCCGCCGGATTCGCTGCCCAGATCGTCGATGGCGCGCTCGGCATGGCGTTCGGAGTGATTTCGTCAACGCTGCTGGTCAGCGTATTGGGCGTGCCGCCCGCGACCGCCTCGGCCAGTGTCCATGTCGTGGAATGTTTCACGACGGGCGTGTCGGGGATCAGCCATGCGCTGCACAAGAATGTGAACTGGAAACTGTTCGGGCGGCTGGTACTGCCCGGCATCGCCGGCGGGGTGACCGGCGCCTATCTGCTGTCGTCGCTCGATGCGTCGGTCACGCGGCCGTTCGTGATGACCTATCTGGCCGGGATCGGCATCTATCTGTTGTGGCGCGGCCTGCGGAAGCCGCCCGAACCGAAGGAGCCGAAGATCATCGCCCCGCTGGGGCTGGTCGGCGGGTTTCTGGACGCGGCGGGGGGTGGCGGCTGGGGGCCGGTCGTGACCTCCAACCTGCTGGTGCAGGGCGCCACGCCGCGCACGACGATCGGCACGGTCAACACCGCCGAGTTTTTCCTGACGGTCAGCATCTCACTGACCTTCCTGCTCAACCTCGGGCTGGAGGCGTTCACGACCGCCGTGGTCGGGCTGCTGATCGGCGGCATCGCCGCCGCGCCGTTCGGGGCGATGTTCGCCAAGCACATCCCGGCGCGCACCCTGCTGATCCTGGTCGGCATCGTGCTGACGGTCACCAGCCTGTACAGCGTGTACCGGTCGCTGTCGTAGGAACGTCGGAAGATTGGTTCACGCGAAGGCGCGAAGACGCGGAGGAGGCTCGCCCGAGGAAACCGATCGCACAGCGATCCGTCCTTTCGTGCGCTGAGCCAGCCATGACTCTCCCGCTGACGCGGGACGATCGGGGGACGAAGCCCCTTCGCGTCTCCGCGCCTTCGCGTGAACCAAATCTTGTTACGCCACCGCCGCGTGCACGGTCGCGACCGCCGCCAGCACCGCGCCGATCCGCACCGCGCCCTGGATCACCTCGGCCTTTACGCCATGCTTCTTCAGCACGTCCTCATGCGCGTCGATGCACATGCCGCAGCCGTTCATCGCCGAGACGGCAAGGCTGAACAGTTCGAAATCGACCTTCTCGATCCCCGGCGCGGCGATGACGTTCATCCGCAGCTTGGCCGGCAGATTGCCATATTCCTTGTTCTTGGCGAGGTGGACGAACCGGTAATAGACGTTGTTCATCGCCATCACCGCCGCCGCCGCGCGCGCCGCATTGGCGGCTTCGGGCGACAGCTTGTCGGCGACTTCGGCCTCGGCCGCCTCGACCAGCGGCTTGTGGCCGGTGGCGTGCGCGCAGGCCAGCATCGTCCCGAACTTCTTCTGCGGATCGAGGACCGTCTCGTTCAGCAGCGAGCCGACGTTCAGGCGGATATCCTTGGCGAAATCGGGCAGCGCGCCCGCAAATTCCTTGAGCGACATGGGTTCTTACCTTCGATGAAAACACGTCACCCCAGCGTAGGCTGGGGTCTCCCAGTTACGGAGAGACCCCAGCCTGCGCTGGGGTGACGCATGGGATCATGTGGGCGGGACCGCGGCCCCGCCCGGATGGATTACGCCGCGACCTGCAGGACGTCGTCGCCCTTGTTCCAGTTGCACGGGCACAGTTCGTCGGTCTGCAGTGCGTCGAGCACCCGCAGCGTTTCCTGCGGGTTGCGACCGACGTTCAGGCCGTTGACCTGCACCGCCTGGATGACATTGTCCGGATCGATGATGAAGGTTGCGCGGAACGCGACATGTTCGTTCTTGTCGAGGATGCCGAGCTTGCTGGCCAGCACCGCGCCATTGTCGGCGATCCACGGGAAATCGGCGGCGGCCAGATCCGGGTCCGACTTGCGCCACGCCAGGTGGACGTGCGCGGTGTCGGTCGACGCGCCGATCAGCACGGCGTCGCGATCGGCGAAATCGTCCTTCAGTTCGCTATAGCCGACGATCTCGGTCGGGCAGACGAAGGTGAAGTCCTTCGGCCAGTAGAACAGCACCTTCCACTTGCCCGGGAACGCGTCGTGGCTCAGCGTTTCGCCGGCGGGCAGCGCGCTGGTGCCCTGCTGGACGGGAACGGTGAATTCGGGGAGCTTGTCGCCAACGGTCAGCATGAGATGCCCTTTCTTTTTGGTGCGTTGCCGCACCGTGAATTGCTGCACCGCGATATAGGGTACGAACTGGACCGATCCAATCGGAATTCCCCTTGGGAATGATCGGTGCAATCGATAAGTAGCGCAGCCATGTCGGTGTACCTGCCAACGCTCAAGCAACTTCAATATCTTGTCGCGCTTCGCGACGCGGGCCATTTTGGCCGCGCTGCCGAGGCGTCGTTCGTGACGCAATCGACGCTGTCCGCCGGCATCCGCGAACTCGAAACATTGATCGGGGTCGTGCTGGTCGAACGCACCCGCCGAGTCGTCCGCTTCACCCCGCTTGGCGAAAGCATCGTGACCAAGGCGCGCAAGGTGCTGCGCGAAGCCGAGGAACTGACCGACATGGCACGCGCCGCCGGACGGCCGCTGTCGGGGGAGATGCGGATGAGCGTCATCCCGACCATCGCCCCGTTCCTGCTGCCGCGCCTGCTGCCCCGCCTGCGCCGAGACTATCCCGACCTGAAGCTGTTTCTGCGCGAGGAGCCGAGCGCGGCGGCATGCGAGGGGCTGCACCATGGCCGAACCGACTGCGTGCTGCTGGCGCTTCCCTATGGCTGTGGCGAGGTCGAGGTCGCGCCGCTGTTCGAGGACCGCCTGCTGCTCGCCGTGCCCGGCAACGACAGCGGCGACACCGCCCCGCTGGTTGCCGACGATATCGATCCCGAACGGTTGCTGCTGCTGGAGGACGGGCATTGTCTGAAGGACCATGCCCTGCGCGCCTGTGAGCAACCCGAATTGCGCGGACAGGCGATGATGATGGGCACGTCGCTGCACACCATCGTGCAGATGGTCGATAACGGCCTCGGCACCACCATGTTGCCGCAAATGGCGATCGATGCCGGCATTCTCGACAATACCGGTGTCACCGCCCGCCCGATCGAATCGCAAAATGCCCAGCGCCGGATCGCGCTGGTGTGGCGCCGTGCCTCGCCGCGCGAACGCGATTTCCGCCTGCTGGCCGAGGTACTGGCGGCCGAGCGCGGCTGATCCAAATCAGTCCGGCGGGAACCGTTTTCGCGGCTGAACCGTATTTCCTGGGTCGGTGTGCGACGCACCGCATATCCAATTTTCGCAACCACCGGAGAAAACCGATGATTCGCGCCACGCTTTCCACCGCCGCGCTCGCCCTGTCGCTGGTCGGTACCGCCTATGCCCAGACCCCGCCGGCGCAACCGGCCCCGACCGCCACGACCGGCGCTCGGACCGGCACGACCGCGACCGTGACCACCCCGGTCGGCACGGTCCAGACCGGCGTACAGGCCAATACCAACGCCACCGCCACCGCGCCGGTGATGGTCGGCGGCGCGCCGATGCTGCCGACCGCGACGATCGTCGCCAATGCGTCGAAAGCGAGCAACCTGACCACGCTGGTCAAGGCGGTACAGGCCGCCGACCTGACCGCGACGCTGTCGGGGCCGGGTCCGTTCACGGTCTTCGCACCCACCAACGAAGCATTCGGCCGCCTCGCCCCCGGCACGCTCGACACGCTGCTCAAGCCCGAGCAGAAGCCGTCGCTGACCAAGGTGCTGACCTATCACGTCGTTCCCGGCAAGCTCGACTCCGCCGCGCTCAAGGCGCAGGTCGAGGCCGGCGGCGGTACCGCGACGCTGACCACGGTCGAAGGCCAGCCGATCAAGGCGACGCTGGAAAACGGCGCGCTGGTGTTGACCGATGTCGGCGGCGGCAAGAGCTATGTCACGCAATATGACGTCGAACAGTCGAACGGCGTGGTCCATGTCGTCAACGGCGTGCTGGCGCCGAAGCTCGGCTGATCCGTTTTCGAGGAACGAACGAGTCGGACGGGAGCGATCCCGTCCGGCTTCTGCTTGAGACCTGATCCAACGCTTTACCGTTCGGTTCGAGCAGCTTCGAGCGAAGCCGAGAAGCGCCCGTCGAGAACGCCCCACCCCGAACGCGACGCTACAGACCACTCCGGCGGATCCCCGTTCGTGCCAACGGGAGGCCGCCTCCGTCGACGCCCTTATCGAGGCGCTGCCGCTTTCACCCCCACCGCGCCGCCGCCGCGTCGTCGCTCTCGCGCGCCTCGACCCAGCGGGCATCGCCGCCGCGCCGCTCGCGCTTCCAGAACGGCGCCCCGGTCTTCAACCGGTCGATCAGAAACGCACAGGCCTCCAGCGCCGCTCCGCGATGCCGCGCGGTCGTGGCGACGAACACCACCCGGTCGCCCGGCACCATCGGCCCGACCCGGTGAACGACCGCCGCCTTCGCCAATGTCCAGCGCGCAACGGCCTCCGCGCACAGTGCCTCCAGCGCGCGCTCGGTCGCACCGGGATAATGTTCGAGTGCCAGTTCGGTCACGCCGTCGTCGCCGCGCACCAGCCCGGTGAAGGTCGCCACCGCGCCGGCATCCTCCGCCTCGGCCAGCGCGAACTCCGCCGCAAGGTCGATCGGCGTCTCCTGTACGACGACGCGGATCATCCGCCGGTCACCGGCGGGAAGATCGCGATCTCGCGCGCGCCGGCAATCGCGGTGTCGAGCGGCACGAACGCCTGATCGACAGCCGCGCGCAGCCGTTCGCGATGTTCGAACGCCGTCGCATAGCCACCGCCGCGCAGGGCGAGCCAGTCGACCAGTCCGGCGACCGTCGTGACGTCGGCAGGCGGATCGACCCGCTCGCTGCCCTGCCCGATCGCTTCGCGCACCCATGCGAAATAGAGGATCTCGATCGCCATCAACTGTCCATATGCTTCAAACCGACCCGCAGATAATCCCATCCGGTGATCGCGGTCAGCACCGCCGCCCCCCACAGGCAAATCAGGCCGGTGATGTGGACGAAGGGATAGGCCGGAACCGCGCCGGCAAGGATCAGCGCGCCGAACGCGACCAGTTGCAGCGTCGTCTTCCACTTGGCGAGCTTCGACACCGGCAGCGACACCTGAATACCGGCGAGGAACTCGCGCAGCCCCGACACCGCGATCTCGCGCAGCAGGATGACGAGTGCGGCGATCAGGTGGATACCGGTGATGATCGCCACGTCGTGCCGGGTGCCGACCAGCATCAGGATGACGGCGGCGACCATGATCTTGTCGGCGATCGGGTCGAGGAACACGCCCAGCTTCGACACCGTCCCCTGCGCACGTGCCAGATAACCATCGAAATAATCGGTGATTCCCATCAGGCAGTAGAGGGCGAAGGCGATCGCATAGCCCGCCTCCCACATCGGCCACCACAGGAACGCGACCAGCAGCGGCACCGCCAGAATACGCGACAAGGTCAGAATATTGGGAAGCGTCAACACGGGCGCGGTCTAGCACCGCCGCGCCCCCCGGCGAAAGCGGCAATCGGCGATTGAAGCGGGCGGCTTGGCTCGGCTACACCCCCGCAACACCCTGCGGGGACATAATTAGGTCGTTGTTCGAATGATAAATGCGCTGGGGTTGCTCAAGCAGCGCCGTTTCCTGCCGCTGTTCGTCACCCAGTTCCTGGGCGCGTTCAACGACAATCTGTTCAAGCACGCGATGGTGCTGTTCGCGACCTACCAGCTGTTCAAGGACCCGGCGAGCGAACAGAATTTCAACGCGTTGGCCACCGGCCTTGCCATCCTGCCCTTCGTGCTGCTCTCGGCGCTGTCGGGACAACTTGCGGACACGCATGACAAGGCGCGGATCATCCGCATCGTCAAGACCGCCGAGATCGGCATCATGCTGTACGGCGCGGCGGGGATGCTGATCGCGCGCACCGGCTATGTCACGACCGGGGTGGTGATGATGCTCAGCGCGGTCGTGATGCTCGGCGTCCATTCGACCTTTTTCGGGCCGATCAAATACGCGATCCTGCCGCAGCATCTGGAGGATCATCAGGTACTGGGCGGCACCGGCCTGATCGAGGCGGCAACCTATCTATCGGTGCTGACCGGCACGATCGTCGCGGGGTGGATCAGCGTGGAATGGGCCGCCGGGCTGGTGGTGGTGGTCGCGCTGATCGGCTGGGTCACCGGCCGGTTCGTGCCGCCCGCCCCGCGCAGCGGCCCCGAACTGACCATCAACTTCAATCCGCTGACGTCGTCATGGCACCTGATCGCGGCGACGATGCATATCCGCCGCCTGTTCCTCGCCATCCTGTCGATCAGCTTCTTCTGGACGATCGGGTCGGTGCTGATCGTGATCTTCCCGGTGCTGGTGAAGAACATCCTGACCGCCGACCAGCAGGTCGCGTCGCTGACCATCGCGATCTTCTCGATCGGGGTCGCGATCGGATCGGTCATCATCAATGCGCTGTTGAAAGGACAGATTTCCGCGCGCTATTCGCCCGCGTCGGTGATCGCGATGGCGGTGTGCGTCCTCGCCTTCGCGTTCGAGGCGCGCAACTGGGTGCCGGCGCCCGGCGACGGCCTGTACGGCGTCATCGATTTCGTGACCCATCCGCAATCGCTGCTGCTGCTCGCCACGCTGGCGCTGATCGCGATCTTCGGCGGCATGTTCGTCGTGCCGCTCTATGCTTTCCTGACCACCACCGTGACCAAGGACCAGACCGCGCGGACGGTGGCGGCGAACAATGTCGTCAACTGCGCGTCGATGACGGTCGGCGCGATCAGCGTGATCCTGCTGACCAAGGCCGGGCTCGGCCCCACCGACATGCTGTTGATCGTCGCCGGCATGTGCCTGATCTCGGCCTGGCTCGCGGCCCGCTTGAACAAGGCCTGCCGCGACGGCTGCCCGGCCTAGCCGGTAAGGTTACAGCAAGAACGTATAGAAGCAGACGAAAAACGCCGTGAAGCTGACCGCGAACAGCTTCAGGTCGCTGTCGTCGCTCGACACCGGTACGCTCGCCATCCTCGGCAGGCTGGCGCGAAAGGGATGACGGCGTGGGGCGACGGGCTGCGGTTTCATCATCACCGCTCTTAACGATTCGTTTACGATTTCGCCCAACGTTGAACGCGCCCCGCCCGTCCGAAACCGGGACGCCCGGTACAGCTGGCGTCCGATCCGGCAGCCGGATCAGGGCGGCACCGGCCCGCTTCCACGAAAGTGGATTAGAGCGGTTTCCGATCAGGTTGGATCACCGGCACGGAGGTGATTTTGGTTCGGGGCGAGGGAGCGATGCCGAAGCATCGTGACCGACGAAGCAACGCTGCCCCGAGCCGAAATCACCCCGCCGCGTCAGCGGTCGCCCGTAGGGCGATGACGGTGGTTCAAGCTGGTCGGAAACCGCTCTAAACTCTACACCGCCACCGGCACTGTCCGGTCGAGATGCAGATAGCCCGGGGTGAACGACGCCAACTGACACAGCCGGTCGAGGTCGAGGATCGTCAGCGTCCGCCCCGCCCATTCGATCAGCCGTTCGCGACGCAGCTCCTGCACCATCCGGTTGACGTGCACCGGCGTCAGCCCGGTCGCCTCGGCCAGATCGGCCTGGGTCAGCGGGAATTCGCAGGTCGGCCCCAAACAGCGTCCGACCAGCCGCAACCGGAAATATACTTCGCAGAACAGCAAGGCGATCCGTTCGCGCGCCGATCGCAGCCCCAGGCTGGCGATCCATTCGCGATGCGTGCCGAACGCGACATGATCGTTCCACCACAGCGCCTGCGCGATGCCGACCTGCGCCTCGGCCAGCGCCGACAGCGCATCGGGCGAGACCTCCGCCACCGTCATCGCCGTGATCGCGCCGACCGCATGGTCCATCCGCGCCACGACCTGCGGGTTCGTGTCGAACAGGTCGCCCGGCAGCAGCAGCGACAGCAACTGCCGACGTCCGTCGGGCATTTGTCGATACCGGCAGCCCCAGCCGTCGAGCACGAAATGCACGAATCGCGGCGCCTCGCCTTCCGACACGATGTCGCGGCGCGGCGCGATGCTGCGCTGACGCTGATCGAGCAATTCGTCGATCAGGACGCGGTCGGCGTCGCGTAGCCCGGAATATGCGAACAGTCGCGAACGATATCGCAGCGCTTGGTCCCCCGTCATAGGGGATTGCCGCTAGCGGCTGTTTCCGCTCCGTTCGCTATACTGGTTTAATTGCGCGCGTTTCTCGCACATTTTGCCGGGCATTGGCGGCAACGCCGGCGATACGCAGCACAGCGCCTCCGACACCCGGCAAGCACGGCAACAAAAAACCCCGCATCGCTGCGGGGTTCTTGGGAAAATGGTGGAGCCGAGGGGGATCGAACCCCTGACCTCTGCAATGCCATTGCAGCGCTCTCCCAGCTGAGCTACGGCCCCGTCCATTTTTGCGCAGGGCCGCTGCTGGTCGGCGGCCTCGCTTCCCCTTGCGGGGAGGAGCGCCCTCTATGCGGAGGGCGCCGGTTTGGCAAGCGCCTTTTGCGCCCGCCGCCCCAAAAAATCAGCGCTCGGCGTCGCTGTCCTCGTCGGACGTGTCGACGCCCAGATCGTCGTCGCCGCCCAGATCGACATCGTCGTCGGCCGACGGCTCGTCGTCGCCCTCGATGTCCAGATCGTCGCCCAGATCGGCGTCCTTGGCGCCTTCCTTCTCGACCTTCACCTGTTCGAACGGCAGCGGCTGCTTCGACTTCAGGATCGGTTCGGGCGTCCAGTGGACGCCGCAATTGATGCACGTGACCGGGTCTTCGTTACCCAGATCGTAGAAGCGCGTCGCGCATTTCGGACAGGTACGCTTCGTACCCCATTCCGGCTTCACCATGTGTAGCCAAACCTTTCGGTGTCGTGGAAGAACAGGGCATATGCCCCGGATGGGCCGCGCCTTGCCATAGCGGGCACGCGCTGTCAAAGCCGCCGGTCATGCACCACGCCCAGCCCACCCCCCTGTCCGTCGCCGCCAGCGGTCCGCTGACCGGCACCGCCCCCGTTCCCGGCGACAAGTCGATCAGCCACCGCTCGTTGATGCTCTCGGCGCTCGCCGTCGGCACCAGCCGCGTGACCGGGCTGCTGGAGGGGGAGGATGTGCTCGCCACTGCCGCCGCGATGCGGGCGATGGGGGCGACGATCGTGCGGGGCGACGATGGCATCTGGACCATCGACGGCGTCGGGGTCGGCGGGCTGCTGCAACCCGCCGCCGCGCTCGACATGGGCAATTCGGGCACCTCGACCCGGTTGCTGATGGGGCTGGTATCGAGCCACGCGATCACCGCGACCTTCACCGGCGACGCCTCTTTGAGCAAGCGGCCGATGGGCCGGGTCATCGAACCACTCAGCCAGATGGGCGCGGACATCACCGCCAGCCCCGGCGGCCGCCTGCCCCTCATGCTGCGCGGGATCGTGCCGGCGGTGCCGATCGATTATACGCTGCCGGTCGCCTCGGCACAGGTGAAGTCGGCGATCCTGCTCGCCGGCCTGAACACGCCGGGTATCACCCGCGTCGTCGAACCGGTGCCGACCCGCGACCATAGCGAGCGGATGCTGACCGGCTTCGGCGCGAAGCTGACCGTCGAGCAGACATCGGCCGGCCGCGTCATCGAACTGCATGGCGAAGCGGAATTGCAGCCACAGACGATCACCGTCCCCGGCGACCCGTCCTCCGCCGCCTTCCCGGTCGTCGCCGCGTTGCTGGTGCCGGGCAGCCATGTCACCGTCACCAATGTCGGGCTGAACCCGACCCGCGCCGCGCTGTTCGACGTGCTGCGCGCGATGGGCGGCGACATCGCCTTCGAAAACCGCCGCGAGGTCGGTGGCGAGCCGGTCGCCGATCTGGTCGTGCGCGCCTCGACGCTGACCGGGATCGAGGTCGATCCGGCGGTCGCCCCGTCGATGATCGACGAATTCCCGATCCTGTTCGTCGCCGCCGCGCTCGCCAGGGGGCGCACGGTGACCCGCGGGCTGGAGGAACTGCGCGTCAAGGAAAGCGACCGCATCACGACGATGGCCGAAGGGCTGCGTGCGATCGGCGCACGGGTCGAGGAGACCGAGGACGGCCTGATCATCGACGGCACCGGTGGCGAGCCGCTGCCCGGCGGCGGCACCGTCGAGGCGAAACTCGACCACCGCATCGCGATGAGCTTCGTCGTCGCCGGCCTCGTCAGCCGCGCGCCCGTCACCATCGACGACATGGCACCCGTGGCGACCAGCTTCCCGACCTTCACCACGCTGCTGCGTGGCCTCGGCGCGCCGCTGTGATCATCGCGGTCGACGGCCCGGCGGCGTCGGGCAAGGGCACCATCGCGCGGGCGCTGGCGAAGCATTTCGGCCTGCCGCATCTCGACACCGGGCTGCTCTACCGCGCGGTCGCGACGCTGGTGCTACGCGAGGGGCTCGATCCGGAACGCGAGGCCGATAGCGTCGCCGCCTGCGACTTTCCCGACACGTTACTTTCCGATCCCTGGCTGCGCACCGACGAAGCCGGCCAGACCGCCTCGATCGTCTCCGCCCATCCGCTGGTTCGCTCGGCGCTGCTGCGTCGCCAGCGCAAATTCGCGCAGCAGCCGGGCGGCGCGGTGCTCGACGGCCGCGACATCGGCACCGTCATCGCCCCCGACGCCGACGCGAAACTGTTCGTCAAGGCGACCCCCGCGATCCGCGCGCGCAGGCGGCATGCCGAACTGGCCAAATCCGGCTCGACCGTCACCTACGACCGCGTGCTGGCCGACATCCGCGCCCGCGACGAACGCGATTCGTCACGCTCCACCGCACCCTTGGTCATGGCCGCCGACGCCGCACCGCTCGACACCAGCTTCCTGTCGATCGAGGCATCGGTGCAGCGCGCGATCGCGATCGTCGAGGGGCAGCGCAAGGGATAGGGTGGCGGGGTGGATCTCACCATCACCGTTCGCCCTGAGTAGCCATTGAGCTTGTCGAAAGGGCGTATCGAAGGGCCGTCTGGGGCAGGTGCTTCGATACAGGTCTTCGACTTCGCTCAGCCGCTACTCAGCACGAACGGGTGCAGGACACCCTGCCCTTACCCTTACACCCCAAACCTCAACCGTTCGGTTCGAGCAGCTTCGAGCTTGTCGAGAAGAGGGTTGGGTGAACCATGTCCCGCATGGTTCAGGATTGTCCGGGGGACAATCCGACCCGGCCCTCGTCGAGAACGGCCCGCGTGAGGCACCCCCTTCTCGACTACGGTTCTCGACAAGCTCGAACCTCCGCTCGAAGCGAACGGTTGGGGGTATGAAGAGGTAACCGGAAAGCCCCTCAACTCCGCCGGATCAACGCCCGCGCCAGTTTCCGATCCTCCAGCGAATAATACAACCAGATCGCGCCCCGCTCCACCACCACCGACGCCGCGAACGCGATATCCGTCGCACTCCGGTCGTCGACCGGCGGCGGGGTGATAAGTGGCTCGATCCCGCGCGCCACCACCCCGTGATAGTCGGCATCGAACGCCACCCAGCCGATCCGCCACCGCGCATCGCGGGTCGCGCCGTTATAGAACATCACCGGCATCGCCGGATCGTCGGTCAGCAACGGCCCCGTTGACAGATGCCAGTCGTCCCAGCTGTCGACGCGCGGCATGAACGGCGTCGGCTGTTCCTCCCACGGTCCCGCCACATCGGCACCGATCGCCATGCCGATCCGCGACGCTTCGTCGGCGGCATATTCGTAGAATAGCCGCCAGCGCCCGTCGGGCGTCCGGTCGATCGTCGCCTCCTTGGTATTACCCTCCGACTTGGACGACGCCAGCGCCACGCCGCTCTTGGTCAGCCGGTCGAGCGACGGCCCCGTCGCATAGGACAGTTCGCCATGGGCATGGTCGCCCAATACCCCCGAATAATAGACGATATAGCCATCGTCGCGGCGCACCACCGTCGGGTCCTCTACGCCGCCCGCGTCATGATCGTCCGGCCCCGGCACGATCGACGGCTCGGACAGCATCGTAAAGTGGCGTCCGTCCTCGCTCCATCCGGCCCAGATCACGCCGGTATCGGTCATCGGCTCGCCCGCACGGGTCACGGCGCGGACCATCATCCCGAACCGCCCATCGCGTTCCTGCCAGACATAGGGGCTCATCAGGTCGCGCGTCATCAGCGCGGGCGGACCGTCGAGCGTCACCTCCTCGATCCGGCGGACGTTGAAATCGAGCTCGACCTCGTTGTCGGCGACCACGTCCTTGCGGTGCGGATCGTCGATGTTGACACCCGCGCTCATGCGCCGATCGCCTGCATCAGCGACAGCCCGCCATCGATGACGATCCGTGCGCCGGTGATGTAGCGCGCGCGGTCGCTGGCGAGGAATACCGCCAGATCGGCGACCTCCTCCGGCCGCCCCGCCCGTTGCATCGGGATATTATGTTCGAGGGTCGCGCGATAGGTCGGATCGGCCTGTGCCCGCGCGTTCATCGGCGTCAGGATCATGCCCGGCTCGATCGCATTGACCCGGATGCCGCGCGCCGCCTCCTCGATCGCCAATGTTTCCACCAGGTTGGTCAGCCCGCCCTTCGCCGCGCAATAATCCGCGCCGCCCGCGCGCACCGCATAGGCATGGATCGACGAAATGTGCAGGATCGCCGCATCTCCGACCTTCTCGCCGCGTCCGGTCAGGAACCGGCGCGAGGTCAGGAACGCGCCGGTCAGGTCGGTGTCGATCAGCCGCCTCCACTGGTCGAGCGCCATGTCGCGCACCGTGACGCCGGTCATGTTCAGCCCGGCCGAATTCACCAGCACGTCCGCCGGTCCCCATCGGCCCTCGACCTGCGCGAACGCGGCGTCGACCGACGCCTCGCCGTCAACATCGGCCTGGATGATGACCGCTTCGCCGCCGCCCTCCTGCACCGCCGCCGCGCTTTTTTCCGCCCCGTCTTTGTCCGAATGATACAGCACCGCCACCCGGTCGCCCTCGCGTCCGAATGCCGCCGCGCACGCCGCGCCGATCCCCGATTCCGCGCCCGTCGCCACTACCGTCCGTCCGCCCACGTCATCCTCCGATTTCGTTCGGATGGGGAAACGATCGGCGGTGCGCTTGGCTTCATGAACTTTCCTACACCTTCGGATGACGTCATGCTGGTGAGCGGCGTCGTGCATGTCGCCATCCCGGACGCCCTCCCGCAACGTCCGCTACGTGTAACCTTCACCAACTTCGGCCCGCGTCCTATAGCCGCTCCACTTCCTCCTTGTCGGACAATGCCATGCTCCCCGGTTTCGACCTCTCCGCCTTCGTCGCCGCCACCCTGTCCGAGGATATGGGCGAGGCGGGCGACATCACCGCCGCCGCCGTCATCCCCGCCGACGCGGTCTTCACCGGCGTGATGGACAGCCGCGACGCGATCACCGTCGCCGGTCTCGACATCGCCGCCGCCTTCTTCCGCCACCTCGACCCGCAAGTGGTTCTGGAACCGCTGGTTTCCGACGGGGATCGGGTCGCGCCCGGCACCGCGCTGCTGCGCCTGCGCGGCAATGCCCGCGCGCTGCTGACCGCCGAACGCTCGGCGCTAAACACCGTCCAGCACCTCTCGGGCATCGCCACCCTCACCGCCCGCTATGTAGCGGAAATCGCCGGTACGGGTGCGACCCTGCTCGACACGCGCAAGACGATTCCGGGCCTGCGCGTCCTTGAAAAATATGCGACCCGCATGGGCGGCGCGACCAATCACCGCATGGGCCTGTGGGACGCGGCGATGATCAAGGACAATCACGTCGCCGTCGCCGGATCGGTCGGCGAAGCCACCGCCCGCGCGAGGGCAGAGGGCATCGACCGCATCATCGTCGAGGTCGATTCGCTCGATCAGATCGAACCGGCGCTCACCGCCGGCGCGACCCACCTGCTGCTCGACAACATGACCCCGCCGACCCTGCGCGAAGCCGTCGCGACGATCGCCGGTCGCGTCCCTGCCGAGGCATCGGGCGGCGTAAATCTCGATACGATCCGGGCAATTGCCGAAAGCGGCGTGACCTATATCAGCGTCGGCCGCCTGACCCAGTCGGCCCCGGCCGCCGATATCGGGCTGGATTTCACCCTCGACGCCGCATAACCACGGCCCAGCGCTGCAACGGGGAACGCCATGCGTCCAGTCTCGATCATCCGGTTCGACCGGCTCTACCTCGCCTCGATCGTCGTCGGGCTGGTCGGCAATATCATCGAATGGCCGGTGACCATCGCCCGGCTGACCGAGAATCCCGAAACGGCGGCGCTGGGATCGGGCGCCGCGATCGCGGCGGGCGGCATGATCGCGACCGGCGTGCTGATCGCGCTGCTGCTCTGGTTCTTCGCCGCAAAACGCGCCAGCAACGTCGCGCGCTGGATCGTGACCGTCTTCACGGTCTTCGCCCTCGGCAGCCTGTTCATCGGGCTGGCAGGCAGTGCGGTGATCGTCGATGCCGGCGGCATCCTGCGTATCCTCGCCGTCGCGCTACAGACCGCAGCGACCTTCTTCCTGTTCCGCCCCGACGCCGCCGCATGGTTCGCGCCGTTCGACACCGTGGAGGACGACGCATGAAGCGGATCGCCCTGACCATCGCTGCGCTTCTGCTGCCTGCCGCCGTACAGGCACAGACGCTGCAATGCGCGGTCCCGGCGCAAATCGAACGTCCACGCCCCGACCTGCCCAGCCCATCGCAGCCGCGCCGCATCCTCCCGATCGGCAGCTACACGCTCGCCATTACGTGGAGCCCCGAATATTGCCGGACGCGCGCCGACGACCAGCGTAACGCCTTCCAGTGCGGCGGCGGCAACCGGTTCGGCTTCACGCTGCACGGCCTGTGGCCCGATGGCGAAGGCAAGGACTGGCCGCAATATTGCACCTCGACGCCGATCCTGCCCGAAGCAGTGATTGCGAAGAATCTGTGCGTCACCCCGTCGGCGCAGCTGCTCCAGCATGAATATGCCAAGCATGGCACCTGCATGGGCGTATCGCCTGCCGCCTATTTCGACGAATCGCGCAGCCTGTTCCTGAAGCTGCGCTTTCCGAACATGATGGCGTTGTCGCGTCGCCCTAATCTGACCGCCGGACAGCTCGCCGCGGCCATTGCCCGCGTCAATCCGGGGATCACGTCGCAATCGATGCGGATCACCACCAACAAGCGCGGCTGGCTCGACGAGGTGTGGCTGTGCCTCGACAAACGCCGCCGCTACGCCGCTTGTCCGGCGCATCAGGGCGGAGTGACGCCGGGCACCCGAATCAAGATCTGGCGCAACGGACGGTAGGCGGCGTAATCAGCCCTCGACCGTTGCCGTCGCCGGATGGTGGCGGTCGAGATGCTTGCGGATGATCCGCAGGTTGCGGGTGTTCGACCGGAAGAAGAAGTCGGGCACCGCGCCGACAATCGGGATTAACCCCAACGCCCAGTCAGTGCCGACATTGCCCGCCATCCGCGCCATCTGCCACCGCGACATGCCGAGGTTGCGCGCTTCCCACAGCATATAGCTGCCCATCGCCGCGCCGATGAAGCTTCCGACTACCGGAATTAAATTGAGCAGGAAGTCGAGGCCCACCGGATGGTTGGTGCCCGGAATGGTCATCGACCGCTCCATCAGCCGTTCGATCGCCACCACCCGGCGGCGCACCGCGTCGGGATTCTTGTCGAGATGTCCGGCGATCTGTTCGAACAGTTCGGGGGAGATGCGGGTCGGCTTTGCCATGCTTCCTATCTGGTATCGCCGCGCAGATGGTTCAACGGATGCACGCCACGCGGATTGGTCTGGAACCCGCGCAGCCGGGGCGCGACCAGCGACCAGCGCCATGGCCGCGCAACGGGCACGAACGCGATATCCGCCGCCAGCGCCGCATCCGCTGCGGCCAGCCGCTGCGCCCGTTCGGGCAGCGACGTGGCATCGCGCGCCGCGGCGATCAGCGTCATCGCATCCGGTGCGCATCCCCGACAGGCCGTCGCCAGATACCAGCGCGCGCTGTCATAGGGTGCGACCCTGTCGACCAGCACCAGATCGGCGGGCGCATCCAGCCCGACCCGCTGCCCGCGCACCCCGATCCGCGCCAGTGCCGCCGCCGTCCGTCCCCACAGCAGCGTCGCGCCGGGACCATCGGGCAACGCGACGCGCACCGTCACCGGCTGTCCCCATGCGGCGACCTGCGCACGGGCGGTCTGCCAGCGTTGCGCCTCGGTCAGATTGCGCCACGGCGGCAGCGCCGGTGCGCTCGCCGAATCGAACGCTTCGGGCAGGACGGTATCGGCACCGCTCCAGTTCGCGTCGATGGCGGCGGGCAGGTTGGCGGTCTGGATCGCCATGGCCACCGCCGCCCGGTTGAGCGGTGCCGCCAGAAACGCATCGCGCCCAACGATGGCAAAACCGAACAGCCCGCGCGCCGGATCGACGCGGATATCGGCCGGTCGCGGCGCCGCCGCGGCCACGATCGGCCAATCGGCAAACCCGCCCCCCAGCACCAGATCACTGCGCTTCTCCCGAAACCGCGCCACCGCTAATGCCGCCCGCACGCCGTTCAGTCGCACCTCGTCGGCCGGAACCGGTGCCGGCGCGTCGGGATCGACCGGCGCCCGCAGCCTTACGCCATCGCCCGCCAGCCGCCGCATCGGCCCGCTCCCCTGCTGCCCGCGCATCACCGCCAGTTCGGGCTGTGCCAGCAGGGTAAGCAATTCGGTATTGGGCCGTTTCAGCCGGACCTCGATTACCTGCGGCGTCATCGCCACGATCTCGTCGATCGAACGCAGAAACGGGGTCAGCCGGTGTTCCGCATCGACCCGCACCGCCCGGCGCAGGGCGAAGACGACCTGATCGGCGGTCACCGGTCGCCCATCGCTCCACGTCGCATCGCCCAGCCGAAAGATATAGCTGCGCCCGTCATCGACCATGTTCCATCGCTCGGCGATCGCCGGCTCGACCTGTCCGGCGGCATCGAAACGCACCAGTCCCTGCGCCAACGCACTGCGCAGCAGGACACGCTCGGTATTGCCGTTGCCGTCCCGCTCGATCGCATCGACCGCCACCGGCCGCTCGTCCGCACCCCGGTCGCACGCGGCGAGCGTCAGCAGCAGGGCGCAAGGAAACAGCAAGCGGTTCATGCGCCGCCCCATGCCATGAAAGCCGGGGCGGCGGCCAGCCCGTGGTACGGACGGCGGGACTTGAACCCGCACTCCCGATGGGAAGCGGATTTTAAGTCGTAGACCGCAGAGTTGCGAAGAATGCCGGGAAATTGCATATTCATCGTAAATTCAAAGTCTTATGATCTACCCAAGCCCGCCATCATGTGCCGTTAGTTACGCGAAATGGCGGTAGAGTACGAAACCAATTACACCAAAATTACTACCGAAAAGCATCGCTACCGTTGAGCGAGAGGCTCGAAGTCCCGTTCGATGCTATGCGGCAAACCCTCCATTCTTTGGCTTGTGGTTTAGGATTGTTCAAAGGGGATTGACCAAGCCGGGTCGATCGTCAGGCCGCATCAAACCTTGCTAGGGCTTAATGGCGGTCAGCCCATCGAGCGCTAAGCCACCAGAGACGCTTATTCAAAAGCGCGGTTCATTGACAGAAACCCGGAAGAGACTATTTTTAGAGTCGCTTACGCGAACAGACCGTTTTACGGTTGGTCCGGTGTTTCGCTGGATCGTACATTATTGGTCAAATCTGGGTGCCCCAGACGGACGAAGCATTCGTCCGCCTGTGGGCCACTCCGTTCGGTCGAATGCTTCGTCCGTCTGGGGCTTAGGTAAGCAAATCCGGTGCTAACCGTATTCCACGACCATGTGGATGCGGTTAGCGTCCGAGTATATCCCCCAAAGCGATATGTGTTGCTTTGCGGAGGCGTCGTATCGGATGCGTTTGACCCGACGCCCAAATCGTTACGTGACAGCTTTCTGAAAGGTGATGGCGTATCGATGCTTAAAGGCATTGATTTTTTGCAAGTCGAAGAAATACAAGAATTTTTCGACAAAAATTCACCCTACCTTGATCTTGTAAAATTCGAAACTGATTTAGCACAAATCTGTGAATTGGTGATACTTTTCTCTGAAAGCCCTGGAAGTTTTGTAGAACTTGGGTCTTTTGCAGCCGTCGAAGAGATAGCGGAAAAGCTACTTGTCGCCATTCAATCTAAATATCTTACTAAAAATAGCTTCATATCGAAGGGGCCTGTCGCCACACTTCGGCGAGAACATCCGAATTCCGTCTTTTCATTTTCCGATGCCACTATCGGAATGACCAATGGAATGGCTAGCAGTATTAATAGCGCTGCTCTGGTAGCGATCATGAATAACCCAACGACTACGCGACTTGCGGAGGTTGGCAGCAGAACTACATTCGACAAAAATAAATTTAATCATTTGTGCAAATTGTACGTCGGCTTTTTGAGGGAGGCATACTCGCTCAAGGATGACGAAATATGTCTTCTTTTCTCAGAATTCAAAGTAGACGTCGATGAATCACTTCTTGAAAGGATATCTTTTTGTTGCGCGGCTTTGAAATGGTCGGCGGTTACGCAATCTGGATTTGATAGGGTGCACTTCGCCTATCCGAATGAAAATGAGGCGGTTAAATTTATATTTACCGGCGCATTGAAGGATAAAACGCGCAGGCGAGCAGAATTCAGAAAGCACTGGGAAGATAATGACATTGACCGAGTTGCCGCAGTCGATGAGGCATTACGATGACCAGTAAACTTGTCGAGTTTCTCACAAGGGAGTTACGGATCGGTGAGCGCGAACTCGCTGCGTTAATTTCGTCTGCTCCCGATCGATATAAGACATATTTCATTCCCAAAAGATCAGGGGGAAAGCGCGAAATTGCGCACCCCGCCTTTGAACTGAAAATTGCGCAGAGAGCAATGATCAATGGCTTTCTGAAAGACTTGCCAGTCCACCCCTGTGCAACTGCTTACAGAAAAGGGTCTTCTATAAGGCAAAATGCCGAACGGCATTGCCATAACCGCGCAATATTGAAGTACGATTTTAAAGAATTCTTTCCGTCGATAACCGAGCGGGCATGGCTGACGTATTGCGATCGACACTCTGTTCTAGATAGAAGCGACGCGATCTCCGCAGGCCGTATCCTATTTAGGCGACCGAAGGGCGGGCGCATTTTGCGACTTTCTATTGGTGCGCCGTCATCCCCAATTTTGAGCAATATCCTTCTCAATGATTTTGACCGGGAAGTGCACCAACGAGTATCCGCGCACAAAATTACCTATACAAGATACGCCGATGACATGACTTTTTCTGCGGAAAGAACATGGAACCTTCGAGAGGTCGACGGCATACTCCGAAGCGTTATCAGACTTATCGGAACCCCTAGCCTTACGATCAATTCGGCGAAGACTACGCTGGTAACGCCGAAGTTTCATCGACAGGTCACGGGCTTGGTTCTTACCCTAGATGGTCGTGTATCATTAGGCCGGGAACGAAAAAAACTGATCAGAGCGCGGGTACACTATGCCATCAATGGCAAACTAGATCGTCATGCCATGGCCCACCTTGCAGGAACGCTAGCCTTCGCTAAGGACGTTGAGCCGGAGTTCTATACTCGGCTAGAGAGAATTTACGGGCGAGATAACATGGAACTCATCAAACATAGTGTTAGGGGGTACTCTAGGTCATAGTCCATTCTTTATCGAATGTAGAAAGTTTGAACTTAGGGCCTGGCAATGCCGGCTCAACTTCCACAGGCAACGCGTTTGCAGCCCTAAGAACGGAGTAATAAACGGTCGATTCCGATACACTCGCTAGCCCTGTATCGTAAAATAGACTCGACAGCGTTTTGATACGCCGACAGTATCGATACAGAAAATCGATACGGAGTCGGGTGATGGCACGGGTATTCGCTTACGGCAGGGCCAGCACGCTCGACCAGACGACGGACAATCAGGTTCGCGATATCGAAGCGGCGGGGTTCAGTATCGATTCCCGCCGCATCATCACTGAAACGGTGTCTGGTTCTGTCGCCGCCATGGAACGCAAAGGCTTTGCGAAGCTGGTCGATCGGCTGGAAGCGTGGGACGTGCTGGTCGTCACTAAGCTGGATCGCTTAGGCAGAAACGCAACTGACGTTCGCCAAACAGTCGATAGCCTCTGCGCCATCGGCGTTCGGGTTCATTGCCTCGCCCTTGGGGGTGTCGATCTATGCAGCGCGGCTGGTCGCATGACCATGCAAGTTATTGCCGCCGTCGCAGAGTTCGAACGCGACCTTCTTATTGAGCGCACCCAAGCGGGCTTGCAGCGCGCGAAGGCCGAAGGAAAAGCCCTAGGACGGCCTAGGAGCCTTACCGACGCCCAGCACAAGGAAATCCTAGTGCAACGTGCCGAAGGCGTATCCTTGGGCGTCCTAGCGGCCCGGTATGGTGTTACACGCGCGGCGATACAAAGGGTGGAAAAGCGCAACCATGGATGATTGCCGTAACTCCGGCACAGGTAATTACGTCGCAAATCGACTGAAATTTTGTAAAATGAGAAGAACGCCAAGGCTCTGTATGAACGAAGCCTTGGCTACTTATCAGACACTTGGAAAGGCTGGCGGCCTAAGCGTCTTGTCCGGCTCCCAAACTCTTCTGAACATTTCTAAGTAGTACGTACCGCGACACCCGACGGTCCAGCCACCATGGCCCCGTGTATGGGAAATAACGTTGTAACCGTATTCTGCCGAATATGGCCTTACTGAAATGAAGGATTCATAGCATGAGTTGTTGTTGCGCCCGTTATCAAAAACCTTACCGACAGCGTGGGTTGCAGTACTTGCATCAAGCATCCAACCCTCTTTAGCCTGTTCGCTAGTTAGGTTGAAAACCGAAGCTTCTCGTACATTCCCGCGTCGGAAGTATTCGCCGCTTAGCGACTCAACCGGGACTCGTTGCCTGTGTTCGACCAACCTAATTCGCGATGGGAGAAACGCGCTGGCGGAACCTTGGATCGCGTTAACGTCCACCGAGAGCGTGGTCCACGCATCGGGTAAAGTAATGGTCGTCCTGCAAGGGCTTCCTGCTGTTATAATTGCACCCTTCTTCAAACAGTAGGGATTCGTAGTCCGTTTGGGATCAATATTACCTATTATTATTGGCGCAGACAATTTTGCTTTATGCTGCACCCCTTGCGATAGATATTCGACAACGAGACGAACTGTGTTGTACGTAAGCGGATCAAATCTTACACTCACGCCGCCACCGAACTTTTTAATGCATTCGGACCAAGCATCTAAGATTCCCTGGTCTCCTGAATAAAGCATCGTCGACAGTTCATTGATACGTTCTATCTTCTGAAAGTTGGTACGTTCAACGCTTCGACGCATAGCCTCGTATTCGTCTTTACCATAATTTAGTGATCCCATTACGGCCTTTCCAATGGGAACTCCAATGCCTAGACTGGTATCTGTTTTGGAATTTTCGAATGTGCTCTCTAGAAATCTTGAATACAATATTTGCTGGAAATAAGAGTTACTCTTATATTCCTCATAACGAAAAGTTCCGTTTCGTAGTACGTCCTTGCATTGGTCTGGTTCTGCTTTCGCAGTCGCAGCATACAGGCATGCAAGAGTGACGCTGATTGCAAAAAACCTCATATAGCCCCCTGACTATACTGCGTTAATGCAGCGCCATATATTGCCTTATCATCGTCCCGTTGTAAATTCGCGGTCAGTGACCCGGTTGGCATCCACGCGCTTCATGCAGAAGGCGTAGGGCCAACCGAGATCGCCAAACGGCTAGGTGTCGGCCGCGCAAGTGTTTACCGGGCCTTGGCGGCGTAGGGCGGGATCGGGACGAGCACAGGAGGCGACTGATGTGTAACCGCTATGCCCTATCGGTTCCTGCGGCTTCCCTCTTCCCCCGATACAACGCCACTCATCCCGCTAACCTAGTAGCGTGAGCAGCCCCCACCGGGTGGTCCGGGGTGATTGTTAGTGCATTGTTGTGTCCGCCGCCATTGCCGGGCGGAGGTGGAGCGAAGCGGAGCCGGAGACCGGCAATGGCGGTGTCGACGCTTGCGGGGC
>NZ_JAKRET010000039.1 GCF_022664395.1 Sphingomonas lacusdianchii | reverse complement strand
TCCGCGACTGGCGCGAAGCAGATGTCTTCAAACGGATATTCGATGCGCTGTCGGACGAGCCCGACCTTGAATATGCGATGGTCGATGCGACGATCGTGAAGGTCCACCGCCACGGTCAGGGCGCAAAAGGGGGACTCAGAGCCAGGCCATTGGTCGCTCCAAAGGTGGCATGACGACCAAGATCCTCGCGCTGACCGATGCATTGGGCAACCTCGTGCGCTTCCACCTGATGCCGGGACACCGCTTCGACACCGTCGGCGTTCCACCGTTGATCGATGGGATCGCGTTCGATGGCCTGATCGCGGACAAGGCATTCGACAGCAACGCGATCATCGCCGACCTCGACGAGCGTGGAGCGGCGGTCATCATCTCCCAGCACCCACGGCGCATCGGCGCACGCAAGATCGACCCCGCCATCTATGCGTGGCGACACCTCATCGAGAACTTCTTTTGCAAGCTCAAAGAGTTCAAACGCATCGCCATGCGGGCCTGCAAAACCGATCGCAGCTTCGAGGCCATGATCTACCTCGCCGCCGCCGTCATCAATTCACGATGAATCCCCACAGGCCCTAGAGGGGTTAGCCGCCTCCGGCTCATCATAGCCGACCTGTACGGAAGAGGCAGAGATTGGCATTCATCCAGTGGGTGCAGGCGCCGCCTCCCGATCCGGGATGACCAACGTGTCTATTGCACGGGCGAGCTGGTCCGCCGAATAAGGTTTTTGCAGAAGAAGGAAGCCATGTGCGCCTTCCTGCGCGAGGACGTGGCTATACCCACTCGCAAGAACCACGGGCAGGTGCGGCCATGTCTTGCGCAGCCGCTTGGCCAGTTCCAGGCCGCCCATCCCTGGCATCACAACGTCGGAAAAAACGGCGTCGAACGTACCGGAATTGGTACCGAGCGCCTCAAGCGCATCTTCGGCGCTAGGCACGAGCGTGGTACGAAAGCCCATATCGTTCAACGCCTCGCTAGCGAAACGACCCACCTCCTGATTGTCCTCCACGACCAGGATCGACAGCCCGCGCGTGGCATGCACGCGCTCTGGGGTTGGCACAACTGTTCCCAACTCAATACCCGCAGCGGCTTCGGGGAGGTACAGGGTGAAGGTGGTGCCGACGCCCGGTGAACTCTCACAATCAACATCGCCACCCGACTGCTTGGCGAAGCCGAACACCTGGCTGAGGCCAAGGCCGGTGCCCTTGCCGACCTCCTTGGTCGTGAAGAACGGCTCAAATATTCGCGCGATGTCAGCGGGCGCGATGCCTGCTCCCGTATCGGTGAGGGAAACGGCCGCGAACCCACCATCCACCGCTGCGTGGCCGCGAATAGTGGGCTTACGGACACCACAGACCAGTCGGATCCTGAGTTCTCCCTCGCCGCCCATCGCGTCCTTGGCATTGACTGCCATGTTGACCAACGCCGTCTCGAACTGACCGACGTCCGCCCTGACAACGCAGACTTCGTCCGGGAGGTCGAGGGTGACGGCCACGCGGGCACCGGTCACCGTGTCCAGCATCTCGGCCACACCACGCAGCCGCTCGGCGACATCGAACGCTGTGGGATGCAGCGTTTGCCGGCGCGAGAACGCCAGTAACTGACTGGTCAGCTTGGTCGCGCGGTCCGCCGTGTCGCCGATCGCCTCGATGTAGCGCGTGCGCCGGTCCTGGGGCAGGTCTGGTCGACGCAGGAGATCGACGGATCCACGGATTACCGTCAGCAGATTGTTGAAGTCGTGCGCGACCCCGCCGGTGAGCTGGCCGATCGCATCCATGCGCTGCGCGTGACGCAGGGCTTCCTCAGAGGCGAGTAGGTCGCGCGTACGCTCCTCGACGCGACGCTCCAGCGTCATGGCCAGGTCACTCAGGGCGGCCTCGCGGTCTAATCGCTCGCGACCGATCGACAGGAAGCGCGCAAAGCTCTCGAAGAAGGAAATGGCCTCGTTCTCGAAGCGATCATGGACCGTCGAAACAAAGGAGATCACGCCGTAGAGCTTCTCCTCGGACTGAACAGGAAAGCCCGCATAGGCACGCGTGCCACGGTGTCGGCTGATTATTGTCCGCGGGTCAGCCGATTGCTGGACATGGTCCAGGATGAGTGGCTCCCGGCTCTCCGCGACGAAGCCGCAGAGCGGCACGTCCGCCGGACATGCGTCGGCCAGCCAGTTCCGAACCTCCTCCTCCACCCCCATCGACTGGAGAAGGCGCATGCGCGTGCAGTCATTATTGAGCAGGTAGCTGTAGCTCTGGTCATAGCCGAGCGTCTCGGCGCCTGATGACAGGATATCCCGGAGCACCCTGTCTGGATCATCCGACGAAAGGAGGCCTGCGGAGGCCCGCGCCAGCAGGTCCAGTCGCTGCTCGCGCAGCCGTTCCGCCGTACGGTCGCGCAGCACCTTCACGAAGCCAACGACCTTGTCGTCGGATCGCCTGAGCGGCGTCATCTCGCCCTGCGCCCAGAAGCGCGTACCATCTGCCCTGAGGTGCCAGCGCTCGTCGTTGCCGTGGCCGTGTTCCAGCGCCAGTCGCATCTCGGTCTGCGGCCGACCGACAGCGCGATCCTCGGGAGTGAAGAACCGGTCGACCGGCTCTCCCATCATCTCCCGCTCGGTCCAGCCCAGGATGTTCTCGGCACCTGCGTTCCAGCGGGTCACCCGGCCATCGAGGTCAGTGGCGATGATCGCGAAGTCCGTCGCGCTGTCGAGGATTTGGCGGTGAAGCGCCTCGCTGTCGCGCATAGCCCGGCCGGCCTCGTTCCGAGCCGACGCCTGCTCGGCCTGATCCAGTTGCAGAGCGATCAGCCTCGCGAACATCTCGAAGGTCGGAAGCATCTTAGGCCTGGCGAGATCGTGCGGACTGGGATCGATCGCGCACAACGTACCGAAGAAGCGGCCTTCCGGCAGCACGATCGGGACCGAGATGTAGCTCTTCAGGCCGTATATCGCGGGCGTGTGATGCGCCGCATAGGCGGGGTCTGCGTCAACGTCAGGGATGACCACGGCCTGCCGGTGCTGCCTGATCTCGTGGCAGATGGTCGTCTCCAGCTTCAGCTCGCCACCAGGCTGAAGTCCGAAGTTGATCTCGTCCCTGACGCTGCAGGCGATCCATTTGTCGTCGGTTACCCGGGCGATCGCGGCGAACCCCATCCCGGTGATCCGGCAGACCGTATCAAGTAGCGTCGGCACCACGTCCAGGCGGCCTACCGCCGCCACGTCAGCTGCGCATGGATCATCAACAAATGGATCGGGTCCCATGACCGCTATTTAGCGAAGGATCGAGGCCACGTCATTGACGATGCTCGTTTCCAATCGATAGCCGGATCGGTCGTTTGATCATCCCTTTGGCAATGTGCCCGTTGCCCCGGGGGGGACACAGCCGAGCACAAGGGCGTTGTGATTGGTAATTTTATTTGCTGGCCCGCTATTTGGACGCGCCGCTCCACACTTCCGTCAGTGAGTAACCCGTGCCTGCATCGATCGCCGACCTCGCCACCTTCTTCGACGCCTCGCCGAACCCATATCTGGTGCTGGATCGCGACCTGAACATCGCAACGGCGAACAAGGCCTATCTCGCGTCGGTCCGCCGCGAGTTGCCTGACATCGTCGGTCGCTGGGCGTGGGATGCCTTTCCCACCGATGAGGAGACGCTGCGCCAGGCAGTGGATTCGTTCCAGCGCGTGCTTCGGACCAGACAGGCCGACACCATGGCATTGCTGCGCTTCGACGTGCCAAGACCCGCCTCGGAAGGCGGCGGGCTGGAAAAGCGCTACTGGAGCATCACGCACACACCCGTGCTCGGGGACGACGACGAAGTGTCGTTCGTTCTCCAGCACCCGATCGATGTGACCGACTTGGAGACCCTGCGGCAGACCATCGAGGCTGGTGATAGCGGGGTGCAGCTTCGTCCCGACCACAGCGGCATCTTCGAACGCGCCGAGGCAGTCTACCGCGCCAATCAGGCGCTAACGGCCGAGGCGGAGCGCAATGCCGCTGCGATCACGGCGCTGACGGATGAGCGTGAGAAGCTGATCGGCCTGTTTGAGCAGGCGCCGGCGATGATCGCGCTGCTGCTCGGTTCCGAGCACCGGTTCGCTTTCGCCAACGCCAGTTACCGCGCATCGGTTGGACAGCGCGAGCTGATCGGGCGGACGGTAGTAGAGGCACTCAGTGATGCGGCCGAGCAGGGCTACGTCGCGCTGCTCGACCACGCCTTCGCCACCGGCGAGCCGTACCAGGCGCGGGGCGCCCGCTACGACGTTCAGGCCGAGCCCGATGGTCCGATCGATCAGAGGCTGCTCGACTTCATCTACCAGCCGGTTCGCGACGATGCCGGTGCCGTCATCGGCATTCTGGTACAGGGCGTCGACGTCACCGAAACGATGCGAGCGGCGGACGAGCTAGCTGCGACGGAGGACCGCTATCGATCGGTTCTCGACGCGATCGATGTCGGCTTCTGCATCATCCGTATGCGCTTCAACGACGCAGGCGAGCCTGTCGACTACATGATCGAGGAGGGAAACACCGCCTACGAACGGCAAACCGGCCTGCACGGGTCATTCGGCAAATGGGTCAGTGAGCTGGCGCCCGATCTCGAGAAGCACTGGTTTGAGCTTTACGGGCGGGTCGCTGCCACTGGCGGGCCTGTAAGATTCGAGAACTTCGCCGAACCACTCGGCCACTGGTACGACGTGCATGCGCTGCGTATCGGCCGTCCCGACGAACACCGCGTGGCGTTGCTGTTCAACGACATCACCGAGCGCAAGAACGCTGAGGTGGCTCTGCAGCAGACAAACGAGACGCTCGAGCGCGAGGTGGTCGAGCGCACCGTCGAACGCGACCGGATGTGGGAAACCTCGCCCGACCTGATGCTCGTGATCGACTTCGATGGCGTGTTCAGGCGTGTGAACCCGGCTTGGACTGACCTGCTCGGCTACGAGCCACACGAGCTAGTAGGCCACCACGTTAACGAATTCGTCCTCCCGGACGATCATGCCGGCACCATCGGAGCCTATGAGACAGCGGCGACAGGCCAGCATGCGACGGTCGAGAACCGCTACCGTCACAAAGACGGCTCGACGCGGTGGATCTCCTGGGTCGCCGCTCCGGCTGGCGAGCTAACTTACGCCACCGGACGCGACATCACCCAGCAGCGCGAGGTTGAGGCAAGGCTCCGCGACGAGCAGGACTTCGCGCGCTTGGCGCTCTCAGCGGTTGGTGGGGTCGGGGTCTGGACTTACGACATCCGCTCCGACCGCTTCTTCTGCGATGCGGCGATATCAGCGCTGTACGCGCTTGACCCGGCGCGGGGCGCAGCGGGGCTGTCGAGCGCCGAGTTCCTGGCCAATGTCCATCCGCAAGACCGCGTCGAGCTGAACGGCGTGATGGCCGCGGGATTGCAGCGAGCGGGCGAAATCGAGCTCGAATACCGCATCGTCCATCCCGACGGATCGCTTCACTGGGTGCTGTCGCGGGGGCACACCTACTTTGACGCGGAAGGACACCCGTCGCGGAGAACCGGGGTGGGCGTCGACATGACCAGCCAACGCCTGATCGAGGATCAACTCCGTCAGGCGCAGAAGATGGAGGCCGTGGGCCAGCTGACCGGCGGCCTCGCACACGACTTCAACAATCTGCTCACCGGCATGATGGGCAACATGGAGCTGCTGCAAATTCGCCTTGCACAGGGCAAGATCCAGGACAGCGAGCGCTTCATCGTCGCCGCGCAAGGTGCCGGCCGACGGGCGGCATCGCTGACCCAGCGGTTGCTCGCCTTCTCTCGCCGTCAGACGCTCGATCCTAAACCCACTGACGTGAACCGGCTCACAGCCGGTATGGAGGAGCTTTTTCGGCGGACCGTTGGCCCCGAAATCGAGATCGAGATCGTCGGTGCTGCCGGGCTATGGACCGCGAACATCGACGCCGGGCAGCTCGAGAATGCGCTGCTCAACCTGTGCATCAACGCACGCGACGCCATGCCGGATGGCGGCCGCATCACCATCGAGACGGCGAACAAGTGGTTGGACGAGCGAACTGCGCGCGAACGCGACCTGCCCCCCGGGCAATACCTGTCTGTCTGCGTGACCGATACCGGCACCGGCATGACCGCAGAGACAATCCAACGGGCCTTCGAGCCCTTCTTCACGACCAAGCCGCTCGGCGAGGGCACGGGTCTCGGTCTGTCGATGATCTACGGCTTCGCGCGCCAGTCGGACGGACAGGTCCGGATCTATTCGGAGCTGGGCATGGGCACGACCATCTGCATCTACCTGCCCCGCTTCGTCGGTGATGCGATGCTAGTGGAAGAGGAGGAGGCCCTCACCATAGCCGCGCAGGCCACGGGGCAGACCATCCTCGTCGTGGATGATGAGGCGACGATCCGTCATCTAATCGACGAGGTGCTGGACGAGGCGGGTTATACCGTGATTGGCGCTGCCGACGGCAACGCCGGTTTGAAGGTCCTCCAGTCCGGTGCCCGGATCGAGTTGCTGATTACCGATGTCGGACTGCCTGGGGGCATGAACGGCAGGCAGGTCGCCGACGCGGCGCGAGCGCTCCGACCAGGCCTGAAAGTGTTGTTCATCACAGGCTACGCCGAAAATGCTGCCGTGGGAAACGGGCACCTAGAGGCGGGTATGGAGTTGCTCACCAAGCCCTTCACTCTTGAAGCGCTCTCGGCCAAGGTGGGTAGCATGATCAAACGAGATTGATGTGCCGGCATTCACTTCGACGAAGCTCAGGGAAATCATCATTATTCGCTACGCCGCACGTCATCAACTCGGTCAGCCCTGGCTATGTGAAGATCGACCTGACCGAACACAACGGCTTCATGACACCCGAGGAAGGGGGCGAAACTCCCCGTCGAGGACGCGCTGCTCGGGGACGATGCCGTATCTGGTCGCTTCGTGGAAGCTAGCGGCCAGACGCTTTGGTAAGATCAGGCTGATCATTGGGCAGGGGTAAAAAAGGCTGTCCCGAAACCGGTGACAGACTGGTTTTGGGAAGGCCGCGCCATTCCCTGTATTCGATCGTTTGCCGGACAGCTTGCGGTGGCCAGCCCGCACTGATGCCAGCTGCACGGCTCTTGCTCCGAACATGAATGAATGTCTGAAGTTGGGAAGCGACGAGAATGGCGCGAATGACCGTTTGTGGGTCGATTTGCGCGATGCTTACTCTGGATTCGGTCCTTGGAGGATCAGCGACACGATCAAATCGGCTTTCAACGAGCAACTGCCCCTTCCGTCGATCGGTTCGGTTTTAGTGACGACAGAAGGCTTTGGATTGCGCTGTAAGCGTGAAAGCAGTTTGGCCTGAAACTTCACCCTCGTCGATCGTTGAACCAGCAACATTTCGAAAGGGAACGGCAATGACTCGGCTATATCGGCTCATGATCGCCTGGTGCGTGGCCATTCTCGGCGGCTTATTCGCAGTTGCCGGCGGGGTTCTCGCTTCGCTCGGTGGATCGCCCTACTATCTAGTCGCAGGTATCGCGATGATCGTCAGTGGCGCGCTACTAGGGCGTCATTCGCGGTACGGGCGCTGGTGGTTCGTTGCGATCTGGGTGGGCACGCTGGTCTGGGCGATCTGGGAAGTCGGGCTGGACGGCTTGCAACTAGTCCCGCGCTTGGTGGCGCCGACCGTCCTGCTGGTGCTTGTGCTGCTTACAGGTTGGTCTGCGCGCGGGTGGCGGTCGCCTACCCGTGCCGTGCCCGTCGCCCTGGTGGTGTTGCTCACTCTTGGCGTTTGCGGCGTCGCCATCAACGGTGGGGGCGTCGAGGCGCAGGAAGCGGCTAGTGCCGCCGCCATTCCACGTGCATCGACCGGTGAGGCTGACGGCGACTGGCGCGACTATGGCGGAACGCTCTCGGGGCGGCGCTATTCGGCACTCGGCGATATCACGCCGCAGAATGTGGGTCGGCTTAAACTCGCCTGGACCCAGCGCACCGGCGACCTGCCAATGCAAGCCGAAACCAAGGAACACAAGCGCGAATATCATTCTGAGGCTACACCGATCCACATCGGCAACACGCTCTATACCTGTACGCCCCATTCCTTCGTCCAAGCGATCGACGCCACCACCGGCAAGACCAAGTGGAGCTGGCACGAGGATGCGAAGATCGACGGCAACAATTACCTTGTCTGTCGCGGCGTGACATACTTCGAGGCACCGGCAGGAACGCCATGCCCGCGCCGCATTTTTGCGCCGACCTTCAACGCCCGACTGGTTGCGCTCGATGCGGATACCGGGCGGCCGTGCCCCAGCTTTGCCAATGGCGGGGCGATCGACCTGCGCGCCAATATGGGCACCTCGAAGCCGTCCGATCAGATCGGCACAACCCCGCCGGTAGTGGTGAACAACCGCCTTATCATCGGCGAACGGATCATCGACAACGTCAACCGCGACATCCCGTCCGGCGTCGTACGCGCCTATGATCCGGTTTCGGGCGCGCCGGTCTGGGCATGGGACGTCGGCCGTTCGCCGGACGCGATTGCGCCGCTCCCGGAGGGACAGACCTATACGCGCGGCACGCCGAACGTGTGGGGTGCGATCACCGCCGATGCGGCCAATGGCCTCGTCTATCTCGGCACGGGCAACGCTTCGCCCGATTACTGGATCGGCTATCGACGGCCGTTCGACGACCGCTTCGGCTCGTCGATCGTTGCGCTGGACGTCGCGACAGGCAAGCTGCGCTGGACGCGGCAGCTCGTGCATCGCGACATGTGGGACATGGACCTGCCGATCGGTCCGTCACTCTTCGACTATCGCGCGGCGAACGGGCAGGTGATCCCGGCCCTGATCCAGACAACGAAGATGGGACAGGTGTTCTTCCTGAACCGCCTGACCGGCGCACCGATCGCCGCGATCACGGAGCAGCGCGTGCGCACGGACGGTGCCACGCCTGGGGTCCGCGTCTCGTCGACCCAGCCTTTCTCAACCGGCATGCCCAGCTTTACCCCGCCCGCGCCAAGCGAGGTCGCCACCTGGGGTGCGACACCGATCGACCAGCTCTTCTGCCGCATCGACATCCGCCGTGCGCAGGGGACCGGTATCTACCAACCGATGGGGCTGAAGCCGATCATTGGCCACCCCGCCTTTGACGGCGTGACCGACTGGGGCGGCGCGGCGGTCGATCCGGTGCGCGGCATCATGACCGTCAACACGATGGAGATGCCGTTCAAGCTGTGGCTGATGCGCCGTGACGATCCGCGCGTCGCACCGATGATAAAACAGAAGCAGGGCGGCGAGAACGCCATGCAGGCGCAGCTCCAGACCCAGTACAACACGCCCTATGTCGCAGTGGTAAAGGCATGGGTCGGTATCTTTGGTGCGCCGTGCGTTGCGCCACCATGGGGGCATCTGACTGCGGTCGACCTCAAGACCAAGCGTGTCTTGTGGAAGAAGGTTCTGGGCACCGCGCGCGATACCGGGTTGTTCGGATCGCATTTGGGTGTGCCGATCAAGACCGGTGTCCCTAATCTCGGCGGGTCGATCATTACCGCCGGCGGACTCGCCTTCATCGGCGCGACGACGGACCAGTATCTGCGCGCGTACGACCTCAATACGGGCGAGGTGGTATGGAGGGCACGGCTGCCCGCCGGCGCGCAGGCGACGCCGATGACCTATCGCGGGCACGACGGGCGGCAATATGTCGTTATCACGGCCGGAGGCCATGGGGCCCTCGGCACGCGCTATGGCGACTACACTATGGCCTTCGCCTTGCCGAAGACGTGACGATCGGCTGCTAAACGCAAACTGGCAGACGTGCTTCAAAGGAGCCGACGTCCTCATTCCGCCTTCTGTGGAGAACATCGCATGTTACGATCCTTCCTCATCGGCCTCATTGCCGGCCAACGCGGCATCACGCCGTTGGCGGTGATTGCCGCTGCGACGCGGCGAGAGGAGGTGCCGGTCGAACTGCCGCTCCAGAAGCTGATGCTGAACCCGGTAATAGCGGCTGGAACCGCCGCCTTCGCAGCGGCCGAGATGGCAGGCGATAAAATGAAGACTGCGCCTGACCGCACGGTTCCCATCGGCCTGGCGGTCCGCAGCATCACCGCCGCATATGCTGGAGCCGCGCTCGCGCCGCGTGACCGCCGCATCCTCGGTGCCGCAATTGCTGTGGGAGCAGCGCTCGCCTCATCTTACGCCGGACTCGCCGCGCGCAAATTGGCCATGAGACGCTTCGGCCAGACGGGGACCGGGTTCGTCGAGGATGCGATAGTGTTCGGCAGTGGGCTCGCCATCGCGAACCCGTCGCTGATCGCGAGGGGTGTTCCCCGCGAACCTTTCTGGTGATCGGCGGCGACCCTTGGGCTGGCGCACACGACAGGTTCGGTCATGCTAAAAAGAGGCGCTCGCGTTCGAGGTAGCGGCATATCGGTGATCGGCGCGGGGCTATCTCAGCCCATGGACTTCGAGCGGCAAGCGTAGGTAGCTTAACTTCGTGTCTGCGAAACCGGCAGCAGCTCAGACATCGTATCGCGCCAATGCAGCCAGTCGCTGACGTTCAAGCTCATCCATGCCGTTCATCTTGTCATTGCAGTCCGCAGCACGCGTGCCAGGCCGTCGGCGGTATAGGGTTTTTGAAGGAGCTCAAAGCCGTGCGTGCCTTCAGCGGCCAGAACCTGGCTGTATCCGCTAGTGAGCACAACGGGCAGTTGCGGAAAGCGGCTGCGAAGAGCCTCTGCCAGTTCGACCCCGGAGATGCCCGGCATCACGACATCAGTGAAGACGATGTCGAACTTGTCGGGCTCCGCCTCAACCAGCGCCAGCGCTTCCTGAGCACTGGGCACCCACATGTTGCCGTAGCCGAGATCGCCGATCAGTTGCGCCGCGAACTCGCCGACGAGTTGATTGTCCTCGACGAGCAGCACGCACCCACCGCCGGAAGATGGTACGGATGTTGTCGGGGCGGTGAGATCGACATCACCATGCACGTGCCGGTCCTCCGCACGCGGGAGGTAGAGCGTGAAGGTCGCGCCATGCCCTGCCTGACTTTCGATGACGATCTCGCCCCCGGACTGCTTGGCGAAGCCGAAGACTTGGCTGAGGCCAAGCCCCGTACCCTTGCCGACATCCTTGGTCGTAAAGAACGGCTCGAATATCCGAGGCATGTCCTCTTCGCTGATGCCGGCACCGGTATCGGTGACGGCGACCGAGATGAAGCGGCCCTCGATCGCTGCATGGCCCCTGGTGGCCGGGATATTGTGCCGCTCCTCCACCAGGATCGTCAGCTTGCCCTCGCCCTCCATCGCATCTCGCGCGTTGACCGCCATATTGAGAACGGCGGTGTCGAACTGGGTCGGGTCTGCGTTGACGACGCAGGGCTCGCACCGGATGTCGAACGCGATATCAACCCGCGACCCTACAACCGTGCGCAGCACGTCACCACCGAGGTGTAGACGTTCGACAACGTCGAAGTCCTCCGCTTTTAACGGTTGCCGTCTTGCGAAAGCGAGCAGCTGGTTGGTGAGCTTTGCGGCGCGCTCTGCAGTTTCCTTGATCGAAGCGAGATAACGCCGACGCTTTTCCTCGGCGAGATCAGGTCGGCTAAGCAGGTCGATGCTGCCGAGGATCACCGTCAGGAGATTGTTAAAGTCGTGTGCGACGCCGCCTGTGAGCTGCCCGATCGCCTCCATCTTCTGGCTTTGACGCAGAGCCTCCTCGATCCGCTCCCGCTCCGTCACCTCGGCCATAAGGGTGCGCTGGCTTTCCTCCAGTGCGGCGACCTGATCCGTGACGGCGTGCTCGAGCGACAGGTTCAGGTCTTCGAGGAGGGCTTGTGCCTGCGCCTCGTTCTCGACGTCGATGCACGTGCCGATCCAGCGCAGGATGCGACCCTGATCGTCCACGTCGGGAACGCCGCGGCAGGCGAAGCAGCGGTACTCGCCCTCATGATCTGCCACCATGAAGGTCTGGTCGAACGGCTTGCCTGAATTTACAGAGTCGTTCCAAGCCTCCTGCGTACCTGCCCGGTGCTTGGGGTGGACGGCTTCCAGCCACCTGTCGCCTAGGAGTTCGGCGTCGTCGCGCCCCGTGTACGTTTTGAAGCGCGTATTCGTCCGCACGTAGTGACCGTCGGTGTCCGCCTCGAACACAAAGCCGGGCAGGGCATCGGTCAGCATGATCAGGCGGCGTTCCGTCTCCCGCTCCTTGGTGCGGTCGCGTACGATCTTCACGAACCCGGAACCGCCATTAAGCGACATCATCAGGCCTGAACCCCAGAAGCGGGTGCCATCGCGTTTCAGGTGGAAACGCTCGTCAACGGCGCGACCGTCGCTGATGGCGCGTTCCATTTCGTGCTCCGGCGATCCCGCCGCTTGATCCTCCTGCGTGAAGAACATTCGACCGTGCTGGCCGATCGCCTCCTCAGCCGACCAGCCCATGATCACCTGTGCGCCGGGATTCCAGCTCGTGATGATGCCTTGCTCATCGAAGGTGACGATGGCGAACTCGGCTGAGCTCTCGACAATCTGCTGCGCCAGTGCTGCATCGATCATCGCGCGCGAGCGCCCTCAGATCTGCCACCGCTATCGGCTCGAGACGCGATCAACGTACGCAGGCCTGCACGAATGACCTCGCTCGCTGTCGAGTAATGACCGGATGCCACCTCATTCGCAACGAAGCGATCCAGTTCCTGAGTTAGTGACACAGTGCGTATCTGCCGACGTGGCATTCGGCCCCCAAATCCTAATGTATGACAGTGCATTACACTTCCGCCGCTACGAGGTTCCGGAATGGCCTAAGGTTTTAGCAGAAACTGAGCTGCCCCCTTCTGAGTGGTCCATCGACTATGACAGTCTGGATCAAGGAAGGGACGACGAATGCCAGCGAAGAAGCACAAGCCGGAGGAGATCATCGGCAAGCTGCGTGAGGTGGAGATCA
>NZ_JAKRET010000038.1 GCF_022664395.1 Sphingomonas lacusdianchii | reverse complement strand
GCGACTATCAGTCTTATCGCCGCTTGACTGCCAACAACGTAATTCTGGCCGCGCTAAAGGGCTCTTGTCGCTTAACGTCTGGTGGCGAGCGGGCGATCAACACCTCACCTGTATAACTGATGACCCATTCTCGGACATTCGCACCCCCTTTCACGATACCAAACTTCAGACGTTCGTTCAGCTTACGTGGGCGACTGGTCCTTTCAGCTACCGCGAGGCGCTCGAACTCTCCACTCGACCGGATCGTACGCTCGCTTGCGCGTGCCGAGGTTGGCTTCCATAACCCGCTGAATTCAGGGGGAGGAAATTATGCAGATCGACGGCACTGTTGCGTCTGAAACGCTATCGGGCACGGATGGGGACGACGTCATCAATGGCTATGCCGGCTTCGACATCATCAACGGACGCGGCGGCAACGATGTAATCAACGGCGGCGACGATGGAGACTCGTTGGAAGGGGGCGCTGGCGATGACATTCTAGATGGCGGAGATGGCAACGACTTCGTCAATGACTTCACCAACGGCTCGGACACCCTGCGTGGTGGAGCGGGCGCTGATACGATCAACGTCAGCCATTTTGGCGCGACGGGATTAACCGAGACGATCGTCATCGACGCCGGGACTGGCGATGACCGGGTCGATTTCAACAGTTCTGCCAAGGGAACGGCGACGATCGATCTTGGTGACGGCGCCGATCGACTGTCGTTCGGGACAGTATCCAACGCCTTGTTGACGATCACCACGGGTGCCGGTCGCGATACGATCGTTCTGCAACCGTATACTTCGACCGGGAATGCGCCTGTCATCACCGATTTCCAGACCGGCGATGCGGGCGACATTTTTGAACTCAGCGAGTATGTCGCCCGGACGACGATCAATTGGGATGGCTCCAATCCGTTCGGTCCAGCAGGCTTTCTGCGGTTGGTTCAGTCAGGCACGACGGTCCTGTTGGAAGCAGATCGCGATGGACCTACTGGCTCCATGTCCGGCTTCGTGACGTTAGCACGCTTTGAGAACAGCTTGGTCGAAGCGTTTACCGCAGCAAACTTCGGCGGATATGCACCGTCGGGCGCCGCGGTGGTCGGCAGGACGATTACCGGCACGGACAACTTCGATACCCTAACTGGAACGGTCGGTGCTGACGTCATCAGCGGTTTCGCCGGTCGCGACCAGATTGACGGTCGCAATGGTAACGACAGCATCGATGGCGGTGCCGATAGCGACACCATCCAGGGCGGCTTCGGGAACGACGTCATCGACGGTGGCGATGGTGATGACTTGATCAGCGACACGGGTGGATCAGACACGATACGTGGTGGTGCAGGCAACGATTCCATTTTCGTGTCGCATTCGTCTAATGGAACTGCCGAAACGATCCGGATCGAAGGCGGCACAGGAGACGACGTTGTTTCCTACTACGTCTTCAGTCCCGGCACCGGTTCGATCGATCTTGGTGAGGGTGCCGACCGACTCATTCTAGGGAACGGACAGGCGGCACGGGCAACGCTTGGTAGCGGACGCGATCGCGTTGAGTTCGCGAGCTTTGCACCGCAGAACGCCATTCCGACGGTAACCGACTTCAAGGCAGGTGCGGACGGCGATATCGTTGATATCAGCACGAACTTTACCTTCGGCTTCCAAGGCTGGGACGGGTCGAACCCGTTCGGTAGCAGCGGCTATCTGCGACTGCTTCAAGCCGGCAAGGACACGCTATTCCAGATCGATCGTGATGGTGCGGCCGGTCGAAATAGCGGTTTCCAAACCATCGGCCGGTTGGAGAACGTCGATGCCTTTTTGCTTACCGCTGAAAACTTTGGTGGCTACGCACCAAAGGTCGTCAACGGTGCCGATCTTGCAACCGCCGTCGTAACCACTCCCCAAGTCGTGACCGAGGGCATCGATCAAACGTTCACGATCGGGTTGACGTTCAAGAGCGTGACTAGCCTCAACACATTCGTGTCGATGAGCTTCGTCACTGACATCTCCTCTGCGACCAACGGCAGCGATGTAAGCATCGGTACTTTCTCCGGAAACTTCTCGATCACCCAATCGCCGGCCGGCGACTATCGCGTCAATCTGGGCTCGGTAGCGATCCTCGATGATGGGCTTGTCGAAAGTGACGAGACGATCGCGATCCGGATCACTGCGACCGGCCAGCTGTTCGACACCGGGACCGATAGCACCATCGTTCAAATTAGTCTGCGTAGCGACGATCGAGCCGGTACGGACGGGGCCGACGTCCTGAACGGCACGGCGGGCAACGATATCCTGCGCGGTTTCGCAGGGGCCGACACACTTACCGGACTTGCCGGACGCGATCTGCTGGAAGGTGGTCAGGGTAATGACGTTCTCTCCGGTGGCAGCGGCAGTGACGTCTTCCTGTTCGCAGGTACCATGCTTGGCAATGACAGGATCAAGGATTTTGGCGTCGATGATCTACTGGTAACGACGCTCAAGCTGGTCGACCGGGACGGCGACAGCGTCATTGGCTTTGGTTCTGACCGCGACCTCGACTTCGCCGGCGGTGGGCAGGCTGTCATTACTTCCGATGCTGGTACCCGAGTAACCAGTCTGGAGTATGACGGCAGTTTTGTCGCCGACAACATTACTTACTATGTTTACAGCCGGGCGGGTTCCAGCGTTGGCCTCGCTGAGGCCGACGCCTTGATATGAGATGTGGAAGGCGGACCTTGTCTCGTACAATGAAATCGTAAGCAAGGTCCGCTATTGCATGTCTAAAATTCTGACCAATCTTCTGCTACGGCAGTTGCGCGACCTGCGGCGACCGACCGTCGGTCCGGGGATACTATCCTTCGCTGGAGCCGATGAACTGGGTTTCCGGGCCTGCGGGAAACGTCCGGGGCGCTCTGGCTCAGTTTGAACTGAGCGACCTGTCCTGCCAGGGCATTAGCCTGATCGGCCAAACTACGTGCGGCAGCGGTCGCTTGTTCGACCATAGCAGCGTTCTGCTGCGTCACACTATCCATCTCCCCCACTGCGGTGCTGACTTGCTGCAACCCGACTGCCTGCTGTTCTGCAGCGGTTGCGATCTGGCGGACCAGCTCGCTGATTTCGTTCACCCGGGCGTTGATCCGAACCAGGGCAGTCCCGGCCTCGTTTACAAGGGCGACTCCGGTATCAACCTGCTCGGTTGCTGACGTGATGCGGCCCTTGACGTCACGGGCCGCGTCGGCTGAACGCTGTGCCAAGGCCCGGACCTCACTGGCCACGACGGCAAATCCCTTACCCGCGTCGCCTGCCCGCGCAGCTTCCACGCCGGCGTTCAATGCCAACAGGTTGGTCTGAAATGCGATCGCATCGATCACGCCAATGATCTCTCCGATCTCCCCAGAAGCTCGTTCAATTCCGCCCATGGCGACAACCGCACGCTCAACCACCTTCGCAGACTGTTCGGTTTCAACGCGGGTCGCTTTGACGGTATCGTTCGCCACCGCCGCACTGCGTGCCGTTTCGCGAACGGTACTGGTGATCTCCTCCATCGCCGCCGCGGTTTGTTCAAGACTGGCCGCCTGCTGTTCGGTACGTCGTGAGAGATCGTCGGAAGCGGCGCGGATGTCTTCAGCACTGCCGTTGATACCATCTGCAGCGTGCGTGACCGTCCCCATCACCCGCGACATCGATTCCATAGCCGCATTGAAGTCCTGTTCCAACGCAACGTACCCTGCGGGCAAGTTCGTCAGACGCGTTGCCAGATCAGCCTTGGCAAGGCGTGCAAGTCCTCCGCCGACCTCCGCCACTACAGCTTTCTGTTCGCGGTCAGCTCGAATTTTTCGTAGGGCGGCGTCGCGGAACACCACGACTGCTCTGCCGATCTTACCGATCTCGTCACGGCGATCGGCGTCGGGCATGCTGACGTCGTTATCCCCCCGGGCCAGCGCCTCCATCACCAGCGCAATATCAACGACGGGTCGGGCAATGGAACGCGAGAGCAGCCAACCCATCAGTCCCGCCAATGCTACGGCGAGCGCTCCCCCGAGCGCGAGCGTCCAGGTGACGAAGCGTTCGGCCTGCCGCTTGGCGGCGTCCTGCCGAGCGACCCACGCCGATTGTGCAGCTTGGATCTCCTCATGTGCCTTACGCATGGCACCGAGCTGCTTGGCGCCGGCGAGATCGCGCGCCTGGCCTCGCGTTGCGGGGTCGGCGAATGCGGCAATCGTCGGCCGAACCTTGTCCTGCTGCCATGCGGCTACTGCATCAGTAAATTTCGCGAGACGAGCTTTCTGATCCGGTCGATCGGCGTGCCGGGCGAACTGTACGGATGCTTTCTGGATCAACATCGTGTTCTCTCGATAGGTATCGAGGAACGCCTTTTTACCCAACAGGACGTATCCCCGTACCGCGCTCTGTCCTTCGACCACGCCACCCAGCAAGTCGTCGGCATATTCCGAAGCGAGCCTCGCCTCATCGCGCATGACTGCCACTTGTTGCAGCGTGCGAACGTTCACAAACACCACGATGCTTACGATCGTGAACGTTGCAATGAGCGATGCAAAAGCAAACGCCAGCTTACGGGGTATCGAAATATCGTGCAGTGTCATACGCCTTCCATTCGGAACAGAAGCATACGAGAACTGCATTAACAGCGTTATAATCACCAAATCGTGTATAGTATAACGCGCATCGATAACTCTTCAAGTACACGATCGGGAAGGGTAAAGTTGGACGTTATCCCAAGCCAATCCCTCGTGCAGCTGAGCGGTTAAGCCCTGCCGCTCTCGTGAGGACGACCCACAATCGGCCATTCGAAGGTCCCTGACCGCTTCCCGACTTCCGACATTCATTCATGTCGACCTTGGCGGGCCTTTATGTACCGAGTGAGCGATGGGAACGGCGTGGATTGGTGCAAGTCGGAAGGACAGCTATTGACCAATTCGGACGCGGTCCGTCAGCTTGGGAAGCTTAAGGAAAATTCCGCTTGCCACCACTGCCTGTTCTCGGTCGTGTCAACACACCGATCAAACTTTCCTACGGCGGATGGCATGGACAGCACCGAAAATGCTCGAGGAACCCGCGCCAACCAGCTGAACGAGTTTTGCAGTTCCTCGTAACTGACCCGCCCGGCCTCGCCGTTTAGCCGCCATAACAGTTGGGCAGATCGTTCTGACCCCGACGAATAGCCGGTCAGCCCGTGGCAAAGGCCGTTGCGCATTTTGAGTGCAGGTTGAAGCTGCTGAATAAGGGAGTCGGCCAACCGTCCCCGCAACTGTTCAGTGTCGTTTGCATGAGGGAGATTGCCGCGCCAAGAACGGAGGCATGCTGCAATGCCGTGTGCTGGCCTTGGGACCATCCCGCAACGTCTGGCGACCTGCTCCCGCAACTCCCGCTCGATGTCGGCCCATAGGAAAAGTAAAGATCCGAGACAGGCTTGCATATCACGTATCGACACCGTCGTATTGCAAGGCATCATCTATCCCTGCACGACATATGCTAACAAACGGTTTCCGATTGCCTAGTTCAGCATCAGATGAAGCGCTAGGTCGGACGTCTAGAAAATGGGCGGAAGTGGATAACCCATTCAAACATGACGACCCAGATGCGGTCGTTCAGACCGCCATCCCCGCTCCCCGACTCCTGCCATTCATTCATGTTCTAAATCGGGTTCGAAGGCCTAGGTACTTCCGATGCTAACACGGCGAGATTTGGGACTTTTCTGCCGTTCCTAGGCCACAGGTTGAACGTCGGCCTTTGCCAGCAGTTGACGTTCAGCGCTCGTTCGCATGGCGTTGTTCTATGAGTGAAGTTGGACCGGTTCCTGAATGACCGCATTTCGCCAACTGATAACGAAAGCGGACGCGCAAGTGCGAAGGTGCGAGCCGAGCTTAAGCGGTAAAAAAAAAGACGATTCACTGCGATCAAGCGCACGTCGGGCAGCTCGCCGCGTGCACCGCGCGCCTTTCCGCAATCCGCCGACTCAGCGCTCGGCCCAATCCTTTTTTCAGCGCTCCATAGGTCTCCCGCCGCCAAGACCCCGTCCTCTGCGGATTCTGCTTGGCGCTGACCGCTAATAGAGACCACAAAGGTGCGTATGAAGATCAGCCGCAGCAAGAAATATGTCACTGACCAGATGCTCGGTGCCTTGCTGCGCGAATTCGAGGCAGGCACCGACATCAGCAGCGGCGGACTCAGCTATAAACATTATGACTTCAACGAACTGTACGAGATCCTGCCCGACGCCTTCGCGGTCAAACCCGCGGTCAGCCGGTCGGAGGCAATCGGACTGTTTTCAAAGGCGCTCAGAAAATGCCGCCACGCCGGGACAATGACGGCCGAGGCGCTGATTAAGGAAGCGTCGGCGATCCAGCACAAGGAGCTGGCGGTTCCGCTCGTGTCCTTCACGATGTGGACCAAGTTCCGCGCGCGGAGCATGGCGCATGCAAAAGGTTTCAGGCTGGAGTGGCGCGGCGTCAAACTTCGCTCGGCGGCGCATCTGCCCAAATGGCTGCGGCGTAGCGAATATCTTCTGAATGGCGTCGGGCGCATCTACCCCGATCGGCCGCATTTCTATGGCCATGTCATCCTTAGCTGTGACGACCGGAACGAGGATCGGGCCGTCGATCGAATGATGGATGCGCTCCAGCTGATGTTGGGTCTGCTTAACATGTACGAGACATGGCGCCGCCACACGCACTGGGGCGGACGGGACTGGACCGAGGGAAAGCTCTGGCTCGGGCCCAACCAGTTCGTCTTTCGCAAGAAGCAGTTCCGCGGCGAGGAGCGCATCTGGTACAATCCGGACTATGATGCGGAGGCCTGGGAGCGCAACCCGCCTGACGTGAAGCGCGTCCTGCAGGTCGTCCCTCGGGCCAAGAAAGCGCTGGCGGCGCTCGACGCACATCCCCTGCGCGACATGTTAGTGCGCGCCGTGATGCTGTTTCAGGACGGGTTCGCGAGCCGCGACAGCAGCCAGCGCCTGCTGCGCTACTGGTCTGCGCTGGAACAACTGTATGTCGAGGCCGACGCCAAGAACGGGTCGAATGAAAAGGTGATCGAGCGCTCGCTGTTCGGCGAGCTCGAACCCGAACTTTCGCGCTGGAAACTAGCGCATATTGCACGTCTGCGGAACGACTATGTCCATGCCGGGGCGTCGGGGGACGATCTCCACGATCTATGCCAGTTCCTGCGCGAGCTGCTCGCCCGCCACATCAACCACTGGATCTTCTGCGGCCATGATCTGCCCGATCACATGGCCCTTCTCCAGCTTGTCAAGCTCCCGGGCGACAAGGCCCAGCTCGAACAGCTTCGCGCGATGATTGATCGCCGCCTCGGCTATTTCAGAGATGCACCGCCGCCATCCGACGGCGCCGGCTGAGGTATACCGGGCCTTTCCGGCCAAGCCAGAAGCATTGGGCTCAGCGTTTGCGACCTCGCCGCGTAGCGCCGCCACCTGTACGACGCGCGCGCCGTCGCCTGGCTAGCGTCGTCTCGGGACCATCGGGGTAGCGGCGATCGAACTCCGCCCGCGCCGCGTCCCAACTGTTCGTGGCGCGCAGCAAGGCGACTGTCTCTGCGAGCGTCGTCGACCGCACGCCATAGCGTCCGACCAGCTGGGTCCGCACCATCGTGCCGGCATCGAGCTTGGCGGGGCATGCGACGACCGGATCGCCGAAGAAGCACCAGTGCGCGGCCATTCGCGCCAGCCCCTCCGGACCGAGGCAGCCGACAAGCCCGCGATCAAGCAGCATCGCGCAGCGATAATAGACGTCGGATGCCATGATGGCGTGACGCGGTCGCCAGTCGACCACCTCCCCGGCAGTGATGTCGGGCAGCGACAAGGTCCATTTGCCGGCCCGCTTGGGCCAGCGGGTCAGGGTGGCGACAAGTTTGGGATCGGCGCGCAGCGCGGCCAGTTGCGGACTGGCGCGGTTGGAGCGGTGGACGACGCAGTTGCGCGCGATCTCAAAAAAGCTGGCCATGTACGCAACATCGGTGATCAGCGCAGGATCGACGCCGAACATGGCATCGAGGCCCTTGAGTGCTCCTGCCCCGTCCGCGCGCGGCCGTACCGGTGAGAGCCCCGCGCGTGTAAACTCCGCCTCGGCCCCGGTACGATAATCTTCAAGCGCCGCGGTTGCGCGCGCAATGCCGATTTCCGCGAGGAAGGTCGCGGCGTCCTTGACGGGCGCTACAAGATTTCGCCAGCGCGTCGTCTTGCCCCAAGGCTCGCCGCCGGTCGGCAGGACGAACGCCGCCTCGTCAGTCCCGGCGGGCAGCTGCTGTGTCAGCGCTTCAAGGGCGCCGAAGGTCACCTTGATGTTGCGGTTGAACCAGTTGTGAAACTCGATCAGCCGAACCCCCGGCTCGCTGAGCGCGGTATCGATATTCATGAAAAGCCCCCTCCCTCCTTGATTCGCCGCCCGGTAGAACTCGGACCGCACTGCCAGCCGGTCGCCATCCAGCCGGCGCCAGAGCTCAAACGTATTGCTGCCGTCGCGCGCTTGGTGAACAATCGGCTGGGTACGCCATCAAGAACCCGAAAGCGATCAGCCTGCAATCATCTCTCTTGGCCGACCACCGGACTCTCGCGAACGTCTGCTTTCGAGATCTGTGACGGATCAGGCCAACGACCGAGATTAGGGCGCAAAGCCGACCGGCCGGTTTGTGCTACCCGGATGGCGGGTTTTCGCGAAGGCCGACGATCGTAACGCCGACGCTGAACGTCTTGAGTTGGTCGGGAGCTGCCGCCCTTCCCTTTTGTCCCGCCGACCAAGCACAGACGTTGTCAGCCCCATTTTCGCAAGCGCAGTTTCTGCCGTTCGCTCATCTCGCGCTGGCGCAGCTTCCTAGGTCACAACCGCTCGGTTTTGATACCGATTCCTCTTCCTTACCTAGTGGAAAGCGGTCCGTCTGCGATCGACGGCAATCTTCAAAACTTCCAGAATGGATGCTATTTTGTTCCGCTGGTCGATGTAAGTATGTTAGCGTTAAGGTTCGAAGAAGAATGAAATTTTTGTGCGCCTGAGGCCAAAGGCCACTCGATGGGAGAGGATTGCGTGAGCTGGAGTTATTTGCGCGCTCAGAACAGAATAGCGTCGTCTATCGCGGCGACCCCACAGATGCGCGTTGAGCTTTTTGAGGCAGAGTATCTTCCCCGTATTCGCGAGGTCCGGGCGAAGATGGGCGATGCAGAGACACCCCGGGTAGTAAGGGACCTTGGCCCCGGCGACGCCGTCCTCACAGATACCGTCCAACTTTACATTAACGTCATCAATTATGATGCCATGCGGCGTGATGCCGGAGCGGAGACCGAAGCGAGCCATGCTCGCGCACTCTCTTTCCTTCATCTCCACTACGCGGCTCTGGATAGGGCCTCGGACGGCGTGGGTGCGCAGCGCATCGACTATCATGGTCCGCGGATGCATGCAGTGGTGACTATCGATCATCCTCAGGACTCGACGAACGTCCGCGAGGCGGTGGCGCGAGCACTGCAGCTTGCTCAGGAAACAATCGCACTGTCGGAGGCTGCTAGCCGCGACATACTGCGCGGGCAGACGCGTCCGGTGTTCCGGATCGGGATCGACATTGGGCGGTGCGTGGCCATCGACTCTGGGCGGAAGGACGAGCGAGAACCGCTGTTCATCGGCGGTGCGGCAAACCACGCGGCCAAGCTAGCCGAGGGGTCATCCCCCGGCATCTATCCGTCCGATCGCGTTCGAGCCTTGTTCGGACTTCGGCAGGTAGGCGGCATCGTCGCTGAGCGCGTCAGCAAGGCGAGCGAGTACGAGGTCGCGTCGCTCGGCGCAGGCTCCGTTCTGGATGCCGAACGCATCGAGCGCCGAGCCGATGACCTTCGAACGGCGATGCGGACCCACAGGGACGCTACCATTGGAATGGCAGGCTTCGTCTTTCACCATCATCGGCCTCCGCTCAGATCCATCGACTATTCAAGGCTGAGCCCGTCGCGCAGCGTGCGCATGCCGCTCGTGTCGATCTTCGCTGATCTCGACGGCTACACCGCGTACGTCGACGCGGCGATGGCCAGTGGCGGTACCGCAGAGGCAGTTCGTGATCTGCACGTGATCCGGGGCGAACTGAATGCGGTGCTTCAGGACGACTTCGATGGCCGGAAGGTGCGCTTTATCGGCGACTGCATCCACGGGCTAATTGCAGTCGGCGACGATCAGCGCACTGACGAACGTACCAGCGTAGAGAAGGCTACTGCGTGCGTCGGAGCCCTACGATCGTCCTTTGATCTTTGCATCGAGATGCTACCCACGGCGCGGCGCCTCGGCCTTGCGATCGGTTTTGAGATCGGCTCTACGCCTATTAGCCGGATCGGGATCCGAGGTGATCGATCCGTCCGCGTCGCCTCAAGCCATGCAACGCTTGCATCGGAGGAATGCCAGGCCGTCTGCTCTGGCACCGAAACGAGGATCGGCGACCATGCCTACACGTTGGCCTCGCCCGACACGCGCCGACTGTTTCCCGCGAACGGCAAGTCGAAGAATCTCAATTTTGACACGGTCCTTCTGCAGTCTCAGCCGGCGGCTGCGGCCGTTGAAGAAGCAGACGCGCCCGTTGCGGAAAATCGCTCCTACGGTGGCTTCTGAGCACGGCGTTCGTCGTCCTGGCCGCTACGCGGGCGCCAAGCTGGGCCGAGATTGAAGAGGATGGTGACGGCATCCTCGTCGCGGCGCAGCCGCCGCATCCCAGTGGGCGGCCTGGAATACTTTATCACCTGCGGGTTCGTGCGACCGACCGTCTCACCGTGGCCGAGGTGGAGCCCGGCACCTTGCTGCCCAGGCGATGTCCCGAACGCCACGTTACTTACGATGGCAGCTTCTGTCTTGGACTTGACCCGTTCGGCTGCACCGCCGATGAGGTGGACGACTTCTGGGCTAAGCTCAGATCGTACCTTCTCTGCCAGCAGTTCGCCGACACGCGAGGCCAGTGGCCGACTGGGCGCTGGCTGTCTCATGGCGACGCCGCGCGTCATCAGCTCGCGGCTGAAGCCGCTGCGGAACGTGCAGGGCTTGCTGCTAGGTACCGGAAGGCGCTTGAGTTCGGCATGGGCCGTCTAGCGGGCCCCCTGCCATCCGAGAGCTTCGGCACGCGGTCGTCGGCGTCGAAATCTGTACGTCGTCTCGCGATTGAGGACCTGATCGGCGCGGAGAACAGAAGGCGGGCAGCTGAGGCTGCGTTCGCTGACACCTACGTGCTTTGGGGCGTCCGCTGCTGCGGCACCATGCATGACTGCCCTATCCGGGATCGCGAAGCAGCGATGGAGAACGCCGCCCAAGCAACATCAACACCATCTGGCGAGGAACGAAATGGCTTTGATTGACAGGCTGTCTGGAGAAACCGGCCGGCGCCTCCGACTGGAGGCGATTGCCGGTAACAAGCTCGTCAGCGGCAACGCCGAGCTTGCGAACGAGGTATGCGAGAAGGCTGAACTCGTGGCGATCAACAAGGGCGACAAGCTGATCGAACAGGACGCCGACGACAACGACCTTTATCTCTTGCTCGTCGGAACCGTCGAGATCGTTGTAAATGGTCGGCCGCAGGCAAAGCGGACGGCCGGGGATCATGTGGGCGAGATGTCGGCCATACAGCCGACGCAACGCCGATCGGCGGACGTTATCGCAACAGACGAGGTAATTGCCGCCAAACTAACAGAGGACGATCTCGCGCAGCTCGGCACGAAGTATCCGGAAATCTATCGTACGATAGCAAAGGAGCTCGCTCGTCGATTGCTGCAGCGGAACGCCGGCATCGGAGCCTATCGTGACCGCATCCGCGTCTTCATAATCTCGTCTGTCAGCGCCATTCCGATCGCTCGCGAGATCCAGAGTGGGCTCGAGTACGACAATTTCAACGTCGTAGTGTGGACTGATGGCGTGTTCCGCGCCACCAGCTACACTTTGCAGACGTTAGAGGACGAGGTTGATCGTGCTGACTTCGCAATCGCCATTGCGCATCCGGACGACGTAACGACCGATGAGAAGAAGACGATTGAGTGGCCAAGCCCTCGTGACAACGTCGTCTTCGAGCTGGGGCTCTTCATGGGCAGGCTCGGCCGATCCCGCGCTCTGCTCATGGAACCCCGAGGAGAAAAGTTGAAGCTGCCTAGCGACCTAGCCGGCGTGACCACGATCACCTATCGGTTCGAAGAGGGTCGTGATGCGGCCGCGGCCATGGCCCCAGCCTGCAACCAGCTGAGGAAGCATATGCGGGAGCTTGGCCCGAATAACGGCTAAGCATCGGGCGCCCGCCGGGTGATCGCGCGCCCGGCGGGAACTAGCATGTATAAGCGCTCGATAGTTCTGCCCCCCCCGGGTCGACCACCACCGCAGCGGCAGTGAGGACGGACCTTCCTTTAAACACCTACAGGATTTGCCCTTTTGACCCTCAAGAAGGACTTGGACGACGCAGTTGCCAACATCTTCCGTGAAGCTTGGACAGTGACCAACGGCACCGTCGTGCCCGATAGCACCGACCTCACGCTGTCGAACACAGGACGAGCACTGCAAGCTACCGTTCTTTATGCCGATTTGGCGGCTTCGACCCGGCTCGTTGATGGATGGCAGCGCGAGTTTGCAGCCGAAATTTATAAGACCTTCCTGCTCGTCGCGGCGCGTATCATCCGATCCCAAGGCGGTACGATAACCGCCTACGACGGTGACAGGGTTATGGCGATCTATCTCGGCAAGTCGCAGAGCAGCGACGCCGTAAAGACGGCTTTTAAGATACATTGGGCATGTGACAACATCATACAGCCGAAGCTGGAGGCGCAGTATTCGAACGAGAACTTCAAAATTTCCCACACCTGCGGCATCGACCATTCGTCTGTTATGGCGGCCAAGACCGGCGTACGGGGCGCGAACGACCTAGTATGGGTCGGCCGCGCAGCAAACTACGCCGCTAAGCTGAGCAACGAGAGCAGCGCAACACCGACTTGGATTACTGCGGACGTCTACGACAGACTGTCGGATACCGCCAAATACGGCGGCAATCCAAGACAGGACATGTGGACACCGCACATATGGTCGTCGATGGATAACCAGCTCGTCTACAAGTCCAACTGGCACTGGAGTATTTATTGATTGCTACTACGCACACTGTGTGTATTGCAGCGGCTCGGCGGGTCGATAAGTTTGAAGGGGCCATTGCCGAGATCAATGAACGTCTGAAGTTGGGGGCGAAGAAAGGCTTAGTGTCTGCTTTGGGGGTAGGTGTCGCAACCGGACGGTTGTGATCCTGCCCGTTGGCGCATGGATTCGTGCTGGTTTCAAAACGTTAAAGGGGCGCGTTACAAGTCCGCTTACGGTTCTGAGGGCGACCCGTTCATGCCCCCCGGCCCCACCGACTGAACGAACGTCCGCTTCTTCGCGATTGCGGCTCGAAAGCGGCCATTCCGGCCGCTGTACATTATTGGGCCACGGATTCACGGTAGCGGCTTGGCGAGCAGAGGCGTGAAGCCATCGGCGTCGAGTTCGAGGTTTTCGGCCCAGACGTAGTCGCCGGTGAGATTGATGCGGTCCC
>NZ_JAKRET010000037.1 GCF_022664395.1 Sphingomonas lacusdianchii | reverse complement strand
CCTTGATCTTGGGGAGCGCCTTCCGGTCGATGAGCTTCCCCCTGACCTCGAAGTCGGCGCTGATCTTCACGATCAGCACCTTGCTGAAGTTGCGCTTGAGATTGAGGGCGACGACATCGTTGGTCTTGAAGGGTGTGATGGTCTTCACCTCCACGAAGTCGTTGCCGATCTTCCCGTCCGATCCCTGCGCATAGTTGCGGTGCAGCTTCAGCCCGTGAGTGATCGCGCCATAGAGTTCGCCGAGGTCGCCGTAGACCTGTAGGTGCCTCCCGGTCAGTTCGTGGTAATCCTGCGCCGTGGCAAGCAGGCTTTGGAAGATCGGCACCAGATCGGCTTCGAGGTCCGGGAAGCGTGCTTCGAACTCCCACCGTTCGAGGTGAGAGTTGATCTCGGTCCAAGTGATCCACTCGCCATCATCGTAGATGGCATTGTCTTCATTCCACATGCTTAAACCGACCCCGCGTTGATCCGCTGGCTTTAAGGCGTGTCGGTTAACACTTGTCCCGCACGATACCGACCGCATCGGTGCATTACGATGTTAAGTTGTCCGATGCAGCACCACATGGCAGCCTGTTCCGACATGAGGGGGAATCATGCCGGGAAATAATCACTATGCCGACTGCCTATGCGGTTGGTGTGTAAAGATGGGACGAGGCCGTAGGGCACGGGCGATATACTGGTCGCCAGATCGGTCGCCGACCTTCACGACCTACGCAAGTTTTACGATCCCCAACGCGGCTTGCCCGGTTTGTGGAGCCAGCGTCTTCTTCTATCAGTCTCCCTTCGGAGGGCGGGTGTTCTTCGACGAGCTTGGCCCACCTTGGCCGAAGCATCCATGCACGGATAACGCCGCATCGCCCGTGTCCCGGCCCTCTTCCTCAGGCGCATCCCGCAGACCCGTTCCCGCGTGGCGCAAAAATGGCTGGGAACCGATCACGCTCCAGTCCTCCCGCATGATCGGAAACTGGCACATCCTCCCGGTCAAGAACATCATCACCGGCCTCTACTTCGATGTGCTGGCGGACGAGGCGCTTCGTGTTGACGGGGAGGTATGCGCGTTCATGAAGCCGTGGGATGCTAACGGCTGGAGCCAAATCTCGATATTCAATCTCGATCGAGAGCGCGAGACTTCCTTCAACATCTTTCAACGGAAACGCTTCGAGCGATTTTCGCGTGTCGATGCCGTCGCGACGCGAAGGCGGCGAGCGAAGTCGTGAAGAGCCCCAGCGTCTGTATGGCTGTTAACAGCGCCCGGTAAGTGCCTTCCTCAGAGAACCAAGCTGATCCGCGCGCCGATCGATAACCTGCCGATCAGCGAAGGCCAGCGCATTTCGAACATCTCGGGCGAGATCGCCATTGTCCCGTCGCCCCATGCGCATCGCCATCTCTGCGCCTATCTGGCGCAAGTCATAAGCGTCGAGCGCATAGCCTTTCCGATGCGCGGAGCAGGCAACCGAGCAGAGGAAACGGAACATCCTCCCACCGGGCGCTCCCGTGAGCGCCGCCTCTACCGCGTTGGTTGGCACGACGGGCGAACTATCGAGATCAGCCAGATTATCGGCGCGCCGACCATCATGTCGCGATGCCCGCGCGATCTCCATTAGCCCCGGATCAATCCTCGGCTCGACGGGGGCCGGATACGCTGCCACGATATCATCGACGCGCATGGGCCTGCCTGCCATTCGGTGGAGCAACTGATTGCTCCGTCCCACCCATGCGCGCGGCGCGATGAATAGACGGGAAATGTCCTTGGTCTGCTCGTCGAAGCAGCCGAAGCCGATTGCGAACGAACGCCATACGGCGTCGAACTCGTGGGCATCGATCACCCGATCGAGTGGGAACATCAGCCGGAAGCACTGGGCTTCAGGCTGATGGCTGGCCGTCGTGTAGATCAGGTAGGGCGAGGCGAATGCGTCCATCACATCGGCAATCTCATAGATCGTCGCACCGGGGCGGTTGCCCGCCTTGTTGTCGATGTCAGCGGCGAACCAATTCCACCCCGTTGCCGCTGCCTTCGAGCGGTATGACCCCGATGGATAGATCGCGGGTGAAATGCACAGTTGCATGGCCTTGGTTGACGGTTCGGCGACCTCTTGGCTCTGCTGGGCCATGAGGTCGGCAAACTCGCTCCAATCGATCGGCCCGAACATTTCGGGCCGACGATCTTGGACATGCTCGACGACGGAGAGCCGGATCACGCGCGTCGCCCCTGCAAGAGCGTGAGAGGCTTGGCACCGACCCAGCGCCAGACAATACCAGTGCGGTCGCGCCCTTTCACCAAAGGGCAGATGCAGGGAAATTGGCTGATGATCCGCCCAATCTCTTTCGAGAAGGCATCGCGCGTGCGCGCAACCGGATCGTGATCGGCAACGACGGTGCGCCTATGCGACAGGAAGGCATCATACAGGTCTTGCGTTCGAATTTTGTCATCATACACAACGCGGCCAAGGTCGGTTTCGCCAGATGCGAGCGCGCGCAGCCATGCCTCGACTGGTCCATGGTGTCGCTCACCTTCCTGCACTGTCGCGAGCATATCGCGGAAGTCTTCCATGGGGTCGGCGTCCGTGTGCTTCACGCTCTGCCATGCTGCCGACCAGTCAAGCGATGCGATAAAGTCGCGATCCTCGGGTGGCCGGTATTCGATGGCAACGAAGCGCCGATTGCCGGTCTCGTCGCGGATCAGTTCGGACAGCGCCTTGTTCGACGCGCCAATCAGCGTCGCGCGCTGCCGCACCGTCTGGATCGCGTTCGTGCGCATCGGTCGGCGATCGAGCGTCTCAGCGGTGATGACATTCTTTACGACATCAACATCCGAGCGATCCGCATAGCCCATCTCGTCGATGAAAATGATGTAGCTCTGCCACAGGTCGATCATACGATCGTCGCTGATCGACCGGAAGTCGGCACTGCGGGAAAGCTCGGCGAGTGGGCCGAACAGGTGGTTGAGGAAGTAGGTCTTACCGCTTCCCTGCCTGCCGGTCAGCACAGGCATGAGGTGATGGCCGACCGGCCTCCCATGCAGCTTGCTGACCACCTGATGCACGAACTTACGCAGCACAGCGGCCACGAAGGCAGGGGAAGTCTCGCTGCAATCGAAGCAGGTGCGGGCGACCGACTCCCAGTCGAAATCGGCGCGCGCGCCGATCTGATCACGAATGGCAGTGATCCGTCCCTGCCGCTCGGCCTGATACCAGCCATCCACCGCATCGTCGATGTCCGAGCGATTGAAGCCGATGCTAAGTGATGCGTTCGCCAGACGGCAATCGCGTGCGAGATCGGTGGTCAAGATGTCGAGGCGCTGCCCGGTGGCAAGGTCGAGGCGCGTCATCGTGCCGTTGAAACGCACCCGGACATCCAATTGCCGTGCGAGAACATGCACGAACTCTGGCGGCGTGCCGGGACATGCGCCCAGCGCAGTAGTGATCGACGCTCGACGACGGCCATCTCGAATGTCCTGCTGGGTGATGAGGCGCTGGTCCTGCGCCCACCTGAACAATGCACGGTTGTCCTGATCGAAGTCGATACCGTCGAAGATGTCGTGCGGGCGGAGGTCGTCGTTTGCGGCATGGCGTTCCTCAAGGGCCATCCGGTGTGTGGTGAGGAAGGAACGGTAAGTCATTGTGGTAAGCATTCTCCAAGTAAAAAGGGTCCGAGGCGTGTCGCTCCGCCTCGAACCCTCATGCTTACCGAAAAGCCGATCCTATCATTACGTTGGATCGTCCGCAGTATTTATGTGATTTCGTTCATGACGAGCGACCGCCTTGATGAAGTATTTATAACTTGCAGCGATTGATGCTCGCAATATTTGTAATTGTTCGAGGTGATGTAGGCGATGAACGGTAGGGGGCTGCACCGGGGGTGTGGCATCAGCATAATGCAATATTATGATGAGAGGATAGAAATGCCCTACACACCATTCATTCATTACATTGAAGGACTGAGAAAACAGAAACGGTGTCCCGCCAGCCGCGCCATGGCTTTGGCACTGCGAGCATTCGTTAACTTGCAGGAAGTGTCCGTCCGTATCTGTGTCGCCAGTCAGTGGCCGAGCCGCATCGTAGGCCCATTATCTGCCGACTAAATATAAGAGCATGCACGGAGAGCAAAAATGGTATGGCGACACTATGAAATCCGGGGGCGTGGAACAGTCTCGGTATTGGGAGACGACGGCGTTGCCATCGACGCTACATACAACTCCGGGTTGGTCGCCACGGGTAAAACACGGGTGTTCGCGGGCTACTTCGTGCGCCTAACGCTACCGAGTGGAACGGAATTCCTCGGGGAGGATGAGCACTCCCTGCGCTCCGCCCTGCTGCGCCTCGCGTCGAACATGTCTGCCGTGAAGTTGGCCCCTCAATGCGCGGGCCTCGATCCTCGCTGGCGCGAGAGCGCCTTGTCGGAAAACTCCGGCTTTGGATACTTTGTTTTTCACCCAGAGCCGGTCCACATGATGGACCCGACCCCTTCGGCACTCGGTGCCAATGACACCGACATCGAGGCGGAAATTCGAGAAGCCGTCGAGGGCATGCGGATTGGGCTGGCTCCGCGCTGACGATAGGCGCTCGACATCCCGATCAATAGAAAGCTATCGCGACAAAAATGTCAGGATAGCTTTTTATGGATATCGGCCCAGCCATTCGGCGGACACGAAAATCTGTTGGCCTCACTCAGGGGGAGGTCGCCGCCCTTGCCGGGGTGAGCCGACAGGCAGTCGTCCTGCTCGAACAGGGCGGCGGACGGATGAGCACCCTCGCCAAGGTTGGCCCCCATATTGGATTCAGGATTATTGGGCTCGCCAATGGCGACAACCCTGCCGCACAGGTTCAAGCCGCGCGCCGTCAGCGCAAAATGACCCAGCAGGGCGTGGCATCCCGCGCCGGAATATCGGTGCCCACGGTGCGAGCCGTCGAGAGCGGCACTGCGTCAATGGCGGCTCTGACTTCGGTGCTGGCGGTCCTCGCGCCGAAGGCGCGGGAAGCCATGCTGGTGCGCGCGCATTGGCAGGAGCGGCGCGATGTAAGGTTCACACCTCCAGAGGTGGTCGAATGGGTGCTCGCCTCGTTCGGCCCGATCGCCCTCGACCCTGCTGGCGACCCGCGAAGTTTCGTCCCCGCCGAGCGCGTGCTGACAGAGGCGGACGACGGGCTGGCGACGCGGTGGAGCGGGCGACTGGCATTCGTGAACCCGCCATTCTCCGACCTCACGCGCTGGATTGGCCGGTGCTGCGACGCATGGGACAGGCAGGAAGTCGAAATGATCGTCGGCCTGTTCCCTGCTCGAACCGAGACTACCACCTTCCGCGAGCGCGTGTTCGGCGTCGCAGATGTCCTGCTGATGCCCCGCCGCCTGTCGTTCTACGATGAGCACCGAACCAAAATGTTTCCAGCCCCGTTCGCCCTGATGGTCTGCATCTGGGGTGCCGACCGGGACCGCGTGCTCGACTTCGCTGGTCGAACGGGCGCGCTGGTGCTCTGGGCTTCAGATGCCGCGAAAGCCCCATCTACTGGGCATGACGGCGAGACCGGTTCGTTCCCAAAGGCTTGACATCGAGCGGACAATTTGCACGCGCCCGCTCTCCGTCGTTGTCCTCTGGAGCCGCCCCTCCTAAGCATCGAAAATGGCATCCGGGGGATGCCGCGTTCGCGTGAAGGGCGGGTTACAAGTGGCGGTTAAAAAGTCTCAGATTTACAGTTCGTTGTGGAAGAGTTGCGACGCCTTGCGTGGCGGCATGGATGCCTCGCAATACAAAGATTACATCCTTACCCTGCTGTTCCTGAAATATGTGTCCGATCGGTCGTTAAGCGACCCCAACGCCCAGATCGAGGTGCCCGAGGGATGCCACTTCGCCGACATGGTGAAGCTCAAGGGCAACAAGGACATCGGCGAGGAGATCGACAAGATCATCGCCAAGGTGGCCGAGACCAACGACCTCGGCGGCGTGATCGATAACGCCAAATTCAACGACCCCAACAAGCTGGGCGAAGGCAAGGACATGGTGGACCGCCTGTCCAAGCTGATGGAAATTTTCAGCCGCCCCGAACTCGATTTCCGCAAAAACCGGGCGGAAGGCGACGACATTCTTGGCGACGCCTATGAGTATCTCATGCGCCACTTCGCGTCGGAAAGCGGGAAGTCGAAGGGCCAGTTCTACACCCCCGCCGAAGTCTCGCGCATCATGGCGAAGGCCGTGGGGATCAACGCGGCAACCTCCCGCCAGCACACCATTTACGACCCCACCTGCGGATCGGGCTCGCTGCTTCTCAAGGCGCATGATGCTGCCCCCGATGGCCTATCGATCTACGGGCAGGAGAAGGATGTCGCCACCTTCGCGCTCGCGCGAATGAACATGGTGATTCACAACTGCGCCGATGCCGAACTTTGGCGTGAGAACACGCTGACCAAGCCCTACCACAAGGGGGCGAACGGCCTGCTCAAGCAATTCGATTTCATCGTCGCCAACCCGCCATTCTCGGACAAGGCGTGGTCCACCGGGCTCAATCCCGATGAGGATGAGTTCGGGCGGTTCACCTATGGCACGCCGCCCTCGAAAAACGGCGACTATGCCTATCTCCTGCATGTGCTGGCTTCGATGAAATCGACCGGCAAGGCGGTGATTGTTCTGCCCCACGGCGTGCTGTTCCGTGGCAATGCCGAGGCAGACATTCGGCAGAAACTGCTGAAGCGCGGCTACATCAAAGCGATCATCGGCCTGCCCGCCAACCTCTTCTATGGCACCGGCATCCCTGCCTGTTTGGTCGTGCTTGACAAGGAGCACGCCGCCACGCGCACGGGCATTTTCATGATCGACGCCTCGAAGGGCTTCGTGAAGGATGGGAATAAGAACCGCCTGCGGAATCAGGATGTTCACAAGATCGTCGATGTGTTGCAGCGGTCGGTTGAGATCGAGGGCTTCTCGCGCATGGTCCCCTCGGCGGAGATCAACGCGAACGACGGAAACCTCAACATCCCGCGCTACATTGATGGATCGGAAGCCGAAGACCTCCAAGACATCGAAGCCCACCTCAAAGGCGGCATTCCGGCACGCGATGTCGATGCCTTGCAGGAGTATTGGGATGTAATGCCGGGGCTGCGCGGCGACTTGTTCGGACCCGGCGACCGCCCCGGATATCTCGCCGCCAAGGTCGAGCCGACCGAAGTGCGCGCCACGATCCACGCCCATGTCGAGTTCGAAGCGTTTGCCGCCACCGTGCGCGGTATCTTCGCCGCATGGCGCGAGGCAAACATCGAAGCGATGAGGGGCTTCGATAAGGGAAATCACCCGACCGACCTGATCCACGCCCTGTCGGAAAACCTGCTGGCGCGTTTCCGCGAGGCACCGCTGGTTGATGCTTATGACGCCTATCAGCACATCATGACCTACTGGTCAGAGGTGATGCAGGACGACGCCTATCAGATCACCAGCGAAGGCTGGGATGTCGCCAAGGTAATCCGCGAACTCGTGAAGGACGCCGATGGCAAGTTCACCGAGGAGCCCGACATCGTGCTGGGCAGCGGACGCGGTGGCAAGAAGCTCAAGGCCGAAGTCATCCCCCCTAAGCTGATCGTTGCCCGTTACTTCGCGGCGGAACAGGCCGAGGTGGATGAGTTGGAAGCCAAGGCCGAAGAACTGGCGCGTCAGCTTGAGGAACTGGAAGAAGAGCATTCCGGTGAGGACGGACTGCTGGTGGAAGCCCAGACCGATGCTGGGAAGCTGACCGCCGCCAGCGTGAAGGCGCGTCTCAAGGCGATTAAGGGCGATCCCGACGCGAAGGAAGAATTAGCTGTCTTGCGACAATGGTCGGCGCTGTCCGTTGAGCAAGGTGAGGCCACGCGCGCGTTAAAGGAGGCGCAAGCCGAACTCAACACGGTGGTGGTCAAGCGATATGCGAAGCTGTCGAATGCCGATGCAGTGGCGCTTGTCGTTGAGGATAAGTGGATCGCCTCGATCAGCGCTGCAATTGAAGGGGAAGTGGGTCGCGTGGCGCAGGAGGTGACGACACGGATCAAGCTGCTGACCCAACGCTACTCCATGCCTCTACCAGCATTAGATAAGGATGTGGCGGACCTTGAGGTAAAGGTCGCCCAGCACCTTGCCGCCATGGGGTTTGTGGCGTGATCGAGCGGGGCAAAAGCAGCCATGCCAAAGACGCCTTGCCCGATGGGTGGTCGGAATCGAGCATCGGGGCACATTTCGAGTTCAAAAATGGGCTGAACAAGGCAAAGGCGTTCTTCGGGCACGGCACGCCGATTATAAATTACATGGATGTCTACCGGTATCCGTGGCTGATGTCGTCCCATGTCAGCGGCAAAGTGGATGTCACGAAAAACGAACAGCAGGCATATTCTGCCAGACAGCATGACGCATTCTTCACTCGAACTTCCGAAACCGTCGATGAGATAGGAATGTGCGCCGTCCTAATGGAGCCCATCGAAAACGCGGTATTCAGCGGTTTCGTTCTCCGTGCGCGCCCGTTAAACGACAATTTGTCGTCGAGTTTTGTAGCCTATGCCTTGCGTGGAAGGGCGGTTCGTCAACAGATCGAGGCGACAGCGACTTACACGACCCGTGCGCTGACTAACGGGAAGTCATTGTCGGCTGTGATCGTTGCACTTCCAACTCCAAAAGAGCAGCAGCGCATTGGAGCAGCCCTCAAAGACATCGACGACCTCATCGCCTCGCTCGACGCGCTGATCGCCAAGAAGCGCGACATCAAGCAGGCCGCGATGCAACAGCTTCTCACAGGGAAGACGCGGTTGGCGGGGTTTGAGGGGGAGTGGGTTTCGCAGGCGCTGGGGGGATTGTCCAAGATCAAAACTGGATCAAAGAACAACCAAGATAAGTCGGAAGATGGCGAATTTCCGTTCTTCGTCCGTTCGGCAACTGTCGAACGCATTTCGAAACATTCGTATGATTGCGAGGCAATCTTAGTCCCCGGAGAAGGGGGCATCGGAAGCATATTCCATTATATGTTCGGGAAGTTTGACGCCCACCAACGCGTATATGTCATCAACGATTTCAATGGAATAGACGGTCGTTTCCTTTACTACCAAATGGCGATGAGCTTCGGGGCTTATGCAATGCAGAATTCCGTAAAGGCTACCGTTGACTCGTTGAGACTCCCTACTTTTCAAACATTTGAAGTGCACATGCCCGTGTCGATAGATGAACAGAAATCTATAGTAGGTGCGCTCGATGCTATTGTGGACGAAATATCGGCGCTGGACGCGCGCCGAGGGAAGATTGTCGCTTTGAAAGAGGGCATGATGCAGCAACTTCTCACCGGGCGGATCAGGCTGGTATGAGCACGGTCGGCCAGATCGAGCGGGCGACCCAGAGGCGGGTGGTGACGCTGTTCACCAAGACCCTTGGATACGACTATCTGGGAGACTGGCACGAGCGGCCCAACAACCGCAACATCGAAGAAAGCACTCTTCGCGCGTGGCTCGCTGGCCGATACGATGAGGCGCTAATCTCCCGCGCCATTGCCGAGTTGCAGCGGGTGGCGGGCGACAGTTCCCGCATCCCTTATGATGTCAATCGATCCGTATATGAGCTACTGCGCTATGGGGTGAAAGTTTCTGCCGGGGCGGGCGAAAACTTTCACACGATCCGCTTGATCGACTGGACCAACCCCGAGGCCAACCATTTCGCCGTTGCCGAGGAAGTGACCGTCAGCGGCTCAGGTGCCAAGAGCAGCACCAAGCGCCCGGACATCGTGCTCTATGTGAACGGCATTGCTCTCGGCGTGCTGGAACTCAAGCGCTCCACGGTCTCGGTCTCAGAGGGCATCCGGCAGAATCTCGACAACCAGAAGTCGATGTTCATCCGCCCGTTCTTCTCCACCATGCAGCTTGTCATGGCGGGCAACGACACCGAGGGGCTGCGCTACGGCACCACGGAAACCCGCGAAAAATACTATCTGCAATGGAAGGAGCCGGAGGAAGCCCCCGGCTTGCCGAGCAGTCCGCTTGACCGTGACCTGATCCATGTCTGCCGCAAGGATCGGCTTCTCGAACTGCTGCACGACTTCATCGTGTTCGACGCGGGCACCAAGAAGACCTGCCGCCACAACCAATATTTCGGCATCCGCGCCGCTCAGGAGCATGTCCGCACCCGCAAGGGCGGCATCATCTGGCACACGCAAGGCTCGGGCAAGAGCCTTACAATGGTGTGGCTGGCGAAGTGGATTCGCGAGAATATCGATCATTCGCGCGTTCTCATCATCACCGACCGGACGGAACTCGACGAGCAGATCGAGAAGGTGTTCAAGGGTGTTGGCGAGGACATTCACCGCACCACGAGTGGCGCGGACCTGATCGCCCGCCTGAACGACACCGGCCCGTGGCTGCTCGGCTCGCTGGTCCACAAGTTCGGCGGCAAGGATGAGGACGATGTCGAGAGCTTTGTCGCCGACATCCAGAAGTCGATTGCGGCGGGGTTCTCGCCCAAGGGCGATATCTATGTCTTCGTCGATGAGTGCCATCGCACCCAGTCCGGGCAACTGCATGAGGCGATGAAGGCCATCCTGCCGCATGCGATGTTCATCGGCTTCACCGGCACCCCGCTCCTCAAGGACGACAAGAAGACCAGCCTTGAGGTGTTTGGCCCCTACATCCATACCTATCGCTTCGACGAGGCGGTCGAAGACGGCGTGGTGCTCGACCTGCGGTATGAAGCCCGCGATATCGATCAGGAAATTACCTCTCCCAAGAAGATCGACCAGTGGTTCGAGGCCAAGACGAAGGGCTTGAGCGACCTCGCCAAGGCCCAGTTGAAGCAACGCTGGGGGACGATGAAGGCGGTGCTGTCGAGCCAGTCTCGCCTTGAAAAGATCGTCGCCGATATCCTGATGGACATGGAGTTGAAGGACCGCCTCGCCAGCGGTCGCGGCAACGCCATGCTGGTCTCCGGCAGCATCTACGAGGCGTGTAAATTCTACGAGTTGTTCGAGAAGACGCCACTCAAGGACAAGTGCGCGATCATCACCAGCTACAAGCCCAGCCCCAGCGATGTGAAGGGCGAGGGCGATGGCGAGGGCCTGACCGAACGGCTGCGGAAATATGCGACCTACAACCGGATGCTCGCGGAGAAAGAGCCCGAAGCCTTCGAGAAGGAAGTGAAAAAGCGCTTCATCGAGTCACCCGGCCAGATGAAGCTGCTGATTGTGGTCGATAAGCTGCTGACGGGGTTCGACGCTCCCTCGGCCACCTACCTCTACATCGACAAGAAAATGCAGGACCACGGCCTGTTCCAAGCCATTTGCCGGGTGAACCGGCTCGATGGCGACGACAAGGAATACGGCCAGATCATCGACTACAAAGACCTGTTCCGCAGCCTTGAGGGCGCGATCACCGATTACACCTCCGGGGCGTTCGAAGGTTATGACAAGGCCGATGTCGAAGGGCTGCTGGAAAACCGCCTCCAGAAGGCGCAGCAGCGCCTGAACGAAGTGCTGGAGGCCCTGCGCGCGCTATGCGAGCCTGTGGCACCGCCGAAGGGCACGCCAGACTACCTGCATTACTTCTGTGCCGCCGATACCGGCGATAAGGATGCGTTGAAGGACAACGAGCCCAAGCGTCTTACCCTCTACAAACTGACGGCTTCGCTGATCCGCGCCTACGCCGACATCGCAAACGACCTCAGTGAGGCTGGATACGATGCGGCGGGTGCGGCGGCACTGAAGGCCGAGGTGGAGCATTGCGAGAAGGTTCGCAGCGAGGTGAAGCTCGCCAGCGGTGACTATATCGACCTCAAGATGTTCGAGCCCGCGATGCGGCACCTTATCGACACCTACATTCGGGCCGAGGAGAGCGAAGTCATCTCCGCGTTCGACGACATGTCGTTGGTGGAACTGATCGTTGAGCGCGGCCCGGACGCGGTGGATGCCCTACCCGAAGGCATCAAGAGCAACCCGGAAAATATCGCCGAGACCATCGAGAACAATGTGCGTAAGCTCATTATCGACGAGACGCCGGTTAACCCCAAATATTATGAGCAAATGTCCGAACTGCTCGATGCGCTGGTGGAGCAGCGGAAGGCTGATGCACTGAGCTACGCGGAATATTTGGACAAGATCGTCGAATTGGCGAAGCGCGTGCATAGCCCGGAAGTTGGCGGCAGCTACCCTTCGGGTATCAACACCCCGGCCAAGCGCGCGCTTTTCGACAATTTGAGCGGAGACGAGGTGCTCGCCACTGCGATTGACGACGATGTGCGCCGGTCAAAAAAAGCGGATTGGCGCGGCAACATTTTCAAAGGGAGAGAGGTGCGGCGGGCGATCGGTCGCCACATCAGCGATCCGGCGCTTGTCGATACGATCTTCAATCTGGTCCACAAGCAACATGAATACTGACGGCCATAGCATCTTGGTGGGCGAGATTGATGTTGAGGTCGTCCGCAAGCAGATCAAAAACCTGCATCTTGGGGTCTACCCTCCTAACGGCAGGGTCCGCGTAGCCGCTCCGCTGACCGTCAACGATGACGCGGTGAGACTGGCGGTCATCACGCGGCTCGGCTGGATCAAACGACAGCAGGCGAAGTTCGCCGCTCAGGCTCGGCAGAGCGCCCGAAGCTATGTCTCGGGTGAGACCCACTTCCATCTGGGCGTGCCATATCGGCTCCGCTTGCTGCGCCGTGATGGTGCGCCCAGAGTTAGAATCGCTGCGGATCGTCTCGAACTTGTCGTGCCCCCCGGCAGCGACCGAGACTATCGTGAACGGGTTGTGCAGCGTTGGCAGCGATCAGAGTTGCGTAAGCGGGCTCAAGCACTGGTCACATCGTGGGCGGAGGCCATGGCGCTTTCGCCGCCAGCGTTCGGCATCAAGCGCATGCGGACGAAGTGGGGCTCCTGCAACACGGCTGCTAATCGCATCTGGCTCAACCTCGAACTGGTAAAGAAGCCGCCCGCGTGCATAGATTATCTCGTATGCCACGAAGTCGCCCATCTGATTGAGCCATCTCATGGCGAGCGTTTCATCGCTCTGATGGATAGGCACATGCCGCGTTGGCGCGTGGTCAGGGCTGAACTGAACCGGGAACCGCTGGGTCACGAGGAATGGGATCATTGAGGTGAATCATGGGTATTCCAGCGAATTATAGCCGTGAATTGCCTGAGCGCTGCCTTCACCTCATCGAAACTCTTTTGCCGAGCGTGGAATCGATCTCTTTTCCCGGTCAGGAGAACATCGGGCCGCTCACGACGACATTCTTGCTGGCGCTCGCCACCCCTATGATCGTGCTTCCTATCGAGCGCGTTGAACGGCATCGGGGCAAGCATTTCGAAGGATATGTCGATGAGAGGCCGCTCGATCCGCAACTGACGGCACTGATTGATGGAGAATTGGGTGGCAGGGCACTTCGCCATTCCTCGTTTTTTGCCCCAGCAGAATGGCGGCTTGCCCGGTTCCCGCACCAACCCGGCCAGAATCTTGCACGATACTTCCCGCACGAATTGTCAGCGGAACTGAATACACCGCAAGCGGAGGCGCGAGCATCGGCCATGGCTGCTTCCGAGTGGGCAAGTTGCCTCAGGAACGCTCTCGCACACGGAGGCGTCGCATATCTGGATGCGGACGGATTTCAGAAATATGGAATGAAGGCCGATAAGCTGGCCTTTATAAGCGGCAAATATGTGGCGGATGCCCAAATGCCCGAATCCCTGAAGGTGCTGTGTATAAAGGAGCAGGATTTTCTCGCTTTCATAAGGCGATGGGTGTCATGGCTCACAGCAACGGGGCTGTCGCTCGACCTCGCCGCTTAGAGACAAGCCCGACT
>NZ_JAKRET010000036.1 GCF_022664395.1 Sphingomonas lacusdianchii | reverse complement strand
GGTAATCTCCGCGCCGTTCAAATCCTTCTAGGCCATGCCAAGATCGGCAGTACGGTCCGCTACTTGGGCGTCGACGTGGAGGACGCCCTAAAACTGGCCGAACGCACTGAGGTCTGAGCCGACCCAAAAACGGTCATTCCGGACGCGCTGCCCGCTTCCTAACTTCTGCCATTCGTTCATACTACAATCCGGGCGCATGCGGCGGTCCTTGAAGCCGAACGGCGCAGATAAATGAAGAGAAGCGGATCTAATTGTGCCCTTGCGTCAGGATAGTGGACAGCTCTTGCAAGCCCTCAGGTACGTATTCCCAAAAAGGCGACATATCGTCTGGGAAGCGTTGTTGCATATCGAACAGCAATAGGGCCGCGTCTGGTGCAGATAACCGGAGCAGCCACCGCCCTAGCGGCATCGCAGCCCGCGCTGCGCCACAAAGTACACTTTCCGCATTCATTCCTATGTAAGCCTGGTCGGCCTCAATCAGATCACGTTCGAGTGCTTGTTCAAACCAAGCATCGACGAAGCTTTCGATCGCGTGCTGTTCATTCGATGCCCACGAGCGCCAATCGGCAAGAGCGAACTTGCCAAGCACGATCTCGGGATCGTTGGAGTTTTCTTGATCAAAGACAGATACTTCGAGGATGCGAGGCAAGAGGTAACGAAAGTCCGACTTGTCTCCGATAGTCAGGAACACTCCAGACACGTAGCGCCAGAGCGCCTGCCCAGTGATTTGGCGGAGCGGCGTTGTGAGAAGGACGTCAGCCCCACGCGTCGAGATGCAGCATGGGCAGCCTTCGATGACGGGTGGCACTGGTAATTTGAAGGTGCGGTAGAGATTTTCCACCCTTTGGCTTACATGCTGATCTATCTGAGATAACGCTCTGTCGCTCATTTGATCAGATTGACGACCTGAGCCGGACTGCACAACACCATCGGTCTGCGGCAGGTCGAGAAATTGGTGTCACCGGGCAAGCCACCTGCCGCAGGCGAGACCCACAAGACGACATTTAGCAGTCTTCACGCGCTCCCAAACTTCAGACATTCGTTCATGTCCGTTCAGGGCCTCGATGAGCGGCCGTGGAATGAGACGAAGTGGGACTTTGCTGCCGTTCGCAGGCGACATGTCGGACGGCAGCTCCTGCCGGGAACGGACATCCGGCATTTATTCGACCGGGATCGCAGAACGACGCGAGCTGGGCCGGCTGCAGCCAGTCAACGTTGGGGTTGTGACTGCGCCAATAGCTGCCGCTGGCGGATGATATCTTCTGACGCCGGAAGCGAGCAATCGCAGCTACTTCTTGGCTGCGCTCTGCTTCCTAGAATCTACTTTCAGGGCAAACTGCGCCGGTTTTGCAAAAATGCGGTTGCGAACCTGGTATCGGCTCAGCCGCACCAGACCGTTTTCCGAAGCGATCCTTCGTAGCTTGCCTTAGGATGCCCCAACCAACGGAACGTCAAGCAGGCAGGTCGGGCACTAGCATGTCGAAGAAGCGGTCCCCGCGGACCAATGGCCGGCTGAAAGCGAACGGAACGCGCGAGCTTGGACAGCCATCGAGCGCCATCCCGGGATACGGCGAGATCGATCCGACCCAGTTGCGCAGCGGCCGCATCGAGGGCGACGCAGCTGCCGTCTCGGCAGAGACGAGTACTGCCCTGCTCGGGTTCCTAAGGGCGCGGAACGTCGTCGCGCTTCTCGCGAAAACCGGAGAGCAGCTTCTCAGAGAGATGCGTCCCGGCGAGATCAGCGCGGGACCATCGGGCCTCGATCAGGTCAACGTCGAGATCCTCTAGGCGTTCGCGATAGCCGCCGGCGCTGGCCGACAGGTGCCCGCCGCTCCGAAATCGATGGTCCGGATGTGGGAACTCGCGCGCCGAAACCTAGCTGCCTACCTGACCGCAACCGAGCCGGGCGAGGATGCGGATGACGCCGCGCACCTCGCTCGAAGCGTGCGGCTGCGGACGGTCTTCTATCGGAACGTGTTCAACAGCGACGACGCGGCGGACGTCCTGCCCGCGCTGTTCGGGCTTATGGACACCGCCGCCGAGAAGCACCTAGGTTTCCGCACATCGGACTTCGCGAAGGCGCTGTTCGAGATCTTCAACGAGACCGGACGGCGTTGTTACGAGCGCATCGAAGCCGAAGAGATCCTGCGGGCTGGCACCAATCCTGAGGAAGTTGTGCGGGCCATGCTCGAGGGGTCGGAGTGGGCGAAGCGGCTGTGGCGTCCCGCGAAGCATTGCCCCTCTGACGCCGGCGGCGTCGGATCGGCCGGTTTCCAAGTCGCGGAGATGCTCTGCGCACCGCTGTTCCTGTTGGACCGCGCCGACCTCGTCGCCAAGTTCGGCAGCCCGATCACCGAAGCGCTGTTCTCGCGCTCGATGCGGTTCGGTGACATCGCCGAGGCCGATCTGCCGAACATCTACCTCGCGAACCCGATCTGGGACCGGCCTTTCATTGCCCTCGACCACGATACGCTGTTCATCCCCCTGCCCGTCCTCATCGTGAGCTTCCCCTTACGGATCATCGAGGGGCTGCTGGGTTCAGATGCCAAGTTGAACAAGGCGTATTCGGACGCCCGCGCACGGTATCTGGAGGACGACGTCGAGAGGATCGTCCGCCTCTCGCTCCCGTCGGCCAAGGTCTACGTAGGGGTGAAGTGGACGGATCCTGACACGAAGGTGCTCTACGAGCACGACGTGGTCGCGGTCATCGGCATGCAGGTCCTGATCTTCGAGGCAAAGTCGGGCAAGCTGGCGGCCGCCGCGCGGCGGGGCGGCATCAAGAGCCTCATGACCAACTTCGAGGATCTGTTCATCGAACCGGGGCGCCAGGCCGCACGGCTGGCGGCGCTGCTCGCGACCCGTCGCGCCGACATCAAGGTCGTCGATCGCACAGCAAAAATCGTCGATTTCGACCGCGGCGGGCCGAGCATCATCCACAAGTTCGGCGTCTGCATCGAGCAGTTCGCCTCGGTGACCAGCAGCCGGCGCCCGTTCCGCGAAATGGGACTGCTCACGGACGACCAGGAATGGGCGCCGATCCTGACCCTGGCGGAGCTCAGGATGATATCCGAGCGGCTTGATACCGAGATCTCGTTCCTCCACTACATGACGAGGCGGGCGACCGCCGACGACGTCATGGACTTCGTCGGCGATGAGCAGGACCTGCTATCCATGTATCTGCGGAACGGGTTCGTGCTGAATGCGCGCGCCCTCGATGGGAGACAGGTGACCTTCCTGCAGGCGGACGAAGCCGTGCGCGGACGCGCGTCGCCGCGGGCCGACCGCCGCGAGTTCGCGACGCCGGGCACTACGCTTCGGCCGATGTGGTCGCTGATCGCCAAGGAGATTTACGCGGCCGACGATCGCCACCGGTTAGACATCCTGCTTACGATCCTCAACCAGAGCCCGGCGGCGCTTGCGGGGATCGCTGCCAGCCCCCGCAGATGGCGCAATGGCGGCGGCAAGGGTGCCGGAAACACGCTGTCGGCGAGGATGGTGGTGGGTGACCGGGTGTTCGTCGTCGGAGTCTACATGGCGAACGAGCATCCGGAGGACGCGAAGGCCTGGATGGACCAATCACGCTTCATCGGCCACGATCTCGCGGAGAAGCTGGGCGCGACCGACTGCGTGGTCGTCCTGAAGACGCGCAGGTCGAAGTCGCCGACGTTCGATGGGATCAGTTTCTTCAGGTTCCCGAAGGCCTGAGTGCAGCGTGAGCACCGACGGGTTAGCTAGCCCGCGCGGTGCATCCGGTATCGCCCGCTGCTAGTTCAGGATGTGACGGACCAGTTCCATCGCGACGAAACCGCTCGCCATCACGACACCGCGCGCCAGGCTGCGGGCGAGCTCCCCGACGAACACGTCGCCGAAGCGCACTCGCAAGCTGTCGCGATCCCGCCTCACCGGTCCCATGCGATCGACCCGCGATCGATACGGCGCTCGGCGAACAAGGTGTCGACTTTGATGGCAGCCGGATTGTTTCCCTTCGACCTCAACGCCAGCACGCCGACCTGCGCCTCGGTGAAGTATTCGATGTCGGTCTCGGCCTTATAGCTTCCGACAAGACAGACTGCGCCATGCCGCCGCTCCATCTCCCGGACATGGGCGAAGATGTCGGCGTAGAGCGTGCGCATACGAAAGCCCCGATCGGGCGGCGGCGAGACTGTCCCGTCGACCGTGGCGCGAATGAAGCCGGCGAGATCGAGCCACTCCCTCAGCTCGCCGAGATCGTCGGCGGCAACCTCGCCGAGATCGCTGTCGAAGACGACAAACTGGGTCTCGGCTAGCGAGCGCAGCTGCGCCTCGTTGCGGAGCGGGGCTACCTTAACCGGCACGTGTGTCTCCAGCCAGGTGCGTAGGCGGTCCAGCCACTCCGCCTGTTGCCGCTCGTCCAGTTCAGGGCGCGGGCGGGTGAAGGCGTCGCGTTGCAGTCCAAGCGCGCCGGCGACCGACTGAAGCGCGTCCGGACGGACCGGCTCACCGCGCTCGACGCGCTCGACCGTGGAGAGCGAGACGCCGGCCATCGACGCCAGGAGCCCGCGCTTCCACTTGAGCTGCTCGCGCTGAAACTTCACGTATGCGGCTAGGCCTGTCCGGTCGGCCTCCGCCATGCTGTTCATCTGCATCGACATGAGACCATTCTGGCATCGGTCGCCGCAGAATCGAGTGCAAAAATCCCTTCAGACCGTCCCTGCGCGGGCGACCTTGGCCGTTGCCCAAGGCCTAGGTAAACATGTCCGCAACGCATCACATTGGGGGTTACAGTTGCCGACGCTCACTCCTAACATCGAGAATCGGGTGCGGAAACTTCCGAAGCCCTCGAATGCCACGCAAAGCCTGCAGCCACTCTTCGAAGCTGTGAGCAACGCAATGTTCGGAATCGAGGACCGATACGAAAACGATGTCGCCCAAGGCCGGATCGACATCACGGTCACGAAGCTCGCGGATCCGGGTGGCATTGAGATCGTCATCGCAGACGACGGCATTGGCCTCGATGCCGATCGCTACGCAGCATTCTGCGAGATCGACACCGACTTCAAGAAGAGCAAGGGCGGCAAGGGCGTCGGCCGTCTCTTCTGGCTCGACGCCTTCGACCAGATTGAGGTCGACAGCACCTACGGCCTCGACAGCGGAATCGCCGAGCGCGCGTTCGGGTTCGTCCTCAATAACACTGAGCAGGTGGTCCCCACCGCCGAGGACAAGGCCGCTGAGCCCCAAACCGACACGGGCACCCGCGTGCGCTTTCGCGGCATCCGGACGAAGGAATACGCCGACCCCTTTCCTAAGCGAGCCGACACGTTCCTACGCTACTTCAGCGCGCACTTCATCGCCGACTTCCTCTTGGGCGGCGGCCCGACGATTCTCCTCGATGTCGATGGCGACGCCATCGAATATCCCAAGGCCGTGTCCGACCTTGTGGTCGGGACCAAGATGGAGACCACGGCGGTCAGCGAGGAGTTCGGCGAACTGCGCATCGTCGGCTTCGTCTGCCGGCCCGAGGCGAGCACGGGCCTGGACGGGCTCCACCAGCTTCACCTGTTGGCAAACGGGCGCACGGTCGAGACACGTAAGGTCGACAATCTCCTCGGCATCGAAACGCTGGAGCGCGACGGCGAGACGGACCTCGCGTTCCACGGATGCGTCTCGGGCGAATACCTGGACCTGCGCGTCAATGAGGGTCGGACGGCGTTCAACCTGACCGAACGCACGCTGAAGCAGATCAGCCGGCTCTGCATGGAAGCGGTCAGGAATCGGATGCTGCCGGATCAGGTCCGCAAGTTTGTGGAGAAGCGGCGCAAGCGCTACGAGTCCTTCGTCGAGCGCTACCCGACCTACGGCTTCGACGACGACGACGCCCAGCTAGGGCGCGTCCCTCTCCACGCGGCGACACCGGAGGAGTTCGCGTCCGGTCTCGTCAAGTTCCAGATACGGCGTGACGAAGAGCGACAGGATACACTGCAGAAGCTCATTAGCGCCCTGGATGCCAATGAGGAGTTCCGCTTCCAGGAATCTATCGTCGAAGCGGCGCGCGGCATCCAGGCTTCAGAACAGCTCGCGCTCGCGCAGCACGTAGTGCGGCGGAAGCTCGCGCTCGAACTGCTGGAGAGGCTGATAACGCGCATTCGCGCGCGGGAAGGCGCGTCTGACGATTTCCACCTCGAACGGACGCTTCACTCGTTCATCTGTCCGATGAACATCCGCGGGGACGATCCGTCTAAACTAGAGGGCCGGGCCCACGAGCTCTGGGTGATAGACGAGCGTCTCGCGTTCACCCGGGCGTTCTCATCCGACAAGCGGCTCGACGACGTGCTCGTCGAGGCCGGATCCGCGGACAGGCCCGACCTGTTCCTGTGGGACCTCGCCCACGGGCTGGGCTCCACCGACCCGGATCATCCCGACGCCATCGACATGTCGGAACCGCTGCGCACGGTGATGGTCGTCGAGTTCAAGAAGCCCGGCCGCAGGACCTACAATGGCGCGAAGGACCAGATCGAACAGCAGATCACCCGCTACTTGTCGCAGCTCAAGGGCGGGGAGATCGAGTCGTTCGGCAGAACGCGCGTCAGGATCGCGCATGACTGCGTCTTCCACTGCTACGTCGTCGCCGTTATCGAGGGCGACCTCGTCCTCCAGCTTTCGGGATGGGACACCACCTCCAACGGCAAGGGGCGCATCCGCCAGCTCAAGGGCGACTACCGCGGCCAGATCGAGGTCGTGCAATGGCAGGATCTCGTCAACGACGCCTGGATGCGGAACAGCGCGACCATCCACGCCGCCGGTCTAAGCCGCAAGCGGCTGACAACGCTCCAACCCATGTCAGGCGCCGTCGTAGAAGACGATGAAGGTGACGCAGGCGAATAACTTCAGCGGCTCGGCCCGGCATCCCGCCCTACTCTAACCCGGGTCGGCCTGCAGCACCTAGTCGACTTACGATCAGGTGATCCGCCGAGACGTAGCAGCACCCACGCGAGTGCCAGCTGGGCAGCGGTGAAACCGAGCGACTGCGCGAGGTCGCAGGAAGTGAAACATCAACAGGCGGGTGGCAGCATAGAGGGGAACAGACGGCGCCGCCTTTAAAAATCGAAGGCGGGACACGCGAAGCGCAGGGCCGAAAGGCTTCCGCTCGAAGTCACCTAGGCCCGTCCGAGCGTCGGCAGCCTGGCTAAAGGCAGATGTAGTCGCCGGTGTTCGTATTGTAGGACATGGGCCCGACGTCCTGCAGCTCGGTCGACCCGTCCATCGTCATCAGCGCGTCGCGGGTCGGCGCGATCATCGCTACCACGCCGTCCGCACCGAAGCCCCCCCAGCAATATATCTGGCCCGGCGCACCCGGATCGACGTGCGGAAACAGGGTCTCCGGCGCGCTGCTGCCGGAGAAGAAGACGGCGGACCCGGTGGCCGCGAACGATATGCCCGTGCTCACGATGCCGATGACGTGGCGTGACGAGTTCACGACCGGACCTCCGCTCATCCCGCCGGGCCAGTCGCGATCGACGCGGAAAAACGGCCAAGGCCTTCCACGGGCCGGGTCGGCAGGCTCGATATCTGTGATGGTCGCCGACGACCCGTAAACGTCCTGAGAGATGGGACGGAGGTCATCGCTGCCCTCGCCATCTGCGCCGACGTCGAGATCGGCGAAGCCAAACGCAGTGACCCGATCGCCGACCGAGGGACTCCAGCGCCGAAGGTCGAGGCCTAGGTATAGCCCGGGTCCGGTGGCGCCGGCCGACCGCGCGATCCGCAGCGACGCCAGCTCGGTGACGTTGCGCAGTTCAGGCGCGCGGCCGACCTCGCTCTTCACCCCCGACACGGCGAACATGCCCTCGAAATTGCGCCATTGCTCTGGTCTAATCGCCGGCGCTCCATAGGGGATGCCCTCGAGCTCGAGTGCGATCAGTCTGACATGCTCGCGTAGGGCAGGAGCCCCGTCCTTCACCTCAAGCAACTCCTCAACAACGTGATAAGCCGTCGCGCATCCCGACCACGGGTCGATCCTGAAAGTCGTCCCGCGTCCTTTGGGGCGCTCTGACAAATCGCGCTTGTCTATCGCGAACAACGGCATGACCGCAGAACGGAGCGCAGGGTCCTGCACAAGGAAAAGTCCTGAGCCGCCACCTTCATCGACCACTGGTGCATCCTTACCACGCGCGGCTCGCCGCCATCTCCGTATCATTAGCGAAGTGAGTGGCTTGGCACGAGTTTTTCTCGTCTAACGTGAGAAATCCTTGTCACGGACGGTTGCGTCTCGAGCATATCGTCGCCCGTCCGCAGCTGAATCTTGCCCCAGATTTACTTGTCCCACCAGTCCGCCAATCCGTCGCTCAACGCGCCTTAAAGATAATACCGACTGCGTTGCGGCCCGCGCGGGAGTTGCGCGACAAAGCCATTAGAGCGTAACGCCAATTAAGCTGAACAACCGGCAGGTTACAGGACCATGCACTAGCCCGGCGAACGCCCAAGATTGGGGCGCACTGCTGCCAAACGGCTTCGTGCTGGGCCACGGCTGGTTCCGGCGGAAGCTGCCGTTCGAAGCTTGGCCGCCAAACGACATATTGTGGTCGACAGCTGCCGCCAGGTTTGCAGCTGAGACCCACAACCCGTCACTTATCGTGTGGTGTGGTGCGCTCGAACGCGGACGCTCACTAAGGTTGTGCTTAATTGGCATTTTCTAAGTCGTGTCGGACGTCCCCCCCGCAGGAGGCGCAGCTCAAACGACAGCTACCCCCAGTATCGTTCCAGCTTTTGCTGACCCCGCGCGTTATGAAAGCGCGGGATCATGCGTCTGCGCACGGTCCCGCTGCCCCGTGTGCACCGGCTTGCTGTCGCGCTCAACTCGTCGGTGAACTATCCAAGCGACAACCTTCAGGATTGATGCGGATCCGCAGGATTTGACACGTTCAGATCGGTCGCGCCGCTATCGCTAAAGTACGCGTTTCTCGCCTGATCGGTTAAGTCATAGCGGTACACCTGACCCGTTTGGGTACGATCCACGAGCTTTCGCTCGGACAGGTTTTTGCCACGACGCCCAACGAGCTGACCGGAGCAGTCGAGATCCCCGGCAATTTCAGCGGCTACCATTGGTTTCTTCTCATTGAAGAGCGTCTGCATAATGCTCAGCTCAGTCTCGGGCAGAAGTAAATCAGGCCGGATAGTATCTATCACGTCTGCGTACTTCTTTGACAAATTTACGACCTTACACTCACCTGAGTGACAGGTAGGGCAGCGCATCTGGAACATCTTAAGCGCGGGAAGCATTGTTAGATCGAATTCTGCTGCACAATTATTGCACTTTACTTCCTGATTTTGCTGAATATAAGCGCGGGCAAGCGCATTGTAATCGAACTTTCGGTCTACAAAGTACAGTCGATCCTCACGTCGTTCCGACGGACGGCCAAAGCCGATCTGATACTTGACGCAAAGGCCAAAATTCAGCGCATAGATCGAAACCCGCGTGCCTTCTCTGTCAGACTGCTCAAAGTACTTAGTCAGAAAAAATGAGGTCTCCAATGATAAAAGGAGGTCGTCATAATCGTGAGAGACGTAAAAATGGCTTGCGAAAGGCCGACTTCGACCCCCGCCGCTATCACGAGACCCCTCTTGGCGTATTGCCCTGGCCCGCCCGACTATCGTCTCAAGCAGCTCCTTGAGTGAATAAATCGATGACCTTTCTTCCAAGGCCATCCGATACTTTCCAGTCGAAAAGAACGGCGCAATCTTCTCCTCATAATATCGCTGAGAAGCTTCTTGTATCGCCTGAACACCAATGCGACTGCCATAAATTAGCTGAGTATCGTATGCATAAAGCATCAGATGGCCCAGAATACGCGGGTTGGCCATAGAAGCGAAAAACAGGGTCTTCCATAAGTCCGCCAACTTAGCATTAAAAAATACGTCCGGATCCAATTTACAAAAATGCTGTATACGCTTTTCAACTACGCGACGGACGAAGTCGGTTGCTTTCTCTTCCATTTTGTTGACACCAGACCCGCCGTAGAGGCCGTAAATGTCTAGCTCAATTTCCTCAATCTTGGTTTTATCGAGTGAACCGAGGTAGACGCGGCCAGGGTACGCAGCGATCTTGAACTTGATGAAATCCGACCAACGAGCAAGTGGCGAGATCAGGGCGTCTACAAGAAGATGCATTGCCTCGCGCGGCAGCTCTGAAAAGTCGTCAAGAAAGATGTAGAGCCTTTTGATGCCCAACGAGTTGAGTATTTTCTGAAGCTCGGAAATCACATTATTGATGCCGATCACACGCATCAGCAGCTGCGTGTATACCGCTTCGTCTGAATCCTCGCTCGAAATTTGCCGCTCAAATCCAGCGCTTCCTGCTAGTTCCGCGGATTTGATGTCAGCCTTGCCGCTCACGTTCGCATGGGTTTTTTCAGCGCTTTTGATCCCAGACACCGCCTTCACGTTTTTTGTCGTGAAGCCGGCGATATCCTCCCAATCTGGGCTTTCGAGTTTGGCGATAACCTTGTCTAATCCACGGAATACTTCCGCAGAGGTTCCCGACACGCGCTCTTTCAGCCTAGTCAGGAAGCTTTGATCAACCTGAGCTTTGAGCTCGTCGCGGACGTCGGTAATTAAAAGCTTGAAAAACCTTTTGTATAAAAGAAGCTTTTGTACTTGGTCCGGAGAAAGTGCAGACTCTAAGGACGCGATTTTGCCCGACGCTATAGGGTCTATTTGTGAGGCTTCGAATACGTTTCTAATATCCATATACGCAGAAATAACATTCGACCTATTCTTTCTTATTTCGTGCTGAACGCGTTGAAATACAGTCGACTTACCACTGCCTTTGCGGCCAACGATAAACGTCGTATTATCCGCCAACAGGGTCTTAAAAACGTGCTCATTCGGCAGTGGATCGACATAAAGCTTCTCAATCAGAGAGCGGTTCTTTTCATCATTAAGCTCTGCCCTGCTGAACAGTTTGAGCGACGTCGCAGCCTTGTGGAAACCGTCCATATTTTTTTGAGGAAATTTCGTTGGCATGTGACGCAGATCCTTTGCGCGCGCATGATTGCACAACCTTTTACAGATTCGAAGGCCTAAGAAGGCTCTATCCGCCACGATGGATGAATCGATTTTAGGCAGCAGGGTTGTCCAACTCAACCGTCCCGCCGCCGCTTGGGTGATCGTCCGAGTCGAAGATCGGTTAAGAGGGTTCGGAATGACCCGAATCTGGGTGGATAGCCGCTGATCCTTAGCGGACAACGAACGGCAGCTTACCGGAAGCGCCTGCTCCAAACCGGACATTCCGGTTTCCTGAAGAGTTTCGGATGCCGGCGGGCGTACGAAAGTCTTGGAGGCCCGAACCTGCGGGCAACGAGCGGTGTGCTATGGGGTTTTCGGTTTTCGGCCCGCCAGGGTGATGAGCGGCGCGGCGGGTGCGGGCGCGACCTTGAATGCGGACGGTCTGAATCTATGTGGCCATGACGGGTTCACCCGCGTTAGCAGCTCAGCTTGGCTCAAGGTAGCGACCTCGCTGACGGCGATCGGCGCAGGTGACATCGGCTCCGCAGGCATGGATGCTGCGGGGTATGGTGCTGTCGGGCCGTGCCGGATCACGGCGCCTGTGTCCCGGATGACGGCGCTGGAGCTGGCGGGGCGCGGGGCCGGCACTGACGTTCGAAGGTCTCGATGACGACCATGTGCCCGCCGCAGCACGGGCATGGCGGGCGGGTGTCGTCCGGCTCGACCCGCGCATCTGTCGTGACCGGCGGAGCGACCCCGAGCAGTTGGCGGACGTGGTCGAGATGCGCCTTGCGTGTGGCGCCCGCGAGCAGGCCATAGTGACGGATGCGGTGGAAGCCCTTCGGCAGAACGTGGAGCAGGAAGCGGCGGATGAATTCGTCGGCGGCGAGCGTCATGACCTGCTGCCGGTCGGCACCGCCCCGACGATAGTCCTTGTAGCGGAACGTCACCCCGGTCTCGTCGAAGCGCAGGAGCCGGCTGTTCGATATGGCGACGCGGTGGGTATAGCGCGACAGGTAGGCTAGTACCGTCTCGGGTCCGGCGAACGGCGGCTTGGCGTAGACGACCCAGCGCTTCTTCCTGACCGGCGCGAGATGACGCAGGAAGGCGCGCCGGTCGCCGAGGTGAGCGAGGTTGCCGTAGAACGCGAGCCGCCCCGCTTCGTGTAGCGCCATCAACCGGTTCAGGAACAGGCGGCAGAACAGCTTGCCCAGGACCCTGACCGGCAGCAGGAACGCCGGGCGCGACGAGATCCAGCGGCTGCCGTCGGGCGAGAGACCGCCGCCGGGCACAATCATGTGGATATGCGGGTGGTGGGTCATCGCTGAGCCCCACGTATGGAGCACGGCGGTGATACCGATGCGGGCGCCAAGGTGCTTGGGGTCGGCAGCGATAGTCGTCATCGTCTCGGACGCCGCCTGGAACAGCAGGCCGTAGACTGCCGCCTTGTTCTGTAGAGCGATGTCGGCGACCTCAGCCGGCAACGTGAAAACGACATGGAAGTAGCCGACCGGCAGCAGGTCGGCCTCGCGCTCGGCGAGCCAGGTGCGCACGGCCGCGCCCTGACATCGCGGGCAATGCCGGTTGCGGCAGGAGTTATAGGCGACCCGCCAGTGCCCGCAGTCGGTGCAGGCCTCGACATGTCCACCCATGACGGCGGTACGGCAGTGTTCGACCGCCGACATCACCTTCAACTGGTCCAGGCTCAGGTGGCCGGCGCGGGCGGCCCGGTACGCAGGACCGGCAGCGCGGAAGATGTCGGCGACCTCGAGTGAGGCGCGCAACGCCGCTCAGCCCTTGGGCGCCCTCCCTTCCGCAGCGGTGGTCGCGAGCCGTTCAAACGGGCTGGTCACGTTGCGCAGGACCCGCGTGGCGACTTGGGTGTAATAGGCGGTGGTCTCCAGCTTGGCGTGTCCCAGCAGCGTCTGGATGATGCGAACGTCGATCCCGTCCTCGAGCAGATGGGTGGCGAAGCAGTGCCGCAACGTGTGCGGCCCGACGCGCTTGCCGATGCCCGCCGCCACGCTTGCCTCTACGACGATGCGGTGCAGTTGCCGGGTGCTGAGCGGCTTGAGGTAGTGTTGGCCGGGGAAAAGCCAGCCATCGACGTGCAACACGCGCTCCCGCCGACCGACCCGCCACCACTCCCGCAGCAAGGCCAGCAGCCCGGTCGGGAGCATGGCGTTGCGATACCGCCCGCCCTTGCCGCGCTCAACCCGGAGCAGCATGCGCTCGCTGTCGATGTCGCGCACTTTGAGGGCGGCAACCTCGGCTGCGCGCAGTCCCGCACCATAAGCAATCGACAGCGCCGCCTGATGCTTGAGGCACGTGGTCGCATCGAGCAGGCGCGCCACCTCGTCCCGGCTCAACACCACCGGCAGCTTGCGCTCATGCCGCATCCGGACCAGCTTGCGCGCTAGGTCGGGCCGGTCGAGCGTCTGCGTGAAGAAGAACCGCAGCGCCGACACGATGGCGTTCATGGTCGGCGCCGGGACATCCAGCTCGCCTTGCTCGATCTGGAAGCGCCGGACGTCTTCTGCCGTTGCAGTGTCCGGCGAACGCCCCAGGAACGTCGCGAACCGGCCGACATCGCGGATGTAGTTGCGCTGTGTCTCGCGCCCGAAGCGCCGTATGTCCATCTCGTCGATGAGACGCTGACGCAGCGGGCTGACGGCAATTGGAACGAGTGTGGTCATGGCAGAGCTCCTTCTGGTGGAGCCCCCATGCTCTGCCTGCCTCCTGCCGCACTCAATCCAGGCGCAACGTCCGTTCCATTACCTCAACCGCGTCGCACACGCCCCTCCCGCGCAGCGGGTTCGTGCAACCACCATCGACGGGCGTTTGAGGCCCCGTGCCCCGATCCTGAACAAACGGCAGCTTTCGCAGGCGACTTTCCGAGAGCGGACAGGCCGCATTCCACCAGCTTCGTCTTGACGGATGGCAAGTAGCGGGCTCAAATCGTTATGCGCACGGGTACAGGCCGTGTGTACAAACCGATGGGCAAGCAACCCACGAAACCGCCGAAATACGTGCTTTTTACGCTGGATCAACGCCTCCCGTAGGGGTCACCAGCGCCCGCCAAAGTGGCGGATTTGCGCGGTTTAGGCGGTCTTCATGGACGTGAGCTGCCCCCTTCTGAGTGGTCCATCGACTATGACAGTCTGGATCAAGGAAGGGACGACGAATGCCAGCGAAGAAGCACAAGCCGGAGGAGATCATCGGCAAGCTGCGTGAGGTGGAGATCATGC
>NZ_JAKRET010000035.1 GCF_022664395.1 Sphingomonas lacusdianchii | reverse complement strand
GATTGCCCGACAGCGTTTCGTGCCCGACCGCGACCAGCTTGCCGTCGCGACCCGCCGCCAGACGAACGCGCTGGATCGTGGCCGGGCGATGCGACGTGTTGTTCGGCATCAGCGGGCGCGGCAACGTCACCTTCACCGCACGGCTGATCGCGCGAGCGCCGAGCGCCGCGAGGATCGCGTCCGAACAGACGCTGCCCTTTCCGCCGAACCCGCCGCCGATATAGGTCGCAACGACACGGATCTTGTCCTGCGGAATACTGAGCTTGTTGCCGAGGTCGCGTCGCGCCCAACCGACGATCTGCTGCGCAGACCAGATGGTCAGGTGGTCGCCGTCCCAGCGCGCGATCGTGGCGTGCGGCTCCAGCATCATATGGCTGTGGTCAGGCGTGGTGTAGGTCGCATCGACCTTCACGGGTGCCGAAGCGAACGCCTTGTCGAAGTCGCCGATACGGACGTCCGGCTGGCGCTGATGCCGTTTGGCACCCTCGCGCGCAGCGGCGAGGTCGAACGCGCCCTGCTCGCGCGCGTAATCGACCCGGAGCAGCGAGGCGGCGTGACGCGCCTGCTCGAACGTCTCGGCGACGACCAGTGCGATTGCCTGGTGGTAGTGCTCGATCTCCGGCCCCGCGAGCGGCTTGGCGACGTAGAACCCCTGCTTCTTGATCGGCCCGGCGTTATCGGCCGTCACGATCGCAAGGACACCCGGCGCAGCCTTGGCCTCGCGCACGTCCATCGACGCTATGCGGCCCTTGGCGATACCCGAACCGACGACATAGCCATAGGCAGCGTTTGGTGCGGCCTCGTGGTTCTCGTAGGAATAGACCGCGCGCCCGGTCGTCTTCAGCGGTCCCTCGATGCGCGGGTGCGGCTTGCCGACGACCTTTTCCTGATCGATCGGGTTGGTGCCTGCTGGCGTGTCGAACTTCATGCTGACTTGCCCTCCGCGATGGTGGCTGCAAGCGCCCGCGTCGCGAGCGGTATCTTGAACGCATTGTCGTCTGTGGGGCGGGCGTTCGCGAATGCCCTGGCCGTCACGGCTGCGGCCCCTTGCGTCATCACGGCGTCGGCCGCCTCGACCCGCCACGGCTTGTGCGCGACCCCGCCGAATGCGACGCGGCCGCTCCCGTCCTTCTGGATCACGGCTGCGACCGAGACGAGCGCGAAGGCATAGGATGCCCGGTCGCGAACCTTCTCATAATGGTGCGTGCCGCCAAGCGGCCGGGGCAGCGTCACGGCTGTAATCAGCTCGCCGGCTTCAAGGCTGTTGTCGAGGTGGGGCTTGTCGCCGGGCAGACGGTGAAAATCGGCGATCGGGATAGCGCGGGTCGTGCCATCCGCCTTGACCGTCTCCACGGTCGCATCCAGCACGCGCATCGCCACGGCCATATCGCCGGGATAGGTAGCAATGCATTGGTCGCTCGAACCGATGACCGCGAGCTGGCGCGAATAGCCGCCGATCGCAGCGCAGCCCGACCCCGGTTTGCGCTTGTTGCAGGGCATGTTGGAGTCATAGAAATAGGGACACCGGGTCCGCTGAAGCAGGTTGCCCGCCGTGGTCGCCTTGTTGCGAAGCTGGCCGGAGGCGCCTGCCACGATCGCGCGGGTCAACACGCCGTAATCGCGACGGACGCGGGTGTCGGCAGCAAGCGCAGTGTTCGTGACCAGCGCGCCGATCCGCAAGCCGCCCTCGCGCGTCGGCTCGATCCTGTCGAGCTTCAGGTCCTGGACGTCGACCAGATGCCGGGGCGTCTCGATCTCCAGCTTCATCAGGTCGAGCAGGTTGGTGCCCCCGGCAAGGAATTTGGCTCCGGGCTGACGGGCAACAGCGGCAGCGGCTTCCGCCGGGGTTTTTGCGCGCTCATAGGTGAAGGGCTTCATACGCTTGCTCCCGCGACGTCCGCCATCGCTTCGGCGATGTTGGAATAGGCACCACACCGGCAGATATTGCCGCTCATCCGCTCGCGCATTTCGATGTTGGTCGGCTGCGGCCGCGCAGAAAGATCGGCCTGGACATGGCTCGGTACCCCGCGCCTGATCTCGTCCAGCACCGCGACGGCCGAACAAATCTGGCCCGGCGTGCAATAGCCGCACTGATAGCCATCATGACGCACGAACGCGGCCTGCATCGGGTGCAGCTTGTCGGGTGTTCCCAACCCTTCGATCGTCTTCACCTCGTCGCCCTGATGCTGGACGGCAAGGCTAAGGCAGGAATTGATCCGCTCGCCGTTCACGATGACGGTACAGGCTCCGCATTGCCCGTGATCGCAGCCCTTCTTCGTGCCGGTGAGCTTCAGATGCTCGCGCAGCGCATCGAGCAGCGTCGTGCGCGTGTCGAGAGTGAGGTCACGACGCTTGCCGTTGACGGTGAGCGATACCGGCATGGTCGCAGGCGCAGGCGCTTTTGCGGGCTGTGCTTCCACTTGCGGGGCCGCTGCCAGCGCAGCCGCTGCGGCGCTGCCGGCAAGGACGCCACGCCTCGACATTTCGATTTCCGACATCATCGCCGTCTCTCCCGTTACAGCTTGTTGTATACATCGTCGGCGACCGGTTCGAGCCACGTCACGGACGTACCGTCCTGCGCTTCGGACACCGCTACATGCGTCATCACGCTATCACGCGCCGCGCCATGCCAGTGCTTGACGCCCGGCGAGATAAACACCGTATCGCCCGTCGCGATTGGCTTCGCGGCCTCGCCGTTGACCTGAACCCATCCGTGTCCAGCGGTGACGATCAGCAATTGCCCCAGCGGATGCGTGTGCCAGTTCGTATGCGCGCCCGGTTGGAACGTAACCGTCGCACCGCCAAGGCGCGCGGCGCCGGTGCCTTTGAACGGCGATGCGACCGACACGCTGCCGGTGAAATAGTCGGCGGGACCAGCCTTCGGCTCCTGCCCGGGACGGATAACCTGAACCTCTGACATGGTGGCAACCTCCTGCTTGGCGAATACCTTACCCGCGATGCCGATGGCGGCGTTCGCCTTCGGCCACCCTGCGTAGAAAGCGAGATGGGTCAGCGCCTCGACGATCTGCGGCTGCGTCAGCCCGTTCTCGAGCCCACGCTGGACATGGAAGGCGAGCTGGTCGGCGTCACCGCCTGCGGAAAGCGCGGCAATGGTGACGAGGCTGCGGTCGCGGGGCGACAGGTCGGTTCGCCGCCACAAGTCGGCGAACACGACGTCGTTGGTAAGCTGCGCGAGCTTGGGTGCGATCGGGGCGAGCGTCCTGTTGACGGTCGCGGCACGCGCCGGATCGGAGGCGGGGAGCGGTGCGGTGGCTGGAGGCACCGCTGCAAGCGGCCTCAGATCGACATGGCGCGCGGCAAATACCTTCTCGACCTCATTCAAGGCCGACACAGCGTTTGGCCATCCGGTGTAGAAGGCGAGCTGCGTCACCATGCCGGCGACCTCGGACGGCTTGATGCCGTTATCGAGGCCACGACCAAGATGGCTTGTCATCTGCGCGGTTTTGCCGGTCGCGATAAGTACCGACAGGGTGACGATGCTGCGGTCACGCGGGGCCAGCTCCGGCCGCACCCACACGTCGCCGAACAGCACCCGGTCCGTATAGCCAGCCAATGCCGGCGCGATTGCCTGCATGTTTCTGGGCGCAACCGACGGACGCTCCTGCGCCTCGACCGGCGCGGCCATTACCAGCGCGGCAGCGGTTGCGGATGCGACCTTCATCGTCTCGTCTCCCGTCCCGATCCCGTTTGGGATCAATCCCCGCCAGCGCTCGTCTTCACCGGCCGAACGAGGCGCGAGAAGGTGAGCTGGGCCAGACGCCACTTGCCGGCCTGCTTGTTGTAGACTTCCGTGACCATGAAGGGATTGGTGACGGTTCGACCGCCGACCACAGCCTCCAGATCGAGGTCTTCCAGCACGATCGCGGTGTTGCCGAACACCCGCACGTCGACCGCGTAGATCGACGCCTTCTTGTACCAGATACCGCCGCTCTGGATGGTGGCGAGTTCGGCCGCCTTGCCCCACGTTCCGCCCATGTGGGTGAACATGGCCCGATCGTCGAAGAGCGTCGCGAGGGAGTCGACCTTCTTGGCCGCCATCCAGTCCCACTTGGTCTTCGACAGGTCGATGACCTGCTGCTCGGTCGGGGTATGCGTGGCAGCGGTCTTGATCGACTCCGTTGGGGGTGGCGGCGTTTGCTGCGCGAGCACGGGCTGCATCGGCAGCGCCAACAAGACAGCCGCACCTAGCAAGCCAAGCCGCTTCATTCCCTGGTTCGATCGAGTGTCCATCACAACTGCTCCCGCACGAGTTTGAAAAGGGCCAAGCTGATGCCGGAGCATCAGCCTGGAATGGCGATCAGAGCTTCCGTTCGCCGAGCCACTTCACCATCGCCGGATCACGGTGATCGAAGAAGCTGCTGGCGTTCTGATCGAGCTTGGCGATGGCATCGAGGTCGCCGGCGTCGAGGTCGAAATCGAAGATGTCGAAGTTCTGCGCCATGCGCTCCTTACGCACCGATTTGGGGATCGCGACGATGCCCCGATCGGTCAGCCAGCGAAGTACGACCTGGGCGATGCTTTTGCCGTGTTTGTCGGCGATCGGCTGCAACACCTCGTTCGTGAACAGGCCATTCTTGCCTTCCGCGAACGGTCCCCACGCCTCGGGTTGGACGCCGTATTCCTCAAGGATCTTCACCGCATCGGTCTGCTGGTGAAAAGGATGAATCTCGATCTGATTGACCGCCGGCTTCACCTCGTTGTGCAGCACGAAGTCGACAAGGCGATCGGGGTAGAAATTGCTGATGCCGATCGCGCGGATGCGGCCGGCCTTGTGCAACTCCTCCATTGCGCGCCATGCGCCGTACACATCACCATAGGGCTGGTGGATCAGGTACAGGTCGAGATAGTCGAGGCCGAGCTTGTTGATCGAACGCTCGAAAGCGGCCTTGGCACCCTCGTAGCTGGCATCCTGCACCCAGAGCTTGGTGGTGACGAACAACTCGCTCCGGTCGATGCCGTGGTTCTTGATGGCGGCACCAACCGCCTCCTCGTTGCCGTAGGACGCGGCGGTATCGAGCAGGCGATAACCGACGTCGATCGCGTCGCGGACGCTGCGCTCGCATTCCGCGGGATCGGGCACCTGGAAGACGCCGAAACCGAGGATCGGCATCTCGACGCCGTTGTTGAGAGTGACGGTCGGAACGGTGGTCATGGGCGTGGCTCCTCGTCCGGTTCAGCGGTTCACGAACTGCTGATGCGAAGCCGCATAGCGCTCGCCATGAACTTCAATCCCCGACAGGGCGTCGGCGATGCGCGCCAGGTCCTGATCGGTCAGCGCTAGATCGGCACCGCCCAGATTCTCCTCCAGTCGGTGGAGCTTGGTCGTGCCGGGGATCGGCACGATCCACGGACGCTGTGCGAGCAGCCATGCAAGCGCGACCTGCGCGGGCGTGGCCCCCTTCTCGCTGGCGATCATCGTGACCAGATCGACCAGCGCTTGGTTCGCCGCCATCGCATCCGCCTGGAAGCGCGGCACGGTGCTGCGGAAGTCATCGGCCGCGAACGTGGTGTCGGCCTTCAGCTTGCCGGTCAGGAACCCTTTGCCAAGCGGTGCGAACGGGACGAAGCCGATACCCAGCTCCTCCAGAAGCGGCAGGATCGTCGCTTCCGGTTCGCGCCAGAACATTGAATACTCGCTCTGAAGTGCCGCCACGGGCTGCACCGCGTGGGCGCGACGGATCGCGTCCGGCCCGGCTTCCGACAGACCGAAATGCTTGACCTTGCCCTCGGCGATCAGGTCGCGGACCGTGCCCGCCACGTCCTCGATCGGCACGTTCGGGTCGACGCGGTGCTGATAGAAAAGATCGATGCGATCGGTACGTAGCCGGGACAGCGCCTCGTCCGCAACCTGCCGGATACGCTCGGGACGGCTGTTCAAGCCATCGCTCGGGCGGCCGTTCTCGAACCCGAATTTGGTGGCGATCACCACCTGATCACGAACCGGCGCCAGTGCTTCGCCGACGACCTCTTCATTGTCCCCCGGCCCATAGGCTTCGGCCGTGTCGAAGAAGGTAACGCCGCGATCATGCGCCGCGCGCAGCATCGAAACCGCCTCCATGCGATCGGTAGCGGGACCGTAGCCATAGCTCAGACCCATGCACCCAAGCCCAACGGCTGATACCTCAAGGCCACTGCGGCCCAATACACGGTTCTGCATCATCACAATCCTCGTCCGGCCCGATGGTCACACGCCGGGCCACGATGATTGCAATGTAACTCGAAGCGGTTCTGGGGATTAGACAGGGTAAATCGCTTGGGCCTATGACATCATGTCATGAAACCCTTGGTGGCGCCTCGACATGCAACGTGAAGAGCTGGGCAATCTGGCTATGTTTTTAGCCGTCGCTGAGGAGCGCAGCTTTACAAAAGCGGCTGCAAAACTCGGCATCTCGCAGTCGGCGCTCAGTCATACGATGCGCCGCCTGGAAGCAAAGCTGGGTTTGCGATTGCTGACCCGGACAACGAGGAGCGTCGCTCCTACCGAAGCCGGTGAGCGTCTGATCACAACACTGCGACCTGCCTTGGACGAAATTGATGACAAGCTAGCATCGCTGACTGAGCTTCGCGAGCGTCCTGCTGGTACCGTCAGGATTACCTCCAGCGCTCATGCGGCGCGAGCCGTGCTGTGGCCGGTCATCGATCGACTGACCGCTGAAAATCCCGACATCAATATCGAGATCAGTATCGACAGCGGCCTCGTCGACATCGTCAGCGGCAGATTCGACGCCGGCGTTCGGCTAGGCGAGCGACTGGATCAGGATATGATTGCTGTGCCGATCAGCCCGAAACTGCGCATGGCTGCGTTTGCGGCACCGGGGTATCTGGAACGGCACGGGACGCCTCAGACCCCCTACGATTTGGCAAAACACAATTGCATCAGTCTTCGGATGGCAACGTCAGGCGGTTTGTACGCCTGGGAGTTCGAGCGCGACGGTAAGGAGCTGAAGGTCAAAACGGAGGGCCAGCTCGTATTCAACGATCCCGATATGATCGTTGCCGCTGCTCTGGCTGGACGCGGCATCGCTTTCACGGTCGAAGGCCATGTTGACCGCTACTTCGCGGACGGTTCGCTCGTTAGGGTATTAGAAGACTGGTGCGAGCCGTTCGATGGCTACTACCTCTATTACCCAAGTCGAAGGCAGCCCTCCCCCGCGTTTAGCTTGGTGCTGGAAGCGCTGCGTTCCCGGACCTGAAGCGATGGAATACTGTTTGGATTGTAACCCTTGGCGTCCTGAAACCTGATGAGGCATCGGTTTCAGGGTACTCAGGTTGTTCCCTTTTTTCCGATTCCAATCAGGACGGTGCCGGTCGGGGCCGACGGATTGATGGTCGGGCGATCGTATTAACCACACCGCCATCGACGCCCAGCGCTGCACCGGTGGTCGCGAACGCCTGTGAAGAGGCGATGTAGACGCACAGGTTAGCAACTTCCTCGACCGTGGTAGCGCGCTGGATGATCGAAGACGGTCGATGCGACTTGGATCGAATTTTAGGACGCTTGGAAACCGCAAGCTGCTGCCACTCCGTTGCTCCACTTTATATCGTCACTTCTCCGCCACCCAGTGGAAAGGGCTGGAGCGTCCTTGTCGAGAGAAGGCGGGCGACCTCGCAGTCGCCCACCTTTTCGTCAGAACTTCACCCGTGCGCCAAAATTGTAACGCGCGCCGGTTTCCTGCAGCAGCAGGAAGCGTTCCTCGATCGCCGACCATTCGTGAATACGCTGGTTGGTGACGTTCACACCCTGCACATAGACCTGCACATTGGGGGTCACGTCATAGCCGACGTTGAAATCGAGCTGCCCATAAGCCGAGCGATTGCGGGGCCGACCCTGATCCGAACGGCAGGCGCGCAGATATTCCGAACGCCAGTTGTACGACGTGCGCGCCGACAGTCCGTATTTCTCGAAGAACACGCTGCCGTTCGCCGAATGCGGCGACAGCCCGTTATAGCCGCATTCATAGTCCGCGAGCGACGAGTCACGCTCCGCCTTGCTGTCGACATAGGTGTAGTTGCCCGCCACGCCGAAGCCGGACAGGACACCGGGCAACCAGTCGAGCGTGTACTGTCCACCGACTTCGATACCGCGAATATAGCCGGTCTGGCCATTGCGGGTCCGCGTATCCTGGAACGTCCGTCCGAACCGCTGGACCGGCAGCGTCTGTAGTTCGAGGAAGTTGTCAAGGCTCTTGTAGAACGCACCCGCGCTGACGTAGCTGATCGAGTTCAGATAATATTCGACCGAAATGTCGTAGTTGGTCGACATGAATGGCTCGAGCGTCGGGTTGCCGCCACTCGACTGGGGCACGGAAATGCGCCCACCGAACGAGTTGTCGACGCCGAGATCGGTCAGCGTCGGACGCGTCACCGTCTGGGAGAAGGCGGCACGGGTGATCAGCTTGTCGGTGACGTTGAACTTGATGTTCGCCGACGGCAGCGCGTTGACGTAGCTGTTGCTGACCGAAACCGGGCTCGATGCGCCATAGGTGAAGACCAGCGTATCGTCGCCACGGGTGTTGGTGATGTCGATGACCGGCTGCGCGAACCCGCGCGATACCGTCTCCGTCCGTACCACCCGGACACCGGCATTGGCGCTCCAGCTATCACCACCGAACGACATCGCGATGTAGCTTGCGAGCAAGCGCTCGTTGACGTTCAGCTGGCTGCCCGGATTTTCGCGCACGCCGTACGGGCCGCCGGGCAATGCCAGCAACCGTGCAGCTTCCGCCGCCTGCTCGGCCGCGGTGCGTCCTTGCCGCGCCCGTGCGAGGTTGGTCGGGTTCGACAGGAACGCGATCACCGCGTTCGCGTCATAGGTGAAGAATTGCGAGGGCACGTTTTCGCTGCCCGATACGCCCGGCAGGAAGTTGGTCAGCTTGTACGGCGACAACAACGACGTATCCATGGGGATATCGTAGCCGCAATAGGCGCAGCCACCGTCGGCGTTGTTGAAGAAACGGCGCTGCTTGGTACGGTCCGAATAGGCCATGCCGATCCGCACCGTCTTCAGGATGCTGTCCTGGATCTGGTAGTCGGTATCGAGGTGGAATTCGGAGCTGCGATCGCTGACGCGGTTGTTCTCGACACCGGTATAGTGCGCCCGCATCAGCGACGGATCGGTGATGTTACCGAAGTTCGATGCGGTCGGCAGGTCCTCGCCCTTGTTCAGGTCGAACCGCGGGCTGGTCTGCGCCAGCGACCCTACGACGACGAACTGGGTCGGGTTGCGCTGCCGGGCCTTCGATGTCGATGCGTCGAACCGCACCTCGACATCGTCGGCCGGGTTCCATTTCAGGTTGCCGCCGACCTGATAGGTTTCGGTCCGACGGTCGTTGTTGTTCACGATATTGTCGTTCTGCGACAGCGACACGCGCTGCGCCAGCAACGGATTGGCCGCGAGGAACTGCTGTCCCGGGCGGTTGAAACCGGTCGCGGTGCCGGTATCGTCCACCTGCAACCCGATATAGGGCGACGAGTAGAAGTTGGCGAAGATGTTGCGATGGGTGAAGACGTCGAACTTCGAATAGATGCCGTCGACGGTCAGCAACAACTGATCGCTCAGCTTCGCCTGCAGGGCACCGGCAAGGTTGATGCGCCGCCGCCGGTCGAGCTGGCGGGCGAAGGCGAGGTTCTGCGGCACGTTGACCGTCGCGCCGGTGTTGCCGAGCGCGGCGGTGGTCAGCCCGGTCGAGTTCGCGTTGCCGTTGACGACGTTCTGCGGACCGAACAGCCAGCCATCGGTCTGGACATAATCGAGCTGGCTGCGGCGATCGGTGTACGACCCCGACAGCACGATGCCGATCGTCTTGGCATCGTTGGTGAGCGACGTGACCGCCGACAGATCGGGGCTGAGCTTCTCGCGCAGCGTATCGTAGATGCCGCCCGCCGACGCGGCGAGGTGGAAGCCGCTGCGGCCATCGAGCGGACGGGCGGTGATGATGTTGACGGTCGCGCCGATGCCGCCTTCCTGCAGTTCGGGCACGCTCGACTTATACACGTCGGTGCGCTGGATCATGTTCGACGACAGCACGTCGAACGAGAATTCGCGGCCCGGATTGTCGGTTGCCATGACCCGGCCGTTGACCAGCACGGTGTTGAATTCCGGCCCAAGCCCGCGGACGGTAATGAACTGGCCTTCACCGCCCGAACGGTCGATGGCGACGCCGGTGATACGCTGGAGCGATTCCGCGATATTGGCGTCCGGGAACTTGCCGACGTCCTCGGCAGAAATCGTGTCGACGATCTGCTGCGAATCCCGCTTTACCCGCGCCGACGACGCCAGGCTGCTGCGGATACCGGTGACGACGATGTCGTCGGATACTTCGGCCGCGTCCGGCCCGACCTGTGCCGCGACCGGCGTCGGTTCCTGGACGACGCCCTCGGGACTGGTCTGTGGCGCCCCGGCTTCCGGCTGCGTGGCGTCCTGCGCGAATACAGGTCCGGCAAGCAGCATTCCGCCGGCCAGTAACACGGTCTTGAATGAGGTACGCATGATATCCTCCCCTTTGAGAATGGATGGTTGTTGGAGAGGGGCGGGCCTTCTGAACGGACCCGTTCCCCTCGGTACGATCGACTATTTCACGGCGTCGAACACGAAGGCCGTGCCGACGAAATCACCCTTCAGCGGCGCGCGCAGGCCACGTTGCATCCAATATGCACCGCTGGCACGCGCCGGCACGCCTTCGGGCAGCGCGCCGCCGCCGAGGATGCGGACGGCATAGGTCTGTGCCGGGTCCAGCCCCTGCGGATGCTGCGCGACCGGATTGTCGCGCCACATCGACGAATGCAGCATCTGGAACATCACGCCCTGCCGCCGGTCCTGCCCGACATACATCGTCGCGGACGACGCATTGTCGCTGGTCGGCGGATCGATGCGATAGAGTTGCCCGCGCTGCACGGTCTGGCGAATGGTCTTGTAGGCGGCGACCCATTTGGCGGCGGTGGTGAAATCCTCCGCCTGCCATTTGTCGAGATTGGCACCGATACCGAGGCCACCCTGCATCGACGACAGGAAGCGATAGTCGAGCGAGGTCGCACGCGTGTTCGCCCAGTTCGGGCTGTCGGTCACCCACGCCATCATCACCGATACCGGATACGCCTGGGTAAAGCCGTCCTGGATCATCAGCCGGTCGGCGGGATCGGTATTGTCGGAGGGCCATACCTCATCCGAAAATCCGAGAATGCCGAGATCGACACGGCCGCCACCGCCTGAGCAGCCCTCGATCTCCAGCTTCGGGTGGCGCCGCCGCAACTCGGACAGGATATGGTACAGGTTGCGGACGTATTCGACATAGACGCGCTGCTGGTCCTGCACCGGCACGGCCGGCCACCCCGCTTCGGTCCAGTTGCGGTTATAATCCCATTTCAGGAACGCGATGTCGTTCTCGCTGACCAGCTTGTCGAGAACCGCCAGCAGGTGATCGCGCACGTCGGTGCGCGCGAGGTTCAGCACCAACTGGTTACGGCCTTCGGTCCGCGGACGATCCGGATAGTTCAGCACCCAATCGGGATGGGCACGGTACAGGTCGCTATCGACATTGACCATTTCCGGCTCGACCCAAAGACCGAAATCCATGCCGAGCGAATGGACCTTGTCGATCAGCGGCTTCAGACCGTTGGGGAATTTGGTTCGGTTGACGGTCCAGTCACCCAGCCCGGCCTTGTCGCTGTTGCGCGCACCGAACCAGCCATCGTCGACCACGAAGCGTTCGACGCCGATCTTGGCCGCCTTCTCCGCCAAGGCTTCCTGACCCGCCTCGGTCACGTCGAAGGCAGTCGCCTCCCAACTGTTATAGACCACCGGGCGCGGCTTGGCGCGTTCGCCGCCCGGCAGGATATGCGCGTTCTGGAAACGGTGGAAGGTGCGGGAGGCGCCACCCATGCCACCGTTCGAATAGCCGGCATAGAAGACAGGCGTATCCAGCGTTTCGCCGGGCTTCAGCGACCATGAAAAGTCATAAGGGTTGTACCCGCCCATGACTCGGATCCGGCCGAGATTATCCTGTCCCACGCTGATCCGGAACGATCCCGACCATGCCAGTGCGCCGTACCAGACCGGCCCGGCGTCTTCGCTGGTAATGCCTTCACGCCCGATCGCGAAATAGGGATTATTGCCATGCCCGGTCGAACCGCGACGGCTTTCGAGCAGCGTCAGCGCTGGCGTGATCGCGACGTCCTTCTTCGTCCATTCCGCGGCGTGGCGACCGGTCAGATAATGTAGCCGGTAATCGTCGCCGACCGGCAGGGTGAACACCGCCGACGCGATCTGGTCGACGCGAACCGCACGGCGGTCGCCGTTGCGGACCGATGCCGAACGCGCCAGCACGCCGGTTTCCGGATCGACGGTGTAGTGCAGCGTCACCGTCAGCGGCCGCCGGATATCGGCCAGTTCAATCAGTAGCGTTTCGCCTTGGACCCGATGCGACTTGTACTTGAGCACGAGGTCGCGATTCCCGTCGGCGAAGATGGTCTTGATACCGGGGTCGTTGACCAGCCCTTCGCCTTGGCCGGGATATTCCTGCAATGTAACCGAGCCAGCGGGATCAAAACCAGACAACTCGCCAGGCGCTTTGATCAAAACCGGATCGCCAGTCTTGACCACGTCCGTGGAGACAAGCGGATCGCCAGCGGCCAGCGATGCGCCCCAATAAAGGGGCTGAAGATATCCCTTGTCATCGACACCGAGTGCATAGGTTACGCCGCCGCCATCAAGGCGAAAAACGCGAGCATCCTGCGGAGCCGTCACTTTGGCAAAGGCGGGGGCCGTCGCAGAAACCCCGATCAGTCCGGTAAGAAACAAGCTGCTCAGCTTCATCACGATCCCTCCGCCGACCGCCTCACGTGCAATCGTTTGCGTTTAAATATAAGATAATTAGGATTAGGCAATAAAATTTTGATTTTTTAAATGCGTTTGGTTAGCTTTTTCGACAGCTGATGTTGGCGGCTTTCGATAATACAGCTTTCCGTTGTTCGAAACGCATGCTCCATGCCGCGGAGGAAATGCGGGAGGTAGCGCGCTCAATCGGCCATGTAACCAACGCCCCTTCTCGATTGGGCAGGTCGAAAGGGATTGTCTGGATAACATCCGCTGGCTCGAATGGCTGAACGGGGCCGCTTTCCTGGAATCTGTTCCGATTGCGTTTTCCCGTAACAGTGTATTGGAGATGGAGAAACGGGACCGCTGCAGCTTCCTGACAAAGGCCATTCTAGCACATAAGTCTACTCAACGGCGCGTATGGGGGTCCGGATTGAACTGAGGACTAGGCGTCTGAGCCGGACCCAGTTACGGCCGTTCAAGCCAGCTCTGCGCATGACCGGAAGCGGACATACGTTCATGCAGGATGCTTCGGCCACGATCGGGCCGGTTGCGGACTGGCGGCTTCGAGCGCTTCTGCCAGTCAACGCGGACATCAGATAATAATCCGCAAAAGGCAAGAAGACCTACAGAAGATTTGAAAATGTTCTCGTCGCCGTTCTTTGATTTATATGATCACAGAGACAATTTGGACAGGCCGAAGAGCCGTTGCCAGCATTCCTCGGTTTGAGTTTGGCTGGACAATCACCTCGACTGGCGCTCCTTCTGACAGATTTTGCACGTCGCTGGCTTCTACAAGCCTGCGTGAAAGATAGGCGTCGTCCCCGCTATCTAGCGTCGCGAAGCCGAATCCGCTCCCCCAGTTGTAGAACTTGATGCGTGCGCTGACGTATTTCCCGCCTTCTTCGGGTTCTGGCTCGACCGAGCTTATTGCTACTGCCTGAGGCTTCCCCTCCTTTCCCGGAGCAACGTCGCATACCACCACTGATCCTTGTGTGGGGACGTCGAACATTCGCTCACGGAAGAGCCGCGTGGAAACGAATACGTCTTCTCCGCTTTCGGGATCGATCAAGAAGCCGTAACCCTTCGCAGCGTCTATCCACTTGACCGTGGCGCGGACTTGGTCGCGGGAGACCGCATCCAACGCCGTGCTATTCGTCGCTCCCTTTACAGGCATCGCCTGTTCAACCCACTGCGCTGCAAGGTCAGCCCTGAGCTGCTGCTGGCCCCCAAACATTGGATCGCCAGGCAGAACCAAGAACGCTCGGTCCTCGCCGATGCAGTAGTCGATAAAAATCTTGCAAATTTCGCGCCACTGATCAGCGCGCATCGCACCGCCGCCATTCTTAATCGCGCGCATCTGGTCGACCGCTGCCTCAGACCGGATTGGCGTCGCGAAGGCCATCTCGCTAACGTAGACGGCGTCACGCAACGCCATTTCGTAGTGCATTCGGCCGGGACTCGTAACGGCGAAGCGCTGCTCGTTGGCGATTTCCAGGTCGCCCTTTTCGAACGGTTCAATAAGACCGTTCGCAAGGGCTCGCGCTAGCGCGTCGCGCACGGCGTCGTCATCGGCGCTCATGGCACCGAAATAACTCTGAATGTGCTCGTAGGTGACATAGCCCAGGGAACTATTCGACGCTTGATCGCCCGCTTTGTCGATTAGGAGACGTAGGAGGCTCAACGTGAGCAAAGGACTCGATGGGAAATCCGCCGAGGTTTCAAACACGTCGCGTATATACCCGTGCTTGGTTCCATCGAACTGATTGTAGTCGCCACCAATCAGCGCCTGCAAAAACTTGCGGTGTTTGATTGGCACCGAGTTCCTGCCATGCTGTAGGTATGAAGCTACAAGTTCGTCTATGCTAAGGTATGGCGACGTAATTGTGTCTCTGGTAAGTTCCAGCGTACGCAGAAGATTGTGGTTAGTCAGCCAACCGATCCGCCTAGAGATGAAGTCCTCGTTGATGAAAAGCTCCTCTATGCAAGCCGCGAATGCGTTGATGTCGGCAAGCTTCAGGCCAATTCCTTTTTCGAGAAAGTACTTTGCATGCCCCTTTTGTGGCGCGGAATTCTCGATGAGATAGCGGATGCGCTTCTCTAAAACCTCTTTCGTTGATGGCGTGGGGAGATAAAAGATTCTACCGTCGCTTGTGCGCAGCGGTCCCTCCCTAGACATGCGCCAGATCGTGCGGTCCGACACAGGCAGCATGACGAGGCACAGCGGGACCTGCCGCTTGACCGTTTGCGACCACTCGAAAACCGCTTCTTGGAAGGCCACGCTGCGGCTGTCTGCATTGTCGAACACGAACACGGGGAGCAGCTTGCGACTCTTCACGACGCTTTCCAGCGAGCGAGCGACGTAGGAGAATGGATCAGAGCGGACCGCCGCGTGAAGGAATTCCCCAAACTTCTCTTTGAACGCGCCCTTGTCGCGCTCGTAGAGCGGGCGAAACTCACCGTCACTCTGGCGCTGATACTCATCAAAATAGAGGCCCAAGAGGTCATCGTATTGGGGATAGCCACCGGCGTAGAGCTGCCGTTCTATCTCCGCCTTGACCGCAGCCGTTACGTTCGGCGGAGCAAGCGCGGGATCGTCCAGCATAAGGGCAAGATCGATCCGGATCACTAGGCAGGCTTCCCTTAAAGGCTTCTCGAGCACGTCCTCGAAGAACCTCGTGATGAACGTCGTCTTGCCGGCTCCCTCACCACCAGCGATCAGTATGTTCTCGCTGCGCCTCGTATCCATGACCGCGTTGATGCGCTCGACGATCTGCCTGCCAGTATCCGTCGGCAGCGCCGTAATGCCCGACGAAATTGTTCCGATCATCTTCTGCAGAGTTACATCCGCAGTGCGGCTCTCGCGAGTTTCCACAAAGCACTGACGCCGGAGCTCCGGGTCGTTGACTCCTGATAGATCGCCGAAGAAGCTCGACAGCACGGGCTCGAGCTCCCGCGCCAAATCGCTCTTCGCTAGAAGCCGAAGGTTGTTCGGCTTATTCACGCTCAGCATCGGCTCGAAGCGCTTTGCTGACACCCCGTCAAGCTTGGCAAAGTGCGTCCGGTAGATCTTCTGCGACACTCCTTCTTTGGAGAAGAGATCATAGAAGGTCGCGAAGTTGCTCTGGATCGAGGCAATATTCGGAAATACAAACGCCTTGTATTCTCGAAAGGACTTGCCGCTTGCGCGCAGCGCCATGAAGGCAATCCAGACGGTGCCACTGGTGAGCGCGGCGAACTCGACCCCGTGCTCAAGGCAATAACTTGCCGCCTGAGTGAAGCCCTCTGCCGCAGACTTGAGCGCTGGACCGCCAATCTTATATTTTGCGAGCTTCGGGTCAGCCGTGTCGATAGATAGCTTTCCAATGCGCTTGGCTTCGACGACTAGCGCCGGCGTGCCGCGATACTGCACGAGATAGTCCGTGTATCCGGACGCGTTGTGAGGCTCCATTCGAAAGTCCTCGTGACCCCAACCGAGTGCCTCGATTAGGAGCCGGTCGATCAACTGGAAGCGTGCGTCGGCCTCGGTCTCGATCGTTTCCAGCCTTCCGCTGACGTCCTTGAGTAACTTCTCAAGCGGTGCCTCGAAAGCGTCAACGTCCATACTTCCCCCCGCTCATCAGTTTACCATTTTCTATGCGGTAGCTTCGCAAGTGTCAGGTGTTTTCGTCACAGTTCGCAAAGCGTGCGGCTATTGAGATAAAAGGCAATCAGAACACCTATCAATTCTGGACCGAGACCACACAGGGAAAGGGACAGGTGCGAACTCGAGATCGCCGTTCCGCAGCTCGAATGACTGAATTAGGCCGCACAGCTGCCGACCTATCGATCCTGAATGAACGGCTGCTCACCGCCCCGGTTTCTCTAAAGCGGTCAGACGGCTCGCCCACCATAGCTGTCGAGCCGAACGTCCTGCCCCCTCCCCTACCCCACAACCGTGCGAGGTCAGCGGATCGAGACAACCTTGACCTCAACGGCATCAGCGATCTTCTTCCAGTTCTGGTCGCTGGTCCATGCGGGCAGTCCATCGCGCCGTGCCAGTGCCAGGCAGAAACGATCGCCAAGGCTAAGCCCCGCCTCGGCTGTCGCCGCTCGTAGCCGACCAGCAATTTGCGCGAGCGCCTTGTCGGCCGGCACCACGGTCAGTGGCAGTGGATCGAGCATGGCATGCACTTCGCGCTCGGGCATACCGGCATGGACGAAGTGACTGACGACCTCGGCATAGTTGACGCTGCTCACCCGCGCCCCTCCGACCTCGGCCGCGACCTTTGCTGCTCCGCGTTCGCCCTTGAGCATGGCAATGATCGCAGACGCATCCAGCACCACGCTCATTCGCCGCTCTCCTCGCGACGTCGGGCAAGGAAAGCGTCAACGGATGCGTCGGGGTTACCGCCGGTATACTGCTTGGCCAGCGCCTGAGCGCGTGCCACTGCTTGGCTTGCCGTCCGCAACACCACGCCATCCTCGGTTTCATCCAGGTAGACCACACCGCCGCCACTCAGACCAAGACGCTTCCGGACATCCGCAGGCAGGCTCATGCGCCCATTGGGTGTGATGTTAATTTGTAACGTCATATCGGCACACCCGCCCCTGTGGATTACGCTAGCATCGTATAGCTAAGCTGGCCGCCTTCAGCAACGAGCGGGCCTTGGTGCTACGACACTAATTTTGTGTCTCGTATACCGTTGTGTAGCATACCGCCACGGCCGTGCCAAATCACCTATCTCAGCAGGTACCTTTTAGGTATACCTTTAGAATACCGAGAAGTGCGGGTCTTTTTTCCGTGAAAATGGATTTCAAGAAACAGGAGCAATTTTTAGGCAAAGTCTTTTTGGGTTCTAGGCGTATCGAGGACCATAGAGCACCTACCCTATCAAGACCGCTACTGTGCGACGCCCGTCACAGCTCGACCACGCCGCCCACGCGGTCGCCTGACCTGCCGCTACAGTCATTCTCCCAAACGATCGGGGCTGTTGAAAAATGCGCCGATTGCACCCGGTACGGTTGGGGGCGGAATGACACCCCAAGGCACAGCGATCCCGTCCCACAAGGATGGTCAAACGAGAACGCCACGGCCTTCTCAAAACCGTTCTCAACAAGCACCGAAAGGCGACTGGGACGATCGGACGGACCCTAGACCGATACCGGCACGTTGGCCTTACTCGGAGCCAACCTATGTGCCATGTCCTTGTGATTGAAGATGAATGGCTGCTCGCCGAGTATATCTCGGATATCGCCGAGCGTGCCGGCGGTACGTCCTTCGATACCGTGGCGACCGAAGCCGAAGCGATCGAGGCGGCAAGGGCGCACAAGCCGGACATCATCCTGTCGGACGTGATCCTGGCGAAGGGGCGGG
>NZ_JAKRET010000034.1 GCF_022664395.1 Sphingomonas lacusdianchii | reverse complement strand
GCATGTTCGGTCAACTCAAGATCAATCGGGCCATCGCCACCCGATACGATCAACTGGCCAACAGCTTCCTCGGCATGGTCCACATCGCCACCGCACGATACTGGCTCAAATTTGTCCACGCCGCCTAACAGCACACGAGTTTTCGGACGGTCTGGATTGGTTCACGGGAAGGCGCGGGTAGAAAAAGGGGTTGATCGCGCGAAGGCGCAAAGGACGCGAAGGGGTTGCGTGTATGGCCGCGGTAGCGGCTTTTGGCAGCGGGGGTCTTCCGATCGCGGTCGGGTCGCCCGTGACGCAACCCCTTTGCGTCCTTCGCGCCTTCGCGCGAAACCAAATTCTTCTTCTTCCGCGCCCGCGCGAACCAATTCTTGCTTCTTCTCCTACCCTTCCCTTGCCGCATGACGAGACCATGCTAGGACGCATTCCATGCAACCGGTCCGCATCGCCCCCTCCATCCTGTCCGCCGATTTCGCCAAGCTGGGCGAGGAAGTCCGTGCCATCGATGCCGCCGGCGCCGACTGGATCCATATCGACGTCATGGACGGGCATTTCGTCCCCAATCTGACGATCGGCCCGGCGGTGGTGAAGGCGCTGCGCCCGCATAGCGCCAAGCCGTTCGACGTCCATCTGATGGTGTCGCCGGTCGATCCGCTGGTCGAGGCGTTCGCCGAGGCCGGGGCCGATATCCTGTCGGTGCATCCGGAATCGGGGCCGCACCTCCACCGCACGCTGCAGCGGATCAAGGGCTTGGGCAAGCGTGCGGGCGTGGTGCTCAACCCCGGAACGCCGGTCGAGGTGGTCGACCATGTCCTCGACCTGACCGACCTGTTGCTGGTGATGAGCGTCAATCCGGGCTTTGGCGGGCAGAAGTTCATCGACAGCCAGTTGCGCAAGATCGAGCAGTTGCGCGCCCGCATCGACGCGACCGGGCGGCAGATCGACTTGCAGGTCGATGGCGGCATCGACCGCGCGACCGCGCCGAAGGCGATCGCGGCGGGGGCAGACTGTCTGGTCGCCGGCACCGCGACCTTTACCGGCGGCCCGACCGCCTATGCCGCGAACATCGCCGCATTGCGGGGCGCATGACCCCGCCCCAGCCGATCGACGAACCCCGCGACGGCATCGACGTCGGCAAGCGGCTGGTGCGGCAGGGCGGCGGCACCGGGCTGTCGCTGTCCGAACGGATTGCCGAAAAACTACAGCGCCTCGCCTGGCGTACGCCGCTGCACGGGTTGCGGCTGAAAGGGCGGCATCCGCTCAAGCTGATCGCGATCGCCGATGATCCGTTTCTGGGCGATCTGGCGCGCGGGCAGGCGCTGCTGGCCGGACAGCTGATGTTTCGCGGCGAGAGCGTTCCGATCGACCGGCTGGGACTCGACCGGCCGAAATTTTCCGCCGCCTTTGCCGAGCATCTCCATGGCTTTGCGTGGCTGCGCGACCTGTCGAGCGTTGCGCCGCGCGTGACGGCGGTGCCGATCGCCGAGACGCTGATGCTGCAATGGCTGAACGCGCATGGCGACCGGGTGTCGGAACCGGCGTGGGGCCCGCATCTGACCGGGCGGCGGCTGTTGTTCTGGATCGCGCATGCGCCGCTGATCCTGTCGTCGACCGACCTCGTCTATCGGTCGCGGGTGCTCAACACCATCGCGCGCGCCGCGCGGCATCTGGACGGCGAGGCGGGCAAGGCCCCGGCGGGCATCCGCGCGATCACCGCATGGGCGGGGGTGGTCGCGGCGGGCCTCGTCATTCCGGGCGGCGATCCCCGGCGCAGCTTCGGCGAGCATGGTCTTGCGCGTGCGCTGGCCACCGGCGTGTTCGACGATGGCGGCATCGTCAGCCGATCGCCCACCGATCAGCTCGACGTGGTGATGACGCTGACGGCACTGCGCGAAATCTATGCCGCGCGGCGGCTGGACGTGCCCGAGGCGCAGCAACTGGCGCTGACCCGCATGGTCGCGGCGCTGCTGGGCGTGTGTCATGGCGAGGGTGGCCTCGCCTGCTGGCAGGGATCGGGACCGGTCGATGGCGATCGCATCGCCGATGTCGTCGCCGCGACCGGGGTGCGCACCCGGCCGCTTCGCCATGCCAGCGACTGGGGCTATCAGCGACTGGCGGCGGGGCGCACCGTGCTGATCGTCGATTCCGCGCCGCCGCCGGTGGCCCGCGCCGCACGCGAAGGCTGCGCATCGACGCTGGCGTTCGAACTGTCCGATCAGGGGCGGCGGATCGTGGTCAATTGCGGCGGGGCGGGCGCGGCGCTGCTGACATTGTCGCCCGAACTGCGCCGCGCGCTGCGCACGACGGCGGCGCATTCGACGCTGGTGCTCGACGATGCCAATTCGACCGCGATCCATGCCGACGGATCGCTGGGCAAGGGCGTCGGCGTGGTCGACATGGCGCGGCAGGAAAGCGACGCGATCAGCCGGATCGAGGTCGCACATGACGGCTATGCCAAACGGCTGGGGTTCCAGCATCGCCGCGTCCTGACCTTGAGCGCCGATGGCCGCGACGTGCAGGGCGAGGATATGCTGATCCCGACCGGGCGGCGCGGGCGCAAGGGCGATACCGGCTTCGTCGCACGCTTTCATCTGGCGCCGGGCATCGAGATCGCGCCGACGCCCGATGGGCAGGCTGCGTTTCTGCGCGTGCCCGACGGGCCGGTGTGGCAATTCCGCTGCAAGGGCGCGACGCTGGGTGTCGAGGAAAGCCTGTGGATCGATGAGAGAGGCCTGCCGGTCGCGACGTTCCAGCTGGTGCTGTCGGGCGCGACCCCGGCGGGGGGGCATGACTTTTCGTGGCGGTTCCACCGGGCGCGGTAGGGGCGGCCTATTGCGTCCACCCCGTCGCGGGGAAGGTAATTGGCCTGAGCGAATATAGTCAATTCTCGTAAATCATGATATTTTAGCAGGGTCGCCAGCGACCCGCCACGAATAAACCGAAATATAAGATGTAGTTAAAGCGACCTAACTTTTACTCTGTGAGGCCGAATCGGCGGTCGGACCATACATAGATCATCCGATCGCACGCCCCATCGCGGGTCGCTATGCAGATGAAGGTCGTCTTCTCGTCAGGGAACCGCTGCGCCGCGACACTCATCCCATAGCCAAAGCCGCCATGTCCCCATTGCGGATGCTTGCCCGCCGTGGTGACGAACCCGAGACCATACCAACCCTTCTTACTCGGTTCGGTGGCCATCATGCGTGACTTGGCCGACAGCAATACGTTCGACCTAAGCGCGGTGAAGAAGCGCAGCATATCGGTTGCGCTGGCAACGCCGCCTCCGGCAGCCGATCCGCGCTGGGGCAGTACTGCGGTGGATGCGATAGGCGTAGGTTCGGCTTCGAAGAAGGTGGAATAGCCGACCGGAACATCCGTGATGTGCTGCAGGTCCGGGAAAGACGCGTGCGTCATCCCGGCAGGTCCGAATACATGTCGCTGGACGTAGTCTTGATAGGTTTGGCCCGACACCCGCTCGATCACCGCGCCGAGTAGGATGAATCCATAATTGGAATAGGCGAATTTGCTACCCGGCGCAAAGGCCGGGGGCCGGTTGCCGTTGAGTTTTATGTAGTCGTTGATCGTGCGGACCCACTCCCGGTTTGCCGTATCATCGCGTTGCAGAACGCCATCTTCGCCAGTGCCGCCGCGATGACCAAGCAGCTGCCTTATCGTAACCTTGGCCATGTCCTTGTTTGGATAGTCCGGGACATAGCGAGAGAGCTGCGCATCAAGCGCGACCTTCCCTTTTTCGATGAGCTGAAAGATGCTCACCGCCGTGAACATCTTACCAGCCGAAGCGAGGAACATCGGCGTATCGGCCGTTATGGGCCGTGCGTCGTCCCGGCTGAAGGTTCCGACGGAATAGGTCCACGGTGCTCGGCCGTCCTGAGCTACGATGATCGAGCCAGCGAAAGCATCCGATGCCGCCAACCGCTGCGCGATGTCACGCGTGGCGGCAAGCGCGCGTGCTTCGGGCATTGCGAAGGGCTGAAGCTTGAGGTTCTCTAGCGTCTTGCCGTCAGCAGCGACAGAGAATGATACACGGAAAAGTGCCGGGAAACAGCGCTGGACCAGTAGGGCGCGAAACGATTTTTCGTTCTTGTCCTCGACCCGCGCCAGATCGAACCCGCAAGTTTCCGCGCGCATATTACGAGCAGTCAGCGCATCGGCGTCGCCAAGATGTTCGCCATAGAATTTCTGGATTGTCGCCTTGTCGCCTGTGTTGAATGCCGCCAGCCAGTTCTCGAATTGCGTAGTCGCTGGCTCCGCGTGGGCTGCGCCCGAAATTGCCACCAGGGCGACAAAGCCAAAAGCTGCTCGGATCATTCCACCCCCCTTTGCGAGCCTTCGGGATGGCGGTTGGACGTGCAAATTACGATTACAAAAAATTTGTAGCCAAGGTTTTAGCGGGTGCCCATTGCGCCAAACTAAATCTCAAGGTGCCCGGTATTGCCGTCCCCACCCAAAGGTCGCAAGCCGCGCCCCCTTGCCCCGCCGTCCCTTTCGCGCGAAAGGGCGCGCCCATGGATCATGTCACCCCGCAGCGCGCGCTCCTCTCGGTTTCCGACAAGAGCGGCATCGTCGACCTCGCCACCGCCCTCGCCCGCCATGGCGTCGAACTGGTGTCCACCGGCGGCACTGCCGCGACGCTGCGCGATGCCGGCCTTTCCGTCCGCGACATTTCCGACCTGACCGGATTCCCCGAGATGATGGACGGCCGGGTCAAGACGCTGCACCCGATCGTCCATGGCGGGTTGCTGGCGGTGCGCGACCATCCCGAACATGTCGCATCGATGCAGGAACATGGCATCGGCGCGATCGATATCGTCGTCGTCAACCTCTATCCGTTCGAGGCGACCGTGGCCAAGGGCGCCGATCGCGACACGATCATCGAGAATATCGATATCGGCGGCCCGTCGATGGTGCGATCGGCCGCGAAGAATCATGATGCGGTGGCGATCGTCACCGATCCGGCCGATTACGGCGCGCTGATCGCCGAACTGGACGCGAATGGCGGCACCAGCCTCGCCACCCGTCGCCGCTTCGCCGCCAAGGCCTATGCCGCGACCGCCGCATACGACTCGGCGATCGCGCAGTGGTTCGCCTTTGCCGATCAGGGACAGGCATTCCCTGACACGCTCCCGCTCGCCTTCACGCTGGCCACGGAGCTGCGCTATGGCGAGAATCCGCACCAGTCGGCATCGCTCTATATCCCGCGCGGACCCGCCGCGCGTGGCATCGCGCAGGCCGAGCAGGTGCAGGGCAAGGCGCTGAGCTATAACAATTACAACGACGCCGATGCCGCGCTGGAACTGGTCAGCGAATTCCGCGACGGACCGCCGACGGTGGTCATCGTCAAGCACGCCAATCCGTGCGGCGTCGCGACCGGGGAAACGCTGATCGAGGCATATAGGGAAGCGCTCGCCTGCGACAGCGTGTCGGCATTCGGCGGGATCATCGCCGTCAACCGCCCGCTCGACGGCGAGACCGCGCGTGCGATCAGCGGCATCTTCACCGAAGTCGTCGCGGCCCCCGCCGCCGATGACGAAGCCAGGGCGGTGTTCGCCGCCAAGAAGAATCTGCGCCTGCTGCTGACCGGCGACCTGCCCGATCCGGCGCGTGGTGGCCTGACCGTCAAGACCATCGCCGGCGGGCTGCTGGTCCAGTCGCGCGATGCCGGCAATCTGGCGCAGGTCGAGCTGAAGGTCGTGACGAAGCGTCAGCCGACCGAACAGGAACTGGTCGACTGCCGCTTCGCGTGGACCGTCGCCAAGCACGTCAAGTCGAACGCGATCGTCTATGCCAAGGATGGCAGCACCGCCGGCATCGGCGCGGGGCAGATGAACCGGCTGGAATCGGCGCGCATCGCCGCGTGGAAGGCGAAGGATGCGGCGGACAAGGCCGGCTGGGCAACCCCACGCACCATCGGGTCGGCGGTCGCGTCGGACGCCTTCTTCCCGTTTGCCGACGGGTTGCTGGCGGCGGTCGAGGCCGGGGCGACGGCGGTGATCCAGCCCGGCGGATCGATCCGCGACGAAGAGGTCATTGCGGCGGCCGACGACGCGGGTCTCGCGATGGTGTTCACGGGGATGCGCCACTTCCGGCATTGATCCGGGGGGGTTGCGGACGTGTGCGCCCTCCGCCCGTGACGTACTCCGGCGAAGGCCGGGGTCCAGTTGCGGACCGGCCGATGTAATCTGGTGAACGCACCCAACTGGGCCCCGGCCTTCGCCGGGGTACGGTCTGGCATCCGTGGGGGAAAGCGCGTTTGCCTCCCCCGTCGCCACCCGGTACGAACGCGCCATGCCGTCGTTCCAAGATACTTCCTTTGCCGCCTTCCTGTTCGACATGGACGGAACGTTGCTCGATTCGTCCGAAGCCGTCGAACGCGTGTGGCGGCGGTGGTGCGAACGTCACGCCATCGATGCCGAGGCGCTGATCGCGGTCTGTCACGGGGTGCGCGGCGAGGATACCGTGCGCCGGTTCGCCACGCCGGGCATGGATATCGATGCCGAAGCGGCATGGCTCAAGGCCGCCGAACTGGAGGATGTCGACGGCGTTGTCGCGATCGAGGGTATTCACGACCTGATCGCCGGCCTGGCGCCCGACCAATGGGCGATCGTCACCTCCGCGCCGCGTAATCTCGCCGAGATCCGGTTGCGTACGGTCGGGCTGCCGGTGCCTGATGTGTTCGTCACCGCCGAGGACGTCACGCAGGGCAAACCCGATCCGCAAGGCTTCCGCCTCGCCGCCGACCGGCTGGGCGTCGCGATCGCCGACTGTCTGGTGTTCGAGGATTCGCCGGCCGGCGTCGCGGCGGGCAAGGCGGCGGGTGCCGCGGTCGCGATCGTCGGGCCACGCGTGCCGGCGACGGAGGGGACCTATGCCATCACCGACTATCGCTGACCTGACCATGCATCGCCGGACGCTGCTGGCCGGGCTCGGCGCGTCCCTGGTACTGCCGCGCGGGGCACTGGCGGCCAATCCGGCTATCCCCGGCTGGTATGCCGATCCCGAGATCCGCATCTTCGGTCATCGCTACTGGATCTATCCGACCTACAGCGCCGACAAGGGCACGCCCGCGCCGCAGAGCCGCTTCACGCCATGGCAGGCGAACGAGCGCAAGGCGCCGCATATCTGGCACCCGTTCCTGCGACAGACGTTTCTCGACGCCTTTTCCTCCCCCGATCTGGTGCACTGGACCCGGCATCCCCGGGTGCTGGACGTCGAGCGGGTCGGCTGGGCGGCCTATTCGATGTGGGCGCCCTCCGCGATCGAGCATCGCGGGCGCTATTATCTGTTCTTCGGTGCGAACGACATCAAGAACGATGCCCAGACCGGCGGGATCGGCGTCGCGGTGGCGGATCGGCCGGAGGGGCCGTTTCGCGATGCGATCGGCAAACCGCTGATCGACAGGATCGTGAACGGCGCGCAGCCGATCGACCAGATGGCGTTCCGCGACGATGACGGACAGCTCTATCTCTATTATGGCGGGTGGAAGCACTGCAACGTCGTGCGGCTGTCCGATACGCTGACCGGCATTGTGCCGTTCGCCGACGGGACGACGTTCAAGTCGATTACCCCCTCGCCCGATTATGTCGAGGGGCCGTTCATGGCGAAGCGGAACGGCGTCTATTATCTGATGTGGTCGGAGGGCGACTGGACCGGGCCGGATTACCGTGTCGCCTATGCGACCGGGCCGAGCGCGACCGGGCCGTTCACGCCGCGCGGGGTGGTGCTGCAACAGGATGCCAAGGTCGCGCGCGGGGCGGGGCATCATTCGCTGTTGCAGATCCCGGGCACCGACGACTGGTATATCGTCTATCACAGCCGCCCCTTAAGCGAGAGCGATGGCAACCACCGCGAGATCGCGATCGACCGGCTCTATTTCCGCGCCGATGGCAGCATCGCGCCGGTGATCATTACCGACAAGGGTGTGGGGCCGCGGGTGTTGGCAAAGCGCGGAGGCACGCCCGTAGCCAAGTAATGGTTCGTTCGTCCTGAGTAGCTGCTGCGCTTGTCGAAGCGGCATATCGAAGGACGGTGGAAGGTGCTTCGATACGGGTCTTCGACTTCGGTGCGAAGCACCGAAGCCTGTCCTGAGCGCCTGCCGGCAGGCAGGCAGTCCAAGGGCTCGGCCCTTACTCGGCACGAACGGTTTTACCGTTACCCGTGCATCGCGACGATCGCCGACACCACCGTCTGGATCAACTGCTGCCGCTCGGGCACCGGCCGCGCGGTGTCGCCGATCATCACCGCCACGGCATAGGATTTGCCGTCGGGCGCGGTGAGGATGCCGACATCGTTGAAGCCGGCCGTCCGCCCGCCCAGATCCTGTCCGGTCCCGGTCTTGTGCGCGACGCTCCATCCCGCGGGCAGCGCCGCGCGAAGGCGGGCGCGGCCGGTGCGGGTATGGCTCATCGTGTCGAGCAGCCAGCTGGTCGACTGCGGCGTCAGCAACATGCCATGGCGCAACCGCGCCAGCGCGTCGGCGATCGCGCCCGCCCCGGCGCCATCGGGCGGATCGGCGACATAGGCCTGATAGGCGGCGCGGCGGACATTGGGGTCGAGCCGCGCGCGCGCCTGGGCAAAGGCATTGCCCTGCGAATATTCCTGTTTCCACGGCAGCCCGGCGGTCTTCGCCTGCAACAGCCGTTCGCCCGGACCGAAGCGGATATTGCCAAGGCCCCGGCTGGCGATGAAGTCGCGTACCGCCACCGGCCCGCCCGCAAGGTTCAGCAGCTTGTCATTGGCGGTATTGTCGCTCAGCGTCAGCGCGCGGCGCAGCAGGTCGCCGACCGTCGTCCTGAACACCCCGTCCTTCATCAGATAGGCGATCGGCTGATGAAACAGCGTCAGGTCGCTGCGGGTGATCGTGACCGGGGTGGTCAGCGACAGCTTGCCCTCGTCGATCGCGTTCATCGTGGTCAGCGCGACCCACAGCTTGCTGACGGATTGCTGCGGCATGCGCTGGTCCATCGCATGGCCGACGACCCAGCCCTCGTCGATGCTGCGCACCGCGATGCCGACCTTGCCCTGGAACCCGCCGCCCAGCGCGTTGATTGCCGCGACCAGCGCCGCCGGAGCAGGCCGCGTCGCCGCGGGCAGCGGCACGGGCACCGCCGCCTTGGGCACCGCCGCCTGCGCGGCGGGCGGCAGCGTGCGCGTCGTCAGCCCGACGCCGCCCAGCGCGATCAGTCCCATCACCAGCGCCGCATTCAGCGGCCGGACCCTCTTCAGCATCTGCACGATCATCTCACCCCGTCCTGCCGCGACCATGCTGCGATGCAGGTTAATAGTACAAGGCATCTATCGGCAGTTGCGACGAATCCCCCCGCAGCGGCGACGAATGGCGGAAACCGATGCCGTAGCGTCAGGGGACGAGGATCGTGTCGACCGCCTCCGCCGCCGTTTCCGGGTAATCGAGCGTATAGTGCAGGCCGCGGCTCTCCTTGCGATGCAGTGCCGACCGCACGATCAGATCGGCCGATTGCAACAGGTTGCGCAGTTCGATCAGGTCGGGCGTGACGCGGAAATGGCCGTAATAGTCGGCGACCTCCTCGGTCAGCATCGCGATACGGTGCCGGGCGCGCTCGAGCCGCTTGGTCGAGCGGACGATGCCCACATAATTCCACATGAACCGGCGGATCTCGGTCCAGTTCTGCTTGATGACCACCTCTTCGTCCGAATCGGTCACGCGGCTTTCGTCCCATGGCCGGATCGCGGGCGGCGGCGGCAGCGTGTCCCAGCGCGCGGCGATGTCGCGTGCCGCCGCCTCGCCGAATACGAAACATTCGAGCAGCGAGTTGGACGCGAGCCGGTTGGCACCGTGCAGCCCCGATTGCGATACCTCGCCGACCGCATACAGGCCGGGCAGGTCGGTGCGGCCGTCGCGATCGATCACCACGCCGCCACAGGTATAATGCTGCGCGGGCACGACCGGGATCGGCTGGGTCGTCATGTCGATGCCGAGGCCGAGGAGCTTCTCGTAGATATTGGGGAAATGGCCGCGCACGAATTCGGGCGGCATGTGGCTGATGTCGAGATGGACATAGTCGAGCCCGAAGCGCTTGATCTCGGCATCGATCGCGCGTGCGACGATATCGCGCGGCGCGAGTTCGGCGCGCGCGTCGTAATAGGGCATGAAGTTCTTGCCCGTGGTGGGGTTCATCAGCTTGCCCCCCTCGCCGCGGACCGCTTCGGTAATCAGGAAGTTCTTGACCTCCAGATTGTAGAGGCAGGTCGGGTGGAACTGCATGAATTCCATGTTCGACACGCGGCAGCCGGCGCGCCACGCCATCGCGATCCCGTCGCCGGTCGCGCCGCGCGGGGCGGTGCTGAACAGATAGGTACGCCCCGCCCCGCCGGTGGCGAGGATCGTCGCGCGCGCGGTGTACAGTTCGACGCGGTCGGTGGCGCGGTTGAACGCATAGACGCCCCAGACATTGCCCGCGCCCGAATAGCGTTGCTCGTGCCGGCTGGTGGCAAGGTCGACCGCGACCATGTCGGGCAGCAGCGTGACGTTGGGATGCGCCCTCGCCGCGCGAATCAGCGCCTCCTGCACCGCCCAGCCGGTCGCGTCGTCGACATGGACGATGCGGCGGTGCGAATGGCCGCCCTCGCGCGTCAGGTGCAGCGCCTCGCCATCCATGTTGAACGGCACACCCAGCGCCGCGAGCCGCTCGATCGCCGCCGGGGCGCCCTCCACCACGAACTCGACGGTGGTACGGTCGTTGAGCCCCGCGCCGGCGACCATCGTGTCGTCGACATGGTTGTCGAACGTATCGCCCGGCTCCAGCACCGCCGCGATCCCGCCCTGTGCCCAGGCCGTCGATCCTTCGTTCAGCGCACCCTTGGCCAGCACGGTGACGCGGAACCGCTCGGCGAGGTGCAGCGCGGCGGTCAGGCCGGCGGCGCCCGACCCGATGATGAGGATGTCGGTCTGGGCAGGGTCGTGGGACAAGAGGTGCTCCGATCGGTAGGACGCGCGACTATGCGGGTTTGCGGCGACGTGACAAGCAATGGCTGCGCACGCCACGGGCCGATGCGAACCCCGTGCGCGTATCGCGAAACCCTTCCGTACCCCCGCGCAGACGGCGGTCGAGGTGCGTGGAGCCCGCTGGAACGGGCCGCAATGACCCTATTTGCGCAAAGCGCCGACGGGGCGAACAAACGACCGCTCCCTTGTCGTCGGCGATGGCCAGCGTCGACAAGCCGCCGCCGTCGAAGCTCATCGTGCGGTCCCCGCCTGCCCGGCTTCGTCCAACTGTCGATCGACGATCAGGCGGCGATCGCCAGCCCGGCCACGGCGGCGGTGATCGTCGAACCGGTACAGGGCGAAGGCGGTGCGCGTGCGCTGTCGGGCGAATGGCTGCTCCGCCTGCGCGCGCTGACCCGCCAGCATGGCGTGCTGCTGATCCATGACGAGGTGCAGAGCGGCATGGGCCGCACCGGCCGTCTGTTCGCGCACCAGTGGTTCGACGGCGCAGCGCCCGACATCATGGCGCTGGCCAAGGCGCTGGGGTCGGGATTTCCGGTCGGCGCCTGCCTCGCCACCGCCGAGGCCGCCAAGGGCATGACCCCCGGCGTCCATGGCACGACCTTTGGCGGCAATCCGCTGGCGATGGCGGTCGGCATCGCCGCCTTCGACACCATCGCGAACGAGGAGACGCTGGCCCATGCCCGCGCCGCCAGCGCCGATTTCTTCGAACGGCTGGAGGCGCTGCGCACCCGCTTCCCCGACGTGATCGCCGAAGTCCGGGGCAAGGGGCTGCTGACCGGCCTGAAGATGATCCCCAACAATCGCGAATTCATGGGGATCGCGCGCGATCACGGCATATTGGTCGCGGGCGGCGGCGAGAATTGCGTGCGCCTGCTTCCCTCGCTGCTGATTTCGCGGAGGAGATCGCCGAGGCGGTCGCCCGGCTGGAAGCGGCCTGCGTCGCGGCGCGCGGGAACATGGCGCAGGCGGCGTGAACGTGCTGACATCGACCTGCCCGGCGACGGGCGAGACCATCTGGACCGGCGGACGTCGGTCGCGGAACGGGTCGCCATCGCCCGCGCCTATGCCGACGTGCTGACGGCGGAGACGACAATGCACTGACTAACTAACAACCCGGATCACCAGATGGGGGCTGCTCATCGGTCGCAACCGACGCCTCGCGAACGACGATGTGGCTACTGAACAGTCACGGGAAGCCCGGCAGAACCTTGCTCGCATCCAAATCATCACACGACAAATCGCCAGCATCCGATAACGGGTCAGCCTCTCAGGAGACCGACAGTGCCCGGCGCAAACGATCGGACCGATCGCGCTGATAAGCATCCTTGCGTTCCCGGAAAGCGGTGCCGAGGTGCGAGACATAGTCCCGCGCCTTCTGCCGATCGCCCAACTTCAGATACGCTTCGGCGCGCGCCAGGTCGAGATTGGGTTGCCAGTGCGGGTCGGCCATTTGTTGCCCGACCCGCACCGGGTCGACCGCGTCGTAGAGCGTCAGCGCGTCACGCGCATCGCCCGCCGCCGTCAGGCATTCGCCCAGCACGAAGTTCGCCGTATGGGCGAGTGGCTGTTCGGGGCCGCCGCCCGCGATCACGGCGGTCCGCGCCGCCCGTGCGTGACGGACCCCGGCATCGGCCTGTCCGTCGCGACACAGCACGATGGCGAGATCGAGTTCGCCGACCTGCGCCTGCTGCCCCGGCCCCTCGCGTGCCAGCGCCGCGCGCCAGACCCGTTCGGCATCGCGCGCCGCTTCGCGCAGCCGCCCCGCCACCATCAGCGAATCGCCGCGTTGCGACAGCAGCGCGAGCGTATAGCGATGCTTCGGCCCGAACCGCCGCTCGGCCAGCGGCAACATCGCCGAAATCTCCGCCACCGTCGTCGTCGCATCCTGTCCGCGATAGGCGGCGGCGATGATCGCGCTCATCCGCGCCAGCAGCGCGTCGGGATCGTCCGCCCCTTTCAGCGCGGCCATCTGCGTCGCCACCGCGCGCAACTCGCGCTCGGCACGGGCGGTGTCGCCGGTCCGCAACCGGCCCATCGCCGCGGACTGCCGCATCCGCAACCGTTCGAAGGGTTTGAACCGATCGGGCAGCGTATCGGCCAGCCGGACCGCGCGATCGAACTTCGCCGGCGCGGTGGCCGGATCGCCGAAATAGGCGATGGCACCTTCCGCCTGCGCCAGCTTCACGCCGACCGCGCCGCGATCCGGGTCGGTGATTTGCGTGCGTTCCGTCGCGACCATGTGTTTGGCGCGGTCGAGCGAGCCGGGTTGCGCCGATGCCGCCTCCATCCCCGCCCACGCCAGCCGGTTCTCGCGCGCTTCGTCGCTGGCCCCCGATTTCGCGCGCACGAACGCCGCATCGGCCAGCCGATAGGATCGCCGCGCCTCATCCCATTGCGACCGCTCGTGGAGCGCCCCCGCCAGCGCGACGTGCAGCCGCGCCGCCAGCAACGGCCGGTCGGCGAACCGGCGGTCGATGTCGGACCGCGCGCGCAGCACCGCCTCGGTCAGCGTCTCCTCCGCCGCATTGGCCCGGCGCGGCGAAACGCGCGCCAGCAGGTCGTCGGTCAGGAAATCATAGGCGGCCTCGACCGATTGCCGTTCGGCCTGCGCCGCATTGCGCGACGTGATCGCGAGGATGGTCGCCGCGCTCGTCGCCACCAGTCCCAGCCCGCCCGCGACCGCCGCCGCGCGAACCCAGGGCGCGCGCGCCCGCCGCCGCTGTTCCGCCGCCGCCGCTCGTGCCGTCCGCTCGCCCTCGATCCGGTCCCGCTCCACTCGCGATCGGCGTTCCGCCAGCGTGTCGAGCCGGTCGGCCAGCATCGCGGCGCTCGGCAGCCGTCGGGCCGGGTCACCGGCCGCCGCCGCAGCGATGTCGTCGCGCAGCAGGGGGTCGGCAATGTCCGCTTCCCAACCCGGCGCCAATGGCCGGGTCAGATCGCCGACGATCATCTGATAAAGGAGCAGGCCCAGCGCATAGACGTCGGTCGCGATCGAATAGGGCGCGCCCTTGGCCAGTTCCGGCGCCAGATAGGCGGGCGTGCCCCGGCCGTCCTCGGCCTCGGCATCGCCTGGATCGGTGATGGCGAAGGCGCGGAGCGCATGGTCGTCGATCACCGCGCCGCTGCCGAAATCGAGCAGCCGGACGACCCGGTCGCTACCGATCACGATGTTGGTAGGCTTCACGTCCTTGTGCAGCACGCCCAGCGCATGGGCGGCGGCGACCGCGCGGGCGGCGGCGGCGACGATCGCCACGCGACGCTCGACCGGGGTGACGGTGAATCCATCCTCGCCGGCTGCCCAGCGGACGAGATCCTGCCCGCCATCGGCGCTTTCGATGAAGAAGGGCGGCGTGTCGAACGACCATTCGAGGATGTCGACGAACGGCCGGTCCGCCGGGTTCGCCTTCGCCAGCAGGCGGGCGATCGTCACCTCCTGCCGCAACGCCCGCAGCCCCGCCGGGGTGTCGGCGAACTTGAATATCCGCATCTCCCCCGTCTTCGCATTCCCCGCCCGCCACACCGCGCCGTCCTGCCGTCCGCCCAGCTCCTCGACCAGGGTCCAGCGCGGACGTCCGGGCACTACGTCGCCCACCGCCAGCGTCAGCTGCCGCGCGACCGGCTGCGCCACCGCCTCGCGCGTGACCGGGACGGTGAGCCGGTATCCCATGCGCGATACGGTCGCGATCACCGTGCTGCCGCTGTCACCGAACGCCCGGCGCAGCTTGGAAATGGCGGTGGCGAGCGACGCCTCGCTGGCAAAGACGCCCGGCCACACCGCCGTCAGCAATTCGTCCTTCGTCACCACCTCGCCCGGTCGCACCAACAGTTCGTAGAGCACCGCGAGCGGTTTGGATTCGAGCGCCACCGGTTGTCCGCCGACCGTCAGCGTCCAGGTCGATTCGTCGAACGTCATGGCCCCGAACCGCCAGAGATCGCGTCGTTGTGACCCCGAACCATTTGATGTCGAAGCAGATTCCATCGCAGTATGCGCTCTTTATAAAATCTTCAGAAGTCCGTTATGACGGCCGCATCGCCATGGTCCAAGAGAAGCGTGCAACTATTCACCTCTCTTGTTCAAGGAACTGTTCCATGGCGGTACTGAGCGGCTTCGGCGCGATCGTGGATGAAGGCGACCCCTATGTCCGCTTCACGCTGCGATTGTCGTCGGCGTTGACGACGACCGCCAGCGTCCGGGTCTATACGCAGGGGATCAACGCCGGTTCGAGCTACGACTTTACCGGGCTCGGCTATACCACGATCACCTTTGCCGCCGGCCAGACCGAACGCACCATCGACGTACCGATCCTGAACGACAGCACGCGGGAGGCAATCGAGCATTTCCAACTGTTCCTCGACACGCCGAACGGCCTGACGATCGGTACCCCGGTGCTGACCGCGACCATCCTCGACAACGACCGTGCGGATCGTGCGCCGATCGCCACGGTCGGCGACGTCAATGTCGATGAAAGCGCGGGCTTTGCCGAGTTCGTCATCATCCTCGACCGCAGCGCCACGGCGTCGGTGACCGTCAGCTATCGCACCGTAGGCGGCACTGCGACGGCGGGCAGCGACTTCACCGCGGCGACCGGATCGGTGACCTTCAGCCCCGGCGAGGTCGTCAAGACCGTCCGCGTCGCGATCGCCAATGACAGCGTTGCCGAAGGGGCGGAAAGCTTCGGGTTCGAACTGATTGGCATCAGCGGGGTCAGCGGCGCAAAGATCGGCGACGGGGTGGCGACGGGCACGATCGGGCTGAGCGACACGGCAGCCGCAGGCACGCCCTATGTCTCGGTCGAACGTGTGGTGGTGAACGAGGCCGAGGCCAGCGGACAGGCGGTGCTGGTGTTCAAGCTCAGCGCGCCGAGTACCAGCGAGACGTCGGTCAGATTCTATACGTCGAGCGAAACGGCCAGCAACGGCTATGATTATGCGAGCTACAGCATGACGACGCTGGTCTTCGCCCCCGGCGAGACGGTCAAGACGGTCGCAGTACCGCTGCTGAACGATGCGAACGTCGAGGGGTTCGAGGCATTCAACGTGTTCCTGCAGGATGCGGTCGGCCTGAAGATCGCCGACGCGGTCACCCCGGTCTGGATCGCCGATGATGACCGTACCGACCGCGCGCCGATCGCGACGGTCAGCGACCTTGCCGTCGACGAAGGCGATGGCTTCGCCGATTTCGTGATCGTGCTCGACCGTGCATCGACGGTCCCGGTCACGGTCAGCTATCGCACGGTCGGCGACACCGCCACGGCCGACAGCGATTTTACCGCGCTGACCGGATCGGTCGTGTTCAATCCCGGCGAAACCGCCAAGACGGTGCGGGTCACGATCGCAGACGATAGCGTCGCCGAAAAGGCGGAGGCGTTCCGCTTCGAACTGACCGGCATATCCGGGGTCAGCGGCGCGGCGATTGGCGACGGGGTGGCGACCGCCACGATCGGGTTGAGCGACACGGCTGCGGCAGGAACCCCCTATGTCTCGGTCGAACGGGCAATTTTCAATGAAGCCGAGCCGGACGGAATGGCGACGCTCGTCTTCAAGCTGAGCGCGCCGAGCACCAACGAAACGTCCGTCGATTTCTACACCTACAGCGTGACCGCCAGCGGCGGTTACGACTATGAAAGCTACAGCACGACGACGCTGATCTTCGCGCCCGGCGAGACGGTCAGGACTATCCAGCTTCCCGTTCTGAATGATGCGGCCTCCGAACCGGTCGAGCAGTTCGGCGTGGCGCTGCGCGACGCGGTCGGGCTGAAGATCACCGACCCGTTCATGCTGATGTCGATCGCCGATGACGACCGGTCGGACCGCGCGCCGATCGCGACGGTCAGCGACCTTGCCGTGGACGAAGGCGACGGCTTTGCCGACTTCGTAATTCTGCTTGATCGCGGATCGACCGTGCCGGTCTCGGTCAGCTACCGGACGGTCGCCGGGTCCGCCACCGCGGGGAGCGACTTCACCGCGTCGACCGGATCGGTCGTGTTCAATCCTGGAGAGACCGCCAAGACGATCCGCGTCGCCATCACCGACGATGCGACCGCGGAACGCGCGGAAACCTTCCAACTCGAACTGACCGGCATCACCGGCGTCAGCGGCGCGACGATCGGCGCCGGCGTGGCCACCGCCACCATCGGCCTCAGCGACACCACCACCGCCGCCACGCCCTATGTCATCGTCGAGCCGCTGACGGTCAACGAAGCCGAGGTCGACGGCGTTGCCACGCTGGTATTCAAGCTCAGTGCGCCGAGCAGCAACGAAACCTCGGTCGAATTCTACACGGCCAGCGAAACCGCAAGCGGCGGCTATGATTATGAGTCGTACAGCACGACGACGTTGGTCTTCGCGCCCGGCGAAACGATCAAGACCATCGACGTGCCCATTCTCAACGACACGAACGTGGAGGGGATGGAGCAGTTCGCCGTGGTGCTGCGCAACGCGGTCGGGCTGAAGATCAGCGACCCGTTCACCTATATCTCGATCGTCGACAATGATCGCGCCGATCGCGCGCCGATCGCGACGGTCGCCGACCTGATCGTGGACGAAAGCGACAACTTCGCCGATTTCGTCATCGTCCTCGATCGCAGCGCGACGACGGCGGTCACCGTCGATTATCGCACGCTCGGCGGGTCGGCTTCGTCGGGCAAGGATTACACCGCGCAAACCGGATCGGTCGTGTTCAATCCGGGTGAGACGACAAAGACGATCCGCGTCGCCGTCACCGACGACACGACCAGCGAGTCCGCCGAAACCTTCAGCCTCGAACTGTTCGGGATCAGCGGCGTCAGCGGTGCGGCGATCGCGAAGCAGACCGGCGTCGCCACCATCGCTCGCAACGACGGCACGGCGGTCAGCACGCCGGTGCTGAGCGTCGCCGACGTGACCGCCTCGGAAGGCGCGGTCGACGGGCTGATGACCTTCCGCCTGACACTTAGCGCCCGGTCGGTCAACGAAACCTCGGTCGAATTCTACACATCCTCGGGCACTGCCAGCGGCGGCTATGACTATGATAGCTACGGCACGACCAAAATCTATTTCGCTCCGGGCGAAACGGTGAAGCTGGTGCAGGTTCCTATCCTGCGCGACAGCAGCGTTGAATCCGCCGAGACCTTCAATCTGAACTTTCAGAATCCCGTCGGCCTCTCGCTCGCCCGCACCAGCGCCGTCGGCACCATCACCGATGCCAGCAGCGCGACCGTACAGATCGCGGTCGCCACGCCCGAGCTTTCCGAGGGCAATTCGGGGGCGCGCAGCTTCTCGTTCGTCGTCACTCGCGACGGCGATGTCAGCGCGGCACAGTCGGTCAAATGGGCGGTCGCCGGCTCCGGCACCTACAAGGCGGCCGCCGCCGATTTCGTCGGCGGGGTGCTGCCCTCGGGCACGGTCAGCTTTGCCGCCAACGAAACGATCAAGACGATCACCGTGCAGGTGCTGAGCGATAGCGCGGTCGAATCGAACGAGAAATTCGCGGTCACTTTGTCCAGCCCGTCGACCGGTCTGGTCGTCACCAATGCCTCGGTCATCGCCACCATCCTGAACGACGACACCGCACCCGCCGCCACGCTGGCGATTGCCGCGACCGCTGCGACGCGCGCCGAGGGGGATAGCGGCACGACGCCGTTCACCTTTACCGTCACTCGTTCGGGCGACACTTCGGCGACCAGCAGCGCGGTATGGAAGGTAACCGGCAGCGGCAGCACCGCCGCGGCGGCCACCGATTTCGTCGGCGGCACCTTGCCCGGCGGCACCGTCAGCTTCGCGGCGGGCCAGACCAGCGCCACCATCACCGTCAACGTCGCGGGCGATACCGTGATCGAGGGCGACGAAGGCTTCACCGTCACCCTGTCGTCGCCGACCGGCGCCACCATCACGCAGGCCAGCGCGACCGGCCTGATCCAGAATGACGAATACAATGTCGTCACCGGCACGTCGGGCAACGATACGCTGGTCGGCACGTCGGGCGGCGACATGCTCTATGGTCTGGCCGGCAACGACACGATCGATGGCGGTGCGGGCGGCGATCGGCTGTTCGGTGGAGGGGGAAAAGATTTACTGACCGGTGGCACTGGTGCCGACCGCTTCATCTACACCGCCCTCTCCGACAGCACCCCCGCGCTTGCCGGTCGCGACACCATCACCGACTTCAGCCGTACCGACGGCGACAGTATCGACATTTCAGCCATCGATGCGCGGCCGGATCTGGCAGGCGATCAGGCGTTTACGCTGGTCACCGGCGACTTCACCGGCACCCCGGGCGAAGCGAGCATCCTGCGTTTCGACACCAGCGACGTCCTGCAACTCGATATTGACGGTGACGGCGTCGCCGACATGATGATAACCGTACGGTTCGGCGGCGACCTGATCGCGGCGGACCTGTGGTTGTAGGCAGCGTGCCTTTCCGTCCGGAGCGCGGCCGGGGGGTCACGTCAGGATGTGGGGGCTGGCGGGCAACGTCGCATGCGGACGCGTGCAGACGTGCGAAAGCCCCGCAGTGCGGGGCTGCGGGGCTTTTGGCAAGGTTGGTTGCGGGGACAGGATTTGAACCTGTGACCTTCAGGTTATGAGCCTGACGAGCTACCGGGCTGCTCCACCCCGCGACACTTTTGGCGCTCGAGTGAGCGGAAGAGTGGAGGACAGTTGTGAA
>NZ_JAKRET010000033.1 GCF_022664395.1 Sphingomonas lacusdianchii | reverse complement strand
CCCCGCAAGCGTCGACACCGCCATTGCCGGTCTCCGGCTCCGCTTCGCTCCACCTCCGCCCGGCAATGGCGGCGGACACAACAATGCACTAACAATCACCCCGGACCACCCGGTGGGGGCTGCTCAGACCGACGGGCGGACCCTTGAGCATGTCGCGTTCGTGATGAAGGGTGGAAATGTCGTCGTTCGGCCGGGCGAACCTACCCGCTGAGGGCATCGGCGATTGCGTTGAGGCTTGGTGCGGCCGCTGTGCGGCTGCCGGGACGCTGCTATGGGCGTCGATCTTGATGCTGGAGACGCGCTGGGACAGGTTCGCTATGTGGGGTAGGCTGCGGACGATATGTTGTGCCCAGCGCTTGTGCTGCGGATCTGTTCCGGGCGGGTGCGCGGAGCGCGGAGGCCGCTGGTTTCGGCATGGCGGGCCGGACTGGTCGGGCGCGGTGGGGATGTGGGGGCTGGCGGGCAACGTCGCATGCGGACGCGTGCAGACGTGCGAAAGCCCCGCAGTGCGGGGCTGCGGGGCTTTTGGCAAGGTTGGTTGCGGGGACCCGCAACCGACCCAAACATACATTGGCGATCGTCGCCGCATGATCACGACCGCCGGCCCTCTGGCCAGCGCGTGCGCGACGCCGAACCACCGGTGATCCGATCGCGCGGGATTGACGCGTAAGATCCACCAGCAGCTTCCGCTCGAACAGTTCGAGCTTGCGGAATGCAACACGAACCCGTGGAACGCGGCCTTGAACGCGGTCCGGTCGTCGTGACGGAAGTCGGCGATGATCCGATAGTCCGGCCGCACCCAGCGCAGCAACCGGACCGGCTCGAGATTGCGGCCAGCCTCCGCCGCCCAGGCGCCGGCTCGAGCGTATCCGCTTGAGGTAGCCGTACAGGTACAGCTTGAGCGTGCCGGCGGGATCATAGCGGGCGCGCCCTGTCCCGACGCCGCTGACCACCGACATCCTCGAGCGCATCGGCGCGCTTTATGCGGTCGAGGCCGAGGTGCGGGGTCGGCCACCTGATGTGCGATGCCGAACCCGTCAGGAGAAAAGTCGACCGCTGGTCGATGCCTTGCGCGGCGTGCTCGACGCCGCGCTGCGCCACCTGTCGCCCAAGTCGGAGATGGCCAAAGCCATCGCCTACGGCACGAAGCGCTGGCCCGCATTGTCCCGCTTCCTGAGTGACGGGCGTCTGGAGATCGACAACAACATCGCAGAGCGCGCGCTGCGCGGCATCGCCGTCGGACGCCGCAACTGGCTGTTCGCCGGCTCACGCGCAGGCGGCGAGCGTGCCGCCGCGATCTACACCGTCATCCAGACATGCAAGGCCAACGGCATCGACCCGCAGGCCTACATCACCGACGTCATCGCCAAGGTCGCCGACGACTGGCCCGCCAGTCGCTGGGACGAATTGATGCCGTGGAACTGGATGCCCCCGGCAGATCAGCCGACCGCGCAAGCCGCATAATCTGCGGCCCCCACGCCGCGCTTACCGCCGTCCATCGCGTCGCGCGCCTCAAACGCCCGGTTGGCGATCGTCGTGTCGAACTGGCTCGGGTCAGTGTCGGTGGAACACGAGCCGAGGCGCGACGAGCGCCGACCGACTGCGGCTCGGGCGATTTGCTGACCTAGCGACGCGACACCACGACGTCATGGCACAACGAGGCGAGAACGAACAGCGATGGCTCGACGGGGGCCCGGCGGCAAGTCGGCGCAGCCTCCCCAGCGCAGCTCATGGGAGTCCGCCGACTGCGGTGGAAAACAGCCCGACTTCGCCAACGGTGCCCAGACCGGCTCAAGTTCGTCGCGGTGCGGATGCACCGCTGACCACGCCTTGGCCGCTCGGCCGCCAGGCTTCGTCCCATCCCACCGTGGCTGAAGGGTCGAGGCGTTCCCTGATCCGGACCAGACGCCTGGGGTCGGTCACGAGGCCCCCTACCGGTACGGAGTGGTGTCCCAGACGAAGATGGACGTTCACCAGCGCGCCGATGCCGGGCACGAGCAGCACCTCGAGGTTCGCGGGCAGATGCCCCTGGGGGAGGAGGTAGCCGCGCTCGAACAGCCGGCGATGCTGCGGCCTCACGGTCCGGTGCGTCGACCTGGGCATCGCCTGCACGGTCCTGAGCTCCGACCGTCCAGAGTTCCGCGCGGCGGCCCGGATCTGGTTGAGCGCCTCGGCCACCCGCAGCGTCCGCCCCCACGTCGAGCCGCTGGGTCGGAGCCATGTCACCTCAAGCTCCTCCGACGCAGCGTCGGACGTCGCGATGCGGTCAACGAGTCGGGCCAGGTTGGATGCCATGTAGCTCGCACCAATGGTGGCGGTAAAACTCGCCTCCTCGCGGCCCAGCATGGTGATGGCCTTGATCCATCCCTCGGCCTCGGTCGGTGCGTGGATGAGGGAGGCGAGATCCCCCCGTCCCGTCATCCGCTCGAACTCCGCGGCGGTCACCGGCGTCGCTTCGGGCGAATACGCCGTCTGCCAGGCGTCGTTGGCCGCCACCGTGAGCTTCTGGAAGGCGGCAGCGTCTTCGCCGAGTTCCGAGAAGGTCGTCCTGACCGTCATCCGGTCGGTGTCGAGCACAAGTCCGGCCGGGAGAAGCTGGTAGCCGTAGCTTCCTCCTTCGACGTCGGAGATCGAATAGAGGTTCACCTTGTCCGGCTCCGGGAAGCGTCTGATACGCTTGGCATAGTCCCGGAAGTTCTCCTCGAAAGCCTGCCGTGCGAACGCCTCCGGGAACTCGCGCGCGTTCGGCTGCTCGGCCAGGCGGACGAGGTAGTCCGTGTTCGGTGTTCTCGACCTCGGCACCATGTTCCGGCTGACGAGGTCGAACCATACCGTCTCGACCAAGGGGGTGACCTCAACGATGTGGGGCGCGCCCCCGTCGTCGGCGGAACGGAACAGTTCCCGTCCGGCTGGCGCCAGCATCACCTCGTCGCCGTCGAACTCGACGTACTTGTTGCGTCCCATGTCGAGCAGGACCGCTTCGATCTCGGACTCGCTGAAGCCGAACCACGCTCGCAACCTCGTGACGTGCATCCGCTCAAGCACGGCGAGGAGCCGGAGGACGAACTCGTCGACGACCGGCAGCTGTCGGTCATTGGTCACGGACGCGCGAATGGTGAAACGGCGGCAGGAGATCTGGAAATCGACGGCGTCGATCTCGATCCTGTTCACCTCGGCGCTCACTGTGCGATGCTCCCGGCGGTAACGACGGCACCGCCTTCACCCTTCATCGCCCTCACGCGCTGATGCACCCGTCTCGTCGGGGTGAGCAGCCCCCACCGGGTGGTCCGGCTTGTTAGTTAGTGCATTGTCGTCTCCGCCGCCATTGCCGTGCGTAGGTGGAGCGAAGCGGAACCGGAGGCCGGTAATGGCGGTGTCACCGCTTCCGGGGCCGGCGGGCGGTAGCCCAGGCTACTGTGCGGCCGGACGGTGTTGTAGTGACGGCGCCATGCCTCGATCAGCACCCTGGCCTCCGCGAGGCTGTAGAAGATCTCGCCATTGAGCAGCTCGTCGCGAAGCGACCCGTTGAAGCTCTCGTTATAGCCGTTCTCCCATGGCGAGCCCGGGGCGATGTAGAGCGTCTTCACGCCGATCTGTCCGAGCCAGGTCTGGACGGCGGTGGCGATGAACTCGCTGCCATAGCACATCGGGAAGCGCTGGAACGGGAGCCACTGTGGCCCTGATGAAGACAAGGCCGCGAAGCGGCCGCAGGCTTCATCAGGGCAAGCCATGGTCGGCCAGCAGGTATCTAAAGTGAGGTTGTCGAGACAACACTTTGGAGGCCGACCGACCATGACCAAGCTCACCTCTACGCCTGCCGGCGCCGTGCTGGTAGCCATCGACATGTCCAAGAACCGGCAGGAGGTCCTCATAGAGCGACCGGAAGGCGGCCGGCGCCGGCGGATGACCGTCATGGCGACCAGGCAGGACTATGACGGCTTTGCCGAGCAACTCGCTGCCATCGGGCGCCCCATCATCGTCGGGTTCGAGGCGACGGGTAATTACCATCGCACGCTGGCACACCGGCTGCTGACGGCGGGGTTCGAGCTGCGCCTCATCTCGTCGGTCGCGCTCGCCCGAACGCGTGAGGCGCTGCACAACGGCTGGGACAAGAACGACCCCAAGGACGCGCAGGTCATCCTGCATATGCTGCGGATCGGCGCGACGCAGCGTTACGTCGACCCGCTGGTGGCCGGGATCAACGACCTGCAGGAGCTGTCGAAAACCCACGAGACGATCTCCAGGATGAAGACACAGACCTGGCACCGGATACTGACCCACTACCTGCCGCTGTACTTCCCTGAGATCGCCCGCTTCGCAGGCAACAGCCGGTCCGACTGGTTCCTCGCGCTCATCGAGCGGTTTCCGACACCGGCCACCATCACGGCGCTGGACCGCGAGGCATTCTCGGCTGCGGCATGGCCGCTCATCGGCCGCAAGGTTTCCAAGGCACGCCTCATCAACGACATCTACGAGACGGCGTCCGCCTCGACGGCGCTGCCGGTGCCGGAGGACTCAGCCGCCATCACCATGTTCCGCATGGTCATCGCGCAGGGCCGCAGCCTCATCCGCCAGCGCGACGAGATCGAGCGGCTGGCCCATGCGCGGCTCATCGATGACGTCGACTACCAGCTGCTGCGCAACATTCCGGGCATCGGTCCGATCAACGCGCTGACCATCCTGGCCGAGGCCGGCGATCTGCGTCGCTTTAACCATCATCGCCAGTTCCTGAAGTTCTGCGGTCTCGATCTCGCGACCTGCCAGTCGGGCACGTTCCGTGGCCGCACCAAGCTGTCCAAGTACGGTAACGCGCGCCTACGCCGGACCTTCTGGATGGCTGCTCAGGTCGCCGCGCGTCAGCGCGACAACAGCTTCCGCGACAAGCTCGGACGATATGTCGCCGGGCACGCGGACGATGCCGACCGTCGCCGTAAGGCGATGACGGCGCTGACCGCCAAGATGGCGCGCGTGGCTCACGCCGTCGTCAAGACGGGGACAGAGTACCGGCCGTTTCTCGAACGGTCGGATGCCAGGTGGAAGGACCCCTCTCTGCAAGTGCCGTGAGGGCGCTCGTCGAGCGACCCTGTAGATAATGTTCGGGCCTTCCACCTGGGTGCGTATCTCGTTTTAAGGATGGTGAGGACCACGGCCGCCCCGGCGCCGCTGGATCCTGTGTTTGCTATGGCAGGGAGCGATCCCGTTGACGGTGGGAGCCATCTGGCTCAAATTGCATACCGCGCCGATGGTTGTCGGCGCTTGGATATCTGCTGGCCAAAACCCACCGCTGCTTCCCGACATAGGACGTTGTCGGTCAGGATGGTGTGGATGCGGTAAGGCACGGCTTTCAGCAGGTGTTCGAGGAACTCCCACGCTGTCCGCCTGTCGGCTTTGTCGACCAACTGGGTGACCGCAAACTTGCTGGTGCGGTCGATGCCGACGAACAGGTAGAGCTTGCCTTCGGCAGTCTGCACCTCGGCAATATCGATGTGGAAGAAACCGATCGGGTAGCGCTTGAAGCGCTGCCGCTTTGGCTTGTCGCCTTCGACATCGGGCAGACGGGAGATCCCGTGCCGCTGGAGGCAACGATGCAGCGCTGACCGGGTCAGGTGCGGGATCGATGGCTGCAAGGCGTAGAGGCAGTCGTCGAGCGGCAGCAGTGTGTGCCGTCGGAACGCCACAACCATCGCCTCTTCAGCCTCGGACAAGGTCGTTGAATGAGGGGCCTTCGGCCCGGTCTTCATATCCTCGACCGTTGCCCTCTTGCGCCACTTCGCGACTGTCTTCGGATTGACCCCCAGCTCACGGCTCAGCGTCGCGAGCGAAGCTTGCGATCGCTGTATTGCTGCTCGGACGGCGTGCGTGGTCGTGGCGCTCCCGTGACGAACTTGTCCCATACGGCTTCCTTCCATTCGAACGAAAGGATCGCACCATCAAACCGTGGGATCAAACACCTAGCGCCCTAACGTAGGATTGGACCCAATCCCGGTCATTCACGCGCGCCCTCCCGATGCCCGAAACCTGCCACTCGTTCATGTGAGCGGACCGACCGCTTCGACGAGCCCTGACGGACACCGTGAATGGCAGGGATTGGGGACTTTTCGGCCGTTCCATGGCGAAGTGCTGAACGGCAGGTCTGGCCATAAGCCGACGTCCGAAGCTTGCCCGATCGGCACCGCAGAACGACGGAGATTGGGCCGCTAGCTGACCGTCCACTCTGGAACTTGACCATTACCAAAGCGGAACGTCCGGCTTCGAGCGATTGTGTTGGAAGACGCCTCTTGCTGACGCCCAGCTCCATCGATGCTCCGACTACCAATCAAGCGCAGGATTGATGCACGACAGACGCATCGCATTCGGAAGCTGCTCGCGAGCATCAAGAACAGGAGCAACACATTTTTCCACACAATACGATTGCAGATATTTGGAAGCCTCAATACTGTCCACTCTATGCAAATCAGAAAGGCCCCAGCTTCCTATGGCATCGGAGCGGCGCAACTGCTCCGGAGGTGGGTTGCCGAGCTTTGCTGCGCAGACCATCACGGCGATCCGACTAATATGGCCGGCGGATAGCGACGATGACGGAGGGGAATCTGCCTCTCATCGGTAGACTAATTGGGTAATGAGGAACGGGGGTGCCATGAAAAGCTTTCCCGACGCTGGGAACACATTCGACCCGATCGAACTTGACGCAGCGGCTCTGGCGGCCGAGCCGGACTTCGATGTTTTCGTCCAGAAGCTGACCACCAAGATCGAAGAGCTGACGGACCAGCGCGCCGGCTACTACAATGGACGTCGCGCTGCCGGCAATTGGGTCAACGACAGCCGCAGGTGGCTGATCTGGCTTGGCGCGCTGGCGCTGCTCCTCACCGCGGTGGCGACAGTGATACGAATTGCCCCACCCATTTGGGAGCAGGATCCGCCCATTCGGAATTTTGACGCTTTCCTGCTCATCGTCGTGCTGGTGATCTACGCGATCATGGCGGCGATCAGTTTCATCGAACGAAGCAGTGGCTCGGCCAGCGGCTACTTTCGCCACATCGGGGTGATCATCTCGATCCGCAATTTATGGACGCAGTTCCAGTTCGAGCAGCTTCGCCTGCTCCAGGCCGTCGACCCCCAAGATGCTTCAGCACCGGCACGAACTCGAGCTGCTCTCATCGATCTTGCCCAGGAGTATTGCAGCAAACTCGACGCACTAGCGGCGGGTGAAGCCGAGACCTGGCGCGACGAGTTCAAGGCCTCCCTCACCGAACTCGGCAATCTTTCTCAGACGCGGCTGACCAGCGTCGAGAAGCAATTGAAGGATCAGCGGGCGGAGATGCAGCAGCTCACGCAGCGGCAGCGAGAGGCGCGTGACGCGGAGAAGCCGGTGCACGTGAACCTGACGATTGTCGGCGCCTTTGACGGCGAGGCCACCATCTACGTCGATGGTTCGGAAAGAACGAAGACCAAGCTCAAGTCGCTCGCGCTCGGACAGATCACGCCCGGCCAGCGGGTCTTTCGCGTCGTCGCGCAAAGCGGCGGGGCGCCACGTGAGGCCGAGAAGGCGATCCACGTAAAGCCAGGCGAACCTTCGGAACTTTCGATCACCCTTGCTTGAGCCCGCGGCGAGGCAGCACCCGCGGTTGCGACCACCAAGATGCTTCAGGCAATGAACCGGATCTGGTTCGTTGCCATGAGCCTGCGTCCTACGGCGGCCCCTTCGGTTAGCTCCTGCTCGGGGCTCAGCGGATCATGGGTCGCGAGAGGCTCGAATGAGAGGCCGCTGCGCCGGGTGATGGCGGCAATCGGCACCTGGGTGGCGATCCCAAGCTGTGGCGACACGAATTGGCCGAACACGAACTCCTCCTCCGGCACCATGGATTGCCTTTGGTCGAGCTCGTAGCCGGTCGCGCATAGCTGTCGCGTCTCCTCATGAATGAATGCAATTATCTTCCAGAACGCGACGGGGACTTGCACTCCATACATGACGGGGTCGTCGCGACGGAAATAGGGGCCTGTAAAGACAGAAATGTCCATCTTGTCGGAACGAGCGTTGTCGAGCGCATAATCCTCGAGCGCCAGCCAGATCGGCGAGTTGAAGGCTTGCATCTGCGGGGCGACGTTCGTCACGTGCATCGAATCCTGATTGCCCCTGTCCGCGGTGGTTTCGTCGCCCCAGCTCGGATCCTCCCGGCGAGTCATGTGCCCTCGGCTGAAACGAGGCGGATTGCCGTAGCATTCCTTCATGATCTGCTGCGTCCGCGGCAGGCGCGGATCCCAGCGCCACGGCCCGCGCTTGCTCTTCCGGGATTGCCGCCCGCTGATGTTTACGGCGCTGAAAAAGCACATCCGGCGCGATCGGCTCATGACGACGGAGAAGTGCTCATACCGCAGCTCGTGTTCTGTCTTGCCGTCAAGCTCGAAGGTCAGGACGTCGGAACCATTGGCTCGGACCTTGGGCAGCGGCACTTCTGGACCGAGGAAATCGGCCACATAGCCGCCGCGGTCGCGATAGTCCTCGACGCGGCCTTCCAGCCCCTCGACCTCGTCCTCTGCGTCGTCCTGCCCTTGCTGCCAAGACGGCTGTGGACGGTAGGAACGCGACGAGGGCATCGCCTCTCCAACCGATACGGTGATCGTCAGTGGGATGGTGACTTCGCCGACGACTTGGCTAGGACGGGAGCCCGCTGTTGCGGACTGCTCGCCGTCCGTCGCCCGGACGGAGGGCCGATCGCTTGCCGGTTCGCGCCTGTGCGCCCGTGTGCGCCCGCTCCTGACCTCGTCGAGCAGCTGCCCGACAATGTCGGCGCGAACCGCATAGTTCGTCGTGAGGAAACTGCCGCTGTAGTGGAGCCCGAGCGCCTCGCCCGTGTCGAGATCGAGCACGACAGAGCCTGAATTCCCTCCAAGCGTGGTGCAATTATGGAGCAGCCGTTTGGGATCGACGTCCGTCACTGCCCCGGGCGCGAGACGCTTCTTGTTGTAAACGCGCCCGTAGATCCGCTCCATCAGCTCGGGCTCGGGTATGCGGCTGTCGTAGGCAGGGTACCCGATGACGGCGGCGTTTTCGGTCGCCTCCGGCCGTCCGGCCAGCATCAAAGGCGCCGCGAGCGCAACGTCATCCGACTTCGGTGCGATTTCAAAGAAGGCGACGTCCGGGCCGGGGGCTTCTTGGATGTACAAGGGACGAAGCAGCTCGAATCGGCGCGTCGCTGGATTGCCGCTCTCTTGCAGGAAATCCGCGAACGCGCCGATCGGCCCCGACCCGCCCGGACTGAAGGTGAAGCCCGCGCCGTCGCGGCGGGCGAACTCCCTGGCCACGTGCCGGTTCGTCACGAGGACATCGTCTGCGACGAGCCAGCCTGTGCCCACCCACTCGAGGGGGCCACCGACCAGGTCGATCCGGCCCACGGCCCGCGCCGCGCGTTCGATGTGCGGCATCGCTTGCAACAGCCGTGGGCCCCATAAGGCGCTGTCTACCTCGTCGGCGAACTGCAGCTCCGCGCTGTCGTTCTTGATCGCGAGGACCGGCCGCCGCCGCCGCATGATGATGCTTTCCTGGGCGAGCGCTTCTTCCTCGGTGGCGGGCGGGGCGAAAGCCTCCTGAGCGAATTCCGCCTCCTGTCCGCCCAGCTCGGTCTCGACCGTTGCCGTGGCTGCATTCCACTGGCGAAGCCGCTCGAGCTGTGTTTCGGTGCTGCTCATCGTTCCTCCCAAAGCCGCGGCGGTCCGCGGCGATGCTGCGCGCTACTGACTTAGTTCAGGCACCTTCCCCGCGTGATTGGCCGCGAGATGATCGAGAATGGCGCTGATCTGCGTCCCGACGTTCACATACGCGACGCTTCGCCCCTGAAACTGCACACCGGTGACGAACTTCGAGCCCCGGTGAAGCGCGACTGCTTTCCATTCGTCGTTGAGCACCGGCGAGCCCGAAGAGCCGTTCAGCGTGTCGGTGAAGTATCGAAGCTCCACGGCCGTAGCGGCGAAGACGAGGTTGTTCCTTACGCCCCACTTTTTGGCGTGACCGTCCGGATGCTGGATGATGTTGACGGCGGCCGCCTCTTCGGGAACGACGTTCAGGATCGGCTCTCGGGCAATTTCGAGGGGTGTTCGATTCGAAACCACGCGAAACAGCGCGTAGTCGAGCGCCCTGTCGGCGGCGACCAGCTCTCCGGCCGCAATCTCAGTTCCGGCCAAGTTCTCTTCGTCGTAATCGAACCGCGCCGTGGTGCCAGCAAGCTGCGCCTCGAAATCGGCTCCACTGGCCAGCGCCTCGCCCTGGTTGCGGGCGTTGATGACATGATGGTTGGTGATCATGAGGCCGCTGCCGATCAGCCAACCGGTTCCGACATAAACGACCGGCTCCCCGTCGCGCTGGACTACCTGGCCGTTCTCCACCCGTCTGACGCTGAGCTTGGCGACCGCCTTCGCCGCTTCGAGCGCGCCATCGAGGAACCGGCGGGGCACCATCGCCGTGCGCGTGACATATTTTTCCTGGATTTCCTCCGGAGGACTAGGCGGGACCGGCGGGGCGCCAGTCGCCTGCGCATCGACTTCGGCAAGCTTCCGCCTGATCGGATCGGCGGCGACATTACTGCCGGCAAAGTACAGCACCGCTTCAAGAAACGTCTTGAGCGGGACTGAACCATCGCTCAGCCGCTCGATTGTGCCTAACCACGCCAAGTCGAGCATCGCGGCAACGCGCGGCGCGGCCTGACCGCCCGGCAACTGTCCTCGCACCCACAAAGGCAGGTCTGCGATGATCGCCGTACGCTCCGCCGGACCGTACCCGGCCGTAGCGAGCATGGCAGTGGCGATCTCGCGGCGCTCGTCGGGATCGAGATAGTCGATCATGTCACGCCGCGACCTCGGCGCTGATGTCCGATTCCCACGTTTCCCGCGACTCTGCGAGACCCGCTAGCGTCGCCCCCGACAGAGTCGCGTTCTCGGCCCTCAGCAGCGTCAGAATGCCGTCAAGGGCCGGGCCATCGAGGCGCAACGCCGGCAAGTCCCCGGAACCGGCAAGGCGCTGAAGCAGCCCCTCCACCTCGTCGACCATGGTCACCGCAGAACCGGAGCTCAGCGAAGCGAGTTTTTGGAACTCCGTGGCGGTGGAGCGGGCGAATGCCTCGGCGGCGGCAGCGCAAGCCTCCTCGACGGCGATCTGACCGACCCGCGCCATATGGGCGAATTCGCCGTACACATCCCTGAGAAGCCGCTCGGCCGTTCTCGGGAAACTGCTGCCTAGCCGCACCAGCGCCAGCCTGACGAGAGACCGCTCGAGATCGACTTGCTCGCGCGAGAGGGATTGGAGCGCACGCGATAGTTGCTCCCGCAGGTCCGTCTCTCTCGCCGGATCGGATTTCCCTATCCGGTCCACGAGCTCGGTCAGCGCCTGCACCAGCGGCAGCGGACTGTGGAGAGTCGCAGCAAGCTCGACCAGGCGATTTAACGCGCTGACCACGTCCGCATCGAGCTGTGTCTGGCTCTTGCTCTGCGCGTAGAGCCACAGGAGCTCGGCAGAACGCCCTCGGTCACCGGTCACGGGATACCCGGCAAGGGCTTTCTCCAGGAGCGCATCGGCTTCGGCATACTTGCCCAGCCCCATCAACACGCGCGCCTCAAGCGCGAACAGCGGGCTTGCAGGCGTTCGGTCCTGACGTTGAGAAAGCCATTCGGCCGCTTGTGCGAACTCGCCGTAGCGCAGCATCGCGAGGACCCTGGGTCCGACCAGCTTTTCCCACTCCTCCTGGTCGGCCAGCGCGTAGAGCTCGGCCGGCAATTCGATACTCATCCGCTGCGCCAGCCATACCCGCTGCGCGAGCGGTACCTCCTCGATGGCGGTCGCCAGATAGCTCTCGACTCCGGGCAGCCACCGCTCGTCCAGGTCCCAGCCTCCTTGCCCAAGCATCAACCGGTGATAGATCTCCTCGGCTCGTTCGAGCGCACCGGGCGCATCCGCCGGTGACCCGAGATCGAAGTAATACGAGACAGCCAATTGGTGGATTTGGCGCACCTGCTCCGACATGTCCTGTTGGAGCAGATCGAGTACGGGCCGCCGTACCTCCTCCCGGTATCGCAGCGAGCCATCGCCTTCGAGGCGGACGAGCGCATGTTCCCTACGCAGCGCCTCGAACAAGTCCTTGGCATTCTTGGCCGCGTTCTGAATCCGGCAAATCGGTGCGAGTACTGCTTTGATGATGCCAGGGGTCACCCGGCGCAGGACCATGCCCGGGTGCGCCAGGGCACGCACGTCATCGTCGTGGATATGCTCCAGCACCCGCCTGTAGAGTTGGCCTCGGATCAGAGCCGGAGATATTGCCAGGATGCCGAAGCGCTTTGTTTCGAGGCCGTCCAGCCCCGCGCCCTCGTGCTCGTCCTGCGCGACGCGCGCTGCGAGCCGCAGAGTCAAAGGATTCCCGCCTACCTGCCGGGCGATAGTCCGCGCGCGTTCAGGGGGGCTCACCCGAAGCTTGACGAGCAGGGACGCCGCTTCGGACGAGGTGAGGTCCTTCAAGGGGTGTTCGCTGACATGCTCGGCGGCGGCGGTCGCGGCATCGGGCCCCGCACGACCCGCGATGACCACGCGCAGGGGCGGGAACTCCCGCGACACTTGAGCAAGCGTGCGCCAGAAACCGATCAGATCCTGCCGCGCCCGGTAGATCACCTCTTCGAACGTATCGAATACGATCAGCACCGGTACTGCCCGAGTCTTCTGCTGCTCGCCCGCTGCAGCGGAGATGACTTGCAGAAGGCGCGCGAACCGCAGGCACAGCTTACGCTCCTGTTTACCCAGGCTATCGAGGCGCCCACGCTGGCTTTCATGCACCGACGCCCGGTGCGTCAGGCTCGCCCGTGCATCCCGGTAGCGCCCCACGCCATCGCGATAGTCGGCCAGCGCCACTTCCAATGAGCGGCGCGTCTGCGGGTCGGCAGCGTGAGCTATCTGCGCGGCGAGCTGCCCGCCCACTTCGACCAGCAGCGTGAACGGCTCGCGCACGTCGATGGCATCCGAGTCGAAGGCGACGTAGGCGAACGGGAACCAGCCGGACGTCGGCGCCTCGACATGTTCGATCAAGAAGCGGCCGAGCAGTGCCGTCTTGCCGGCGCCGCCCGGGCCGGAGATGAACAGCGGGGACCTCGTTTCTGAGCTGAAGAATGATCGCACTCGCGACCACGCGGAAGGCGAAACCACTCCAACATAGTCTCGGAGGACCTGGAGGTCGCTCTCGCGTCCTGTGAAGCTCCGGTCGACGAGATGGTCGAAGCGAGATAAGCGCGCTCGGCGAAGGTGCGCCTCGCGCACCTGGTCCTGCGGGGGCATCGGCACTAGCCGGTGCAGCTGCCATTCGTACAGCTGAAGCAAGTCACCCAGATCGGCGAACGGCAGCCGCGCAAGATCTCCAATTTCTGCTCGAAGCATTCGTTCGAAGACCTGCTGCAGCGAGGACATCTCGCGCTTGGGATTTGCCTCGATCGCGTTCAGCAGGGCTTCCCGCGAGCCCATCGACCAAAGTGCTTCGATCCGGCTGTCCAGCTTCAGCGTTCTCATGCCGGGCCAGCCGATGGCTGGTGCCGAGCGATGATAGAGCTCGTCAACCGGATCGCCCCCGTCCGCAGCTCCGGCGGGTCTCAGCGTGCCCGGGTCGAAGACGTGGAGCACGGAGGCAGCAAGCACGAACGGGGACGTTGCGGATGTCGCGGCACTCAGATCGTGTTGCGCCCGAGCCCGCGCCTCACGCCGAACCCTCAGCGCCTCTAGTAACTGTCTCGTGGCCGCATCGGGCTCAGCGCCCATCATGCTGCCTCAGCCAACAAGTCGACGAGCCGTGCATTGAGCTCCGGAAGCTCGGCGATGGGACTGGAGAGGCCATCCAGGATATCGGCTTCCACAGCGTCCGGATCGAGGCTGCTCGCGGATTTCGCGATGATTGAATCAATCACGGTTCTCACGGCGGCGTGGGGGATCGGGCAAGTTCTGTCGAAGCCGACTGCACCTGGGGGAAGCGGGAGAATGGCACGGTCGAAATCCAGGAGCAGGAGACGGTGCCGAGCTGCGTTGATCCCGTTCGTCAATCCTCGGACAAACGCTACAAGGAACTCACGGGTGTCGTCCCTCAGCTCCCAGCCCGGCTCTTCCCCCGGATGCGAAGAACGGAATCCATCGAGCACGAACCACCATTTCAGGCCGGCCTTGTTTGCCTCTCCCAAAACCCAGGTGACGAGCTGCTTCACGAAGGCTGTCGTGTTGGTGTCGTATTCGGGAGCGCCAGCTACAACTCCGCTTATGTACCAGACCAGGTCCTTCGCCAGTTCGAGTGGGCCCACTGAGCGGGCCTGATCCCTGTCGAACGCGACGATGACGGTGCGGATGTCGCTCGACGTGGTCATGACGTGGCGCACGATGTGGCGGACGAAGTCGTTGGTGTAAGTCTTCCCTGTTTGAGAGGGGCCCTCGACCACCATCACCTGCTGCCTCGGCATGAGGTCGAGCCATGTCCTCAACACTTTGCGCGTCTCAGACCGGTCGAGAAATGGCAGTCCGATATCCAAAATCGAAGTAGTAAACGGGTCCAAAGTGGCTTGCGCGCCGGGCGGTACCGTGAGCTTTGCCACCAGCTCGGGAATGCGACCTGAATTTCCGAGCAGCGCTGTCAACAGCGAAGAAAGGGCAGGTGGGCTTCGGCGCCAGCCGTCCGCCTCGCAGAAGACAAGCACTCGCTCCACGAGCACTTGCGGCGCGAGGCCCTCTTCTAACTGTATGGCTATGTCGATCGGCAACTCGCTTATAAATGTCTGCCGAGGCGAGATGTCGCTCCCAACGCGGGAGAGAAGCTGCGCCTTGACGTACTCTCGATCACCCGACTCGAGCATTCGCACATCTCCCGGCCGAAACTGATGATAGCTCTCGACGGATTGGTTGCCAGTAGGCAATTTCACATAAGAGAGAAATAGTTTGCCAAAGTGTCTCTGTGCCGAGGCCCGGCAATACGTCGTGCTTGCCCGATCTGCGGCCGCTTGGTCAGGACAGGGCTGCGCTCGGCTGCCACACCGTAAGTTAGCGCTGTGGATGTGGCCACGGTGGATTTCAGCCGGCTGTGGAACCTCTCGGGTGAATAAGGAGCCATTCTACCGCATGACTCAGGTTCATCTGGACCGGTAGTCTGGCGTTCGAACCTCTCGATTCGCCATCCGGCATCGCCTCCAAAAACGTGAGTTGATGGTGTCGAGCTTACTTGGTACCAGCGACTCGCCTGGTGCGCTGCCAAATGCTCCGCTGGGGAGAACTCCGATGCCGCCTCCTTTCCGCAAGATCACGGTAGATCAGTTTGCCTCGCTATTGCGCGAGTTCCCGTTCGAACGGCGCATCAATGCCGTGCACATGCATCATACTTGGCGGCCCAATCACGCCCAGTTCAACGGCCATGCCACGATTGTCGGCATGTGGCGGGTGCACACGACAGAAAACGGCTGGCGGGACATCGCCCAGCATCTGACGATCGACCCCGGCGGCGGCCTCTGGCTCGGTCGCAACTGGAACTTGGCTCCGGCGAGCGCCGGCGGGCATAACGGCACCAGCCGCGCCGGCCCGTTCATGTTCGAGATGATCGGCGACTTCGACCGGGGCCGCGATGTGTTCAGGGGCGCGCAGAAGGAAGCCGCGCTGCGTGTCGTTGCTTTGGTGCAGGACCGCTTCGGGCTGCCGCTGGGAGCGCTTCGCTTCCACAACCAGATGTCGGACAAGTCCTGTCCCGGCAGCGCAATCTCGTATGAGCAGACATTGCGGGCGGTCGAAGCCTTGCGCACCGGCGAGCGGATCGCCGACCGTCTGTTCTCAGAGATCGGAGGGACTGAGAGCCTGCCCATCCACTCAGCGCTAGAAGCGGGCGCAGGCGACATTCTGCTGGGCGACGACGGGAGCGAGGGGCCACCGGACACAGACCTGCTTCTGGGCGACGACGATGCGCCTTCCGCGTCCGGCGCCGCTGAGCCGCCGGAGTTTATTGCCGGCGATGAGAGCGAAGTCGCAGACGATCGTGCCGCCCTCGGCGCGGGAGATCTTCCGCCGGACATGGCCGGAGGCGAAGACTTGGAGGCAGTCAGCGAACTGGTGCTGGCGCTGATGCGCGGTGGCGGAGGCGGGGCGGCCGTCGAGGAATCGCCTTTCGCAGAACCTGCCGAAGGTAAGCGGGCGAGCGATGAGGAGTTTGGCTCTGCCAGCGGGTTTGGCGCGGCGGAGGGCCCGTGGGCTGGCGGCCTCGACGTCGAACTGCTCGAGACCTTGCGTCCGCATGTGATCAATCTGGCACGCGGACGATTCAGCCGAACCGGCCGCTACACGACCAGCAAGGAAGACGTTGATGCGGTCTTCGGCGAGGATCTGGAGACCGCGGTGCGCGGTCGTACGGTGGCCAATCCCCTGCGGCTGGTGATCTGGGCTCACGGCGGTCTGATCAACGAACAGGACGGGCTCGCCATTGCGGCGAAGCATGTCCGCTGGTGGCGGCGGAACGATGTCTATCCGCTCTACTTCGTGTGGGAGACCGGGCTGCTCGCGGCGCTCGGGCGGCTGCTCACGGGCCGGTCCGGCGGTGAGGAGGTTCCGTTCGGCGACCGCTTCGCCAATCTGACCGATCGGGCGATCGAGAAGCTGGCCCGCGCGGTTCAGGCTTCCGCGATCTGGAGCGACATGAAGCAGAGCGCGCGGCTCGCGGTGGACCCTGACGAGGGAGGCGCGGCATACGTCGCGGGTAAGCTGGCCGAATTCTGCGACCGGCACGAAGGGCTGGTGGAGCTGCATGCCGTCGGCCACAGCGCCGGCTCGATCTTCCATGCCAGCTTCCTGCCTTACGCGCTCGACACGGGCGTGCCGCCGATCAAGACCCTCGCCCTGCTCGCTCCCGCCATCCGGGTCGATCGATTTCTTGAGCGGCTCGCCCCGTTGGCCGGCGAAGGGGGGTCGATCGAGCAGTTGTCGCTGTTCACGATGAACCGGCTGCGCGAGCAGGCGGACACTTGCCTCGGCGTCTACCGCAAGTCGCTCCTCTACCTGATCTACCACGCTCTCGAGGACAAAGCCGGCACCCCAATCCTCGGCCTTGAACAGGATCTCCGCGGCGACGCGCGACTGCGCGCGCTGTTCGGACTTGGCGATTCGCCACGGATGCCGGGTGTCGAGGCGATCTGGTCGAAGTCGCCGCCGGGCTCGCCCGTGCGGAACCGCAGCGAGAGCGTCAGCCACGGCGGGTTCGACGACGATCCCGCAACGATGGACAGCGTCCTGCGCCGTATCCTCGATCGCGACGATCTGCCCGTAGGCTATGGCCAACAGGGCGAAGGCCTGCCTCTCCCCCCGCCCGCGGCCGGGTTCGTGCCGGGCGAAGAGAGCTTGGCCGAAGGCCTTGGCCCAGACGGAGGCGAGGAGGGTTTCGGCGTACCGTTCGACGTGCTCGACGCCTTCGAGCGGGCCAGCGAGCTCGCCGAGGAAGCCGATCTGGAGTTGGAGGGCCTGGAGGGACCGGACACCCCCGTCATCGCCTTTGGCGCGAATGCGAAGAGCGAGCACGTGACGGCGTTCTCGCGGCAGGTGCTGACCGAGATCATGCGCTCCGCCGGTGTGGCGCGCGTCACCGTCTCGAGCACCTCACGCGGCCCCGCCGATCAGGCAAGGGTCATGTTCAACAACCTCGAGAAGTTCGGCGTCGCGCATCAGAAGGCGCTCTACGGGCCGGCGGGCGACCAGGTGATCGAGGTCTATCGCAAGGCGAAACAGGCCGGACAGGCGCCGGACACGATCAAGGCTCTGATGGCGAAGGAGATCGTCAGGATCGGACCGAACCGGGTTTCGCGCCACGCGTCCGATCCCAAGGTCCTCAACGTGTTCGACGTCGCCCCCAGCTCGGTGGCGCGGAAGAGCGCTTTCGTTGCGGCCGTTAGGCGAGACGGCCGCGTGAGCAAGTTTCTCGAGCCGCCAGCCGATCCGGGCTACCACCTCGAAATCCCGCAGCCAGCGTAGCGATGCTCGAGATCGAGCCGCATGGGATCCGGATCGACGGACGCCTGTGGATCGGTTTCGAGCGCACCCTGCGGCTGCCCAATTACGGCAAGCGCCATCCGCTTCCCGCCGGGCTCGGCGCGCTGCCGATCCGCCGCGCCGCCGAGCTTAGCGATCGGCTGCCGGAAGCCTGGCGCCAGCGAGTCGGCGCCGACGACATCCTGCTCCCGCTGCACGATCGCGAAGCCCTGTTCGTGCTGTTCGTTCCGGCCGAGCGCAGCGCCTTCGCCGTCAAGGTCGCGGCAGGCGGCATCAATGCCGTGTCCGGCGCTCCGTTCGACGCGCAAGTGCGCAACGCTGCGCAGGACTACCTGGTCTGTCCGCCGCAGGCTTGGCTGGACGGCATCAACAGCGGAGACGGCACGGTCCGCCAGTTCGTGGCCACGAGGTTGGGGAGCGGACAGAGCATCGAGGGCCAGCTTAGCGGCAGCGAGGACGAGGCGGGTGTCCAGTTCCTGGTGTTCCCCGCACGCCCCGAGCTTGTCTTCGAAAGCGCTCCGGCAGGCGAGCACCAAGTGGAAACGGAAGCTTTTGCCGCCGAAACGCCATTGAGGATGGGGCTCGCCGCCGGTGGGGAGCTCGAGCAGAAGATCTATCCGGACCCGTACGGCGCAGACGTATGGTCGGAACGGCCGAGGGCCAGCTTTACCGCTCACCTGGTTCACGCCGACGATTGGGCGGAGCTGACCGGCACGCCGACGCCGCCCACCCCGATTACTCGCGAGCTCTACCGCGCCTACGGACTGCCGTGGTTCGAGTTGGCCGACGCCCACCTGGGCGATGTGCCGGCCTCGCCGCGGCTCGCGTCGGTGCGCGCGCTCGAGGACCGCCCCCATCCGCCAAGTGAAACAGAACGCCAGGCCCCAGAAGGAGGAACGATCATGGCCCATTGCAAGCTGCGTGAACGGCTGCGGCTGCTCAACCTCGAGAACGCCGGTACGAGCGTGCTCGACGCGTCGCCGGAGGAACTGCTCGCCGCCGAGGCACCGAGGCGCGCCTCGCCGATCCTCAAGGAAGCCTTTTTCCAAACCTCCGATACGACCGATAGAAACGAGCTGCCGGAACTTGGCGGCCTCGAGTTCGCGATCCAGGAAGAACGCAGGGCGGTGATCGAAGCCGGTCAGCGCGGCATCGCGCGCCTGCTGAATGAAGGCGAGGAAGCCGAGCTCACTCCGGCCGAGGAACTGGGTGCCGAGGCTATCATCCAGCTGACCGGCAGGCCGGCGATCCTCATCCAGCAGGGCAGGTTCTTTCCGCCTCCGGCTGAGTGGCAGACGCTAGAACCGCACCGCGCTTCGATCGAGGCCTTGTTCAAGAGCGTCGGCCGCATCGAGGTGGAGGGCCATCCCGATCTCGAATGGGTCGGCACCGGCTTCCTTGTCGGCGACGACGTGATCATGACGAACCGCCACGTCGCGACCGAATTCACCTCCCCTCGCTCAGACGGGCGCTGGGGAATCACCCCGGGCATGAAGGCGAGAATCGACTTTGCCGAGGAGCTCGGCGGAGGAACGCCCGCCGAGGTTCGGATCAAGGCCCTGATCGGCATCCATGGCCGGCTCGACATGGCGCTTTTCCGACTCGATCGAAGCGGCGGCGGGGCGCTGCCGCCGCGCCTGCCCATCCTGTCGCCCGCCAGCCGACCGCGGCGGCTCGCCAAGCGCCAGGTCTACGTGGTCGGCTATCCGGCATGGGACGGGCGGCGTAACGATCCAGAGCCGATGCAGCGGTTGTTCGGCAACATCTTCAACGTCAAGCGGCTCCAGCCCGGCGAGATCCTCGGTTTCTCCGCCGGTGACAAGATATTCACCCACGATTGTTCGACGCTGGGGGGCAACAGTGGATCGTGCGTCGTGGATCTCGAGACGCACCAGGTGCTCGGGCTGCATTTCGGTGGTCGATTCCGCGAAGCAAACCACGCGGTGGCCCTGTGGGAGCTGCAGAACGATCCGCTGATACAACGCGCGGGCATCCGGATCGGCTGAAGGAGGGGCGAAGATCGAGTGGCCCCAATCCGCGCAAGCGCAAATGCCCCGCAGAAGTGGAGGATGCCCATGGGCGCGATCTGCTTCTGCTGCGCAGAACTGCGCAGCTTGCTCGGACAGCGTGTGCACTCACGCGGAGCCCCCAGGAGGTGGCGCTCTCATGGGCCGACTGAACTGATGGGGTGGATGCCCCCTTCGAGCGGCGTCGTATGATGCCGGACCGGCACCGGGAGGTGCCAAGCGAAGGAGGAGCAGATGACCGACGTCCACATCCTCGCCATCGACCTGGCGAAGCG
>NZ_JAKRET010000032.1 GCF_022664395.1 Sphingomonas lacusdianchii | reverse complement strand
GTGGTCGCGCCGAAGATCGGCGGGGTCACGCTCGACGACGGCACCAAGGTCGCGGCCAAGCAGAAGATCGACGGCGGACCTTCGGTCCTGTTCGATGCCGTCGCGGTGCTCCCGTCCGAGGAGGGGGTTGCGATGCTCGCCAAGGATGCGGCCTCCAAGGACTTCGTGGCGGACGCGTTCGGCCACTGCAAGTTCATCGGCTACACCGATGCAGCCGCCACGTTGTTCGACGCTTCTCGGGTGCCGGAGCTTGACGATGGCTTCGTAGCCCTAAGCAAGAGCAAGGACGTCAAGGCGTTCGTCACGACCTGTCGTGACCTCAGGTTCTGGGCTCGGGAGATGAAGGTCGATCTCGACGCGGCGGCCTGACGACCCTGGCGGGAGCGGCAGGTGGACGTCCTGCCGCTCCACTTAACGGCAAGCCTCATATCGCACGGACGTGGGACGTGCTGCCTCGCTCGCGTTCAAGGGGATCGGGGCACACCGTCGGCGCGGGCCGCGGTGACGACCCAGCGGCGGGTGCGGCGCACGGTGCGAACCGTCCAACGACGCCCGGTCTCTGCGAGGAACCGGGCGTGGATTCCTGCCGCGTGCTGGGCGAAGTCGTAGTAGTCGATCCTGTGGTGCGCGAGCACGATGGTGCCGTCTCCCCGCAGGCGAGCGGCCATCTCACGCGCAACCCGGGCCATCTCTCGCGCTGAGAGGTAATACAGGACCTCGGCGATCACGATCACGTCATAGACGAGACGTGGCGGTCGACCGGGGAGCACGAGCAGCGATGCGCACGCACGAGGCCAGGCCGCGACGGCGCGTGCCGTCAGGTCGACCCCCTCCCTCGTGCCCTCGGTCGCATCGAGGCACAACGCCATCCTCGCGATCGCGGCACTGTTGGATCCGTTGCCGCTGGCCAGCTCCAGCACCCGTCCGACCGGTCGGTGACCTATCGCGTGCAGGATCGCGGCACGCTTCACCGCCTCGTCACAGGCGGTGAAGGTGCGCCAGGGATCGTCGTCGCCGGCGAACTTGGCGGCGAACCCGGCAAGATCGATCGGGCTCGTCACTTCGAACCCGGCCGGTAGCGCTCGACCGGACGAGCAAAGGCCGCAAGCTCGTGTCTCGCGATCGTGAAGCCTGCTGGATCATCGGAAACGGCGCCGAGCTGCGTCCGGTAGACGCGGATCAGCGACCGCTTAACCGGAACTCCTCCGGGCACAGCGATGCGCCATGCCGGTCCGGACCTGTCCGGGCGAGGCGGCCACACGCGGTAGGTCAGCCGACCGGCGCCACCCGGGCATCGGGCGACGGCCGCTGCTACGGCGCGGTGATCGGGATGGTCGTCATCGCAGGCCGGTCCGACGATGAGATCGAGATCCCGGCATCGTGCGACCTGGCGGCGCAGCGCGCGATAACAGCGTCCCGGGATCGAGGGCAACTGGCCATCGGGCAAATTGAGGAACGAGACGTCGCCAGCAACGATGCCGAGACGACGTAGCGCATGAAGGCTCTCACGCTGGCGCGCCGCGACCAGTCGCGCTCTCGGCCATTGTCGGCTGCCCCGGTGAGACGCGGCACCATCGGTCACGACCGCAACCCGGACCCGAGCTCCATGGCGGCGAAGCCGCGCAATGAGGCCTGCCGCGCCGATGACCTCGTCATCCGGGTGCGGGGCGATCACCAGCGCGACACGTACGTTTCGCAGCGGGATCCTCACAGGATGGGGTCGAGGATGTGCTCGGCGACAGCCTGGCCGACGCGAAAGCGATGCGCGTCGGGCGCAGGCTGGCGCAGGTACACCATGAGATCGGCGATCTTTGCCGCCAGCGGATGCGACAGGAACAATCCCTGCAGCCCCACCGCCTCCTGCGCGATCGTCAGGGCGCGCTCGGCAGAGCCGGCGATCGATAGCCGCGCAGCGGACACCCGGGCGAGGCGTTCCGCATCCGTCCCGCTGAACCAGGCGCCCGCCGTGTCGCGGATGCTCGCCGCTGCACCCTGGGCAAGCAGGAACAGGTCGGCGAGGCGCGATGCCTGGAACGGATCGGAAGCGCGCTCGTGGGTGGTCAGGTGGTCACGCACTGCATCGAGCAGGCCGGCGATGCCCCCGGCATGAACCGCGGCGAAGCGCAGCGCGCCTCCGCTGAAGAACGGCTCCCGCGCATAGCTGCCGGGCTCGCCGATACGGCCGTCTTCACGGATCACAGAGCCGGACCAGCGCACCAGATGTGTCTCCGAGCGCTGCATGCCGATCGTCTGCCACCACTCCCGATCAATGGCAGGCGGATCGGCATCCAGGTCGAGCAGGAGCAGCTGCGGCCCGCGTTCGCTATCCGCGGTTACCAGCGCGTGAGTCAGTATCCCCGCCCCCGATGCATAGCCCTTGCCGCCGGTCAGCCGTCCGCCGGTAAGCACCAGCGACTCACCCGGCAGGCCCGCATTCCACACACCCAGCATCGCTCCCGCAGCGATCCGCGCCCGCAACGCAGCGACCTCGGACGACGTGCCGTATCGAAACACGATTTGCACCGCATCGACATGCCCCTCCAGCAGGCGCCCGATGGGGAGATCCCGGCGTCCCGCAGCGTAAAGAGGGCGGAGCAGGTCCAGATATGCCTCGGGCGTCGTCGGATCGCCGGCGGGGTCGGTCGCCCATCCTGCCGCGACGATCGCATGGCGCAGAGCTTTGGCCGTCGTCATACCGCCTGCTCGCAAAGCTGGTGCTCGAGCGTTGCCAGGGCATGCTCGGCCTCAGCGAGGGTGACGTCGGGTATATCGGGCAGCGCCGGCACGACACGCATGGCGAACGCCTCTGCGTTGAGGCAGTCGCGCGCGACGCCGATCACATGGTCACCGGTCAATCCGATACGGTCGCCGAAGCGGGCTGCGACAAAGGAATCGGGGAGCCCGGCCCAAATGCGGCGCGCCTCCGCCTGCTGTCGGTATTGCCATGCCGCCCCTCGCGGATGCGGCATTGAGGGTGCCCCGTGATGGTCGATGGCACTGAGCGCAGCCGCCATGCCGCCCGGCGCCCGGCCGAGCCGCCGTGAGGAGGTCGCAACCACCATGCCGGGATCGCGGCGCACGCGAAACCCGGCGCGCCCGGCATCGTCGAGCAGGGCGGCGTCCTCGCCGCATGGCACCGGCTGGAAGCCACCCAGCGCCTGATAGGCTCCGGGTCGGAAGGCCATGTTGGCGCCTCCCGAGCAGTGGGAGCCGGTCGGACTGTCCCACGGAACGGGGTCGACCGATCGTCGATAGGCGTGAAGCCGATCGAGGTAGCGCTCGACCCTCCCCTGCACCGGATCCCGCTCCGCTGCGATCCGGACGATTCGCCCGGCGACAAGGTCGGCCGAGGCCAGGCCCTGCAGTGCCGCCCTGACCCAATCGGCACGGGGCTGGCTGTCGGCGTCGGTCGTCAGGAGAATACCGTGGGGCGTGCTCGTCGCATGATGCAGGCCGAGGGCGATGGCGGCCCGGCGTGCACGACCGGCATTGGCATCAGGGGACGGGTCTCCCTGAGCCACCGTGAACGGAAGGGCCATGCGACAAGCATGCTCGAGTATTACCTGCTCGCTCGCATCCGAGCAATTATCAAGGAGGAAGAACACGGCAGCCTCGACGTCGCCCAGGTCCAGTCGCCCGATCGCCTCAAGCAACTTCGGTAACGCAGTCTCCTCGTTGCGGACCGGAACACAGATCGCAGCTGACACAGGTCGCAACGGCACCCCCACCATCGGTTTCGCAGGACCGGCGACCCTGCCTTGCAGGACTGTAGGTGATAAACGCCGGTTTCGATAGCTACTCGCGGTGATGCAAGACGCCAGATCGTCATGCAGGACTCCGGTTTGCCGGGTCTCGACCGAGAGATCGGCGTCGGGTAGGTAGCCGTCGAAGTTCGCGCCGGGACACCTACAAGCTGCAGTTCGACATAGCGGGCTACCCGGACGCGAAGGCGGTGCCATTCTTCCCCGAGATCGATCCCGTGTTCGGCGTCACCGACCCTGCCGCGCACTACCATGTGCCGGTCGTGGTCAGCCCCTTCGGCTACTCCACCTACAGGGGCAATTGATCACCGATCACGCCTCGATTCCTGCCTGGTGCATCGGCTTATAGAGCTCGTGCTCAAGCGACCGCAGGTAGCGGTCGAGGCGCTCTACCAGTGTTGCGACGTCCGCAGCATAGGCTGGGACGTTCGAAGCTATCGCGTTGCTGCTCCAACGCCGTATGTGGTCGGAGTAGCGTAGCCGAAGCTCGCGATCCTCTTCCATGATCCGCTCGTAAGTCGGCATCTGATCGGCGAAATAGCCTCGAGCCTCCTTGTTCCAGCCCTGCTGTGTAGGCAGATTCTCCCGTACCGTATTGGCCAGGTTCATTCGTAGCCGGCCGAGGTCGGTAAGCGGAGGTCCAGCCCTGACGCAGTCACGAAGTGCGTAGGCAGCGGCGCGGATCGCCTCGTGGGAGCGCCTGCTATCACCGGGCCTCATCATCTCGTTCTACTCGCCATCATCTTACTAGCCGTCATTGCTGGCGCGCCGCGCGCCGATCATGGCCGTCGCACGCTCCGTCGCCGCGCGCGTGTCGTTGGCCAGCTTCTTGACCTCCGACGCCACCACCGTGAAGCCCCGGCCTGCCTCGCCCGCCCGCGCCGCCTCGATGGTTGCGTTCAGCGCGAGCAGGTTGGTCTGGGCGGCGATGCCGCCGATCGCGGTCACGATTGTGTCCAGTTCGGCCACCGTGTCCTGCAGCGTCTGTCGGCGCAGGTCGAGCGATCGCTGCAGCGCCTGGCTTTCCGCAAGGCGGTGCTCGGCTTCGCGCTCCAGAAGCACCTGGCGCGTTATGTCGGCGGCGATCTTGACGACCTTTCTCGGTCGGCCGTCGGCATCGAGGATCGGGTTGTACGAGGCCTGGATCCAGATCTCGCGGCCGTCACGCCCGAGCCGGCGATACCGTCCCGCATCGAACTCACCCCGCGACAGACGCTCCCAGAGCTTCGTGTAATCGGTCGAGCGTGCCTGGGCAGCGTCGCACAACATGCGGTCGTGCTGGCCCACAAGCGCCTTGCTGTCATAGCCCAGCATGGTCTGCGCATTCCGGTTGGCGGACAGGATCAGCCCGTTCAGATCGAACTCAATCACGGCTTGGCTGCGATCGACGGCGGCATCGCGGCCGGCGAACTCCGCATCGCGCTCACGCGCCTCGGTAATGTCGGTCGCGAACTTGACGATCTTCAGCGGCCGTCCGTCCGGATCGAGGATCGGATTGTAGGTCGCCTGCAGCCACACGTCGCGGCCGTCCTTGCCGATCCGGCGGTATAGACCTGCGTCGAAGGCACCGCCGGCAAGCTTGCGCCAGAACGCGGCATAGTCTGGCGAGCGCGCATAGTCAGGGTCGCAGAGGAGACGATGGTGACGGCCAATGACCTCGGCCCGGCTATAGCCCAGGGCGTCGAGGAAGTTCTGGTTGGCCTCCAGAATCGTTCCGTCCAGCCCAAGCTCGACGACGGCCTGACTGCGGTCCATCGCCTTTGAGCGCGCTTCGAACTCGGCGCTGCGCAGTTTCGCATCCGTTACGTCGGTGGCGAAGCCGAAGATCTTCACGACCCGGCCGTCCGCATCGAGAACCGGGTTGTAGGTTGCCTGGAACCACAGGTCGCGGCCCTCACGGTCGCGCCGCTTGAAGACGCCCGTCATATGCTCGCCGCGGCCAAGCGTCTCCCAGGCTGCTGCATAAGCGGCACTCGAGGCGAAGTCGGGCGGACACAGAATCCGGTGATGCTCGCCCGCGACATCCTCCGGTGCATAGCCGAGTGCCTTGAGATAGCCGTTACTGGTCGCGAGGATGATGCCATCAGGGGCAAGCTCGATCGTCAGGGCCGAGCGCCGCATCGCCAGCGCGAGCGCTTCGAACTCGGCGTTGCGCTGCCGGCTCTCCGTCATGTCGGATGCGAACTTCACGATCCGCACCGGGCAACCATCCGGGTCGAGCACCGGATTGTAGGTGGCGCGAAACCACAGCTCGCGGCCATCCTTGCCGACGCGGCGGTAGGTCCCGACATCGAACTCGCCCCGGCCGAGCTTTGCCCAGAAGGCAGCATAGTCGGCTGTGCCGGCGTAAGCGGGGTCGCAGAAGATCCGGTGATGCCGCCCGACCACCTCGTCGCGCGCATAACCCGTCAGGCGCAGGAAGACGTCGTTGGCCCCAAGGACAGTGCCGTCGGTCGCGAACTCGATCACCGCCTGGCTGCGGTCAAGCGCCGCCAGCCTCGCCGCAGAATCGGCAGCCGCCAGCTTGCTCACGGTCACATCGGTCGCGACCTCCAGAACCCGGATCGGGCGCCCGTTCTCATCGAGCACGGGGGTGTAGGTCGATTGCAGCCAGACAACACGGCCGTCCTTCGCGACGCGCCGGTACTCACCCGTCTGGTGCTCGCCGGCGGCGAGTTTTGCCCAGAACGCCGGATTGCTCGAGCCTGGTGCCCTGACACCCATGTCGTGCGTGCGAGCGGGGAGCCCTGCAATTTCGTCCAGCCGGTAGCCCAGCGTATCGAGGAAGCGTTCGTTCGCCCAGCGGACGGTGCCGTCGAGGTCGAACTCGGCAACGAGGCTGGAGCGGACCAGCGCCGCCCAACCCGCATCCGTCGTCCCGCGCGCCCGCAAGGCGAGCACGGCGCGAGCCTTAGCGGCGCCGACCGTCACGACCAGGACCGCCAGCGCCGCAACAGCGATGAGCGGCGCCATGAGGTCGGGCGACAGCACGATTCCGGCCGTGCTGGCCGCGGATCCAGGGATCACAGCGCTGATCGCGGCCATACCGGTGAAATGCAGCAGCAGGATCGCCAGCGTCAGCAAGGCAGCAGCGGCAGTCCCCGTCCCGATGCCGCGGCGAGCGATGGCGAGGTACAGCGCCGGGGCGACCGGCAGCACCGCGAGGAAGACCGAGGCGACGATCAGGACGGACGAGAAGCGGAAGGTGCCCGGAAACAGGACGGCGCTCATACCCAGATAGTGCATGGCCGAGATGCCCGAGCCGACCATCGCCGCGCCGGCGACATAGCCGACCCGGTCCTGCCTGAGAACGCACGTCCGCAGCCCGGCCCAGGTCATAACGATGGCGACGGCCAGAGACGCCAGCGTGCGCCCCGGCAGGTAGCCGACCACGATGCCGGGATCGTAGCCGAGCATCGCAATGAAGTGGGTCGCCCAGATACCCGTGCCCGACGCAAAGGCCGCGCCGAGCAGCCAGCGGAACCGCTCGCGCGCCGGTGCGGCACCGAGATGGCGCAGCAGGAACACGACGCTACCGGTTGCCGCCATGCAGACCAGGGCCGCGAGCGCTACCAGCCACTTGTTATGCTGATGGGTCAGACAGAAGAAGACGTCGAACATCTGTTGCGCCCTTTCTCGCCGCGCTGCCGAGGTAGGACGCCTTAGGTTAACGGGACACTAAACGAGGAATGAGCATCAGGTTCAGCCACTTTGGCTGCAAAGTGTTCGTCGTAAGCGTTGCTCGCGTCGACAAGGAGAAACGTAATGTGCGCTGGCGGCGATGAGCAGTGGATGCGAAGAACGATCGAGGTCGCGACGTCGAAAGGCTCCGATCCGTCGACATCGCAGCTCGGATGCGTGATCGTGCTCGACGGCAAGGTGATCGCGGCCTGAACTGCGCCGGGTTTGTCGGAGGCCCCAACTCCTGAAAGGAAGGGGCTATGACGAGCAAGACGACGAACAAGTTCTCACCTGAGGTACGCGCCCGGGCGGTGCGGATGGTGCTGGACCACGAGAAGGATCATCCGTCGCGCTGGGCGGCTGTGGTGTCGATCGCGGCGAAGATCGGGTGCGCAGGCCAGACGCTGCACGAGTGGGTGAAGAAGGCCGAGGTCGACAGCGGCACGCGCGCCGGGGTGCCGAGCGACGTCGCCGACCGGATGAAGGCGCTGGAGCGGGAGAACCGCGAACTGCGCCAGGCCAACGAGATCCTGCGCAAGACGTCCGCATATTTTGCGATGGCGGAGCTCGACCGCCGAGCGAGGTGATGGTGTCGTTCATCGACGCGCATCGCAAGGTGTACGGGGTCGAGCCGATCTGCCGGGTTCTGCCGATCGCCCCGTCGACCTATCATGCTCACACAGCCAGAAGGATTGAGCCGACCAAGAGGTCGGCTCGGGCTCGGCGTGATGATGCGCTTGGGCCGGAGGTGCGCCGCGTATTCGAGGAGAACTTCCGCGTCTACGGCGTGCGCAAGGTCTGGCGGCAGCTGCGGCGCGAAGGGTTCGACGTCGCCCGCTGCACCGTTGCCCGCCTGATGCGGGCGATGGGCCTGGCCGGCGTGATCCGCGGCAAGCCGGTCCGCACCACCATCAGCGACAGAGCAGCGCCATGCCCGCTCGACCGGGTGAACCGGCAGTTCCGTGCGCCGGCGCCGAACATGCTGTGGGTGTCGGACTTCACGGGCCTGTCAGGAATTTCGTGTGTGGGCGGGCATAACGGGAAGGAAGGAAACCCGATATGTCCCGACGCAAAGAGCCTGCGATACCGAACGAGCTTCTGGATCAGTTGCTGGCTGGCAGTGATGCCGGTGCGGCGCTGGCTCAGGGCGGTCTGCTGGATGCGCTGAAGAAAGCGCTGACCGAGCGCGCCCTGAATGCGGAGATGGATCATCACCTGGCCGGGGAAGACGGTGCGGGCAATTCACGCAACGGCTACGGTCGGAAGACGATCACGACCGATACCGGCAAGCTGGCGATCGACGTGCCGCGCGATCGGCAGGCCAGCTTCGACCCGCAGCTGATCGCCAAATACCAGCGGCGCTTTCCCGGCTTCGACGAAAAGATCGTGTCGATGTACGCGCGGGGCATGAGCACCCGGGAGATCACCGGGCACCTGCACGATCTGTATGGCATCGACGTGTCGCCGGACCTGATCAGCACGGTGACCGACGCGGTGCTCGACGAGGTGGCGATCTGGCAGCAGCGGCCGCTGGATCCGGTCTATCCGCTCGTCTTCTTCGACGCCTTGCGGGTGAAGATCCGGGACGAGGGCATGGTGCGCAACAAGGCCATCCATATCGCGCTCGGCGTCCGCGCGGACGGCACCAAGGAGGTGCTGGGCCTGTGGCTGGAACAGAACGAGGGCGCCAAATTCTGGCTCAGGGTCATGAACGAGCTCCGGAACCGCGGCACCGAAGACATCCTCCTGGCCGTCGTCGATGGGCTTAAAGGCTTTCCGGAAGCGATCACCGCCGTGTTTCCCGACGCGGTTGTCCAGACGTGCATCGTCCATCTGCTTCGAAACTCGATGGACTTCGTGTCCTGGAAGGACCGCAAGGGCCTGGCGACCGCGCTGAAGGAGATTTACCGCGCGCCCAGCGCCGAGGCGGCCGAGCAGGCCCTGACCGCGTTCGAGGCCGGTACCTGGGGAACCCGCTACCCCGCCATCGGCCAGAGCTGGCGGCGCGCGTGGGCCGAAGTCATCCCGTTCTTCGCCTTCCCCGACGAGGTCCGGCGGATCATCTACACCACGAATTCCATCGAGGCGCTGAATTCGAAGCTGCGCCGAGCGGTTCGTGCCCGCGGGCATTTCCCCAGCGACGAGGCTGCCACCAAGCTGCTCTACCTGATCTTGAACCGCTCGGAGAAAGAGTGGAGAATGCCGCCACGTGAGTGGACCATGGCAAAAGCCCAGTTCGCCGTCATCTTCGGCGAACGCTTCATCCGAGCCATGGCGGCGTAATGTTCATCCGCCCGCCCACACACGAAATTCCTGATAGTCCCGACTTCACCTATGTCGCGACCTGGGCGGGGTTCGTCTACGTCGCCTTCGTCATCGACACCTATGCCCGCCGTATCGTCGGCTGGCGCGCCAGCAGGACGGCGCATGCCAGCTTCGTCCTGGACGCGCTCGAGCAGGCGTTCCATGACCGCCGGCCGGTTCATCGCGGTGGCCTGGTCCATCATAGCGACCGCGGGTCGCAATACGTATCGATCAAGTACACCGAGCGCCTGGCCGAGGCCGGGATCGAGCCCTCGGTCGGCAGCGTCGGCGACAGCTATGACAACGCTTTGGCCGAGACGATCAACGGCCTCTACAAGGCCGAGGTGATCCATCGACGCGGGCCGTGGCGCAACTTCGAAGCAGTCGAGTACGCTACCCTTGAGTAGATGGACTGGTTCAACCATCGCCGGCTGCTCGAACCCATCGGCAACATCCCGCCTGCCGAAGCCGAGGAGCAATACTATGCTGCCGCGGACATCATCGATATGGCAGCGTGACTCACATCCAACGGCCTCCGGCAAACCCGGCACGGTTCAACAACTTCACCCGTGTGTCGCCAGCGCTCGATGTACGGACAAGCTATCGCGGATCTGACGTAGTCGATACGCTCGACCGCATTGCCTTGGCACATGGTCGTCCTAAGCGCATTCGTCTGGACAATGGCCCGGAATTCATCTCGAAGGATCTCGATCTGTGGGCCTATCAGCATGACGTAGTCCTGGACTTCAGCCGCCCCGGCAAGCCGACCGACAATGCGTTCGCGGAGGTGTTCAACGGCCGCGTGCGGGCCGAATGCCTCAACGCATACTGGTTCTTGAGCCTGGACGACGCACGAATAAAATGTGAGGCGTGGCGGCGCGATTACAACGAGCACCGTCCGCATAGCTCCCTCGGCAACCAGACCCCGATGGAGCGCGCTTTTTCGTCAGGGCAGGCATGCCTGCCCTGACGAAAAGAGAGCCGGTTTTCTCATAAAGACCGGACCAAAGACGGGGTGAGGCTCAGGTCAATCTGCATGATTGCGATTAGAAATCTGCCGCGAGGGTATCGTTAATTGTTCGCTGATACCGACGTGCTCGTCTGATGGAGGGATTGATGATCGCCTGGTTCAAAAATCATGCGCCTATACGCACGAAGTTCAAGGTCATCGTGGCGTTCCAGGTCGCTGTAGCGCTACTGAATATCAGCCTGATCTACATGGCAGCGATGTCGCCGCCAGCAGAGGTTTGGGGCATCATGCTGGGTGGCTGTGCGTTGGCGTCACTGCCGGTGCTGCTGACCTGGGTCAGCGGCAAGCTCATCAGCGATCCTTACGTTGCCACGGTGGTGCGCATGGAAGGGCTGGCCGCGGGCGAGTTAGATAGACCCATTCTGTTCACCGATCATCGTGACTGCGTTGGCCGCATGACGCGGGCTATGCAGGTGTTCCGCCAGAATGCCGAGACCATCAGGGGCGCAAGTGCAGCATCTGAGCTAGCGGTCAACGAGCTTGGCGCTGGCCTCACGCGCCTGGCACAGGGCGATCTAACGCTACGTGTCGAGACCGCGTTTGCGGCGCATTACGAAAGCCTGCGTCGCGACTTTAATGTCGCGATGGAGGCTGTTGCCTCAACCCTCGGGACGGTCACGTCGGTAGCAAGCGGGATCAACAACGGTGCCAGCGACATCCGTCAGGCGTCGGATGACCTGTCGCGCCGCACCGAGCAGCAAGCAGCCGCGCTTGAGCAAACCGCGGCGGCGATGGACGAGATCACCTCCACCGTGCGGCAAACCGCTGAAGGTGCGGCGCGCGCCAACGCCCTTGTCTCTCAGGCGCAGGATGAGGCGCAGCAATCGGGTAACGTGGTGCAGCGTGCAGTTTCGGCCATGGAAGGCATCGAGCGAACATCCGGCGAAATCTCAGAGATCATCACCGTCATCGACGGCATCGCCTTCCAGACCAATCTGCTGGCCCTTAACGCTGGCGTCGAGGCTGCGCGTGCAGGCGATGCTGGTAAGGGCTTTGCCGTGGTGGCCTCTGAGGTGCGAGCACTGGCGCAGCGCTCGGCTGATGCCGCGAAAGACGTGAAAGCCAGAATCACCGCGTCCGCCGCGCAGGTAGAGGCCGGGGGAAAGCTGGTAAGTGCGACCGGCGAGGCACTTCACGGCATTATCGGCCGCGTAGGCGAGATCAGCACGATCGTGTCGGACATTGCGGCCTCAGCAGAACGCCAGGCGGTGGGGCTCAAAGAGGTGAACACCGCCATATCGGAGATGGACGGCGTGACGCAGCAAAACGCCGCCATGGTTGAAGAGGCGACCGCAGCCACCCGCACGCTGGCATTAGAAGCAGAGGATCTTTTTCGAGAGGTCGCCCGCTTCAAGCTCGGAGACGCTCCAGCAGTTGCCACGAACGTGCATCGGCTGCCTGAGCGCAAGGAGCAGCCGGTCGCGACGGCACTGTCGCGCAAAATAGCCGCTGTCAGCGCCAGAGGCAGCGGGAGCGGCAGCATGACAACAGTACAGGACGACTGGTCCGGTTTTTAAACCCGGGTGTCTGCCTGCCAGTCCGCTGATGGTCTGGTGAAATGCTCTACTCAGCCAGGCGCTCATCAACCGCCTGGCCGACGAGATCCCGCCGCTTTGCCGCGGGGAGGTCATGATCCCGCACCGCCCGAACTATCTTGTCGACCACCTCTTGCCGGGCATGCTGACCAAAGGCATGGATCAAGCGCTCTGCAGCGCATCGGGATCAAGCGAGTTTATCGGCATCTCAAATTAAATACGGCGCTGCAGGCGATGTTGCATGGAGTTCGGCGAAGCGCTCTGGACTTGCCCCGGAAAAGTGGAGAGTTCCCTTGAGGTGAAAGGCGAACTCGATGACGAAGCAGCGACGTTTCACGAAGGAATTCGAGGAGGAAGCGGTCCGACTGGTGGCGACCAGTGGACGCACGCAACGGGAGATAGCGGAGGATCTGGGCGTCGGGCTATCGACGCTGGTGCGCTGGATCGGCCGCAGCCGGGATCGTTTGGTGGAGGCACCCGGTCAAGCGCCGCAGGCAGATATGGCTGCCGAGTTGAAGCGGCTTCGGCGGGAGAACGAGATCCTCCGGCAGGAGCGTGACATACTGAAGCGGGCGACCGCTTTTTTCGCCCGGGAGGGATTGAGGAAGCGCAGCCATGCCGGGGGCATGGCGAGAACCGAAAGGTGAAGTTCACGCTCATCGATCGGGCGAGAAAGGATTTCCCGGTCCACCGCCTCTGCCAGGTACTCGGCGTCAGCCAGAGCGGCTATTTCGCCTGGAAGGATCGCCCGGCCAGTCGGCGCCAGCGCGACGACATGGTGTTGCTGGCGCATGTCCGCTCGGGGTTCGCGCTGTCGAACGGCACGTACGGCAGTCCACGCATGACGCGCGAGTTGCAGGATGATGGCTTTGCCATCGGGCGGCGTCGCACGGCGCGGCTGATGCGCGAGAACGGCCTGCGCGCCCGGCAGAAGCGCCGGTTCAAACGGACGACCGACAGCGAACACGCCTGGCCGATCGCGCCGAACATCATCGACCAGGATTTCACCGCGACCGCGCCCAACCAGAAGTGGGGCGTCGACATCTCGTATGTCTGGACCAGAGAGGGGTGGCTCTATCTGGCCGTGGTCATCGACCTGTTCTCCCGTCGCGTCGTCGGCTGGGCTGTCGGCGACCGGCTGCACCGCGATCTCGCGCTGGCGGCGCTGCGCAAGGCCCTCGTCCTGCGGCGTCCGCCCCAAGGGCTCATTCATCATTCGGACCGCGGCAGCCAATATTGTTCCGTGGAGTACCAGGCCGAGCTGCGTTGCCACGGCATCCGCATCTCCATGTCCGGCAAGGGGAATTGCTACGATAACGCGATGGTCGATACGTTCTTCAAGACGATCAAATCCGAACTCGTCTGGCGGACGGTCTTCTACACCCGTGACCAGGCCAAGCAGGCCATTGCCCGCTATATCGATGGATTCTACAACCCGATCCGGCGTCACTCCGCGCTCGACTACATCAGCCCCGCGCAGTTCGAACGAACCGCGTCACGCTGAGCAAATGCCTCTCCACTTAAGCGGGGCAAGTCCACTTGCGATACACCTGGGGCGTGAATGCGTTGCCCGGTGATACTGACCCCGACACAGATTGCTTAAGCGTCCGTACGACGTGGGTGCACCACGTCGCAGGGGCTGGTGATGGCTCAGTTTCGCAGGCTGTCGGGTACGACACCGCCATTCTCGGCGAGCTTGGTCATTACGGCCTTATGGAGAGCGATGTTCTGCTCCGCGGTACCGGGCGCACCGGCATGTACGCCAAGTTCGTCCGCCAGCTCCTTGCGGGCTGCGAGGCTGTGATCGAGACCCAGCAGATTGAGCAAATCGACGATCGAGGTTCGGTAATTGCCGCCACCGTTCTGCATCGAGGCCATTTCGGACAGAACCGCACCGACATCGACGCTCTGAGTTGGTGCCTCGGGAGCGGCCGACTGCACGGGCGCTGCCTGTGGCGCGACGGGCGTCGGGGCGGCAGGCGCTGGCTGCACTGGCTGACCGGTCGGCTTGTCCTGTTTGTGATGAAAGATCTTGCCCATAATGTTGCCGAAGATGCTCATCGTGTTCGTTCCTTGAATGGCGACCGCCGTCGCGGTGTCGGCAAGAACGTCAGGGGCAGGCTAGAGGGTCCCCGCGGGAACGTCAGCGTCGCGTTCGCGGTTATCCTGTTGGCGCCCCAACGCGTCCGTAAGGAAATCCGTCATGACATTCCGCAAAACGATCATTACGTCAGCCGCCCTTCTGGCTCTTGCCGCCTGCGGGCGCAACAACGACGCCAGCCAGACCAATACGGTGACAACGACGGTGGAAGCCGATGGCGTCAACGTTACCGGCACTCCCTCAACGACCGTAAGCGACGCGCAGAATTTTGCCAACGTAGCGGCGGCCAGCGATGCATTCGAGATCGAGACGTCGAAGTTGGCGTTGACCAACGGCGCGTCGGCGGCGGTCAAGGCTTACGCCAATAAGATGATCGAGGCGCACACAGCCTCAACCGCCAGGCTGCAGACAGCAGCCGCTGGCGCAGCACCGACGATCACTCCCGTCCCTGCGCTGAATGCAGAACAGCAGGCGAAGCTCGATCAGTTGAAGACGCTGAACGGTACTGCTTTCGATCAGGCTTACAAGACGGAGCAGGCGGCCGGCCATCAGAAGACGCTCGACGCACTGAAGGCCTACGCCGCTAACGGTAACGCACCACAGCTCAAGGCGTTCGCTGAGGAGATGATCCCGATCGTCACAGCTCATCTCAATATGGCGAAGGCAATGAAGGCCTAGCCGCGTTCTGATATTTCTGAGCAGCCAAGTACCGCTTCTCGTTAGAAGGCTTGCGGCAATGGGCAGGAATAATCTGCCCATTGCCCTTCAATTGGGATCCACGCACCGTGTGACCGCTTCACGGTCAAAGCTTTCCAGCTACCACTCGGCCCAGCGTTCAACGAACGTCGGATCATCACGATGTCAGGCAAACGCCATCACCCGGAACGCGATGCGGACCGGTGCCTAACGTGCCTGCCATACGCAAATGCTCAGATCGCACGGGGAACGATCTGCGGCTCAGCTATCGGCCGTGTTCACGATATTAGCTGGGAAAATGAAGTGCTGAGTTAAGCCGACATTGTGTCAATGACGATCGCGGAGGGAGCAAGGGCATGGCACTGCTTTCCTCTACCGAACTGCTGCTCGTCAGCGACAACGATTTTGGCGCGACAGGTGCGACGACGCCGTTCTGGCGAGTGCGTCTGAAGCCCCCCCTGAACGCCACGGTCTGACGTGTTGCCCACAGGAGCAATGCACGTCGATAGTCGTTGACGGCGTGGCAAAAAAGGAATTTCCAATGAACCTCAACGACCTGCTACCGAACGGCGGCATAGAAGCGCTTGCTGGCCAGCTGGGCATACCTCCCGAGCAGGCGCGGCGTGGTGCCGAAGCCTTACTGCCGTCCGTGCTAGGCGGAATGGGGAACAATTCCGCTGCACTGGAAACGCATGTCGATGCGCTCGGCGGGGCCGGGCTCGCCCACAACGTCGTAGGCGGCGAGCCCACCGAGATCGCTCGGGGCAACGCGCTGCTTGGTGGCATTTTCGGGTCGAAGGCCGCCAGCCGCGAGGTGGCGGGACAGGCTGCCGAGAACAGTGGCCTGGACCCCGCGCTTCTCAGGCAGATGCTGCCAATCCTTGCCATGCTGGTCGCAGGTCACTTGTCGAGCCGCTCCGGTGGGCAGCAGGGTGGCCTTGGCCGCATCCTCGGTACGGTTCTTGGCGGACTTGGTGGCGCCGGAACCAATGGCGGCTTGAACGGCGGCTTGGGGGGCATTCTCGGTTCGATACTTGGCGGCCGTCGTTAGACCAGGTGTCCGGCCGCCCTTGCAATTACTCCATAAGAAAGCGGCGCCGCGTTGAATGTTGGGCAGCCTGCCGGCTTGGGAGTTCAGCGCGCGTCCGAACTATGTAGGCGGTCGAGGAAAAGGAGGTGAGCGGGCAACGGGGTGGTCATGTCGTATGTTCCCACCCCCATCCCCATTGATCCAGCCCGTACCGCCACCGTCGTCACTAGCCGGGCAATCCGGGCGGGTCACGAACAGGATTTTGAACAATGGGTGACCGAACTAAACCGTCTTGCCCGCGCGGCACCGCGATATCGGGCTGCTATCCGGCTCGGGCAGACCGCAGGGTTTCAGCATCTCCTCTTTCGGTTTGATGACCGTGCCGCAGTCGAGGCATGGCATGAAGATGCGCAGATACGCGCACACGTTGCCATCGCTGATGGATTTTCCACTTCGCTCCGCCAGATCGATGTTGGCGAAGGCGTCGCCTTCGAACTGCCGAGCGATGCGAGCGCCAGCAAGTGGAAACGGTTCGTGGCGACCTGGCTAACGGTATTTCCCATCCTGCTAACGATCAGCTTGGTAATCCGCACGGCGCTAAAAGATGCACCTTTGCCCCTGCAACGTAAGCGTCCGGTGCGGGTGTCGCGTCAGGCGGGACGATAGTTCCACGGCAGCAGTTCAGCGACCCGGCGGGCTGGATAATCCGCGATGCGGCTGATGGTGTCGGCCAGCCAGGCCTCGGGGTCGACGCCATTGAGCCTGGCGGTTTCCACAAGGCTGTAGATGCCGGCGGCGCGGTGCCCGCCCTGGTCGGAGCCGGCGAACAGCCAGTTCTTGCGGCCCAGAGCGACGCCGCGCAGCGAGCGCTCGGCGGCATTGTTGTCGATCTCGAGGCGACCATCGTCGGCATAGCGGGTCAGCGCCTGCCAGCGGGTGAGCGCATAGCGGATGGCGACCGCGAGGTCTGAGCGGCGGGACAGCTTTGGTCCGGTCGCGTCGAGCCACTGGCGGAACGCATCGAGCATTGGTCGGGTTCTGGCTTGGCGCACATGTCGTCGCTCGTCAGGAGGCTGACCGCGGACATCCTGCTCGACGTCATAGAGCCCGGCGATATGGTCCAGTGCCTCGCGGGCGGTGGTGGAGCCGGTTGCGGCATGGACGTCGAAGAACTTGCGCCTGACGTGCCCCTCCGCAGCCATTCCAACGATGCTGCGCATCGCTGGAACCTTGGGCTGCTCCGCCCAGCAGGCCACCTCTGCGATGCGCTCGCCATAGAGCCGGTCGAACCCGGCATAACCATCGGCGTGCAGATCGCCCCGGAACCGGGCAAGATGCCCGGCGGGGCGCTCCCCCTTGCGGTCGGGCGCGTAGCGGAACAGCACGGCGGGCGGGGCCTCGCCGCCAGCCCCGCGCTCGTCACGCACATAGGTCCACAGCCGGCCCGTCCTGGTGCGACCGGCGCCGGGTGCCAGCACCGGCACCGGCGTGTCGTCGGCGTGCAAGGTCGCACCGCCCATGACGTGGCGCTCGAGCGCGTCGACCAGCGGATCGAGGAGCGCGGCCGAGCGCCCGACCCAGTCAGCGAGCGTGGAGCGGGCAAGGTCGACGCCCTGGCGCGTGTAGATGCCCGACTGGCGGTAGAGCGGCAGATGGTCGGCATATTTGGACACCAGCACATGTGCGAGCAGCCCCGCGCCGGGCCTGCCCCGCTCGATAGGCATGGACGGCAACGGCGCCTGCACGATGCGCTCGCATGACCGACAGCTCAGCCGCGGCCGGACGTGGCGCACGACCCGGAACGAGGCAGGCACATAGTCGAGCTGCTTGGTGACGTCCTCGCCCATGCGCCGCATGGCACCACCGCAGTCGGGGCAGACGCACGGTGCCTCATGTACGACGTCCGTGCGGGGCAGATGGTCGGGCAGTGGCTGTCGATACGGCTTGGCGGCCTCCCGTGTCCGGGTGGTCGCCGGCATCGCCGCAATGGCGGCTTCCGCCTCACGCTCTTCCAGCCCGAGTTCCAGTTGGTCTGCCTGATGCGTCAGTTTCTCCGAGGAGCGGCCAAAGGCCATGCGCCGCAGCCGCGCGACCTGCATCCGCAACTGCTCCAGCTCGGCGCCGGCAGCAATGAGCATGGCCTTCAGGAGGGCGATATCGTCGGGCAGCGAGGCGGCATCGGGCGACACGCCTGCTTATACCAGAACAGTCGTGCCGATACACGCGAAAGCCGCAGGAAACCGCGCTTTTCTACCAAGCCAAAGTTGGCTGCGAGGACCGGATCGGATGCCGCCAGTCCACCCCCTCGAGCAGCATCGACAACTGCGCCGGGGTCAGCACCGCGACACCGTCCGCGGTTGCCGGCCAGGTGAACCGGCCCCGCTCCAGGCGCTTGGCATGGAGCACGAGACCCTGGCCATCCCACCACAACAGCTTGACCAGATCGCCGCGCCTGCCCCGGAAGGCGTACACCGCACCCCCGAACGGATCCTGGCGCAGCCGCTGCTGCACCAGCGCGGCAAGCCCGTCGAAGCCCTTGCGCATATCCGTGACCCCGGCCGCCAGATACACCCGGACGCCGTCCGGCGGCCCGATCAAGCGAACCCGGCCAGCACGGCCCTGAGCACCCGCGCGTCGATGGGAGGTGCCAGGCGGATGCGCTGCCCCGCCGGGCCGACCACCTCCACCACACCCGGTCCGAGCGGCTCCGGATGCGGCACCATGGGCGCGCCTGCCACCTCGACGGGCACGAACGCCGCACCAGGCAACGGCAACACTTCGCTCGCGACCCCGTCGCGCAGCAGCGTGCGTCGCCAGCGATACACCAGCGACGTGCACACCCGGTGCCGCCGCGCCACCTCCAGCACGCTTGCCCCCGGCATCATCACCTCCGACACGATCCGTGCCTTGTCATCGTTGCTGAACCGTCGCCGCGGCTCAGGCCCAACCATCTCGATAATTCGCGTCGCCATGATGCCGCACCGGTGTCTGCCACAGTGCCGCACCTGTGGCTTGCACATCACCTCGTCAGCAAGGCGGGGCACACCGGACGCTTACCCTGCAACTCCTGCCTTCGTCACTGCTGCTTACCGCGACGCTGCAATGGATCATCCTACCGCGCCTGCAACGATATACCCGCTTCTGGCTGCTGCAGGACGGTTCCGGCCGCCTACAGACGTAAGGGATTAAAACATAACTTGATCATCCCTCGGTTTGACGGACACCGATGATAGGCTCTGCGGAGCCAGGAGGTGTATGATGGCGAGTACGACGAAGCGTCGGTTCACGGATGAGTTCAAGCGCGAGGCGGTGGCGCTTTGGGAGACGAGCGGCCGGCTGCAGACCGAGGTGGCAGCCGAGTTGGGGATCATGCCGACGATGCTGCGTCGCTGGCAGCGCAAGCAGCAGGAGATCGGCCCCCCGCCGGCAAGCCCGGCGGGAAAACCGCCAGTATCGACGATGGCATCGCCAGCGGATCAGGCGTCGGAGATCGCGCGGTTACGCCGTGAGTTGGACCGGACGCGGATGGAGCGCGACATCCTAAAAAAAGCCGTCGGCATCTTTGCGGAGATGCCGCGGTGAAGTTCGCTTTCATCGAGCAGCATGCGTCCACCTGGCCGGTGAATGTCATGTGCCGCATGCTCGGCGTGTCGCGCAGCGGCTATTACGACTGGCGCGGTCGGGCGCCGAGCGCACGGACGACGGCGAACCTGGCGCTGCTCGGCGACGTGCGCCGTCTCCAGGCGCGCCATCAGGGACGATACGGATCACCCAGGATGCATGCCGCCCTGCGGGCGGAAGGTCATCGATGCAGCCGTGGCCGCGTCGAGCGGCTGATGCGCCGACACCGCATCCGTGCGCTGGCCGGTCGCCGGTTCCGGCCGTGCACGACGGACAGCCGCCACTATCTGCCGATCGCGCCGAACCTGTTGGCGCAGAACTTTGTAGCGACCGCGCCGAATACGATCTGGCTTGCCGATATCACGTACATCGCGACCGGCGAAGGCTGGTTGTATCTGGCCGCGGTGCTCGATCTGGCGACCCGCAAGATCGTCGGGTGGGCCATGCGCGACCATATGCGAACCGAATTGCCGCTCGCCGCGCTGATGATGGCGACCCAGCGGCAGCGACCAACGGGCGGTCTCATCTGTCACTCGGATCGCGGATCGCAATACGCGGCCGGAGCCTATGTCGACTATCTGGCGACGATTGGCGCAGTGCCCTCGATGAGCCGCACCGGCAATTGCTATGACATTGCCCCAATGGAGAGCTTCTTCCACACCCTCAAAGTCGAACTGGTCCATCAATGCCGGTGGGCGACCCGGATCGAAGCGCGACAGGCGCTGTTCGGATATATCGAGGGATACTATAATCGACACCGCATGCACTCGGCCCTCGGGTATCTAACCCCCGAACAAGCCGAGCAGCGGGTAACCGGCTAATCCAGCGTGTCCGCTGAACCGGGGGAAGATCACGCCGCTACCGACGACGCAGCCGCATCGAGAGGATGTTCGGCCGTCTGAAAGACTGGCGCCGCGTCGCCACCCGCTACGACCGCTGCCCAAACGCCTTCTTCTCGGCCATCGCTCTCGCCGCCACCGTCATCTTCTGGCTGTGATCAACGAGTCCTGACCCTAACATTACAGTTGCGTTCTTGATCGGACATGTGACCGTCGAGCGGCGGCTTGATGGGCGCGCCGCCAGCATGACCAAGCGATAACGCGACGAGGCTCGATGCGCCGCTGTGCCAGCCTGATGACGATAC
>NZ_JAKRET010000031.1 GCF_022664395.1 Sphingomonas lacusdianchii | reverse complement strand
ACTGCATACCGGCCAGTGGCAAACGATGAGCCACGCGAACAGGCCTGACACACGAACGATATAAGCGCCGAGCCGCCAGAACGTCGGAAAATCGCCTTGCAAAACCGGGGGCATCCACACACGCCCCGGGTTTGTCGGAGGCCGTTGGATGTGAGTCACGCTGCCATATCGACGATGTTTGCGGCAGCATAGTATTGCTCTTCGGCTTCGGCGGGCGGGACGTTGCCGATGGGTTCGAGCAGCCGGCGATAGTTGAACCAATCCACCCATTCGAGGGTGGCGTACTCGACCGCCTCGAAGCTGCGCCATGGGCCGCGGCGGTAGATCACCTCGGCCTTGTAGAGGCCGTTGATGGTTTCCGCCAAAGCGTTGTCATAGCTGTCGCCCACGCTTCCGACCGACGGCTCGATGCCCGCTTCGGCCAGGCGCTCGGTGTACTTGATGGACACGTACTGGCTGCCGCGGTCGGAATGGTGGACGAGGCCGCCACCCCGCCTCGGTTGTCGGTCATGTAGCGCCTGCTCCAGCGCATCCAGGACGAAGCCGGCATGTGCGCTCCGGCTGGCGCGCCAGCCAACGATCCGGCGAGCATAGGTGTCGATGACGAAAGCCACGTAGACGAACCCCGCCCAGGTCGCGACGTAGGTGAAGTCCGACACCCAGAGCATGTTCGGCGCCGGTGCACGGAACTGCCGGTTGACTCGGTCTAGCGGGCATGGCGCCGTCCGGTCGCTGACGGTGGTGCGGGCCGGCTTGCCGCGGATCACGCCGGCCAGCCCCATCGCCCGCATCAGGCGGGCAACGGTGCAGCGGGCGACATCGAACCCTTCGCGCCGCAGCTGCCGCCAGACCTTGCGCACGCCGTAGACGCGAAAGTTCTGCTCGAACACGCGGCGCACCTCCGGCCCAAGCGCATCGTCACGCCGAGCCCGAGCCGACCTTCTGGTCGGCTCAATCCTGCTCGCTACATGGGCATGGTAGGTGGATGGGGCGATCGGCAGGACCCGGCAGATCGGCTCGACCCCGTACACCTCGCGATGCGCGTCGATGAACGACACCATCACCTCGCTCGGCGGTCGAGCTCCGCCATCGCAAAATACGCCGACGCCTTGCGCAGGATCTCGTTGGCTTGGCGCAGTTCGCGGTTCTCCCGCTCCAGTGCCTTCAATCGGTCGGCGACATCGCTTGGCACCCCGGCGCGCATGCCGCTGTCGACCTCGGCCTTCTTCACCCACTCGTGCAGCGTCTGCCCCGCGCACCCGATCTTCGCCGCGATCGACACCACCGCAGCCCAACGCGATGCGTGATCCTTCTCATGGTCCAGCACCATCCGCACCGCACGCGCGCGCACCTCAGGCGAGAACTTGTTCGTCGTCTTGCTCGTCATAGCCCCTTCCTCTCAGGAGTTAGAGCCTCCGACAAACCCGGCGCGGTTCATGACACTTTCTTGAATCTAGATCTTCATGTCGCGAATATCGCAGAGCGTTTTGTGCTGGTTGGGAGCGCAGTGCAGCTCAGTGAGCGCCACCCTCAAGGCGGCACGCATCCGGCGAATATCGGGTTCAGCAAAGAACCCCGACATGGTCAACTGGATCATGTCTTTGTCGGGTTCGGCGATAACCTCGAAGCTGGCTTCCATCTCCTGCTCCCTTTTGATGCGCATCTCGCTCTCCCGGAGAGCAGCGCGCCCAAGAAGTTACATATTCTGTGAAGGGGAGCAGTGATTTACCTGCTCGTGGGCAGAAGCGGATTTTGCGATGCTGGCCTCAATCTTTACGCGATTTTTAATTTTCGTATTTATTACGCTGAGCGTTAGCCAACGCACTGCGCGTATGGGAGATGACCGATGGTGGAAGACGTGGCGAAGAGTCTGCTTGATCAGATCAAGGCAGCAATCGATCTGGCGGATGCTACCGGCCAAACCTTGGTCTTGGCCTTGCTTAGCCATGCCCTCGACGCGCTCGATGCATGCGCAACTTCGCAATAGCGATTTGCGATCTTGCAATTTTTGGACTGCCGCGCTACACTTGTGACGAAGATAGCGCTATGCATCCAGCGGGATAGCGCATCGATATTGATCCGGATCGCGAGTTCATGCGCGTGACGCTGTCGGGCGACTGAGTCAACGTTCACACCGACGGCTTGTCAGTCGACCACGCCAAGGCCGTGCTGGCGATGAAGGTGGCCGGTGCCTGGCATGGCCAGTTCCTGAGGCTGGTCGACATGCGGGAGAAGACACTCACAGAGGAAGTGATGATCGCTGAATTCAAGAAGTCGTTCGAGGCCAATTCTCCATCGCGGTGAACGGCCATCATCGTATTGCCAGAACTCCCACGTCGATGGCGGAACGGATTGCACCACCGGGGCGCGTCCTCATCACCTACACCGAGGAAGACGCGGCCTGGCTGTTCGAACCGGTATAAGCGAGGCGCCACGGCCTCCATCCGGGATTGTGGCGTGGTAGATCAGATTGAACGACGCTGACGAAGCTCGTCACGGATCTCACGCAGCAGCGTGACGTCCTCTGGGATTGCGGCAGGCGCATCGACCTTTTTCGGCATCAAGCGATTGACCGAACGGACAACGAGGAAAATGATGAAGGCGACGATGATGAAGTTCACTGCCTGCGTGATGAATTCGCCGTATCCGAGCAGCGGTACGCCGGCCTTCTTCAACGCCGCATAATCGGAGAGGCTGCCGGCGTAATTGGCAGGCACAGCACCGAGCGTCACGAAGTAGCTTGAAAAATCGAGGCCGCCGAAGATCTTGCCGATGATCGGCATGAGGATATCGTCGGTGAGCGATGTGACGATCTTGCCGAACGCTGCGCCGATAATGACCGCAACAGCGAGATCGAGCACGTTGCCGCGCATCACGAAGGTCTTGAATTCGTTGAACATGAGCTTCCCCTTTGTTGTTGCTACCTGCCCCCGGTAGCGGCAGGGTGTAAGGGAACGGGAGCGTAATGAACAGGGGGATATGATGGGGTGGACAAGGGCAGCCTTATGCAGTGTGCTGCTGCTGGAAGCGGCATGCCGACGCGAGGCTGAGGCAACGAGCAACGATGCTGGGGTCATGGCCGCACAAGAGCGCACGATGAAAGAGGCTAACGACGACGTCGACGCCGCCATGGCCGAAGCGGGCATGACGAACACCGGGACCGCGGCCAACAGAACCACCGTTCCTGAGCGCTGATCCCGGCACAGTGCGCCGGGATCAATGCTTCTTCTATCAGGCTTTGATGAGGTGCTGCGAGATATACTTGTTCATCTCGAACATCGACACCCGGTCTTTGCCGAACACCTTCTTGAGCTTTTCGTCGGCGACGATTTCACGCTTGTTGTCGGGGTTCTGTAGCTTTTCCGCCTTGATGTAAGCCCAGATCTTGCTGACCACCTCGCTGCGCGGCAGGGCATGGCCACCCACGATCGCGCCTAGCTCGACCGATGGCTTCACCGGTGCGTGTATCCCCGTCGCTGCCTTCGTACTCGTTTGCGGTTTCGCTACCATGATCGTCTCCCTTCCTCTGATATCACTCATCAGGCCACGATTTCTCGTTACGATCAAGTAACGTCAGTTCCGACAATCAGGCAGCAAGCCGGCTGATCAACGCCATGTTCCGTCCGCCACGCTTGGCATCATAAAGCGCGGCGTCGGCTGCCTGAATGAGCGTCGAGCCATCGCGTGCCATGGTGTCTGACCAGGTTGCAATGCCGAACGACATGCTGATGGCGCCAAGCGTGCGGCCCTGCTGGCGGACGCTGATCTCGGTGATCGCCTGACGGACCATCTCGACGCGGTTCATCAAGGCCTCGGCGGTCGTTCCGGGCGCGATGATGGTGAACTCCTCGCCTCCAAAGCGGCAGACGACATCACCATCGCGGAACCGGCTCCTCATCTCGGCAGCAACCGCCTGCAGGACGGCGTCGCCGGCATCGTGCCCGAACTCGTCATTGAAGCGCTTGAAGTGATCGACATCGCACATGACGAGGCTAAGCGGCGCGCCGGATCGGGAGGAGCGGGCAATCTCTAGGGTCAGTGCCTCCTCCATATAGCGCCGATTAAACAACCCGGTCAGCGGATCGCGGATCGTCTGCTCGCGAAGAGACCGCTGAAGCCGATGATTGACCAACGCGGACGCGATATTTTCGGTGAGCACGGTCAATCGAAATCGATGCTCTGCGCCGATCTGGCCGTGAAGATACAGCACGCCAATGACCTCGCCGCCTGCGAGCAATGGCTCGCAGTGATAGGCTTCTCCGTCCTTTACGTGTCCACAGACGATATCGTCGCCTGGCTCGACGAGACAGTGACTTCGCCCGCGCCGCAACGCCCAGCATTGGTCGGGTGCAAATCCGTCATCCCCGGTGTCAAGCCCACCCCAGCCTGCAATAGGGATGAGGAGGTTGCGGGAATTGTTGTGCGCGTAGAGCACGCCGGGCAGCTCGGGCAGGACCTTGGGCACGAAAACGCGGATGACCTGGGCAAGCTCGTCATCGGTGCGTGCAGCCTGCATTCGGTGCGCCATGCCACCGAGCAGCTCGATAACGTCACCGCGCTCACGCAACGCCTCGGCATTGGTATGCAATTCGGCGTTGGCGAGATGAAGTTTTCCTTCACTGCGACGTTGATCGACGATCGCCAGTTCGAGCCGATCCGCCATCGCATTGTAGCCGCGGGCCATACGATTGAATTCGCGTGACCCCATGCCCCCTTCGATCCTCGCATTGCCCTGGCCACTTCCGAGATCGGTCATGGCGGCCATCATTGCGTCGATCGGCCGGCGGATGCCGCGAATAAACAGCGCAAAGGCTACCAGCACAATCAATGCCACCACGGCAGCGCCTGCCATCGAGGTCCATTTGCTGCGCGACAGCCGCTGATCGGCAGCCTCACCACGGGCCGTCTGGAGCGCGTGCTCGTCTTCGAGGAAGCCCTGGATGCGCACCGTCAGTGCGTCCATCAGGTCGTGGCCTTTGCCGCTTGCGATCACAGCCAGCGCGCCGGCAAAATCGCCGCGTTGACCAAGATCGAGCGGCCGCCGCAAGATCGTCGCGCGCTGTTTCATCAGGCTCGCTATTTCGCGAGCGCGGGTGTGCTGGAGCGGATTGTCGCTCGTAAGGCGGACAACCTGATCAATATTGGCCACGGCGCTGGCAACCCGCTGATCGAAAGAGCGCGCGTAGGCAGGGTTATGCGTGAGCACGAAGCCGCGCTGCCCGGATTCGGCATCTCGCAGGTCGCCAAGCGCCTCCTCGGTCGTTTCGATGACGGCAGCGGAATGTTTGACCTGCCGGAAGCTCTCGCGTGTCTGATGGGAGGCATCGGCCAGCAGCCCGGCAAGCGACACCAGGGCGAGGATGATGATCGCACCGATTGCAGCGATACGGGTGGCTAGCGAGGCGAACATGGCAATTCCGGCGATTGGGGGAGCGAAGCGTCGAGGCAGCTCTTCGCGGTCATGCGACGTGCCAGTCGGCATCGACCGCCTGCGGTCGCAACGTCATCAGCCGGCGGACCTGGTCGGGATCGGCGAGCGATCGCGACGGTTTTCCGATCAGATACCCCTGTATCGCGGTGCAGCCCTCCCGCGCGACGATCGCCAGCTGCCCCGGTTGCTCAACACCTTCGGCAAGGACCGGCATGTGCAGGGTAGCACCAAGGGCGGCAACCGATCGCAGGATCGATACGGCCTGCTCGTCACGCTCGATCTCAGCGACGAAGGAGGCATCGAGCTTGATCCGGTCGAAGGCAAAGGCGCGAAGGACATCGATGGAGGAATAGCCGACACCGAAGTCGTCGAGGGCGATCGAGATGCCAAGGGCTTTCAGGGCCTTTAGCTGTCCCAAGGCATAGCGTCGATCGTGAATGATTGCGCTCTCGGTCAGCTCCAGCGCGAGACGTTCCGGTGGTAGGCCAGTGTCGATCAGCGCGGTCTGTACGGTCTCCACAAGCCGGGGATCGGCGAGGTGAAGTGGCGAAAGGTTGACGGAAACGACGTGCCGGTTGGTCCACAGGGCCGCTTCGAAGCAGGCCTGCCGCAGTATCCAGATGCTGAGCGCCACGATCTGGCCCGTCTCCTCGGCCAGCGGAATGAACGTCGCAGGAGAGACTAGGCCGAGCGTCGGATGCCGCCAGCGCACCAGCGCTTCGTAGCCGGTGATCTCGCCGGTCGGGATCGAGGCCTGCACCTGATAGTGCAGCTCGAAAGCGCCGTTCTGGACGGCGTCGCGCAGATCGTTCCCAAGATCGCGCCGTGAGCGGACCGCATCGTCCATACGGGCGTCGTAAAAGCACGGTGCATCCGAGTGCGCCGATTTTGCCCGGTACATGGCAAGGTCTGCCTTGCCGAGCAGGGTGTTGGCATCGAACCCGTCATGTACCGCCAGCGCAACACCGATATTGGCGCCGATCGATGCTGTGAACCGTTCGAATGCGAATGGCATATCTAACGCAGCTTGCAGGCGTTCGAGGAAGGACGTCAGCTCGCCGCGTTCGGTAAAGGAAATGACCGCAGCGAACTCATCGCCACCAAGTCGCGCGACACATTCGCCGGTGCGGAGCATTGCCGTAAGCCGGGCGGACAAGGCGATCAGCAACTGATCTCCTGCCTGATGGCCGTGCGTGTCGTTGACCGCCTTGAAGCGTGACAGGTCGAGCATCACGACCGCCATGCAGGGAGCGCCGCCTTTCACAGCGAAGCGCCGGTTCAGTTCCTCGTTGAACGCCATGCGGTTGGGCAGATCGGTAAGCCCGTCATGCAACGCCATCCGGCGCAAACGGCGATACGCTTCATTCTGTGTCTGTCCGTCGATCAGCGCACTGACGCCGGCACAGCCGACGACCAGAAGTGCGCCGACCGACGTGGAGACCGCGAGCAGGACCTGAGTAAGGTTCGAGAGCCCATTGCCGCCAAGATCGAGCACAGCGATGTTCATCGCGGCCATGCCGGTAAAGTGCAGCAGCGCAACGCCGAGCGCGAGCATGCCTGGCGCTGCTATCCTGGCGCTGCGGCCATTTGTCCCGAACAGCTGAAAGGCCGCGCCGGTCAGTGCGATCGAGAGGAGGACCGATGCGCTGACATAGGCCCAATCCCAGGTGACGATGCCATCGACGCGGTACGCTGACATACCAAGATAGTGCATCGTGGCGATGCCCGCGCCGATGATCGCTCCCCCAGCAAGGCCGGCGCCGCGCGCTATCTTCTTCGCAACGATCAGACCGGGCACGGCAAGGCCGATCACGACCAGGAGCGATAGCAGGGTGAGGCCGGGATCAAGCGTTACCGGCACCTTGGCCCGGAACCCCATCATCGCGACGAAGTGCGTCGACCAGACCATTGTGCCGATGCCGACCGACGCCAGCATCAACCAGCCTGCCCGGACCGCGCCAGCAGCCGATTTTACGCGTTGGAACAGCTGTCCAGTTGCAGCCGAGCCGACGAGGCAAATCAGGACAGCGAGGGCGGTAAGGCGCAGGTCGTGCTCCTCGCCGATGCACAAGGCGAGCCGCATCATGCCGCGGCGCCTTCGCCAAGGCTGTCGAGTCGGGTTTCAAGCGCGACCGATGCCTGCCGGGCAAGGCCCGCCAGATAGGCTTTCTGGTCCGGGGATGCCGGCGGACGTGCGGCGATGTCGAGTACACAGAGCGCGCCGACATCGACACCGTTCAGACGACGCAGAGCGGCGCCGATATAGTAGCGGATGTGGGGATCACTGGTGACGACGGGCAGGTTGGCGAAGCGGGGATCATCCATGGGAGCGCAGCTTTCGAGAACCTCGTCGCTATCGAGCGCGAACCCGCAAAAGCCATCCTCGCGGTCAATACAGTCGATGGTGAGGCCATGCGTAGCCTTGAACCACTGTTGCTGACCGTGGATCAGCGATAGCAGCGCGATCGGAGCGTCAAACGCCGTTGCCGCGGCATCGACGAGGCGATCGAACGCCGGTTCTGCCGGTGTGCGCAGGATATCGAGGTCACGAACGGCGCCGGTACGACGTCGCTCGCGCAGCAGGGTCTTGAACATCGGCTCTCACATCGATCGAACAGGTAAATTCGAGTTCGATGATGAAGGCGAATGCTTAACATTCGATATGGTTGAAACCACGTCAGCACTGACATGCCCTGCGGACGCGATGGGTCAGCGCAGGCTGATCGCCCCACTTTGCAAGCCGGTTGCATAGAAGGCCCATGTTTCTGTCTGGATACGCTCGCGCAAGCGGCCGAGGAGGTGGTCTGCCGCCTCCGCGAATCCACGCCGGTTCTCGGAGATCGTGCGCCGATTCCACGCATCAAGAAACGCAAGCCAATCCTTGCGCAGTCGTGCAACGCCGTTCGGGCCGTCTTGACAGGTTTCTGCCCATGGTCTCATCATCTTGCCATGGTCCCGCACCATAATCGCGTCCTCGACGGCAAGGTGATCCCGAACCTGACCTGCCAGCATGTCGAGCTTGGCCGCCAGCTCCTCTGCCTCGTAGCTCTTGTCGGCGATGCAGGAGGGGAGGTGACCGGCCGCATCGACGATCTTTTCATGATCCTCGATAAGCCGATGATAGCTGATATCCATCCGTCTCCTCCGCATTTTCGCTCGAGTCTAAACCATCACCGCCTAAGCAGCGTGGACAAATTGTAAGGGCTTGGACAGCGGGCTTACTGAAAGAGCAACATGATGCCAACGCCTTGCGAGCGCACCTGTCGGAGTACGGCATCGTCTCCAGCAAGGGGCCCGGTGACGTCACCGCGCTGATGAAGCTCCTCCACGAGGAGCAGGAGAAGCTGCCAGCGCATGCGCGGTCGGCACTCCATACGATCGGCGCCCAACTTCGATCGCTCGCGAGCGAGGTCGATCGGCTCGAGGCCCAGATCCTCGCTTGGCACCGCGCCGATGACACCAGCCGCCGGCTCGCTTCGATCCCCGGCATCGGCCCGATCACGGCGTCGGCGATCGCCGCGGCTGTGCCCGACGCGTCGCTGTTCCGCTCCGGCCGCCAGTTCGCGGCATGGTTGGGGCTCACACCGCGTCCACATAGTTGGGGCGGCAAGGAGCGGCTCGGCGGCATCAGCAAGCAGGGCGACGGGTATCTCCGCAAGCTGCTGGTGGTCGGCGCGACCGCGGTGATGCGCATGGCAAGGAAGGACGCGGCTCGCCAACCGTGGGCCGCGCAGCTTCTCGAGCGCAAGCCGGTGAAGATCGCTACCGTCGGGCTTGCCAACAAGACAGCGCGCATCGCTTGGGCGGTGATGGCGCGCAACGAGGTCTACGCGGTGGCTGCCGCGTGACCGCTGTCCTCGCCAACCGCTGAGCGGTCGGCACGATGGTGTAAGGGCAGCTGAGTGGTGATGACAAAACCGGTCAGACCGGGGATCGAACAAGCCGAGGGGAGCAGAGCGCTTCGAGCGCGATGACGTGATTAGGGATCCGATCCGCGGACTTCATCGGGGCCAGCAGCCATGCGGTGCTGCACGAACAGGCCGAACACACGGATGCACCCGACCGGTGCTCATCGCTGCACGAAAGCTCTTGCACCGCAGGGGTCGTCCACACATGGCTCAACGACCACATCATCGCACAGCTACGCTGGTGCAGGGGCCGTCCACCCCATCACGTGACGGGCAAGCTCATGTTCGCGCATTGCATTCGCGCGATAGGCCTCTTGCTTCGACAAACCTGACACATGTGCTTCCCGATCACCACGGAGCTGGTAGGCAAGCGCATCGCAGCGCTGTTCGATCCATTGCGGTCGCATCCTGGTCCGAGCGACCTCCTACGACTGCTATTGGACATGAGAGCGAGGAACGCACTTGCCAGGCATCCTTGGGCGCGGATAGGCCAGCGACATGACGGAGAATCCTGAAGACACCTCACCGAGTAATCATACCGACGTCGATCCCACCGGCCTTGCGGCAGGGCAGCCGGCTGAGGGGGCGATGGACATGGGCGGTAACGAGCCCATCGAGCGCCCCGGTCTGCATCACTGGCGAGAAAGCACGATCACCGATCCGGATCTGAACGACCGCGGCGGCGTCTTCTTCGCCGCGATCGAGATGACGCGGATGCCGATGATCCTCACCGATCCCAATCAGCCCGACAATCCGATCACCTTCGCCAACAAGGCTTTTCTCGACCTGACGGGCTATGAGGAGGATGAGGTCCTCGGGCGCAACTGCCGCTTCCTGCAGGGCGCACAGACCGATCGCCATGCCGTCGCTGAGCTGCGCGATGCCGTGGAAGCACATCAGGCAATCGCGCTGGAACTGCTCAACTACCGGCGGGACGGCACGCCGTTCTGGAATGCCGTGTTTATAGGGCCGGTCTACGATACCGAAGGCACGCTTCGCTACTTCTTCGCCAGCCAGCTCGACGTGACCCGGCGTCGCAACACCGAGCAAAGCTACCGGCAAGCCCAGAAAATGGAGACCATCGGCCAGCTGACAGCCGGGCTGGCGCACGATTTCAACAACCTGCTGCAGGTCGTCAACGGTAACCTCGAGCTGGTCGCCGCCGCAACCGATCCGGAGCGGATCAAGAAATATGTCACCGCGGCCCAGTCGGCCGCGGAGCGCGGGGCGAAGCTGACCCGGCAGCTCCTTGCCTTCGCCCGCAAGACCCGGCTGGAACCCCGCGCGCTCGACCTGGCGCAGCTCGTGTCCGAGTTCAGCGAGCTGATCGAGAGTTCAGTCAACAAGCAGGTCGACATCCACCTCAGCCTGCGCCGTGGCCTGCCGTATGTCGTGGTGGACCCCGACCAGCTTGAGATGGCGATCCTCAACATTGTCAACAATGCGCGCGATGCGATGCCCGACGGCGGTCTGGTGACCATATCGACCCTGCCGCTCCATCTCGACGCATCTCCCGAAGATGGCGAGGGTTTGCCGGAAGGCGACTATGTCGCCCTGGAGATCCAGGATCAGGGGCAGGGGATGAGCTCGGACGTCGCGGCGCGCGCGACCGAGCCGTTCTTCACCACCAAGGGGGTCGGCAAGGGCACCGGCCTGGGGCTGGCGATGGCGAGCGGCTTCGTACGCCAGTCCGGGGGTCGTTTGCTGATCGACACCCAGCCTGGTCACGGGACACGGATCAGGATGCTGTTCCCGGTGATGCAGGCCGAATACCCCGCTCCTCCGGTGGCGCACACCCATCGTCCCGCGGTTGCAGCCCTCGAGGAAGGTGAGTCGCCGCACATCCTTGTCGTGGAGGACAATGATGAGGTTCTGACCATCGCGCGCGATATCCTTGAAGGTGCCGGTTATACGGTCTCGACGGCGATCAGCGGAGATGAGGCTATCCGGTTGTTCGACGAACTCCACGCTACCAACCGGATCGACCTGCTCTTTACCGATCTGGTCATGCCGGGAGGGATGAACGGCCTGGTGCTCGCCGACACCATCATGGGTCGCGATGCCTCGGTGTCGGTGCTGATGACGACCGGGTACAATGAGGAGCTGGTCATCAACGGCCCGCGTGCACGAGGCACAGACGTCATCGGCAAGCCCTATCGTCGCTCCGATCTGCTCGACCGGGTGAGCCAGGCGCTCAACCGGCGCGGCGAGGACGGGCCACGCCGGCGCCGGTCGCAGTTCGGCGCCGTCCAGGGCTGATCCGCGCCTGCATCAACAGCTCTTTAGCGGGTCCGGCATTAGCAAAGGCCCCATGTTGGTGTCGCCACCCCTCGCTCCATTGAGTGCCGAAACCGACAGGCATGCCCACGACACACTGTTGACGGCAGCCGCTGAACTGAGAACCGCGGTAATGGCAAGGCCGCCGACGTCAGACATCGGCAAGCTACGCATGAACCTTGCCACTGCCGTTAGAGGCCATCTCGCGACCTAGCAGGCCTGGAACGCACAGGCCAGACCCTATTTCATCGACCGCATGGCGGCCTATGAGCGAATCATCGAGCAGGAACGCGAACTGCGCCTCAGCTACTCGCTGCATATCGGCCGGTGGAACGGCGAGACGATCGACACGGATTTCTCGTCCTATGCCGCCGATGTCGTCCCGCTCGTGAACCGGATCGAACACCACCTCCGATCGCTCGAGAGCGAACTGTACAAGCCGATCATCCAGTCCCCATCGGAGAACGCCTGACCCGCCTTCAGTTGCCGCGATAGGTCGAGTAGCCGAAAGGACTGACCACGACCGGCACATGGTAGCGAGCTGCGGGGTCGGTCACCCGGAACATCAGGTCGATCTCGGGAAAGAAGGGCGCGGCCGTCGCATCCGGGTAGCCCGATATGTCGAAGTGCAGCTTGTAGGTGCCCGGCGCGAAGCGCGGCGGCTCGCCGAAGGAGCGAACACGGCCGGCTTGATCCGTTCGGCCATGCCCTACCTCGTCCCACCGCCCGTTGTCGGCTTTCCGGAGCAGCACCACAGGCACGTCCCGGCCTCCCACTTCGCGGACCAGGTCGAGAACGTGGGTCGAGATTTCCCGCGGCTTGTACGGGTAACGTGACGATACCGCTGATAGAGGCGAGCAGGCAGAGGGGAAGACGCACGTCATGCGTCCTTACCGGTGCTCCTTGCCAACGCGGTGACCGAGGAACCGACCTGCTCGCGCGACGCATTGTGGAGCGCGTGGGCGATCAGCCTTTCCTGCTCGACAACCAGGTCATCTATATCGGCGCGAGCATCGGCATCGCCTGCTCTCCGACCGATGGCACCGATCCGACGGAGCTGTTGCGAAACGCGGACCTGGCGCTCTACGCCGCCAAACTGGACGGCAAGGGGCGCCATCGCCGCTACGATGCCGCTTTGAACGCTGCCAGCGTCGAGCGCCGGCTGCTGGAGGAAGGACTTCGTCACGCTATCGAGAACGACGAACTCGAGCTCTACTATCAGCCACTGCTCGACACGCGGAGCGGCCGGATCGGATCGGCTGAGGCGCTGCTGCGCTGGAACCATCCCGAGCGTGGACTGATCCCGCCCGCCGATTTCATCAGCCTTGCCGAAGACACCGGGCTGATCCTCGCTTTGGGCAGATGGGTGATCCGGGCCGCCTGCCAGGAAGCGACCTCCTGGCCTGACAACATCAGCGTCGCCGTCAACCTGTCCCCTGTCCAGTTTAGCGATCCCGGGCTTGCCGCCACCATCGAGGCGGCGCTGAAATCGAGCGGGCTGCGTTCCAGCCGCCTCGAGCTGGAGATCACCGAGGGTATCCTGCTGAGCGACGAAGAACAGACGATCGCGACACTTACCGCGTTGAAGACCCAAGGGCCGCTTATCTCAATGGACGACTTCGGAACCGGTTACTCGTCGCTCAGCTACTTGAGCCGGTTTCCGTTCGACAAGATCAAGATCGACCAGTCGTTCGTTCGCCAGATACCCGGCAATAAGCAATGTACCGCGATCGTCCACGCCATCATCACGATGGGTAAGTGTCTGGACATGGCGATAACGGTGGAAGGTGTGGAGACGGAAGAACAGCATGGCTTCGCCGTTGCGCAAGGCTGTGACGCTGTTCAGGGCTACAATGTCAGTAAACCGCTTCAAGGGACAGACTTTGCCGCATTTATCGCGGAATGGACGCCCTATTGCCGCCCGCGTACTGCGGCCTAAGCCGAGCGCTGCCACTGCGACGATGCCTTACCGGCCCACGTTCATTGATCTCCTGGTTTATTACGCATCGCACTCCGCAGGACTTTCGCATCTAGCGCGACTCAACTTGGAGCGGACATCCGGTTTAGCGCCTCGTTAACCTAAGGCACCCTATCAAGTTCTCGCGGCGAGAAAGGGCGCAACAGATGTTCGACGACTTCTTCTGTCTGACCCATCAGCATAACAAGTGGCTGGTCGCGCTCGCGGCCCTGGTCTGCATCGCGGCGACCGGCAGCGTCGTGTTCCTTCTGCGCCATCTTCGCGCCGCGCCGACGCGCGAGCGGTTCCGCTGGCTGCTCGGCGCGGCCTTTGCGTCGGGCACGGGTATCTGGGCGACCCACTTCATTGCGATGCTTGGCTACGATCCCGGAATCGTGGTCGGCTACCTGCCGGGGCGCACGCTGGCGTCTCTGGCCATCGCCATCGTTATGACCTGGGGCGGGCTGCGGACCTGCGTTCTCAGGCAGGACCGGGTCGGCTATGTCGCCGGCGCGGCGATGGTCGGCACGGGCATCTCCGTCATGCACTATCTGGGCATGAGCGCCGTCCTGTTTACGGGCACCTTACGCTTTTCGTCCGTCCTGATTGTAGCCTCGGTCGTCCTCGCAGTGCTGCCGGTCGCCCCGGCGCTGTACCTCTCCATTGCTCGCCGCGGCATGGGGACGGGAACTGCCGCTGCCGCTCTGCTGACGCTGGCGATCCTGCTGCTGCATTTTACCGGCATGGCCGCGATCAGCGCCGTGATCCCCGGGTCCGCGGCCGGCACGGGCGGGATCGTGCTGTCGCCCGACCTGATGGCGCCGCTCATCGCTGTTGCGGCGCTGGCGGTCCTGGTCGTGACGGTCGGCGCCGCCAAGGCGCGTGCCGTGCTCGCCTTGCGCGCGCGGGGCACGACGGACGCGGGTTGGGCGGCGCTGGTCCGCTCCAGCCTCGTCGCCGAGTTCGACCTCGAAGGCACCGTCCGGTGGGCCAACAAACGCTTCCTCGGCACGCTGGGCTACCGGCTGGACGAAATTGCAGGGCTCCCCGATCGCACGCACGACATGGGTGTCAGGGCACCAGGATCGAGCGATCCGGCGTTCTGGGCAAAGCTCGGTGCCGGCGAGCACCAGACCGGTGAGTACCGGCGCATCGCGAAGGACGGCCGTGTCGTCTGGCTGCAGTCGACCTACACCCCCGTGCTCGATGAGAAGGGGCGACCGATCCGGGTTCTGGAGGTCGCAACCGACGTGACCGTGAGCAAGCTGGCGGCTGCCGAGTCTGCGGCGAGGCTCGCCGCGCTCGATCGAAGCCAGGCGGTAATCGAGTTCGCGACCGACGGCACCATCCTCGAAGTCAACGACGTTTTCCTTCGGCTGACGGGCTATGCGCGCGACGAGGTGGTCGGGCGGCACCACCGGATGTTCTGCGAACCCGCTTACGCCGGCACAGCCGACTATGCCGCCTTCTGGGCGAAGCTCGGCCGCGGCGAGTTCGATGTCGGGACCTACCGCCGCGTCGGCCGGGATGGCCGCGAGCTGTGGCTTCGCGCCACCTACAATCCGGTGCTCGACCCAGATGGTCGCCCGGTGCGGATCGTGAAGTTCGCGTCCGACATGACGGAGAGCCGGCAGCGCAATGCCGAGTTCGAAGCGCTCACGCTGGCGATGCGGCGCTCGGCCCTGACGATTGAGCTTGCCCCTGACGGCATCATCCTCGCAACCAGTAACGGCTATCTCAAGGCACTGGGCTATGCACCGGAGGATGTCGCGGGCGAGCATCACCGGATCCTGTGTCCGCCCGAACTCGCCTCGAGTGCCGTCTATGCGGCAGCCTGGGAGACACTTGGCCGCGGCGAGCATATGACGGGCATCTTCAAGCGGCGCGACCGGGAGGGCCGCGACCTGTGGTTCCAGGCAACCTACAACCCGGTTCTCGATCCGGACGGCCGGGTCGTGAAGATCGTCGGCTTCGCCACCGACGTGACGGACGCGAAGCTGCGCAGCGCCGAGTTCGAGGCGCGATCAAAGGCGATGGACCGCAGCCAGGCGGTCGTCGAGCTTGGGCTCGACGGGACGATCCTGGAGGCCAACCAGAACTTCCTCAACGCCCTGGGCTATAGCCGGGCCGAGGTCATCGGCCGTCACCATCGCCTCCTGTGCGACCCTGACTATGCCCGCTCGCCCGACTATGCCGCGTTCTGGCGCAAGCTGGCCGGCGGTGCCTTCGACGCAGGTCTATACCGCCGGATCGGCAAGGACGGCCGCGACGTGTGGCTGCAGGCGACCTACAATCCCATTCTCGATCCGGACGGACGGCCGCTGAAGATCGTCAAGTTCGCGACCGACATCACCGAGGCTCGCGAGCGCGATGCGGAGTTCGCCGGCCGCGATGCGGCCGTGGATCGCAGTCAGGCCGTGATCGAGTTCGATCTGGACGGGCTGATCCTGTCCGCCAACCGGAATGCGCAGACCATGCTGGGCTATGACAGCAAGGCGCTTGTGGGCCAGCACCACCGCATGTTGTGCGACGCTGCCCAGGCACGCTCGACCGATTACACGAAGCTCTGGGAGCGTCTGTCGCGGGGTGAGTTCGATGCGGGACGGTATCGCCGGATCGGGCATGACGGCCGCGAGATCTGGATCCAGGCCTCCTACAACCCGATCCTCGATGCCGACGGCCGACCGAGAAAGGTCGTCAAGATCGCCGCCGACATCACGCGCCAGGTGCTGCTGGAGCGGGAAGCCGAGCACCGCCTTGCTGAAAGCGAGGCGCTGCAGCGATCGCTCGACCTGCGCCGACAGGCGCTGCAGGACACGGTGGCTGAACTGGACACGATCGTGACCGCGATCGGCGGCATCGCCGCTCAGACCAACCTGCTCGCGCTCAACGCATCCATCGAGGCGGCGCGGGCGGGCGAGGCAGGCCGGGGCTTCACGGTGGTGGCGTCGGAGGTCAAGAAGCTGGCCAACGACACGCGCGCGGCGACGGAGCGTGCGACGGCCATGATCGGCGCGCGGCGCGCCAGCAATGAGGGCTAGTAAGATAATAGCAAGTAGGACGAGATGATGACTTCCGATGATAGCAGGCGCGCCCATGAGGCGATTCGCGCCACTGCCTATGCGCTTCGCGACTGCGTTAAGGCTGGACCTCCGCTTACCGACCTCGGCCGGCTACGAATGAACCTGGCCAATGCGGTACGGGAGCATCTGCCTACACAGCAGGGCTGGAACAAGGAGGCCCGAGGATATTTCGCCGATCGGATGCCGACTTACGAGCGGATCATGGAAGAGGATCGCGAGCTTCGACTGCGCTACTCCGACCACATACGGCGTTGGAGCAGCAACGCGATCGCTTCGGACGTCCCGACCTATGCTGCGGACGTCGCAGCGCTGGTCGACCGCCTCGACCGGTACCTGCGCTCGCTCGAGCACGAGCTATACAAGCCGATGTTCGAGGCAGGGATCGAGGCGTGATCGGTGATCAATTGCCCCTGTAGGTGGAGTAGCCGAAGGGGCTGACCACGACCGGCACATGGTAGTGCGCGGCAGGGTTGGTGACGCCGAACACGGGATCGATCTCGGGGAAGAATGGCGCCGCCTTCGCATCCGGGTAGCCCGCCATGTCGAACTGCAGCTTGTAGGTGCCCGGCGCGAACTTCGACGGCTACCTACCCGACGCCGATCTCTCGGTCGAGACCGGGCAAACCTGTAGTCCTGCATGACGATCTGGCATCTTGCATCACCGCGAGCAGCTATCGAAACCGGGCTCGATCACCTATCGTTCCTCAAGGCAGGGTTGTTGGCCCTGCGAAACCGATGGTGGAGGTGCCGTTGCGACCTGTGTCAGCTGCGATCTGTATTCCGGTCCGCAACGAGGAGACTGCGCTACCGAAGTTGCTGGAGGCGATCGGGCGACTGGACTTGGGCGACGTCGAAGCTGCCGTGTTCTTCCTCCTCGATAATTGCTCGGATGCGAGCAAGCAGGTGATACGCGAGCATGCTGGTCGCATGGCCCTTCCGTTCACGGTGGCTCAGGGAGACCCGTCCCCTGATGCCAATGCCGGTCGTGCACGCCGGGCGGCCATCGCCCTCGGCCTGCATCATGCGACGAGCACGCCCCACGGTATTCTCCTGACAACCGACGCCGACAGCCAGCCCCGTGCCGATTGGGTCAGGGCGGCACTGCAGGGCCTGGCCTCGGCCGACCTTGTCGCCGGGCGCATCGTCCGGATCGCAGCGGAGCGGGATCCGGTGCAGGGGAGGGTCGAGCGCTACCTCGATCGGCTTCACGCCTACCGACGATCGGTCGACCCCGTTCCGTGGGACAGTCCTACCGGCTCCCACTGCTCAGGAGGCGCCAACATGGCCTTCCGACCCGGAGCCTATCAGGCGCTGGGCGGCTTCCAGCCGGTGCCATGCGGCGAGGACGCCGCCCTGCTCGACGATGCCGGGCGCGCCGGGTTTCGCGTGCGCCGCGATCCCGGCATGGTGGTTGCGACCTCCTCGCGGCGGCTCGGCCGGGCACCGGGAGGCATGGCCGCTGCGCTCAGCGCCATCGACCATCATGGGGCACCCTCGATGCCGCATCCGCGAGGGGCGGCATGGCAATACCGGCAGCAGGCGGAGGCGCGCCGCATCTGGGCCGGGCTCCCCGATTCCTTTGTCGCAGCCCGCTTCGGCGACCGTATCGGATTGACCGGTGACCATGTGATCGGTGTCGCGCGCGACTGTCCCAATGCCGAGGCGTTCGCGATGCGTGTCGTGCCGGCACTGCCCGATATACCCGACGTCACCCTCGCCGAGGCCGAGCAGGCCCTGGCTTTGCTCGAGCGCCAGCTTTGCGAGCAGGCGGCATGACGACGGTCGGGGCTCTGCGCCATGCGATCGTCGCGGCGGGCTGGGCGACCGACCCCGTCGGCGATCCGGCGACTCCCGAAGCATATCTGGAACTGCTCCGCCGTCTTTATGCTGCGGGACGCCGGGATCTCCCCGTCGGTCGCCTGCTGGAGGGGCATGTCGATGCGGTGCAGATCGTATTTCGATACGGCACGTCGTCCCAGGTCGCTGCGTTGCGCGCGCGCATCGCTGCGGGAGCGACGTTGGGTGTGTGGAATGCGGGCCTGCCGGGTGAGCCGCTGGTGCTTGCCGGCGGACGGCTGACCGGCGGCAAGGGCTATGCATCGGGGGCGGGGATACTGACTCACGCGCTGGTGACCGCGGATAGCGATCGCGGGCCGCAGCTGCTCCTGCTCGACCTTGAGGCCGATCCGCCTGCCATCGATCGGGAGTGGTGGCAGACGATCGGCATGCAGCGCTCGGAGACACATCTGGTACGCTGGTCCGGCGCCGCGATCGGTGAAGATGACCCGATCGGCGAGCCCGGCAGCTACGCGCGGGAGCCGTTCTTCAGCGGAGGCGCGCTGCGCTTCGCCGCGGTTCATGCCGGCGGTATCGCGGGTCTGCTGGACGCGGTGCGTGACCACCTGACCACCCACGAGCGCGCTTCCGATCCGTTCCAGGCATCACGGCTCGCCGACCTGTTCCTGCTTGCCCAGGGTGCAGCGGCGAGCATCCGCGACACGGCGGGCGCCTGGTTCAGCGGGACGGATGCGGAACGCCTCGCCCGGGTGTCCGCTGCGCGGCTATCGATCGCCGGTTTTGCCGAGCGCGCCCTGACGATCGCGCAGGAGGCGGTGGGGCTGCAGGGGTTGTTCCTGTCGCATCCGCTGGCGGCAAAGATCGCCGATCTCATGGTGTACCTGCGCCAGCCGGCGCCTGACGCGCATCGCCTTCGCGTCGGCCAGGCTGTCGCCGAGCACATCCTCGACCCCATCCTGTGAGGATCGCGCTGCGAAACGTGCGTGTCGCGCTGGTGATCGCCCCGCACCCGGATGACGAGGTCATCGGCGCGGCAGGCCTCATTGCGCGGCTTCGCCGCCATGGAGCTCGGGTCCGGGTTGCGGTCGTGACCGATGGTGCCGCATCTCACCGGGGCAGCCGAAAATGGCCGAGGACGCGACTGGTCGCGGCTCGCCAGCGTGAGAGCCTTCATGCGCTACGTCGTCTCGGCATCGTTGCTGGCGACGTCTCGTTCCTCAATTTGCCCGATGGCCAGTTGCCCTCGATCCCGGGGCGCTGTTATCGCGCGCTGCGCCGCCAGGTCGCACGATGCCGGGATCTCGATCTCATCGTCGGACCGGCCTGCGATGACGACCATCCCGATCACCGCGCCGTAGCCGCGGCCGTAGCCGGATGCCCGGGTGGCGCCAGTCGGCTGACCTACCGCGTGTGGCCGCCTCGCCCGGACAGGTCCGGACCGGCATGGCGCATCGCTGTGCCCGGGGGAGTTTCGGTGAAACGGTCCCTGATCCGCGTCTACCGGACGCAGCTCGGCGCCGTTTCCGATGACCCAGCAGGCTTCAAGATCGCGAGACACGAGCTTGCGGCCTTTGCTCGTCCGGTCGAGCGCTACCGGCCGGGTTCGAAGTGACGAGCCCGATCGATCTTGCCGGGTTCGCCGCCAAGTTCGCCGGCGACGACGATCCCTGGCGCACCTTCACCGCCCGTGACGAGGCGGTGAAGCGTGCCGCGATCCTGCACGCGATAGGTCACCGACCGGTCGGACGGGTGCTGGAGCTGGCCAGCGGCAACGGATCCAACAGTGCCGCGATCGCGAGGATGGCGTTGCGCCTCGATGCGACCGAGGGCACGAGGGAGGGGGTCGACCTGACGGCACGCGCCGTCGCGGCCTGGCCTCGTGCGTGCGCATCGCTGCTCGTGCTCCCCGGTCGCCCGCCACGTCTCGTCTATGACGTGATCGTGATCGCCGAGATCCTGTATTACCTCTCAGCGCGAGACATGGCCCGGGTTGCGCGTGAGATGGCCGCCCGCCTGACGCCAGGCGGCACCATCGTGCTCGCGCACCACAGGATCGACTTCTACGATTTCGTCCAGCATGCGGCAGGGATCCACGCCCGGTTCCTCGCAGAGACTGGGCGTCGTTGGACGGTTCGCACCGTGCGCCGCACCCGCCGCTGGGTCGTCACCGCGGCTCGCCCCGACGATGTGCCCCGATCCCGTTGAACGCGAGCGAGGCAGCGCGTACCGCGTCCGGGCGATATGAAGTTCGCGGGTAAGTGGAGCGGCAGGACGTCCACCTGCCGCTCCCGCCAGGGTCGTCAGGCCGCCGCGTCGAGATCGACCTTCATTTCCCGAGCCCAGAACCTGAGGTCACGACAGGTCGTGACGAACGCCTTGACGTCCTTGCTCTTGCTTAGGGCTACGAAGCCATCGTCAAGCTCCGGCACCCGGGCGGCGTCGAACAACGTGGCGGCCGCATCGGTGTAGCCGATGAACTTGCAGTGGCCGAACGCGTCCGCCACGAAGTCCTTGGAGGCCGCATCCTTGGCGAGCATCGCAGCCCCCTCCTCGGACGGGAGCACCGCGACGGCATCGAACAGGACCGAAGGTCCGCCGTCGATCTTCTGCTTGGCCGCGACCTTGGTGCCGTCGTCGAGCGTGACCCCGCCGATCTTCGGCGCGACCAC
>NZ_JAKRET010000030.1 GCF_022664395.1 Sphingomonas lacusdianchii | reverse complement strand
GCCTCAAGGTTGGCAAGACCGCGCTCTACAAGGCGCTTGAAGACGTAGCAGCAAAAGCGAAAGCCTGATGTTCTAGCTACGTTCGCCCTTGGCGTACGTAAATGTCACTTTCGTGCAGTGACCCCTATCTTGCAGGGCGTCACCGCGTCGGCGCGGCGTGCCGAGGATCAGAAGCGGTGGGTGATGCTGGCGGCGATCGGCGGGATCGTTGTCGGCATGGCCCTGTGGGCGGTGTTCGCCGGCATCGTCGCGCGCGCCGTGCCCGCGAGCTGGCAATGGCCGGAGAAGATGGCGGCGCGTACGCTCGCCATGCCGATGTGGGAAGGCGGCCAGCGCATGATGCAGGCCGGCGACGCGCAGGCGTTCGCCAACGTCACCGCTGCGAACCGGCTGGTGATCGCCAACCGCTCCGCGCTGGCGGGATGCGCGAAGCGCGCCGACCGGACCGGCAATCTAGTGCAATGCTCGATTGCTGTCGAGCCGACGCGGATAGGCCGGCGATAATCTTCGTGAAGGCGCGAGGGTCGAGCGTACTTCTCTGAAGCTTTGTCAGCCTGAGGTGGCCATCAAACAATAATTGCGAACATCCGGGCGGCTGGTTCGTAAAGCTCTTTTTCCAACAATTCTGTGTGGGGTTTCACCCGCGCTACCAACGCGCATACTTCTGCTGCATAGCGCGAAAAGTCGGCTTCAATCGCTGTCGTCGGCCAGCGGGAAACGTGCTGCGAATAGATGAGGCGCAGTTCGCGCTCGCTGTTGACGACGCGCTCGAGGCCGGGGAGTTGTCGGCGCATGTCAAAGTCGAGCTTGGCCATGACCGCCTGGACACTGGCGAGCATGTCCTTGCTTGCTCCGGCAAATGACATACGCAGCTGCCCAAATCCCACTGGGATGCCTCCGCTTTGCACCGCGTCGCGTAGTGCATGGGCGGCCGCGATCGTCTCGGCGTGCAGCTGTTTCTGTTTCGATGACACTATCATTCTGCCCCTCCGAAGGCTTGGTTGACCGATACCCTCATGCGCCTTGCCAATGGGCACCACATCAACGCGCTCGGCGACCTCATGGCGTGGACATACGCCGCCCACGTGGCGAATTAACACCGCTTACCGTTGATCTTCTCGGGCTTGTGCTTCTTCGAAGGTATTCGCATTCCCTTCCTCGATCCAGACCATTACTCGATACATCACTCAGACGAGGCAGCTCACCCAACTATCTGTCCGGGGCAATCCCGAATCACATGTGCAGCGACAACCGGGGCCGGTTCGCCCGCCATCGCGGCGCGGATGCGGTCTGCCATCTCTTCCAGCGTCACGCCCGCCACTGCTGCGTCCGGATCGTCGATCCCGCGCAGGACGTCGGCGATCGCAAGCTGCGACTGGGTGAGCTGGTCGATCTTCTGCAAGCTCGTCATGTGCCGCCGCAGCGTCGTCTCGTCGGCGCCGAGATCGTAGGCGAGCTCGCCCAGGATGTTGGACGCGAGGACGAGTTCCTCCGCCAGCGCATCCAGCAACGACACTCCACGCGACAATACAGGCGCGTGCATCATTTCGAGCACATCTTCAGGATGGTTGCGGAGAGTGCGTTCGACGCGACCGGCTGCGCCGCGAAGCCGCGCTCCAGCGTGAAGCCGCCGCCCGTTTCCGCCGGTGAGAAGGCATTGCTGCCGGCGCCGAGCAGCGCCTTGAGCCCGCCGCCGCCATCCTCGCTTCCGTCGATCAGCAGGACGCCGACCGCTTCCCGGGCCGCCGCTTTCGCGGTTGCGGCGAATAGGAGGGAGATGGACGGGCGCTCGCCCGCAACCGGCTCGCGCGGGAGCAAGCGGATGCGGCCGTTCGGCCACGCATCCACGACCATGTGATTGTCGCCCGACGGCGCGAAATAGATCTTGCCCTGCTCGATCGCCATGCCGTCCGTGGCGACCACCACCTCCGGCGCGACGTTCTGATTGAGCTTTTCGACCATGCCCTCGACCAGGCCGACGGCAAGGTGCTGCACCACCAAGGTCGGCGGGCAATTGGCCGGGAAGGCGCCGAACAGCTCAAACAGCGCAGCCGTGCTCGATGCGTCGCCGCCGACGACCAGCGGTCGGCCGTTCCAGTCGATCGGCGGGGCGGCGGTGGGCTTCGCGGCTTCGGTGCGCGGACCGCACAGCTCGGCACCCTTGGCGGCCTTGATGCGCTTGCCCAGCTTGGCGATGATCGCGTCCAGCTCCTTCGGCGCCGCCACGCGCGGCTTGGGGAAGCAGTCGATCGCGCCTAGCCGCAGCGCCTTGATCGAATCCGCCGCCCCGTCCGTCGTCCGGGTCGAGAACATGATCACGGGCATCGGCTTGGATTCCATGATCTCGGCCAGATAGTCGATGCCGCTCATGCCGGGCATCTCGACGTCCAGCGTCATCACGTCCGGACGGAGTTGCGAAACCAGGTCGCGCGCTTCCGCCGCGCCGTCCGCTAGGCCGACGACCTCGACGTTGGGAATACGTTCGAGCGCACCCGATATGAGCGCGCGCATGGTGAGCGAATCGTCGACCACTAGGACTTTGGTGGCAGCCATCTTCGATATCTTTCGGGAGCTAGAGTGAGCGTTTGGGGGGCGAATAAGGACAAGAAAGGAGGTCAGGCGGCTTCGGCGACCGGCGGCTGCTCGACCAGGCGATCGAGCGCGAGCACCAGGATCATGCGATCCTCGATCGTCGCCAGCCCTTCGAGGAAGCGGGCGGCTTCCGCCTCGCCCATGTCGGGCAGGCCCTGCATCACCTCGGCCGGGATCGTGACGATGTCGTTCACCGCATCGACGATAATGCCCTGCAGCTGGTTGCCGATCCGAACGACGATGATCACGTGACGCGCGGTCGGGTCGGTGACGCCCCAGCCGAGGCGGCAGCGCAGGTCGATCACGGGCAGCACCACGCCGCGCAGGTTGACCACGCCCCGCACGTGCGAAGGCACGTTGGGCAGCGGCGTCGCTGGCGACCATGCACGGATCTCGCGGATCGCCATGATGTCGACGCCCAGGATCTGGTCGTCGAGCTGGAAGGTGATCAGTTGGCGGGTCATCGGAACTTACTCCTCGAAGGAATTCAGTGGAGGACGCGGCGGATCGCGGTCGCCAGCTTGTCGGGATGGAAGGGCTTGACGATCCAGCCGGTCGCACCCGCGTCGCGGGCGCGCTGCTTCTTCTCGTCCGAGCTCTCCGTCGTGAGCACCAGGATCGGCAGGCCGCGCCTGCCCTGCCCGCGCACCTCGGAGATCAGGCCGAAGCCATCCATCCGCGGCATGTTGATGTCGGTGATCAGCAGGTCCGGCTCGAGGCCGTCCAGCTTCTCCAGCGCGTGGACGCCGTCTTCGGCTTCGACCACGCTGTAGCCCAAGTCGGTGAGGGCTATGCGCAACAGCATCCGCATGCTGGGCGAATCGTCCACGGTGAGGATCGTCTTGGCCGTCATTGAAGGCTCCTGGATGCAATATCGGTCATCAGAAGAATTCCACGTCGCCGATCGATGCGGGCGGTGCCGCCGGCTTGCGTACGATCGGCGTGGGCATGGAATCGGCAATGTTGCGGCAGCGGGCGAGGCCCAAAGCAGCGCGAAACTCGACCCGGCGGGCGCCGGTGCCGCCTACATCCTCGCCCACGAGCGGGATGCGCTCGTCGCGCAGGAAATCTCGGGCAAAGGCGATGTTGGTCCCGCCGATGTTGCGGAACCCCTGCCGCATCGTCGCGCCGCCGAAGATGCGGGCCTTGATACGGTGACGTGTCGCGCCCATCGCGAGCATCGCATTGATCAGCACTTCCATCGCATAGACGCCGTAGCGCTGCATCGAAGCGCCGTCGGACGCGGTGCCGTCGGCCAGCAGATAGTGGTTCAGCCCCCCCACCTGCACGACCGGATCGTAGAAGCAGGCGGCGATGCAGCTTCCGAGCACCGTCGTCAGCACCACGTCGCTCTGGTCGGAAACCTGCGTCTCGCCCTGGGCGACGGTGATGCGGCGAAAGCCGTCGCGTGCGGTAAGCGCGCTCATGCCGCGCACTCCGCCAGCAGGCGCGGCGCGATCCGGCGCAGCGGCAGCTGCTCGGTGACGGCACCGATTTGGAATGCAACCGCGGGCATGCCGTAGACCACGCTCGTCGCCCGGTTCTGGCCGAGGGTGATCGATCCCGCGCCACGCATTGCCTTCAGGCCCTCCGCCCCGTCCCCGCCCATCCCGGTGAGGATCGCGCCGACCGCATCGGCGCCGGCAAGGCGGGCGACCGAATAGAACAGGCGATCGACCGATGGACGATGGCCGTTGACCTTGTCGCCTTCGATCAGCCAGCAGTCCCGCCGGCGGCCTTCGCCGCCGATCTCGAGATGCCGGTCGCCGCCGGGCGCGAGGTAGATCTTGCCCACCTCCAGCGGCGCGCCGGCGCGCGCCTCCTCCACCTGCGGCGGGCACAGGCGATTGAGCCGGGCCGCGAAGCTCGCGGTGAAGCTGGCCGGCATATGCTGCACGATCACGGTCGGCGGGCAGTTGGCCGGAAAGTCGGCCAGCAGCGCGATCAGCGTCTCGACCCCACCGGTCGAGGCGCCGATCGCGATCATGCTGCCGGGCCGCGGCGCGTAGTCGGCGCGAGGCGGCGGCGAGGCCGGACGCTCAGCCGGCGCATAGCGGCGCGAGCGCGATGCGGCGCGCACCAGTTCGGACAGGCCCGGGCCGGGGAAGGTGCCGGGTGCACCGCGCAGCCGCGCCTTGTCGAAACAGTCGAACGCGCCCAGCTCCAGCGCGGCCAAGCTGACGTCGGCGCCCTGCGAAGTGAGCGTCGACAGCATCACGACCGGGGTCGGCCGCAGCCGCATCAGCCGCTCGAGGAAATCCAGCCCGTTCATGCCGGGCACCTCGACATCGAGCGTGACGACGTCGGGGTCGAGCGCCTTGATCTGTGAGCGGGCCTCGTTCGCGTCCCTGGCGATGCCGATCACCTCGATATCAGGGTCGGCCGCCAGCTTGGAACGGATCAGGGCTTGCATCGTCGACGAATCGTCGACGATTAGGGTTCGCACGGTCATGCCGCCACCTTCAGGTACGCGGTGCGGCCGACGCATTGGAAACGCTTCTCGACGCCGCCGACAAGCCGTTCCGAATGACCGATATACATCATTCCACCAATTTCCAGTCGATCGGCAAGCCGCGACTGGAGCCGCGCCTTGGTCGGTTCGTCGAAATAGATCATCACGTTGCGGCAGAAGATCGTGTCGAACTGCCCCTGCATCGGCCATTCGCCGGGGAGGTTGAGCGGGCGGAACGCGATCGCGTCGCGCAGTGCCGGGTCGATCGCCAGCGCGTCGCTCTTGCCCTTGACCCACGCATTGCGCAGCGCGGGCGGCACGGTCTTGAGCGTCTGCGCAGAATATCGGCCCTCGCGCGCCGTCGCGAGGACGCTGGGCGAAACGTCCGTGGCGAGCATGCGCAGGTCGCCCTTGAGCAGCCGTTGCGCGGCGCCGCGGTCGCTGCCCAGCATCGCCATCAGCCAGGTATAGGGTTCCTCGCCGCTCGAGCAGGCCGCCGACCACAACCGCACGCGGCCGCCCTTGGCGAGCCGTGCCGACAGAGCGGGCCACAGCCGCGCGACGAAATCGTCGAAATGGTGGTTCTCGCGGAAGAAGCAGGTGTGGTTCGTGGTCAGCGCGTCGATCGCGCGGGCACGTTCCACGTCGTCGCTCTGGATCAGCCGCACATAGGCGCTGATGCTCTCGACCCCGCAGGCCCGTGCGCGCGGCGCCAGTCGCCCGTAGACGAGCTGCGCCTTGCCGTCGGGAAGGAGGATTCCGACTTCCTCATAGACCAGGGACGCGACCGCCTGGTGATCGGCGGAGGTGTAAGCGAACTCACGCGCCCGCTCCGTAGTGGCAAGCGATGCCATGATCAGGCGGCCTTTGCCATCGCGCCGCGCGCCGGGCCGCCGCGGGCGGTCAGCGAGTCAACGTCGACGATCAGCGCAACGCGGCCGTCGCCGAGGATGGTTGCACCCGCAACGTCGTTGAGCGCCTGGAAATTGGCCTCCAGGCTTTTCACGACGACCTGGCGCTGGTCCTGGATCGAGTCGACCAGCAAAGCTGTCTGGCCCTGGTCGCCATCGACCACGATCAGTACGGCCTTCTTGGGGTCGCGCTCCGCATCGACGATGCTGAGATGGTCTGCGATCGCGAGCACGGGCACATAGGCGCCGCGCACGTCCAGGAACGAGCCGTCCGGGCCGAAGCGGTTGAGCACGTCGTCGGTCGGCCGAAGGCTTTCGACGATGTGGCCGAGCGGGATCACCAAGGTCTGCGCGCCGACCGTCACGATCATTCCGTCGAGCACGGCCAGGGTCAGCGGCAGGCTCAGCGAGAAGCTCGATCCCATCCCGTCGCGCGACTGGATGTTGATGCGGCCGCCCAGCGCCTGGATATTCTTGCGCACGACGTCCAGGCCCACCCCGCGTCCGGACACGTTGGACACGACCGCTGCGGTGGAAAAGCCCGGTGCGAAGATCAGATTGTCGATCTCCTCGTCGCTCAGCGTCGCATCGGCGTGCATGATACCGCGCTCGACTGCCTTGGCGCGGACCCGAGCCCGGTCGATCCCCTTGCCGTCGTCGGCCACGGTGATCACGATCCGGCCGGACTGATGCGCGGCCGACAGCCGCACCACGCCTTCGGGCGACTTGCCCGCAGCGATGCGCTGCTCGGTGGATTCGAGGCCATGGTCGACCGCATTGCGGATGAGGTGGGTCAGCGGCTCGCCGATCCGCTCGACCACGGTCTTGTCGACCTCGGTCATCTCGCCATCGACTTCCAGGCGGACGCGCTTGCCGGTTTCGCCTTCCAGCTCGCGGATGATCCGCGGCACGCGACTGAAGACCGTCTTCATCGGCTGGGCGCGAATCGCCATCGTCGATTCCTGGAGCTCGCGCGTCAGGTTTTCGAGATCGGTCAGCTCGGGCGTTCCCCCCAGGTCCTTTTCGGACAGGCGCTGCGCGAGCATCGCCTGGGTGATGACCAGCTCGCCGACCAGGTTCACCAGCCGATCGAGCTTGTCGAGATCGACGCGGATCGTTTGCGCGGTCGGCGCCGGCGCCGTCTTCGACGCGCTGCGCGCATCGTCGGCGGCAGGCATGGCGGCAGGGGCAGCGGATGGGGTCGCGGCAGGGGGTGCGACCGGCGCGACCGCAGGCGCTGCGGCGGCGGGCTGCGTTTCGACCGGCTCGACCTTCGCCTCGGGCGTGGGAATCTCGATCGATGCCAGGAGCGCATCCATGTCGACCATGACGTCCGGAACGGCTGGCGCCTCCGCGGCTGCCGGCGCACCGGCGATCGGCCCGCGCTCGAGCGAGATCGCGCACGCATCGGTGAACTCGAACACGGCGCGGATATCGTCTTCCGCGACATAGGCCGGAAGCGATACCTCCCAGTAAAGATAGGCGTATTCCGGGTCGAGCGCGTCGAGGCTCGGCAGGGTCGAGCAGTCGCACGACGTCACCAGCCCGCCCAGCAGCGACAGTTCGCGCAGCAGCAGCAGCGGCTCCGCGCCATGATCGAAGGCATTCGCAGTCGGACGATAGGTCAGGCGCCAGCTATCGATAGCGACCTGGACCGAGGCGGCCACGTCGTCGGTGGACGCCTCTGCGGTCGTCGCCTCGGCGAGAGCCGGAGCCACTTCGCCCAGCATCGCCATCAGGTCGTCGAAATCGTCCGAGGAGGCTGCGGCCGGGGCCGCGGGTGCCTCCTGCGGCGCGGCGACTGCGGTGGCCGCTATGCTGCCACCTGTGGCGGCCGACAAACGATGGAGCATCGTAGCGTCGTCGGGTACCGCGTCGCCGTCGCGCGCGGCCGCGACATGGTCCGCGAGCAGGTCGAACGCCGCCATCACCAGGTCGAGCAGTTCGGACGTCAGGTCGAGCGTGCCGTTGCGCACGAGGTCGAGCAACGTCTCATACTGGTGCGTGTAGGCCCGGAGCCGTTCGTGCCCGAAAGCGCCGGCGCCGCCCTTGATCGAATGTACGCAGCGAAAGACGCCGTTGATCGTCTCTGCATCGCGGTCACCCGCGCGCAGAGCGGCGAAATTGCCTTCCATGCCTGCGAGGCCTTCCTCGCATTCCTGGAAGAAGATCTGCTGGATCGCATCGAGGTCCATGTGCAGCGTTCCTGGATCAGTTGGCGACGAGGGCGTCGAGGCCCGCGAGCCTCGTCATCTCGGTAAGGGCGGCGCTCGGCTTCTGGATGTTGAAGCCGAGGCCGGCGAGTTCGGCCGTCGAACGGGCCGCCACGAGCACCTGCAGGCAGGCCTGCCCGGCGCGCTCCACATGCTCGGCGTCGATGACGAGCGGCTGCCCGGTTTCGATCGCCTTGCGCAGTGCCACGCGCAGCGAGCCGGCAGCAGCGGTGTCGAGCACCGCATCGAGAATGATGGTCATGGCGTGATCCCTGTCGAACGGTTGGGTGCGACTGGTCAGAATTCCGACCAGTCATCTTCCGCCACCGCCAGCGCGGCCGATCCACTGCCTGCCGCGACCTTGCGGCGCGAGGTGCGCGCAATGTCGCGTCCGGCCTTGGCTGCACGGCTCTGGAGATCGTGCACCACCGTCGGGGTGGATGCGGCGCGTTCGGTGCCGTCGAGGCGGAACCGGGCGACCTGGCGGGCCAGTTCGTCAGCTTCCTCGGCAAGACTGCGCGCGGCTGCGGTCGCTTCCTCGACCATCGCGGCATTCTGCTGCGTAACGCCGTCCATTTCGGACACGGCGGTGTTGACCTGCTGGAGGCCGGTTGCCTGCTGCTCGGCGGAGGTGGCGATCGTGCCCACCAGCGCGCTGATGTCGCTGATGCGGACGATGATGCGCTGGAGCGCCTTGCCGGTCTCGCTCACAAGCTCGACGCCGACCTCGACCTGCTCGGACGACGTCATGATCTTGGACTTGACGTCCTTGGCGGCATCGGCGGAGCGCTGGGCCAGTGCGCGGACTTCGGACGCGACGACGGCAAAGCCTTTGCCGGCATCGCCCGCACGCGCCGCTTCGACGCCTGCGTTGAGCGCGAGCAGGTTGGTCTGGAACGCTATACCGTCGATCACGCTGATGATGTCGCTGATTTCGGTCGAAGCGCGCTCGATCCCGTTCATCGCCTCAACCGCGCGGCGGACAACGTCGCCCGACTGCTCGGCTTCGGCACGCGCTTCGCTCACCACCGCATTGGCGCGGCTGGCGCCGGCGGCGGTTTCGCGTACGGTGCCGGTGATCTCGTTCATTGCCGCAGCCGTCTGCTCCAGGCTGGCGGCCTGCTGCTCGGTGCGCTGCGACAGATCGTCGGACGCCTGACGGATGTCGCTCGCGCCGTTGTTGATGCCGCTGGTCGCCTCGCCGACCGCTGCCATCACCTCGGCAACCGCGTCCATCGCGCGGTTGAAGTCGGTGCGAAGGCGCTCATACTCGGCCGGGAACGGCGCATGGATGCGATGGCTGAGGTCGCTGGTGGCAAGCTTCGCTAGGCCGGTGCCGAGCTCGTGGACGATATGCTCCTGCGCGGCCGCTGCGTTTTTAACGACCTCGCCGTTGGTGCGGAACACGTCCATCGCCTTGGTCATCCGACCGACACAGTCGCGATGATCGGTAAAGGCGATCGGGCTGTCGAGATCGCCGGCAGCCAGACCCTCCATGCGCACGACCGTGCCGACATAGGGATCGCAGACCAGTTTCTTCGACGCCTGGGCGAGCACCATGATCACCAGAAGCGCCGCGCCCGCCGCTGCGGTGAGCGGAAGCGGCTCGCCATATCCGTTCAGCGCCATCCAGGTGGTCGTGACCGGGACCGCGCCCAGCGCGGTGTAAGTGCCGAACAAAATGTCAAACTTGCGCCGAATGGGCGCATTCTTCTTGAACCAACCGATCACCTGCGATCTCCTGATGGAAATGACTCCCGAATTCGCCTCACCGCTTACGGGAACAACTCCCCACCCTTTTATCCAAAGATCGATAAAAAAAATTTAAGCCCATCGTTCGGCTGCCAGTATGGCCGAGTGTGCTACATTCGCATCCTCCACTCGCGATTGCCGGCTGCGGCAGCAACTCGTCGAAGTAGACAGCACACTACCTGCTCATGCCGAGATGATCGCGCATGGATCCGAGCTGCTGCAACTGACCCTGACGCGTCAGGTGTAACAGCGGTTCGGCATTGCGCTCGCGCGCGTCGGTGGAGGCTCGGCTGAGGCGATGCGCCAAGTCTTCGGCGAGATCGTGGTTCCGCCGATCAGCGTCAACGGCGCGCCCGGCTTGCTTTCCTTCGCTCGAACCAGTCGGCGATGGTGCATAACTTGCTGCAAATCATTTGAGCCGATGAAATGAATCACTTGCGCTGCTACAGCCAGAAAAACGGCCGGTTTTCTGGCGGTCGAGGATTTTGCCTCCTCAGCGCATTCCGAAGATCGGAAAACCCGTTGCGGAAACCACCGGCACATTGCAGGGTACCGGATGTCTTTTCTGGCAGGGTAACGATGCTCATCGGATATGTGAGGGTGTCCAAAGCTGACGGCTCGCAGACGCTGGCACCCCAGCGCGATGCGTTGCTCGCTGCCGGCGTCGATCCTTCGCGGATCTATGAAGACCTCGCGTCGGGGCGGCATGACGCCCGCCCCGGGCTGACCGCGTGCCTGAAGGCACTGCAGCCCGGCAACACTTTGTCCTCTGGAAACTCGATCGTCTCGGGCGCGATCTCCGACATCTGGTCATCACGGCCGAGGCGCTCCGGGAGCGTGGCATTGGCCTGAAGGTGCTGGCGGGTGCCGGCGCGCAGATCGACACCACGACTGCCAACGGCCGCCTCGCCTTCGGCATCTTCGCAGCCTTCGCCGAGTTCGAGCGCGAGCTCATCGCAGAGCGGACTCAGGCGGGACTTGCCGCGGCACGCGCGCGGGGACGGATGGGCGGTCGGCCGCGTAAGATGGACAAGGCCACCCTTGCGATGGCTGCGATGTCCGATCGCAACGCGGTCGCGGCCGACGTCGCGCGCCGCCTCGGCATGACGACCACAACGCTCTATATGTATGTGAACGGCGACGGCACACCCAAGGCGCCGGGCCAGGCGCTGCTTGATGGCGTGCCGTACCGCAAAGAACGACTGCGCGCCGCGTGATGAATCACGCCGCGCCTCAGCGATTAGGCATATCGTCGAGCAAGAGAGGCGATAACGTCGTGTTCAATCGACCGGGCCGAAATCGCAGCCGGCGTCAGCGCTGCGGGGACGCATACTCCCCGGCGCGGCTTGCCCGTCAGCCGCTGGGGCCGCGCCAGGATCATCAGATTTATCACCGACGCGCCGATCAGGAATTCTTCCTCCGCTCCCCGGATGCCGCGCAGGTGAAGTCGCCTCATGCCATGCTTGCCTTTGGCGTCAGCGAAGAACCGCTCGACCCCGCGCCGCAATCGCATGGATCGCTTGAAGAGCCCGGTTTCCAGTTCGGCTCTCGCGAGATCCCGGGCGTCCTCATGGTCGAGACGAACCAGCGTGCGACGTCGCGCCTTCGTGCATGTCTTTCGAAGCACACATGCTTCGCAGTCCCGTGCATCGGCGGCATAGCGGTGTACGCCAGTGGGCAGATGGAACGTGTGGTGCCAGAGCGTCTTGCCGATCGGACAGGTGAAGCTGTCAGTGTCACGGTCGTAGCTGAATGCCGATCGCGGCAGCTTGCCCTTCGTCTGCTGCGTGCGGTCGATCACCGGGATGTGCGGCGTCGCGCCATGATCCCGCACGAACCCAAGGAAGCCGGCGCTGCCATAGGCCTTGTCGGCAGCGACCCGCTTGGGGTGATAATCAAAGCGATCCGCGGCTCGTCCGAGCATGACACGACCGGCATCGACCTCCTCGGCAAAGCGAGCCGGGGTCGCCTCGACGTCAAGCGCAACGCCGCTCGGCGTGTCGACGAGCGCATTCAGCGCATAGCCGAACCGCGCGCGACCTGGGCGCGCCGACCAAGCTGCGGCGGGATCGGTTCGCGAAACGCCCTCGAAGTCCTTCGAGCCGCCAGGCTTTGTGCTGACACTGCCCTGATCGCTCAGCCACTCCCGGACGGGACGACCGGCGTTCGCTACATAGGGCAAATAGCCAGGCACGGTCTTGCGCTGCCAGCACGCATCAGCCTCAATGAACGAGGCGTCGATCGCGGCGTCCTTGCCTCCGACCAGACCCTCCCCGATGCAGCGGCGCACCGTGGCCTCGAACAGCTGCCGGAAGACGCCGGCGTCGCGGAAGCGTCCATGCCGGTTCTTGCTGAACGTCGAGTGGTGCGGAACCTTGTCTCCCGGCGCGAGGCGGCAGAACCAGCGATAGGCAAGATTGTAGCGCAACTCCTCGCACAGGCGCCGCTCGGACGTGATCGCGTAGATGCGGCCGATCAGGGTCATGCGGATGAGCAACTCGGGATCGATCGATGGCCGCCCACGCGCGCTGTAATGACCGGCCAACGCTTCTCTCAGCTCGCCAGTATCGAGACACCGATCGATGCGGCGCAAGAGGTGGCCTGCGGGCAACACGGCTTCTATGGTGTGACGGGACGCCCCTCCCCGCCCACCGCGACAGGCTGGTCCCATCATAGCGGCGCTCCTCACGGTAGGGGTGAAACGAAGGAGCAACCCGGCATGTCCGGCATTTTTCAACAGGCCCGTCCGGTTGTGACACCGGCGCACCGCTCCAGCTTTTCCTGTGGATGTCAGCGCTGATTGGCACGTCATTGTCAGAGCTAAATGGCATGTTGCCATCCGGCGATGATCAGAAGGTGCATCTATAATAGTGGCCGAATAAGTGACTGACCCGGCCCGCACATTGCTCGCCGAAGCCGTTCTCGGAGGCGACGGGATGTTTATGCTCCGCGATGGGCAAAGCGATTTCATCGGTTGGATCGTGGAGGAGGAAGGTATTTGGGCCACTAGCTAACCCAACCGACCAGTCGTAAGCCGCAAAGCGATCATCTGCCGGCGTCGATGACGATCCGAGTTGCCCGATGCCAAGCTGGACCGTGAGTGCCGCATGTACGCAGTCAAGGCCGGCGAGCCGGCGATGAATGGTTGCGATCGAAGGTGGCGGCTTCGCCAGGGCCATACCTTCGATCGGCTCGACCAGCGCTTTGGGGAACGTGCGCGTGCCCACCTCTGGTCGCGGAGGGCGCGCGAGCCCGGCCGGGCCATCCGCCCGGTATCGCGCCAGCCAGCGCCGGGCGGTGCGGATCGGGATGCCGGCCTTCTCGGCTGCGTCCACCAGCGGCACGGCATCATGCAGATGCGGTCGCAGCACGGCCATGCGCTTCGCGACCTCGGCGCTTCCTATCTCCGGTCCTCGATCATCCGCCATGGTGATCGCCCCTGTCCGATAGAGGATCGTTCAGCGGACCCGCCCCGGTCGGTTGCCCGACCCATGGAAAACGACCGGATGCCGAGTCTCACATAGATAGTACCATATCTTTTGCGGTGACGGGGCCTTATACGTTACACTCTGGCCATGACGCACACGCTGATCGGCTATGCCCGCTGCTCGACCGATAAACAGGACCTCGCTGCGCAGCACGACGCGCTGCTCAAGCTTGGGGTGGCGGCCGATCGCATCTACACCGACAAGGGCTTCACCGGCACGAACCGGGATCGCCCCGGCCTCGACCAAGCTCTCGCGGCGGTGCGGAGCGGCGACACGCTGGTGGTGCCGAAGCTCGACCGGCTTGCCCGCTCGGTGCCAGATGCGCGCGCAATCGGTGACGGCCTCGCCGCCCGTGGGGTGAAGCTCCAGCTTGGGGCCAGCGTCCACGATCCGGCCGACCCGATGGGCAAGCTGTTCTTCAACATCCTTGCTACCTTCGCCGAGTTCGAGGCGGACCTCATCAAGCTCCGCACTCGTGAGGGCATGGCGGTCGCGCGCGCCAAGGGGAAGCTGCGCGGCAAGAAGCCCAAGCTGTCCGATCGGCAGCAGAAGGAACTTCGCCGCATGTACGACACCGACGACTATTCAATCAGCGACCTGGCCGAGCTGTTCTCGATTTCGCGCCCCACCGTGTACCGAACTTTGGGTCGCCAGCCTATCACACCTGCGAAGGCAGCATGATTGAGGAGGATCGGAGTGATAAGCCTTGTTTTGCTCGACTTACTGTTTTTGCTCGTTGCGTCACTTGCGTGGTGGCAGTTCACACGTTCTCTGCGGTCGGGCAAGGCTCGCATCAAGGGGTGGACATTTGACCGAGAAGCAGAGCCTTTCCATTATTGGTCTAACACGATCATGTTTGGAATAGCTGGATTGATGACGACTGGGCTAGGCGCAGTTCTGCTATTCGCGCTCATCATTGAGGCGTAAAAGCCTTCGGCCTTTGGGTGGGCTGTGCCGTTTATCGCTGACACCACGTGCCAATCAGCGCTGACATCTACACCACACCACGAACACGTCGCCGGGCCTCAACGCGCCGATCGCGCGCGCCAGCTCGGGACGGTCAGCTCGGCCACCCGATGCCTCCTCCTGGTAGATGGGATCGCACCCCGCATCGCGGAGCGCGCGAAGCTGCGGGTCTATGTCCTGGGAGTCGCCTCGCGACACGCGGGCATAGCCAATTTCCATGCCTTCATTCTGGCACGGGGTTGTGACACCTGCAAACCCTTGGAAAAGCTGGGGCAGGGTGGCGGTGTCACAACCGACCGAGACTGTTGAAAAACGCGTGCTTGCGACGACGAGGAAGGCGTGATTCACTCCTGCCAGGCGGCGGGAGTATGGACATGATGGGTCGGCAGGTGGCGCAAGGCGCGCTGTTCTACGGTTTCCGGCTCGACGATCATGTGCCTGCCGACCACCTTCTCCGGCGCATCGACGGCGTGCTGGACCTCGGCTTCGTGCGTGCGGCGCTGGCAGCGAGCTACAGCGCGAGCGGTCGACCCTCGATCGATCCGGAGCTGATGCTCAGGATGCTGCTTGTCGGCTACCTGTTCGGCATCCGCTCGGAACGGCGCCTGTGCGAGGAAGTGCATCTCAACCTCGCTTATCGCTGGTTCTGCCGGCTCGATCTGGGCGACCGAGTGCCCGACCATTCCACCTTCTCCAAGAACCGGCACGGCCGCTTCCGCGCCTGCGACTTACATCGTCTGCTATTCGAGCAGGTAGTCGCGCGGTGCGCCGCGGCCGGGCTGGTAACGGGGCGCGACTTGGCGGTGGACGGCAGCACGATCATGGCCGACGCCAGCCGCGAGAAGAAGCTGAAGGGGGCCGTCGCCGCAGACGAGCTTCGTGCCGGGGAAAGCATATCGCGACCCGTCGCCGAATATCTGGCGGCGCTCGATGCCGCGTTGCCGCCGGACCCCGACGAACCAGCGCCCGTCGATCCGACCAGCATCTCGCCGACCGACCCGCAGGCGGCGCTGACCTGCAAGCACGGACCGGCGCGCTACGCATACGCCATTAACCCCCTGCTCGACCTCGACACCGACTGCATCCTCGACGTGGAGGCGACGCCCGCCCGCTTCGCAGCCGAGGTGGCGGCGACCCGGACGCTGGTGTCACGCGCCGGCACCAGGCTGGGCATCGAACCCGAGAGCCTCGCGGCTGACAAAGCATATGGCAGCGGCCCGTTGCTCGGCTGGCTAATCGACCGGAAAATCACCCCGTACATCCCGGTCATCGACCGCAGCCGCCAACGCGACGCCTTCTTCACCCGTGATGCTTTTCGCTATGACCGCGAGGCCGATACCTATCGCTGCCCGGCCGATAAGCCGCTCGGCTATTGCGGCACCAAACGCGCCAACCAAGTTCGCGTATACCGAAGCCATGTTGCCGATTGTGCTGGCTGCGAACTGAAGCCCCGATGCACCGTCAGCCGGAAACGCAGCATCACCCGCCTCGTCAGCGAGGATGCCCGCGATGCCGCGCGCGCCCTTGCCGGCACCGACGCCTATGTGCACGCGCGGCGTCGAAGAAAGCGGATCGAGCGCGTGTTCGGCCACCTGAAACGCAACTTGGGGCTACGAACGCTCAAGCTGAGAGGCCTCGCCGGAGCAGCTGAGGAGTTCTCCATGGCTGCCGCGGCATACAACCTCCAGCTGCTGGCCCGGCAGGCCGCGCCGGCCTGATACGCGGCGCATCCTCCGGTGCCCGGCGTCACCTGTCATCCACCACGCTGATCCCACGCGATCCTTTTTCAACAGTCTCGACCGGTTGCGACACCAAATATCGTTATTGTGGTGAGTTCGACCGACAGGGCCAAGTCTCGCTCATTGCGCGCTCTGCGCCCGCCATCATGTGCTTGTCGTGGAAGTAGGTGTTGACATCCGCCCAGCGCACATAGGCGGTCCGTAACCGATGACGATTGTAACGAGGTGGATCACAGACCCTCTGCTGGGCGATCATCATGTCAACTATGCCCTGGAGGTAAGCTCCGCAGCCCGGCTCGCCTGCCCGGCAGCTCGTGAGCAGCGCCAGACCCTGCATATCGCTTGGTGTTTCGTCTTGAGCGAGCGCGCCTGTAGGCGCCAGCGCGGCTGCGGCGAACAGCGCCGTCCACCAGTTCCGTGTCATAGGTCAGCTCCGTTGCACATTCGTTTTGTCCAATGCTGCACGGAGCCCGCGTGCGAGCTTCTGAGCATCGTCGTTCGCCCAGAAGTGCATGAAGAAGAGCCGGGGCTGGTCATCCAGCATGTGATTATGGAGCGCGGTCACCTCGATGCCGCCAGCGCGTAGCGCGCGGAGCACGGGATCGACCTCGGCCGCGGTGAGCACAAAGTCGCCGGTGATCGCCGCCCGGCCGGAGCCAGTCGGCTGAAAGTTGATCGCGGTCGCGGTGCCCATGGACGCTGGCGCGGGCATGCCGCCATCGCTCAGTTTCTCCGCGCGCGGAAAGCTGAACTGATACACGCCGCCGTTGGGCTTGCCCTTGCCATCCATCAGCCGGTCGAGCGCGGCGGTGTCGAGGGCGATTGGCGGCGACGAGCCCGCGCCAGCGGACGGCGGCTGCGAGTCCCTTGATGGTGCCGTCATCGGTGTACGGCTGGCGGCGAGCGCTTCGCGGAGGGCGGTCGCGAGCTTCACGGGGTCACCATGGCCGCCGATGTGCATGTACATGGTCGCGGGCGCGGAACGGAGCAGATGGTTGTGGAGCGCGGTGATCGTGAAGCCGGATGCCAGCAAACGGCTCATGACCGGATTTACCTCCTCATGCGTCAGCACGAGGTCGCCCATGATCATTACTTGGTCGCCCATGGGGTGGAACGCCGCCCAGGAGCCGAGGGCGAGCGCCGGCTTGATTGTCACACCGTCGAGCTGAACGTTCAGATCACTGCGGGGGAAGCCATAACGGCGAACACCATCGGGCTGCGTCGTTCCGGCTCGGCCAAGGCTCTTGTCCACGAGCGCCCACCTGTCGCGGTTCGCCTCGGGCGGTGCCGCTTGCGGGTTTGTCTGGGCGGCGGCTGGCGCAGCGAGCGCGATCGCCAGCGGGAGCAACAAGTGACGCAATGCTTCTCTCCTCGATCTCAATTGGTTTGTCGGCATGGGAAGCGTTGGCGTAGCGTCATCGTCACACCCGCCAACCGGGGCAGGTTGGCTGCATGACGGTTCTCTGCCGCCCACGCCAGGAAGATACGGCTCAGCTCGTCCGCTTGAACGCCTCGCCCGCAGATTCCGGCTTCGCTGCCGCCGTTGCCGAAAGCGGAAAGCGTCTCAGCGGCACCAGCGAGATACGCCTCGCAGCGGCCGTTCGCCTTCCTGTTCGTCTCGTCGGCACACGTCCGGTAGAACTGCGCTACCGTCTCATAGCGTGGTTGGGCCGGGGCAGACGAGGCCGCTGAGCACGGCAGCATGGCGGCAGTACCTGATCCAACGGCACGCATCGCGGTCTCCTCCTCCAAGTTTTAGCTCATCCAAGTAAACGATACAAGTGTACGTTCGTTGCGTCACTATGTTACAGGTGCTTCATGCCTGATGTTTCCTCGCCTGAGCCGCGCGACTGGCTGCTGCTGATCCCACAGCTTCCGTCCAAGCCCGCCTATCTGCGCGTGCGGGTATGGCGGCGCTTGCAGGCGATGGGAGCCGCCCCGCTCAAGAATGCCGTCCACGCGCTCCCTGCTCGCGACGACACCCGCGCGCTCTTCGAGGAACTCAGAGCGGAGATCACCGCCGGGGGCGGCGAGGCGCTGATCCTGGAGGCCCGGCTGGTCGAGGGGATGGTTGACGCGGAGCTTCGCGCCTTGTTCGACGCAGCCCGCGACGCGGATTACGAGGAGTTGGCGCGCGAAGCGCGGACGATCGCCGAGGCGGAATACGTGTCGTCAGCCGACGTTCGGCGCCTGCGTAAGCGCCTGGACGAGATCGCAGGGGTCGACTTCTTCGGGGCGCACGGACGGCAGGCGGCGGACGCCGCGATGACCCAAGCGGAGGGTCGCGCCGGCCGCCACCCCGACGTGAGCGGACCGGGAGCGCCGGAGCTGACGCCCGTGGAGCTGAAAGGCCGCACTTGGGTCACACGCCGTCACGTGCATGTCGATCGCATCGCGTCGGCCTGGCTCATACGTCGGTTCATCGACCCGAGCCCCAGCTTCAAGTTCGTGGATGGCAAGGACTACCAGCCCGAGCCCGGCGAGCTTCGCTTCGACATGGCGGACGCGGAGTTCACACACGAAGGCAACCGCTGCACCTTCGAAACGCTGACATATCGGACGGGGCTCGATGGCGATCAGGCGCTCGTTGCGCTTGCCGAGATCATCCACGACCTCGACATCGCCGACGACAAGTTCGGTAGGCCGGAAACCGCCGGCATCGCTGCGCTCATCAACGGCATCTGCGCGGGCACCGACGTTGACGTTGAGCGCATCGCCCAAGGGTCAGGCGCGCTCGACGGCTTCTACGCACATTTCACCAAGCGACGCGGCGCATAAGGGGAGCAGGACATGTCAAGCATCGAACATCCTGTCCCGGCGGGCGCGGCCCTGGATGAAGCCCGGCCGCCAGAGCTAAGTTATCCCGCGCTATTCCTGCGCTTCTTGCGCTTCGGCATGATGGCGTTCGGCGGACCCGTGGCACAGATTGCAATGATCCGGCGCGAACTGGTGGACGAGGAGCGCTGGATACCCAGCGACCGGTTCAACAAGCTCCTCGCGGTCATGCAGGTGCTCCCCGGGCCCGAAGCGCATGAACTCTGCGTTCATCTCGGCATCCGCGCCAAAGGACGGCTGGGGGGCCTTCTCGCAGGACTCGGCTTTATGTTGCCGGGCCTCGTGCTCATGCTCGCGCTCGCCTGGGCGTACACGCGGCTCCCGATCCAAGGAACGCTCCTCGGAGCCGCATTCCTAGGCGTCCAAGCAGCGGTGATCGCCGTCATTGTCCGCGCGGTCCATCGCATCGGTGAGCACATCTTGCTCGACCCGTGGCTGTGGGCCGCAGCAATTGCGGCGGCGGCTACATCGCTCGCTGGCGTCAGCTTCTGGATCGTGCTTCCGGCGGCCGGCGCGGCCTACGCGCTCGGCTCCACCGGGCGCTACGCCTTGGCTACGGTCGTGGTGTCTCTCGCAGTCGGCATGGCGGCCCTCACCTGGGGGGGAGGCCCGGAAGCCACGGGAGCCGCTGCCGGCGCTCTGGGACCCGCTCCCACCACCGCCGCCCTGTTCTGGGCCGGGTTGAAGGGCGGGCTCCTCACCTTCGGCGGAGCCTACACCGCGATCCCGTTCATCCGGAACGACACGGTGGGACGGGGCTGGATGACCGACGCGCAGTTCCTCGACGGACTTGGCCTTTCGGGCATCCTGCCGGCTCCGCTCGTCATCTTCGCCACTTTCGTCGGTTGGATCAGCGGCGGGCTCGCGGGCGCGCTAGCGATGACGGCTGGCATGTTCCTTCCCGCCTTCGCCTTCTCGCTCCTGTTATACGATCGGCTGGAAGCCGTGGTCGAGCACAAGCGGTTGCAGCTCTTCCTTGCTGGGGTGGCGGCCGGCGTTGTCGGCCTGATCGTGGTGACGGTCCTCGACCTCGCCCGGACTACGGCCGCGCGCACCCCGAGCCTAGTCACCAGCGCGCTCATCTTCGCTGTCGCGCTCGGGGTCATGTACCGCTGGAAGAACAAGCTCGCCACGCCCGTCGTGCTGGCGATCGGGGCTGCGATCGGCGTGGTTGGCCTGAGCTAGTCGACAAGCCACCGCAGCCCAGAGCCTCACCATCTCTAGTCCAATCCATCAAGGGGAGCAGAGCCGATGAAGATGCCGGTCCTTCGACAAATGTCCTTTATGCTCGCTTGTGTCGGGAGCGCTTCCCTCTGTACTCCCGCTCATGCGCAGGACGACACGCAAGCATGGGGCGCAGTAATCGCTACGGGTCCAGTACGCGGTGACCTATTCCTGTGGCTTGAAACGCAGGCCCGTGCGACCGATGATGTCGGGGGAGGCAGCCAATTTATAGCAAGGCCGGCGATCGGCGCGCGGATCGCACGCGACGCTCACGCAATCGCCGGTTACGCCTACATTCGCACCGATCCTGCTAATGGCCAGACAGTCAATGAACACAGGCTCTGGCAGCAGGTCCAGTTCGCCGCTGTTCGGGGACGGGGCGGAGCTCCGCTGGTTATCAGCCGCACGCGGCTCGAACAGCGTATGATCGAGGGCCGAGAGGACACCGGATGGCGACTGCGCCAGTTCGTTCGGTTGCAGGTGCCGATTGCGCGCGAAGGGGCGGTGCAGGCGGTCGCCTTCACCGAGGGGTTCTTGAATCTGAACTCGACGATCTGGGGCGCTCGTGACGGGGTGGACCAGTGGCGCACTTTCGTCGGCATTGGTGTACCGGTCGCGCACCGGGTGCGGATAGAGCCAGGCTATCTGAACCAACGCGTGTTTCGACGGGGAGAGGATCGTACCAATCACGTGTTGAGTGCAACTCTGTTCGTCGGGCTTTAACAAAAGCACACAGGCACGGTGGTGAAGTCGGCAAGTTCGGTTCGCCGTCACAATCCAGCTGATTCCGGGTACTCTCCACGCCTATCGCTGCTCTTCCGGCTTTATCCTGATTGTACAACTCACTGCCTTGCCCGTCTTGATCGCGGCCTTCTCGCACCTTTCGATCATTTCGCGATTCGCCGTCACAATTTTATCGCCCGCGACGATCGCGCTAAACGCGGTCGAGCTGGCGCTCTGCATCATCCGCTGCCCTGCTTCCCAACGGGGAAGGTCGAGCGTCCGTGCCGCCATTCGCTCGGGCCATTGCCAGCTCGCCGGCGCGACCTCGCGCGCGACGAGGCCGGGCAGGATCGCCCATGCAAGGATGCCCGCCGCCGCGCCGCCCAGCCCGAACCATAGCTGCCGGTTCTTCTGGTCCGCCCGTGTCCATGCGGACCCGGCGACGGCGCGAAGCTCGGCCATGATGCGGGCCTTGTCCTCGCCCGCTTTGGCGAGCGCCGCCTGGTCCTCACGCCGTGCGGCGTTGCCCGCTGCGGCGATCCGCTGCGCCATCTGCTCGGGCGTCATCGCCAGCGCCGGACTCCGCGCGATCACGTCATTGATGACCGCGATCCGGTCGGCCGTGGCGTCCACGCCTTGCTGCATCCGCCCCAGCGTCTCGGTATAGTCCGGCACGTCGATATGCGCCCGCTCGGCCGCCAATCCCTCCACGGCACGGCGTAGCAACGCCAGCTCGCGGTCCTGGCCTTCTAGGGGTCGGTTCCGGCTGAGGGCGAAATGACACCCTAAGCGGACTGACTGGGTTGGGGGTAGGCGGCATTCGCGACGCCCGTGAAACTGGCTATGCAGCCCTGACAGGCCGTGTGATGTATGAGCATG
>NZ_JAKRET010000003.1 GCF_022664395.1 Sphingomonas lacusdianchii | reverse complement strand
GCATGATCTCCACCTCACGCAGCTTGCCGATGATCTCCTCCGGCTTGTGCTTCTTCGCTGGCATTCGTCGTCCCTTCCTTGATCCAGACTGTCATAGTCGATGGACCACTCAGAAGGGGGCAGCTCAGGCGCGGGGCGTGGGTTTCTGGAGGCAGCGATGGAAATAACGGATTAACCGGGCGGCAATACAAGTTCCCCATTACTTGGCGCGACTGGCGTCAAAGTCGCGTAAACAATCCTAGCAATGGCCGTGATTTACACGCCGACATACAAATCCAGCGCCTACGTGCGGGTGTACCTAACAATCGATAAGGCGAATACGCCGCATCGTGCATGATTGTTTTAAATTTAAATAAACGTTCAATTAAATAAACTTTGAGAGTTGGTGTATATCATAAAGTATATGTCGACTGAACAAATAACAAGCATAACTTTTATCGTAATAAACTTTCTGAATGACTGACTATTGTCATTCGCAGACCATGTTAAATGGTTGGCTATGCTATGTATAATTACCAGAACGCAGGTTCAGTTAAACTGCTTGGAAGCGGATATGAAGCGAAAGGACGAGCTCAACTTTTAAACCAACTCCTTCAATCGATACAGCGCCTCCATCGCCTCCCGCGGTGACATCGCGTCGACATCCATCTCCCCCAGCGCCTCGCGCAGCGTATCGACCGGCGCCGCTTCCACCGCTGCGACGGCGGCGAACAGCGGCAGGTCGTCCAGGCCTGCCGCAATCCCGCCGGTCTTGGCCTTGCCGGCCTCAAGCTTCGCCAGCACCGCCTTGGCGCGCTGCAGCGTCGCCGGGGGGAGGCCGGCGAGGCGCGCGACGGCGATGCCGTAGCTGCGATCCGTCGGCCCCTCGGCCAGTTCGTGGAGCAGGACCAGATCGCCCTTCCATTCGCGCGCGCGGACATGGTGGAGCGATAGCGCGTCGCAGCGTTCGGCCAGCCGGGTAAGCTCGTGATAATGCGTCGCGAACAGGCAGCGGCAGCGATTATCCTCATGGATCGCCTCGACCACCGCCCATGCGATCGCGAGGCCGTCATAGGTCGAGGTGCCGCGCCCGACCTCGTCGAGGATCACGAACGACCGCGGCGTCGCCTGCGCGAGGATCGCGGCGGTCTCGACCATCTCGACCATGAAGGTCGACCGGCCCCGCGCGAGATTGTCCGACGCGCCGACCCGGCTGAACAACCGGTCGACCAGCCCCAGCGTCGCCGAGGTCGCCGGCACGAAACTGCCCGCCTGCGCCAGCACGACGATCAGCGCGTTCTGCCGCAGAAAGGTCGACTTGCCGCCCATGTTCGGCCCGGTGACCAGCCAGAGCCGCGACGTTTCCGACAGGCGGCAGTCGTTGGCGACGAACCGCCCGCCGCTCTTCGCCACCGCGCTCTCGACCACCGGATGCCGCCCGCCGACGATCTCCAGACAGGCATGATCGACCAGGGTCGGCCGTGCCCAGCCGCCCTCCGCCGCGCGTTCGGCGAGCGCCGCCGTCACGTCGATCCGGGCGAGCGCGTCGGCGGTGGCGGCGATGCTCTCGCGGTCGGCCAGCGCGGCTTCGGTGAACGCCTCGAGATGCGCGGCCTCGGCGGCCAGCGCGTGCGCGCCGGCCTGCGTCACCTTCAATGCCGCTTCGTGCAGGTCGGGGGCGTTGAAGCGCACCACGCCCGCCAGCGTCTGGCGATGGGTGAAGCCGCTGTCGGCCGCCATCAGCTTGTCGGCGGCGCGCGCCGGCACCTCGACATGATAGCCGAGCACGCCGTTATGCCGGATCTTCAGCGCGGCGATGCCGGTGCGTTCGCGATATTGCGCCTCCAGCGCGGCGATCGCCCGCCGCCCGCCCGCGCCGGTATCGCGCAATGCATCGAGCGCCGCGTCGAAACCGCTGGCGACATAGCCGCCCGCACTCGCATCGATCGGCGGCATCGGCACGAGACCGCGCGTCAGCAGGTCGATCAGTTCGCCATGCCCGCGCAGGCGCGGCGCGAGGTCGGCGATCAGCGGCGGCACCGTCGCCAGCCTGTCGAGCCGCTGCCCCAACGCCCATGCGGCGCTCAGTCCGTCGCGCAACTGGCCGAGATCGCGCGGGGATCCACGCCCCGCCGCGATCCGCCCCAGCGCCCGGCCGATATCGGGCAACGCCCGCAGCGTGGTACGCAGTTCGTCGCGCAGGCCTGGATCGTCATGCGCCCAGCCGACCGCCGCCAGCCGGCCCTCTATCGCGGCACGGTCCATCAACGGCGCGGCGATGTCGCCCGCCAGCAGCCGCGCGCCTGCGCCGGTCACCGTCCGGTCGACCTCCGCCAGCAAACTGCCCGCGCGCGCGCCGGCGGCGGTACGCGTCAATTCGAGGCTCTCGCGCGTCGCGGCATCGATGGCCATGCACTGGCCATCGGCGGCGCAGACCGGCGGGCGCAGGAACGGTAACTGTCCCCGTGCGGTATGGTCGAGATAGGCGATCAGCCCGCCCGCCGCCGCCAGCGCCGCACGCGAAAACTGCCCGAACCCGTCGAGCGTCGCGACCCCGTGCAGCGTCTTCAGCCGCGCCTCGCCCGCCGCACTGTCGAAATCGGCGCGCCCGCGCAGGCAGGTCGCGGTCTCCGCGAACGCCGACGTCTCGGCCGCGACCACCTCGACCGGTTGCAACCGGGCGAGCGCGGCGCTGAGCCCTGCGGCATCGGTCTCGATCACCTCGAACCGGCCGGTCGACACATCGGCGGCGGCGATCGCCACGCCCCCGGCCGCCTCGCCGATGGCGACGCACCAGTTGGCCGCGCGCGCGTCGAGCAGCGCTTCCTCGGTCAGCGTCCCCGCCGTCACTACCCGAACGATCGCGCGCGCCACCAACGCCTTGGATCCGCGCGCACGCTTCGCTTCCTCGGGGCTTTCGACCTGTTCGGCGATGGCGACGCGGTGCCCGGCCTTGATCAGCCGCGCCAGATACCCCTCCGCCGCATGAACCGGCACGCCGCACATCGGGATCTTCGCACCCTCATGCTCGCCCCGCGCGGTCAGCGCGATATCGAGGCAGGCGGCGGCGATCTTCGCATCGTCATGAAACAGCTCGAAGAAATCGCCCATCCGGTAGAAGAGCAGGCAATCGTCGGCCTCCGCCTTCAACGCCAGATATTGCTGCATCATCGGGGTGGGGGCGGGGGAATCCTCCGCCCGAGCCTTGGTCGCCATGGGCCGTGCGATACCGGCATGGGCGGGGGAGGGCAACGCCATGCTGCTTCCCAACTTCCGGGATAACACCCTTGCCCGATCCGCCTTCGCCTGCGTAAAGCCGCTGACAAACGGGAGAAGCGCCAGTGTCCGAAGCCACCGACCAGTTTTCCGAGCGCGAGGCGCTGCTGTTCCATTCGGAAGGGCGCCCGGGCAAGATCGAAATCATCGCATCCAAGCCGATGGCGACGCAGCGCGACCTCGCGCTCGCCTATTCGCCCGGGGTCGCGGTGCCGGTCCGCGCCATCCACGAGGATCCCGCCACCGCATATGACTATACTGCCAAGGGCAATCTGGTCGCGGTCATTTCGAACGGCACCGCCATTCTCGGCCTCGGCAATCTCGGCGCGCTGGCGTCCAAGCCGGTGATGGAGGGCAAGGCGGTCCTGTTCAAACGCTTCGCCGACGTCGATTCGATCGATATCGAGCTGAAGACCGAGGATGTCGACCGCTTCATCGACGCGGTCGAGCTGATGGAGCCGAGCTTCGGCGGCATCAACCTCGAAGATATCAAGTCGCCCGAATGCTTCATCATCGAGCAGACGCTGCGCGAGCGCATGAACATTCCGGTGTTCCATGACGATCAGCACGGCACCGCGATCATCTGCGCCGCCGGCCTGATCAACGCCTGCCTGCTGACCAAGCGCAAGCTGTCCGAGGTCAAGGTCGTGGTCAACGGCGCGGGCGCCGCCGCCATCGCCTGCACCGAACTGATGAAGGCGATGGGCGTCGCCCACGACAATGTCATCATGTGCGACCGTACGGGCGTCATCTATCAGGGGCGCGACGATGTGAACCAGTGGCAGTCGGCGCACGCCGCCGCCACCGATCGCCGGACGCTCACCGAAGCGCTGCACGGCGCCGACGTGTTCCTCGGGCTGTCCGCCGCCGGTGCGCTGAAGCCCGAAATGGTCAAGGACATGGCCCCGTCGCCGATCATCTTCGCGATGGCCAATCCCGAACCCGAAATCCGCCCCGAACTGGCCAAGGCGGCGCGCCCCGACGCGATCGTTGCGACCGGGCGTTCGGACTATCCGAACCAGGTCAACAACGTCATCGGCTTCCCCTTCATCTTCCGCGGCGCGCTCGACGTGCGCGCGACCGGCATCAACGACGAGATGAAGATCGCCGCCGCCACCGCCATCGCTGAACTGGCGCGGCAGCGCGTGCCCGAGGAAGTGGCGCTGGCCTATGGCACGCAGCACAGCTTCGGCCCCGAATACATCATCCCCGCGCCGTTCGACCCGCGCCTGATGGAACTGGTCCCCTCGGCGGTGGCGAAGGCGGCGATGGATTCGGGCGTCGCGACGCGCCCGATCCTCGACATGGACGCCTATCGCCAGCAGCTGCGCGCGCGTCTGAACCCGACCACCTCGGTCCTGACCATGGCCTATGAGGGCGCCCGTGCGCATCCCAAGCGCGTGCTGTTCGCCGAAGGCGAAGAGGAAGTCGTGCTGCGCGCCGCGATCGCGTTCAAGGAAGGCGGCTATGGCATCCCCGTGCTGGTCGGCCGCGACGACGTCTATGACCGTCTGCGCGCAATGGGTGTCGCGAACCCCGAGGAATATGAAGTCCATAACAGCCGCACCAGCGAGATGGTGCCGCAGATGGTCGACTTCCTGTACCAGCGCCTGCAGCGTCGCGGCTTTCTGAAGCGCGACTGCGAACGGATGATCAATCAGGATCGCAACACCTTCGGCGCGGTGCTGCTGCAGCTCGGCGTCGCCGATGCGATGATTACCGGCATCACCCGCACCTATGCACAGGCCTATCGCGGCGTGCGGCGGGTGATCGATCCGGTCGGTGGCAAGGTGCCGTTCGGCATCCACCTGCTGGTCGGGCAGAGCCATACCGTGTTCATGGCCGACACCACGATCAACGAACGGCCGAGCGCCGAGGAACTGGCCGACATCGCCGAACGCACCGCCGCCGTCGCCCGCCGCATGGGCCACGAACCGCGCGTCGCCTTCCTGAGCTACTCGACCTTCGGCAATCCCGAGGGCCAGTGGATCGACAATGTCCGCGACGGCGTGGCCGCGCTCGACAAGCGGCAGGTCGGCTTCGAGTATGAGGGCGAAATGGCCCCCGACGTCGCGCTCAACCCGCGTCAGATGGCGAATTTCCCCTTCGCCCGCCTGTCGGGCCCGGCCAATGTGCTGGTGATGCCGGGGCTGCAATCGGCCAATATCTCGGCCAAGCTGCTCCGCGAACTTGGCGGCGACGACGTGATCGGCCCGATGCTGATCGGCATGGAAAAGCCGGTGCAGATCGCGCCGATGACCAGCACCGCCAACGAACTGGTGACGCTGGCGGTGCTGGCGGCCGGTGGCATGGTGGGGTGACGAGAGGGGGCGTTCTTTGAGCGCCCCCCCGCCAACTGCCTATCTAGTTACATTTGCCAGTTGGGCTCCGATCGAAAACGGGCGCTGTCGATAAACCTGCTTCCAGTCGGGCACGGTTTGATCAAGCATCTCTGCCTCGACCGCGCCGAAAACGTAGAGCGCGTTGCGCTTCCAGATGCTCAGTCCCTGCGCTTCGGTAGCGCGCAGGCTGGTGACAAGACCGTCCCATTTGTCGGTCGCGACCGCCGCGATCGGCCGGTCCCGGCGACCTGCGCTCCGAGCGAGCCGTAATTCATACCAGCGCGCTACACCTTCCTGCCCGACCTGAAACTCATAATAACGCCAGTCCCTTGGGCTGACGACCGCTTCCGCTTCCCGGCGGGCCGTCACATAATCGCTGACCAGTTGGCGGACCTTTTTGGGCGATTGGTTGGCGAGAAACGCCTGGGCGCACCGGTTCATCCTCGCAAACGCGGCGACCACGTCTTGGCGAGCATAGGGGAAAGGGTAGGACAGGAACCAGCCGCCCCCTGGCCTATTCAAATCGACCCCGATAGCATCGACGGCGGCCTGATATCCCGGCAACGACGCCTGATATTGATGAAAACTTTCGTGCAGCAGCGTGACGATCCACTGCGCACGCGACAGTTCGAGGGTGCCGGGCAGGCCCATTTGTATTAGCGGCTGGTCACCCATTGTCGACGCCGCGGCAAGATCGACGGGCAGTCCCCGCTTGCGCCACTGCATTCCGCACCCGGTGACCCGATCGATCGCAGCGGGTGTGAAACCCAGGGCGTGCCGGCCGCAGAACAGTATCTCGCGGTCGTTCTCGATCAGGTCGATCGGCAACGTGACTGTGCCGATACCGGGCCATACTATATCGCCTGATTCCGCTACGATGCGGCGACCATCCCGGATCATCATACGCAACTCGACGGAAGGCGCGGGGGTGGCAGACGAAGCTGCCAGAGCGGCGAGAAGCGCGAGCATCGTAAAAGTAGACAAGCGCAGCCGGTGCCGCGCAATCATGTTTAGGAATGACGCCGCGCCGCGCGTCGAATGATCCGCCGACGTACCGGCGGGATATCGAGTGAGGACCTGGTCGTTCTTTTCAGGACATCGGGAGCGCATATGAAGACAGCCCTAATTATCGGCGCAAATGGCGGCATTGGCGCGGCGTTGGTCGCCGAACTCGCTGCCTCCGATAGCTATGATCGCATCATTGCCGCCGCCCGTAGCAAGCCGGATCCACTCCAAAGCAATGTCGAATATCACCCGATCGACATCGCCGATCCGGCGTCGATCGAAGCAGCCGCCACGGCCATCGAAGCGCCGCTGATCCGCGTCATCGTCGCCACCGGGATCCTGCACGACGAAGGCGGCGGGCCGGAGCGGTCGTTGCGGGATCTCGACGCCGAACGTCTGGCGCATCTGTTCGCCGTCAACACCATCGGTCCGGCGCTGGTCCTCAAGCATTTCGCACCACTGTTGGCCCGCGACGCGCCGGCCGCCATCGCCTGCATCTCCGCGCGCGTCGGCAGCATCTCCGACAATCGTCTCGGCGGCTGGTACGGCTATCGCGCGTCGAAGGCGGCGCTGAACCAGATGGTCCGCACCGCCGCGATCGAACTCGCGCGCACCCGGCCGCAGGCGGTGTGCGTCGCGCTACACCCCGGCACCGTCGACACGGGCCTGAGCAAACCGTTCCAGCGCGGCGTGCCGGCGGAAAAGCTGTTCACCCCCAAGCATAGCGCGGAGCGGCTGCTCGCTGTCCTCGACGCCCTCGCCCCCGCGCAGAGTGGCCGCATCTTCGCATGGGACGGGGCAGAGATCGCGCCGTGACGTAATCGGGCCGCCGTGAAGATCGTTGACCCGCGCGCGACCCGGGGGCTGCTTCGTCCTTGGCGTGCTGGAAAAGCGGTACCCCGGATCAAGTCGGGGACAATTGTCCGTACCGCCGTCCTCCGAATGCGCCGGGGTACGAGGCGGTACTTTTGCAGAAGTCTCGCCGGCGCGAGGGCATGCTCAAGCGCGAACCTTCCACACGGCCATCGTCTGCCGGAAAGGAAGTGGTCGGCCGAGAGGACGGCTCGATATCGACCGCCCCGGATTCGCCGCATGATCGGCAGCCGTTTCGCCGCCTGCCGCGTTCGGTCGGGTATGGTCGATCCGTTGCGTCCCGAACTCCGCCCGTCGCGCCGCATGCCATGGAGCATCGTCGGCATCGCGACCGCCGGGGGCGTGCTGTTGCTATTGTTCTTCCTCGGCACGCGGGTGATGCAGGGCGACGTTTTCGCGCTCGACCGGCGGCTGTTGCTGGCGTTGCGCGGCAGTGACGGGGTGCCGATCGGCTCGGTGCGCTTCGCGTCGATGGTGCGCGACGTGACCGCGCTGGGCAGTACGACGGTGCTGACGATCGTCGTCGCGTTCGTCGCGCTGTTGCTAGGCAGCATGGGGCGATGGCGGACCGGGGCGCTGGTCGCGGTCGCCTGTGCGAGCGGGAGTTGGGCGAATGTGCTGGTCAAGCATATGGTGGCGCGGGCGCGGCCCGATCTGGTCCCGCATCTGATGGCGGAGACGTCGAACAGCTTTCCGAGTGGGCATGCCGCCAATTCTGCGATCGTGTATCTGACGCTGGCGACGCTGGCATGGCCGCTGTTGCGGCGTCCGGCGGCGCGGATCTGTGCGATGACGGCGGCGGTGCTGCTGGTGATCGCCATCGGGGCGAGCCGGGTCTATCTGGGGGTGCATTGGCCGAGCGACGTGCTGGCGGGGTGGCTGTTCGGCGCGCTGTGGGCGATCGGGTGGTGGCGGATCGAATTGCGGCTGCTCGGCGGGCGGTAACGACGGAAACCTTTGCCAGCCGCTCCGCGCAGGCGTAGCGTTAACGCAAACAATGCCGCGGAATGCGGGAGTTACAGGAGGTAGGGATGAAGGTGAGGTTCGCTTTGGTGGCCGCGATGCTGGCATGCGGCGCAGGATCGGCACAGGCGCAGGTGCCGAGCGGGGGTGCGCCGTCGACCGATGCCCGACTGGGCAACGACACGTCGCGCAGCGCCGGCAGCGAGCGCGACCAACAATTCGCGCTCGACAATCTGCGCGACGAGGCGGGGACGACGACCAACGCCCGGCCGACGCGACGCAATACCAACCGCATCGTGCCGGCGGTCGCCGCCGACCTGCTGGTCGGGGCGAACGTCTACGACTCGACCGGTGCGGCACTTGGCACGATCGAGGCGGTGAAGCCAGATGGCGTGCAACTGCTGTCGGGCAGTTCGCGGGCGATGATCCCGTCGGAGGTGTTCGCGGTGAAGGGCAACCGGCTGATGCTGAACGTGACCAAGGCCGATTTCGACAAGCAGACCGGCGCGGCCAAGTAAGGCCACGCCCCGCCGGACGGGCAACGGCCATCGCAGCGGCGCCGCACCGGGGGCATTCCCCCCCCCCCCCGGTGCGGACGTTCGTCCTATAGCGCGATGACTTCGGTCGCGGACACCTTGGCGAAGAAGTCGGTGCCCGTTGTCGAATTGACCCGGCTGTAGACATAATAGGTCACGCCGCCGTCGACGAAGCTGCCGTCGAATTCGAGGGCGCGGACCGCCTTCCCGGCGCTGTCGCTGATCGTCACCTGACCGCCGCCGACCAGGTCCAGCACCCGGTTGCGGCCGAAGTCGATGACGCCGTCCTCGTTGCTGTCGAAGATGCGGGCCGTGGTGACCAGCACGTCGTCCGCGCCGAAGTCGGTGATGCGGTCGCGGCCGGTCGCTTCGGTGGCGTTGTGGAACACGAAGACGTCGGCACCCTCACCGCCGGTCAGCACGTCGTTGCCGGTGCCCCCGTCGAGCCAGTCGTCGCCTGAACCACCCAGCAACTGGTCGTTGCCTGCCCCGCCCGACAGTGCATCGGCACCGCCCAGCCCGCCAAGTACGTCATTGCCCCCTTGTCCCGACAGGAAATCGAGCCCGTCAGTGCCGTCGATGCTGTCAGCGCCGTCCGTCGTAGCGGCGAGCAGGGCGAGGGTCACGGACGTGCCCTCGCCGCCGGATGCGATCACGACGGTCGCGTTCGGTACCGGATCCTCGAGCTTGATGGTCGTGTCGACCAGGCCGTCACCATCGGTATCGAACCGCAGGTCGAGCGATCCGACGGTCAGTTTTGCGCCGCTCGATTCGAAGAAGCTGCCGGTAATCAGCAACTGGTCATTCTCGTCAAAACCATTGAAGCTGGTCTGGTCGAAGTCCGACGCGGTTCCGGTGAAGATCGTGTTGTTCTCGCTGGCATCGTACTGCTTGCCGTTTTCGACCGCGATCTGCTGGAAAGTGCCGCCGGTATCGGACCCCGAACCGGTGATGTCGAAGATGAACAGTCCGGAATCGAGGATCGTATCGCCGGTATCTGCAACGCCGATGTAGATGGTGTTGACGCCCATCGTTACCGGCACGAGGATCGTCTGCGCATTGACCAGTCCGTCATACTGGATGGACAATTGGCCGTTCTGGTTGTTGATGAAGTTTCCGAGGTTGATATTCTCGTTGATGACGGCGAGCGGGGTGGCGACGTTGCCGTCGATCAATGCATAGTTTTTGGCCTCTGCCCCGGTTCCCGTCCAGATCGCGCCGATATCGACAAAGCTGCTGCTCGAATACTCCGGATATTCTTCCGATCCGAACGCGACCTTGAACGACAGCGAGTTGATCGACGGGTCGGTCACCGTGAAGGTCAGGGTCAGGACGGTAGCGTCCCGCGTTATGCCCGACCCCGAAAAGGCGGCCGACGCGAAGGCGCTCAGATCGGCATTTCCCGGCAGCCCGTTGGATTGCGAGAAGCCGGTGGCGGTGTTGCTCCGGGCCGGCGTACCCAACCCCGACGTGATCAGTACGCCGCGCGAGAAGTTGATTCCGTCGGAAAGCGTAAGCGAGTCGAACACGCCGACGGCGTTCAACGTGCCGGTCAGCGCAATGTCCGACAGCGTGAAGCCGTCCGTCATACCCGGTTTGAGGTAATTCTCAATTTCGGAAACACTGCTCGGCGTCGTAATGACATTATCGACCATGATTATTTACCCCGACAAAGCATTGGCGTGCAAGTCGCAAATAACAAGGTTGATTTTAAGTGTAAATAGAGGACGCGTATATCTTTTTTTACTATTTACTGCGTTTGAGGTATGGAAACTTCCTATTATTTTCGAGCGGTGTTGAGTGGGAAGTGCTTCGTCTACTGTCATTTAGCTGAATTACTGGAGTAGTCAGGTAATGGCGGTGAGGGTCGCAAGTGACGACACGCACGAAACGAAGCCGATGGCAATCGTCGCGACCTTCGCTTTGGACCGGCAAAGCGGAATCGATTAGTCGAGCGACGCGCTTCGTCTCCGCAACCGGCCCGCAGCATGTGATCGCCGAGGGGTGCGGATAAGCCCGCTCTATCCGCCCAGTTGCGCGAGCATCGCCTTGGCGGCTGCCGTCTCGGCCTCTTGCTTCGACGTGCCGGTCGCCTCGATCGCGGCGAGCTTGCCGATGGTCACGCGGACGGTGAAGCGCGGGGCGTGGCCGGGGCCGCTCTTGTCGACGATCGCATATTCGGGCGGGCGGCGGTTATGCGCGGCGGCCCATTCCTGCAGCGCTGATTTGGGGTGGCGGGGAACACGCAGTTGCGCGTCGATCCGGGAAGCCCAGAGGCGGCGGACCAGCGCGCGGGCAGGCTCATGGCCATGGTCGAGATAGAAGGCGCCGATTAGCGCCTCCATCACATCGCCGAGCACATTGTCGCTGTCGCCGGCACCATCGTCGCGCGCCTGCTTGCCGAGCTTCAGATGCGGGACGACGCCGATCGACCGCGCGATTTCGGCACAGACCGCCCCGGTGACCAGTGCGTTGAACCGTTTCGACAGCGCGCCCTCGCTCTCCGCGGGGAAGCGTTCGTAGAGCCATTCGGCCACCGCGAGGCCGAGCACCCGGTCGCCGAGAAACTCCAGCCGTTCATAGGTCGCCTTCGCGGTGCTGCCATGGGTCAGCGCGCGTGCGTAATCGTCGATGCGGGTCGGGGCGCGGCCCAGCGCCTGTTCGACCCAGCCGGGCAGCGCGTCGCTCAGAAGCCTTCCCCGATGCGGTTCCACCGCGCCGCCGATACCCACGTCCAAGGCAGCAGCCATTGTGCCGATCCGTCGGTCGAGAAGAAGTTCACGACCGCCTTGCCCTCGATATTCTGCAGCGGGACGATGCCGATCCCGCCGCCTTCGCGCGCCGGGAAGCGGCTGTCGGCGCTGTCGTCGCGGTTGTCGCCCATCAGGAACGCGTGGCCGGTGGGCACGGTGAACACGCCGGTATCGTCGGCCTCGGTCGTGCCGAGGTCGAGGACGTTGTAGCTCTTTCCGCCGGGCAGCGTCTCGCGATATTGCGGATAGGCGCAGACCTGCTTTTCGGCGACGACCCGCTGGAATTCATAGGCGCAGTCGGTGTTGGGCGACACCGGCACCACGAAATCGGGCATGCGCTGCTTCGGGATCGCCTTTCCGTTCAGGAACAGCTGGCCGCCGCGCATCTGCACCGTGTCGCCCGGAATGCCGATCACGCGCTTGATATAGTCCTGCTTGGCGGTCGGCGGTGCCTTGAACACCACCACGTCGCCGCGTGCCGGGGTGCGCGGCAGGATGCGACCGGGGATCAGCGGCAGGTTCCACGGCAGCGAGTAGCGCGAATAGCCGTAGTTCCATTTGGTGATGAACAGATAGTCGCCGATCAGCAGCCGCGGCTGCATCGACCCCGACGGGATCGAGAAGGGCGAGAACAGGAACGAGCGGATGATGAACACCACGATCGCCAGCTTCAACAGGAAGACCATCAGGTCCGCCCCTTCCGAACGCTTCGGCTTGGGGGTGGCGGGAGTCGTGGGGGCGGGGTCGAGAGCCATGGTTCCGCCATGCGTGGGGCGAGGCGGGGCGTCAAGCGGCTTGGGGGGCGAGGGGCCGAGCTAGAGTCGCGGGAGACCCCAGCTGCGCTGGGGCGACGTAGGTTGGGAGGACGCATAGCCCCGTAGGTCACCCCAGCGCAGGCTGGGGTCTCTCTCGACTCAAACGATGTCGTCGAACAAATCCCGCCATTCCGGATTGGACTCCGCGATCAACCGATGCTTCCATTCCGACCGCCAGGCCTTCATCGCCTTTTCCCGCCGAATCGCGGTTTCAATGTCGTCGTGACGTTCCGCAAGGACCAACGTCTTGATCCCGTACTTCCGGCAATAGGCTGAGCCTTCGTCCCGCCGGTGCTGCCAAACGCGGGCGGCAAGGTTGGACGTTACGCCGACATAGGTCATGCCGAACGGGCGGTTCGCCATGATGTAAGTTCAGCCGCCGCGCATCGGTAGGGCGTATCGTGATGCGGAGGGAGATGCCAGCCTGCGCTGGCATGACGTTTGGGGCGAAGGCGTTCTGATCGTGCTGGACCTCCCCCCGTCATCCGCCCTAGGGCATCGGGCAAGGCAACCGACGGCAGATGAGGGATGATATGGCGATGCAGGACTGGTCCGCGATCGAAGCGCTGAAGCAAACCAGACTGACCGAGCTGTTCGGGCAGGACCCCGACCGGCTGGGCAAGCTGACCCTCGATGTCGGCGGCATCCATTTCGACTTTGCCAAGACGCATCTCGACGATGCCGCGCTGCAGGCGTTCACCGGCCTTGCTGCGACGATGGAGCTTGCCGCAAAGCGCGACGCGCTGTTCAGCGGGCAGGTCGTCAACGTCACCGAAGGGCGCGCCGCGACGCACACCGCCGAGCGTGGCGAGGGGAACCCGGAAGACGTCGCGCAGGCGCGCGGATTTCAGGCGCGGATGCGGCAGGTTATCGACGCGATCGAGGCCGATGCCTTCGGTCCGGTCCGCCACATCCTGCATGTCGGCATCGGCGGGTCGGCGCTCGGCCCCGACCTGATCTTCGACGCGCTGGGCCGGGACGAGGACAAGTACGACGTCGCGATCGTGTCCAACGTCGACGGCGTGGCGATGGAGGAAGCGCTCAAGGGCTTCGACCCCGCCGCCACACTGCTGGTCGTCGCGTCCAAGACCTTCACCACCACCGAGACGATGCTGAACGCGGCATCGGCGCTGGCATGGATGAGCGAGGGCGGGGTCGAGGACCCCTATGGCCGGGTGATCGCGCTGACCGCCGCGCCCGACAAAGCGGTGGAATGGGGCGTCGACGAAACCCGCGTGCTGCCCTTTGCCGAGAGTGTCGGCGGGCGCTATTCGCTGTGGTCGTCGATCGGCTTCCCGTTCGCACTGGCGCTGGGTTTCCAGGCCTATGAGGAATTGCTGGAAGGCGCGGCCGAGATGGACCGCCATTTCCGCCTTGCCGACCTTACGAAGAATGCGCCGGTACTCGCCGCCTTCGCCGACCTCTATTATTCGCAGGTCATGGGCCTCGAGACGCGGGCGACCTTTGCCTATGACGAGCGGCTGCGATTGCTGCCCTCCTATCTGCAGCAGCTCGAAATGGAATCGAACGGCAAGTCGGTGACGGCGGCGGGCGAGCCGCTGGGCCGCAATTCGGCGGCGATCACCTGGGGCGGGGTCGGCACCGACGCGCAGCATGCGGTGTTCCAGCTGCTGCATCAGGGGACGCGGATCGTGCCGCTGGAATTCGTCGCGGTGATCGAGGCGGGCGATACGCTCGACCCCGGTCATCACCGGCAGCTGCTGCTCAACGCCTTCGCACAGGGCGCGGCGCTGATGGCGGGCAAGCATAATGACGATCCGGCGCGTGCCTATGCCGGCGACCGGCCGTCGTCGACGATCCTGCTGAAAGACCTCGACGCCCGCAGTCTCGGCGCGCTGATCGCCTTTTACGAGGCGCGGACGTTCGTGAACGCGGCGCTGCTCGGCATCAATCCGTTCGACCAGTTCGGCGTCGAGCTAGGCAAGGAAATGGCGAAGGCAGCCGATCGCGGTGGTCAGACGTTCGATGCGTCGACCAACGACCTTCTGGCACGGGCAGGACTCGCATGAGCGATTACGACTACGACCTTTTCGTCATCGGCGCGGGATCGGGCGGCACCCGCGCCGCCCGCGTATCGGCGGCGCATGGCGCGAAAGTCGCGGTGGCGGAGGAGTATCGCGTCGGCGGTACCTGCGTCATCCGCGGCTGCGTGCCGAAGAAGCTGCTGGTCTATGGCGCGCATTTCGCCGAGGATCTGCGCGATGCGAATGCGTTCGGATGGGACGTCCCGCCGCAATGCGACTTCTCCTGGCCCCGGCTGCGCGACAATGTCCTGAGCGAGGTCGACCGGATCAACGGCGCCTATACCAGCACGCTGGAAAATCACGGCGTCGAGATCCTTCACGAGCGCGCGACGGTGACCGGACCGCATTCGGTAAAGCTGTCGAGCGGACGCGAAGTAACCGCCGAGCGTATCCTGATCGCGGTCGGGGCCAAGCCGGCGGTGCCGTCCTGTCCGGGGCACGAACATGGCATCACCTCGAACGAGGCGTTTCATCTCGACGCGATCCCGAAGCGCATCCTTATCGCCGGTGCGGGCTATATCGCCAACGAGTTCGCGGGTGTGTTCCACCAGTTCGGCGCGCACGTCATCCTCATCAACCGTACCGACGTGATCCTGCGCGGCTATGACGAATCGATCCGCGACCGGTTGCTGCAGATTTCGATGACCAAGGGGATCGAATTCCGCTTCCACGCCGAGTTCGAGGGGATCGAGAAGGGCGCCGACGGCTGTCTGACGGTCAAGATGTCGAACCATGAGCCGGTGACGGTCGACATGGTGATGTTCGCGACCGGCCGCGTCCCCAATACTGAAGGGCTGGGGCTGGAGTCGGCGGGCGTCGAGCTGGACGACAAGGGCGCGGTGAAGGTCAACGACCAAGCGCAATCGACCTGCCCGTCCATCTATGCGGTCGGCGACGTCACCAACCGGGTGCAGCTGACCCCGGTTGCGATCCGCGAGGGGCAGGCCTTTGCCGACCGGACCTATGGCGGCAAGGACGTGACGGTCGATTACGACTGTATTCCGAGCGCGGTGTTCAGCCATCCGCCGATGGCGGGCGTCGGCATGACCGAGGGCGAGGCCAAGTCGAAGCTGGGATCGGTGAAGGTCTATCTGTCCGACTTCCGCCCGATGAAGAACGTGCTGGCCGGGCGCAACGAACGCGCGTTGTACAAGATGATCTGTGACGACGTGACCGGGCGGATCGTCGGGCTGCACATGATCGGACCCGATGCGCCGGAAATCCTGCAGGCGGCGGCGATCGCCGTGAAGGCCGGACTGACCAAGGAGCAGTTCGACCAGACCGTGGCGCTGCACCCGACCATGGCCGAAGAACTGGTGTTGATGAAGTAGTGTAGTGGTGGGGCGTTCCGGCCCGCTGCCGCGAGCGGAACGCCAAATCCTCCCCATTTCATGGGGAGGGGGACCAGCCAAAGGCTGGTGGAGGGGGGTGTCCGCATACGGCACGGTTGCGTTGCGCCGCGATCCCCCTCCACCAGCCTGCGGCTGGTCCCCCTCCCCGCGGAGCGGGGAGGAGTTAGTCGTCCGCCAATATCGCGTCCGCTTCGGATACCCGTTCCCCGCCAACCCGCTCGCCGATCACCGTCGTCACCGCGACGTTCATCGTCACATTGCCGAGCGTCCGGACGATATCGGGCAGCGTCTCGACCGCGACCAGCAGGGCGAGCGGCTCGACCGGCACGCCCATCGCCACCGCGATCGGCGCGATCGACGAAACGAAGCTGATCTGCCCCGGCAGGCTGGCCGCGCCCATCGTCGTGATCGCCCCCGCCGCGATCCCCGCCGCGATCTGCCCGGCGCCCAGCGGTACGCCGAACACATGCGCGACGTACAGCGCGACGCCGAGGTTCATTGCCGGCCCGGTCGCCCGGAACAGCGCCACCGCCATCGGCAGCACCACGCCCGACGTCGCCACCGGCACGCCGAGGTCGCCCGACCCCTTCAGCATCGCCGGCAGCGAGGCGAGCGAGCTTTGCGTCGAGATCGCCACCGCCTGTGCCGGCGCGGTCCCTTTCAGGAAGCGCGCGATCGACACCCGCCCGCCGAACCGCGCAAGCGGATAGGCGAGCAGCCATATCGACAGCCCCACCGTCATCAGCACCAGCACATAATGGACCAGCGCCCCGAAGGCGGCGGTCCCGGCCCGCGCCCCCACGACATAGCCGAGCGCGAACACGCCGATCGGCCCCAGCCACAACACCCAGTTGATGACGATCAGCATCGTGTCGGCGATCGCCTGAAACAGCCGTACCAGCACATGGCGATTGTCCTGCGGCAGCCGCGTCATCGCGAAGCCGAAGACGAGCGTGAACAGGATCAGCGGCAGGAACTGGTCGTTGGCCGCCGCCGATACCGGATTGGTCGGGACGATCGCGACGAGGAAGTCGGTGAAGGGCGGCACCTTTGCCGCCGGAGCGGCGGTGCCGAACGTCGCGCGCAACGCTTGTGCGGCGGTCTCGCCCAAGGGAAACAGATCGAGCAGCGACAGCGTGACCAGCGCGCCGAGGGCCGACGATGTCCACAGGATGACGATGAACAGCAACAGCGACCGGGTCGCGATCCGGCCTGCCCGCGCCGCCTCCGCCGTCTGGGCGATGCCGGTGATGAGCAGCGCCACCACCAGCGGCACGATGGTCATGCGCAGCGCGTTCAGCCATGCGGTCCCGATCGGTTCGGCGATGGCGATGCCCGACAATGCGGTGTCTGGCGATTGCGCGGCCAGCCCGATGCCCAGCGCCAGCCCTGCGCCCAATCCCGCCAATATTCGTGTCGCTTGCGACATGCTCGCCCTTTTAACAAAGTGGCGGTAATAGCCGCGCCACGCAAAGGCTCAACCTGAAGGCGTATGGCACGATGGCAAGGAAATATTTCGGCACCGACGGTATACGCGGGCTGACCAACAGCAAGCCGATGACCGCCGAGATGGCGATGCGGATCGGCATGGCGGCGGGCGCGCATTTCCGGCGCGGCGATCATCGTCACCGCGTGGTGATCGGCAAGGACACGCGGCTGTCGGGCTATATGCTCGAAAACGCGATGGTCGCGGGCTTCACTTCGGTCGGGATGGACGTGGTGCTGGTCGGGCCGATGCCGACGCCGGCGGTGGCGATGCTGACCCATTCGATGCGCGCCGATATGGGCGTGATGATCTCCGCCAGCCATAATCCGTTCCACGACAATGGCATCAAGCTGTTCGGGCCGGACGGGTACAAGCTGTCCGATGCCGACGAACTGGCGATCGAGGCGTTGATCGATAGCGACGAGATCGAACTGTCGGCACCCGGCGATATCGGCCGCGCCAAGCGGATCGAGGACGCGCGCGGCCGCTATATCCATTTCGCCAAGGCGACCTTTCCCGAGAACCTTCGGCTCGACGGGATGAAGCTGGTGCTCGATTGCGCCAATGGTGCCGCCTATAATGTCGCGCCGGCCGCGCTGTGGGAATTGGGGGCGGAGGTGATCGCGATCGGCGTGACCCCCGATGGCAAGAACATCAACGACCGCGTCGGATCGACCGCGCCGCAGCTCCTGTCGGAAACGGTGGTGGCGTCGGGCGCGCAGATCGGCATCGCGCTGGACGGCGATGCCGACCGGCTGATCGTCGTCGACGAAGCGGGGCGGGTGATCGATGGCGACCAGTTGATGGCGACGATCGCCGCCAGCTGGGCGCGGGCCGGCCGGTTGAAGGGCGGCGGGCTGGTCGCGACGGTCATGTCGAACCTCGGCCTCGAACGCCATCTCTCGGCGCAGGGGCTGGGGCTGGTGCGCACCGCGGTCGGCGATCGGCACGTCCTCGAAAAAATGCGGACCTCGGGCTATAATGTCGGCGGCGAGCAGTCGGGGCATATCATCCTGTCGGACTATGCGACGACCGGCGACGGGCTGGTCGCGGCGTTGCAGGTGCTGGCCGAAGTGCAGCGCGCGGGCGCGCCGGCGAGCGAGGTGTTGCACCGTTTCGACCCGTTGCCGCAATTGCTCAAGAATGTCCGCTTCGCCGGCGGCAAGCCGCTCGACGATCCGCGGGTCAAGGACGTCGTCGCGGGCGTCGAGGCGGAACTTGCGGGACGCGGGCGGCTGGTTCTCCGCGCATCGGGGACCGAGCCGGTGATCCGGGTGATGGCCGAGGGCGACGACCGGGGCCAGGTCGAGCAGGTCGTCGACCGCATCTGCGACGCGGTGCGGCAGGCGGCTGCCTGATGCTGGAGATGAAGCCCAAGTGCGAACGCTGCGATGCGTCGCTGCCGGCGGCGGCGCATGGCGCGTTCATCTGTTCGCACGAATGCACCTTTTGCGCGGATTGCGCCGACGAACTTGATGAGGTGTGCCCGAATTGTCGGGGCGAACTGGTCGATCGGCCGACGCGCCGCAAATAAATTCTCCCCGGCACGGGGAGGGGGACCAGCGAAGCTGGTGGAGGGGGGGGGGGCGCATACGGAGCCGTTGCGTTGCGCCGCCGATCCCCCTCCACCATCCGCTGCGCGGACGGTCCCCCTCCCCGCAGGCGGGGAGGAACTTGCTCTCCGCTCCGGTCATGCTAACGCCACCGACATGACCACGCCCCGCATCCTGATCGTCGCCGGTTCCGACTCCGGTGGCGGCGCCGGTATCCAGGCGGATATCAAGACCGCGACGATGCTCGGCTGTCACGCCATGACCGCGATCACCGCGATCACCGCGCAGAACACGCTGGGCGTCGATGCCGTCCATCCGGTGCCGACCGACATGGTGATGGCGCAGATCGACGCGGTGGTCCGCGACATCGGCGTCGACGCGGTCAAGATCGGCATGATCGGATCGGCGCGCACCGCCCATGCACTGGCCGACCGGTTGCGCGAGTTGCGCGGCATTCCGGTCGTGTTCGATCCCGTCATGATCGCGACCAGTGGCGCGCGGCTCGCCGACGAGGCGACGGTCGCGGCGTTCGAACGGCTGATGGCGGTGGCGACGGTCGCCACGCCCAACCTGCTCGAGCTGGCGGCGCTGGGCGGGGCCGATACGGTGCTGGATCATGGCTGCGCGCTGCTCGAAAAGGGTGGCCATGGCGAGGGCGAGGTGGTGATCGACCGCCTGCACCAGCGCAAGGGCGGCACCGCGCCGCTGGTCGAATGGTCGGCGCCGCGCGTCGACGGCATGGCGACGCATGGCACCGGCTGCACTTTGTCGACCGCCATCGCCTGCGAACTGGCGAAGGAATGGACGCTGGCCGAGGCGATCGGCCGGGCGCGCAGCTTCGTGCGGATCGCGATGCAGGGCGCCGAGGAACTGGGGCGCGGTGCGGGGCCGATGGCGCAGCAGGACGTGCGGCTCGACCTCAACCAGTCGCGCTGGTCGCCGATGCTCAATCAGGTGACGGTGCCCGCGAGCGACGTGCCGGCCAGCGAGTATTTCTATCGCCTGCTCGGCCTCAAACCCATCGTCCGCTCCAGCCGCCGCTATGCCCGTTTCGAGACCGAGGGCGGGGCGACCTTTTCGATCGAGATGACCGAGGAACGCAAGGTGCCGGCGGTCTATTTCGAGGTCGGCGACCTTGACGTGATCGTGCCCTATCTGAAGGGGCAAGGCGTGTCCTTCGCACAGGAACCGGTCGACCGCCCCTGGGGCTGGCGCGAGGCGCGACTGTTCGATCCGGCGGGCAACGAGGTCTGCCTGTATCAGGCGGGCGAGATGCGGCGCTATCCGCCGTGGCGCATCGCCGATGCCTGACTGGAGCCACGAGGCGCGCCATGTCGGGCCGGTGGCGGGGGTGGACGAAGCCGGGCGCGGGCCGCTCGCCGGGCCGGTCGTCGCGGCGGCGGTAGTGCTCGACCGCGATTGCATTCCGGATGGCCTCAACGATTCGAAGCAGTTGAGTGCGAAGCGGCGCGCCGATCTGCACGCGCGATTGCTCGATTGCGCGACCGTCGGTGTCGGTATCGCGAGCGTCGAGGAGATCGACCGGCTCAACATCCTGTGGGCGACGATGCTGGCGATGGAACGCGCCGTCGATGCGCTGGGGATGGCGTGCGGCATGGTGCTGGTCGACGGCAATCGCTGCCCGAAATGGAGTCATCCCAGCGTCGCGGTGATCGGCGGCGACGCGATCAGCCTGTCGATCGCGGCGGCGTCGATCGTCGCCAAGCAGACGCGCGACGCGATGATGGTCGAAGCCGATGCGCTGCATCCGGGCTATGGCTGGGCGTCGAACAAGGGCTATGGCGCGAAGGTGCATTTGGACGCGCTGCGGACGCTCGGGCCGACGCCGCTGCATCGGCGCAGTTTCGCACCGGTCGCGCAGATGTGTTTGGCGCTTTAATTCCTCCCCGCTCCGCGGGGAGGGGGACCAGCGAAGCTGGTGGAGGGGGCTGTCGGTGCAACGCAACGGCTCCGTATGCCGCGATCCCCCTCCACCACCGCGTCGCGGCGGTCCCCCTCCCCGTGCCGGGGAGGATTTGCGACGAACCGATGGCTACCAGATGTTGAGTCCGGGTGCGTTCGACAGACTCAATATCTGCCCTTCGGCGACTCGATTCGTCGCCGGAACGAATCTACCAAACCACAAGAGTCAAGCATTTCCGCTTGACCGCGACTCGCTGATTCCCCGAAATGGAGCCGATTCAAGGGGGACTGGCGACGATGGTAGCGACGAAAATCCGGGCAAAGGCGCCCAAGACGGTGACGCTGCCGCTCGACCGGATCCTGATGGACGATTGCATCGACGCGATGCGCTCGCTGCCGGCCAAGTCGATCGACTGCATCTTCGCCGACCCGCCCTACAACCTGCAACTTGGCGGTGACCTGCTGCGTCCCGATGGTAGCCAGGTCGATGCGGTCGACGATGATTGGGACAAGTTCGACAGCTTCGCCGCCTATGACAAGTTCACCCGCGACTGGCTGGGCGAGGCGCGCCGCATCCTTAAGCCCGCCGGCACGATCTGGGTCATCGGCAGCTATCACAATATCTACCGCGTCGGGTCGATCGTGCAGGACCAGGGCTTCTGGATCCTGAACGACATCGTGTGGCGCAAGTCGAACCCGATGCCCAATTTCAAGGGCACACGCTTTACCAACGCGCATGAGACGATGATCTGGGCATCGATGGGCGAAAAGGCGCGCTACACCTTCAACTATCGGCAGATGAAGACGCTGAACGACGAACTGCAGATGCGGTCGGATTGGGAATTCCCGATCTGCGGCGGGCCGGAGCGGCTGCGCAAGGACGGGACGAAGGTCCATCCGACGCAGAAGCCCGAGGCGCTGCTGTACCGCGTGCTGCTGGCATCGACCAATCCTGGTGATGTCGTGCTCGACCCGTTCTTCGGCACCGGCACGACCGGGGCGGTCGCCAAGCGGCTGGGGCGGCACTTCATCGGCATCGAGCGCGACGCGACCTATGTCGAGGCGGCGACGGCGCGGATCGAGGCGGCACTGCCGCTCGACGAATCGGCGATCCGGGCGATGCGCGCCCCGACCAAGCCGCCGCGCGTGGCGTTCGGCGTGCTGGTCGAAAACGGCCTGTTGCCAGCCGGATCGGTCGTCACCGATGCCAAGCGCCGGTTCCGCGCGACGGTGCTGGCCGATGGGTCGCTGCTGTCCGACTGCGGCACGGCGGGGTCGATCCACAAGCTCGGTTCGACGTTGCAGAATGCGCCGTCGTGCAATGGCTGGACCTTCTGGCATAGCGAGGGGCCGAACGGGCTGACCCCGGTCGATGCACTGCGCCAGCAATGGCTGCTCGCGACTCAGCCCTGATGTATCTGCGGCCGGTCCGCTTCGTCGACACACCGGTCGGGTTGCCCGATGGCAGCGTGGCGCGACTGGCGGGCGGGATGCTGTGGTTCGCGGCCTATGAGGTACGCGAACGCGGTGGCGGGCGGACGGTCGTGCCGGTCGCCGGCTTCGATGCGTGGGCGGCGGGCCTGCCTTTGGAGAAGGCCGAGCGCGCGCGGCTGTTGCATCGGCGGATCACGACGTCGCGTGCTCCGCTGACGCTCGGCGAGCGGGTGGTGCGCTTCGATCAGCCGCAGGTGATGGCGATCCTCAACGTCACGCCCGACAGTTTCTCCGACGGCGGCCGGCATGTCGACAATCCGGCGGGTGCGGCGGCGGTCGGGGTGGCGATGGCGGCGGCGGGCGCGGCGCTGATCGATCTGGGCGGCGAATCGACCAAGCCCGGCGCGGCGACGGTGTGGGAAGGCGACGAGATCGCCCGCGTCGTGCCGGTCGTCGAGCGACTGGCGGCGGCGGGGGTCGCGATCTCGGTCGACACGCGCAAGGCGGCGGTGATGGAGGCGACGCTGGCGGCGGGCGCGCATCTGGTCAACGACGTCGCCGCGCTGGCCTATGATCCGCGCGCGCTGGACGTCGTGGTCGCAAGCGGCTGCCCGGTGGTGCTGATGCATTCGCCCGCCCCGGCGCAGGGGCCGCATGGCGGAAACGGCTATCGCAATCCGCTGCTCGACGTGTTCGACTGGCTGGAAGCGCGGGTCGAGGCGGTGGTCGCCGCCGGGGTCGATCGCGCGAAGATCGTGGTCGATCCCGGCATCGGCTTCGGCAAGGCGCTGTCGGACAATCTGGCGCTGGTGAACGGGCTGGCGCTGTTCCATGGCCTTGGCTGTCCGGTGCTGCTGGGGGCCAGTCGCAAGCGGATCATCGGCGCGCTGTCGAACGAGGCGGCGGCGGACCAGCGCCTCGGCGGATCGGTCGCGCTGGCGCTGGCCGGGGTCGAGCGTGGCGCGCAGATCGTGCGGGTGCATGACGTGGCCGAAACGGTGCAGGCGATCCGCGTCTGGCGCGGCCTGCGTGATGCTGCCTTGGTCGCGCCATAAGGCGTCCGCTATAGCGGCGCGCATGGTTCGCGTTCTCCTGTTGCTCGCCGCGCTGTCGGCGCTGTTCGCCAATGCCGCGCAGGCGCAGCAAAATGGCTTCGATCTGGCCGGTCCCGACGTGTCGGTCATGGTCAGGCGCGGCGACGTCGAACTGCCGGTCGCGGCGGTGCCGGCGCTGCGCGGCGGCGACACGCTGACCGCGAAGGCGCTGCTGCCCGACGATCAGGCGGCGCGCTATCTGCTGGTCGTCGCCTTTCTGCGCGGGGCGACCAATCCGCCGCCCAAGGATTGGTTCTTCTCGGTCGAGACGTGGAACCGGAAGAAGAACGTCCTGACCGTGACGGTGCCCGAGGGCGCCGAGCAGGTGCTGCTGTTCCTCGCCCCCGAAGCCGGTGGCGGCTTTTCGGCGGTGCGCGGCGCGGTGCGGGGCCGGCCGGGCGTGTTCGTCCGCGCGGCGCAGGATCTGTATCAGGCATCGCTCGACCGGCAACGACTGGACGCGTTCGTCGGCGCGATCGGCCGGATCGGCGAGCGCGCGCCCGAACGACTCGCCACTGCAGCGCCGGTGCTCGCCGATGCGCTCCGGATCAAGCTCAACGCCGACTGCCTGCTGCGCCAGCGCGCGTTGCAGGCGACATGCCTGACCCAGCAGCGCGATTCGCTGGTATTGCAGGCGCAGCGCGGCGCGACGCTGACCGAGACGCTGACCGGTGCCCCGGTCGACCTCGCCTACCGGGTGGCGGCGACGCGCGAGGGCGGGGCGGGCTATTACAGCCCCTATATCGGCCTTGCGCGCGATCTGGCGCGGCTGTTCGGGGCGTTTCGCAGCGCGCAATATCAATATCTTCCGGCCCTGGCGCTGGGGCAGGGTCAGGCGATCCACCTGCAACTGAACAGCGCGCCGTCGTTCCAGAATCCGCGATCGGTGCTGGTCGCGCCGCTACCGCCGATCGGCGATGCGCCGCCGCCTTTGTGGCGGTCGGCGGCGCCCGGCGCGCTTTGCCTTGCCAGGCCCGACCTCGTGCTGCCGCTCGACGATGCGTCGCTGCTGTTCGCGACCGATTATGCGCGCGATCTGGTGCTGCGTGTGACGGGCGCCGATGGGAAGGTGGCGACACTGCCACTGACCCCCGATGCCGAGCGCGGCGGGCTGGTGCTGGCGACCGGCGCGGTACAGGCGGCGGGGCCGGTGACCGAAGCGGTGGTGCAGGGACGCTGGGGCTTCGATGCGTTCAGCGGTCCGCGCGTGCCGGCGCAACTCGACGGGCCGGGGGCATGGACGGTGCAGCCCGATGCGACGGTGATCGTCGGGCGCGACCATCCGCTGACCCTGCGTGGCGGCGCGGCGGCGTGCGTTGCAGGACTGACGCTGCGCGACGCAGCGGGTCTCAGTCGGTCGTTGACGTGGAAGTCGGCCGCGCCCGATGCGCTCGATGTGACATTACCGCTGGCCAAGACCCGCCCCGGCGCGCTGGCGTTGACCGTCGTCCGCTTCGGCGCGGTCGCGCCCGATCAGATCGCGCTGACCGGACGTGCCGAACCGAGCCGGCTCGATCGCTTCACCATCCATGCCGGCGACCGCGAGGGCGTGCTGGAGGGGGCGCGGCTCGATCAGGTGACGGGGCTGACGGTCGGCGCCACCCGCTTCGCGGCGGGCGCGCTCACGCGCGTCGGGGAGGGGGATCGCCTGACCCTGAGCAGCGAACAGCCGCTGGCCGAAGCGGGGGAGAACGCTGCGGTGCAGCTTCGCGACGGGCGGACGGCGACGGTGGCGGCGATGATCGCTCCGGCCCGGCCGGTGGCGACGTTGCTCGACCGCCGGGTCGCCTATGACACGCCGACGGGTGCGCTGCCGATCGAACTGCCCGAGGGGCTGGTGCCGACCGGGGCGACGCTGACCTTCTCGACGCGGATCGCCGGGGGCCTAAGTGGTGGTGAGGACGGGGTCGAGATCGCGAATGGCGACACGACGAAGCGGCTGACCATCGCCTCGGGGGCGGTGCAGCGGGTCGGCGACGATATCGCGGTGACGACGATCGCCCCGCAATCGGCGTTCGGTGCGGCGGCGGCGGGGGCGTTGCGCTTCCGGCCATGGCGCGGCGGGGCGGCGGGGGCGTGGCAGCCGCTGGGGTCGCTGGTCCGCCTGCCGGTGCTGAGCGGGGCCGCGTGTCGCGAACGCTGCACGGTCAGCGGTCGCGACCTGTTCGTCGTCGCCGCGATCGGCACGACGCCGGACATGAAGGATGCGACGCCGCTGCCCGCCGGATTCGTCGGCGGATCGGTCGAAGTGCCTGCGGCGCAGGACGCGCTCTACCTGCGGCTGCACGACGCGCCCGATGCGGTGCTGCGGGTGAAGATGCCGACCAAATAAGGGGAAGGGCGATTCGCCCGAACTCTCTGGTCGGGGCGACAGGATTCGAACCTGCGACCCCCACACCCCCAGTGTGATGCGCTACCAGGCTGCGCTACGCCCCGATCAGAGAGGGCGTGCCTTTAGGCCGGGTTTCCGGCCCATGCAAGCCCGAAGCGTGCAAGCGGGCAAATGTTGCGTGCGACCCGTGCAGATGATAGCTGCCCGCAATTGACAGGATGCCGTGTTCGCGGCGTCCGCTATCTCGGACATTCAGGCCAGCAATGCTCGTACCTTCCGCTTTTGCCCAGTCCGCTGCCGCGCCCGCGGCATCGGGTGGTTTCCTCGGCACGCTGATCGGCATCGCGCCGCTGCTGCTGATCTTCGTCGCCTTCTACTTCCTGCTGATCCGTCCGCAGTCGAAGCGGATGAAGACGCTGCAAGCGTCGATCGCTGCCGTGAAGCGCGGTGACCAGGTCGTCACCGCCGGCGGCATCATCGGCAAGGTGACCAAGGTCGAGGAGACCTTTGTCGAGGTCGAGATCGCCGCCAATACCCGCGTCCGCGTGGTCAAGGCGACCATCGCCGAGGTCACGCCGCCCGCCGGCGCCAAGCCCGCGAACGACTGATGCTCGACTTTCCGCGCTGGAAACGGATCGCCATCTGGGCATCCGTGATCCTGTTGTCGCTGTTCGCGGTGCCGAGCCTGCTGCCCGAAGCCATGCGGGCGAAGCTGCCTGCATGGTACGCGTCGCAGACGATCAATCTCGGCCTCGACCTTGCGGGCGGCAGCTACATCCTGCTCGAAGCGAAGACCGAAGACGTCGCCGCGACCCAGATCGAGGCGATGCGCGAGCGGATCGCGACCGAGATGCGTCGCCAGCCGCGTGTCGCCATCGGCGATATCTCGACGCGGGGCGGACAGATCAGCTTCATGGTCCGCGACGCGACGCAGGTCGATGCCGCGCGCGAGAAGCTGCTCAGCCTGACCGGCGGTGGTGCCGGCATGACCGGCCAGCGCGAATGGGACATCGAGGTGCGCGATACCACGCGCTTCGTCCTGACCCCGACCCAGGCCGGTTTGCGCCTGACCGTCGAGAATGCGATGAAGGACGCGACCGAGGTCGTGCGCCGCCGCATCGACGAACTGGGCACGCGCGAACCGACGATCATCCAGCAGGGCACCAACCGCATCGTCGTGCAGGTGCCGGGGCTTTCCGATCCGAAGGCGCTGAAGGACTTGCTCGGCAAGACCGCGCGGCTCGAATTCAAGCTGGTCGACCTGACCGCCGATCCGGCCGCCGTCGCGCGCGGACAGGCACCGGCCGGCAGCCAGATCCTGCCCTATCCGGCGCAGGGTGCGCCGATTGCGGTCAAGCGCTCGACGATCATCTCGGGCGATCAGCTCGCCGATGCGCGTCAGACCTATGACCAGAACGGTCAGCCCAACGTCACGATCAACTTCAATTCGGAAGGCGGTCGCCGCTTCGCGAAAGTGACGCAGGAAAATACCGGCAAGCCGTTCGCGATCATCGTCGACAATTCGGTCATTTCCGCGCCGAACATCAACGAACCGATCCTCGGCGGCAGCGCGACGATCAGCGGTGGCTTCACCGTCGACAGCGCCAATCAGCTTTCGATTGCACTGCGCTCGGGCAAGCTGCCGGTCGACCTGACCGTCGTGCAGGAAAGCACCGTCAGCCCCGAACTGGGCGCCGATTCGATCAAGGCGGGCGTCACCGCCGCGATCATCGCCACGGTGGCGGTCATCGCGTTCATGGTCATGACCTATGGCCGGTTCGGCATCTACTCGACGATCGCCGTCGTGCTGAACATCCTGATGATCCTTGCGGTCATGGCGTTCCTGAAGGCGACGCTGACGTTGCCCGGCATCGCCGGCTTCGTGCTAACCATCGGTACCGCGGTCGATGCCAACGTGCTCATCAACGAACGTATCCGCGAGGAACGGCGGCGCGGCCGATCGGTGCTCCAGTCGCTCGAACTGGGCTATAAGGAAGCGAGCCGTACCATCTTCGAGGCGAACGTGACCCACGCCATCGCCGGCGGGATCATGCTGATCCTCGGTTCCGGCCCGATCCGCGGATTCGCGGTCGTGCTGCTGCTCGGCATCGCCAGCTCGGTGTTCACCGCCGTCACCTTCACGCGGATGCTGGTCGCCGGATGGATGCGCCGCAACCGTCCGACCGACATCCATATTTAAGGCCCGGCCGTCATGCGTCTCATCAAGCTGGTCCCCGACAACACCAATATCCGCTTCGTCGCGCTGCGGAAGATCGCGTTCACCGTCACGCTGATCCTCAGCATTCTGGCGGTCGGGCTGGTGTTCGTCCGCGGCCTCAACTTCGGCGTCGACTTCATGGGCGGCGTCGCGATCGAAGAGAAGTTCGCCAGCCCGCCGGCGATCGATCGCGTGCGCGCGACGATCGAGCGGCTGGGTGTGGGCGAACCCGCGATCCAGCAGTTCGGCGACCCGACCCTGGTGTCGATCCGTCTGCCGGTGCCGGAAGGCGATGCCGGCGCGACCGACCGTCTGGTCGAACGGGTGAAGACCGCGCTCGCCAGCGAATTTCCGGGAGCAACCTTCAGCAACTATTCGACCGTGTCGGGCAAGGTGTCCGAGGAGCTGGTGACCAACGGCGTGCTCGCCGTATTGCTGGCGATCGTCGGTATCGCGATCTTCTCGTGGTTCCGCTACGAATGGCAGTTCGGCGTGTCGACCGCGGTCGCGATCATCCACGACGTTCTGATGACGCTCGGCTTCTTCGCGCTGTTCCGCGATCAGTTCGCGTTCGACCTGACCATCGTCGCGGCGGTGCTGACGATCATCGGCTATTCGATCAACGACAAGATGGTGATCGACGACCGTATCCGCGAAAACATGCGCAAGTACCGCAAGATGGAGATGCGCGAGCTGATCGATCTGTCGGTCAACGAAACGCTGCCGCGCACCGTCATGACCTCGCTGACCATCCTGCTGGCGCTGACCGCGCTGATCGTGTTCGGCGGCCATGTGCTGCGCGGCTTCACCGCGGCGATGATCCTCGGCGTGATCGTCGGTACCTATTCGTCCATCTATGTGTCGTCGTCGCTGCTCATCACGCTGGGGCTGAAGCCCGGTGCGCCGGTGGGTGAGGGGACGGTCAAGGAACCGGTCCCGCAAAAGGGCGCGCGGTGAAGCTCGACCGGACCCGCCGGGGCGACGGCCCGCTCGTATCGGGCATGACGGCCGGCGGGTTCCGGGTCGATGACGGCATCTATCCGGCGCTGCTGATGACGCCGCAGCGAGCCGACCTGTGGGAACCGCCCGCGTTCGAGGCGCTCGATGCCGATGCGCTGACGGCGGTGCTGGGCATCGACCCGGCGCCGGAATTCCTGTTGCTCGGCACCGGCGCGACGCTGCGCCAGCCGCCGCGCGCGCTGGTCCGTGCGCTCGATGCGCGCGGGCTGGGGATCGAGGCGATGGACAGCCGCGCGGCGGCACGCGCCTGGGGCGTGCTTCGCGACGAAGGGCGGCGGATCGTCGCGGCCTTCTACCCCTTCTGACCGACCAGCGCGGTCAGGTGATCGCGTAGCTCCAGCGCATTGCGCTCCCAGCTATAGCCATCGACCGTCGCGCGCGTCGCGGCCGGATCGGCTGGCTGCGACAGCACTGCTGCAATCCCCTGCGAAAATGCCGCCGCGTTGCGCGCGACGATGCGGCCGGCGGCGGGCCGGGTTACGACCTCGCGTGCTGCTCCGGCGTCGGGAATGACGATCGGCGTCCCGCTCGCCAATGCCTCGACCCATGCATTGGCCAGCCCCTCCGACGACGATGCCAGCGCCATCACGTCCGCCGCCGCCAGCAGATCGGGCAGGCTGTCATGCGGCAGTGCCCCGCATAGCCGGACCCGGTCGCCAACCCCCAGTTCCGCGATCCGCCCCGCCAGCGCCGCCTGATCCGGTCCGCCGCCGACGATCCACAGCGTCACGCCGGGCAGGGCGGCGACCGCCTCCAGCACGATGCCATGTCCCTTTCGCGCGATCAGCGCGCCGAGCGACACGACCAGCGGACTGGCCACGCCCAACCGTGCCTTCGCCTTGACCCGGTCGACGGTGCCGAACCGGCTGCGGTCGATACCGGTGCGGTGCACCCGGACCGGGCGGTCGATCCCGGCAGCGGCGATATCGGCGGCCATCGACTGCGACACTGCCAGCAAGCCATCGGCGTCCCGCCCCGCCGCCCGGACCTGCTTGGCGGTCGCGGGCGCATGGCCCCAATGATGAATGTCCGCGCCCCGCGCCTTGATCGACACCGGAACGCCATAGCGCCGCCCCAGCGCCACCGCCGCCGGCCCGTCGGGAAAGAAAAATTCGGCGTCGAGTACGTCGAACCGGAATGTTTCGCGCAAGCCATCCAGATGCGGCGTCAGGCATCGCACCAGCGCGTCGGCATGAAACCGGCCGTGCGTGGCGGGCAGGTTCAGGAAGCGCGGGCGATCGACGCTCAGACCCTTCCAGTCTTCGTGGAGCGGCAGGCGCGCGAGCGGACGATAGCCCGGATGGAGCGAAAGCGGAAAGGGCGGCAGCCCGATCGGCGCGACGACGCGGACCTCCACATCGTCCAGCGCCGCGAGACCCAGCGTCTGCCGTTCGACGAACACCCCGAAATTCGGCCGGGTGGCGTCGGGGAACAGCGTGGCGAGGGTCAGGACGCGCAACATCGCCGCCCGCCATAGCCGATAATGGTGAAGGCTTTGCCGCGAAAACGGGCCGGGGCGGCAGGCCCCGGCCCCATCCGCATCAGGCGTTCAGCGTGTGGTCCAGCGTGATTTCGGCATTCAATAGCTTGGAAATCGGGCAGCCGGCCTTGGCGCCCGCCGCGATCTCCTCGAACTTCGCCTGGTCGATGCCGGGGACGTTGGCGGTCAGCGTCAGCGCCGACTTCGTCACCTTGAACCCGTCGCCATCCTTGTCGAGGCTGACCTTCGCCGTGGTTTCCAGCGTGCCGTCACTATAGCCGGCACCAGCCAGTGCGAAGCTGAGCGCCATGGTGAAGCAGCTGGCATGGGCAGCCGCAATCAGTTCCTCGGGATTGGTGCCCTTGCCGTCCTCGAACCGGGTGTTGAAGCCATATTGCTGGTTGTCGAGCACGCCGGACTGGGTCGAGACATGGCCTTTGCCGTCCTTGCCGAGACCTTCATAGCGAGCGGATGCACTGCGGATCATGCGGAAACCTTTGCGATAGAGAGAGGGCGGACCCGTTGCTGGACCCGCCCTTCAGAATTCGTCACACCGGCGAAGGTTCAACGGCAGCGGCCGCGCTGTCCGCTGCGTTCGATCTCGCGGCCGGCGAGCGCACCGGCGGCACCGCCGAGCAGCGTGCCGAGCGTCCGGTCGCCGCGGGTATCGACCGTGCGGCCGACCAGCGCGCCGGCCACGCCGCCGACGACCAGCCCGGTCGTGCCATTGGGCTTGCGGCAATAGCGACGTCCGTCACGGCCCCGCCATTCGCGATATTTGTAGCGCCGCTGCGCCTCCGCCTCGGTCTTGCCGACCGAAATGCCGTGCTTGGTCCAGGTCGTCCCGACCGGGGCCATCAGCGATGCGGCGGCCAGCGCCAGCATGATATTGCGCATGGGGGATTTCCTTTCGTCCATGTCGTTGCTGGCCGGTTTAACGCACCCTCCGCCTGACGGTTTCATGAACGAAACGACAGCTTGCACCTGTCCCCCGACGGGACGTTTCGTCAGCCGCTCTGGGGCGAGAACCCGAGCGGATAGCGCGCCACCGACTCGTACCATGCGCCGGCATGGCCGACATGGCTTTCGTACAGGATGAAGTGATCGAATCGCATCGGCGGCGAGGCGAGGCCCGCATGGGCAGCCAGAAACGCTTCGGTCGGTCCGCTCGATTTGTTGAGCCGGGCCAAAGTGATATGCGGCAGGAACGCACGTCCCTCGGGCGGCAGGCCGAGCCGGACCAGCGCATGGTCGACCTTGCGATGCAGCGCCGCCACCGCATTGTGCGGCGTCACCCCCGCCCATAGGGCGCGGCCGCGCCGCCCGGCATCGAACTGTCCGACACCCGATAGCGCGAGGTCGAACGCGGGCGCGCGAACCCCCTGCAGAACCACGGCAATATCCTCGGCCATCGGTCGTTCGACCTCGCCGACATAGCGCAGTGTCAGGTGCAGTTGCTCGTCATCCTGCCACCGTGCACCCTCGACGCCGTCCTGCACGTCGAACAGCGTCTCGCGCATCGGCGACGGCGGGCGCAGGGCGATAAACAGACGGTGCATTGCGGATTCTCCCGGCAGCGTAACAAAATGTTGCTCCCCGCGTATGGCTTGAAATCGCCGCCGCGGCGGACGATATTTCCATCATCCGGCATGAGTGCCGGGAAGAGGAGTTTACAATGGCGAACTGGTCCGATCCCCGGACGACGGCCGCACCGATTACCCGTACGCGCGACCGCGACATGGCGCGCGACGAAGGGCTGCGGTCCTACATGCTTTCGGTGTACAATTACATGGCCTCCGGCGTGCTGTTGACCGGCATCGTCGCGCTGTTGTTTTCGTGGGGTGGCGACACCTCGCCGGCGGCGGCCGTCTTCTATCAGCCGGGCATCCTGAAATACGCGATCATCTTCTCGCCGCTGATCTTCGTGATGGTGTTGAGCTTCGGCATCAACCGTCTGTCGACCGGCGCGGCGCAGGGGCTGTTCTGGGCGTTCGCAGCGATCATGGGTCTGTCGATGTCGACGATCTTCCTGCGCTACACCGGTTCTTCGATCGCGCTGACCTTCTTCGCGACCACGGCCGCGTTTCTGTCGCTAAGCCTGTATGGCTACACGACGAAGCGCGACCTGACCGGGTTCGGCACCTTCCTCATCATGGGTCTGGTCGGTCTGATCGTGGCGTCGCTGCTCAACCTGTTCTTCCAGTCGGGCATGATGAGCATGGTCATCAGCGCGATCGGCGTACTGCTGTTCGCGGGCCTCACCGCATATGATACGCAGCGGATCAAGGGCCTCTATTACCAGGTCGCCGGTACCGATTTCGCGGGCAAGGCGGTCATCATGGGTGCGCTGTCGCTGTATCTCGACTTCGTGAACATGTTCCAGTTCCTGTTGTCGTTCCTCGGCAATCGCGACTGATCGCTGCATCACCGACGATGCGAAAGGCCCGGCGGGAAACCGTCGGGCCTTTTCGTATTCGGGGAACGTCCTTCGTGATCCTTTCGTTTTTGTGCGTGAAGGAGTGAGGGACATGACCAACGACACCACCGGAATCGACGAAAAGGCGCTCTCGTCGCTGTCGGTCGCCCCGGACGGCAATGAAAGCGAAGCGCACACCCCGCCGGGACGCGGCGATGCGGGTGGCGATCACAGCATCGCCGGCCGGATGGAAAGCGATCCGGGCGACAGTGATGCGCGGCTCGACCGCGGGCTCGACGAATCGATGGACGCGTCGGACCCGCCTGCCTCGACCCAGCCGATCCACAATAACGGTCCGGCACCGTCGTCGGGCTATGATCCCGAGCAGGAAGCGAAACTGGCGCGGGACGGCAAGGCCGACTGACCGTACGGAAGCGGTTGTACAGGACGCGGCGTGTCGGCTGGTGCCGGCGCGCCGCGTTCGCTATGGAGGGGGCATGACGACCGATCGGTGGTTCCGGCCCGTGCTGCGGGTCCTCGCGGTGCTGTTGCTGGCGGTGCAGGCGGTGGTGCCGGCACAGGCGGCGGTCACGATCACCTTCTGGTCGCAGGAATTCGGCCAGAATTTCCCGCACGCCTTTTTCAGCTTTTCAGGCACGCCCGATGCCGGCGGACCAGCGGTCGATGGCAGCTATGGCTTCACGGCGAAGGCGATTACGCCCGCTTTTGCTGACCGGATCGGTCGGGGGGCGGATCGACCGCCCGAAGCCATCCTATATCGATCGCAGCAACGCCCATTTCTCGGTCGTGCTGACCGATGCGCAATATGCCGCGGTCCGGTCGCTGATCGACGAATGGGGCGAGGCGGGCGATTCGCACTATAATCTCAACCGCCGCAACTGCGTCCATTTCGTCGCGGAGGCCGCGCGACGATCGGGCCTGACCGTCGTCGAGGACCGGAAGCTGATGAAGAAGCCGCGCTCCTTCACCCAGTCGCTCGAACGCGCCAATGCCGGACGGGTGACCGTGATCGAATTGCCGGCCAAGGCCTATTTCGCGTCGCTCGGCCCCCCGGTCGTCGCGGTCGGAGCGGCGCCGCTGCCGCACTGACCTCTTTCGCGTTCGGGGGAAATCCGGCAGTCCTGCACTGTCGGGTAACGGGAGTCGGTGGATGCGGCGGTGGACGATCGGAGTGCTGGCGTTGCTGGCCGGATGCGGGCAGGCCGACGAACCCGCTGCGTCGGTCAATCTGTCGCAGGACGATCCGATCCTGCCCTTCCCGTCGCCCACGCCGGAGACGATGGCGGCGATCCCGACGCGCTTCGTGGGCAGCTGGGACAGCGACGGCGCCGCCTGTGCCGCCGATCCGGCCGGTGCGAACCGGCTGATCGTTACGGCCAACGCCCTGCGCATCGGCGAGCGCGACGTGCCGGTGCGCGGCATTACCGTCGCCGATGCCGGGGCGATCGATGTCGATGTCGTCGGCGACCGTGGCGGCATTACCGAGCAGCGCCGCTATCGCCTTGCGCTGGGCGAGGGCGGGACGCTCGACATGAACGGCGATGCCGGGCCGGTCCGTCGTGTCCGTTGCGATGCGCCGGCCGGTGCCGAGGCGGCGGCGCGCAACGCGATCGCGCTCAACCTCGCCCCCGACGGGTTGCAGACCGTTGCCGGGGCCAGCAGCCGGTCGCTCGCCTTCGGCAGCCCGAGCGAGATCGTGCTGCGCGTCGTCGAGGCGGCGACCCAGACGCTGCCCGAACGTTCGCGCAACGAGGATTGCGGCGAAGGGCCGCTCGACATTGCCACCTATCCGAAGATTGCGGTCTATTTCCAGGAGGGCCGCTTCGTCGGCTGGTCGGCGCGCGGTCGTGGCCTCACGACGATGAGCGGAGTCGGCATCGGCGCCAAGCGCGCTACCGTCGAATCGTCGATCGACGCGCCGGTCGAGGAAACCAGCCTCGGCCGCGAATTTAGCAGCGGCGGCCTGTCCGGCATCTATGACGCGAAGGACAATGTCACCGCTTTGTGGGCGGGCAGCACCTGCATCGCCCGGTGATCGCGCCGGCAACGCCCGACGATGCGGCGGCGGTGGTCGCGCTGTGGCAGCGTTGCGACCTGACCCGGCCGTGGAACGACCCGCACGCCGATTTCGCAAGGGCATTGACGGGCGCGACATCGACCGTGCTGCTGGCCCGCGACGATGGCGACGTCATCGGCAGCGTCATGGTCGGCCATGACGGACATCGCGGCTGGATCTATTATCTCGCGGTCACGCCCGATCTGCAGGGGCAGGGGATCGGCCGCGCCTTGTTCGCTGCTGCCGAGGACTGGCTACGCGATGCCGGCGCGCCCAAGGTGCAGTTGATGGTCCGCAGCGACAATGCCGCCGCGCTAGGCTTCTATGCCGCGATCGGCCTTGCGCGGCAGGACGTCGTCGTGCTCGGTCGCTTCCTGACCGACGCCGTACCCTGACATGCTAGGCTACTGATAGTCACTTGCAAAAGCAGTAACGGCGGCGTACCCGGCGCGAAACAGTCAGGGAATCGTTTCGCATGTCCGCCTTCGCTATCCTCCTCGCCGCCGCCACCGCCGTCCCGGAGGTGCCGCCGACCGAGGAACTGCAGCGCGGCGACGATATCATCGTCACCGGCACGCGGACCGAGGGCAGCGACGACTATGCGGTGAAGACGCAGACCACGGCGACGCGCCTGCCGCTCAGCCAGCGCGAAACCCCGCAATCGATCAGCGTCGTGACGCGCGCGCAGATCGAGGATTTCCAGCTCAACGACATCAACCAGCTGCTGGCGACGGTACCCGGCGTGAACGTGCAGGCGCAGGAAACCGATCGCTTCTATTATTCCGCGCGCGGCTTCGACATCCAGACGTTCCAGATCGACGGCGTCGGGCTGCCATTCCCGTTCGGCATCCAGAACGGGTCGATCGACACCGCGATGTACGACCGGATCGAGGTGGTGCGCGGCGCGCCGGGGCTGTTGTCGTCGACCGGCAATCCGTCGGCGGTCATCAACTTCATCCGCAAGCGTCCGACCCGCGACCTCGCCGCCTCGGCAAGCGCGCAATATGGGTCGTTCGACAATCTCCGCCTCGACGGCGATGTCAGCGTCCCATTGACCAGCAGCGGATCGGTCCGCGCCCGCGCGGTCGGTTCCTATCTGAACACCGACAGCTATCTCGACCGCTACGGCCTGACGCGCTGGACCGGCTATGGCATCGTCGAGGCGGACCTCGGCCCCGATACCGTCGTCAGTGCCGGCTATGGCTATCAGAACCACAAGAGTCGCGCGGCGATGTGGGGCGCGCTGCCGCTTTACTATAGCGACGGCAGCCGCATCGACTATGCGCGTTCGACCAACAGCGCGCCCGACTGGTCGAGCTTCGACGTCACCGACCGCCAGATCTTTGGCGACGTGACCCACCGCTTCGGCAACTGGACCGCGAAGCTGACCGTGCAGCGCCGCGCGATCGACGAAGATGACCGGCTGTTCTACGTCTATGGCAACAACTACGCCAATGGCGGCAACGGTGCCCCCGATCGTGCGACCGGTCTCGGCATCGTCAGCTATCCCGGCGCGTTCCGGTCGTTCGCGCGCAACCTGACGATCGATGCCAATATCGGCGGTACCGTGTCGCTGTTCGGCCGCGCGCACGACGTTATGTTCGGCGTCAACCGCTCGGCACAGCGTTATACGCAGGATTCGGCCTATGACGTGTCGACGATCGGCGTCTCGCTGCCGCTGTTCAGCGGGTTCGACGGATCGTTTCCCGAACCGAACTTCCCGGACTTTTCGCGCAGCCTCGACACCCATGTCCGGCGCGAGACGGTCTATGGCCTCGTCCGCCTGAACCCGACCGATGCGTTGAAGGTCATGATTGGCGGCAATGCCACCCGCGCGTTCAGCGAGGGCGTGTCCTATGGCGCGCCGACCGATTACGATCGCGCCCGCTTCCTGCCGTTCGTCGGGGCGACCTATGACCTGACCGGCAATATCAGCGCCTATGCGAGCTTTGCCACGATCTTCAATCCGCAGGATCAGGTCGATGCGAACCGCCGCCTGCTCGACCCGATCGAGGGCGACAATCTGGAGGCGGGGCTGAAGGGCGAATGGTATGATGGCCGCCTGAACGCCAGTATCGCCGTGTTCCAGGCGCGGCAGAACAATACCGCCGAAGCCGCCGGGTTCGACGCGACGATCGGCCAGACGTTGTATCGCGGGGTCGATGCCAAGTCGCAGGGCATCGAGCTGGAGGTCAGCGGACAGGTCGCGCCGGGGTTGCAGGCAACCGGCGGCTTCACGACCATGCGCATCCGCGGGGAGGGGGACGCTGCGGTCCGCACCTTCGTCCCGCGCAACACCGCGCGGCTGAACATCGTCTGGTCGCCGACGATGCTGCCGGCGCTGAAACTGGGCGCGTCGGGCCAGTATCAGAGCCGCATGTATCTCGAACCCGGCGTCACCGCGACCACCGGACAGCCGGTGCAGATCACGCAGGACGGCTATGCAACGGTCGACCTGATGGCCCGCTACGAACTGACGCCGCGCATCGCGCTCAGCGCCAATGTCCGCAACATCAACGACGCGAAGGCGTTGAGCGCGATCAATTACGACCAGGGCTATTTCATCGCGCCGCGCACGGTGCTCGGCACGGTGCGGGTCCGCTACTGACGCGAAAAGGGGGCGGTGGTGCCGCCCCCTTCTTTTCCTACGCTCCCAACCGTTTGGTTCGAGCAGCTTCGAGCCTGTCGAGAAGCGACTGTCGAGAACGTCTTGCCCCAAACGGTGCGTTCTCGACGGACGCTTCTCGACTTCGCTCGAAGCTGCTCGAACCAAACGGGTATGGGATCAGGGTATTACCCCACGAACGCCCGCTCGATCACATAATCGCCGGGCTTCGCGTTCGACCCTTCCTCGAACCCCAGTCCTTCGAGATATTCCGAGAAGTCGCGGATCATCTCGGTCGAGCCGCACAGCATGACGCGGTCGGTCGCCGGGTCGAGGGCCTGCGCGCCGCCGATGCGGGCCGAGAACAGCGTGCCATTCTCGACCAGCGCGTCGATGCGGCCGGTGGTGTGGAATTCCTCGCGCGTCACCGTCGGCACATAGGTGAATTGCTGCGCCGCCTGATCCTCGACCAGCGGATCGCCGGCAAGGTTCGCCTCCAGCGTAGTGCGGAAGGCGAGGTCGGACACGCGGCGCACCGAATGGACGACGACGATCGACGAATACATCTCATACACGTCGGGATCGCGGATCAGCGACAGGAACGGCGCGAGGCCGGTGCCGGTCGACAGCATAAACAGCCGCTCGCCGGGCTTCAGCGCGTCGGTGACCAGCGTGCCGGTCGGCTTCTTGCCCAGATAGACTTCGTCTCCAGGCACGATCTGTTGCAGCTTGCTGGTGAGCGGCCCGTCCTGCACCTTGATCGACAGGAACTCCAGTTCCTCGGCATAGGCCGGGCTGGCGATCGAATAGGCGCGCAACAGCGGCTTGCCGTTGTCGCCGGGCAGGCCGATCATCACGAATTCGCCCGAGCGGAAGCGGAAGCTCGGCGGGCGGGTGATGGTGAAGCTGAACAGATGTTCGTTCCAGTGACGCACCGAACGCACGCGCTCGACGCTGAGCGCGTTGGTGGGTTCGAGGCCGTGGACGACGGCGGTGCGGTCGGTCATCGATAATCCTTACGTCCTGACGCTGGTCCCCGGTGGCAGCCCGATCTGGCCGAGCATCGCCGCCGTCCGGGCCAGCGCGCAAAAGGTTGGTGCGATCGCCCCGTCGGCGACCAGCAGCGAAAGCGTGGTGCGTGCCTTCGCATCGCGACCCGTTACGAGATCGCGCGCCAAGGTCAAGAGAACCGATTCATCGTCGGTCACAAGCCCGCATTTACAATTAATCTGGATCGGCACCCGGGCATGTTCCGACAACTGCGTCATCCACGCATCGAAATCGCACAATGCGTCGAGCGCGCCTGCCTGTGCGAAGCGCGCCGCCAGCAACGCCGACGGGTTCTGACACGCGCTGCGCGCCGCCACCCACAGCCGGATCGCATCCAACAGGAAACGGTCGCCGCGCGACAATATCGATATCGGCCGGTCGATCAGATCGTACATAGAGCCTCGCTATTGATACTCATTCGCAAAGGCTATCGGTGTTTGATCGGGGCGTCATTGGCCGGAAGGCATATCGCGGCGATTTCGGTTCCGCGCCCCGACCGGTCGGCGGAAGTTACGATCGGATAAAGGAGTTTTTCAGCTTTTCGGCGCACATCACGCTGAAAGAGAGGGGCGACTCCATGAAATTGAAGGTCCGTGGCCGTATCAACCTGATCGGCGTCGTTGCTGCGCTCGGACTGATCGCGCTGCTCTGCATCAGCATCTTCCGTACTTCGGCGATCATGCAGGACGATATCGAACGCAACACCCGGCAGGTGGTCGAAACGGCCCGATCGGTCGTGGCGCATTATCACAGCGAGGAAGTCGCCGGCCGGATGAACCGGGCCGATGCGCAACGGGCCGCGCTGTCGACGCTTAGGGAAATGCGCTACGAGGGGAAGGAATATTTCTGGGTCAACGATCTGCATCCCACGATGCTGATGCATCCGACCAAGCCCGAACTCGACAATACCGACCTGACCAACAATCGCGACGCCACCGGCAAGGCGCATTTCGTCGAAATGGCGCAGGTCGTGAAGGCGCACGGCGCCGGCTTCGTCCGCTATCTGTGGAAGACGCCGGACAAGAGCCATGACGAACCGAAACTGTCCTATGTCGCCGGTTTCGCGCCATGGGGCTGGGTGATCGGGTCGGGCGTGTATCTGGACCGGGTGAACGGCGCGATCTGGAGCGCGGCGCTGTATCAAAGCGCGCTGGCGCTGGTCGTGCTGCTGATCGTTGCCTTCTGCGCCTACCGCATCGGCCGCTCGATCTCGCAGCCGGTAGAGGCGCTGTCGGCGCGGATGCGATCGCTCGCCACTGGCGATACCGCGACCCCGATCCCGGGTCGTGAGCGCATCGACGAGGTGGGGGAGATGGCTGCCGCGCTCGAAACCTTCCGCGGTGCCGCGATCGTCGCCGCCGAGCGCGAGGCCGAGCAGCAGCGGGTCGTCGCGACGGTCGGATCGGGACTTGATTCGCTCGCACGCGGACGGCTCGATACGCGGATCGGCGGCCGGCTGAGCGGCGCCTTCGCCAAGATCGGCAGCGATTTCGACTCGGCGATGGCGGCGGTTGCCGATGCGATGCGCTCGGTCACCCGCTCGGCGGGCGGCATCCGCACCGGCGCGACCGAGATCAGCACCGCGTCCGACGACCTGTCGCGCCGTACCGAGCAACAGGCGGCGAGCCTCGAGGAAACCGCCGCCGCGCTCGACCAGATCACCGCCACCGTCCGCCGCACCGCTGCGGGCGCGGCACAGGCCAACACCACCATGACCGCGACGCGGGGCGATGCCGAGGACGGCGTGCGCATCGTGCGCGAGGCGGTAACGGCAATGAGCGGGATCAAGCGCGCCTCGGACGAGATTTCGGAGATCATCACCGTGATCGACGGCATCGCCTTCCAGACGAACCTGCTGGCGCTGAATGCCGGGGTCGAGGCGGCGCGGGCCGGTGACGCTGGCAAGGGCTTTGCCGTCGTCGCCAACGAGGTCCGTGCACTGGCGCAACGCTCCGCCGACGCCGCCAACGACGTCAAGGCACGCATCCTTGCCAGCGGCAGCCAGGTCGAGATCGGCGTCAACCTGGTCGGCGAGACCGGCGGCGCGCTCGAACGCATCGTCGGGCGCATCGCCGAGATCGCCGATCTGGTGGCGACGATCGCTCGGGGCGCCGACGAACAATCCTCCGGGTTGCAACAGGTCAACATCGCCGTCGGCGAAATGGACGCGGTGACGCAACAGAATGCGGCGATGGTCGAGGAAGCCACCGCCGCCGCCCGCAGCCTCGCCAGCGAGGCCGAGGCGCTCACCCATCACGTCGCGCGCTTCAGTGTTGCGGAAGAGGCCGGCCGGGACCACCCGCGCAGCCTGCGCGCGGCGGCGTAGCGCTCAGCCGGCGGCGAAGGTCAACGCCTCGATCTTGTTGCCGTCGGGGTCGCGAACGAACGCCGCATAATAATGCGCGTCATATTCGGGCCGCAGCCCCGGCGGCCCGTCGCCGCTGCCACCCTGCGCCAGCGCGACCGCGAAAAACCGGTCGACGGCCGAGCGATGTTCGACCTCGAACGCGACATGCGCGCCGTTGCCCGCACGCGCCGGCTGGCCATTGGCGGGCAGGTTCAGGCTGAACACCGTGATCCCCGCACCATAGCCCACCGCCGCCGCCACATCGAGCGTCCGCCGCAGCCCCAGCGCCGCCATCACCGGGTCGTAAAATTGCCGGGCGCGGTCGAGGTCCGAGGTTCCGAGCGAGACATGGTGCAGCATGACACGATCATCGCACCGACGTTGCGATCGTTCCAGCGTCGATCTACCTGCACCGCACCATGCTTCGGAAAGGCTTTCCGTGACCCCGACCCTGTACGGCATCCCCAATTGCGACACGATGAAGAAGGCGCGCGTCTGGCTCGACGGCCATGGCATCGCCTATCGCTTCCACGACTATAAGAAGGCCGGCATCGACCGTGCCGTGCTTGCCGGCTGGGTCGATGCGCTCGGCTGGGAGGCGTTGCTCAACCGATCGGGCACCACCTTCCGCAAGCTGCCCGAGGCCGACAGGGCCGACCTCGATGCCACGCGCGCGATCGATCTGATGCTTGCCCAGCCGTCGATGATCCGGCGTCCGGTGCTGGTGGCGGACGACTGGATCGAGGTCGGTTTCAAGCCCGATCGATATGCGAAACGATTGTCGGCCGCCGGCTGATTGCGCTATCATCCGCCCGTGCGGGGGCCGGTCGGCGATACCGCAGCGATTCGGTTGCGGGAGAGACATGGCTGCCACGATGTTCCGGCTGACGCCGCTTTGGTTCCGGGCGGTGGCGTTGCTGTTCACCTTATGGGGCGCGGCCGGGGTCGCCGCCTTCTATGCCCATGTCGCCACCGGGCCGGACCAGCTGGCCGCGATGCCGGACTATGACCGCGCCTATATCCTCGCGCTGCCCGGCTGGTTCGTCTGGATCTACGGACTGGCGACCTGGGGCGGGTTGCTCGGTGGAATCGCTCTGCTGCTGCGGCGGCGGTTCGCCACGATCCTGTTCGTCGTGTCGCTGCTCGCGGTCGTCCTCCAGTTCGGCTGGGTGTTCGCCGCGACCGATCTGATCGCGGCGAAGGGTGCGGCGACGGTCGTGCCGTTCCCGCTGGCGATCCTCGCCGTCGCATTGTTGCAGGTCGCGGTGGCGCGCCATGCCGATGCCCGTGGGTGGCTTAGCTGAGGGCGGTCCGCTAGGGGACGGCCATGTCCACGACCTTCACCATCGACACCGCCACCAGCCGCGCGACGCCGACCCCGGCACCGATGAAACGGCTGACCATCCCCGCCATCCGCGCCGCCAAGGGCAGGACGCCGCTGGTGATGCTGACCGCGTACACCGTGCGCATGGCGCAGCTGATGGACGCGCAGTGCGACATGCTGCTGGTCGGCGACAGCCTCGGGCAGGTGATCTACGGCCTGCCCTCGACCGTGCCGGTCACGCTCGACATGATGGCGGCGCATGGCGCGGCGGTGGTGCGCGGCAGCTATCACGCGCTGGTCGTCATCGATCTCCCCTTCGGCAGCTATGAAGCCAGTCCGCAGCAGGCGTTCGAAAGCGCGGCGATGCTGCTGAAGGCGACCGGCGCCGCCGCGGTCAAGCTGGAGGGTGGCACGGCGATGGCCGAAACCGTCGCCTTCCTGTCGCAGCGGGGCATTCCGGTCATGGGCCATGTCGGCCTGACGCCGCAGGCGGTGAACCAGCTCGGCGGCTATGGCGCACGCGGCCGCAGTCCGGAGGAAGCAGCAAAGATCGTCGCCGATGCCGTCGCCGTCGCCGAAGCGGGCGCCTTCGCGGTGGTGATCGAGGGCGTGGTCGAACCGATCGCGATCGACATCACCCGCCGCATCGCGGTCCCGACGATCGGTATCGGCGCATCGGCGCAGTGCGACGGACAGGTGCTGGTGGCCGAGGATATGCTTGGCCTGTTCGAACGCACGCCGCGGTTCGTCAAGACGTTCGGCGACATGGCCGGGCAGGTCTCGGCCGCGGTCACGTCCTATGCCGAAGAGGTCCGCGCGCGTGCCTTTCCGGGGCCGGGGCAGCTGTACGCGTCGAAGGATTGAAGCGGTCGCCTCTTCGTCATTCCCGCCTGCGTAAGACGTCTGCGAAAATCGCTACCCATCCACGAGCCCCGCCGCACCCCCGCGCAGGCGGGGGCCCAAAGCCAAGCAAAACAACGGTTTGCGCCTGTGGCCCTGGGTCCCCGCCTTCGCGGGGACACGGCGCAGTGGACTTTCGCAAAGGTCCTGCCTCCGTGGGAATGACGAAGGCCGGAGCGACGAACCTCTCCGTTCATCCCCCGAACAGCCTCGATTTGCCATGGTCCCACCCCGGCATCGCGCCCTCATGACCATTCGCTTTCGTTTCCATCGACGCTCGGCTAAAGGAGCGCGCTTGACCCATCCCCTGGAGCTGTTCCCTTGGCGTTGACCCCGCAGAACAACGATGCCTTCATCCGCGAAGTCGATGACGAAATGCGTCGCGAGCAGATGTCGGCGATCGGCCGCCGTTATGGCCTGTGGATCATCGCCGCGGTGCTGCTGGCGCTGGCGGCGTTCGGCGGCTGGACCTGGTGGCAGCATCACCAGACCAGCCTCGCCGCCGAACAGGGCGAGCAACTTGCCACCGCGCTCGACGAGATCGCGCAGGGCCGCGTCGCGCAGGGCACGGCCGAGGTCGCGAAGCTGACCACGTCCGATCGCGACGCGGTGCGCGCCACCGCGCTGCTGACGCAGGCCGACCTGCTGCTGTCGAAGAACGACCAGAAGGGCGCGGCCGCCGCCTTCGGCAAGGTCGCCGCCGACGAATCGCTGGCGCAGCCGTTCCGCGACATGGCGCTCGTCCGCCAGACCGCGGTCGAATATGACAGCCTGCAACCGCAACAGGTCATCGACCGGCTGCGCGGATTGGCCGACAAGGGCAGCCCGTGGCTCGGCAGCGCGGGCGAGATGGTCGCGGTCGCCTATCTCCGCCAGAACAAGCTGCAACAGGCGGGCCAGACCTTCGCCCTGATCGCGCAGACCGATGGCGTGCCGCAGTCGCTGCGCGCGCGTGCGGTGCAGATGGCCGGGTCGCTGGGCGTCGATGCCGTCGACGCGTCGGCCAACCAGACCGCCGCGCAATAACCTCTCTCCAGTTTCCGGAACCCCTTCGATGAAGACGCATCTCAAACTCTCGGCGGCGGTCGCGGCGTTGGCGCTGCTGGGCGGTTGCGGCGCCTTGAAGGGCAAGGGCCCGGCGCGCACCCCGATCGTCGGACAGCGCGTGCCGATCCTCGCCTCGGAAAATTTGGCGGAGGTCGATCCCGCGCTCGCCAATCTGCAGGTCGTGCTGCCGCTGCCCGAAACCAACGCCAACTGGGCGCAGCCCGGCGGCAATCCGTCCAAGTCGATGGGCCATGTCGCCTTGGGCGATACGCTCAGCCAGCTCTGGTCGGCGCGGATCGAGGGCGGCAATACCCGCACCCGCCTCGCCGCCGCGCCGGTCGTCGCCGATGGCCGGCTCTATGTGATCGACGTTAACGGCATGGTCACCGCGATGGCGGCCGATACCGGTGCGACCGTGTGGACCGCACGCACCGTCAAGGGCGACGAGAACCCGCGCGCGCGCTTCGGCGGCGGCGTGTCGGTCGACGGCAACCGTGCCTTCGCCACCGATGGCCTTGGTGATGTCGTCGCGTTCGACACGGCGGACGGCAAGGAAGTGTGGCGCGCCAAGCCGGGCGGCCCGCTGCGCGGCGCCCCGACCGTCGCCAACAACCAGGTCTATGTCGTCAGCCAGGACAATCAGCTGTTCGCGCTCGACCAGGCCGATGGCAAGGTCGTGTGGACCCAGTCGGGCAGCCTCGAATCGCAGGGCGTGTTCGGCGTCGCCGCCCCCGCTTCGGCGCAGGGCACCGTCGTCGCCGGCTTCTCCTCGGGCGAACTCAACGCCTATCGCTATGAAAATGGCCGGTCGGTGTGGGGTGACAGCCTGTCGCGCACCTCGGCCTCGACCTCGGTGTCGGCGCTGGCCGATATCGATGCCGAGCCGGTGATCGACAATGGCCGCGTCTATGCGGTCGGGCAGGGGGGGCGCATGGTCGCGCTCGAACTGACGTCGGGCCAGCGGCTGTGGGAACAGAATCTCGCCGGCATCTCGACGCCATGGGTCGCGGGCGAATGGATCTTCGTTGTCACCGACGATGCCCGCCTGCTGTGCATCTCGCGCGGCAGCGGCAAGCTGCGCTGGGTCCAGCAACTGCCCGGCTTCCGCAACCTGAAGAAGCGCAAGAACCCGATCGGCTGGGTCGGCCCGATCCTTGCCGGCAACCGCCTGCTCCTCGCCAATACCGAAGGGCAGCTGGTGTCGGTCGCGACCGCCGATGGCAGCATCACCACGACGCAGGAAACCCGGTCGAAGGCCGGCTACACCCTGTCGCCGGTGGTGGCGAACGGCGTGCTGTATCTGCTCGACGATGCGGGCGAACTGACCGCCTGGAAGTAACGACACCCGTCGTCATCCCCGCGCAGGCGGGGATCCATAAACGCAGCGCTCCCGATGGAAGCGCTGCGTTGGCGTATATGGGTTCCCGCCTGCGCGGGAACGACGTTGGGGAGGTAACGCCCTCGACCCAACCTCCCTTACCCCCTACACTCGGCGGCAACCCCGTACTCCAGGAATTTCCATGCCTTTACCCGTCGTCGCCATCATCGGCCGTCCCAATGTCGGCAAGTCGACGCTGTTCAACCGGCTGGTCGGCAAGCGGCTGGCGCTGGTCGACGATCAGCCGGGCGTGACCCGCGACCGCCGCGAAGGGCAGGCGACGCTGCTCGGCCTCGACTTCACCATCGTCGACACGGCGGGGTTCGAGGATGAGGATGCCGCGACGCTGCCGGGCCGGATGCGGATGCAGACGCAGGCGGCGGTCGAAATGGCCGATGTCGCCTTGTTCATGATCGACGCGCGCGCCGGCATCACCCCGTTGGACGAGGAAATCGCCCGCTGGCTGCGCTCGGCCGACGGCACCGTCGTGCTCGTCGCCAACAAGGCGGAGGGGCGCGCGGGCGAGAATGGCGTACTCGAATCGCTGGCGCTGGGGTTCGGCGATCCGGTGCAGATGTCCGCCGAACATGGCGAGGGCGTCGCCGACCTGTTCGAAGCGCTCCAGCCCTATATCGAGCGCGAGGACGAACCTGAGCCGGAGGAGGAGGGCGAATACGACCCTGAAACCGCCGTTCTGAAACTCGCCATCGTCGGCCGTCCGAACGCCGGCAAATCGACGCTCATCAACCGCTTTCTCGGCGAAGACCGGCTCATCACCGGGCCCGAGGCCGGCATCACCCGCGATTCGATCGCGGTCGATTGGAACTGGACCGCCCCCGATGGCCGCGTCCGCCCTGTCCGGCTGATCGACACGGCGGGCATGCGCAAGAAGGCGCGGGTGCAGGAAAAGCTCGAAAAGCTCTCCGTCGCCGACGCCCTCCACGCGATCGACTTTGCCGAGGTCGTCGTGCTGCTGCTCGACGGCACCCGCGGCCTTGAACTGCAGGATATCAAGATCGCCGACCGCGTCCTGCAAGAAGGCCGGGCGCTGGTGATCGCGCTCAACAAATGGGACATTGCCGAACACGCCTCGTCGCTGTTCAACGGGGTGAAGGGCGCGCTCGACGAAGGGCTGGCGCAGGCCAAGGGCGTGCCGCTGCTGACCGTCTCCGCCGCGACCGGCAAGGGGCTCGACGTGCTGATGCAGGCCGCGTTCGAAACGCGCGAGGCATGGGGGCGCCGTGTCTCGACCGGCCAGCTCAACCGCTGGTTCGATCGCGCGCTGGAGGCCAATCCGCCCCCCGCGCCCGGCGGCAAGCGCATCAAGATGCGCTACATCACCCAGAACAAGACCCGCCCGCCCAGCTTCGTCCTGTTCGGTACCCGCGTCGACCAGCTGCCCGAAAGCTACAAGCGCTATCTGGTCAACGGCTTGCGCAAGGAATTCGGCTTTGGCGCGGTGCCTGTGCGACTGAACCTAAGGGCGCCCAAAAACCCCTTCGACCATAGCAAGTGATCCGCATCGACGCCCGTGGCATGCGTTGCCCGTGGCCGGCGATCCGTCTGGCCAGGGCACTGCGCGACGGGGCGACGGTGGTCGAGATCGAGGCCGACGATCCGAAGGCCGGCGGCGAACTGGCCAGCGCGGCGGTGGCGGTAGGGGCCAGGCTGGTGGTCGTAAGCGAAGGCCGGTTCCGGGCTGAACGGTAACGTCCGCGCTGCCGTGCCCCCGCGCAGGCGGGGGTCCAGGGCCAAACAAGACAATCGCTTGCGTTCAGGACCCCGGACCCCCCGCCTGCGCGAGGGTATGGAAGAGCTTGGGCGCCGGCCCTGTCCTACAACCGCCCGACTATGCGATACCCGTTGGCGTTCTTTCTCACGGCCGAACCCGCTTCCGCAAAACGCCCGAACCCGTCACGCCACCAATTGCGCACGAGTGTGAACTTCGTGAACTTTGGACCGGCCTACGGCCTGGCTTCCCAAGGTTTATCCCGCAAGTTCAAATGCGTAATCCCCCGTGCCTTCAATCGTGGCCCAAGGAAGCGATGGAAATACCAGTCCTTCGCCGCAAACGGCGTCGCGTGGTACAAAAATCGCTCGGCCAAGGTCCAGCGCACCCGCCGCCGGTCCGACCGGCGCGGCGAGGGCTTCGCCCAGAACCGGAACGGATAGACCACGCGCCCCAGCTTCGCGACGCGCTGCATGATCTCGTGGTCGAGCAGCACATAGGGCCACAGCTTCTCGGAGAAACCGCCCGCCTCGACCAGCGCTCTGGTCCGGAACGCCTGCCCATAACCGCCGGTATGCGTCTGCTTCGACAGGATGCGCGTCACGATCCCGGAATAGATCGCCCGCCGGATCTTCTGCCCCGACGCATCGACCCCCAAAGCCATCACCGCCACCACGCCCGGATCGGCATCGAACGCCCGCTCGGCCTCGGCCAGATAGTGCGGCGGGTACCAGGTATCGGCATCACCGAACGCGCAGAACTCGGTCTTGAGCTCGCCCATCGCCGCTTCCAGCGCATGGATCTTCCCCGGCCGCGCTTCGGCCAGGGTCACCACCTGGATCCCCGGCGCGGCAAAGTCCCGCGCAATCGCGTCCGACCCGTCGGTCGATCCATTGTCGACCAGCACCAGCCGCAACGGCACCGTCTGCCCGGCCAGTGCCGCCAGTGTCGCGGGCAGATAGTCCGCCTCGTTGTAATAGGCGATCACGAAGGTCCAGCGGATCACCCCGCCACCTCGATCAGCTTCCGGCATGCCGCCTCCGACGATCGCCGCCCATGCGTCGCCACCGCATGCGCCCGTGCCGCACTGCCCATCGCGTCGAACTGATCGGGATCGGCCAGCAACGCCGCCACCCGCCGCCGATAATCGCCATCGCCGACCAGCAGGCCGCAATCGGGCGGAATCACGTCGGTCCCGATCCGGTCGTCGAACGCCACTACCGGCAGTCCGCACGCCATCGCTTCCGGGATGGCGCGCGGAAAATAGTCGCGCCGCCCGGCATGGAAGAACAGCCGCGCCTGCGCCAGCATCGCGGGCACCTGACCATTGGGAACATGGCCCAGCCAGGTGACCTGCGGGAAGCGCCGGCGCAGTTCCGCTGCCTGCGGCCCGTCGCCGATCACCGCCACGCGCATCGTCTCGCCCAGTGCCGCGATCTCGTCGAACTTCTTGTACGGGCTCAGCCGGCTGGTCGCGATCACGTCATACCGCTTCTCGGTCGCCATCGGGGCGAAGCGGTTGGTATCGATCGTCTTGGGCAGTCGCTGCATCCGTACCGCCGGCACCGACCGCCGCCAGAATCGCCAGCCCGGCCGGGTCAGCTTCGCCTCCTGCACCGACGTCTCGGGAAAGACGAAGGCGGCATGCGGCACGATCCGGCTCCAATAATCGCCGCCGATGATGACCGCGAACCGCCGTCGCTCGGGCCGTAATACCCGGTCGAACAGGTCGAACCCGGCGCCGCCATTGCTGCCGACCAGCACGAACAGATCGGCCGGATCGGCCCGCGCCGCGGCGATCATCGTGTCGCTCACCTGATCGCGGGTCTTGGCGGCAGGGTTCGACGGCGCGAACAGCCGGATAGGGCAGGGGGCGACCCCGTCGAGTGCCGCAACGGTATCGAGCGGCGCAGGGGCCAGCGCCCATAGCTCGCTGTCGACGCCCATTTCCGTCAGGATACCCGGCATCCGCTTGTCGCGATTGTCCCAGCGCAGCCATTCGTCGGTATCGGCGACGCCGTGATGGCTGGGATAGGTCAGGACGAAGATGATCCGCATCGCCGTTCGGCTACCAGCGCATCGGCGACAGCGCCACCCGATTGTCGATCGCGCATGCTGCGGCTAAGGCGCTGGCGATGAACTGGTCGGACGACGGCGCGCGGGTAAGCTGCGTGATGGTGACCGCGAACCGGGCCGCGCTGGCGCGGCGGGCGGTCGACTGTTTCCTGCGGCAACGCTGGGCGAACCGCGAACTGGTCGTCGTCGATGACGGCGAGCAGGATTATACGCCGCTGTTCGCCGACATTCCTACCGACCGACTAATCTACGACCGGGTGCAAAAGACCCCGGAGACGACGCTGGGTCGCCTGCGCAACCGGACGCTCGACCTCGCACGCGGGACCATCGTCGCGCAATGGGATGACGACGACTGGTATCATCCCGACCGGCTGGCGCGGCAGGTCGCGGTGCTGGCGCAGGGCAAGGATGCCTGCGTCCTGCGCGGCACGCTGATGCATCTCGACGCGCCCGACTGGTTCGACCATCCCTATGTCGGCACGCTGGAGCCGGGCGTGCCGGGGAGCATCGTCCACCGCGCCGACCCGCTGGCCCGCTATCCCGAAAAGCGGCGCGGCGAGGATACCGACTTCCTCGCCCATTGGTCGCTCGATCGCATCGGCGTCCTCGATGCGCCCGGCCTGTTCGTCCGCGCCTTCCATGGATCGAACACGTGGGAGCGGACCCATTTCGAACGCCGGGTGCGCAACACGCCTGCCGCCGCGATCGAATATGCGCTGCGTTCGCTGCTGCCCGGCGGCAAGTGGCGTCATTCGCGCTTCCGCCTCGATCCCGATACCCGCGCCGCATTCGCGGCGTTCGTCGCCGACTCGCGCCGTACGGGAGTATTCGCTTGACCCTCGCCGAACGCGGGCAGCGGCTGCACGACTGGTCGCAGACCCCGGCAGCGGCGCGATTGAGCAAGGTCTTTCGCGCTCTGTTCTTCGTCGGCGTGCTGCTGTGGCTGGTGCTGAAGGTTCGCGCGATCGGGTGGAGCAACGTCGCCGCGGCGCTGCCGCGCACGCCGTGGTTCTACATCCTGTTCGTCGTGATGTTCATGGCATTGCCGGTATCGGAGGTCTGGATCTTCCGCCGCCTGCTCGGCCGGCCCTTGCCCGGCGCGCTGCCGGTGTTCGTGCGCAAACGGGTCTTCAACTCGGCATTCGTCGGCTATTCGGGCGAACTCTACCTGTTCGTCTGGGCCCGTCAGCGGCTCGGCATCGCGTCGAAGACCCTGCTTCTCGCGATCAAGGACAATGCGATCCTCTCGGCACTCGCGTCGGCGGCGATCACCTCCGGGCTGCTGATCGTCTTCATGGCGACCGGTCGGGCGAAGTGGATCGCCGACTGGCTGCATTCGGCGGGGGGTGTGATCCTTGCCGGCCTGCTGGTCGCCGCGTTCCTTACCCCACTGCTGCTGCGCCTGCGCCGCCAGATCCTGTCGGTATCGTGGCGCGTCGCCGCCACCGTGCTGGCGATCCACGTCGCCCGCATCCTCGTCGTCGTCCTGCTCCAGGCGACGCAATGGGCGGTGGTGCTGCCGGGGCAGGCATGGACGGTGTGGGTCACGTTCCTGACCGTGCAGATGGTCATCAGCCGCCTGCCGATCGTGCCCAATCGCGACCTGCTGTTCCTGTCCGCCGCGCTGGAGATGAGCCATATCATCGATGGGCCGCGCGCGGCGATGGCGGGGCTGCTGCTGGCGGGCGGAGCGCTGACCCAGGGCAGCAACCTGCTTTTCTTCCTGCTCACCAGCTTCGAACGCCGACGCGGGACGCTGCCCATGGCCGCTCCCGATCCGGCGTTCGAGGCGGAGGTCGCCACGCCGGCCGTGCCGCCGGCGGGCGAATAGCCGTTACGCTTCGGCGCGCTGGCAGATAAAGCGCGACAGTTCTTGCCGCAGCGGCAGGCCCGCCGTGGGCCGCAACGGCCCGTCATGCGCGACGTTGGTTTCGACATGCGCGCGGGTGTCTGCGACCCCGACGACATGGAATAGGTCGCGTTCGCAATCCAGTTCGGTGCGGGCATAGACGAAGCGGTCGCCACGCTGTTGGCGCAGGATCGCGATCGTCGTACCGGCGGCGGTCTTGCGCTGGCGGAGCAGTTCGTAGCGCGACTGGTCGTCGGATGGTGTCGGAATCACCACGCCCTCCAGCGGGTAGCGTTCGATCCCGTTCCCTGCCACGTCGGTCTCGACCAGATGACGCAGGTCGACCCGCTCCGCCACATTCTCGGCCGGCGCGGTATTGGCCGACGTTCCGCACGCGGCCACCATCGCCCCGGCCAACAGGGCCGTCATCGATCGGATCATGAAGCTCTTACCTTTCTTCCGGGACCAAAACACGTCCGGGGAAATGTTGCGACACGGCAATGATTGCCGCGTTGGGGTCAGCGCGAACGCAATGCCCCGACCGCCGTCAGGAAGACGATACCTCCCACGGCCAAAACGACCCCGCCGACATCCTCCCAACCGATCGCCAAAAGGCGGTCGAACTGTTCAGCCATCGGCAGCATCGTGCGAAGCGTTTCGAATGGAATAGTCATGGCGCATCGCAACATAATCACCGTTTGCGCGATGAAAACCGCCAAAACGGCCGTTCGCTCCGAAGACATCATAAGTTACATGCGCGTAAGAATGGGGAGGGCCAACGGCAACGTCATCGCGCTTGCGTGTTACAATGCCAGCCCATACACCGTCATTCCGTTTATCGATAATGGGGGTTCCATGTTTCGTACCGTCGCGTCCGTCCTGCTCGCGTCCACGGCACTCGTCGGGGCGAGTGCGTCCGCCCAGTCCACGCCCCCTGCGCCCGCTCCGGTCAAGGCCGCGCCGCTGTCGGCGCTGGTCGCACCGGTGAACATCCCGTACGAGAAATTCACCCTGCCCAACGGCCTGACCGTCATCACCCACACCGATCGCAAGGCGCCGATTGTTGCTGTGTCCGTCTGGTACGATGTCGGGTCGAAGCATGAGCCGGAGGGGAAGACGGGGTTCGCGCATCTGTTCGAGCATCTGATGTTCAACGGATCGGAGAATGCGCCGGGCGATTTCTTCGACCCGCTGCGCTCGATCGGGGCCACCGACCTGAACGGTACGACCAGCTACGACCGCACCAATTATTTCGAAACGGTGCCGAAGGCGGCACTGGACCGCGCGCTGTTCCTCGAATCCGACCGGATGGGCTATCTGCTCGGGGCGGTGACGCAGGGCGTGCTCGACGAACAGCGCGGCGTCGTCCAGAACGAGAAGCGGCAGGGCGACAACCAGCCCTATGGCCTCGTCCGCTACAAGATGACCGAGGGCATCTTCCCCGTCGGCCACCCCTATCGCCATTCGGTGATCGGTTCGATGGCCGATCTCGACGCCGCCAGCCTCGAGGACGTCAAGAACTGGTTCCGCAGCCATTACGGCCCGAACAATGCGGTGCTGGTGCTGGCCGGCGATATCGACGCCAAGGAGGCGCGCCCGCTGGTCGTGAAATATTTCGGCAAGATCGCCAAGGGGCCCGAATCGGTCCTGCCGAAGATCGCGGTGCCGACCCTTGCCGCTCCGGTGCGCGAGGTGATGAAGGACAATGTCGCCGCGACGATGATCATGAAGGTCTGGCCGGTGCCGGGTCTGAACGATCCCGACGCGCCGGCGCTGGACGTCGCGATGAGCGCGTTCGGCGGGCTCGCTTCGTCACGGCTCGACAACGAACTCGTCAAGAAGGACAAGCTGGCGGTGCAGGTGTCGGCCGGCGTCCAGTCGCTGGCGCAGGCCGGCATGCTGATCGTCCGCGCGATCGTGCGGCCGGGCGTCGATGAAAAGCTGGTCGAGGCGAAGCTGGACCAGATGATCGCCGATTATCTCCGCACCGGTCCCACCGCCGACGAAGTCGCGCGCGTCGCCACGACGCAGGTGTCGGGCACCATCGGCGGGCTGGAATCGGTCGGCGGCTTCGGTGGCAAGGCGGTGACGCTGGCGTCGGGCGAGCTGTATTCGAACGATCCGGGCTTCTACAAGAAGGAACTGAACGCGCTGGCGACGATGACGCCGGAGCGTGCCCGCGCCGCCGCGCAGAAGTGGATGTCGCGTCCGGCCTATACGCTGATCGTCGAGAAGGGCGAGCGCGAGGGCTATGAGGAAGCCAAGGCGGTCGCCGCCGCACCCGCCGCGCCGGCCGCTGCAGAAACCCCGTTCCAGGGCACGCGCGGCACCATGCCGGGCGTCGCCGATACTGGCGCTATGCTGCAATTCCCGAAGGTCACGCGCAGCCGCCTGTCGAACGGCATGGAACTGGTCTATGCGCAGCGTACCGCCGTGCCGGTGACGCAGGTCGACATGGTGTTCGATGCCGGCACCGCCGCCGATGTGGCGGGCAAGCTCGGCACCGCCGGCATGACGCTGTCGCTGATCGACGAAGGCACCACCACCCGCAATTCGATCGCGCTGGCGGAGGCCAAGGAAAAGCTCGGCATGCAGATGGGCGGGGGCAATTCCGCCGATCAGACGACGGTCGGCTTCGTCGCGCCCAGCGCCAATCTGACCAGCGCGACGATGCTGTTCGCCGACGTGCTGCGCAATCCGGCGTTCGATGCGAACGAACTGGAGCGCGTGCGCGGGCAGGTGATGGCGCAGATCGGGCAGCAGCGCACCAACCCGCAGGGGCTGGCCGACATGACGCTGCCGCCGCTCCTCTATGGCGCCGACAGCCCCTATGCCAAGCTGGCGGCGGGGGTCGGCGATCCGGTGGCGGTCGCGTCACTGAAGCGCGACGACCTGATCGCGTGGCGCAACGCGTGGCTGCGTCCGGACAAGGCGAAGGTCTTCGTCGTGTCCGACCGGCCGCTGGCCGAGGTACAGGCGGCGCTGAACGCTTCGCTCGGCGACTGGCGGGCAACGGGGACGGCGGGCACCAAGAGCTTTCCGGCACAGCGCGCGACCACCACGCCGAAGATCGTGCTGGTCGACCGGCCCAATTCGCCGCAGTCGCTGATCGTCGCCGGACAGATGACGCCGGTGCAGGCGAAGTCGGACACGCTGGCCGCGACCACCGCCAACACCGTGCTCGGCTCGGGCTTTCTCAGCCGGATCAACATGGACCTGCGTGAAGCGAAACACTGGTCCTATGGCGCGCGCGGCGGGTTCCAGTTGATGCAGAACGCCGTGCCCTATGTCATCAACGCGCCGGTGCAGGCCGACAAGACCGGCCCGGCCATCGCGTCGCTGCGCGAACAGATCAACGGCTTCCTCGGGACCAACGGCGTGACCCCGGTCGAATTCCGCCGGTCGATCGATGGCGAGACGCGGCAGCTGGCCGGTACCTACGAAACGTCGCGCGCGGTGCTGGCGGCGATGCGGTTCAACGACTTCCTCGGTCGTCCCGATGACTATCAGGCGACGTTGCCGCAAAAATATCGTGCGCTCACCGTGCCCCAGCTTGACGCTGCGGCACGCGCGGCGATCGACCCCGCGCGCTTCGTCTATGTGGTGGTCGGCGATGCCAAGGTCGTTCGCCCACAGCTTGACGCGCTGGGCCTGCCGGTGGAGGTGGTGTCGGCAACGCCGCCGTCCGCCCCGGCCGTCGCGGCGAAGTAAGGAGAGCGAAGATGGCGAATGTCGATGGCAGCTGGAACACGATCACCAAGTCGCCGATGGGCGACCAGCAGGCGACGTTGAACGTCAAGAGCGACGGCGGCACCTTCACCGGCACCTATTCCGGCGCGATGGGGTCGACCGAAATCACCGACGGCAAGGTCGATGGCGACAAGCTGTCGTGGAAGGTCGCGATCGTCGTGCCGATGCCGATGACGCTCGACTGCGAAGCGACGGTCGACGGCGACACCATTTCGGGCACGGTCGGCGCGGGCGCGTTCGGCAGCTTCCCGATGGCCGGCAATCGCGTCGGCTGACCGCTTGAACCGAACCGGAAACGGCCCGTCCGCAGGAAATGCGGGCGGGCCGTTTGCGTTTGGGGACGCGCCCGCTCCAGACTGTATTCCCGCCATCCGAGACTTCTGAAATCTCTTTTTCCGTAACCCGGCGGAGGCCGGGGCCCAGTCGGGGGACGTTCGTACTTGCGGAAAAGCCAAGCCAACTGGACCCGGGCCTGCGCCGGGGTACGCTGGATTTGGATTGGGGCTCGACGTTCCCAGCCGTTTCACCATCGCGCGAGGATGAACGGTTCCCGGCCGCTACTCCGCCGCCCGCACCTCTTTCTCGATCTCCGGCAGTACCGCCGCCCGCGGCGTCTCCCCCGGATCGGGCGCATAGCCGGTCAGCAGCCGTGCGCCCCGGCCATAGGTGAACCACGACCATGCCCAATGGACATAGACCGACATGCGGCTGCGGAAATCGACCAGCAGCATCAGATGGACCAGCGACCATGCCAGCCACGCGACGAAACCCTTGAGCTTCAGCCCCGCAATCTCCGCCACCGCGCGCGACCGGCCGATCACCGCCATCGTTCCGTAATCGCGATAGCTGAACGTATCGTCGGGGCAATGCCCGGCCACCTTCGCCGCAAGCAGCCTGCCGACGAAATGCCCCTGTTGCTTGGCGACCGGGGCCAGGCCGGGCAGGGGGCCGTCGCCCGAGTCGAAACTAGCCACGTCGCCGATCGCGAAGAGATTGGGATGCCCCGGCACCGAACAATCGGGTCGTACCTTCACCGCGCCGTTCTTCGCGGCATCGGCCGACAGCCACGCCGCCGCCGGACGCGCCTCGGTTCCCGCCGCCCATAGCACCGCCGCCGCGTCGATCCGCTGGTCGCCGACCGTCAGCCCGCGTTCGTCGATCGCCTGTACCTTTTCGCCGGTCCGCACCTCGACGCCCAGCGACTCGAGCATCTCCCGTGCTGCCTGCGACAGCTTCGGATCGAACGCGCGCAGGATATGGTCGCCCATCTCGCACAGCACCACCCGCGTCGCGCGCGGATCGACCCGACTGAAATCGCGCGCCAGCGTCGTGCGCGCCAGTTCGGCGATGGTGCCGGCCAGTTCGACGCCGGTCGGCCCGCCACCGACCACGGCGAAGGTCAGCAACCGTCGCAACTCGGCCGGATCGTCGCATTGCTCGGCCCGTTCGAACGCACCGAGCAGCGCCGCCCGGATCGCGAGCGCATCGTCGATCGATTTCAGCACGAACGCATGGTCGCGCCAGCCATCGTTGCCGAAGAAGCTATACCCGGCACCGGTCGCCACGATCAGGTAATCGAAGCGCAACCGCCGGCCATCGGTGAGGCACAATTCGTTCGCAGCGGCGTCGATCCCGCTCGCTTCCGCCATCAATATGCGCGTGTTTTTATTGCGGCGCAGCAGGGCGCGATTGGCGGTCGCGATATCCGCCGGCGACAGCGCGGCGCCCGCGACCTGATACAGCAACGGCTGGAACAGGTGATGGTTGGTCCGGTCGATCAGCGTCACATCGGTATCGGCTTTGCGCAGCGCCTGTGCCGCCGCGATCCCGCCAAAGCCGGCACCGAGGATGATGATATGGGGTCGCATATGGCCTCCATCCGTCCTTTTCGCGGGTCCGGCCGCACCGTGCGACCGGATCACCAACCCGTCAGCGCAGCCTTCGTTGCGCGGCGTTGCCGCCCTGCCGCACCATCGCTGCCATATTGCCACCATGTTCCTGGCGGCTTCGCCACGGTTCGTTCATCCGCCTGCAAGATACCGTTGCCCTTATAACACAGTAGCGAGTTTCGTGACGTTCCTGTTGCGACGCAATGCAACCGGGGGCGCGGTTCGGGGTTCAGAGGGGCCACGGACAAACCGGCGCAGCTTCGACGTCGGGACCGTAAACGCTGATGAGGTTTTGTATGCGTAAGCTTTTCACTGTCGCTGCCGCTGCCGCCGCTTTCGTCGCTGCCCCTGCCTTTGCGCAGGACATGTCGACCACGACGCAGGACACGACCACCACCTCCGAACCGGCCCCCGCCGTGACCGCACCCGACGGCACCAGCGGCATCGGTTTCGAACCGTATATCGCCGTCATGGGCGGCTGGGAGCAGTTCGACTCCGAAGCCACCAAGGCCGGCATTCCGCAGGTTGCCCGTAACGACAAACTCAACGGCGCGCTGGTCGAAGGGATTGTTGGCTTCAACGTTCCGCTGGGTCCGGTGTTCGTCGGTGCCGAAGGCAGCGTCTCGAAGGGCGTGTCGGGCGACATCGATTGGGATTACGGCGCGGCCGGCCGTTTCGGCTTCCGCGCGGGTGACTCGGGCCTGATCTACGGCAAGGTCGGCTATCGCTGGGTCAATTTCGACCGGTTCGGTACCGCTAGCCGCGACTATCACGAAATGACCTACGGCGCCGGTTTCGAAGTCGGTCCGAAGGACATCGGCCTGGGCGGCATCACCGGCAACTCGGGCGTCCGCCTGCGCGGTGAAGTGTCGACCTTCGGTTCGGCGCACAGCTTCCGTCCGATGCTGGGTCTGACGACCCACTTCTAAACATCGGCCCGGTTCGGGCGGGTCCGGCGTATCGGGATCCGCCCCGGTAACTGCGTAGAGACAGAGGCTCCGGGCGTCGGCCCGGGGCCTTTTTCTTTTTCGCACAGTCCGCTCGTGCAGGGCGACCGGTCGTTCGCCATCAAAAAAAGCCGCCGGGCGCAAACCCGACGGCTTATTCCCGTAGGACGACGGGAAGGCTTATTCTTCGACGGTCACCCGACCGCGGCGGACGATCATGCCGCGCTCGGCCATCTCCTTGCGGAAATCATGTTCGGCGTCGGCAACCTCGCGGCGATATTCGTGCCACGCATCCTCGCGCGACGACGCATCCTTTGCGCGCCGCAGATCCTTGCGCAGTTCGCGCTTCGCTTCCGAGATGTCGGTCTTATAATCGAGATAATAGGGGTTATAGTCCGAATAGACCGGGACCGACCGGTCTTTGGCCAGCGACGGCGTCGCGATACTGGCAGTTGCAGCTGCGGCGATCAGTAATGAAAGGCGGTTCATGCGGGTTCTCCCTGGATCAGAACTTGCCGGGGAAGAACCCGCGTGGCGCGATCGCGGTTCCTTCATCTGCCGTTCATCTACCGGCGGACGAATGGCGACTTGCCATGTTCGGCGGTCTTGCCGGATCGATTATGCATGCCGATGTTGGGCCGATGAACGGGAGCAGGCAATGGCCGGACGCGTGAAGCGCAAGGCAGGACTGGCAGCGGCCGAAGCGCTCGCCGCACGCGCGGTCGAGCCGATGAGCTGCGCGCTCTGCCGTCGCCCGATCGGCGTTCAGGTCGAATGGCATCACCGCGTGCCCAAGAGCGAGGGCGGCCGCGAGACCGTACCCGTCCACCCGATCTGCCACCGCACCATTCATGCCAGCGCGACCAACGCCGACCTCGCCGGTCCGCTCGCCGACCTCGACACGCTGCGCGAGGTTCCGGCGGTCGCGAAGTTCGTCAAATGGGTCGCCGACAAGCCCGCCGATTTCCGGGTGCCGGTGCGGCGGGGGCGTTGAGCGCATTCGCTGCCGCCCCTCGCGTCGTTCCCGCGCAGGCAGAGCGACATTCGCACTGTCCTACACGATCGACGGTCGCCATCATGCTGCCGGGTCGTCGCGACCCGCTCTTTGACAAGTCGGAACGCAGGGCGCGCAAACCGCGTGCGAGTGTGAACTTCGTGAACTTTGGGTGGCGGGCACGGGCAAAGCCCGTGCCGTCGGTCGGCGCTTGAGGCGCCGCCGGCCGATCGCGCCTTGAGGTTCGCGGCAGCCTACGCTGCCGCTTGCCCGGCGCTCATTCCGCCGCCACGCCGCCGAACATGTCGCCCATCCCGCTGGCTTCTTCGTTCGCCGGCGCGATGACCTTCGCCTTCTGGCGCTTGTCGAAGCCTTCCCAGACCTCGTTCCAGTTGCCGCGCGTCGCCGCCTTCGAATATTCGGTCGCGCGCTGTTCGAAGAAGTTCGCATGCTCGACGCCGTTCAGCAGCGGCGCCAGCCACGGCAGGGGATGTTCGTCGATCAAATAGATCGGCTTCATGCCCAGCTGCCCCAGCCGCCAGTCGGCGATGTAGCGGATATATTTCTTGATTTCCTTGGCGGTCATGCCGTGGACCGGCCCCATTTCGAAGGCGAGGTCGATGAAATTGTCCTCCAGCCGCACCGTCGTTTGGCACATGTCGGCAATGTCGTCGCGCACCGAACGGGTCAGGCAGTCGCGTTCCTTGCAGAAGGCGTGGAACAGCTTGATGATGCCTTCGCAGTGCAGGCTCTCGTCGCGGACCGACCACGACACGATCTGCCCCATGCCCTTCATCTTGTTGAAGCGCGGGAAGTTCATCAGCATCGCGAACGACGCGAACAGCTGCAGTCCTTCGGTAAAGCCGCCGAACATCGCCAGCGTCTTGGCGATATCCTCGTCGGTATCGACCCCGAAATTCTGCAGATAGTCGTGCTTGTCCTTCATCTCGCTATATTCGAGGAAGGCGCCATATTCGCTCTCGGGCATGCCGATCGTGTCGAGCAGATGGCTGTACGCCGCGATATGCACCGTCTCCATGTTGGAGAAGGCGGCGAGCATCATCTTGATCTCGGTCGGCTTGAAGATGCGGCCATATTTCTCGTGATAGCAGTCCTGCACCTCGACGTCCGCCTGGGTAAAGAAGCGGAAGATCTGCGTCAGCAGGTTGCGCTCGTGCGGCGTCAGCTTCTGCGCCCAGTCGCGGCAATCCTCGCCCAGCGGCACCTCTTCGGGCATCCAGTGGATCTGCTGCTGGCGCTTCCAGAAATCGAACGCCCAGGGGTATTCGAACGGCTTGTACTGCTTGCGGGCTTCGGTGAGCGACATGGGGCTTACTCCGGGGAAATTTCTGGTTTGCTATAGAATTCTGTTGTGCTCTCGCGCAGGCGGGAGCCTAGGGTCGCGAAGGTCGTCGCTTATGGCTCTGGACCCCCGCTTCCGCGGGGGTACGGTTGGGTCGGTTCATGGCGTGCTGTTCCACGACCATTGCGCGAGCCCGAAGATCGCCAAAATGATCCCCAGTGCCAGCGCCATCATCCCCACCATGCCATGCGCATAGCGGCTCTGCTGCGTCGCCCGCGACCGCAGGCGCAGCAACAGCCACATGCCCGTGCCACCTGCGACCAGCGCGATGGCCAGCATGATGAGTACGTTCTGCGTCATGCGACCAACTGCCGGGACATGCGTTTGACCGCCGCCCCCAACGGAGAATGAACATGGCCGATCTCAGCAACATCAAGGAACATGCCGAAGTCATCGGCGCCGACGGCGTCCATGTCGGCACCGTCGACCGCGTCGAAGGCGACCGCATCAAGCTGACCAAGAAGGACAGTGGCGCGGAAGTCGAAGGCGCCTCGAGCAGCCATGAAGGGCATCACCATTATATCGACGGCGGCCTCGTCGCCGAGGTTGAGGGCGACACCGTCCGCCTGTCCGCCAATGCCGACGTCGCGGTGACGTTCGAAACCGAAGAGGATGGCAGCGCCATCTGATCGATCGCCCGATTTGCGACGGGGAAGGGGGCTTTCGGCCCCCTTTTTCGTCGCCTGTTCCGCCACGCCGTCAGACGGGTCCGCTGCGCGACCCCGCTGCCCGCCGTGGCGAGTCATCGATTTGCTCACGCAAATCGATGCCGCCCGCTCACTGACAGGCCAGGCACTCATCATAATCGGTCGTCTCGCCCAGATCGAACTTGGCCAGCTCGGACGTATTGTCCGCCTCGACCCCGCCGGCGAACCCGGCCCGCTGCACCGACTTCGAGCGCAGATAATAGAGCGATTTGATGCCCAGTTCCCATGCGCGATAATGGAGCATCAGCAGGTCCCATTTCTCGACATCGGCCGGGATGAACAGGTTGAGCGACTGCGCCTGATCGATGAACGGCGCACGGTCCCCGGCCAGTTCGAGCAGCCAGCGCTGGTCGATCTCGAAGCTGGTCTTGAACGTGTCCTTCTCTTCCTGGCTGAGGAAGTCGAGATGCTGGACCGACCCGCCGCGCTCGAGGATCGTGTTCCACACCGCATCGCTGTTCTTCGACTTGGCGATCAGCAGCTTTTCGAGATACGGGTTCTTGACCGACCACGATCCGCTCAGCGTCTTGTGGGTATAGATGTTCGCCGGGATCGGTTCGATGCAGGCGCTGGTGCCGCCGCAGATGATGCTGATCGACGCGGTCGGCGCGATCGCCATCTTGCAGCTGAACCGCTCCATCACGCCCATATCGGCCGCGTCGGGGCAGGGGCCGCGTTCGTTGGCGAGGTGCATCGACGCCTCGTTCACCTGCGCGTTGACGTGGCGGAAGATTTTCAGGTTCCATGCCTTCGCCATCGCCCCCTCGAACGGCAGGCTGCGCGCCTGCAGGAACGAGTGGAAGCCCATGACGCCAAGGCCGACCGACCGCTCGCGGCTCGCCGAATAGCGCGCGCGGGCCATCTCGTCGGGCGCACGCTCGATATAGTCGGTCAGGACGTTGTCGAGGAAGCGCATCACATCCTCGATGAACCGCTTGTCGCCGTTCCATTCGTCCCAGGTTTCGAGGTTCAGCGACGACAGGCAGCACACGGCGGTGCGGTCGTTGCCGAGGTGATCCTTGCCGGTCGGCAACGTGATCTCGCTGCACAGGTTCGAGGTGGAGACCTTGAGGCCCAGATCACGGTGATGCTTGGGCATCGTGTTGTTCACATGGTCGCTGAACACGATGTACGGCTCGCCGGTGGCGAGGCGGGTTTCGACCAGCTTCTGGAACAGCGACCGCGCATCGACCTTGCCGCGGACCGACCCGTCCTTGGGGCTCTTCAGCTCCCATTCGGCGCCGTCGCGCACCGCTTCCATGAACGCGTCGGGGATCAGCACGCCGTGGTGCAGGTTCAGCGCCTTGCGGTTGAAGTCGCCGCTGGGCTTGCGGATTTCGAGGAACTCCTCGATTTCCGGGTGGCTGATGTCGAGATAGCAGGCAGCCGACCCGCGCCGCAGCGACCCCTGCGAAATGGCGAGCGTCAGCGAATCCATCACGCGGACGAACGGGATGATGCCGCTGGTCTTGCCGTTCAGCCCGACCGGCTCGCCAATGCCGCGCACGCTCCCCCAATAGGTGCCGATGCCGCCACCGCGCGACGCCAGCCACACATTCTCGTTCCACGTCTCGACGATGCCCTCCAGGCTGTCGGGGACCGAGTTGAGATAGCAGCTGATCGGCAGGCCGCGTCCGGTGCCGCCGTTCGACAGGACCGGCGTGGCAGGCATGAACCACAGCTTCGAGATATAATCGTACAGCCGCTGCGCATGGGCGGCGTCATCGGCATAGGCCGACGCCACGCGCACGAACAGGTCCTGATAGGATTCGCCCGGCAGGAGGTAGCGGTCCTTCAGCGTATCCTTGCCGAAATCGGTCAGCAGCGCGTCGCGCGAATGATCGACCTCGACCGCGTGCAGCAACGCGTCGACCGTGCGGCTGGTACGTTCCGGGGCCGGGGCGGCGGGGGCCGGATCGGCGAATTGCAGCTCGTTCATCTGGGCATCCTGACTATCCTGGAAGGTCATCGTCCCGTTCCTTTTGTGTTCTAGCACGGGGCGCTAACCCCTGTCGATTTCTGCGGAACGTCCGCGCGCGCCATCCCTGTTGACAAGCGTTGGCGGCACTGGAGGTTCCAGCGGGTTACACACTATCGGTAGCGCCTCCCCCGCGTTCGCCACCACTAATTGTAGGAAAGCGGGCGGTGCGCAAGACGGCAAATTTTTCGTTCACGCCGGGCATTGGCGGCATTCGGGCGGGCAGAGATACGCGACGCACGGCGATCCGCCGGGTTCGTGAAATGCAAGCGAACTTTTCGTGAACGCAGAAAAATATGATCGCCCGGAATCGAGCTTCCGTGCGGAACTTTATGTGGCGGCAGCGTGGCGGTATCGCCGCGCGACGCGCGCCTGCCACAGCATGAGCAGCGGCACGACGATCAGTTCGATACCCAATCCCAGTACATGTCCCGGCGATGGCACGCCGACGCCGGCGAGCGACACCAGCCGCGCCAGTCCACCGCCCACGACCATCGCGCCGAGCAATCGAAACCGCGCGGTCCTCGATTCGATCGCGGGGATACAGGTCAGAAAGGCGATCCCCATCACAAGGAAGATGCCGGAGAGATAGCGGAAGTGACTGTCGAGGTCGGTCGCGGGGGCCGGTTGCAACCATACCGCGCCACGCACGATGCCGAGTGTCGAAACCATCAGCGGGACGATGCAGACGATCGCGACCGCGGCCTGCAACAGCGCCCGTTCGCCGCGCGGGGTCATTTGCGTTCGCGTTCCAGCAATTCGGCGCGGACGCGAATCGCATGGACCGACATCCGCACCTCGAACAGGAACCAGACCAGCCCGCCGATCAACAGCACCATCGACAGGACGAACGCGATCGCCACCGCCTTGCCCAGCCCGAGGTCGAGCAGTTCGGCGATGAACAGCATCGCGACGACGGTACAGTTGGCGACGGCCGACAGCACGACGAGGAACACGGCATTGTTGATGACGCGGATGCGCCGGTCGAGCAGCCGCAGTTCGAACACATGCCGCTCATGCTCCGGCCCAGTCGAGGACGGATGGAGCTTCTCGAGGTCGCGGGCCCGGTCGACGATCCGGGCCAGCCGCCCGACCATGACGTTCAGGATCGCGCCGATCCCGGCCAGCAGGAAGACCGGCGCGATGGCGGTCTGGATCGTCTTGGCGACGGTCGACAGGACAGGTGCGAATTCCACGCGTCTGCTATGCCGTGGGCGGAAGGGGCGGGCAAGGTTGCGCAGGGACTGCGACACCGGATCGCTACCCAATCGTAACGGGTTATCGGCATGATGCTGCCCATGTTGCTGCGTACATCCCCACCGGTCGCGCGAACGACCGACGAATTGCCCGACGCGATCGACAAGGTCGCGGAATCGGCGGCCCCGACCCATCGGTTCCTGCGCCGCCAATGGTATGCCGCGGCGCTCGACACCTATGGCGGCACGGCGCGGACGTTGCTGGTCGAACGCGGTGGGCAGCCGATGCTGGCGTTGCCGTTGATCGGGCTCGGGCCGGCCCCGTTGCGCATGGCGCAACTGCCCGGCTGCTACTGGCCGTTCCGCAGCGGACCCGTCGCGCTGGACGCCGGCCCCGACGATTTCGCGGCGCTGCTGGGCGAGGCGGGGCGGCAGGTGCGCGGATTCCGGCTGGGTCCGGTCTATGACGACGATCCGATGCTACAGGGTCTGCTGGATGCCGCCCGGGCGAGCGGCTGGCGGGCCATGCCGCGCTTCATCGCCGACAGCTATCTGCTCGACATCACCGCGCGCCAGGCGGAAGGGGTCTGGCCGCGCCTGTCGACGCTGCGCAAGAACCGCTTCAACGAAAAGCATCTGGCGGCGCTCGGCGAACCCGACTGGTCGTTCGCCAGCGGTGCCGACTGGACGCCGGCGCTGTTCGACGACCTTGCCGCCGTCGAACGGGCCAGCTGGCTGAACAGCCGGACCGATGGCAGCGACGCCAAATTCACCCTGGACGGGCATGGCCGGTTCTGGCGATCGGTCGTCGCGGATCCGGTGCTGGCCGACATGCTGTGGGTCGCGCTGCTGCGGATGGACGGCAAGCCCGCCGCCTTCTCGTTCGATATCAATGCCGGGACCCATAAATTCGCGATCGCCAACAGCTATGACGTCGCCTTCCGCCAGCGTTCGCCGGGAAAGCTGCTCTATTACCGCAACCTTGTCCGCGCCGTCGCCGACGGCATCACCCGGGTCGATTGGGGCGCGGGCGACAGCGGGTATAAGCGGCTGATCGGCGCCGAACCGGGGCCGGCGATCCGCGACTGGCTGTTCCTGCGGCCCGGCCTCCCCGCATTGGCAGGGCGTCTGCTGGCGAAGCACTGGGCGAGGCAGGGTCAGGCTCCAACCCGTGAAGCTGCGGATGGGGATTAGTCGAACCATACGCGGCATTGCCGATCGGCTGCGCATCGGCCAATATCGCGGCTTCACAGCCACCGGCGGCGATCGAACATGACTGGCCCATCGCTATCCGTCTTGCGCGCGCACGTCGATCGGCGACGGGCTTCCCTTGCCGGCTGGCAGCAATCACCGCTTGTGCGGCACGCCGTCGATCTGGCCGGCTATACGATCCTGTTGATCGCCGTGTCCTTCGTTGCGATGTCGCTGTCACCGCTGCCACAGGGGCCGGTGCTGATCTGGCCGGCCACGCCCATCGCGGTAGCGCGGCTGACCCGCGTGCCACTATCCCGCTGGCCGTTGCTATTGGGGGTCACTGCCGCCAGCCTGTTCCTGTTCAGCGTGCTCAACGGCGTGCCGTCGGCGCTGGCCATATGTTACATTCTGCTCGATCTCATCGTCATGCTGCAGGTAGCGGGCTGCCTGCGCAGGATCGACCCGGATCCCCGTACCCTGCGCGGCTATGCCGGGGTCATCTTCGTCTCGATATTGGGGGCGGGAACCAGTACGCTGCTGGCCGCGCCGGTCAACGCGCTGCTGACCGACAACGGTTCGCTTTATTCCAGTGCGAACTGGTTCGCGTCGACCGCGATGGGACTGATCGTGCTGCTGCCGGCGCTCAAGGCGACGCGCCGCGCCCTGTCGGAGGAATTGCAGCTCTTCTCGCCGGCGCTGTTGCTGCCGGTAGCGGTATCGATGCTGATCGCCTTCGTCGTGTTCGGCCCGGGCACCAATCCGTCGCTCTTCTTCCTGCTGCCCTGCACGGTGTTTGCGGCGCTGCTCTATCGTTTCATCGGAGCAGCGGCATCGACGCTGACGATCGCTGGCATCGCGATCGTCTGTACGACGACCGGTAGCGGGCCGATCGCCGATGCCTTTCCGCAGGTCTCGGATCGGGTGTTGTTCCTGCAGATCTTCATCGGCATCATCACGATGACCGCCTTCCCCGTCGCGGCGCTGCTGTACGAACAATCGCGCGCGCTCGACGAGATTTCCGACAAGGAACGCGAATTGCGGTTGCTGACCGATCATTCGAGCGACCTGATCGTGCGGCTCGGGCTGGACGGGGTACGGCGCTACGCCTCGTCCGCCTCGGAACGGGTGCTCGGCTACCGGCCCGAAGAAATGATCGGCTCCAGTCCCTGCGGACAGGTGCATCCCGACGACCGCGACCGGGTGGAACGGATGATGATGGCGCTGGTCCCCGGTGGCGACAGCGTCGTGTTCCATTATCGGATGCTGAACAAGGCTGGCCACTATGTCTGGCTGGAGGGTGCGTTCCGGCTGGTCGGCGACAGTCACGGCGGTGCCGAGGTGGTGGGATCGATCCGCGATATCGGCCAGCGACGCGAGGCCGAAAGCAGGGCCGTCGACGCGGCAAGCCAGGTCGAGGAGCGCCAACGACTGCTCGCCATGGCGGAAAGTGCGGCAAGGCTCGGCCATTGGCGGCTGAATATCCTCGACCGGCGCGTGATGTGGTCGCCCGAGATTTTCCGCATGCACGGCGTTCCACCGAGCGAGGAGCCGGACCTCGACGCGGCGATCGACTTCTATCATCCCGACGATCGGGGGATGGTTCGCGATGCGATCGATCATGCCATCGCCACCGGGGGATCGTTCGCCTTCGACGCGCGGTTGATCCGGCGCGACGGCACGATGCGCTGGGTCGCTTCCCGGGGGCAGGCCGAACGGGCGTTGGGCGCGGGGGTCGTCGGTGTGTTCGGCGTGATGCAGGACACGACCGATCAGGTGCAGGCCATGGCCGAATTGCGCGAGGCGCGCGAAGCGGCCGAGCGGGCACTGGTGGCGAAGGCGACCTTTACCGCCACGATCAGCCATGAAATCCGGACGCCGCTGACCTCGATCCTCGCTGCCGTGCAATTGCTGCGCGACACGCCGGATCGCGCCGAACGGATGCGGCATCTCGACGCGCTGGAACATGCCGGCCGGACCCTGTCCGACATCGTCGACGACGTGCTGACCTTTTCCAAGCTGGAAGGGGGGCATCGCGATTCGGAAGCGATCGTGTTCGAACCGCGCGAGCTGCTCGCGACGGTCACGGGCATGTTCGCGGCCGAAGCGAAACGCCATGACCTGTCGCTCGATTTCGACGTGCCCGAGGGGCGGGTGATCGGTGACCCGGCGCGTCTGCAACGCGTGCTGACCAACCTGGTCGGCAATGCCGTCAAATTCACCCGCGCCGGATCGATTCACATCACCGCGACGCGCGACGACGCCGATTACTGGCGGTTCGAGGTTGCCGATACCGGCGTCGGTATCCGCGAGGACCGGCTCGACGCAATCTTCGAACCGTTCGTCCAGGCCGATGCGTCCACGACCCGCAGCTATGGCGGCACCGGGCTTGGCCTGAGCATCAGCCGGATGCTGGTCGAATCGATGGGCGGCAGCATCGGCGTCGTCAGTCGCCACGGGGCCGGATCACGTTTCTGGTTCCATCTGCCGCTGCCGTTCGCCGGACGCGCTGCCCTGTCCGGAAAGGCATCCGCGCTCGAATCCGATACGATAGGGTCGGGCGAGCGCAGTGGCGCCAGCAATGTCCTGGTCGCCGAGGATAACGACACCAACCGCTATTTGATCGCCGAGATCGTGCGACGGCTGGGGCATGCGGTCGTCGCGGTGGAAAATGGCGCGCGCGCGGTCGAATATGTCACCGCCGCGGCTGGCAATCCGGTCGATCTGGTGCTGATGGATGTGCAGATGCCGGTGATGGACGGCATCGCCGCAACCCGCGCGATCCGGGCGTGGAGCGGCGCGGGGGCGGGCGTGCCTATCTATGCGCTGACCGCCGATCTGTCCGCCGAACGCCGGGCCGAAGTCATCGGGGCGGGGATGAACGGCATTCTGACCAAACCGGTCGACGTACCACAACTGCGCGCCGTACTCGGCCGGACGGCGATGCCGACCGACCGCCCCACCGTGCCCGAAACGGGGGGGCAGGCCATCGATCCCAACCGTGTCCAGTCGCTGACCGACGCGCTGGGTCCTGCGCAGCGCGATACGTTGCTCGGGCTGCTGATCGAGGATGCGGGGCGGATACCGGCCCGTCTGCGCACGCTGGTCGCGCATGACCGCCTCCATCTCGCCCGGCGCGAAGCCCATGCATTGCGGGGTGCGGCGGCCAGCATGGGCGCGATCGAACTGATCGCGGCATTGCAGGTTATCGAGGATGCGCCCGACGCGATGCCGATCGATCCGGCTGTACTCGACGAGATCGATCGCTGCGCATCGGCGGTGATCGACGCGGCCCAGCGGGCGATGGCCGAACCCGTATGACCGGCGGCGGTGCCGTTTCCGCGTTCATGAAGCAGACGCTGAAGCGTTACCGGATCAGGTGGAATCGCCCGCAGGGCGATGGCGGTGGTTCAGCCTGGTCCGGTAGCGCTCTACGCGTCGAACGCCTGTAGCGCCAGCACGGCTTGCGTCCGGTTGTTGACGTTCAGTTTGCGGAAGATCGCCGACAGGTGCGATTTAACGGTCGGTTCGGCCAGTTGCAGGTCGTAGGCGATCTGCTTGTTCTGATGCCCGTTGGCGATGGCGCGGAGCACGCGCAGTTGCGCGATCGACAGCGTCCCCATGCGTTCGGCAAGGTCGATGCGCGGATCGGCCTGCGGAACGTCCTCCGACCCTGCAGGAACCCAGCAATTGCCCGCGAGCAGGTTGCGGATCGCGTCCATCATTTCGTCGATCGACGATGATTTCGGGATGAACCCCTGCGCGCCGAGCGCGCGGGCCTGCGCGACCACCGCCGGTTCCTCGCGGCCCGAGACGATCGCGATCGTCGTCGATGGCCGCACCGCACGCAGCACCGCCAACCCGGCAAACCCCTGCACATCGGGAAGCATCAGGTCGAGCAGGACCAGGTCATAGGCGTGCTGCCGAACGAGACTTTCGGCTTCGGCCAGCGTCGTCACGCAGTCTTTCGTCACGGTCGGGTCGACGGCGCGCGCCGCCATGCCGAGCGCGGTGGCGCACATCGGATGGTCGTCAGCGACAAGAATATGCGTCATCAATCAACCCTTGTTTCCGCTTTCGTTCGATAGCGGAGCGCATTTGGTATATCATGCCGTATGGTCTGTTACCAAGTGGTTGAACAAGTTCGATTTGGAATTGCGGAGTTATACGACCTCCACTCGACCGCCGAAATCGTCGGAAACGACCTGTTCGATCGAGCGCGTAATGCCGCGGGTCAGGGCGGCCGGTATGGCAACCGCGAAGCCACGCGCGATCAGGCCATCGACCGCCCAGCGCACGCAATAATCGGCGGCGACGCCGACCACGATCGCACGGTCGACGCCGCTCTTCCGCAGATCGTCGAAGAACGTATCGCGATCGGTCGGCGGCGCGGCGCCATGGGGGTCGTGCAGAACCAGTCGGTCTTCGGCCCACATGTCGAACACCCCCTTCTCCAATGTTCGGCACGGGATGGCGGGAGGCATCGTCAGGGGATCGATCAAATTCCGCCAGCCGGCGGTTCCCCGGACGCAATGGATGGGAAACAGCTCGGCTTCGGCACTTGCGGGGTAGGTTTCGACGAAATGGGTGTCGAAGGTGAAGACGATCGCGGCCGTGTCGCCGGTGGTGCGCGCGTGCAGCCACTCGGCCAGCGGTCCGACGATGTCCTCCGCACCCGCGACGGGCAGCGCACCGTCCGCCCGGATGAAATCCGCCTGCGTATCCACCACGACGATCACTTCGGCCATGTCGCACCTCCAGTTTCCGGCTGATTGCACATTCCGGACGGATATCGGTAGAGGATATCGAATGTGCGATGCTCGCCTCCAGCCTGTGATGCGGCCGGCCATGACGAGCTGCGCCGTCTACGTTTGGGGAAAAGGCTGATCGATGGTGGTGACCGATATCGCGACCCGGGTGTGGAACCATGGCTGGCGACTGGACCCGGTGGTGCGCAGCCTGCTCGACACCGACTTCTACAAGCTGTTGATGGTGCAGATGATCCGCGAAGTGCATCCGGACGTCCGCGCGACCTTCGCCGTCATCAACCGCAGCAAGTCGGTGCGCTTGGCGGAGGTGATCGACGAAGCCGAGCTGCGTGCCCAACTCGACCATGCGCGGACGATCGGGTTCAGCAAGCAGGAACTGATCTGGCTGGCGGGCAACAGCTTCTACGGCGTGCAGCGCATGTTCTCACCCGACTTCATCGCATGGTTGAGCCGGTTCCGGCTGCCCGACTATGACCTGTCGGTGCGCGACGGCCAGTATGTGCTGCATTTCGACGGACCATGGGCCGAAACCTCGCTGTGGGAAATTCCCGCGCTGACCATCGTCAACGAACTCCGGGCGCGCGCGGCGTTGCGCGATCACGGGCGGTTCGCGCTCGACGTGACCTATGCGCGGGCGAAAGCACGGTTGTGGGACAAGGTCGAGCGGCTGCGGGCGCTGCCGGATCTTGTGCTGTCCGACTTCGGCACGCGGCGGCGGCACGGTTTTCTGTGGCAGCGCTGGTGTGTCGAAGCGTTGCAGGAGGGGCTGGGCGATCGGTTCGTCGGTACCTCCAACGTGCTGCTGGCGATGCAGGCGGGGGTCGAGGCGATCGGGACCAACGCCCATGAGCTGCCGATGGTCGAGGCGGCGCTGGCGGAGGACGATGCCGGGATCGCCGCCGCGCCGTACCGCGTGCTGGAGGAATGGCGACGGCATTATGGCGGCAACCTGCTGATCGCGTTGCCCGATGCCTATGGCACGACCGCGTTCCTGCGCAATGCTCCCGATTGGCTGGCGGACTGGACCGGCTTCCGTCCCGACAGCATGCCGCCGATCGAGGGCGGCGAGCAGATTCTGCGCTGGTGGCGGTCGCGCGGCGTCGATCCGCGCTCGAAGCTGCTGATCTTCTCCGACGGTATGGACGTCGACAGCATCATGGCGACCTACCGCCATTTCCATGGCCGGGTCCGTATGAGCTTCGGCTGGGGGACGAACCTGACCAACGATTTTCGCGGTTGCGACCCGCTGGGCGGCGCGGGGCTGGAGCCGATCTCGCTGGTGTGCAAGGTCGTCAGTGCCAATGGCCGCCCGGCGGTCAAGCTGTCGGACAATCCGGCCAAGGCGACCGGCGACCCCGCCGATATCGCCCGCTATCTGCGCATCTTCGGCGAGAGCGGCCGGGTGGCGAGCCCGGTCGCGGTCTAGAGGCGGATGTAGCGGAAATACCAGACCTCATGACCTTGTCGCCGCGCCTTGCGTTCGTAGCGGGTTTCGGGCCAGTCGGCGGGGCGGGTCAGGAAGTCGGACGCAGTCTGCGCCTGCCATGCGAAATCGCGGCGCTGGTCCATGATCATCATCGCCCAGCGGCAATAGGTCGGGTCGTCGGTACCGAGCCGGAATTCGCCGCCGGGACGAAGCTTGGTGGCGATCAGGTCCATCGGGCCGTGGTTCATCATCCGCCGCTTGGCGTGGCGCGCCTTGGGCCAGGGATCGGGGTGGAGCAGATAGACGCGCTCCAGCGCGGCGTCGGGGAAGCGTTCGATCACCTCCAGCGCATCGCCCATATGCAGGCGGACATTGGACAGATCATCGTCGCGGATATGGTTGAGCGCACCGACGACGCCGTTGAGGAACGGTTCGCAGCCGATGAAGCCGTGGTGCGGCCGGGCGGTGGCCTGCCCGGCCAGATGCTCGCCCGCGCCGAAGCCGATCTCGACTTCCACCGGACGGTCGTCGCCGAACAGGGCCTGCGAATCGAGCGGGCCGGTTTCGGGGACCGAGACCCGCGGCAGCAGTTCCTCGACCAGTGCGGCCTGCCCCTGGCGCAGCTTGTGGCCCTGTCGACGGCCATAGAGGCGGCGGATGGTAGTGGGATCGTTCATCGCCGCGCTCCTACCCGCCGGGACGGCGATCCGACAAGGGAGCTTCCGCGTTCGCCGGTGGTTCGGATGCCATGGGCAAGAAGCGCAAGGCGAAACAACAGGCGAAGCAACTGGTCGACGCCGATATCGATGCAGGGCAGGGCGTCGCCGCTGCGTTGCACGACCATCCGGTGGTGAAGGTCGCGGGGTGGCTGAGCGAGGTCGCCGACCAGCCGCCGACGGTCGCGATCAACCTGACGACGATCGCCGCCGGGTTGTGGCGGGGCGATGCGCGGCTGACGCGGACCGGGGTCAGGATGCTGGCCGCCCATGGTCTGGCGACGCTGGCCAAGTCGGTCATCAAGGCCAATGTCGACCGGGCGCGACCGCATCTATTCAGCGACCGCGAGGATCATCGCCCGAAGCCCGGCGATACCGACGAGGGGCCGCAGAATTCCTTTCCATCGGGCCATACCGCAGGCGCGCTGGCGGTGGCGCGGGCGGTGGCGCGCGAATATCCCGAGGCGGCCGGGCCGGCCTATGCCGGGGCGGCGGCGGTGGCGGCGATCCAGGTGCCGCGGGGGACGCATTTTCCGATCGACGTCGCGGTCGGCGCGGTCATCGGACTGGTCGCCGAGGCGCTGGTCGCAAGGGTGCTGCCGGTGCCGGACGGAAGTTGACGAAGGTTGTGCGAAACTTCGTTTGGTCGACGGCTTTGTGCAAGTATTCGAGATGTTTAGGTGGGCCGAGGGTGCTGGAAGTTGACACTTGCGTGCCGGGAGGTTGTCCAGGGAAGGGCCGGCGGGGGTCGGGTCGAGCAAAAAGCCCGCTACCGCAGTAGGTTGGCAACCTGTTCGGCAAGTCGGGCGATTGTCACCTTCGATCGGAACGCTGCACGGGGCGAAGCGCGCCCATCCAGCGACCACAGCATTTGCGCTATCACGTAGCGCACCGTGTAGGAAAGCGACCGGCCCTCAGCGCTTCTCCCCGAGCGCGTTCGGATTGATCGTGATGCGGTTCGTGTCGTTCCCCCAGTTGGGGACGTGTGCCATCGCGGGGCGTCGCAGCGCGTCCATCACCTGCCGGGGGCGGGGCAGCGCCGTGAAGGGCGGGTAGACCAGCACGTTACCGACATCGATCAGGTTCACCGACCAGCCGGGCAGATTGGTCTTGGCGATGCGGCCGGTGGCCGGGTCGGGCTGGACCAGCGCGGCACGACCCGAATCGCTGAACGCCAGCAGATAGGAGTCGGCCGACGCATCTTCGCGATAGACGCCGCCGGCAGGCCCGGTCGCGGGATCGCGGCACCAGATAACCGGTTTTGCGGGGACGGCGGCGACACCCGGTTTCGGCTTGTCCTTGCGCGCGCGGCCCACCGCCAGCAATCCGCCGGTAAAGGCGGCGACCGACAGCATCTTCGGATCGCGCTGCACCTTCGCGGTGGTCGGGAACGCCAGCGGCGTCGGGCAATCGGCGACGGGTTTCGCCGCAACGGGGGCGGCGAGATCGGTCGGCCATGTGAGTGCCGCCAGTACCGCCGGCATCCGTGCCGCGATGCCGGCACCGTCGAGCGTCGTGCTACTATAGCGGACCTTCACCAGCCATTCGCCGAGCGGGACGATGGCGAGGACGGTGCCCCGATAGGGTGGACGCGAGACCGACCAGCCCGCGATCAAGCCGCTGGCCGCGCTGTGTCCCGGCGGGGTGAACGCGGTCGGGGGAAGGATGGGCGTAATCGTGCCGTAGACGTCGCGACGGGATTCGAGAATGGCGCGGGCGCGATCGAACCAGACCGGTGCAGCACCGCTGGCCATTCGAAAGACATAGATGGTGACCGCTTCGGAACCGCGCTGATAGTTGGCGAAGACGTCGAGTTCGGATCCACCAATCTGTTCGATCGCCACGCGCCGCATGCCGTCGAGCTCGGCCGGGATGGCGAGGCCGCTATGCCGGAAGCGATAGGGCTGATCGGCGGGTGCCGCGATCACGCTTTTCGTGAACTGGGCGGCGGCGGGGAGCGCGGCGAGCAGCGCCAGCGACGATAATCCCATCGCGAACAATCGTCCGGCACGGTCGTGCATATATCCCCCCGATGGGCGGACATGAAAACGGGAGGTCCGCCCTTTCGGCGAACCTCCCGCAATTCCAATGGCTTGTCTACCCAATACACCCGTAATGGATCAGGCTGCCAGCGCGGCCTTCAGATCGTCGACCAGGTCGGTCTTTTCCCACGGGAACAGATCGCCCTCGGGCTTGCGGCCGAAATGGCCATAGGCGGCGGTCGGCTGGTAGATCGGCTTGTTGAGGCCGAGATGCGTGCGGATGCCGCGCGGGGTCAGGCCGCCGAGCTTGGCGATGCCGGCGATCGCATTTTCGATCGCATCGTCGCCGACGGTGCCGGTGCCGTGGGTGTCGACATAGAGCGACAGCGGCTTCGACACGCCGATCGCATAGGCGAGCTGGATCGTGCAACGCTTGGCGAGGCCGGCGGCGACGATGTTCTTCGCCAGATAGCGGGTGATGTACGCCGCCGAACGGTCGACCTTGGTCGGGTCCTTGCCGCTGAACGCGCCGCCGCCGTGCGGGGCGGCACCGCCGTACGTATCGACGATGATCTTGCGGCCGGTCAGGCCGGCATCGCCGTCCGGGCCGCCGATTTCGAAGCTGCCGGTCGGGTTGATGTGATATTCGGTGGCATCCGACAGCAGGTCGGCGGGCAGCACGTCGGCGACGACCGACTTCACGTAATCGTGCAGCTCGGCTTCCTTGTCGCCATTGTCATAGCCCGGCGCGTGCTGGGTCGAGACGACGATAGCGGTCGCGGCGACCGGCTTGCCGTTTTCGAAGCGCAGCGTGACCTGGCTCTTGGCATCGGGTTCGAGGAACGGCGCGGCGCCCGAATGGCGGTCGGCGGCCATCTTCGCGAGGATCTTGTGGCTATAGTCGAGCGTGGCCGGCATGAGGTCCGGCGTTTCGTCGCAGGCGAAGCCGAACATGATGCCCTGATCGCCGGCGCCCTCGTCCTTGTTGCCCGACGCGTCGACGCCCTGCGCGATATGTGCCGATTGCGCATGCAGGTTGTTTTCGAAGCGGAAGGTTTCCCAGTGGAAGCCCGACTGTTCATAGCCGATCTTCTTCACGGTTTCGCGCACGGTGCGCTCGATCTCTTCCTGCGCGCCATCGGCCCACTGGTCGTTTTCGAACACGCCCTTGCAGCGGATCTCCCCGGCGAGCACGACCAGCTGGGTGGTGGTCAGCGTTTCGCAGGCGATGCGCGCTTCGGGGTCTTTCGACAGGAACAGGTCGACGATCGAATCGGAAATCTGGTCCGCGACCTTGTCGGGATGGCCTTCGGAAACCGATTCCGAGGTGAAGAGATAATTGGAACGCATGGACTTCCTCTGGTTAGAGGGAAAGCGCGCGGCCGTTGCCATGCCGCATATAAAGCTTTCCTTATATGACCGCCCTAGCGCGCGCGGCGGCGGATGGCAATCGCTACCCCGAACAGCAAAACTATCGCCAGCAGCGCCATCCAGTTGCCGACGCGCGCGAACAGGGTGGGCGCGCGGGGGGCGGGGATCGGCACCTCGATCGCGCCGGCCTGACCCGGCGGGATCGACGCGACGAGGCCGCCGGTGGCGTCGATGACCGCCGAGATGCCGGTGGGGGTCGAACGCAGGATCGGCAGGCCCTCTTCGGCGGCGCGCAGCCGGGCCTGCGCGAGATGCTGGGGCGGGCCCCAGCGGCCGAACCACGCGTCGTTTGAGGGATTGAACAGGAGCGTCGGGCGGTGCGCGCGGTCGACGACCTGCCCCGAGAAGATGATCTCGTAACAAATCTGCATGCCGACCAGGCCGAAGCCGGGCAGCGCGAGCGTCGCCGGGCCGGGGCCGGGGCGGAAGTCGATATCGCCCATCACGAGGCGCGACAGGCCGAGCGGCTGGAGAATCGACCGCATCGGCAGATATTCGCCGCCGGGGACCAGATGCGCCTTGTCATAGCGGCCGACGATGCGGGTGTCGGGGGTGATGGCGAAGACCGAATTGCCGGCGTCGCTGACCTGTCCGTTGGCGCCGAAGAACAGCGCGGTGCCGCCGACCAGTGCCGCATCGCGGGGGCCGAGCGTGCTGGCGATTCGAGCGCGCAGGAGGGCGGGCGATTGCTGGTACCATTCGGCCGGATAGCCGTCCTCGAGGTAGAAATTGACGGTGCCTTCGGGCCAGACGATCAGGCGCGGGGCGCGGCCGGGGATGCCGGACAGCTCGATCTGCTTGTCGAGCAGGCGCTGGTCATAGCCTTCGCTGCGGACGACTTCCTGCGGGAAATTGGGCTGGATGACGCGGACGCGGGGCGTGGTGTCGGTTGCGGGCGGCGTGGGGGCCATCTGGCCGGGGACCAGCATCAGCAGCGCGAGCGCGACGATGACGCCGGCACGGATCTTCGGCCGGGGCAGGAGCAGCAGCGCGCTGGCGACGACGGTCAGGCCGGACAGCGCATAGGTGCCGGTATAGGCGGCGAGGGCGCGCAAGGGGGTCGGCACCCAGATCACCGCGATCGGGTTCCATGCATAGCCGGTGAAGACGATTGCGCGGAAATATTCGGTACCGATCCACGCGGCACCGGCGATCAGGACGAAGCCGAGATCGGGGCGGTCGCCGCGTCGGCCAAGCTTCCACGCGATGCCGCCCGCGAGCATCGGATAGACGGCGAGGTAGAGCGCAAGGCCGACGACCGCGACATAGCCGAGCGCGGGCGGCATCCGGTCCTGAAAGTCGAAGGCGTGCTGGATCCAGTTGTTGCCGATGGTGAAATGGGCGACACCGAACAGCCACGAACGCCACAGCGCGGCCTTCAGCGTCGGGGCGCGGTGGACCAGCCACAGCCACAGTGCGAACGCGGCGAGCATGACCGGCCACCATTGCAGCGGTGCGAAGCCGAGGGCCGAGGTCAGGCCGGCGAACAGGGCGAGAAGAGCGGGCACGCGGCGCATATCCGCCGTGCGCGGCGTGGGTGCAAGGGGGTGCGCGAACTGCGCTTGCTGGAACGAAAGGTTCGCGAAAGTCGCAGATCTGTACCCCGGCGAGGGGCGGGGCCCAGTTGGGCGACGCCAGCCAATCATGGAAAGGTCCGCCTAACTGGACCCCGGCCTCCGCCGGGGTACGGCTATCGTCTGGCGAGGTCCTGCGCCTTCGCAGACATTTCCCCGCCGGGAAGTGCTTCTGTCACGCTTTCATCCGGTGCCCGTCACCCTATCTCCGTCTCATGAACCCGTATCTCTGGCTCGCCACCGCGATCGTCGCCGAAGTGATCGCGACCTCGACGATGCGCGCGACGCAAGGGTTCACCCGGATCGGTCCGTCGCTGGTGACGGTCATGGGCTATGCGGTCGCCTTCTACTGTCTGTCGCGCACGCTGGAGCAGGTGCCGACGGGCATCGCCTATGCCATCTGGTCGGGGGTCGGGATCGTGCTGGTCGCGGGCATCGCGTGGGTCTGGCAGGGGCAGCGGCTGGATGTGCCGGCGATGGTCGGCATGGGGCTCATCATCGCGGGCGTGATCGTGATGAACCTGTTTTCGGACAGCGTCGCACACTAAGTCGCGGGCGAAGGAGTTTCCCAATGAACCAACCGGTGACCGTCGATATTCCCCATCAACTCGGCCGCGCGGGCGTGCGGCAGCGGATCGACAGCGGGATCGACAAGCTGGCGGGCATGATCCCCGGCGGCACGCTCCACGACAAGCGCTGGGACGGCGACACGCTGCACTTCACGGTCAGCGGGATGGGGCAGACGGTGCAGGCGCGCTGCGAAATGCACGACGCGCATGTCCATGCGGTCCTCGACCTGCCGCCGATGCTCGCGATGTTCGCGAACAAGATCAAGGAGAAGCTGGGCCGCGACGGACCGGCACTGTTGAAGTAGCGCCTTGGTTAAAGGCGGCTCCGGCCCGCTCCCTCACCCCGCCACCCATGCATTGTACGATGTGGGTGGCGGGGTGGGGGAGCGGGCCGGAGCCGCGAAACGTGCCGGCGGCGCGTTTCCAAACGGCGCGGGTCAGCGCGCCGCGAGCGGCTGGCTGACCCGCCAGATGGTGTTGCCGACATCGTCGGCGACCAGCATCGCGCCGGTACGGTCGGCGATCACCGCGACCGGACGGCCATGCACGTCCTTGCCATCGGCGGTCAGGAAGCCGGTGAGCAGGTCGACCGGCTTGGCATTGGCGACGGGGAAGCCGTTGGCGGCGAAGGGGACATAGACGACCTTGTAGCCCGAGGGCGGCACGCGGTTCCACGACCCGTGCAGGCCGATCACCGCGCCATTGTCGAACCGCTGGCCCAGCCGCATGTCGGCGGTGAAGGCGAGACCGAGCGGGGCGACGTGCGCGCCGAGCGCATAATCGGGGCGGGCGACATACTGGCGCAGGTCAGGGCGCTGCGGCTGGACGCGGTCGTCGATATACCCGCCCCAATAATGCCATGGCCAGCCATAGTTGCCGCCGAATTCGACCTTGGTCAGATAGTCCGGCGGCATGTCCGACCCCAGCATGTCGCGTTCGTTGACGACGGTCCACAGATCCTTGCTGCGCGGTTCGAACGCCATGCCGTTGGCGTTGCGCAATCCGGTGGCATAGATGCGGAAGGTCTTCCTGGCCGGATCGACCTGCCAGATCGCCGCACGGTTCTTTTCGATGTCGAGGCCGTTCTCGGCGATGTTCGAGGCCGAGCCGACGCTGACATAGAGCGACTTGCCGTCGGGATCGGCGACGACGTTGCGCGCCCAGTGATTGCCGCCGCCGGGCAGGTCGACGATCTTCTCGGGCTGGGCGGTGATGCGGGTCTGGCCGAGGCGGAAAGGATAGCGGACCAGCGCGTCGGTATTGGCAACGTAGAGCGAGTCGCCGACCACCACCATGCCTGATGGCGAGTTCAGCCCGGTCAGGAACACCGACCGCGCCTCCGCCACGCCATCGCCATTGGCGTCGCGCAGCAGGGTGATGCGGTTGGCGGAGGCGCCACCGGCGCCGGCCTTGTCCATGAACAGCCGCATGAACCAGCCGGTGATGCCGCCGCCCTCGCGCGGGGGGCTGTTGCTCTCGGCAACGAGCACGTCACCATTGGCGAGGCGATAGAGCCAGCGCGGATGGTCGAGGCCCTTGGCGAAGGGCTGCACCTGCAACCCGGCGGGGACGGTCGGGGTCTGGCCGTCCTGCCAGCCGATCGGGTCGGCAACGCGGACGGTCGGGAACCACTGGTCGCGGACCTGGGTCAATTGCGGGGTACGTCCCGCCACGGCATTCTCGCTCAACTGCGCCCGGTCGGGCTGGGTGAGGTAGAAGACCAGCCCGGCGATCAGGACCAGCAGGACAAGGCCAAAGCGGAGGACGTGTTTGCGCATGCCCCGTGAATAGGGCGGTGCGGGCGGCGGGGGAAGGGGGCGCGGGTCGCGCCGCGAAAAGGGCCGCCGGACACAAGGGAGGAGCGCCGGCGGCCCGTCGGATCGGTTCGAAGGGGGACTTACGAACCGGCCCGCCCATACCGGCTAACTGAGTCGGGTTGTTTTGTGAAACCGATTGAATCGTTGTCGGTGATCGGATTTGGCACTTAGCTGGACGTCGCGTTTGCGGCGACGCCCCGCCACCATGCTGCGCATGGTCCCCCTCCCCGCGCGGCGGGGAGGCGTTTATTCCTCGATATGCGGATGGGGTGGATGGAGGCGGAGGCGCAGGACGCGACGCGTGTCGGCGGCGACAATCTCGATCCGCCAGCCCGAGGGATGGTCGAGGCACGCGCCCTGTTTCGGAACCTCGCCGGCGAGGACGAAGGCGAGGCCGCCCAGCGTTTCGACGTCTTCCTCGACCTCGCCGAGGCGCGGATCGATCAGTTCGGCGGCATCCTCCAGCTCGGCACGGGCATCGGCTTCCCACGCGCCGCCCTCCAGCGGCACGAACAGGTCGGTCGGTGCTTCGTCATGCTCGTCCTCGATCTCGCCGACAATCTCCTCGACCAGATCCTCGATGGTGATGAGACCGTCGGTGCCCGAATATTCGTCAAGCACGATGGCGAGATGGGTGCGGCTCGCCTGCATTTGCGCGAGCAGGTCGAGCGTGCCCATCGATTGCGGGACGTAGAGCGGCTGGCGCAACAGGCCGATCGCGGTCGGCGGATGCTCCTCGCCCTTGGCGAGGATCGCGAACACGTCCTTCACATGCACCATGCCGACGATGGTATCGAGCTTTTCGCGATAGACGGGCAGGCGGCTATGGCCCGCTTCGGCGAACAGCTTCACCACATCGGCGAAGGGCGTGTTCTCCTCCAGCGCGACGATGTCGGCACGCGGCACGCCCATGTCGCCGGCATCGCGTTCGCCGAAATGCAGGATGTTGCGCAACATCTTGCGCTCGATCGGCGATAGGTCGCCCGCGACCGGTGCGTCGTTCTCGTCCTCATGCGCTGCGATCACTTCCTCGATCCGTTCGCGCAGCGTCTCGCTGGCGTCCTCCCCGAAGATCAGCGAGCGCAGCCCCCGCCATATGCCCCCTTCGGAGCTGCTACTGTCGCCGGGCGTGGTGCTGGTCGAAACGTCGGCCATGATGGTCGTGTCAGTCCTCTGTAACCGGATAGGGATCGTGCAGGCCGAGTTCGGCGAGCGTCGAACGCTCGATCGCCTCCATGGCTTCCGCCTCGGCATCATTTTGGTGGTCATGGCCTAGCAAATGGAGGCAGCCATGGACAATCAGGTGCGTGGCATGATCGGCGACCGAAATGCCGCGTTCCGCCGCTTCGGCGGTACAGACGCCGTGGGCAAGGACGATGTCGCCAAGCAGCACCTCGCCATCGTCGCTGTTCTGCGTGACCGTGTCGAGCAGGTCGGGCTGGATCATCGGGAAGGACAGGACGTTGGTCGGCTTGTCTTTCTGCCGGTACTGGCGGTTGAGCGTCTGCACCTCGTCATCTGACGTCAGGCGTATGGCGATCTCGATCAGCGCCGGGTCGGTCAGCCACGCGCCCTGTGGCGTGCGGCCGATCGCGGCGGTCGCGGCGCGGGTAGCGAGCGCCTCCCAATCCTGGTCCTGCGGCCAGTCGGCCTCTGCCTGTACGGCGATATCGATCATCCGAGGTCGGTCCTTGCGAAGTCGTCGCCCTTGTAGAGCAAAGTGGCGTTGTTGGTATGGGCGCAGGCATAGGCGAAGCAATCGCCCATGTTGAGTTTGGCTTCGTGGCGCCCCTTGCCGTAGCGGCGATGCGCTTCGCCAGCGATGCGCGCCTCAGCCTCGCCAATCGGCACCATGACGAAACGATTCTCACCGGCAAAGGCGTCGGTAATTTCAGCGGAGAAGGCGTCGCCATATTTCGTCGCGCGCGCGATCCCGCTGATCGTCTCCCACCGCGCGATCGGCGACCAAAGCGGCGTGTCGAACGACATAAGGCGATCATTCTGTTCAAGATAGTCCGCTTCGCGGGCCAGTATCGCGACTAGCACAGATGCATCGACGAACGCGGTCACAGGTTACCCGACAGGTCGTCATAGAATGCCTTGTCTGCAGCAAGGCCGCTTGGTTCGGGAAGCGGGTAGCGCTTGTAGAAGTTCTCCAGCCGTTGGCGAGGCGTCGCAACGCTGCGGTTGCGTTCGAGTTCGGCCTCGACCGCCCGCCGTACTGCTTCGGTCTTGCTGGTGCCGCGCAAGCGCGCCAACTCGTCGACCAATGCGTTGGTTCGCTCATCCTTGATGTACAGCGAGGGCATTACCGGTCTCCAAAGGGATATCCCGCAAGGTAATGCAGGATATCCCGCTACTCAAGCGTCCTTGCCCTCATAGGCCTCGACGATCCGCCCGACGATCGGGTGGCGGACGACGTCGCCCGCGCCGAAGCGGGCGAAGGCAATGCCCTCGATGCCCTCCAGTCGGCGGGTGGCGTCGGCGAGGCCCGATGCCTGCACGCCGCCGGGCAAGTCGGTCTGGTTCGGATCGCCGCACACCACCATGCGGCTGTTCTGGCCGAAACGGGTCAGAAACATCTTCATCTGGGCAGGCGTGGTGTTCTGCGCCTCGTCGAGGATGACGAAGGCGTCGGCGAGCGTCCGCCCGCGCATGAAGGCGATCGGCGCGATCTCGATCTCGCCCGACAGGATGCGACGTTCGACCTGTTCGGCAGGCAGGCAGTCGTTGAGCGCGTCGTAGAGCGGGCGGAGATAGGGATCGACCTTCTCCTTCATGTCGCCGGGCAGGAAGCCGAGCTTTTCGCCGGCCTCCACCGCCGGGCGCGACAGGATCAGGCGCTGGACGCTGCCGGTGATGAGTTGCGCCACCGCCTGCGCAACGGCGATATAGGTCTTGCCGGTACCTGCCGGCCCGAGGGCGAAGATGATGTCGTTGGACAGCAGCTGGTGCATGTAGCTGGCCTGGGCGACAGTGCGCGGAACGATCGTCTTCTTCCGCGTGCGGATCATGATCGACGGTGCGCCCTGACCGCTTTCGGCGCGGAAGATGCCGTCGAGCGCGGGCTGCGACGACATGGCGATGACCGCGTCGATCAGCCCCGGATCGACGTCCTCGCCGCGCAGGATGCGGCGGTGCAGTTCGGTCAGCACTTCGCGCGCATGGGCCACGGCCTCGGCCGATCCCTCGATCCCGACCCGGTCGCCGCGAGCGGTGATGTAGACGCCCAGCCGTTCCTCCAGCGCCAGCAGGTTGGCGTCGAATTCGCCGAACAGGCGCGAGAGGAGTTGCGGCTTGTCGAAGCTCAGTTCGGCGCGGGCGCGCTGGCCGGCTACGGCGGGGACGGGCTTGCGGCTCATGCGATCCTTTCGGTCGGAGGGTGATGGCGCACGGGTCCGGGCATAGCCTTGAGTCGGACGGGGTGGCGCGGCAGCATCATCTGCGAGACTGGCAGATGGTTTTGCAGGGGGGAAGCGAAACTTGGTTCACGGGGAGGGGAGAGAAGGAAGGATTTAGGGTTCGCGCAAAGGCGCGAAGGACGCAAAGGGATCGTGTATGCCGCGCCAGCGGCTTTTCGCACACAGCGCGGCCGCAGAAGCGGCGTCGCCCGACAGATTGTCGTCGCCGCACGCGCACTACCTTTGCGTCCTCTGCGCCTTTGCGCGAATAAAACCTCTTCGTGCTCCCGCGCCTTCGCGTAAGTCCGAGCCCTTATTTCAGCGTCGCCATGTCGATGACGAAGCGATACTTCACGTCGCTCTTCTGCATCCGGTCATAGCCGGTCTCGATCTGGTCCATGGCGATCGTCTCGATATCGGCGGTCAGGCCGTGCCGGTGGCAGAAGTCGAGCATCTCCTGCGTCTCGGCGATGCCGCCGATCAGCGAGCCGGCGAGCGAACGGCGGCCGAAGACGAGCGTTCCGACCGAGGGCGAGGGGTGCGGCGTTTCGGGGACGCCAACCAGCGTCATCGTACCGTCGCGCTTGAGCAGCGCGAGGAACTGGTCGAGGTCATGCGACGCGGCGACGGTGTTCAGGATGAAGTCGAAACTGCCGGCATGTTCGCCCATCGCGTCGGCATCTTTCGACACGATCAGGTCCTTGGCGCCGAGGCGGATGGCGTCGTCGCGCTTGTTGGGCGAGGTCGAGAAGACATAGACTTCCGCGCCCATCGCAGCGGCGATCTTCACGCCCATATGGCCGAGGCCACCTAGGCCGACGATGCCGACCTTCTGTCCTGGTCCGACCTTCCAGTGCTTGAGCGGGGAGTAGGTGGTGATGCCGGCGCACAGCAGCGGCGCGACGGCGGCGAGATCGGCATCGTCATGCTTGATGGCGAGGACGAAGTCCTGATCGACGACGATATGGTCCGAATAGCCGCCAAAGGTGTGGCCGCCGAGCACGGGGTCGGGACCGTTATAGGTACCGACGAAGCCGGTGCCGGTGCAATATTGCTCCTCGCCCTCATGGCAAGACGGGCATTCGCCGCAACTGTCGACCATGCAGCCCACGCCGACCGTGTCGCCGACCTTGAACTTCGTCACGTCGCTGCCGACGGCGGTGACGGTGCCGACGATCTCGTGTCCGGGAACGCAGGGGTAGAGGGTGCCCGGCCATTCGCCGCGTGCGGTGTGCAGGTCGCTGTGGCAAACGCCGCAATAGCGGATGTCGATCGCTACGTCGCCGGGTTGCGGATCGCGGCGTTCGAACGAGAAGGGGGCGAGCTTGCTGTCGGCCGATTGGGCGGCATAGCCCTGAGCGGGGGTCGTCATGCTGGGGTTCCGTTGATGGAGGAAGTCGCCAGCATAATGCGACGCCACCGCATTCGTTGCCGATACAAAGTATCAAGTGGCATGATTTTTCAGGTTACGCGGCGTTCGCCATGTTCGAGCATCGCCGGGATCACCAGATCCTCCTCGTCGGCGAGATGGCGGTTCAGCATGGCCAGCAACGCCTGCGACCGCTGCGCATAGTCGGCGGCGGCGCGATCGACCGCGCCCGATCCGGCAAGCGCGGCGAGCAGGGTCCGCGCGCCTGCGACATTCTGTTCCAGCGCGTCGTGGATCGCGTGATGATCGGCGTCGAGCAGGTCGAAGCCGCGCGCCATGCGCGGGTCGAGCGCGCGGAATTTGGGGAAATAGGCGTGATCCTCGATCTGATGATGACCGTTCAGATGCTGTAGGAAGCGATTGAGATCGGGCACGAAACGCCGCTGGAATGCCTGCGGGTCGAGACGCCCCGCGCGAAAGGCGGTCAGCGACGTTTCGACCGCCGCCGCCTCGGCGCGGAGCGCGGCGTGGATGTGCAGCCAGAAATCGGCGAGCTGGCCGAAATTAGCGTGGGTGCGCCAGTCGGGCTGGGGATAGGCAGCGCGGAGATAGGCGAGGTCGTCGCCGATGCCGCCGCGCGTCGCGAGATCGCTCACGCCGCCGCCCGCACCCGCTCCACGCCCGACAGGGAGACCGCACCGGTCGCAACGATCTCCACCTCGACCATGTCGCCGATCCTGGCATCGGTCAGGAAATGGACCGATTGCAGCCAGGGCGACTTGCCAAGCATCTGCCCGGGGTGACGGCCCTGCCGTTCGACCAGCACCTGACAGGTCCGGCCGATCGTCGCGTCGTTGAACGCCTTCTGATCGCGCAGCAGCGCCGCCTGCAGCCGTTGCAGTCGTTCGTCCATCACGGCGAGGGGGACTTCGCCGGCCATCTCGGCGGCAGGGGTGCCGGGGCGGGGCGAATATTTGAAGCTGAACGCCTGCGCATAGCCGACCGCGTCGACGAGGCGCAGCGTATCCTCGAACTCGGCATCGGTCTCGCCGGGGAAGCCGACGATGAAGTCGCCCGACAGCGCGATATCGGGGCGGGCGGCGCGGACGCGGTCGAGCAGGCGCAGATAGCTGTCGGCGGTATGGCTGCGGTTCATCGCCTTGAGCACCCGGTCGTTGCCGGCCTGTACCGGCAAGTGCAGGAACGGCATCAGTTTCTCGACGTCGCGGTGCGCGTCGATCAACCCCTGCGTCATGTCGTTGGGGTGGCTCGTGGTATAGCGGATGCGCTCCAGCGAGGGGATGCGATCGAGTTCGCGGATCAGCGCATCGAGGCCGCGGCCGTCGCCATCGACCCATGCGTTGACGTTCTGTCCCAGCAGCGTGATCTCGCGCGCGCCGCCGTCGACCAGCGCCTTCGCCTCGTCGACGATGCGGGCGAAGGGGCGGCTAATCTCGGCACCGCGGGTATAGGGCACAACGCAATAGGTGCAGAATTTGTCGCATCCCTCCTGCACCGTCAGGAACGCGCTCGGGCCGCTGCGGCGGCGGGTGGGGAGGTGCCCGAACTTGGATTCGGGCGGCATGTCGGTGTCGAGCGCGGGCTTGCCGGCTGCCGCGTCGGCGACCAGTTTCGGCAGGTTGTGATAGGCCTGTGGGCCGACCACGACATCGACCTTCGCGCGGCGGACGATCTCTTCGCCTTCGGCCTGCGCGACGCAGCCGGCGATGGCGATCATGGGATCGGCGCCGTGTTTGCGCAGGCGTCCGATGTCCGAATAGACCTTCTCGGTCGCCTTTTCGCGGATATGGCAGGTGTTCAGCACGACCAGATCGGCGGCATTGGCATCGTCGGTCGCGGTCATGCCCTGCGCTGCCATCAGTTCGGCCATGCGCTCGCCGTCATAGACGTTCATCTGGCAGCCGAACGATTTGACGTGGAAGGTTTTCGGGGTGGTCATCGGCGGGGCCTTACCGGATTTCGGCCTTGGTAGGAAGGATTCGGGTTCGCGTGGCGGCGGGGAGGGAAGAAGGGTTTTGTTTCGCGCAAAGGCGCAAAGGACGCAAAGGGCGTTCGGGACAGGCGGACAAAGCCCTCTTCTCAAAAACGCTTATATTAGAGAGCCGCCGTCGCGGCGGGCGGTCGATCTTTGCGCCTTTGCGCCTTTGCGCGAACCAACTTCCTCTTCGTACCTTTGCGCGAACCCATTCTATGGTTGCCGCTCCGCCATGACCTCGGCGATCAGGTCCTTGCGGCTCAGTTTGCCGATCATCGTTTTCGGCAGGGTCAGGCGGACGACGACTTCGTCGACGCGCTCGTGCTTACCCAGTTGCGGGTTGAGCCACGCCTTCAGCGCATCGCCATCGATATCGGCGTCCTCGGCGAGGGTCACATAGGCGTGCGGGCTTTCGCCGCGATAGTCGCTGGGCAGGCCGACGACCAGCGCCTCGCGCACGGCGGGGTGGTGGTAGAGGACGCGTTCGATCTCGCTCGGGAACACCTTGAACCCGCCGACCGCGATCATGTCCTTCAGCCGGTCGACGATGCGGATGAAGCCAGCTTCGTCGATCGTGCCGACATCGCCGGTGCGCAGCCAATGGGTGCCGTCGGTATCGACGCAGAAGGTCGTATCGGCAGTGTCGGGCCGTCGCCAATAGCCGCCCATGATCTGCGGCCCGGCGACGACGATCTCGCCCGGCTGGTCGAGCGGGGCGGGGAGGTTCGGATTCTCCTTGTCGACCAGCCGGACGCGGGTGCCGGCGATCGGCTGGCCGATGCTGCCCGCCTGTTGCGGACCCGCATAGGGGTTGCACGAGACGACGCCCGAGCTTTCGGAAAGGCCATATCCCTCGACCAGCGTCGCGCCGGTCGCCGCCTCGAACCGTTCCTTCAGTTCCGGTGGCATCGGCGCGCCGCCCGAGATGCAGTAGCGCAGCGACGAAAAGTCGGTCTGCTTCAGGCGCGGATGGTCGAGCAGCGCACGGTACATGGTCGGTACGCCGGGCAGTGCCGTCGCCTTGGTCCGGTCGAGTGCCGCCAGCACCTGTCCGGCATCGAACCGGGGCAGCAGCACGATCTCTCCGCCGGTCACCACCGTGCGATTGAGGACGCAGGTGTTGGCGAAAACGTGGAACATCGGCAGCACGCCGAGGATGCGGTCGAGTTTGGTGTTGCCATCGGGATCGAGCCACGCGACCTGCCGGGCATTGGCCGACAGATTGGCGTGGCTGAGCGTCGCGCCCTTGGGACTGCCGGTCGTGCCGCCGGTATATTGGATGAGCGCGAGGTCGCGCGTCGGATCGATCTGCGGCGTCACGCAGCCGCCGTCATTGGCGATCAGGGCGGAGAAGGCTGAGACGCGCGGATCGTCGGGGCGCGGCGTCACCTCCTGCGATCGGAACCAGCGGTAGAAGAGCGACTTGGCGACGGGGAGGGCACCCGCCACCGACCCGACGATCAGCCGTTCGAGCGAACTGCGCTCCAGCACGTCCAGCGCGGTCGGCAGCAGCGCCGAGGCGGACAGGGTGAAGAGCAGCTTCGTCCCCGAATCCTCGACCTGCGCCGCCAGTTCCTGCGCGGTGTAGAGCGGCGAGAAATTGACGACCGTCGCGCCGAGTTTGAGGATGCCGTAATAAGCGGCGATGTAATGCGGCACGTTCGGCAGGAACAGGCCGATGCGGTCGCCGGGACCATAGCCCAGTTTCGCGAGGCCGCAGGCAACCCGGTCCGCACCGTTCTTCGTTTCGGCATAGCTGTAATGCCGTCCGAGAAAATCGATCAGTGGGGCGGTGCCGCGCCGGGCGGCCGATTCCTCGAACAGCGTCACCATCGACATCGGCGGTATCGGTTCGTCCCAGCGAACCGGATGGGCGTAGCGGTCGAGGATCGGTGCGGCGCTGCTCATTTACAAAGGTGTAAACAGGCGTTGCGTTGCATGCAAGCCGGGTTGCGTCACCCGTAACCGTGGGCGGCAGGGGTCAGGCGGCGAGCGGGAGCGGCGCTGCCCGGCCAGCCCGGTCGCGGCCGGCGGCCTTCGCCTCGAACAGCGTCTTGTCGGCGAGGCGGTAGAGACGTTTCCAGTCATTCTCGTCGGCGAGCGGCCCGTGGCAGATACCGATGCTGCTGGTGACGCGCAGGTCGTAGGGCAGGCGTTGCGCGCGGACGTTGGCGAGCAGTACGTCGGGATCGGGCATCGCCGCTTCCGGTCCCAGCAGCGCGAATTCCTCGCCGCCCATGCGCGCGACCAGCACGCCGGGCGGGGCGTGGAAGCGTAACGTGCGGGCGAACTGGCGCAGGACCTCGTCGCCGCCGTCATGGCCGATCGTATCGTTGACCTGTTTGAAATGGTCGATGTCGAACAGCATCAGCGTGCGCGGCCCTTGTGCGGCGATCGCCCGCGACAGGAAGGCGCGGCGGTTGAGCAGGCCGGTCAACGGATCGGTATCGGCCAGCTCGCGCGAGATCGCCTCCTGCCGCACGGCTTCGTCGCGTTCGCGACTGAGCACGCGGATGCGGTAGGCGATGGCGATGCTGGCCATCAGTGTCTCGATGCTCATCGCCACCAGCGTCGAATTGTCGATCCAGAAGCTCCAATCGAGCAGATTGAGGTTGTAGAGCGAACGGACGACCAGCATCACCATCGGCGATGCCCAGCTGAGCGCGAACAGCCACAGAAAGTCGCTGCGCCGCCGCCATGTGCGCCACACGACCAAAGCGACCGACCCCGGCGCGACGAACATCGTCAGCGAGAAGATGCGGTCGAGAATGGGCATCGCGATCGGTCCGACCGCGATCAGCAACACGCCGAGCATCCCGAAGATGGCGGTCACCATATGCAACAACCGCAGCGGCCAGCCATCAAGGATGCGGCGTTCGAAGAAGCAGGCGCAAAAGGCGAGGGCCGACGCCATGCCCCACGACAGCACGACATAGCTGGTAAGGATCCGGCGGTTGTTGCTCAGTTCGGGCAACAGCCACGCCATGATCCCCGAGGACGACAGCGCATAGACCAAGAGGCAGGCGAGCAGCCCGCAATAAGCGAGCTGAAAATCATGGTGCAGCACCCGCCACAGCGCGAAATTGTAGAAGAGAAGGCCGGCGCACAGTCCGATGAAGCCTGCATAGAGCGCGGCGAGCAGCATGTTCGAACGCTGGCTTTCGGCATCGCCGGTCACCCGGGCGCCCACCACGATACCGCGCATGTTCGCGCTGCCGCCGACCCGCCACAACACCCGGTCGATCGGCACGCCATCGGGGACGAAGCGGTGTTCGACGATCGCGCCCAGCTGGACATGATGGCCGATGCCGACATTGTCGTCGATCGACCCCCGAATGCGGCCGTCGGCGGCGACGGCAAAGACGGCGAGCGAATCCTGCCACAGGCTGACCTGCCGCACGCGAACCGGCGCGGCCGGATCGGCGGGACGGGGCAGGCGAACCCGACAGGACCCAGTAATCGCCGGGCCCGAAATCGGTCTGGCGGGCGGTGCAGTCGAACCGGCCGGGCCGGGCCAGCACCGCGCGGACCGTGTCGCCGGGCTGGACGCGGCTGATACAGGTCGGGATCGGCGTGCCGACGATCCCGGCCTGCGCGCATGCGGGCACGGCGCCGAGTGCGCCGAACGCCATGAACAGCGCGATCACCAGGGTTCGACAGGCCGATAGCATGCGGCCGGCATGCCACCCGACGCGCCAAGATTCGGTTAACGCGGCGTTTGGTTTTTCGGACCGGGGGTCAGTTGGCGGCGACGACCGCGGCGGTCAGCCCGGCCATCGTCGCCTGCTGGGCAAGCTGGCGCAGCGTGTCCGCACTGGTGCCGGCCGGGGTCATCACGCGCGCGCTCGACCGGCCGGGACCGACCGATTGTGGAAAGGTGGTCGCGCGGCTCGGCTTATGCGCGCCCTGTTGCCGGACGAAGGCGGCGACCGCCTCGCTCGGCCCGCTCACCACCAGTTCGGGACCGCCCTGTGCCGGGCTCAGGCCACATCCGGCCAGCAGCGTCGCCGCCGCGATCGTCACGAAAATCCGCATCCTCACCCCTATCGCTCGCCGCTTGGTCGCGGTCGTTGGCTGGTGCCCAAGCTGACATGCGCGGGCGCGGCGCGCAATGGGTGGATGTATGCGCTACTTAGCCGAGCGCCTCGTCGAGCAGGCGGGCGAGGCGCAGGCCGCCTTTCTTCACCTGTCCCTGCGCTACCGGTACCAGCCGGGCGATGGTCGCGTCGTCGAGCTTGATACGCCCGGCGGGCTGGGGGCCGCAGCCGTCGCCGCCCAGCGCGGGGGCATAGGCATAGTCGCGGCTGATCTGCCAGCTGTCGCGACTCCAGTCCTCGACGGTGCCGGCCTGGATGGGGGCGCGTTCGGCGGGGCTGTAGGCGCGCAGGATCGAGGGCGGGGTGGTGATTGCGCGTTCGGCGAGCGGCCCGTCCCAGATCGAATGGAGGTTGAACCGATCGGGATGATAGATGCCGTAATCGCCCTTCACCCGGTTGCCGCCAAGATCGCCGCGATCGCCGGCATGGAGCGGCATGTGCAGGTCGCCGACGAAATGGACGAGAAACGCAAGCGCCAGCACCTTTTCGCGCATCGGGACCTTGGGGTCCTTCAGCAGCTTCACGTCGCGTTCGATCTGTGCCGAGACGCAATTGCCGTCCTTGCACGCGGCCTTCAGGTCGAACGGCTTGCAAACGTCGACATTCTGGTAATGCCATGAATAGGCGTAGCTGAAGCGTTCGCCGAGCGGCTTGACGCAATCGGCCCACACGCTCGCTTCCTCGATGGTGCGCGCCGGGCAGGTCGGCGTTTCGAGCAGCGCCTGATGCCGCAGGATGCGGTCGATCGCAGCTCGGGTTTCGGGGCGGACGTTCAGCCGCGCGATGGTGGCGACGCTTTGATGCCCATATTCCCAATAGGCGTAAGCGGGGGAGGTCGCGAACAAACAGGCGACCGCAAGCAACAGGCGGCGAATCATGGCCACCGCCTTTAATGCCTGTCGTACGGCATGAAAACCGGTGCTAGCCCTCGTCCCCATAGATGGCGGTGCGGCGGGTGCCGTCGCTGCCGGCGCGACCGCGGTACATGCCCGGCGTGGTGAAGCTCCACGCGACGTCGCCATCGGGGCCGGCGACGATGACGCCGCCGGTGCCGCCGAGCGCTCGGGTCTCGGCAAGGACGGTGTCGGCGGCGGTCTGCAGATCCTCGCCGGCGAAGCGGATGCGCGCCGAAATCTCGTGCGCGACGCCGATGCGGATGAAGAATTCGCCCGCACCGGTCGCCGAGACGGCGCAGGCGCGATCGTCGGCATGCGTGCCGGCACCGATCAGCGGCGAGTCGCCGACCCGGCCCCAGCGCTTGCCGGTCACCCCGCCGGTCGAGGTGGCGGCGGCGACATGGCCGGCGGCATCGACCGCGACCGCGCCGACCGTGCCATATTTCATGTCGACGTCGAACCAACCATCGGGATTGGCCTTCATCGCATCGAGCTGCGCGCGACGTTCGGGGGTGACGAACCAGTCGGGATCGACCTGTTCGACATTCTGTTCGGCGGCGAAGATATCGGCGCCCTTGCCCGCGAGCAGGACGTGCGGGCTGTGGTCCATGACGGCGCGGGCGAGGCTGACCGGATGACGGGTGCGGGTGACGCCGGCAACGGCACCGGCGGCACGGGTGCCGCCGTCCATGATCGCGGCGTCGAGCTCGATCGCCCCGTCGAAGGTAAAGACCGCGCCACGCCCCGAATTGAAGGTCGGATCGTCCTCCAGCACCTGTACCGCCGCTTCGACCGCGTCGAGCGCGCTGCCGCCGGCGGCGAGCACCGCTTCGCCGGCGGCGAGCGCCGCGTCGAGGCCGGCGCGGGCGGCGGCGTCGGTCTGTGCGCTGACGGTGTCGCGGGTCAGGATGCCGGCGCCGCCATGCACCAACAGGGTCCAGCGGGGGGCGGGGGCACTCGACATGATTTCATCCTGCTACGGTTATGTGCCGGGCCTGCTAGCAGATCGCGGGGGCGGTGCCACCCCGTCGCACGGGGCGGGCGCGACCCCGACCAGCATGCCGAACACAGGCACCAGCCGGGCGAGCGCGACGGTCGCGCCGCAGGTGGCGATCGTCGCGGTCAGGATCACCGCCGCCTGTATCCCGGGCGCCATTGCGAGGGGAAGGGTACACCAGGTCGCCAGAACGATCGCGGGGTGGTGGACGATATAGGCGGGGAACACCGCCTGCCCGAGCGTCCGGCGCCAGCGATGGTCGTGATTGGCATAAGCATCGGCGAGGTGGAACAGGGTGACGACCATTCCCCATGCCATGACCGACCGTCCCGCGCGGCTGGCGACCATCAGCGCGTGCGGCGGCACGGCGCTTCCCGGATAGCCGACCTCGACCCCGATCGCCACGCCGCCGCCCATCAGCGCCAGCAGGGCGGCGGGACGCCAGCAGCGATGCAGCGCGTGCCACAGCGGCGGATGGCGCGCGATCAGGAAGCCGAGAAGGAACAGCGTCAGGAACTGCGAATGCCCCGCCCAGTCGCGAAACAATCCCTGCCGTTCGGGGACGACGAACAGCAGCGCCAGCCGCAGCGCGACGATCGTCGCCATCGGCGCCCATAGCATCCGCCTGCCGATCGCCAGCCACGTCGCCGCGCGGTCGAGCGCGGCCAGCGCGCGACGCGATGCGGTCACCCCCGCGACGACCATGGTGTAGGTCCAGAGATAGACGAGGAACCAGAGATGCTCCCAACTGGGAAATTCGACGCCCCAGTGCGTGCCGCTGGCCCAGGCGTCGAAGCGCCAGAAATGCAGATAGTCGCGGGCATAGCCGGTCTCGCGCACCCGCACCCACATTTCGAGCGGGACGATCGCGACCATGCCGAACAGCAGCGGCACCAGCAGCCGCCGCGACCGGTCGAGGGCGAAATCCGCCGCCCCCTCGGCACGACCGAACAACATCGCGCCGGCATAGCCCGATACCGCGAACAACAGCCCCAGCCGCCACGGCGTCAGCGCCGCCATCGGCGCGACCAGCGCCGGATAGACATGGCCCGACGACACGATCCAGTGCCACGGGCTGAACGCCAGCGCGACATGATAGGGGATCAGCATGGCGAACGCGGCGATGCGCAGCCAGTCCAGCCCGTAATGGCGGCCCGCCGGTGTCATGCGTTCCCTGTCGTTCCCCGCTGCACGGCCATGCGACTTTCGCCTGACGCAATGCCGCCCTATACTGGGCAGAGATAACCGAAGCGTTAGCGAGAATTTACCATGTCGATCCGCCCTTGGCGCGATATCCACCGCCGGCAGAGCCGCCAGATCATGGTCGGCAACGTCCCCGTCGGCGGCGACGCGCCGGTCACGGTGCAGACGATGACCAATACCGAAACCTCCGACGCGGTGGCGACGATCGACCAGATCCGTCGCTGCGAAGAGGCGGGGGCCGACATCATCCGCGTATCGTGCCCCGACGTGGCGAGCACCGCCGCGCTGCGGCAGATCACCCGCGCCGCGCGGGTGCCGATCGTCGCCGACATCCATTTCCATTACAAGCGGGCGCTCGAAGCCGCCGATGCGGGCGCGGCGTGCCTGCGGATCAATCCGGGCAATATCGGATCGAACGAGCGCGTCGCCGAGGTCGTCCGCGCGGCCAAGGCCAATGGCTGCGCGATCCGCATCGGCGTGAATGGCGGCTCCCTCGAAAAGCATCTGCTCGAAAAATATGGCGAGCCATGCCCCGACGCGCTGGTCGAGTCGGCGATGGACCATATCAAGCTGTTGCAGGACCACGACTTCCACGAGTTCAAGGTCGCGGTGAAGGCGTCCGACCTGTTCCTTGCGGTCGCGGCCTATCAGCAGCTGGCCGAGATGGTCGATTGCCCGCTGCATCTGGGCATCACCGAGGCGGGCGGGTTCGTCGGCGGGACGGTCAAGTCTTCGATCGGCATCGGATCGCTGCTATGGTTCGGGATCGGCGACACGATCCGCGTCTCGCTGTCGGCCGAGCCGGAGGAGGAAGTCCGGGTCGGGTTCGAAATCCTGAAGGCGCTGGGCATCCGCAATCGCGGCGTGCGCGTCGTGTCGTGCCCGTCCTGCGCGCGGCAGGGTTTCGACGTGATCCGCACCGTGCAGGCGCTGGAGGAACGGTTGCAGCATATCCGCACGCCGATGTCGCTGTCGGTGCTGGGCTGCGTCGTCAACGGCCCCGGCGAGGCGCGCGAGACCGATATCGGCATCACCGGCGGCGGCAATGGCCGGCACATGGTCTATCTGTCGGGCGTCACCGACCACCATGTCCAGGACGCCGACATGATCGAACATATCGTCAAGCTGGTCGAGGCCAAGGCGGCGGAGATCGAGGCGGCAAGTTCGGGAATGCCGCAGGCGGCGGAGTGACGTTCTTGGCGGGTAATCAAGAGACCCGTTCGTGCTGAGTAGGGGCTGAGCGAAGTCGAAGACCCGTATCGACGCACCTTGGGCAGTCCTTCGATACGCCGGTTCGACAAGCTCAGTGGCTACGCAGGACGAACGGGGCGGGTTGCTTACGACCCGCCCAGCACGTTCACGCTGAACGCCACGACGCCTAAATTGAACACGAACGCGATCAGGCAGTGGCCGGTCACGGTGCGGCGCATGGTGCGTGAGGTGATCGACACGTCCGACGTCTGGAACGTCATGCCCAGCGTGAAGGCGAAATAGACGAAGTCCCAGTAATCGGGTTCGTCGGTGCCGGGCATGTCGACGCCGCCGCTGTCCTTGCCCGCGCCGTCGGCGGTGTAGAACAGATGCGCATAGTGCAGCGCGTAAATGGTGTTGGCGAACGCCCAGGCGAGCAGCAGTGTCGCGACGACCAGTACCACCACCTGCGGTTCGGGGGTGCCGCGCTGCGCCAGTTCGATCGCGATCGCGGTCAGCAGCACCAGCGTGATCGCTGCGGACAGGATCAGCAGCAGCGGACGATTGGCGTCGTTGCGCCGCGCCGCTTGCCGCATCCGGTCGGCCGAGGCGCCGAGCAGCGGCACGCAGGACAGCAGGAACACGACCGCGGCGATGTCGAAGGCGAGCGGTACGCCGATCCGCCAGCCAAAGGCGGGTAGCGCCCAGCAACCCGCGGCAACGGCGACCGCGGCGAAGGCGACGAAACGTGCGGGCGCAAGGCGCTGGCCGAGGTTCAGGGGCATGGGGCGGGTGTATCGTGGCAGTAACGATGGGACAATTCCTCCCCGGTACGGGGAGGGGGACCAGCGAAGCTGGTGGAGGGGGAGCGCGGCGAACGCTATCGCCTCACATACGGCCACCCCCCTCCACCATGCTGCGCATGGTCCCCCTCCCCGTACCGGGGAGGAGCTTGCGTTGCGTTGCTTCACAGGCGACAGCACTCGCACCGTCCGTCCACCGAAAGGTCCGCCCATGTCCGTAACCTTGCGCGCCTTCCTCGTCGCGGCGTCGGGGATCGCGGTCTATACGGTGATGGATGCGCTGATGAAGCAGCTGTCGATCGATAGCGGTGCGTATAACGCGGTGCTGTGGCGGTCGGTCGGTGGGGCGGCGTTGTGCGGTGTCCTGTTCGTCGCGCTCGGGCGGCGCTGGCCGGCGTGGCCGACACTCAAGCTGCACCTCGGGCGGGGGATCGCTGCTGGATCGTCGGTTGTCCTGTTTTTCTGGGGACTTGCGCGGGTGCCGATGGCGCAGGGGGTGGCGTTGACCTTTCTGGCGCCGTTGATCGCGCTGTATCTGGCGGCACTGTTCCTCGGCGAGACGATCCGCCGCGCGGCGATCATCGGATCGGTGATCGCGTCGGCGGGCGTGCTGGTGATCGCGGCGGGGGAGGTGCAGGCCGATGCCTCGACACAGGCGGTGCTGGGCAGCCTCGCCTGCGTCGCCGCGTCGGTGCTCTATGCCGGCAGCCTGATCCTGCTGCGGCGGCAGGCGCAAGTCGCCGATCCGGTCGAGGTCGCGTTGTTCGCCAATCTGGTGATCGGGGGAATGCTGCTGCCGGCGGCGCCATGGCTGGGCGCGGTGCCGGCGGGGGCGCAGCTGCTGCCGCTATTGGGGGCGATCCTGCTCAACATCGCGTCGGTCATGGCGCTCGCCTGGGCCTATGCGCGTGCCGAGGCGCAGGTGCTGGCCCCGGTCGAATATAACGCGTTCGTCTGGGCGGCGCTGGCGGGATGGGTGGCGTTCGGCGAGACGGTGTCGCCCTATACGCTGGTCGGCGCGCTGCTGATCGTCGCGGGCTGCGTGGTGGCGGTGCGGCGGCGGGTGCCGGCGGTGCAGAGCGAGGCGGGGGCATGAGCGCCGACGCGCGCCTGTCGGGATGGGTCGCGTGACGTGGCGGCGAATAATGGGCGGGGCGTCCTAACCCTTGACGTCGATGTTCATCGCGATCGAGAGGCGGTCGCGGGTGCCGTTGTGCGGGCGGACACCATGCCGCAACCAGGACGGGAACAGCACCAGATCGCCTGCGCGGGTCGGCAGGCGGCGTTCGTTCGACTGCGGCCGGCCATCGGTGCCGACCATGCGAAAGCCGGGTAGGCGCATCATAGTCACCGGAAAGCGCGGGTCTTCGAAATAGAGTTCGCCGCCGGCATCGCGATCGGCCGGATCGGTACCCATGTCGAGATAATAGACCGCGGCCCACAGGACGCCGGGGTGGGCGTGGCTTGTGTTCAGTGCACCGGGTGGGGAAATATTCGCCCACATCCGTACGCTCCATTCGACCCGTGCGGGGTCGCGCCCTTCGAAGTGCGAGGCGCGACGCGCCATGCGGATGGCGAGGTCGGCGAGCCGTTCGGCGGCGTTGCCGCCCCAGCGCAGCATTTCGGTGTCGCTGTGCCAGCCGCCGACGTTCGACCGGTTCAGTCCATCGGCATCGCCCGCGGCACGCGACAGGATCGCGCGGCGTAGATCGGCGTCGATCGCGCCGGCATCCTGCACCTGTGCGTGCAGGATCGGCGTTTCGAACAGCCCAAGTTGGGCCGCGCGGACCCGCAGCGCATCAGGGGACAGGCCGGTTGCGGCAATGCCGCGATCCGATGCCGGCTGCGCCATGTTCTGTCCCCGGGGTCCGTTATCGGATCAGCGACCCGGTACCTCGTAGTCGTGCGGCTCTTCGCCCTGGGCCTTGGCTTCGTTGTAGCGTTCGATCGCCTCGAGCGTGATGCGCTTGGCTTCCTCGGCGCCGCCCCACGTGCCGATGCGGACCCACTTCTTCTTTTCGAGGTCCTTATAATGGGTGAAGAAATGTTCGATCTGTTCGAACACGATCTCGGGCAGATCGGTCTTTTCGCCGACGTTGCTGTAGTACGGGAAGGTCGAGTCGACCGGCACGCACACCAGCTTTTCGTCGCCGCCGGCTTCGTCCTCGAGGTTCAGCACCGCGATCGGCCGGGCGCGGACGACGCAGCCGGGGATGAAGGGCGAGCGCGACACGACCAGCGCGTCGAGCGGATCGCCGTCGGGCGACAGGGTGTGCGGCACGAAGCCGTAATTCGCCGGATAGCGCATCGGCGTGTGCAGGATGCGGTCGACGAACAGCGCGCCCGAAGCCTTGTCGAATTCATACTTCACCGGTTCGCCGCCGGTCGGAACTTCGATGATGACGTTCAGGCTGCTCGGCGGATTGTCGCCGACCGGCACCATGTCGATGCGCATTGATAGTCTCCCTTTTCTCGCACGGACGCGTGAGTATCACGCCCTTTAGCCGGAATTATCGGTCGTTAAAGCACGTTTTGTTTGGAATCTTCGCATGGGGCGATCGGGTGGTCCCGCAACGGGACCACCCGGCCGACCCGTCACTTCGCGGTGAGCAACCGGTCGAGCCCGCCATCGCCCTGACCGACCTTTTCCAGACGGGGATAGCGATGCCCGTCATGATAGGGGATCGCGATCTCGCGCACCGCTTCGTTCAGGTTGACGGTCAGCAGGATCGGCTCCTTCGTGCCCTTCGCCGCGCCCACCGCATCGCGCAGCCGGTCGGGGGTGTAGGCGCTGCCGTTGACCGCGACGATGGTCGTGCCGATTTCGAACCCGGCCTTGAACGCCGGGCTGCCCCAGATCACGCTGGTCACCTTGCCATCCTTGTTCGCACCCATACCGAGCGAATAGGGTAGCGACACGCCGCCCGCGCTCTTCTCGCGCCCCTTCAGATAGGGGGTCGGGGTGTCGGTGTAGATCAGGCGGTAGCCATTGGCGGCGAAGCCGTCGATCGGCGCGCGATCGGTGCGGGCGTTCAGCCGCTTGTCGAGGAAGCCGGCCCAGTCATAGGGCTGGATGCCGTTCAGCGTCTTGACGACATCGCCCAGCGTATAGGGCAGCACGCCCCAGTCGCCGTCGCGCACCCCGAAAAAGGCGCGGGCGAAATCGTCCATCGACCGGGTGCCGCCCGACTGTTTGCGGAGCATCGAATCGACCTCCATCCACACCAGCAGCCCTTCGTTGTAATAATCCTCCGACCGCTGCCAGCTGACCCAGCCCTTGGGACGGCGGGCGGTGATGACCGGATCGTTGGTGGTGTCGATCAACGGGCGCCATTGCCGCCCCTCACGCGCGTCCAATGCGGCGGCGATATCGGCATAGGCGTCGAGCGTGTCCTGCTTCGATACCAGCCCGGAGCGGGCCTGCAGCACATAGCCCCAGAATTGCGTCTGCCCTTCATAGACCCAGAGCAGCGAGTTGCGCATCGGCGTGCGGAAGTCGGGCGTGAACAGGTCGGCGCCGCGACGGTATTTCCCGTCCCAGCTATGGGTGAATTCGTGCGGCAGGAGGTTGCGCTCGCCCGGCCCCGAGTTCCAGTCGGTGAAATAGCCGGGATCGACGCCGTTCTCCGAACTGCGATGATGTTCGAGGCCGATCGAGCCCATCTTGTCGGTGATCGACAGCAGGAATTCATACTTGTCGTAATGCTGCGCGCCGAACAGCTTCACCGCCTGTTCGACCAGCCGGGTGTGCGCGGCGATCTGATCGGGGGTGGCCGCCAGTTCGGACGGCTTGTCGGCGACGACGTTCAACCCGACGCGATCGGTGAGCGGGAAGCGCTTGAAATATTTGCCCGCGAACACCGGCGAGTCGATTAGCGTTTCGTAGCTGGTGCGATCGTACTTATAGACGCCGCCCTGCAGCTTCGACGGCAGGCCCGATGCGGCGGTCCAGCCGGCGGGATAGCGCACCGACGCCTCGATCGGGATACGGCGCGTGTAATAGCCCGCCGGGTACAGGCTGACCGCTTCGAATTGCAGGTTCAGCATTTCGGGGGTGACGACGATGCGCCCCTGATCGCCCTGCTGCGCCGACAGGAACTGGAACTGCACGTCGAGATTCCGCGCACCGGCGGGCACGTCGATATGGAAGGAATACATGTCGAGCGCGTCGCGGGTCCAGGGCAGCTCGCGGCCATTGGCGCGGACGACGAGGCCGGCCAGCTTCTCGATCTCGCCGCGCGGACCATGTTTGCCGGGGAGCCATTTCGGCATCATCAGCACCATGTGACCGCTGCGGGCCACCGGGATCGTTTCCTTCACGCGGAAAATGCCCTGCACCGTGTCGGTCGCATCGACGTCGAGCTTGATCGTGCCGGGATAGTCGATGTCGCGCGCCACCGGCACGGTGTCGACGATCGGGGTCGGTTGCGGCAGGGTGTTGCCCGGCGGGTTGATCTGGGCCGTGGCGGGCAGGGCGGTGGTCAGCAGCAATGCGGTCAGCGGGATACGCAGCGAATGGGTACGCAAGGGCAGGGACTTCCTTCGGACGCGGATTTGCTTCACCGGATGCTTACCATGTCGGTGATAGCGGATGGCACCATGTATCACGCCAAGTCGTTGGCTGCGCAAGCCGAACCCGAGTCACGACCCGCATCGGCGGTATCGACCGGCGTGGGGCTGGCCGGGCTGGCCGGGCTGTGCTGCTGGATCGCGGTCGCGTGGCATTACGGGATGGACGGACCCTATGCGGCGCTGGTCAACGTCGCCGCCTGTGCCGTCCCGATGGTGCTGTGGTCGCTGCTGGTCGACAAGGTGCATCGCAACCCGTCGACGGGCATCGACTGGAGCAACGTCCGGCCGTGGCGCGAGACGGTGGAGATCAGCCTGACAAAGCTTGCCGGGCTATGGCTGGCCTGGGGCGCGATCGCGGGCGTCTATGCGACCGGGCGGTTTTACTGGGAGGGTGGGTTCGCCTTTTCGATGTGGGCGTTCGAATGGGCGGCGGTGCCGCTGTTCCTGCTGTCGATCCCGTACATGCTGTGGATCGACCGGCGGCTGGTCGATCCGAAGGACGGGTGCTGGGCGCTGGGGGCATGGGCGATGCATTTGCCCGAGCCGATCGACCGGGAGGCCATTTACAACCATCTGCGCGGCTGGGCGGTGAAGGCGTTCTTCCTCGCCTTCATGATCGCCATCGTGCCGCCGGGGTTCGGTGAGTTCATTCGCACCCAGCGCGCCGACATCCTGACCGGGCCGGTGCCGCTGGCCAACTGGCTCATCACCTTCATGTTCGTAATCGACGTGGCGTTCGCGACCGCCGGCTATATCCTCGCGATGCGGCCGCTCGACAGCCATATCCGCACCGCCACGCCCTATGCCGCCGGCTGGGCGGCGGCGCTGATTTGCTATCCGCCGTTCATCCTGATGGCCGATGGCGGGCCGCTCGATTACCATCCGGGGACGGCGGACTGGACGTACTGGTTCGCCGGCCAGCCGGTGCTGCTGTGGATCGTTGGCGCGGTGCTGGTCGCGCTGACCGCCATCTATGCCTGGGCGACAATGGCGTTCGGCCTGCGCTTTTCGAACCTGACGCACCGCGGCATCCTGACCCATGGACCGTACGCATTCAGCCGGCATCCGGCCTATCTGTCGAAGAACCTGTTCTGGTGGATTTCGACGATCCCCGTGCTGACGACGGCAGACAGCTGGACCGAGGCGGCGCGCAACACCGCGATCATGGCGGCGGTCAGCGGCGTCTATTACTGGCGGGCGAAGACCGAGGAACGGCATCTGGGTGCCGACCCGGTCTATCGCGCCTATAGCGGCTGGATGACGCGCCATGGCGCCATCCCGCGCGCCCTTGCCCGACTTGGGATCGGGCGGGGGGCGTGACGCCCCCGCCCGACCCGATCAGAACCCGCCCGACAGGGTGAAGAACGCCATGCGCGGCGGCTGCGCATAGGTGTTGAAGGTCCGCGCGGCGGCACCGACGATGATCTCGTAGACGCCCTTGCGATCGGTCAAATTGGTGATGTTAACCGACAGGCGTGGGTTGCGCAGGCCCAGCCCGAGGGTCTCGGGCAGCGTGTAGCTGGCCTGCAGGCTGACGAGATAGCGGCCCGGTACCGACTGGTCGTTGGTATAGGTCGCGAAGCGGCGGCCGACGAAATCGCCGATCGCCTGCACCTCGAACGGTCCCGACGCGGCGGTGACGACGGTCTTGTTCAGCCAGCGCGCGACGTTCGGCACGTCCTTGCCCGCCGTCGCGATGGTCGTGGTGCCGCTGACATAGTCGTCGTCGTAGCGCGACCGGTTGTACGACAGCGCATTGTAGATCGAGAAGCCCGGCCCGAAGCGCAACGTCGCCGCGGCATCGATGCCGTTGGTGGTTACGCCGCCGACATTCTGCAGGATCGACACGCCGCCGATGACCGAGGCGATGACCGGCGTCGCGCTGATCTGCAGCAGGCGGTTGCTGAAATCGACGTGATAGGCGCTGAGTTGTCCCTCAATCGCGGTGATCGGGCCGAGATCGACATTGTGGCGCGAGCGGATGCCGGCTTCGTAGGTCCATGACGATTCGGGCTGGGTGTTCGCCTTGATCTGGTCGAACGCCTGCTGGCTGCCGACGGCGAAGGGCGACAGGCCGGCGGCGACCGACGCCTGGAACTGGCGCACATTCTTCTGGATATGGCCGAAAATCTGGTCGCTGGGCGTCACGTCCCATACCGCGCCGATCGCGGGCAGGAACCATTTGCGGGTGTCGAGCTGTCCCTGCGGAAAGCCGGTCGACGAGCCGGGCAAGGCGCCCGGCAGCGGCTGGACCGGAATGCGGCCTTCGGCAAATTGCAGGCTGGATTTGAAGCCGCCCTCGATCGCCAGGGCCGGGGTCACCTGCCACCGGTCCTGCACGTGCAGCTGGACCAGATCATATTCGGTGACGCTGGCATATTGGGTCAGCCGGCGCAGCGCCGGGTCGGCATATTCATAGGGCGAGGGTGGGCTGCCGACCGGGACCGCATACCAGCGGCGGAAGATGGTATTGCGGTTATGTTCGTACCAGCCGCCGATGTCGAAGACGTGGTCGCCGCTGGTGACGGTCACCGCCGCCAGCGAACCGACGCGGCTGATGCCATATTCGGTGGTGCGCAGCGCATAGCCCGAATTGCCGAAGACCTGCTTCAGATTCTGACCGGGATAATAGATGCGGAACAGCCCCGGCAGGCCCGCGACCGAGATCGGACCGACGATCTGCCCCTGACCATCGTCATGATGGTAATAGGGCTGGAGCTTGAAGACGACGCCGTCGCCGAGCTTCTGTTCGAGCTTCAGATAGGCGAGATAGTCGGTACGCTGCGCGTCGCCATAATAGTTGGTGTAGTTGGCCGGGTTGTTCGACGGCGGCGCACCGTTCGCATCGAGATAGGCGAGCGCCCGCTGCCAGTCGGGATAGAGGACGGTGCGGTAATAGGGTTCGAAGCTGCCGGTGTTGCGCGCGACCGAATCCTGGTTCGGTTCGTCCTTCTGGCTATAGGCGAAATAGCCGGTCAGCGTGGTGGTCGGCGTGGTGTGGACGAACTTGGCGTTGGCCTGCCACCCCTTTTGCCGGGCGTCGAATTCCCATGCGCGGGCGTTCTGGCGGACGCCCGAGATGTAGAGCGCGTTGCTGCCGCCCAGCGCATCGAAACGGCCGGTGTCGAGGCGCAGATAGCTGCGGCTGGCGTCGTAGCTGCCGAAGGTCTGGCCGAAACGGCCGCCCATTTCCGCTGCCGGATCGCTGGTATAGGTTTCCAGACCGCCGCCCAGATTGCTGGCCGATGCGGTGGCGAGGTCGGCGGCACCGGCGGTCAGGCGGACGCGCGCGACATTTTCGCTGATGACCGCGCGCTGCGGCGACAGGCTGTTGAAATTGCCATAGGACTGGTCGCCGAGCGGCACGCCGTCGAGGGTGAAGCCCAGCTGGTTCTGGTTGAAGCCGTGGACGAACAGCGCGATATTCTGTTCGTTGTTACCCCATGGATCGGCGGTTTCGAACTGCACGCCGGGCAGCGTCTGGATCGCCTTGACCGGGTTGACGCCGGGCAGGACCTTCTGGATTTCGGCAGCTTCGAGGACGACGGCCGAGCGGGTGGTGCGCTTGCCGGTCACGACGACGGTGGCATCGCCTTGATCGTTCGTCTCGGTCGAGGCGTCGGCAGCAGGCTGCGGCGCGATCTGCTGCGCCGCCGCAGGGGCGACGAGGATCAGCGACGCAAGCGAGGATGCAAGCAACAGGCGCGCGCGACGGCGCACCTGCAAGGTAACGGACAACATCAAATTCCCTCCCGGAACCGCGGAAACGCGGGCCGGGATCGCCTATGCGTCGTCAGTGACAGTTACGCGTGAAACCGATTGCAGTTCGATGAATACGGAAAATCGTCATCCGGATTAACCAAATATCAGAAGCTGTATTCGTCGTAGACGTTCGTCAGGTCGCCGGCCCATTCGCCGGCGAACCTGTCGAGCAGCACCTGTGCCGGGACCTTGCCCGACCGGACGACCTCGCGCAGCGGTTCGAGGAAGCCACTTTCGTCCTCGCCCGACGGGCCGAGGCGGCGGCGGGCGGAGAGGCCGCGTCCGGCGATGTCGAGCACCTCGCCCGCGACGTCGCGCAGGCGACCGCCGCCGGGCAGCGGCGCGTCGAGACCGAGCGCCGGGACCGCGTCGCGCAGCGCCTGCCGGTCGTCGATCGACCAGCCCTTGACCAGATTCCATGCCGCGTCGAGCGCGCCCTGGTCGTAGAGCAGCCCCACCCAGAAGGCGGGCAGCGCGCAGATGCGCCCCCATGGACCACCATCGGCACCGCGCATTTCAAGAAAGGTCTTGAGCCGCACTTCGGGGAAAGCGGTGGAGAGATGGTCGGCCCAGTCGTCCATCGTCGGCTTCTCGCCCGGCAGGACCGCCAGTTCGCCCTTCAGGAAGTCGCGGAACGACAGGCCGGCGGCGTCGATATAGCGACCGTCGCGATAGACGAAGTACATCGGCACATCGAGCGCATAGTCGGCATAGCGTTCATAGCCGAACCCGTCCTCGAACACGAAGGGCAGCATGCCGGTGCGTGCCGGATCGGTGTCGGACCAGATGTGCGAGCGATAGGAAAGCTGGCCGTTGGGCAGCCCTTCCGTAAAAGGCGAATTGGCGAACAGCGCGGTCGCGAGCGGCTGCAGCGCGAGGCCGACGCGGAATTTCTGCACCATGTCCGCCTCGCTCGCATAGTCGAGGTTGACCTGGATGGTGCAGGTACGCAGCATCATGTCGAGGCCCATGGTGCCGACGCGCGGCATATGGTTAAGCATGATGCCATAGCGGCCCTTGGGCATGATCGGCAGTTCGTCGCGCCGCTTGTCGGGCCACATGCCGAGACCAAGGAAGCCGAGGCCGAGTTCGTCGCCGACCGCCTTCACCTGATCGAGATGGCGACCGGTTTCGGCACAGGTCTGGTGCAGGTTTTCGAGCGGCGCGCCCGACAGTTCGAACTGCCCGGCAGGTTCGAGGCTGACCGATCCGTCCTTGCCGGTCAGCGCGATGACCTTGCCGCCCTCTTCGACCGGGCGCCAGCCGAAGCGTTCGAGGCCGGCGAGCAGGTCGCGGATGCCGCCCGGTTCGTCATAGGACGGCGCCGCGTGATCGCGGGTGCGGTAGACGAATTTCTCGTGCTCGGTACCGATCCGCCAGCGCTCCGCCGGCTTCTCGCCCCCCGCAAAATAGGCGATCAGTTGCGAGCGGTCCTCGATGGCCGCTGCGTTGCTGTCCGAAACGGTCTTCGTGCTCATGGTCGCGCCCATAAACGGGGCGGAGGGGCGACGCTAGGGGGCTGTCGTTGATATGGGTATAGCGCCGCTACCAGTCGCCGGCCGCCGCCATCCACAAGGCGGTCGCCGCCGCCGCCGCCGTCTCCGCGCGCAGGATGCGGGGGCCGAGCGCGATGCCGACCGCCTGGGGCAGGGCGCGGACCGCGTCGCGTTCCTCGGGGTCGAATCCGCCTTCGGGGCCGATCAGGATCGCGGCGGGGCCGGGATGAGCACGCATCGCCCCGACGGCGGGCACGCCGCCGGTTTCGTCGGCGAAGAACAGCGTGCGGGTCTCGGGCCAGTCGCGCAGCAACGCCGTCAGCTTGACCGGTTCGGCGAGTTCGGGAAGCGCGGTGCGGCCGCACTGCTCGGCCGCCTCGACCGCGTGCGCGCGCAGGCGATCGAGGTTCAGGCGATCGACGACGGTGCGGCGGGTCAGCACCGACAGAATGCGGTCGACACCCAGCTCGCACGCCTTTTCGATCACCCAGTCGATGCGGCCCTTCTTGGTCGGGGCGATGCACAGCCAGAGGTCGGGTACGATCTCGCGGTCGCGCAGATGGTCGGTCACGTCGAGGATCAGGTCGCGCTTGCGGACCTGTGTCGCGACACCGCGCCATTCGCCGGTCCGGTCGTCGAACAGGCGGACGGTGTCGCCGTCCTTCATGCGCATCACCGACAGCAGATAATGCGCCTGCGCGCCGTCGAGGCGGATCTGTGCGCCCTGACCGAGCGGCTGATCGACGAACAGGCGGGGCGACGAATCGGGCGGCCAAGCGGGGGTAGCGGGCATGGACGCCGGTTAGGACGCCAGCTTCATCAGCACCAGCCCGCCGAGCAGCATCGCCGCCGCGGTCAGGCGCAGCGGCGTCACCGCTTCGCCGAGCAGGACGATGCCGACCACGAACGCGCCGAGCGCGCCGATACCGGTCCATACCATGTAGCTGGTGCCGAGCGGCAATTGCTTCATCGCGAGTGAGAGCAGCCCGAAGCTCAGAAACATCGTGACGAAGGTGGCGATGGTCGGCAGCGGTTTCGAAAAGCCGTCGGACAGCTTCATGTAATAGGCCCAGACGATCTCCAGCAGTCCGGCGACGGTCAGCATCACCCATGGCATCACGGCGTTTCCGCGTCGCGTTCGATGCGGTAGGCGGCATCGAGATAGCGATCGGCCGCCGCGCGCAGCGCCGGTTCCTTCTCGAACGCTTCGGCGGGGGCCGGGGCGAAGCCAAGCGCGTCCATCAGCGTCCACAGCGCGAAGCGGCGCGACGGATCGCGCTCGACCCCGAAGTCGATGCCCATGCGTTCGCGGGCGGCGGCGATCGTCGCCGGATCGGCGGTTTCGGGGTCGGTCGATCCGAAATAATGGCTGAGCAACTGGTCAAGGTCCATGCGCCGTCTGTAGCCGTGATCGGCCGCGCGCGCGACCGGTTCGTGACCGCGGCATGACGAAGGTTTAACGCAACAAATCCGTCGTTTCGGGCACTGTATCCGGCATCGGACATGGTGTCCGAAGGAGGTTCGACATGCGTTCGGTTTCGCTGATCGTCCTGCCGCTGGCGATGCTGGCGGCGCAACCGGCATTCGCCAAGGGCTGCGTACGCGGTGCCGCTGCCGGCGCGGTCGCCGGCCATTTCGTCGGCAAGGGGCATGGGCTGCTGGGCGCGGCGGCGGGCTGCGTCGCCATGCACCATCATTATGCGAAGCAGGCCAAGGCGCGCTGAGCGATTGCGACCCGCCGCCCCGCAGGACGGGACGGCGGGGATTGCCGGTTTAGCCGATCTGCTTGTCCTGCGCGCCGCTGTCAGGGCGGGCCGGACCGAGGACGGGTTCCTCGCCCAATGGCTTGTTCTGGAACACGGTGAACTCGCCGCGACCGTCGACGCTGGGGCCATCGGTCCAGCGACCTTCGGGGAAGGTGCCGTCGACCGACGTCGCGTAGAAATTATAGTTGTTGGCCTGATCCTCCATTTCCTGCGGGAAGCTGTTGGGGATCGGCAGGTTGGCGGCGGCCCCGCCCAGTTCCTCGACCACCGCCAGCCACTGCTGCTGGTGCATGGTGTCGCGGGCGATCATGTAATGCAGCATCCGCTTCATGCCGTCGTCGCGGGCGGCGTTGAACAGGCGAACCGCCAGCACGCGCCCGGTGCTCTCCGCCGCGACGTTGCAATACATGTCGGCGGCGACGTTGCCGCTGGCATAGATGTGGCTCATGTTGAACGGCACGCCGTCGGAATCGATCGGCATTGCCGCAAGTCCACTCGACAGCAGGTTCTTGTGGATCAGTCCTTCGATCGACGCCTTCGCGCTATGGCCGCCCATCACCGCGCCGACGATGCCGTCGCTGGCGCCCTCCTCCTGCAGCGAGGCGGGGGCGGTTTCGAGGTTGAGCGCGACGGCGGTCGCCAGCATCTCGATATGGCCGATCTCTTCGGTCGCGGTGTGCAGGAGCATGTCGCGATATTTAGTGGTCGGCGCGCGATTGCCCCATGCCTGGAAGAAATATTGCATGCAGACGCGGATCTCGCCTTCGACGCCGCCAATCGCCTGTTGCAGCATCCGCGCGAAGGCCGGATCGGGGCGCTCGACCGTGACGGGGTACTGAAGCCGTTTGTCGTGATAGTACATCGGGGACACTCCGCTGGAGACCAGTCGGGCTGCAACGGGTCGGCGATGCAGAAGGTCGCGCGGAATTTGGCTTTATTTCCGTAACTTGCGTCAGTTTTCGCGAGTGGTCTTACCTTACGGGCGGTTCGTCGCGGCGCATTCCCCCTGTCGCTTCGGGCGCAGCCGTGGCAGCAGGGGGCATGTCGTCCCCAAGTCCTGCCGCCGCGTCCGAACAGGTTGCCGATACCGAACATCGCGGGCTGATCGCCATCCTGCCACGGGCGGCACGGCCGTTCGCGCTGCTGGCACGGTTCGACCGGCCGATTGGCTGGTGGCTGCTCTATTGGCCGGGGGCCTGGGCGATGGCGCTGTCGGGACGCACGATCGAGCAGTGGGACATGCTGCTATGGTTCTTGATCGGCAGCATTGCGATGCGCGGCGCGGGATGCGTCTATAACGACATCGTCGACCGCGATCTCGACCGGCAGGTGGCGCGGACCGCCAATCGGCCGTTGGCGAGCGGCGCGGTGTCGGTGAAGGCGGCGTGGGTCTGGCTGGTGTTCCTCAGCCTGATCGGGTTGGTGGTGTTGCTGCAACTGAACTTCACCGCGGCGATCGTGGCGCTGGCCAGCCTCATGCTGGTCGCCGCCTATCCATTCATGAAGCGCATCACCTGGTGGCCGCAGGCGTGGCTGGGCATGGTGTTCTCGTGGGCGGCGCCGGTCGCTTGGGCGCAGATGGGGAACGACGACTGGCTGCCATTGGCGTTGCTCTACGCCGGGTCGATCGCGTGGGTGATCGGCTACGACACCATCTATGCGTGTCAGGATATCGAGGATGACGCGATGGTCGGGGTGCGGTCCTCGGCACGGGCGATGGGCAGTAAGGTGCGGCCGGGCGTGACGTTGCTCTATGCCGTCGCCATCGCCTGCTGGGCCGGAGCGGTGTGGCGGGTGTTTCCGACGCCGCTGGCGCTGGCCGCGTTGCTGCCCGGCGCACTGCATCTGGTTTGGCAGGTTGCGACGCTGAAGCCCGCAGAGGGTGCGAACACGTTGCGCCGCTTCCGGTCGAACCGCGATGCCGGGTTGCTGATCTTCCTTGGCCTGCTGGTGGTGGGGCAGGCGGCATGAGCGTTGCCGTCGCCGCTTCGGCTTCCCATCTGCCGACCATGCTGACCCCGTCCCAAGCCGTCGATCGTGCCCATGCCGCCATGGACCTTGCCAAGCGGCACGGCGCGGATGCCGCCGATGCGATCCTCGTCGCCGATACCGCCTTGTCGGTGTCGGTGCGGCTGGGACAGCTGGAGGATGTCGGCCGGTCGGAGGGCAGCGAGCTGGGTCTGCGGGTGTTCGTGGGCAAGCGATCGGCGAGCGTGTCGACGTCCGACCTGTCCGATGCCGGGCTGGATGCGCTGGCCGAGCGGGTGGTGGCGATGGCGCGCGCCGCGCCCGAGGATCGCTGGGCGGGCCTCGCCCCGGCCGAGCGGCTGCTGCACGGCGCGCCGCCGCTGCTCGACCTCGACGACGGTGGCGCCGTGCCGCCACAGGCGCTGCGCGAGGCGGCGCTGGCGGTCGAGGATGCGGCGCGCGCCGTGCCGGGCGTCAGCAATTCGGAAGGGGGATCGGCCGGCTATAACCGCGCCGTCGTCGCCTTCGCCACCAGCCATGGCTTTGCGCAGGGCTATGCGGTGACCAGCCACGGCATCTCGGCCAGCGTGCTGGCGGGCGAGGGGGCGGGGATGCAGCGCGATCATGCGCATCATTCGGCGCGGCACCGCGCGATGCTGGAGGACCCGGAGAGCGTCGGTCGGCGGGCGGGCGAGCGCGTCGTTGCGCGCCTCAACCCGGTGGGACTGGCGGGCGGGGCGATGCCGGTGGTGTTCGATCCGCGCGTCGGCGGCAGCCTGATCGGGCATATCCTGGGCGCCATTTCCGGGCCGTCGATCGCGCGCGGGACCAGCTTCCTGCGCGACTGTATGGGCCATGCGATCCTGCCGACCAACCTGTCGATCATCGACGACCCGCACCGCCCGCATGGCCTGCGCGCGCGGCCGTTCGATGGCGAGGGGCTGGCGGTGTCGCCGATGGCGCTGGTCGATCACGGCGTGCTGGAGACGTGGCTGCTCGACAGCGCATCGGCGCGGCAATTGGGGCTGGAGCCGACCGGCCATGCCTCGCGCGGATTGAGCGGTCCGCCGGGGGTGACGACCGGCAACGTCCATCTGGCGGGCGGCAGCGGCACGCGCGACGCGCTGATCGCGGATATCGAGACCGGGGTGCTGATCACCGAACTGATCGGGCAGGGGGTGAACGGGGTCACCGGCGATTACAGCCGGGGGGCGTCGGGTTTCCTGATCGAACGCGGCGAGGTGACGCGACCGGTGTCGGGCATCACCATCGCCGGCAATCTGCGCCCGATGCTCGCGTCGCTGACCGCGGCGGGCGATCTGGAGCATCGGCAGGGCGTCAACGTGCCGACGCTCAGGGTCGATGGCATGACGGTGGCGGGTGGCTGACGCTGCGCTGCTCGAACAGGTAAGTGCGATCACCGCCGAGGCGGCGGCGCTGGCGCATGCGCGCTGGCATGGCGATTTCGCAACATGGGAAAAGGCGCCGGGCAATCCGGTGTGCGAGGTCGACCTGACCGTCGACCGACTACTGCGCGACCGGTTGAGTGCGCTGTTACCGGAAGCGGGGTGGCTGTCGGAGGAGACCGCCGACGACGCGGTGCGGCTGGCGAAGCGGCTGGTGTGGATCGTCGACCCGATCGACGGGACGCGCGACTATATCCGCCGGCGTGATGGCTGGGCGGTGTCAGTGGCGCTGGTCGAGGATTGCCAGCCGGTGCTGGGCGTCCTTGACGCACCGGTCCGGCGGCAGCGCTGGACCGCGTCGGCAGGGGGCGGGGCGTGGCTGAACGGGCAGCGGCTGGCGGTCAGCGACCGGATCGACTTTGCCGGCAGCCGGACGCCGGTCGATGCGCTGCCCAAGGCGGACCGCGACCTGCTGATGGTCGCCAAGCCCAATTCGATCGCGCTGCGCATGGCGATGGTCGCGGCGGGCGAGGCGGATTTCCTCGCCACTATTCGCTGGGGCAATGAGTGGGACGTGGCGGCCAGCATCCTGCTGGCGCGCGAGGCGGGGGCGACCGTCACCGACGCGATCGGGCGCAAGCTGCGCTTCAACCAGCCGCGACCGCAATTCTTCGGGGTAATGGCGGCGGCACCCGGCATCCACGCCGCGGCGGTGGAGCGGCTGCGCGACCGGGCGATCGTGGCGCTGGGGAAGCGATAGGAGATACACCCGCCTCATCCCGTAGCCAAAACGTCACCCCGGCGCAGGCCGGGGTCTCTGGCGGCTCCTGTCCCGCCAGCCAACCGGTAGACCCCAGCCTGCGCTGGGGTGACGTGTGTGGCGCAGGGGAGCGGTACGGGTCCTGTCGGATCAGCCGCCATTCATCGGCGTTGTTGCAGAGCGATGGCGATGCAGGCGGCACTTCCCGAACGGACGCGGATTGGCGCGATGGGGGTAACCATCGTGCTGCATGTGCTGCTCGGCTGGGCGTTGATCGTCGGACTGGGCGTCGATGTGCCGCGGGCGGCGCAGAGCGCGCTGGCGACGTTCGACATCCTGCCGCCGCCGCCCGATCCGCCACCCCCGCCGCCGGTGCCGCAGGTCGTGCGGCAGGGGCGGCCGGAGGGGCGGGCGGCTCCCCCCAATATCCGGTCCAAGGCGACCGAGATCGTCGCCAAGCCGCCGGTCGTGCCGCTGCCGGTGCCGCCGCCGGTGGTCACCGCGCCGGTCGCCGGCCCGGGCAGCGATGCGTCGTCGGGAGCGACCGATCGGGTCGGGCCGGGGACGGGTGCGGGCGGCGTCGGCGATGGCCTTGGCAGTGGCGGCGCGGGGGATGGCGATGGCGGCGGCGGCGGAGACACGCCGCCCGAGCAGATCGGTGGCTCGCTGCGCGGCGCGCAACTGCCGCGCGAGTTTGAAGAGGACGGGTTCGTCGGGACGGTCGAGGTCGATTACGTGGTCGAGCCCAACGGCCGCGCGACCGATTGCCGCATCCGCCGGTCGAGCGGCAGCCGCGCGATCGACATCGCGACCTGCCGCCAGATCGAGCGGGCGTTCCGGTTCCGGCCGTCGCGCGATGCGCAGGGGCGGGCGGTGCCGTCGGTCATGGTGCAGCGGCATGACTGGGACGTCGAGCGCTACTGAAAATTCAGGGGTTATCGGCCGAAGTTCAGAAAGTTCACACTTGGGCGGTGTTGGTGCGCGGTCTGGTTCTTGCGTGGCATTCGCAACTGGCGAGGCTTGGCGGGTCGACGGTGAGAAAGAGCCGCCCGGAGGGTAGGCGGCGACGGTGTTGTAGGAAAATGGTTTCGCCGGAAATCGTCAGGCCCGCGCAGGCCGGACCTTTGTCAAGGTCGCCCGATCACGTCAAAATTCCCGTACTCCGGCCTTCGCCGGGGTACGGATTGGAGACTTTCGCAGAGCTTTCCCGTCCGCGCCAATGACCAGTGGGGCGGAAGGCTCATCCAGGATCGATGCTTGCCACGCCGAACGGGTTGTCCTGTTCCCGCTTGACGGTCTTCCGTGCCCTATTGCACGACGGGGCCATCCTGCGGCGGATCAGATGGTCTGGAGCGCGATGCGGTTGCCTTCGCTATCGGTGATTTCGGCGACGAATCCGTCCGGGTCGATCGCGGTCCTGGGAAACAGGATTTCGCTTCCAAGTGCCGTGGCCCGCGCAAGGACCGCGTCGATGTCGGTCACGCGGAAATAGACGACCGCACCGCCGGTCGCGGGGACATAGACGTCGCCTTGCGCCAGCGCGAGACTGGCGCCTTCTGCCCCGTCGGCATGGGGCAGGAAGGCCATCGGATGGCCGTGCACGATCGTCGGCGGATCGAACCGCCACCCGAACACGGCTTCGTAGAACCGCGTCGCCCGATCGAGCCGGGCGACGGGAATTTCAACATGGACGATCGGGTTCGTGCCGGCGACCGTCATTCCTCGCCCTGATACTTGATCTGCAGATACCGCTCCCTCGTCGCCAGGCTATCGAGGTCCCCCTGCGCCAGTTGCTGGGTCATCGCGGCGATTTCGCCGTCGATGATGCGCAGGCCATCGACCAGCTGCTGGTCGGGCGTGCGGCCGTTGCGTTCGACGCGGCGCAGCGGTTCGGGGACGCGTTGATAGCCGCGGATGAGTTCGGGGAGTTGTTCGCCGACCAGCTTGCGAACTTCGGAAGCCGCCATCGGTTCGTCGTCGCCAAGCGTGGCGAGTTGCGCGGACAGCGTGTCCAGCTTCACCCCGATCGCGTCGGCGAGGCTGACGGCGGGGGCCGGCAAAGCGGGGCGCTGCGTCGCCAGCCAGCGTTCGGTCTGCGACGGCAGCGACTTGATCGGAGCCTGTACCAGTTGTTCGATTGCGACCGGGCGCGTGACCGGCAAGGCGGCGAAGAACAGTGTCGCGGCGATCAGCAGCGTCACGACCAGCAGCGCGCCAGCGACGCCGAGCGGGACGAACCAGCCCAGTACCAGCGCGGCAATGAGGATCGCGCCATCGGCCAGCGCGATGCGACCGAGGCGCCGCAGGACCTCCGCCTCACGCCTGCGCCGCGCGCGCGGCGCGACCTGTCCGTGGCGTTCGCGCGCGCGCTCCAGCGTCAGGCTGGCACGTTCCAATACCTCGTCGCTGCGCGACATGGGCCTACATCGCCTCCAGCTTGAACGTCTCGCCCTGACCCGAGGCATTTTGCGACGCGCCCTCGGCCCGGGCGATATAGCCCTTCGATTTCTCGACCTCGTTGCCGAGCGTATTGATGGTGGTCTTCATTGAATCGAGCGCCTTCAGCTTGAAGGTGTCGATCGCGTCCATCGTGTCATAGACATTCTGGAACGCGCGCTGAAGCACTTCGACCGGGATGGTCGAGGCGGCGGCCTGTTCGTGGATCGTAGCGGTCTGCGACCGCAACAGCTTGCCGGTCGATTCGATGATGTTGGCGGTGGTGGTGTTGAGCGCGGTGATCTGTTCGAGGACCAGCTTCTGGTTGGTCAGCGCTTGTGCGACCGTCACCGCGGTGCGCAGCGCGCCGACGGTGGTGGTGCTGGCGCGGTCGACGCCCTTGACCAGCTCGAAATTGTTCTTCTTGACCAGATCGAGCGCGAGATAGCCCTGCACCGTCACCGCCATCTGCGTCAGCAGGTCCTGGCTGCGCTGGCGGACATAGAAGAGCGCGGTCTCGCGGATCGCCTTGGCCTTGGCCGGATCGGAGTGATCCAGCTCGTTGGCCTTGTCCTCCAGCTTCGCGTCCATCTCGCGCGAAAGGTAGATCATCTGTTCGAGGCGACCCATCGCGGTCCACAGATTGGCGCGTTCGGTGTCGATGGCGGCATTGTCCATCAACAACTCGTCCTTGCCCGATTGCAGGCGTTTCAAGATCGAGGCGATATGGCTCTGCGCCGACTTGTATCCGTCGAAATAGTCGCGGACCTTGCTGCCGAACGGGATCATGCCGAACAACTTCTTGGGTTCGAGCAGATTGCCCTGCCGGCCGGGATCGAGATCCTCGATCGTGCGGCGCAGTTGCGCGAGATCGGCGCCAACGCCCGATTCCTGATCCATCGCGCGGACCGGGCGGTCGAGGAAACGGTTCGACTGGCCGGCCGCCTCGCGGATCTCGCGCGCGCCGAGGTTGCTGATCGCATCGACGCGCTTGCCGAATTCGGGCGAATTGACGTCCTGTGCGACCAGTTGCTCGATGAAGTCGTCGACGCGGGTCTGCAGTTCGGTCTTCTTGACGTCGTCGACCGGTACCAGCCCGGCCGCCTTTGCCGCCGGTACGGTCGGCACCGGATCGGGCGGGGTCAGCACCAGCGCGGGTTCGTCGGTCGTCTGCGTCGCCATAAATCCTCCACGTCGTCCGCCGGTTGATGCCATGCGAACGCGGTATCGTTCAACTGTGCTATTTATGTAATACACGCTGGGGGCGCAAGGTCGGGATGGAGTAGAAGGAAGAAGGTTGGTTCACGCGAAGGCGCGGAGACGCGAAGATGGTTCGCACCGGGAGAGCGCTCGCGACCGGGAGACACCTTCGTTCGCTGAACCGATGGGAATGAGGCCGCTGGCGCGAATGAGGTCGGGGCTGGCGCAGCCCCTCCGCGCCTTTGCGCCTTCGCGTGAACCAAACTTCTTCTTCCCTCATGCCGCAACGCAGCAAGGAGGGGACTTCCGGTTTGGCGCGAAATACGCTAAGCGCGCGGCCAATTGCACTCCCGCATGATCCAGGAAATACCATGAGCCTTCGCAACGTGGCGATCATCGCCCACGTCGATCACGGCAAAACCACGCTCGTCGATCAGTTGTTCCGTCAGTCCGGCACGTTCCGCGACAATCAGCGCGTCGAGGAACGCGCGATGGATTCGAACGACCTCGAAAAGGAGCGCGGGATCACGATCCTCGCCAAGCCGACCTCGGTCGACTGGACCCCGCCGGGCAGCGATGAATCGATCCGCATCAACATCGTCGACACCCCCGGCCACGCCGATTTCGGCGGCGAGGTGGAGCGCATCCTGTCGATGGTCGACGGCGTCGTCCTGCTGGTCGATTCGTCGGAAGGCGCGATGCCGCAGACGAAGTTCGTGACCGGCAAGGCGCTGGCGCTGGGCCTGAAGCCGATCGTCGTCGTCAACAAGGTCGACCGCAGCGACGCGCGCATCCAGGAAGTGCTGGACGAAGTGTTCGACCTGTTCGTGTCGCTCGACGCCAATGACGAACAGCTTGATTTCCCGGTGCTCTATGCCTCGGGCCGCAACGGCTATGCCTCGACCGACATGGACGCGCGCGAAGGCACGCTGATCCCGATGTTCGAGACGATCGTTTCGCACGTTCCGGCGCCGAAGGTGGAAGTGGAGGACGTTCCGTTCACCTTCCTCGTCACGCTGCTCGACCGCGACAACTTCCTCGGCCGTATCCTGACCGGGCGCGTCAATTCGGGCACGGTGAAGCTGAACCAGCCGATCCACGCGCTCGACAATGACGGCAATGTCGTCGAAACCGGCCGCGCGTCGAAGATCCTGTCGTTCCGCGGCCTCGACCGCGTGCCGGTCGACGAAGCCAAGGCAGGCGACATCATCAGCCTCGCCGGCCTGACCGTCGCCACCGTGTCGAACACGATCGCCGATCCGCAGGTCACCGAGCCGCTGCATGCGCAGCCGATCGATCCGCCGACGCTGTCGATGCGTTTCGCCGTCAACGATTCGCCGATGGCGGGGCGTGAGGGCACCAAGGTGACGTCGCGCATGATCCGCGACCGCCTGTTCCGCGAAGCCGAATCGAACGTCGCCGTGAAGGTCACGGAAGCTGCCGATCGCGACAGCTACGAAGTCGCGGGTCGCGGCGAATTGCAGCTGGGCGTGCTGATCGAAACGATGCGTCGCGAAGGCTTCGAGCTGGGCATCAGCCGCCCGCGCGTGCTGTTCGGGACCGACGAGAACGGCAACAAGACCGAGCCGTACGAAACCGTCATCATCGACGTGGACGAGGAATATTCGGGCACGGTCGTCGAGAAGATGAACCTGCGCAAGGCCGAGATGACCGACATGCGCCCGTCGGGCGGTGGCAAGACGCGCATCACCTTCTCCGCGCCGTCGCGCGGCATGATCGGCTATCACGGCGAATTCCTGTCGGACACGCGCGGCACCGGCATCATGAACCGGCTGTTCGAAAAATACGGTCCGCACAAGGGCCAGATCGAAGGCCGCAAGAACGGCGTGCTGATCTCGAACGGCGCCGGCGAAGCGCAGGGCTATGCGCTGGGTCCGCTCGAGGAGCGCGGCATCCTGTTCGTGGGCCATGGCGAAGCGCTGTATGAAGGCATGATCATCGGCGAGAACGCCAAGACGGACGACCTCGAGGTCAATCCGATGAAGGCGAAGCAGCTGACCAACTTCCGCGCGTCGGGCGGCAAGGACGATGCGATCCGCCTCACCCCGCCGAAGAAGATGACGCTGGAACAGGCGATCGCCTATATCGACGATGATGAGATGGTCGAGGTGACGCCGAAGAACATCCGTCTGCGCAAGCGCCATCTGGACCCGCACGAGCGGAAGAAGGCGAGCCGGGCGAAGGCCGCAGCGTAAGGCGGACCGGGCAAGGCGTAGCGCCAGCTACGCCGAGCCGCACGAGGTCCGCCCAGCCGGCCTTGCTATCGGCAAGGACAGACGACGTGGCTTCGCCACGTCGGGCGATAAAAAGAACGGCCCCGAAAGCGATTCCGGGGCCGTTTGCTATCCCGGAAAGAACGCCGCCATCGGCCGCGCCGCGCCGGGCGTACCGGCAACCACCGCATGGGTAAGCGCGATGCCCCACGTGCTGAACGCAAACGCCTCCGCAAGCAGGAACGACGCGACGAACGCGCCCCAACCCCGGATCCACGCCGGATGGACCCGGCCGGTCCGGCGGCGCTCGACGACCATCGCGATCACCGGAAAGATCGACGGCGCGATCAGCGCGGCGGCCCACCAGCCCCACGGGATGAGGAACGGCATCGGCAGCAACCGCCCGAAGCCGGGACCGGTCAGCGCCGCCATGCCACAGAACGTCAGCCGGCGATGCCAATCGGTGCGCCGGCGCAGGGCGATGGCCACGCTGCTGATCGTAACGAAATAGAGGATGCCGACCGGGTTGCCGATCAGGAAGGAATTCAGGTCGAGGATCGGCGGCCCGCCATGGTGCCGGGCCGACAGGATCGTGATGCCGATGCCGAGCACTGCCATGAGGGGCAGTAACGCCAGCGCCAGCCAGCCGAGTTGCCGGTGACCGCGCACGGCACCGCCATAGATCAGGACGTTCTGCGCGACGTACAGGATGATCCAGCTGAGAAAGACCGTGCCGTGCAGATGATAGACGAGCGGTAGCGACAGGCTGGATCGGCCGGTCGCGAAATTCAGTGAAAAGCCGGCAATGTCGACCATTGCCATCGCAATCGCTGACAGCAGGAAGAACCGATGCTCGCGTGTTCTTGCCGTCGACGCTTTTGCCAAGGTTGCCATGTGTCACCCCCCGATGAACGAAGCGGATGCATGATAGCATTTACTGACGCATTGCGCGAGGTTACTTGCGCGGTGAGGACGTCATAGCAGCAGCCAGCCTGCCACCCCTCCGACCGCGACGGTCAGCGGCGTGACCCAGCCGCCCTTCAGGCGCCACGCCATGGCCAGCGCTACCGTGAACAGGGCTGCGCCGATCGCGACCGCCTCGACCCGCGCGGCGGTCACCAGCGCCAGTTGCACGAAGGTCGCGGCGATGATCCCGACCACGGCTGCGGCGACTCCGGTCAGCGCGTGGCGCAGCGACGGGGCGTCGACGATCCCCTCCAGCCGTTCGAAGAAGATCAGCGAGAAGGCGAAGGCAGGCAGGAACATGCCGAGCGTAATCGCCAGCGCGCCGGCCAGCCCCCCGGCGACATAGCCGACAAAGGTCGCGAAGATCACCAGCGGCGCGGGGATGACATTGGCGAAGGCGACCCCGTCGAGGAACGCCGCATCGCCGATCCAGCCGCGCCCGACGGTATCGGCACGGACATAGGGGATGGCGGTATAGGCGCCGCCGAACGTCAGCAGTCCACCCTTCAACCCTGCCACGAACAACGCGAAAATCGTCAGCGGCTGCGCGACCGATCCGGCCGGGGCGGGGGCGGCGATGTGCAGCGCGCCGATCGCGGCGACGACGCCCGCCACGGCGATCGCCGCTGCCAGTACCGGCCGGGCCTTCGCCGCATAGACCCCGCCGACCAGCAGGGGAATCCAGAACGGCACGCCGGCCAGCGTCGCGGCGGCGGCGACGACCGCGATCAGCCCCAGCAACCGGTCCTCGATCACATGCTGCCCGATCCGCACCACCGCGCGTAGGATCACGGCGAGGATCGCGACCTGAACGCCGAGCAGCACGCCACCCAGCGCGACGCTGCCCTGTACGACGCGCACGTACAGCCACCCGACCAGCAGCATCAGGCAGAAGCCCGGCAACATGAACCCGAGGCCGGCAAGCAACCCGCCGATCCGACCGCGCGCCAGCACGCCGAAATGGACGCAGAGTTCGTGCGCCTCGGGCCCGGGCAGGACCTGCAACACCGCGAGCAGCCGATTGAACCGCCGCTTGTCAATCCAGCCTTCCTCCTCGACCAGCGCCTGCCGCAGCATCGCGATCTGCGCGACCGGCCCGCCAAAGGCGAGGCAGCCGAAGCGCAGGAACTTGAGGAAAAGCGGGATCAACCCGATGGCGGGCGGACGCGACGATGCGGTGACTTCCATGAACGAACGCTCCCAAGACCGCGCGAACGCGGCCGGTGGAGCGGAACTTGGACGAGCCCGTCTGAACGGGCGTCCGCGATGGCCCGTCCCCCTATTCTTCACACCGCCGCAGACCTGTCAATCGTGGTCAGGTCCGCCGCGTCGTCGCGGTGAAGGCGTCGACGATCGCCTGTCGCATCGGCTTGGCGCGATAGTCGCTGGCATAGGGCAGCGGGCGTTTGGGCAGGCCATCGCGGCGGGTGCCGAATTCGCTCGACTGCAACCAGCTATATTTGTCGACCAGTCCCCAGGTAAGTACTTCGTTCATCTGTGGATAGCTCATCAACAGGTCGAGATAGGCACGGACCAGCAGCGCGGAATCGGCGTCGCGCTGATCGATCGATCCTTCGCGCTGGGTGTCGTTGACGTCGAGTTCGGTGACTTTCAATTTATAGCCCATCGCCACGACCTGATCGAGGAAAGGCTTCATGTTGTTGACGTTATAGTCGGCAATGGAACGCGCGCTGTCGGGCGAGTAGAAGCCGAGATGCGACTGGATGCCGAGCGTGTCGACCGGCACGCCGCGATCCTTAAACCCTTTCAGCAGGTTCAGCACGCCCTGCCGGTGGTTGGGCATGCCGGCGTCCATATAGTCGTTATAGACCAGTTCGGCTGTCGGCAGTTCCTGCCGCGCGGTAATGAAGGCAAGGTCGAGCAACGTGGTGTCGTTGCCGACCGCAGTGGCGAGCGCGTTGGTGCGCAACGCACCGGTGCTGGGCACGATCGCTTCGTTGACGACGTCCCAGCTCTGGATACGGCCGGCGAAGCGGCGGGTAACGGTCTGGATATGCTCGCGGACCAGGCGGCTTGCCTCCGCCTTGGGATCGCTACCGAAGTCGTAGTTGCGCAGCCAGCCGGGGAAGCGCTCTTGCAGATACCATAGCAGGGTGTGGCCACGGACCGGGATGCCCGCGCTTTGGGCGGAGGCGAGCATCGCGTCGATGCGGGTGAAGTCGTAGGTCGTCGAACTGGGGCGGATCGCCTCCCACTTCAACTCGTTTTCGGGGACGAGGATGTTGCAATCCTGTCGAAGCAGCGCGGCATAGTCCGGATTGGTGAAGGATGCCGCGTCGGTCCCGGTGCTGAAGGCGAAGGCGGAGCCGAACCGCATGTTGCGGGAGGCGGCGACCGTGGCGATGCCGGCGGTCGGGCTGGGCGAAGGGGTCGGCGTAGGCGTAGGCGTGGGTGTCGGGGTGGGAGACGGTGTCGGTGTCGGCGCGGGGGTCACGGACCCGCCGGAACCGCTCGATCCGCCACAGGCCGAAACCGCTGCGCCAAGGGCAAGCACCATTGCGCCACGCCGGGTGGTCGTCGCCATCATCATCCTCCCAAAACTGCCGGTTTTTCCCGGTCAGTGGCAATGGTAGCGCAAACATGCCGATTTGCAACCGGATGCTTTGGCGGCCGAATTTCGGACGGCGCACCCCCTCGCACCGGGGCACGGGCGCTGCTATCTCCGCCCCATGCCTCATCTCTATCTTGTCGACGGCTCCGGCTATATCTTTCGCGCCTATCACCGGCTGCCGCCGCTGACCAACCAGCATGGCGAGCCGGTGGGGGCGGTTTATGGCTATACGACGATGTTGTGGCGGCTGGCGGATGCGCTGCACAAGGCGGACGGGCCGACGCATATGGCGGTGATCCTCGACAAATCGTCGAAGACGTTCCGCAACGACCTGTACGACCAATACAAGGCGCACCGGCCGCCGCCGCCCGAGGATCTGGTGCCGCAGTTCCCGATGATCCGCGATGCGACGCGTGCCTTCTCGATCCCGTGCATCGAGGAAGAGGGGCTGGAGGCCGACGACATCATCGCCTGTTATACGCAGGCGGCGCTGGCGCAGGGCTGGGCGGTGACGATCGTCAGTTCCGACAAGGATCTGATGCAGCTGATGACCGATCCGTCGGTTGACATGCTCGACACGATGAACAACCGCACGCTCGGCCCCGACCATGTGCGCGAGAAGTTCGGGGTGGGACCCGAGCAGCTTGGCGACGTGCTGGCGTTGATGGGGGACAGCGTCGACAATGTGCCGGGCGTGCCGGGGGTGGGGCCGAAGACCGCCGCGAAGCTGATCGCCGAACATGGCGACCTCGAAGCCGTGCTCGCCGCCGCGCCGGACATGAAGAAGGGCAAGCTGCGCGACAATCTGATCGAACATGCCGACAATGCGCGGCTGTCCAAGGTGCTGGTGACGCTGAAATGCGATGGCGGGTTGCCCGAACCGCTCGATGCGTTGGCGATGCAGGGGATACCGGAAGCGCCGCTTCGCGCCTTTCTTGAACATCACGGCTTCCGCACGCTGCTGACCAAGCTGTCGACGGTTGCCGACGAACCGGTCGCGCCAGCGGCGGCGCCGGTCGGCGAGGAGGACGAGCCGTCGTGCGACCATGATTCCTACGAAACGGTGGTGACGCAGGAGGCGCTCGACCGCTGGGTACAGGTGGCGCGGCACCAGGGCTGGGTCGCGATCGATACCGAGACGACCGGACTGGACGCGACGCGCGCCGAACTGGTCGGGGTCAGCATGGCGCTGCATCCGAACCTCGCCTGCTATGTGCCGATCGGCCATGGCGGGACCGACATGTTCGCCGAGCGCCCCGAGCAATTGTCGCGCGAGGCGGTGCTGGCGACGTTGAAGCCGCTGTTCGAGGACCCGAGCGTCCTGAAGATCGGGCATAATCTGAAGTACGACATGATCGTCCTGTCGCGCGCGGGGGTCGACGTCGCGCCCTATGACGACACGATCGTGATGAGCTTCGACCTCGACGCGGGCTTGCACGGGCACGGCATGGACGAGCTGGCGGCGACGCATCTCCAGCATAGCTGCATCGCGTACAAGGATGTGGTGGGGACCGGGAAGAAGCAGGTCGGGTTCGGCGAGATCGATCTGAAGACCGCGACCCGCTATGCCGCCGAGGATGCCGATGTGACGCTGCGGCTGTGGCGGCGGTTCAAGCCGCGCCTGCCGTACGAACAGGCGACCAAAGTCTATGAGATGGTCGACCGGCCGCTGGTCCGCGTCATCGCCGATATGGAGATTGCGGGGATCAAGGTCGATGCGCAGGTGCTGGCGCGGCTGTCCGACGATTTCTCCACGCGGATCGCCGCGCTCGAAGGCGAAATCCATGAATTGGCCGGCGTGAAATTCACCATCGGCAGCCCGAAGCAATTGGGCGACGTGCTGTTCGTGACTTTGGGGATTAAAGGCGGGCGCAAGGGCAAGTCGGGCGTCTATTCGACCGACGTCAACGAACTGGAGCGGATCGCCGCCGACAAGGATTCGCCGGGTGCGACGATCGCGGCGAAGGTGCTCGACTGGCGGCAGCTGACCAAGCTCAAGAACACCTATACCGATGCGTTGCAGGCGCAAATCAACCCCGCGACCGGGCGGGTGCATACGTCGTACAGCCTCACCGGAGCACAGACCGGGCGGCTGTCGTCGACCGATCCCAATCTGCAGAACATTCCGATCCGGACCGAGGTCGGGCGGCAGATTCGCGATGCGTTCGTGGCGGAGCCGGGCAATGTCATCCTGGCGGCCGATTATTCGCAGATCGAATTGCGGCTGGCAGCGCATATCGCCGACGTGCCGCAGCTGCGCGATGCGTTCGAGCGCGGCGACGACATTCACAGCATCACCGCGCAGGAACTGTTCGGGGAGGTCAACCGCGACACGCGCGGGCGGGCCAAGACGATCAACTTCGCGATCCTGTATGGCATCAGTCGCTGGGGGCTGGCCGGGCGGCTCGACGTGAGCGCGGAAGAGGCGCAGGCGATGATCGATCGCTATTTCGACCGCTTCCCCGGCATCAACCGCTACATTGCCGAGACGACGCAGAGTGTCAGGACGACGGGCTTCACCACGACGCTGTTCGGGCGCAAGACACATTTCCCGCGCATCAAGTCGAAGGTGCAGCATGAACGCCAGGGTGCCGAACGCGCCGCGATCAACGCACCGATCCAGGGGACCAGCGCCGACATCATCAAGCGAGCGATGGCGCGGATGGGGCCTGCGCTGGCCGAGGCGGGGCTGCACGAGGTGCGGATGCTGTTGCAGGTGCATGACGAACTGGTGTTCGAACTGCCCGAGGGGCTGGTCGAGGCGGCGACGCCGGTGATCCGGCGAGTCATGGAGACGGCGGCCGAGCCGGTCGTGCAACTGTCGGTGCCGCTGGGGGTGGAGATCGGGACCGGGCCAAGCTGGGGCGCGGCGCATTGATGCTGGCGCTGGCATTGGTCCTGCAAACGGCGCCGACGGTAGCGGCGGTCGATCAAATGGTGCCGGCGGAAGCGGGGGCGGCGGTCTTGGGCGGCAAGACACACGAACCGATCGCGGCCGTCGTCAAGGTCGAACCGGGGCATATAGCACCACCGGGATTTGTCGACCGCGACCTGATCGAACAACCGGTGCGAAACGGTAGCGGTTGCGCCCGGCATCGGTGGCGGGCCAGTTTTCGTTCGCCGACGCTCGAGCGGCGAGGGCCGTTCGTCCTTGATACCGTCTACGCCATGACGGAGGTCGCGCTGACCGCGACGTCGGCATGCCCGACGACGGACTATGTTCATCTGAACCCCGGCATAGACAAGATGACGGGGTTGGCGGCACTGGCTCAATTCGAACGGGTCCGAACCGGCCGCGTCCGGGTGGCGTTCGATTGCCGGGACGATACCGGCGATGCAGGGTTCTGTCGGTCGCGGGCGACCATCCTCCGGGAACTTGCCGGTCGCAGGGCATGGATCATGTCGCGGACGGGCGATGGGTTCGCCGTTTCGCTGCAAGGGCAGACGCCAGCGATCGTCATATTACAGGTCCATCCGCGGACGCCGGGTCGCGCCAGCGTGTCGAAAGCATTTCCGCCGCCGTTCTGACACGAAGCAACCGGTCCAACCGTTGCTCGCAAGCCGCACCCCGCGCCCAAAGCGCAACAGGGGGCTATGGGGAGCCGGCGCCCTCGCGTATGACGCCGCGATGATCCAGTACCCGCGCGTCGCGTGACCGACGCGCCGACCCAGCCTGCCGACGATATCGCCGCACTTGCCAAGGGCGGGCGGACGAACGTGTTCGGGTTCGTCCTGCGGCTGGTCGCGCGGTTGCCGTTCCTGTTCATCGCGGGGCGTATCTATGGCCCGGAAATCGTCGGGCGGTTCGCGCTGGCGGTGCTGGTGGTCGAACTGGCGGCGCTGGTCGCGACGCTGGGGCTGAAGCGTGGATTGGCGCAGGCGCTGTCGTCGACCGACCGGCCGCATGCCTATGTCGTATGGGACGCGCTGGCGGTGGCGTTCATCCTGTCGGTCGCGGCGAGTGCGGTGCTGTTCGTGTTTCCGCAGATCATGTACCCGAACAGTCGGGTGATCGGATTCGAGCGGCTGTTGCCGTTGATTGTCTTCGCCATCGCATGGTCCGACGTCAGCCTGGCGGCGCTCGCCTATCGGCTGAACGTCAAGGCGGCGGTGACGGCGCGGGCGGTGATCGAGCCGTGGACGATCTCGATCGCGGCGTGGGGCTTGAGCTATTATTCGACGCGCGACGGGCTCATCATGAGCTATGTGCTGTCGATGGCGGCGGCGCTGGTGGCGTCGATCGTGCCGTTCATCCGCAGCTATGGCCTGCCCTATGGCTGGTCGCCGCATCTGCGGCCGATGCTGGCGCTGGTGAAGCGCAACATGCCGCTGGCCGGGGCCGACGCGATCGAATGGGGCACACGCAACGTCGACCGCTTCATCCTGGGGCTGTTGTTCGGGCCGGCGATCGTCGGCATCTACTACATGGCGCAACAGGTCGCATCGCTGCCGCAGAAGCTGAAGACCAGCTTCGATCCGGTGCTGGGGCCGGTCATCACCCACAGCCTTGCCGCCGGGGACAAGCCGGCGGTCGCGCGGCAGGTGCGGCAGGTCGGCTTCTGGATCATCACCGCGCAGGCGGCGCTGGCACTGGCCGGCAGCATCCCGGCGTCGGGGGTGATGGGCGTGGTCGGGCGCGAGTTCGTCAGCGGGGCGGGGGCGCTGTCGTTCCTGCTGGTCGCCGAGGTGCTGGCGGCGAAGGGCGCGGTGTCGGAAGCGGCGCTGGTCTATATCGCGCGGCATCGCAATCTGATGATCTCATTGGGGCTGCTGACGTTTCAGGTGCTGCTCAGTTTCGCGCTGGTCGCGTTGATGCGCACGCTGGGGCTGCCGCAAAACTATGCCGCGGTCGGGCCGGCGATGGCGCTGGCGACGACGGTCGGGCTGGGGTCGATCATCAAGTCGGGGCTGTTGTCGAAGCTGCTGGGTGTCAGCGTCCGCGATTTCCGGCCGGCATTCATATGGGCGGTGCTGGCGGCGGCGGTGGCCGGGTCGCTCATCATGCGCCTGCCCAAACGCTATGAATGGGCGGAATTGCTGTTCGGCATCCCGATCATGCTCGGCATCTATTTTGCGGTGCTGTGGCGCTGGGCGTTCCGGCCCGAGGACAAGGCGCTGTTCCACAAGAGCGCGGCGGCAAGCGAAGCGCAGATCCCGACCGATCGGTACAAGGTGTAGGGGCCGCTGTTCGTCGTCCGGTGTTGAGCCGAGGCCGTTGCGAATGCCTTCTCGACTACAAACCCCCCGTACCCCGGCGAAGGCCGGGGTACGGAAACGGGGATGCCGTGAAGGTCTCGATATCAGCAGAGGCGACGGGACGGCCGGCGGCGGCGCCTTCTTACCGGAACGGCGGTTCGTTGAACGCGCGCAGCTTGCGGCTGTGCAGGCCGGCGCCTTCGATCCGCAACTGCTCGCAGGCTTCGATGCCGATGCGCATATGTTCGTTGATCGCGCGTTCGTAGAAGCGGTTGGCCTGCCCCGGCAGCTTCAGTTCGCCGTGGAGCGGCTTGTCCGAGACGCACAGCAGCGTGCCATAGGGCACGCGGAACCGGTAGCCCTGTGCGGCGATCGTCGCCGATTCCATGTCGATGCCGACTGCCCGGCTGAGCGAGAAGCGCAGTGCCGAACGACTGAAGCGCAATTCCCAGTTACGGTCGTCGGTGGTGACGATGGTGCCGGTGCGCAGGCGCTTCTTGAGTTCGTCGCCCGACTGGCCCGACACGATCTCCGCCGCACGGGCCATCGCGACCTGGACTTCCGCGATCGCCGGGACCGGGATTTCGGGCGGCAGTACGTCGTCTAGGACATGGTCGTCGCGCAGATAGGCATGGGCGAGGACATAGTCGCCAATCCGCTGGCTGGGGCGCAGGCCGCCGCAATGGCCGATCATCAGCCACGCCTCGGGCCGCATGACGGCGAGGTGGTCGCAGATCGTCTTGGCGTTCGACGGGCCGACACCGATATTGACAAGGGTGATGCCGGTGCCGTCCGCCGCGACGAGGTGATAGGCCGGCATCTGGTGCCGCCGCCATGCGCTGTCGCTGACCATGCGTTCGGCATCGTCGTTGGCGGTGGCCAGCACGCCGCCGGCGCCGGACAGCGCGGTATAGCGGCTGGGCGTGCCGTCGGCGGCGGGCTTCAACTGCTCGCCGGCCCAGCGGACGAATTCGTCGACATAGCGGTGATAGTTGGTGAACAGCACATAGCGCTGGATATGTTCGGGCGGCGTACCGGTGTAATGGCGCAGCCGGGCGAGCGAGAAGTCGGTGCGCAAGCCGTCGAACAGCGCCGCCGGGCGGCTGTCGTCCTGCGCGTTCCACAGGCCGTCGGCGATCTCGTCGCCGATATGCGCCAGTTCGGTCGCCGGAAAGAAGCGCGCCAGTTCGGATGCCGACACTGCGTCGAGGCTAAGCGCATGGCCCGCGTCGAGGACATAGGGGAAGGGGATTTCCTGCCGCCCGGCCACCGCCTCGACCGTGACGTCGTGATTGGCGATCAGCAGGTCGAGCTGTTCGGTCAAATAGGCCGCGAACATCGCCGGCTTGGTGACGCTGATCCGGTATTCGCCCGGCGTGGTCAGCCGGCCATAGGCGCGCGAGGGCATCGGCCGGTCGCTGCCACCGCGATAGGTCAGCCGGATTTCGGGATAGGCGAAGGAGCCGTCGACCCGTGCCGACGACGACGGGCGGGTGCCGTCGGTCAGGTAACGGTCGAGCGCAGCGCGCAGTCGCGCCACGGATGCGGTATAGAGCCGATCGAGTTCGGCGACGATGTCGGAAGCCTGCGTCATCGACCGTGGCTAGGGCGATCGGGAGCTGCAGGTCAAGACCCGGCACACCGCAGGCGCGCCGGGTCGGGGGCGATCAGGTCGCCGAGGGCGTGACCTTCGGCACGTCGCCCTTGGCATCCGCCTCGCGCTTCTTCTCGATCAGCTTCGATGCGCCAAAGGCGGCACCGGCGATCGCGGCGGCGGCGCCGGCAACGATCGCGGCGGTGGCGGCCGGATGGGCCTTCACCGTCTCGGCAGTCGACTTGGCGGTTTCCGCGACCGCCTCGCGCGTCTTGCCGGCGGCGTCGACCACCGCGTCGCGCGATTTGGCGGCGGCGTCGCTCACGCTCTCCTTGGCCGATGCATAGGTGGCCGATGCCTTTTCGGCAAAGCTGCCCGATGCGTCGGCGACGTCGTTGGCGACATCCTTGGTGGTCGTCGGATTGGTCATGACGCTTCCCTTTCCCGTTCGATATGGTTGCGTAACCATTCCTCAACCCGGCAGCGCCCGACCGGTTCCGACATGCGCGTATCGAAACCGGCCGGTCGTATCACATCGCGGCGAGCAGGTTTTCGGCCGAGCTGACCTTGAACTCGCCCGGCGCTTCGACGTGCAGCGCCTCGACCACGCCGTCATTGACCAGCATCGCATAGCGCTTCGACCGGATGCCCATGCCATAGGCGGAGCTGTCCATGTCGAGTCCGGTCGCCTTGGCGAACTCGGCATTGCCGTCGGCCAGCATCGTCACCTTGCCGCCCGCATTGCCCGCCTTGGCCCAGGCGTCGAGGACGAACGCGTCGTTGACCGCGGTGCAGGCGATCTCGTCGACGCCCTTGTCATGGAATGCCTGTGCCTGCTCGACGAAGCCCGGCAGATGCTTGGCCGAGCAGGTCGGGGTGAAGGCGCCGGGCACCGAGAACAGCGCGACGCGGCGGCCGGCGAAGAAGTCACCGGTCGACACCTGATCGGGGCCGTCGGGCGTGACCTTGACCAGCTTGGCATCGGGCAGGCGGTCACCGATCTTGATCGTCATCATCTTCTCCGGGAAAAATTCGGCACGCAACGCTGCGTACCGACGGAGCGTGGGAGCGGTCTCGACCGTTTTCAAGCATGGCGCCCGGATCATCGGGCGATTAGCGTCGGACGACCATGGACCAGACCCGATTCCTGACCGGACAGATATTGCTGGCGATGCCCGGTATCGGCGACCGCCGGTTCGACCATGCGGTCATCGCGATGTGCAGCCATGACGCCGATGGCGCGATGGGCGTCGGCATCGGCGACACGATCGAGCGACTGTCGCTGCACGCGCTGCTCGCGCAGCTGGAAATCGAGCCGGGCGCGGCGCCCGACGTGCCGATTCATCAAGGCGGGCCGGTCGAGACGCGGCGCGGGTTCGTGCTGCACGATGCCGGATGGGGCGGGCAGGACACGATCGACGTCGCGGGCAAATGGGCGCTGTCGGGATCGGTCGACGTGCTGCGCGCCATCGCCGGCGGGACCGGCCCCGAGCGATTCTTGGTCGCGCTTGGCTATGCCGGCTGGGAGGGCGGGCAACTCGACGCCGAAATGTCGCGCCATGGATGGATGAACGTCGACGGCGATGCCGGACTGTTGTTCGACGTGCCGACCGCGCAGCGCTGGCGCAGCGGGTACGACCGGGCGGGCATAGACACGCGGCTGCTGTCGCCGGGGGCGGGCACCGCCTGACAAGGCTTTGTTAGGGGGCGGGCGGCTAGGTTCCCGGCGATGTCGATATCGTCCGCCCTGTGGGAAGCCGTGAAGCCGACGCTGTGCGTGACCGGCTTCGGCTTTTCGATGATGACCGCGGTCGAATTGCTGACGCCGCGCGAACGCCAGTCGCTGCGCGGGCGGCTGCCGGGCCTGTTGTTCTGGGCGATCTGGCTGGCGATCAGCGGCATTGCCTATGCCGGGTTCCGCGTCCTGTGGAGCGCGATCGGCATCCCGCCACTGCTGACGCTGCCGACCGGGGCGGGGTGGGGCGGGCCGGTTTCGTGGGTCGTCGCGCCGGTCGTCGGGGCGGCGATCTACGACTTCTTCTTCTATTGGTGCCACCGGGCGCAGCATCGCTGGCTGTGGCGCTATCACGCGGTGCATCATTCGATCCGCGAATTGTCGGTGGTCAACGCGTATCACCATCCGGTCGAACCCTTTGTCCAGATCCTGCTGATCGCGATCCCGACCAGCCTGATCGCGTCCGAAGCGGGGCCGGTGGTGCCGGCGATGCTGGTGCTGCTGCATCTGCAGGGCGCGTTCCTCCATTCGTCGAGCCACTGGCATCTCGGGCCATTGTCGCGGGTCGTCGTCGACAATCGCTTTCACCGCATTCATCATTCGGTCGGGCCCAGGCATTTCGACCGCAATTTCGGGGCGTTCACGACCATCTGGGACCGGATGTTCGGCACGGCATGGTGGCCCGAGCGCGACGAATGGCCGGCGACCGGCATCGCCGAGGTCGACCAGCCGCGCACGCTGCACCAGTGGATCACCCTGCCGGTGGCCTATGACCGCGCCGTCGCCGAGCCTTCGCCTGCTACCGTCACGAAACAGATATAAAGAAATCTTTATATTCGCATTTGCGTTTCGCCCGACGGGTGGGTAGAGGCGCAGTCATCCGCCATGGGCGCGCCCATGGCCCAAGCTCCAGGAGTATCCATGGCCACCGCCATTGCCGACAAGCAGACCGATTACGTCATCGCCGACATCGGCCTCGCCGATTTCGGTCGCAAGGAAATCGAGATCGCCGAAACCGAAATGCCGGGCCTGATGGCGCTGCGCGAAGAGTTCGGTGCGTCGCAGCCGCTCAAGGGCGCGCGGATCACCGGGTCGCTGCACATGACGATCCAGACCGCGGTGCTGATCGAGACGCTGGTGGCCCTTGGCGCCGATGTCCGCTGGGCGACGTGCAACATCTTCTCGACGCAGGACCATGCCGCCGCCGCGATCGCGGCCAAGGGCATTCCGGTGTTCGCGATCAAGGGCGAGAGCCTCGCGGACTATTGGGACTATGTCGGCGACATCTTCAACTGGGGCGACCAGACCGCCAACATCATCCTCGACGATGGCGGCGACGCGACGATGTTCGCGCTGTGGGGCGCCAAGCTCGAAGCCGGCGCGACGCTGGGCGAGCCGGAGAATGAGGAAGAAGTCGAGTTCCAGCGCGCGCTCAAGGCGTTCATCGCCAAGCGTCCGGGCTATCTGACCGAGACGGTCAAGAACCTGAAGGGCGTTTCGGAAGAAACGACCACCGGCGTCCACCGCCTGTACGAGATCGCGAAGAAGGGCGAACTGCCCTTCCCGGCGATCAACGTCAACGACTCGGTCACCAAGTCGAAGTTCGACAACCTGTACGGCTGCAAGGAATCGCTCGTCGACGCGATCCGTCGCGCGACCGACGTGATGCTGGCCGGCAAGGTCGCCTGCGTCGCCGGCTTCGGTGACGTCGGCAAGGGCAGCGCCCAGTCGCTGCGCAACGGCGGCGCGCGCGTCATGGTCACCGAAATCGATCCGATCTGCGCGCTGCAGGCGGCGATGGAAGGCTTCGAGGTCGTCACGATGGACGAAGCCGTCGAACGCGCCGACATCTTCTGCACCGCGACCGGCAATGCCGACGTCATCACCGCCGAGCATATGGCGAAGATGAAGCCGATGAGCATCGTCTGCAACATCGGTCACTTCGACAGCGAGATCCAGATCGCTGCCCTGTCCAACTATGAATGGGACGAAGTGAAGCCGGGCACCGACCTGGTGAAGTTCCCCGACGGCAAGCAGATCATCGTGCTCGCCAAGGGTCGCCTCGTGAACCTCGGCTGCGCCACCGGCCACCCGTCGTTCGTGATGTCGTCGTCCTTCACCAACCAGGTGCTGGCGCAGATCGAACTGTGGACCAAGGGCGAGAACTACAAGAACGAAGTCTATGTGCTCCCCAAGCACCTCGACGAAAAGGTCGCGGCACTGCACCTCGAAAAGCTGGGCGTGAAGCTGTCGAAGCTGACCCCGAAGCAGGCGAGCTATATCGGCGTGCCGGTCGAAGGACCGTTCAAGCCGGATCACTATCGCTACTGATCCCGTTCAGATTTCGTTGTTTTTGATAGCCCCGCCGGCATTTGCCGGCGGGGCTTTTTGCTGTTGCGCAGATGCAACATTTCGTTAGCAATGTTACTATCATACTTTTGGGTGATTGCGACTGCCGTCGGGTGCCGCCTGTATAACATTAACGTGTTCAACAGGGGGTGTTGCATGATCAAGAACTTATCGGGTCGATCGGTTTCGGCAATCGCGCTGGCGATTGCGTGCCTGCCTTCGACGGCATTGGCGCAGAGCGCCACGGCCGGAACGCAGGACGAGGCGCCGGCATCGCTGCCGGAACAGGCTTCGAAGGATGCCGAGGCCGATGGTGAAGCGATCGTCGTCACCGGATCGCGTATCGCGCGTCCGAATTTCGATTCGATCGAACCGGCGGTCGTCGTCAGTTCCGAACAGATCGAACAGCGCGGTTTCGAGACGATCGGTCAGGCGCTGAACGAACTCCCCGCATTCGGCGTGCCCGGATCCAGCCCCGTCGGTGGCCAGTCGAGCTTCGGTCCCGGGCAGAGTTTCGTGAACTTTCTCGGCCTCGGCTCGGAACGCACGCTGACGCTGGTCAACGGACGTCGGTTCGTCGGTTCCAACACCGCTTCCATTTTCGGGCCGACCGGGCAGGGCGGTAACCAGGTCGATTTGAACGTCATCCCGACCAAGCTGGTCGACCGGGTCGAGACGATCGTCATCGGCGGCGCGCCGATCTATGGGTCGGACGCGATCGCGGGTACCGTGAACGTCATTCTGAAGCGCGACTTCGAAGGGTTCGAACTCGACGGACAATATGGCATTTCCGATCGCGGCGACGCGCCGAACTATCGTGTCCGTGCTCTGGCCGGAAAGAACTTCCTCGATGATCGGCTGAACGTCGTGCTGTCGGGCGAGTATAACGAAGGCAAGGGGCTGTTGCAGACCGACCGTCCCGACATCGGTTTCACCCGGTTTTTCGGTCGTCCCAACGACCGTACTTCGCCCTTCAGTCAGGTCATCTTCGCCGATCGCCGAATCCCGACTATCTCCGAATTCGGCATCCCGCTGGTTTTCGATTTCCTGCCGGTCAGCAAGCAGCAGCAGGCATCGCTGCGTTTTCCGCAGGCCGGTTTCGTCGACGCCAACGGCAATGCGTTGAAGTTCGATGCATCGGGCAATCTGATCCCGATCGATTTCGGCCGGTCGTTCGGGCCGCTGAACGCGGCCGGAAACCCGACGACGTTCCAGATCAACGCTGATGGCGGCAACGGCTACAGCCTAGTCCCGCTCAACAACCTGTTGACCGATACGCAGCGCTACAACGCCAATATGCTGCTCAGCTTCCAACTGACCGATGAACTGCGTCTGTTCGGCGAAGGCTGGTACAGCCGCAGCCAGGGCGTCAACCTGCGCGATCAGCCGGAATATAACAGCTATCTGTTCGGCTATGCCGGAACGCCCGCCGGTGCGATCATCCTGTCGACCGACAACCCGTTCCTGTCGCCGCAGGCGCGCAGCATCATCCAGGCGCAGACGGAGGACGACGTCTTCTACCTGAATCGCGCCAACACCGACGTCACGACCGGGCGTTCGACCGGCAATGTCGAAATCCAGCGCTATGTCGCCGGTATCGATGGCAAGTTCATGTCGCCGTTCGGTCGCGAATGGACGGTCGAGATCGTCGGCAACTATGGCCGTTCGGAAACCAACGCGCGCACGCCGATGATCGTGACCCAGAACTTCCTGAACGCGGTCAACGCCGTCCGCGACGCGAGCGGCAACATCGTCTGCGCACCGGGCGCGGTCAATTCGCCGGCGCCGACGATCAGCACGACCTGCGCGCCGCTCAACCTGTTCGGGGCGCAGACGTCGCAGGCGGCCCGCGACTATGTCACTGCGATCGGCACGCCGAATTCGGTCAACAAGCAGCGTATCTTTACGGCATCGTTGACCGGCCCGCTGTTCAAGCTGCCCGGCGGCGATTTCTCCGTGGCGCTCGGCTATGAACATCGGGAGGAAAGCCAAGCGTTCGATCCTGGCACTGCCTATTCGGGCGGTCCCGATCCCGATCCGACGACCGATGCTGATGGTGACGGCAATCCGGCCAACGACCGCGTGCCATATGGCCAGTTGGTCATCATCCAGCCGTTGAGCGGCAGCTACAACACCGATGAGGTGTTCGGCGAAATGCGTGCGTCGCTCATCAGTCCGGACAACGACATCCCGTTCATCCATTCGCTGGAATTGCAGGGGGCTGCTCGGTATGTCGATCACTCGATCGCCCGCGGCGATACGACCTGGACGGCCGGCGGCAGTTGGCAGCCGATTGCGGACATCACCATTCGCGGCAACTATACTCGCGCGATCCGCGCGCCGTTCATCACCGAAGCGTTCAATCCCGCGTCGAGCTTCTACGGCTTTGCCACCGATCCGTGCGATCAGGCCCAGCAAAATCAGGGCGCGAACGCGGCCACGCGTGCCAGGAACTGCGCCGCTGCCGGCATCCCCGCGAATTTCGACGCACTATCGGACGATGCGAGCTTCCTGCAGGCGGTGGCCGGCAACCGTAACCTGCGCAACGAAAAGTCGAAGGCTTTCACGGTCGGAACGGTACTTCGGCCAAGCTTCCTGAAAGGTTTCACGACGTCGATCGACTATGTCGATATCGAGGTGAACGACGTCATCAGCCAGCTGAGTTCTGACCAGATCGTTGCGAACTGCTATGATTCGCCCGATTTTCCGAACAGTCCGTTCTGCAGCCTCGTTCGTCGTGACCCGGACAATCAGTTGAGCTTCATTCAGACCGGTTACTTCAACGGCGCGGCGCTGAACTACAAGGGCATCCTGGCCGCGGTGGACTATCGCACGCCGGCCGGGCTGCTTGGCGGCGGCCGGACGCTGGGGCTGAACGTCAGCTACCAGTATCTCGACACGCTGACCTACACGGCGGAACGTGGCGCACGGCCGTCGCAAACCGACAATGGTATCGGTTATCCGAAACATTCGGCCGTCGGTACGCTGACCTATAACGACGAGTTCCTGACGACGTACGTTCAGGTCAATTATACCGGCCCCGCGTCGCTGGATCCCAACGCAACGGCGTTTTTCCGCACGCCAAACAAGGTCAACGACGTTGCGTTCGTCAATCTCGGCTCGACCTTCCGCGTCAACGATACGTTCAGCATGCGACTGGTCGTCGACAACGTCTTGGATCAGAAGCCGCCTTACCCGGTGCCGACCGGCGGTGGCACGGTATCCTACTTCCCGGGTGTCTTGGGACGCTACTTCCGCGTTGGAGCCTCGGTCGCCTTCTAACCATCTGTTCGGCGGCGGAATTGCATCGCGCATTCCGCCGCCTGCCTTTATCCGTTCCAGTTGGGGTCGAACGCGACGGTCCCGATCATGTCGACCGTCTGCGGACCCAGCGAGATCGGGTTGCGGATACCGGGCAACGCCGTGACCGCGAACATCTCGGTAATCTTGCCGTCGAACAGGATCGACTGGACGATCCTGCCGCTGCGTAGCTCTATGACCAGCACGCCGCATTGCGACGGCGTCCCGGTCCGTTCGAAATCGGTCTGCTCCGCGAGTTCGCGTGCGCTGTTTTCGCGTGTCCGGGAGACGGTCACGATCGCGTGGCCGGCGTGGAAGGCCAGCCCACGCAGGAAGCCGGGGCAGTTCGCCACCGGATCGATATGGCCGGTGACGGGATCGATTCGTACTAGGCGTCCCCGTCCCGAATCAAGGAGCCACACCGCCCCATCATACCATCTCGGGGAGTGCGGCATCGACAGGCGATCGGTAACGATGCGATCGCCCGCGATGTCGATCAATATTCCGCCATCGGTCCTGCTGGCGCGCCAACCACCTTGCCGATCGGAAACGCCGGCAGCGGTTGCAAAGGCCGGGCGGCCGTCGACCATTCCGAGCCCGTTCAAATGGCAGCGATCTTCGGGAACCAGCGCCGAAATGAAGGCGGGTTGCCAGACCGGCCGGAAACTCCACCGGTCGTCGGTGATCGCAATGCAGGAGTAGCGGGTGTTGACGAACAGAACATTCCCGTCCCGATCGACATCGACCTCGTGCGTATCGACGTAATTGACCGTGGCAGCCGCCCGCGGAACGAAAACCGCATCATGTGCGCCGTTTGCATATTGGCCCGGCTGCAGCATGTTCTCAAGCCGCCACAGCTGGAACATCGAGGCGACCCGCAGCGAACCGCCAACAAAGCATAGTCCCGTCGCGCGCGCGTAACTCTGTTCGTTGAATGCGACGCGGCCCTGCGGATCGACGCCGGCGAGGATCAACTGTCCCGTCTGATAGGAAGTGAACGCCAGCGACGTCCGATGTTCGAGCATCCAGTCGGCGAGTCCCGGCGAGATGTCGATGCGCGTGGCTGCCGGGTCATAGCTTGCTGCTTGATCGAGCATGCGCTGCAGATCGGGCAAGCCAGCATTCGACCACATCACGACTCCTTTCGGCGGTGCTTTGCGATGACTGGGCCATTTCCGAAGCCACTGGTCCTTCCCGCATGCCCCCGGTTCGTCCTATGGACCGACAATGGGCAGTGTAACAATGTCCGCGTGCGGAGCAGCTACTTGATCGTAATCGACCCGACCATGGCCATCTTGTGCGGCGCGGTGCTGGCGGTGTTGATCGTCGGCAGCGTCTGGGCGCTGTATGTCGGGGTGTCGGCGCGGCGGGGGGCGATGGCGGATCGGGCGCTGTTCGATTCGCTGCGCGCGACGCTGGCGGTGTCGCCGGCGCTGGCGATGGTGGTGCGCGCCGATGGGCGGTTGTCGATCGATCGCCCGCTCGCCGATCGGCTGGGGCAGGCCGAAATGCCGGCAAGCGCCGTCGATCTGGGCAATCCAGACAACGGCCTCGAACCCGGCAGCGCCGAACGGCTGCTCGACGCGATCAACGCCGCGCTGCGCGGGGGAAAGCCGTTCCGTACCGTCATTCGCGCGACCGGATCCGCGCGCTCCTTGTTCGCGATCGGCGATCGCGCGCCGCCTGCGCTCAACACGCCGGGCGGGGTGCTGGTCTGGTTCTTCGACGCGACCGAATTTCATGACGAGATCGCGACGCTGGGTGCCGAGGCGGAGGAATATCGCGCGGCGTTCGATGCGCTGTCCAGCCTGATCGAGGCCGCACCGATGCCGATGTGGTATCGCGACGATTCGCTGCGGCTGGCGATGGTCAATACCGCCTATGTCCGCGCGGTCGACGCGCTGGACGCGGGCGAGGTGATCGCGCGACAGGTCGAGCTGGTCGAGGGCGTCGGCATGGGCGGGCCGCTGGCCAGCGCGTCGATCGCGCGCGATACCGGGCAGCCGCAACAGGCGGCGATGCCCGCGACGATCAATGGCGAACGGCGGATGCTGCGCGTTCACGACATGCCGCTGCGCGACGGCGGGACGGGCGGCTTCGCGATCGACGTGCACGAGATCGAGGAAGCGCGCGGCAAGCTGAAGCGCAGTCGCGATGCGCAGCGGGCGATGCTCGATCGACTGTCGGCCGGAGTCGCGCAGTTCGCGCCCGACCGGACACTGGTATTCTACAACCAGCCGTTCATCCGCGCCTTTGCGATGAAGCCCGAATGGCTGGCCGATCGCCCCGAATTCGACCGCGTGCTCGACCGGATGCGTGAGGCGAAGCGCCTGCCCGAAGTCCGGGACTTTCCGGGGTGGAAGGCGGAACGGCGCGACTGGTTCCGCGCGGCCGAGGGCGCGATCGAGGAGCAATGGCATGTGCCGGGCGGCACCCATCTGCGCGTCGTCGCGCAACCGCTGCCCGAAGGCGGACTGCTGTTGATCTTCGAGGATCGGACCGAGGAAGTGCAGCTGGCCAGCGCGCGCGACACGCTCCTGCGCGTGCGCACCGCGACGTTCGACAATTTGTTCGAGGCGCTAGGCGTGTTCGCGGCCGATGGTCGCCTGCAGATATGGAACGCGAAATTCCGGCAGGTCTGGGGTCTGGACGATGCGTTCCTCGACGGGCATCCGCGCGTCGATGCGCTGGCCGAGCGGGTCGCCGACAGCCTTGCCAATCCCGGCCGCGCCGCGTTGATTCCCGAACTGGTCCGCTTTGCCACGCAACAGCGCATGCAGCGGTCGGGGCGTTTCGCCATGGCCGATGGGCGGCATTACGAGTTCGGCGCGGTGCCGCTGCCCGATGGCAATGCGTTGCTGACGATGCTTGATATTTCCGACAGCCGCCGCATGGAGCAGGCATTGCGCGACCGCAACGAAGCGCTGGAGGCGGCCGATCGCGTGAAGAACGCGTTCGTCGCATCAATGAGCTACGAATTGCGCACGCCGCTGACCTCGATCAAGGGCTTCGCCGAGATGTTGCAGGCGGGCTATGCCGGCAAGCTGACCGAGGATGGCGGGCGCTATACCGACGCGATCCTCGAATCGGTCGAGCGGTTGAGCGGGCTGATCGACGACACGCTCGACCTGACCGCCAACGAGACGCTGCCGGTCGCGCGGGCGACGGTGGCGCTGAAGATGATCGCGAGCGAAGCGGCGGAGGCGGCGCGCGCCACCGCGACCGCGCGCGGGGTCGAGCTGGCGGTCGACATCGCGCCGACCGCCGGGGTGATGCTGGGCGATGCGCGGCGGTTGCGGCAGGCGATCGGCCATCTGCTCGACCATGCGATCGTCGGGCTTCGGCAGGGCGGTCGTGTGCTGTTGCATGTCGATGGCGACGCGCAACGTGCGCGGATCGTGGTCTCCGACGACGGCGCGGGCATGTCGAAGGAAGCGGTCGCCCGTGCCTTTGATCGCTTTGCCCAGGCTGGCGCGGCGCGGGTCGGCGAACGCGCGCTCAGCCTCGACCTGCCGCTCGCGCGGCAGGCGGTCGAGGCGCATGGCGGCACGATCGAGCTGGTGTCCGAAAAGGGGCTGGGTACGCTGGTCACGATCGACCTGCCGCGCGAGCCGTGATGCATCTGCGCGATGCGGCCGCAGCGCATGCCTTTGGCGCAGCGCTGGCGAAGGTCTTGCGGCCGGGCGATGTGGTCGCGCTGTCGGGGCCGCTGGGCGCGGGCAAGACCAGCATCGCGCGGGGGGTGCTGGCGGCGCTGGGGCTGGAAGGGGAGGCACCGTCGCCCAGCTTCGCGATCGTTCAGCCCTATGACCCTCCCGAAGTGCGCATCAGCGTGCTGCACGTCGATCTCTACCGGATCGAGGACCCCGACGAGGTGCTCGAACTGGGGCTGGACGAGGCGCTGGACGATGCCGCGCTGCTGGTCGAATGGCCCGAACGGCTGGGCGACGATCCCTGGCCCGATGCGCTGTGGCTGACGCTCGTCTTTGATGATGCCGGCGGGCGGCGCTTGACAGCGCGGGTGCCGGGCGCTTGGGAAAGTCGATGGCCGCTGACCTGAACCCGCGCGATGCGGCACCTGCTTTCCTGACCCGGGCCGGATGGGGCGATGCGCAGATATTGCCGCTGGCGGTCGATGCGTCGTTCCGCCGTTATTATCGGGTGATCGGCAGCGGGCGGACCGCCGTGCTGATGGATGCGCCCCCGCCCGAGGATACGCGCAAGTTCGCGCATATGGCGGCATGGCTCGGCGAACGGGGCTTTGCCGCGCCCGCAATCCTCGCCGACGATGCGGCGGGCGGCTTCATGCTGCTGGAGGATTTCGGCGACATGCGGATGCGCGAGACGGTCGACGCCGCGCCGGAAAGCGAGGCGCGGCTGTACGCTGCGGCGGTCGACCAGTTGCTGCGGCTGCAACGCCATGAAGCCGCGCCGGTCCCGCCCTATGACCGTGCCTTCATCCTGCGCGAAGCCAATCTGCTGATCGAATGGTATTGCGACGCGCTGCGCCTCGCCGTCGATACCGATGGCTATACCGCGGCGTGGAATGCGGCGTTCGATGCGCTGCCCGACATGCCGGTGGTGACGGTGCTGCGCGATTATCATGCCGAAAACCTGATGCTGCTCGACGATACGCGGCTGGGGCTGCTCGATTTCCAGGACGCGCTGGCCGGTCACCCTGCCTATGATCTCGTCTCGCTGTTGCAGGATGCGCGGCGCGACGTGCCGGCAGTGGTGGAGGCGTCGATGCTTGCCCGCTACCGCGAATCGACCGGGGTGGGCGAGGGGTTCGACGCCGCCTATCACCTGTTCGGGGCGCAGCGGAACGCGAAGATCCTCGGCATCTTCACCCGGCTGTGGCGGCGCGACGGCAAGCCGCGCTATGGCGCGCTGTGCCCGCGCGTGTGGCGCTATCTGGAACGCGATCTCGCCCATCCGGCGCTGGCCGGGGTCGCGCGCTGGTTCGATCTCAACATCCCGCCGCATCGTCGCGGCGATCCGCAGGAACTCGCATGACCACGCTCCGTTCGATCCGCCCCCATCCGCAGGCGCAGGTCCCCGAAACCGCGATGGTGCTGGCGGCGGGGCTGGGCAAGCGGATGCGCCCGCTGACCGCGATGCGGCCCAAGCCGCTGGTCGAGGTCGCGGGCAAGCCGTTGATCGACCACGTTTTCGACCGGTTGCGCGGGGCGGGGGTCAAGCGTGCGGTGGTCAATGTCCACTATCTTGCCGATGCGATGGAAGCGCATCTGAAGCACCGGGTGAAGGGCATCGACGTCGCCGTGTCCGACGAACGCGCCAAGCTGCTGGAGACCGGCGGCGGGCTGGTGCAGGCGCGCGACCTGATCGGCGATCAGCCGTTCGTCTGCGTCAATTCGGACAATCTTTGGGTCGACGGTCCGGTTGATTCGATCAAGTTGCTCAGCGCGCTGTGGGACGATGCGAAGATGGATGCGCTGTTGCTGCTGGTGCCGCAGGCATTGGCGCACGGCCATCGCGGGCAGGGCGATTTCCATATCGACGCGCTGGGCCGCATCACCGGCCGTCGCAAGCCCGGCCGGCTGGCGCCGTTCGTGTTCACCGGCGTGCAGATTTTGTCGCCGCGCGTCATCGCCGATTGGCCGGAGGGCGCCTTCTCCACCAACCTGTTCTGGAACCGCGCGATCGAGGCGGGGCGCGCATACGGCGTCGTCCATCAGGGGCTGTGGTTCGATGTCGGTACGCCGAGCGCGATTCCGATGACCGAAGCGTTCCTCGCCGATGGCTGAGGCGAAACGCCTCGGCCTCTACACCATCCCGATCCACCGCGCGTTCGCCGATGCGCTGGCGGTGGGGCTGATCCGCCGCTTCGGCAGCGACCCTATCGCCTTGGCACAGGGCATGGTGCTCGTTCCCACCAATCGCGCCAAGCGGACGGTGCAGGAGGCGTTCGTCCGCGCCAGCGGCGGCGGGTTGCTGCTGCCGCGGCTGGTCGCGATCGGCGATCCCGAACTGGACGAAGGCGCGGGCAGCTTTGCCGACCCCGCCGATGCCGCGCCGATCCCGCCCGCGATCGATCCGCTCGCCCGGCGGATGATCCTCGCCCGACTGGTGGCGGAGGAGCGCCAACGCGCCGGCCGCCCGGTCGATGGTGCGGAAGCGGTGCGGCTGGCGGGCGATCTTGCCGCGACGCTCGACCAGTTGCTGGTCGAGGAAGTCGATCCGGCGGCGTTGCGCGACCTGAACCTTGATGAGGCGCTGTCGGCGCACTGGGAACGCTCGCTCGAACTGTTTCGCATCGTGCTCGATCGGTGGCCGGGTGAACTGGCGGCGCTGGGGCGGATCGACCTTGCCGACCGGCGCACGCGTCTGCTCAAGCGGCTGTGCGCCCGCTGGACCGCACAGCCGCCCAAGGGGTTCGTCTGCGCGGCGGGTATCGCGACGAACGCGCCCGCGCTCGCCCGCATCCAGCGTTGCGTCGCCGGACTGCCCAGGGGGATGGTGGTCCTGCCCGGCCTCGACCTTGCCATGGACGATGACGAATGGGCGTCGCTGGGGCCGCATGATCCGGATCCGGTAACCGGGCGGCGCAAACGCTCGATCGAGACCCATCCGCAATATCATCTGAAATTGCTGCTCGACCGGATGGGGGTCAACCGCCGCGAATTCGTCCGCTGGCAGGCGGCGAGCGAGCATGACGCGACCCCGACGCGCAGCCGGGCCATCGCCACCGCGCTCAGTCCCGCCGACCGCACCCATCACTGGATCGACGTCCCCGCCGCCGACCGCCGCCTGTCGGGCGTGCGCATGGTCGAGCTGACGACGCCGGCTGAGGAGGCGCAGGCGATAGCCATCGCGTTGCGCGAAGCATTGGAGACGCCGGGCCGCACCGCTGCGCTGGTTACCCCCGACCGCGCGCTGGCGCGGCGGGTCGCGGCGCATATGGCGCGCTGGGGCGTGACGGTCGATGATTCCGCCGGCCAGCCGCTGTCGCTGCTGGCGCCGGGCACGTTGTTGCTAGCGCTGGTCGAGGCGGCGGCGCAGGGGTTCGCGCCGGTCGCGCTACTGTCGTTGCTCAAACATCCGTTAGTGCGCAGTGGTGAGGCCGAACAGCGCGTCGTCTGGCTCGACGGGGTGCGGCGGCTCGACCGGGCACTGCGCGGACCGCGGCCGGCGCCGGGGCTTGCCGGGATCGATCGGCATCTGCGAGAGGGCGAACCACGCGACGCGGCGATCCGGTCGGCGGCACAATCCTTCTGGGAGGTCGCCTGTCCGCTGCTGACCCCGCTGGCCAACGCCTTTGCCGCCGGGCCGCAGCCGATGGCGGACCTGTTGGCGCTGGTGCGCGAGACCGCGACCGAACTGGCGGGCGATGCGGTCTGGAGCCGGCCCGAGGGGCGCGCCGCCGCCGAACTGATCGCCGCACTGGAGGAACAGGCGCCGATCGGCCCGCCGACGCTCGACCCGCGCGCGCTGCCGGCGCTGTTGCGCACGTTGCTCGACGAGGTCGCGGTGCGTCCGCCACAAGGGGCGCATCCCCGCCTCGCCATTCTCGGCCTGCTCGAAGCGCGCTTGCAGACCGCCGACCTGATGATCCTCGGCGGTTTGAACGAGGGCGTCTGGCCGCAACTGCCCTCACCCGATCCGTGGCTCGCGCCGCGTATCCGGGCAGAACTTGGCCTGCCCGGTCTCGAACGCCGGATCGGTCTTGCCGCGCATGACTTTGCCGGAGCGCTGGGTGCGCGCGACGTCATCCTGACCCGTGCCGCCCGCGATGCGACCGCGCCGACCATCGCCTCGCGGCTGTGGCTGCGCTTGCAGGCATTGGACGACGGACTGGAGCGCGCCGGGCACCTGCGCGACTGGGCCCGTGCCATCGACACGCCCGATCGCTATGCCGCCGCGTCGCGACCGGCGCCGCGTCCGCCCGTCGCATTGCGCCCGCGTCGCATTTCGGTGACCGAGGTCGACCGGCTGAAGGCCGACCCGTACGCCTTCTACGCCCGGCGGATGCTGCGCCTGTCGCCGCTCGATGCGGTCGACGCCGATCCGACCGCCGCGTGGCGCGGAACGGCGGTACATGGCGTGCTCGAACGCTGGGCGCGCGAGGACGGCCTCGACCCTGCGAAGCTGCATCGCCGGTTGCAGGCGCTATCCGACGATCCGCGCACCCATCCGTTGTTGCGTGCGCTATGGGTGCCGCGGCTGCGCGAGGCGATCGACTGGGTCGCCGCCTTCACCCATGAGAAGCTGGCGGAAGGGCGCATCGTCGCGGGCGTCGAATGCGACGGCCGGCTGGAGATCGCCGGCGTCGAACTGTCGGGCAAGGCCGACCGCATCGACCGGACGCAGGACGGCAGCCTCGCCATCATCGACTACAAGACCGGCAAGGCGCCGAGCGCCAAGGCGGTCGCCGCCGGCTACAGCCTGCAACTCGGGCTGCTGGGGCTGATGGCGGAGCGCGGCTGTTTCGGCGGGGTGCGTGGTACCGCCACCGCGTTCGAATATTGGTCGCTCACCAAGGACGGCGATCGCTTCGGCAAGATGACCTCGCCGGTCAATGCCGACGGGTCGAAGGGGCGGGTGGTCGCCGACGACTTCGTCGCCATCGCCAAGGGGCATTTCGAGAACGCCGTCGCCCGTTTCCTGACCGGCGATGAGGCGTTCGTCGCCAAGCTCGTGCCGGAATATGCCCCCTATGCCGAATATGACCAGCTGATGCGCCGCGACGAATGGTATGGCCGTGAGTGAAGTCCGCGCGCTCCAGCGACTGAAGAACGACCAGGCGGCGGCCAGCGACCCGCACCGCCATGTCTGGCTGTCGGCGTCGGCAGGCACCGGCAAGACCCATGTGCTGTCGGCGCGCGTGTTCCGGCTGTTGCTGCGCGGGGTCGATCCGGCGGCGATCCTGTGCCTGACCTTTACCAAGGCGGGCGCCGCGGAAATGGCCGAACGCGTCGCCAGCCGCCTTGCCAGATGGGTGCGGCTGCCGACGGCCGATCTAAAGGCCGATCTGTTCGCGCTGGGTGAGGATGTGAACGACGCGGCGTTGCTCGCCCGCGCCCGCACCCTGTTCGCGCGCGTGCTCGACGCGCCGGGCGGCGGGGTCCGCATCCAGACGATCCACGGCTTCTGCCAGAGCCTGCTCGCTGGTTTCCCGGTCGAGGCCGGACTGGTTCCCGGCTTCCGCCCGCTGGAAGCGCGCGAAGAAGCCGGCATGGCGCGCGAGGCCTTGGCCGAACTGCTGGTCGAGGAGCAACGGTCCGGCTCGACCCGGATCGGCGACGCGATCGCCGCCATGTCGCTGCGCATGGGCGAGGGTGCGGCAGAGAATTTCCTGCGCGAATGTGCCCGCAATCCGCAGGCGATGGCCGAATTGCCGAGCGGCATCCAGCCCTTCCTGCGCCGCGCCTTCCATCTGCCGTCCGGTGATGTCGATGAGGTGATCGCGCAGGCGTGCAGCGACGACGAATTCGACTGCGACGCGCTCGAACGGCTGGCCGAGGCCAATCGGGCGTGGGGCACGGCGACCGGGTCGAAGCTGCACGGCGCGATCATGGACTGGCTGGGGCAGCCGCCCGCCGAACGCGCACTGCGCCTGGGCGACGTGCGGAGCATGTTCTTCACGCAGAAGGATACGCTGAAAAAGGCATCGGCCAAGCTGCTCGCCGCCGATCCCGACTATGACGACCTTGCCGATGCGGTCGGTACCCGCGCCGCCGAGCTGCTGTCGATCCGCGCACAGGCCGGTTATGCCGACGCGCTGGCCGGTGCGCTGGAGGCCGGGCGCGCTTATGCCGACGCCTATGTCCGCGCCAAGCGGCGGGCCGGCGCGGTCGATTTCGACGACCTGATCCGCGAGACGTTGAACCTGCTCGCCCAACCGGGCATCGGCGACTGGGTCCGCTTCAAGCTTGATCAGACCACCGAGCATGTCCTGATCGACGAGGCGCAGGACACCAACCCGCAGCAATGGGCGATCGTCCGCTCGCTGGTCGAGGAATATTTCAGCGGCGACGCGGTGCGCGCGGCCGGGATGCGGACGCTGTTCGTGGTCGGCGATTACAAACAGGCGATTTTCGGCTTTCAGGGTACCGACCCGATCTTTTTCCGCGCGGCGCATCACGACTTCAGCCGCCGCGCCGAATTGCCCGCCGACTATCGCGGCGATGCGCGCGAACTGGACACGCTGTCGCTGACCCACAGCTTCCGTACCACCCGGCCGGTCCTCGAATTCGTCGATGCCGCGATTGCCGCCTTGCCCGACCCCGGCATGGGCATCGACACCCCTGAAACCCATGACAGCGAAGTACCGGGACCCGGGACGGTGACGTTGTGGGCGCCGACCGTGGTCGAGGCGGCGGGCGATGACGAGGAAGGCTGGATCGACGATTCGACCCGCGTGATCGCCCGGCAGATTGCTCGGGCGATCAAGGGCTGGATCGGCACGCTGCCGCTCGAATCCAAGGGGCGGACGCTGCAGGCCGGCGACGTCATGGTGCTGGTCAAGCGGCGCGGCGACCTCGCCTCGCTGATCGTCGCGCGGCTCTATGCCGAAGGGGTGCCGGTCGCGGGCGTCGACCGCCTGCGCCTCGACGCGCCGCTGGCGGTACAGGATCTGCTCGCCGCGATCCGTTTCGCGCTCCAGCCCAAGGACGATCTCAGCCTCGCCAACCTGTTGGTCTCGCCGTTGATCGGCTGGACGCAGGACCAGTTGCTGGTCGGGGCGCTGCGTGAAGGCGGCAGCCTGTGGCGGCATTTGCGCCAGACCAACAGCGACGTGGTCGAGCCGCTGTCGCGCATCCTGCGCCGTGCCGACTTCGCCACTCCCTATCGCTTTCTCGAGGAATTGCTGTCAGGCGAACTCGACGGTCGCCGCAAGCTGATCGCGCGGCTGGGCGAAGAGGCGCGCGATCCGATCGACGAACTGCTCAACGCGGCGCTGTCGTTCGAAAGCGTCGCAACGTCCTCGCTGCAACGCTTCGTCGAATGGTTCGACCGGGGCGAGGTGGAGATCAAGCGCGACGCAGGGGCGTCAGGCGGCGCGGTGCGGGTGATGACCGCCCATGGGTCGAAGGGATTGCAGGCGCCGCTGGTCCTGCTCGCCGACGCCGCGATCGATCCCGCCAACAGCCGCCGCGATATCGTCGCTTGGGTACCCGATGGCCATGATGGCGCCGCTTTCCCGGTCTTCCGCCCGCGCAGCGGCGAGCGCGGCACGCCGGTCGACGACGCCGTCGCGGCGATCGACAAGCGCGAACTCGAAGAACATTGGCGTCTGTTCTACGTCGCCGCGACCCGTGCCGAGGAACGGTTGGTGATCGCCGGTGCGCCGTCCGCCCGCTGTCAGGGGGTGCCGCCCGCGCTCAGCTGGTACAGCGCCGCCGCTGCTGCGTTCGATGCGCTGGGCGTGCCCGAGGGGGACGGTGAGCGGGTGTTTACCGGGCTGACGCCGCAAGCGCCGATCGCCGGCCGTGCCCGCCGTACCCCGCCGGTGGCGGCAACCGCCCCGACTCCCGACTGGCTTCGCGCGCCAGCCCCCGCCGAAGCGCGCCCGCCACGCCCGCTTGCCCCTTCCGCGCTCGGCGAGGACGAAGTGTCCGACCCGCCGCCGACGGCAACGATGCGCGCCGCCGCCGAGCGTGGACGGCTGCTCCACCAGTTGTTCGAACGCCTCCCCGACCTGCCACGCGACCATCGCGCCGATGCTGCCGAGCGCTGGCTGGCGGGCGCGGCGGGGGTGGAGGACGCCGCGCTGCGCCGGCGCGTGACGCGCGACGCGATGGCGATCCTCGACGATCCGGCCTTCACCGACCTGTTCGGTTCCGATGCACTCGCCGAAGCACCGATCGCCGCCGTCGTCGGTACGCAGGTCGTCGCCGGCACCGTCGACCGGCTGTGCATCGGTACAGAGGTCGTGCGCGTCGTCGACTTCAAGACCGGCCGCCGCGTGCCGTCGTCGATCGACGACATTCCGGTCTATCATCTGAAGCAGATGGCGGCCTATGCCGCCGCGCTCACGGTCATCTTTCCCGATCGCGCGATCGAGGCGGCATTGCTCTATACCGCAGGGCCGGTGATGTTCGTCCTGCCCGCCGACCTGCTTCAAGCTCACAAGCCCGGCTATGGGGCCGGGGAACAAAGCTTGCCCCGCGAAGCTTGAGGTGCCGCCCCCGTGACCATAGATACCGGTCCAGAAGGAGATTCCCATGCCGACCAAGACCGTAACCGACGCCAGCTTTTCCGCCGATGTCCTGCAATCCGACAAGCCGGTGCTGGTCGATTTCTGGGCGGACTGGTGCGGCCCGTGCAAGATGATCGCCCCGGCGCTCGAGGAAATCGCCGACGAACTGGGCGACAAGGTGACGATCGCCAAGGTCGACATCATGGCCAACCCCGACACCGCCGGTTCGATGGGCGTCCAGTCGATCCCGCTGCTGAAGCTGTTCAAGAATGGTCAGCCGGTCGCCGACCTGCTGGGTGCGCGGCCGAAGAGCCAGTTGAAGGCGTGGCTCGAGGGTGAACTGGGCTAAACTGTAATAAACGCGGGCGCGCGTTCGGCGCGCCCGCCCTCAACCTGTCAGACAGACGCTAAAGCCGATCAACATTCTGTTCCCTGTACCCCGGGCAACTGCCCTATCTGCTGTTGCCACTCCCGCGCAGGCGGAAGTCCATATGCGCAAGCGTCGTCAATCCAGCCGAAACGTCCACGGTCATGGATTCCTGTCTGCGCGGAATTACGAACATTCACGATCGTCGCTGAATGACGATGAGGCTTCGCAACGCATCTTATATACGATACGATCTTATCGGGGAGCAGCGTAAGGAGCGTTTGATGTATAAACAGATGATCTTCGCAGTTGCGAGCTTCGGGCTTGCCGGACCGGCGCTCGCACAGTTTTCGAATTCAGTGAATGATCGTTATGCTAGGGCGGTGCCGGCAACTCCGACGGGTGAGCTCAACCCAGCTGCATATCTAAATGGGTACAATCATGTGACGCCGACAATGAAACGGCAACGGACCGCCCAAGTGATCCAGCTTCGTGATTTCGTTGAACAACGCAAGGCGGTTAATGGCGGCGCACTTACCGAAGCCGACCGCGCCGAGATTGTGCGGCGATACAAACGCATCGTCGCTTCCCGTTAACAGTTATTGTTTCGATCAACTCCGGTAATCGGCGTTGATCGAAATATAGCCGTGCGTCAGGTCGCAGGTCCACACCGTCGCGCGGCCATCGCCAAGGTGCAGGTTCACCCCGATCTCGACCTCCTGCCCCTTCAGATGCGCCGCAACCGGGGCTTCCTCATAGCCCGCGACCGCTAGGCCACCTTCGGCAACCTGCGTCGTGCCGAAGCGGATCGCCAGCTTGTCGCGCTCGGCCGGTTCGCCTGCCTTGCCGACCGCCATCACCACCCGGCCCCAATTCGCGTCCTCGCCCGCGATCGCGGTCTTGACCAGCGGCGAGTTGGCGATGCTCATCGCGATGCGATGCGCGCTGCCATCGCTTTCCGCGCCTTCGACCGTCACGGCGATGAATTTCGACGCGCCCTCGCCATCGCGGACTACCAGATGCGCCAACTGCCGGCACAAATCGTGGAGCGCCGCGACGAACGCATCCGCCCCGTCATCATCGAACGACGCGATCGGCTCGCCCCCCGCCGCCCCGGTCGCGAACGCCAGCACCGTGTCGCTCGTTGAGGTGTCGCCATCGACCGTGATGCAAGAAAAGGTCTGGCGATTGGCCGCCTCCAGCGCGCCTTGCAGAAACGCCGGATCGACCGTCGCGTCGGTGAAGATGAAGCCCAGCATCGTCGCCATGTCCGGCGCGATCATGCCCGATCCCTTGATGATCCCGGCCAGCTTCACCGTCCGGTCGCCGATCTTCGCGGTCGTGAACGCGCCCTTGGTAAAAGTGTCGGTCGTACCGATCGTCTCGGCGGCCGCTTCCCAGCTGCACGGTTCGGCGACGAACGCTGCGTCCAGCCCGGCCTCAGCCTTGTCGATCGGCAGCGGCACGCCGATCACCCCGGTCGAGGCGACGAACACGTCGGACGGCTGGCATCCCATCGCCTGCGCGGTGCGCGCCGCGATCGCCTCGACCGCCGCGCGGCCCCGATCGCCGGTAAAGGCGTTGCTGTTCCCGGCATTCACTACCAAAGCCCGCGCGCGGCCGAGCACCAGCGCGCGGCGGCACCATTCGACCTCGGGCGACGGACATTTGCTGTTGGTCAGCACCCCCGCCACCGCCGTCCCGTCGGCCAGCGTCGCGAAGGTCAGGTCGCACCGGTCCCAGCTCTTGTACCGCGCCCGCGCCACCCGCAGCGTCACGCCCCCGATCGGGGGCAGCGCGGGAAAGGGCGTGGCGAGCGGCGATACGGCAGTCGACATGGGCGCGGTGTCCGGTCTAGCCTGCGCCGATCACGGGGCAGGGGGTGATGATGCGACGGTTCCTACGCATGGGCGCGGGCGTTGCAACGCTTTGTTGCGTGCGGGCGCAATGACGCGCATCGGCTGGACGCCGGGCCGGCCATTCCCTATGTCTCGCCGATATGCGGCCGGGCAACCCGTCGCGAAACCAAACCGTCTGGACGTATCGCTTGCGTTTGCTGCTGTTCCTTTCCGCGCTGCTGACGGGCCTGACCGGCCTGCTCCCCGGCGTGGGAGTCGCGAATGCGCAACAGGTGGCGGCGGCACAGGCCGTGGCCGGGCAGATCGCGGTGGCGATCGTCGCAGCGCCGGCGGCCACGATCGCCCGACCCGAACAGCCGCTTGCCGGTGAACCGCACCCGCTGTTCCTGACGCCCGCGCCTTATATCGCGGTTCGCGCGCGCACGCTGCGCACCCACGAATAGCGCGCACCCGCGCTTTTCCCGACCTTTCCTGTCGCGCAGCCGCCGGACCGCATGCGGCGCGCGTCCCGTATCTTCAAGGAACTCCCATGTTCGGTGGCCTCGCCAAATCGCTATTCGGGTCGTCCAACGACCGCTACGTCAAGTCGCTCGGTTCGATCGTCAGCAAGATCAACGGCTTCGAGCCGACCCTTACCGCCATGTCCGACGAGGAACTGGCTGCCCAGACCCCGAAATTCCGTGAGCAGTTGGCAAATGGCGCCAAGCTCGACTCGCTGCTGCCCGAAGCCTTCGCCACCGTTCGCGAAGCCGCGCGCCGCGTTCTCGGCATGCGCCATTTCGACGTGCAGATGGTCGGCGGCATCGTGCTGCACCGGGGCGAAATCGCCGAGATGCGCACCGGCGAAGGCAAGACGCTGGTCGCGACGCTCGCCTGCTATCTGAACGCGCTGCCGGGCGAGGGCGTCCATGTCGTCACCGTCAACGACTATCTGGCACGGCGCGACGCGGCGCAGATGGGGCAGGTGTACGGCTTTCTGGGCCTGACCACCGGCGTGATCGTGCCCAATATCGCCGATCACCAGCGCCGCGAAGCCTATGCCGCCGACATCACCTACGGCACCAACAACGAATTCGGCTTCGATTACCTGCGCGACAATATGAAGTTCGACCGCGCGTCGATGACGCAGCGGCCGTTCAACTTCGCGATCGTCGACGAGGTTGACTCGATCCTGATCGACGAGGCGCGCACCCCGCTCATCATTTCGGGTCCGACCGACGACAAGTCCGACCTGTACCGCTCGGTCGACGAGATCGTGAAGCGGTTGTCGTCCGACGATTACGAGAAGGACGAGAAGCAGAAGTCGGTGGTGCTGACCGAGGACGGCACCGAAAAGGTCGAGCGGATGCTGGAGGAGGCCGGGCTGCTGTTCGGCGCGAACCTCTACGACTTCGAAAACACGCAGGTCGTGCATCATGTGAATCAGGCGCTGCGCGCGAACATGATGTTCAAGCGCGATACCGATTATATCGTGAAGGACGGCAAGGTCGTCATCATCGACGAATTCACCGGCCGCATGATGGACGGCCGCCGCTGGTCGGACGGTCTGCACCAGGCCGCCGAGGCCAAGGAAGGCGTCAATATCGAGCCGGAGAACCAGACGCTCGCCTCGATCACCTTCCAGAATTATTTCCGCATGTATCCCAAGCTGTCGGGCATGACCGGCACCGCCGCGACCGAAGCGCCCGAATTCTTCGACATCTATAAGATGAACGTCGTGTCGATCCCGACCAACGTGCCGGTCCGCCGCGTCGACGAAGAGGATGAATTCTACAAGACGCTCGACGACAAGTTCCGCGCGATCGCCCGGAAGATTCGCGACCACGCGTCGAAGGGGCAGCCGGTGCTGGTCGGCACCGTCTCGATCGAGAAGTCCGAACTGCTCTCCGACTTCCTCACCCAGGAAGGCGTCGAGCACAAGGTGCTGAACGCGCGCTATCATGAGTCCGAAGCGCATATCGTGGCGCAGGCGGGCCGGCTGGGCGCGGTGACGATCGCGACCAACATGGCCGGGCGCGGCACCGACATTCAGCTGGGCGGCAACCTCGAATTCCGGATGCTCGACGAACATCCCGATCTGGTCGAGGGCACCAGCGAATATGACGCTGCCGCCGCGCGTATCCGCGCCGAGATCATCGAGGAAAAGGCGAAGGTGCTGGAGGCCGGCGGCTTGTTCGTGCTTGGCACCGAACGCCATGAAAGCCGCCGCATCGACAACCAGTTGCGCGGCCGTTCGGGGCGTCAGGGCGACCCGGGCCTGTCGCGCTTCTACCTGTGCCTCGACGACGATCTGCTGCGCATCTTCGGGCCGGACACGTTGTTCGCCAAGATGATGCGCAACAATATCGAGGATGGCGAGGCGATCGGTAGCAAGTGGCTGAGCCGCGCGATCGAGACCGCGCAGAAGAAGGTCGAGGCGCGCAACTACGACGTGCGCAAGCAGGTCGTCGAATATGACGACGTGATGAACGACCAGCGCAAGGTCATCTACGAACAGCGCGCCGACGTGATGGACGCGGAGACGGTCGGCGACGTCGTGGTCGACATGCGCCACGCGACGGTCAACACCGTCGTCGGCGACGCGGTGCCGCCCGACAGCTATCCCGAGCAGTGGAACGTCGAAGGCTTGCGCGAGCGCGCGCAGGAACTGCTCGGCGTCGACGCGCCGGTCGCCGACTGGATCGCGAACGAGGACGGCTTCGACGCCGAAACGCTTGAAGAGCGTATCCGCAAGGATGCCGACGCACTGGTCGAGGCGAAGTCGGCCGAACTCGATGCCGATAGCTGGACGCAGATCGAGAAGTCGATCCTGCTCCAGACGCTCGACCATCACTGGAAGGAGCATCTGGCGATGCTCGACGCGTTGCGGGCGGTCATCCACCTGCGCGCCTATGCCCAGAAGACGCCGATCAACGAATATAAGCAGGAGGCGTTCGCGCTGTTCGAACGGATGCTTGCCAGCATCCGCGAAGACGTGACGCGGACGATGGCGCACGCCAATTTCAATTTCCAGGCGCCGCCCGAGCTTCCCGAACTGCCCGATTTCCTGACGATGCATATCGATCCGCTGACCGGCGAGGACGATAGCTGGGGCGGGGAGGGCGCGCAGGGCCTGATCACCACGCGCGTGCCGATGCTGCAGATGGCGGCGCCGGTACCCGAGGAGGAACTGGGCGACGATCCGGCCAGCTGGGAAGGCCGTATCAGTCGCAACGCACCCTGCCCATGCGGGTCGGGGCGCAAGTACAAGCACTGCCACGGCGCGCTGGTGGCGTAAGGCCGCCGGCCGCCCTTATCCTGCCGTATCCCCGCGCAGGCGGGGATCCAGGGCCATAGGCGCTGCGCTTTGTAACTCTGGATCCCCGCCTCCGCGGGGATCCACATATGGAAAAGGCCGCCGTCCCCATGGGAACGGCGGCCTTTCTGTGTCCACCCGATCGCAGCGTTACCGCCGCGGTTCAGGCTCCATCACGCTCGGGCCGAGGCTCTGCAACACCGCGCGCGCGTCGAAGGCGCGGACGTTGTTGGCGGGCTTGGGGCCCTTGCCCAGCACGATCTCCGCCATCGCCTCATATTTGTCGACGGTGCGGATATCCATCGTGTTGCCGAAGAACGGATCGCCCCAGAACGGGTCCCATGCGCGCCACCCGAATGCCGGGCTGCGATAGCGCCATGCCGGACCCCAGCCGCCCCAGCCGAATCCGGCGCCCCAGCCGCCGAACCCGCCGACGCCCGGCGTCGAATAGGTGCGGCTGCGCAGATTGGTGTCGCGATCGGCCATCAGGAAATAGTCGTAGCCGCGCTCCAGCGTCAGCTGCGCCGCGCGGTACAGGAGATAGCGCTCGACCGTCTCGCGCGAGGTCAGGCTGTTGCCCGAGAACGCCACCTGATAGCGGTTCGGCTCGATCTGCTGGTCGCTATAGCCGTTGCGATAGAAGCCGGAGCCGGATGCCGGCTGATAGGGGGTCGGCGTCGCGCAGGCGGCAAGGGCCAGCGCTCCGACAAGGGTCGTGCCGATCGCGCGAAGGCGGGCACGCGGGGTAGGGTGCAGCAACATCAGTTTCTCCAATGCCGCCATGGCTACCGACTCATGGCGATCGTCCATTGCGATAGTGAACGATCCGCCGCGGGTTCGGGTCCAGGGACGCAGCACGACGGAGCGTGGCGTACATCAGATTACCCGATGCTGAACGCCGGTTCAGCAATTGTGTGACGAAGCATTTCCGGCGTCGTCCATTGGGTGTAGCCGGACGCGGGAAACAACCGCCACCCTGCCGTAACAATGCGGTGCCCCGATCGGGGAAAATTCCAGATTTTCCTGGGGGTGTCGCTGGCTCCCTGAGTAGGATTCGAACCTACGGCCGCTCGATTAACAGTCGAGAGCTCTACCGCTGAGCTATCAGGGAACAACTGCGAGGCCGCGTCTCTACCAGCGGATTCGGGCTTTGCAAGCGGTTATTTTCGGATTTTTGGAAGAAAGTCTGGCGAAGGCGGATTTCCGAGCTTTTGAGTGGTAGGGGGGTGGTTCACGCGAAGGCGCGATGGCGCGAAGAGACAGAAAGTGGATTTCGCGCAGAGGCGCGGAGGCGCAGAGAGATCGCCCGGCGCGAACGTCCCGCGAACGGGAGACAAGGTTTCGCGCGGCCACGAAGAATGAAGCCGCTGGCGCGGACGACCTCGCTACAGCCGCAACCCCTCTGCGCCTCCGCGCCTCTGCGCGAAATCTACCTTCTTCTTCGCGCCTTCGTGTGAACCTAATTACCGGAGTCTAGCCCGCGAACTGCTCCATCGTGATTCGGTCGTCCAGCGCATGTTCGGGATCGAACAGCAGCGTCAGGTCGCGCACCCGGTCGATCGCCACGTCGACCTGCGCCACGTCGCGCACCTCGCGCTGGTCGGCGACCGCCGATACCGGGCGCTTTTCTGGCTCCAGCACCTTCAACGTGATCCGCGCCTTGTCGGGCAGGATCGCGCCGCGCCAGCGCCGGGGGCGGAACGGGCTGATCGGCGTCAGCGCCAGCATCGCCGACCCCATGGGCAGGATCGGGCCGTTGGCGGACAGATTGTAGGCGGTCGATCCGGCGGGCGTCGCGGCGAGGATGCCGTCGCACACCAGTTCGGGCATCACCACCCGGTCGTTGACCGATACTTCGAGCTTCGCGGTCTGCCGCGTCTCGCGCAGCAGCGAGACTTCGTTAATCGCCGGCAGCACGCGGACCTCGCCGTCCATCGTCGTCGCGGTCATGGTCAGCGGCGATACGCGGAACGGCTTGGCCCGGCCCAATCGCCGCTCTAGCTCGTCCATCCGCCATTCGTTCATCAGGAACCCGACCGTGCCGAGGTTCATGCCGAACACCGGCACCGTCCGCCGCCGCTCCAGCAGCATGTGCAGCACCTGCAACAGGAAGCCGTCCCCGCCGAGCGCGACGATCAGGTCGGCATCCTCGACCCCGCGGAATTCGTAGCGGGCGCGCAGCGTCTCCTCGGCGGCACGCGCCTGCGCCGTCGGCGATGCGAGCAGGGCAAGACGCGTCATCCGCCGGTGACGCTCATATGGCGGGCAACGGCCGGCGCGGCGCCCGCCTCGATCCGGAAGTCATGCGCGGCAGGCTTGCGTGGCAGCGCCGCGTCGAGCGCCGCATCGACCGCCGCCAGCCCGCCGGTGCGCAGTGCATCCTTCAGATCGACATGGTCGTCATGGCCAAGGCACAAATACAGCTTGCCCTCGGTCGTCAGCCGGATGCGGTTGCACCCGGCACAGAAATTGGCCGTCAGCGGCGAAATCAGCCCCAGCCGGTTGCCATGTTCGCCAACCTGCCAATAGCGCGCCGGCCCACCGGTGCGATGCGTGTCGCGGGTCAGGGTAAAACGCTGCGACAGCGTGTCGAACACCCGCGTCAGCGGCACGAAACGATCGGTGCGGTCCTCGTCGATCGCGCCCAGCGGCATCGTCTCGATCAGCGACAGGTCATGCCCCTCGCGCCCGCACCAGTCGAGCACGTCGCCGACCTGATCCTCGTTCAGCCCTTTCAGCACCACCATGTTGATCTTCACCGCGATGCCCGCCTCGCGCGCGGCGGCGATGCCGTCGATCACCTGCGCGACATCGCCGTGGCGCGTCACATAGCGGAAGGTATCGGAGTCGAGGCTGTCGAGGCTGACGTTGATCCGCCGGATACCGGCATCGGCCAGCGCCGGCGCATGATCGCGCAGCCGCGTGGCGTTGGTGGTCATGGTCAGTTCGTCGAGGCCGTTTCCGACCATCCGCCCCAGCCGCTGGCACAATTCGGTGACGCCGCGCCGCACCAGCGGCTCGCCGCCCGACAGGCGAATCTTGTCGATCCCGCGCGCCACGAAGCGTTCGGCGATCAGTGCGATTTCCTCAAGGCTCAGCACCTTGGCGCGCGGCAGGAAGGTCATCGCCTCCGCCATGCAATATCGACAGCGCAGGTCGCAGCGATCGGTGACGGAGATCCGCAGGTAGCGAATGGTGCGGCCATGCGCGTCGATCAGGTTGGGGGCGCAGGACATTGTCGCCCAAGTTAGGAGCGGATGCGGAGGAGGACAAGGCGCGGTCGCTCCTTCGGTCGCCGATGCGCGCATGTCGGTGCGAATGTCGCGGGGCTAAGGGCGGACCTACTTCAGGGGTCGCCATTCTGCCCTCTCCCCTGGGCAGGGGAGAGGGCTAGCGGAGCTTGCCAGCTCGCCGGCTAGCGCGCTTGTGAGAGGGGGCGAGCGAGCCAAAGGCTCGCGCGCTCGCTTGCGCGAGCGCTTCACCCAGCTCCGACTAAGCCTTTGCTACGCAAAGACCAAGTCTGCACAACCCTCTCCCCACAGCGTCCGCCACCGAACCATACAAGCTGTCCATTGCCGCCGTTCCCGCCCGGACCTACAATCGCGCCATGACGGGGGGCATGACCGGTTGGCACGGCGAGGATGCGGCACGACAGCGCGCGCTGTTCCTGTTGTCGTTCCGGCAGCGCGACGAACTGGCGGCGATCCTGTCGCGCGGCGGCTGGCATGTCGTCGCCGCCCGCCGGGCGGAGGGACTGCGCCAGCGGGTCGTTGCCAGTGGCGCCGCGATCACCATCATCGACGCGCGCGGCGCGGTGGAGGAGGGGATCGCCGCCACCGCCGAACTGGCGCAGATCGCGGGGCATGGCGATGCGCTGCTGGTGCTGCTGTCGCGCAACGACAGCGCCCGGCTGGGCGAACTGCACGATGCCGGTGCGACCCATTTCCTCGTCAGCCCGATCGCGGCGGACGTGCTGCTGCAGGCGGTGCGCTCGGCCGAACGCCATGTCGTGCGCATGGGTGGTGGCTGGCACGATCCGCATGTCGGGGGCGGGGCCGCGCTTGGCTGGCGGCACGACGGCGAACGCGGCACGCTGCAACTGACCCCGGCATTGGCGGAAGCGACCGGCCTGCCCGAACTCGGCTCGTCGCGCGCGGCGCTGCGGACGATCGGGCAGGCGGGGCGGCGCACGGCGCTGACCGCGATCCGTCGGCTGCGCGATACGCTGCCCGCCACCGCCTTCGCCCACGACCTGCCGGGGGTCGGGCGGGTAGTGCAGCATGTCGCTCGCGATCCGCACACCCACCGGCTGCATGCGCTGGTCGAACCGCTGGCCCGGATCGGCGATATCGGTGCGGCGGTGCGCGAGGCGTTGGGATCGGTGCGCGACCTGACCGGCGCGCGGGCATGGCTCGACCGCCGCATCCTTGCCGGCGAACGGCCGGGCGTACGGATGCTCACCGTTGCCGGGATCGATGCGGTCAACCGGCAACAGGGGCGCGGCGCGGGCGATACGCTGCTGCGCGCGGTCGAGCGGCGGATCGAGCGTGCCGTGCGCGATGCCGGGGTGGCGCGGGCGGCGCTGGCCCGGCTGGGCGGGGCCGACTTCGCGGTGCTGTTGCCGCACGGAGCCGATGCCGGGCTCGACACCGCGCTGGCACAGGCGCTGGCGCGTCCGTTCGTCGCCGGCAGCGTGATGGTGACGCTGACCCTGCAACAGGCATTCGGCGTCGCGCGGGTGGGGGAGGATGGGGGCGCGTTGCTGCACCGGGTCGGCAGCGGCCTGCCCGGCAGTACGGCCGGCGCGGCGCAGGCCCGCCGTCCCCTCGACGACGTTGAAACGCTGGCGACCGAAATCCACCGCGCGATCGACCGCGGCGAGATCGCGATCCGCTTCCAGCCGCAGGTCCATCTGCTGTCCGGCGCGATCGTCGGGGTCGAGGCGCTGGCGCGCTGGGACCATCCCGATCGCGGCGAACTCGGCGCCGAACTGCTTTTCGCCGCCGCCGCCCGGGCCGGACTGGTGGAGGCGCTGTCGGGGCATGTCCAGCAGCGCGCGCTGCGGATCGCCGCCGGCTGGTCTGCGCCGCTGTCCCACCTGCGGCTGTCGATCAACGTCACCGCGGAGGATATCGCCCATGCCGATTTCGCCGATACGCTGCTGGCGCGGGCCGATGCCGGCGGCTTCCCGCGCGACCGGCTGACGGTCGAGATCACCGAAAGCGGGCTGATCGCCGATCTGGGCGAGGCGGCGGGGCTGCTGGCGACGCTGCGGGCGGCGGGATGCCGCGTCGCGATCGACGATTTCGGCACCGGCTATTCCAGCCTCGCCTATCTCAAGGCGTTGCCGCTCGATTATCTGAAGCTCGACCGGCGGATGACGCAGGATATCGTGGGCACGCACCGCGACCGGGTGGTGGTGCGCGGCGTGATCGACATGGCGCGCTCGCTCGACCTGACGATCATCGCCGAGGGGGTCGAGACGGTCGAACAGCGCGACGCGCTCGCGACCGAAGGCTGCCAGCTCTATCAGGGGTTCCTGTGCGCCGGGCCGCTGACCGTCCCGGCGCTGGAGAAACTGCTGGCTTAGGGTCTGGTCCGGCGGAGCCGGATCAGGGCGGCACCGGCCCACTCCCCCACCCGACCACCCACAGCGTATCCTGATTGGGTGGTCGGGTGGGGGAGTGGGCCGGTGCCGCTTCCACGCAGGTGGATCAGACTCTAGTAACGCGCGATCGACAGGTCCGCCGTCTCGATCGCGGCGTGCCTGCCCGACATCAGGTCGGCAATCACCGCCGCCGACCCGCACGCCATCGTCCACCCGAGCGTCCCGTGGCCGGTGTTGAGGAACAGGTTGCCATATCTGGTCGGCCCGACCACCGGCGTGCTGTCGGGCGTCATCGGCCTGAGGCCGCTCCAGAAACTCGCCCGCGACGTATCGCCCGCGCCGGGGAACAGGCTGCCCAGCGAATATTCGAGCGTCGCGCGCCGCGCTTCGGGCAGGTCGTTGTTGAACCCCGAAATCTCCGCCATCCCGCCCACGCGGATGCGGTCGCCCAGCCGGGTGATCGCGACCTTGTAGCTTTCGTCGAGCAGCGTCGACACCGGCGCACGGGATTCGTCGACGATCGGCACGGTGATCGAATAGCCCTTCACCGGATAGACCGGCACCCGCAGCCCCAATGGCGCCACCAGTTGCGGCGAAAAGCTGCCCATCGCCACCAGATAGGCGTCACCCGTCACCGGCCCGGCATCGGTCTCGACCCCGGTGATCCGGTCACCGTCGCGCACCAGCCGCCGGATCGTCGTCCCCATGCGGAACTCGACCCCGGCATCCGCCGCCATCTGCGCCAGCGCATTGGTGAATTTGAAGCAGTCGCCCGTCTCGTCCCCCGGCAGGCGCAGCCCCCCGGCGAGCGGCTGGTTGCTGCCGGCCAGCCCCGGTTCGGCGGCGATACATCCGGCACGGTCGAGCACTTCATAGGCGACACCGTCCGCCTTGAGCACCGCGATATCCTTGTCAATGCCCGCCAGCTGCTTTTCCTCGCGGAACAGTTGCAGCGTCCCCTGCGACCGCTCGTCATAGGCGATACCGGTGGCGCCACGCAGCTCGATCAGCTTGTCGCGGCTATATTCGGCCAGCCGCACCATCCGCGCCTTGTTCACCGCATAGTCGCGCGCGTTGCAGTTGCCGAGCATCGCCACCAGCCAGCGCAGCATCGCCAGGTCGAATTGCGGGCGCAGGATCAGCGGCGCATGCTCCATGAACAGCCACTTCACCGCCTTCGCCGGAATGCCCGGCGCCGCCCAGGGCGAGGCATAGCCCGGCGAAATCTCGCCGGCATTGGCGAAGCTGGTTTCGAGTGCCGGTCCCACCTGCCGGTCGATCACTACGACCTCATGGCCTGCCTGTGCCAGATACCATGCCGAGGTGACCCCGATCACCCCCGCGCCGAGAATTACGACCCGCATGACGGCACCCCCTCTTGCCCTACCCCGATGATCCGGCGCGCATGGCGATGGCGCAGCCCGGTCAATAATTCATAGGCGATCGTGCCGGCGTCCTCGGCGACTTGGTCGATCGTCTGGTGCGGTCCGATCAGCTCGGCATGGCCCGCCGCCGCCAGCACGTCGCCCGGTACGTCGGTCACGTCGATGCAGATGCTGTCCATCGACACCCGCCCGGCGATCGGCGCGCGGTGGCCACCGACATAGGCTGCGCCCCGGTTGCTCAGCGACCGTGGCCAGCCATCGGCATAGCCATAGGACAGCGTCGCGATCCGCCGGTCCTGCGCCGCGACCGAGGTCAACCCATAGCCGACGCCCGTCCCGGCCGGCACGTCGCGCCACTGCACGATGCGGGCGTCGAGCGACACCACCGGCCGCATCGGATTGTCGCGCCCCATTTGCGGCGCGGCGCCGTACAGCGCGATCCCCGGCCGCACCAGATCGCCGTGAAACGCACCCGAAAGGAACGCGCCGCCCGAATTGGCGAGCGACCGGGGGGCGGGTGGCAACATCGCCGCCAATTGCTCGAACCGTGCCCGCTGCGCCGCATTCGCCGCCGCATCGGGTTCGTCGCCGCACGCCAGATGGCTCATTACCAGCACGATATCGAGATCGGCAAGCGGCGCACCGTCCGCCGCCAGCGCCGCGACCTCGCCCGGCGAAAGCCCCAGCCGCGACATGCCGCTATCGACCTGCACCGCCGCCGGCAGCCGTTGCCCGACGATCCGCGCCGCCGCCGCCCAGCGCGCAATATCCGCCGGGCAGTTGAGCACCGGCACCGCGTCCGCCGCGATCAGCGCCGCTTCCTCGCCGGGGGCGATCCCGTTCAGCACGAACAGCCGCGTATCGACCGGCAGCGACGGGCGAAGCGCGCTCGCCTCGCCGGTCAGCGCGACGAAGAAATCGCGGCAGCCCGCACCATAGAGCGTGCCTGCGACCAGCGCCGCGCCCAGCCCATAGCCATCGGCCTTCACCACCCCTGCGACGCGTGCCGGCGCGACGGTCCGCGCCACGATCCGGTAATTGGTGGCCAGCGCATTCAGGTCGATGGTCAGCGTCATGGGCGATGTCGTCTCCGGTACCGATCCTAGCGTCGAATCGCGTGCAGTTTATGCGTTTGTGTTGCAGGATCGTTAATAATCGCCCGTTTGCGCAACATCGTGCGGCATGAAAGCAACATTGCATGAATCTCGATGCGATCGACCGCAAATTGCTCAACCTCCTCCGGCTCGACGCGCGCCGCACCAACAACGCGCTGGCGGCGGAGGTCGGTTTGTCGCCCTCGGCCTGCCTGCGCCGCATCCGCCTGCTCGAGGATGCAGGCGTCATTCGCGGCTACACCGTCGTCACCCGCGCCGACCCGCACGACCATGGGGCGACCGTCATCGTGCAGGTGACGCTCGAGCGCCAGACCGAGGAATATCTGTCTCGTTTCGAAGCCGCGGTGCGCCGCCACGCCGAAATTCAGGAATGCTGGCTGATGACCGGCCAGTCCGATTACTGGCTGCGCGTCGCGGTGGAGTCGGCGGCGGCGTACGAGGCGCTGCACACCGATATATTGTCGCGCCTGCCGGGGGTGACGCGGATCAATTCGAGCTTCGCGATGCGCAATGCGCTGATGCCAAGGCGGCGGGGCTAGGGGTTAGGCTAAAGCCGTCCGTGTGCGCGGACCGTTCGTGCACGCCCCGTTCGTGCGCGCATCCAGTTCGTCCTGAGTAGCCATTGGAGCCTGTCGAAGTGGTGTATCGAAGGACCCTTGGTGGCGGGTGCTTCGATACGGGTCTTCGACAGGCTCAGCCCCTACTCAGCACGAACGGAGGGCTTACCAACCCTTCGACCCCAACCCGTTCGGTTCGAGCAGCTTTAAGCTTGTCGGGAAGCAGGACAGGTGGCCATGCCCCGCATGGTTCAGGATTGTCCGGGGGACAATCCGACCTGCCCCTCGTCGAGAACGCCCCGTTTGGGGAACCCCTTCTCGACTACGGTTCCCGACAGGCTCGAACCTGCGCGTGAATCGAACGGGAGGAGGAAAGGTAAGAGACCCCCTACCGCAACCGCGCCAGTTTCTCCGCCGTCCGCACGTCATGCGCAACCACCGCGCCGCTCAACCGCTCGATCAGGCCGAGCAGGCCGCCTCCGCGCACTGCATTCTCGGGTGCCAGCAACTCGCTGCCCCATTCGCGCGCCAGCGCCTCGATCTCTCCCGACCGGTCGACCGTCACCGACCGGAACGGCAGCAACGTCGCCGGCGACGCAAACCGGTCCGTGCCGACATCCGTCGTCGGGGCGACCAGGATCGCGCCTGCCACCCGCTGCACATAATGGGTTGGCGACAGCCGCGCCCACCATGCCGCCGCGCGGCATCCGGCACCATGCGCCAGCAGGATCACCTGCCGATCCGCTTCGCCGACGAAACGGTCGATCCGCGCGCCCAGCAAATTGCGGTCGGCATCGGTCTGTCGTCCGAGCGGCAGCAGCGTCGCCCGCAACCGCTCGATCGCCTCGCCCAGCGCGGGCGGCGGCGGTCCGTCGGACAGGGCGAGGACCGAACAGCGGACAGCGGCGGTGGCGACCATGGTTTCGACTCCCGTTCAGGATCTCGAAAGAAAGCTAACACAGCGCCGAATCGGTGCAACCGCACAAAATTCGAAGGACGACGAAGCGGCGCTTCGCCGCCGCGAACCGCCTTGCCACCGCCCGCGAAGACCGGTCGATCACAATGGCAGCGCCGTCGTCGACTTCACCTCCTCGAGCACCGCATAGGTCCGGGTCTCGCGCACGCCTGGCACGGTCGTCAGCGTCCGGCCCAGAAAGGCGCGATACGCGTCCATATCGGCCATGCGGACTTTCAACAGATAATCGAAACCCCCCGCAACCATGTGACATTCCAGCACTTCCGGCAAATCGCGGACATGGTGGCCGAATGCGGTGAATACGTCGTCGGTGGTGCGGTCGAGCAGTACTTCGATAAAGACCAGCAGCGACCGGTCGAGCTTTGCCGGGTCGAGCAGCGCCGCATAGCCGCGAATGACCCCGCCCTCCCGCAACCGCCGGACCCGTTCGAAACAGGCGGCGGGCGAGATGCCGCACTGGCTGGCCAGCGCCTGATTGGTGATGCGCCCGTCCGCCTGCAGCACGCGGAGCAACTTGCGATCGGTCTGGTCCATCCTGTTCCCCATTGTCGGGAGCCGCCTGCTCCCCATCCGTCACCCCGGATCAAGTCGAGACCGTTGCGAAAGTCTTCCGCCTATCCTGAAAACCTTCCGTACCCCCGCGCAGGCGGGGTCCAGGGCCAGGCAAAACCAAGCTTTGCGAGCGTGGCTCTGCATCCCCGCCTGCGCGGGCATACGGGGAAGCGGGCGTTCGCAGCGGTCTCGATCAAGCCCGAGGAAGCGAGCGTGCGAATATTATCCGGTCCTTCCTCGCATTCCAAGCCAGATCGTCGCCGTAATGGCCCATCATACGAAACACCTTCGCCGCAACTCGCGATATACCGAGGAACCGCCATACGGAGAGACGAATGCCCGCGATCGACTGGGATGCCCTGGACGCCGACAAGTTCACCGACGAAAGCGTCCTGCTGCCGCAATTGCTGGCACAGGTGCCGCTTACCCAGTCCGACCGCAGCGAGATTGTCGACAAGGCTGCGAAGCTGGTCGAACGCACCCGCGCCGCCGCCGCCAAACCCGGCGTGGTCGAAGGCTTTCTCCAGCAATTCTCGCTCGGCACGCAGGAGGGGCTGGCGCTGATGTGCCTTGCCGAAGCCTTGCTGCGCACTCCCGACGCTGCGACCCGCGACCGGCTGATCGCTGAAAAGGTCGGCACCGCCGATTGGGCGGCGCATCTCGGCCAATCGTCCAGCCTGTTCGTCAACGCCTCGACCATCGGCCTGACGCTGACCGGCAAGCTGGTCGGCGACGAAGGCCCGGCGGGGATTGGCGAAACGATCCGGCGGCTGGCCGGGCGGCTCGGCGAACCGGTCATCCGCCGCGCGCTGGCGGCGGCCGTCGGCATCATGGGCGACCAGTTCGTGCTGGGTGCCACCATCGAAGCCGCGCTGAAGCGCGCCGCCAAGGAAGGTTATCTCTGCTCGTTCGACATGCTGGGGGAGGGGGCACGGACCCCCGCCGATGCCGATCGCTACGAACATATCTATGCCGCCGCGATCGATGCGGTCGGCAACGCCCGCGCGCCGGGCAGCACGCCCGAACAAGGGCATGGCGTCTCGGTCAAGCTGTCCGCGCTCTGCCCGCGCTACGAAGCGGTGCGCGAGGACGATGTCTTCGCCGACCTCTATCCGCGCATGAAGCGGCTCGCGCTGATCGGCGCGCGCCATAATCTCAACCTCGCCATCGATGCCGAGGAGGCCGATCGGCTGGCATTGTCGCTGAAGCTGATCGACCGGCTGGCGCGCGAGGCGGAACTGGGCGACTGGACCGGCCTCGGCGTCGTCGTGCAGGCCTATGGCAAGCGCGCGCGCGGCGTCATCGACGGGCTGGAGCGGCTGGCGCGCGATACCGGGCGGCGGATCATGGTGCGGCTGGTGAAGGGCGCCTATTGGGACAGCGAGGTCAAGCGCGCCCAGATCGCCGGGCATCCCGGCTATCCGGTGTTCACGTCGAAGGCAGCGACCGACCTGTCCTATCTGGTCTGTGCGCATAAGTTGATTGCCGCCGCGCCCGCCCTCTACCCGCAGTTCGCGACGCATAATGCGCACAGCCTGATGGCGGTGCGCCACATGGCGGCGCGCGCCGGGGTGACGATCGAGCATCAGCGTCTGCACGGCATGGGCGAGGGGCTGTATCGCGCCGCGTCAGGAAGTGGCGATAACAAGCTGATCTTGCGGGCCTATGCCCCGGTTGGCGGGCATGAGGAGCTGCTCCCCTATCTGGTCCGCCGCCTGCTCGAAAACGGCGCGAACAGCAGCTTCGTCAACGCGCTGCTCGACGAGGAAGTGCCCGCCGCCCAACTGGTCGCCGACCCGGTGGCGGCCGTCGCGGCAACCCCGCGTCAACATCCGCGCCTCCCGTCCCCATCCGACATCTATCCCGGCCGCGCCAACCCCCTTGGCCGCGACTATTCCATCGCCTCCGTCCGCGCCCGGGCGGCATCGGTACGTGACACCTTCGCCAACATCCACGCCACCCCCCTGATCGGCGGAAAATCGACCCCAGGGGCCGGTGCGGCACCGATGGTCAGCCCCGTCGATCACAGCCGCACCATCGGCTCGGTAAGCCCCGCTACCCGCAGCGAAATCGACAATGCGGCAACCCTCGCCCGCACCGCCCAACCCCGCTGGAATGCCCTTGGCGGGGTCGGTCGCGGCAAGGTCCTGCGTGCCATGGCGGACGCCCTCGACGCCCAGATGGACAGGTTCATCGCCATCCTGTCCGCCGAAGCGGGCAAGACGCTGAACGACGCCGTCGCCGAAGTCCGCGAGGCGATCGATTTCTGCCGCTATTACGCACTCTTGGCCGAAACCCGCTTCGCCGGTCCGACCGTGCTGCCGGGTCCCGTGGGGGAGGTGAACCAGATCGAACTCCATGGCCGCGGCGTGTTCGTCTGCATCTCCCCGTGGAATTTCCCGCTCGCGATCTTCACCGGACAGGTCGCCGCAGCCCTCGCCGCCGGCAACGCCGTCCTCGCCAAGCCCGCCGAGCAAACCCCTCTGATCGCGTACGAAGCCGTCCGCCTGTTCCACGCCGCCGGCCTCGATCCCGACCTGCTCGCACTGCTCCCCGGCGAGGGTAGCGACGTCGGCGCGGCGCTGGTCGCCCACCCGTCGATCGCCGGTGTCGCCTTTACCGGCGGCACCGACACCGCCTGGGCGATCAACCGTACCCTCGCCAACCGCAACGGCCCGATCCTGCCGTTCATCGCCGAAACCGGCGGCCTGAACGGTCTGTTCGTCGACACCAGTGCGCTGCGCGAACAGGTCGTCGACGACGTCCTTCTGTCCGCCTTCGGCTCGGCGGGGCAGCGCTGCTCGGCGTTGCGACTGCTCTATCTGCCGAAGGATACCGCCGATGCGGTGATAGAGACCCTGGTCGGTGCTGGCGGCTGCATGGTGATCGGTGACCCGTCCGATGCCGCGACCGATATCGGCCCGGTGATCGACGCCGATGCGCGGACTGCGTTGAACGCCCATGTCGAACGGCTTGAACGCGAAGCGAAAATCCTGTTCCGTGCGGACGCCCGCGGCTGGGAACAGCGCGGTACCTATTTCGCGCCGGTCATCGCCGAAGTGCCGAGCCCCGACTTCCTCGAACGCGAGGTGTTCGGTCCGGTCCTGCACGTCTATCGCTACGACCCCGCCGACTTGCCCGATGTCGCGGGCAGGCTGGCGGCGCGCGGCTATGGCCTGACGCTCGGCATCCACAGCCGCATCGACCGCTTTGCCGAGGAGGTTGCGGCGCTGGTTCCGGCCGGCAACGTGTACGTCAACCGCTCGATCATCGGCGCGGTCGTCGGCGTCCAGCCCTTCGGCGGCGAGGGGCTGTCGGGCACCGGTCCCAAGGCGGGCGGACCCGACGCGCTGCTCCGCTATGCCGCCGAACGCTCGACCTCGATCAACATCATGGCGAAGGGGGGCGACCCAGCACTACTCAACCTGTAACGGCGCGCACTTTGCCGCGACCCACGCCGCTGTCTCCATATCGAGCAGCGGCGTCAGCAAGTCGGCGACGCGGGCGTGATAGGCATCGACCCACGCCCGTTCGCTATCGGTGAGCAGCGCCGGGACGATCAGCGTCCGCTCGATCGGTACGAAGGTCAGCGTCTCGAACCCCAGCATCGGCAGGTCGCCGCCGGGCAAATCGCGCTCGACGACCAGCAGCAGGTTCTCGATGCGGATCCCGTATTCGCCGGCCTTGTAATAGCCCGGCTCGTTCGACAGCATCATGCCCGCACGCAGCGGCTCCATCGGCCCGCCGCCCGGATAATTGGGCGCGCCGATCCGTTGCGGTCCTTCATGCACCGACAGAAAGCTGCCGATGCCGTGACCGGTGCCATGCGCGTAATCGAGGCCGACTTCCCAGAGCGGCCGCCGCGCAAAACCGTCGATATGGCCGCCCAGCGTCCCGTCGGGAAAGATGGAAGTGTCGATGGCGATATGCCCCTTGAGCACGCGGGTGAAGCGGTCGCGCATCTCGTCGGACACGGCGCCGACCGGCATGACGCGGGTGATGTCGGTGGTGCCATCGGCATATTGGCCACCCGAATCGATCAGATAGAGCTGGCCCGGCAGGATCGCGGCATTGCTCTCCACGGTCGCCTTGTAATGCGGACTCGCGGCATGCGCCCCGGTCGCGCTGATCGTATCGAACGACAGGTCGCGGAGCAGTCCGGTTTCGGCCCGGATCGCCGCGAGACGGTCGGATGCCGACAATTCGGTCAGCGTGCCCGACGGCGCGGTTTCCTCGAACCATTTAAGGAAGCGGACCATCGCTGCACCGTCGCGAGCCTGTGCGGCGGCGTGGCCGGCGATCTCGACGGGGTTCTTGATCGCCTTGGCCAGCACGGTTGGGTCGCGTTCGGCGATGATCGTCGCGCCGCCCTGTCGCAGCGTGTTGTGGATCGCGGCGACTGCGCGGTCGGGATCGGCGGCGACGCGCTTGCCTGCGAATCGGCCGAGCGTGTCCTTGAACACGTCCATCGGCCGCACGGTCACCGCGTTGCCGAGATGGCGGACGACATCGTCGCCGACCTTGCCCGGTGCTGCGAACAACTCGGCGGTACCGTCGGCATGGACGATCGCATAGCTGAGCGCGACCGGGGTATGCGCGACGTCGGTGCCGCGCACGTTGAAGGTCCACGCGATCGAATCGAGCGCCGACAGGATCACCGCGTCCGCCCGCCGCTCGCCCAGCCATTCGCCGATCGCCGCGCGCTTTTCGGCGGAGGTGCGACCGGTCAGCGCATCGTCCTGCACGCACAGCGGCGCGGGCGAGGGGGCGGGGCGGTCGAGCCACAGCGCATCGATCGGGTTGTTATCGACCGCGACCAGTTCGGCACCGGCATCGGCCAGCGCCGCGCCGGTGGACGCGACCCAGTCGACCGTCGCCAGCCATGGGTCATAGCCGATCCGGTCGCCGGCCTGCACTGCGCCGCGTAGCCAGTCGGTCATCGTCGTCGCGGGGACCTGCACAAACTGCCAGTCGGCGCCGTCGACCTGTTCGCGGACCTGCAGCGTGTAGCGGCCGTCGGTGAACATTGCCGCCGTGTCGCGCAACACCACCGCGCTGCCCGCCGACCCCTTGAACCCGGTCAGCCAGGCCAGCCGCTGGGCATAGTCGCCGACATATTCGCTCATATGTTCGTCGGTCAGCGGTACGACGAACCCGCTGAGGTCCAGCGTGGCGAGATGGGCGCGGAGCGCGGAGAGGCGTTCGTGGTAGTTGGTCATGGCGGCGTCGTTACCAGCCACGACCGCGCGGCAAAAGCACAAGTGAACTCGACTTCCGCTTCGGCTCGCCCCACATGGGCGTCCTATGACCAAGCCCATTCCTCCGATCGCCGAACAACGTACCCACACTTTTGACCGCCATGGCATCGTCGTCGACGATCCATGGGCATGGCTGCGCGACCCGAAGTATCCGAAGGTCGAGGATGAAGCGGTGCTCGCCTATCTGAAGGCCGAGAACGACTATTTCGACGCGGTGATGAAGCCGCATCAGCCGCTTATCGACACGCTGTTCACAGAGATGCGGGCGCGGATCAAGGAAGACGATGCGACGGTACCGCAGCGTGACGGCGACTGGTGGTACTGGTCGGATTTCGAGACTGGCGGCGAGTATCGCCGCTGGTGGCGCAAGCCCATCGCGGGCGGGGCGGACGAACTGATCCTCGACGAACCGGCGCTGGCCGAGGGCAAGGAATATTTCCGGCTGGGCGCGCTGTCGGTCAGTCCCGACGGACGGCTGCTCGCCTATGCGATCGACGATGACGGCGGCGAGCGGTTCGAGGCGCGGGTCAAGGACCTGACGACCGGCGAGATGCTGGCGGATGTCATTCCGGGGACGCTGTCCGAGCTGGTGTGGACGGCAGATTCGAGCGGCTTTCTCTACGGTTTGGCCAACGAGCAGTGGCGGACCGACAATGCCCGGCTGCATCGCATCGGCACGCCGATCGAGCAGGATATCGAGCTATACCATGAGGCCGACGAAGGCTGGCGGGTGTCGGTCGGCGAGACCCAGTCGCGGCGGTTCCTCGTCATTTCGGCGGGCGACCACGTCACCAGCGAGGTGCGACTGGTCCCGGCGGACGATCCGACCGCCGAACCGATCCTGGTGCGGGCGCGCGAGGAACATGTCGAGTACGACGTGGAAGAGCATGACGGTACGTTGTTCATCCACACCAACGACACGCATCCGAACTTCCGCCTTGCGACCGCGCCGCTGGAGCGGCCCGGCGATTGGCAGGAGCTGATCGCGGCCGACCCGCATTTCTACATGACCGGAGTGACGACCTTCGCGAAGCTGTTCGTGGTCGAGGGGCGTCTGGACGGGCTCGATCAGATCCGGCTGCACGATTATGCCGGCGGCCCGGCGCGGCCGATCGCGTTTCCGGAGGCGAGCTTCGTCGTCGGGCTGGGCGACAATCCCGAATATGATGTCGACACGCTGCGGCTCGGCTATGAATCGATGGTCACGCCGGGCACCGTCTACGACTATGACGTGGCGAGCGGCGAGTTGACCGTGCGCAAGGTGCAGACGATCCCGTCGGGCTATGATCCGGAAAAGTACGCGACCGAGCGGCTGCACATCACCGCGCGCGACGGAACGGCGATCCCGTGTTCGGTGGTCTATCCCAAGGACTTTCCGCGCGACGGGACGGGCAAGCTGTATCTCTATAGCTATGGCGCGTACGGCTATGCGATCCCGCCCGGCTTCTCGACCAGCCGCATGTCGTTCCTCGACCGCGGCATGGCGTTTGCCATCGCGCATATTCGGGGCGGCGATGATCTGGGTCAGCAATGGTATCTCGACGGCAAGTTGGAGAAGCGGACCAATACGTTCAACGACTTCGTAGATGTGGCGAAGGGGCTGATCGAGCTGGGCTTTACGGACAAGGGCAAGATCGCCATCGCCGGTGGATCGGCGGGCGGCGAGCTGATGGGAGCGGTGATGAACTCCGATCCCGAGCTATGGGGCGCGGTGGTGGCGAGCGTCCCGTTCGTCGACGTGCTGAACACCATGCTCGACGACAGCCTGCCGTTGACGCCGGGCGAATGGCCCGAATGGGGCAATCCGATCGAGGACAAGGCGGCGTTCGAACTGATCCGGTCGTACAGCCCGTACGACAATGTGACCGCGCAAGCCTATCCGCCGGTGTTCATTTCGGGCGGGCTTAACGATCCGCGGGTGACCTATTGGGAGCCGGCCAAGTGGGCGGCGCGGCTGCGTGCGACCAAGACCGACGACAATGTGCTGCTGCTCAAGACCAATATGGGTGCGGGCCATGGCGGCAAGTCGGGGCGGTGGGAGAGTTTGCGCGAGGCGGCCGAGGAGATGGCGTTCGTGCTGTGGCAATTGGGGGTGGAGGGGTAATCCTCTCCGGTATGGGGAGGGGGGTATCCACCAGCGCTGCGCTGCGAGGCAATCCCCCTCCACCGGCGCTGCGCGGCGGTCCCCCTCCCCGCGGAGCGGGGAGGAGTCTTTAGCGCATTACTCTGGTCACATGACCCATCTTGCGGCCGGGGCGGGCTTCGTTCTTGCCGTAGAGGTGGAGGTGCGCGCCGGGTTCGGTCAGCAGCGCCTGCCACGCATCGACGTCGTCGCCGATCAGGTTGGTCATCTCGACCCGTTCGGCGATGAGGCCGGTGCCCCCAAGCGGCAGGCCGAGCACGGCGCGGACATGGTTTTCGAACTGCGACGTCTCGGCACCCTCGATCGTCCAGTGGCCCGAATTATGGACGCGCGGGGCCATTTCGTTGAACACCGCGCCATCACGACCGCAGAAAAATTCGAGGGTCAGCACGCCGACATGGCCGAGCGCGTCGGCGACCCTGGTCGCCAGTGCTTCCGCCTCGGCACGCCATGGTTCGATCGACGGCGCGGGGACGGTCGAGGTGTCGAGGATGCCGTCCTTGTGGACATTGGCCGGCGGCGGATAGAGCGCGACCGTGCCGTCGATGCCGCGAGCGAGGACGACCGAGAACTCCTGGTCGAAATCGACGAACGCCTCGAGGATCGCGGGGCCGCCGCCGATCGCCAGCCATGCCGCGCTGGCATCGTCGGCCGACATCAGCCGTGCCTGCCCCTTGCCATCATAGCCGAAGCGGGTGGTCTTGAGTACTGCGGGGCAGCCGACGCTGCGGATCGCCTCGTCCAGCGCGGCGCGGTCGGGGACTTCGGCCCAGCGCGCCGGGCGCCCGCCCAGTGCCTCGACGAAGCGCTTTTCGCGGACCCGGTCCTGCGCGACGGCGAGCGAGCGGGCGGAGGGGCGGACCTTGTCGCCCAGTGCCTCGATCGGGGCGGCGGCGATATTCTCGAACTCATAGGTCACGACATCGACCTGCCGCGCGAAGGCGCGCAGGGCGTCGACATCGTCATAGTCGCCGCGGCTATGCGCGAAGGCGATGTCGTTGGCCGGGCCGCTGTCGGGCGCGTAGACATGGATGCGGTAGCCGAGCTGCGCGGCGGCCACGCCGATCATCCGGCCGAGCTGGCCCGATCCGATGATGCCGATCGTCGATCCGGGAGGCAGCGGGCTCATTGCGGGTCGACCGCCACGCCGTCGGTCTGCGCGGTGCGCCATGCATCGAGCCGGTCGGCCAGCGCATCGTCATGCGTCGCGAGGATCGAGGCGGCGAGCAGGCCGGCGTTGATCGCCCCCGCCTTGCCGATCGCCAGCGTGCCGACCGGCACGCCGCCGGGCATCTGCACGATCGACAGCAGGCTATCCATGCCCTTCAGCGCATGCGATTCGACGGGCACGCCCAGCACGGGGAGGCGGGTCATCGACGCGACCATGCCGGGCAGATGGGCGGCACCGCCGGCGCCGGCGATCACGACCTTCAGGCCACGTGCCACCGCATCGGTGGCATAGTCGACCAGACGGGCGGGGGTACGGTGCGCCGACACGACCTTCGTTTCATGGGGTATGCCGAGTTTGGTCAGGGTTTCGGCGGCGTGGCGCATCGTCTCCCAATCGGAAGTGCTGCCCATGATGATGCCGACCAATGGTGCGTCGTTCATTGTCTGCCCGTACCGCGTGGGGGAGGGCGCTGCTTAGGGAAGGGGTCGAAACAGGGCAAGCGCAAGGATGCCGTACGGGCATATTCAGTGGGCAAAGTTCACAAAGTTCACACTCGTGCGTTGTTTGCGCGGTGACGTGTTCCCGGTCAAAGTTCACGAAGTTCACACTAGTGGCGCTTTGTCGCGTCGGCGCGGGCGAGGCCGAAGTTCACACTTGTGCGCGGTTTGCGTGACGGGCGGGGCGGCAATGTCGAAGAGCGCGGGCCGGGTGCGGGGCCGGTGGGGAGTTTGGCGGGGGTGGGGCGTGTAGGAAAGGGGTTTGTGTCCGGCCTCCTACGCCACAACTCGCATGCTGACCCATTCCCCCCCGTCTGCGTCATTCCCCCGTTTGCTTCGAGCGCAGGTTCGAGTTTGTCGAGAACCGAAGTCGAGAAGGGGGTGCCCCAAACGGGGCGTTCTCGACGAGGGGCAGGTCGGATTGTCCCCCGGACGATCCTGAACCATGCGGGGCATGGTTCACCTGTCCCTCTTCTCGACTTCGCTCGAAGCTGCTCGAACCGAACTGGGGGAGAAATATACCGGTGGCAACAGAATGCCCGCATCGCTTCCGTTCGTCCTGAGTAGCCGCTGAGCTTGTCGAAGCGGCGTATCGAAGGACCGGTTACCAAGTGCTTCGATACGGGTCTTCGACAAGCTCAGCACGAACGAAGGGCCTTAGTTCATAGTAGTTTACCGCTCGCTGAGATAATAGCGATCGGTCGGCGTCAGGTCGTCGGCCAGTTCGTACACGATCGGCTGGCCGGTCGGGATTTCGAGGCCGGTGATTTCGTCATCGGGAATGCCCGAGAGATGCTTGACCAAAGCGCGCAGCGAGTTGCCATGGGCAGAGATCAGGACGCGCTTGCCGGCCTTCAGTTCGGGCGCGATGCGGCTTTCCCAATAGGGGAGGACGCGGTCGATCGTATCCTTCAGGCTTTCGGTCTGGGGAATGGCGATCCCGGCATAGCGGCGGTCGGCCGACAGGTCCCACGGGCTGTCGGCTTCGGGCAGGGGCGGCGGCACGTCGAAGCTGCGGCGCCAGATCTTGACCTGTTCGTCGCCATGCTTGGCCGCCGTCTCCGCCTTGTCGAGGCCGGTCAGGCCGCCATAATGCCGCTCGTTCAGGCGCCAGTCCTTTTCGACCGGCAACCACAGCCGGCCCATCGCCTCCAGCGCGAGGTTCAGCGTCTTGATCGCGCGCGTCTGATAGCTGGTGAAGCAGAGGTCGAAATCATGCCCCTTTTCGGCGAGCAGCTCGCCCGCCGCCTTGGCCTCGCCCTCGCCCTTTTCGGTCAGGTTGACGTCCCACCAGCCGGTGAAGCGGTTTTCGAGGTTCCAGGCCGACTGGCCGTGGCGGATCAGGACGAGCGTGGGCATGAAACCTCCGTTGCTTTGGTTGTGCGTGCGCCTAGCTCAAAGCGGGCGGGAGAGGAACCGGTTGAAGTCGGTCGCGACATAGTCGCCGAACGGCGGGCAGGGAACGAAGCCGTTGCGGGCATATAGACGGTGCGCGGCGTCGAACATCGGACCGGTTCCGGTTTCGAGCAGGAGCCGGGTGATGCCGGCGGCGCGGGCGAAAGCAATGATGTGGTCAAGGATCGCCTGTGCCACGCCGCGCCCCCGTGCGGCCGGATCGGTCCGCATCGATTTGATCTCCCCATCGCCTGTTCCCAGCGTGCGTAACGCTCCGCAGCCGAGCAGCGTGTCGCTATCCCATGCGGTGAAGAAAGCGATGTCGGGCGTCGCAAGACCGGAAAGGTCGAGCGCATAGACGCTGTCCGGCGGCGACGATGCGTGCATGTCGGCAAGATGCGCCGTCAGCAGTGCCGCCGTCGCCGGATGGTCGAGCCCGCCGTTGCGAACGATCACCGGCTAAAATCCGCCAGTACCTCCAGCCAGCTATGCGCCAGCCGCTTCGACCGTTCGGGCGACCAGCCATATTCGGGATCGGGATTGGGGTCGTGATCCTTGAACGGCATTTCCAGCGTCATGCAGAGCGCGCCGAACCGGTTGGCAAGCTGGTTGGTCGACATCGAGAGGTTAGCCTGACCCGCCGCCGAAATGGGATAGCCGAGCTTCGTCTGGAATTCGGGCGTTGCCGCCGCCCATGCCGCGCCGAAGCTGGTGAAGCGGGCGCCGTGTTCGTCGGTCCAGTTGGGGATGCCTTCGTACCCGGCGATGAAATTGGCGGGGATCGCTTCGTCGCCATGGACGTCGATGGCGATGTCGACGCCGGTTTCGTCCATGCGGTCGCGTACGCACAGCACTTCGGGGCTGCGTTCCAGCGTCGGGGCATGCCATTCGCGGTTGAGGTTCACGCCGGCAGCATTGGTGCGCAGATGGCCGCGATAGGACCCGTCGGGGTTCATGTTCGGGACGCAGTGGAAGGTCATGCGCTCCCGCAAATCGGCGGCGACCATATCGGACGGGTCGGTCAGCCGTTCGAGCAGCCCCTCCATGAACCATTCGCACATCGATTCGCCGGGATGCTGCCGGGCATAGGCCCAGACTTGAAGCGGGCCATTGCCCAGCGTCAGATAGTCGATGGCGCGACCGTCGAGGCTCTGGCCGAGTTCGCGGTGCGTGACGCCGGGCTGCGCGGCGATGCGAGCGATCAGATCGTCATGCCGTTCAAGCGTGTAAGGCGCAAAATAGGCGAACCACGCCAACTCGCTGTCGATCGTCGCGGTGAAGGTCAGAACGCCATCGGCATAGTCGGTATCGACCTGTCGCCATGCCGTGCGGTCGGTGCTCATCCGGGTGCGATAGCCCGGCCAGCCGAAAGCATAGGCCGATCCGGCGGCATTGACGATGCGGAAGGTCAGCGTGCGGCCACGCGCGCCGGCGACGCGGAAGTGGAACCATTGGTAGAAGTCGGACAGGTGGTCGGCGACGATCTCGAGGTCGATCACGTCGCCCTGAATGGCGACCACACGGATATTGCCGCTGTCGAACGCGGCGTTGACGATGATGCTCATTTCACCGTCGTAGTGATTCCCGACTCGCCTGGGAAGTTGCGGAACATGGCGTTGGCCAGACGATCCGCCTGAAATACCGGTTGCGCGCCTGGAGTGTTTTCGAGCGAGTCGGTAATCGCGCGCGCTTCCCAGATGGTGGTGCCGTCGCTGCGGCGCCGAATCTGGACCATCATCTCGGTTCCGATCACTTCGCGCTGGCCACCGCCGATGCCGAAGCCGACCCCGCCGCCGAGACCCACGCCGCCACCGCGCCAACCACCGCCGCCGCCGCCAGCGCCGAGGCCGATCGAGACCGGCGGGCGCTTCTCGACGAAACCACGGGTGGCGCGGGTGAAGCCGACCGCGACGATCAGATCGGAAGGAGCGGTGCCGGCGCGGACGAAGCCGAGCTTTTCCATCTCGCGCCCTACGGCATTGGCGTAATTCTGGAATTCGGGACTGATCGACCCGTTGGTCGACAGCGGTTCGAGCGAGAAGCTGCCACGGGCGACCGGCTGGTTGAGGTGGAAGCGGGTGACATCGACCGGGCGGACGCGCGATCTGGTGGTGGTACAGCCCGACGCCAGTACCGCGGCCACGGCCATCAACCCGAATCCGAACGCCTTGTTCATGCGACTCACCTTGTCTACGAAACGCCTGATTGTTGCATAGGGCAACGCGCATCGACGGTGTTCGGGTTCATTGCGCTGGTGTTTCGATCGCGAACGCCGTTCCGCTCTTGACGAAAGGCGCGGTCGGCGATAGCTGGACGCCTCTTTTCCGGCCGTGCGAGCGGCCCTTTTGCCGTTTGAGAGCCGTGACATGAAGATCGTCAATTCGCTGAAGTCGCTCAAGGATCGTCACCGGGACAACCGCGTGATCCGCCGTCGCGGCCGTATCTACGTCATCAACAAGACCAACCGCCGCTTCAAGGCCCGCCAGGGCTGATTCGCGGTCGGTGCGGCCCGATCGGGCCGTGCTGGTCTGTGATTTGGAAGGGCATCCGATCCGATAGTGGATCGGGTGCCTTTTCGCGTTGGGGGTTTGATCGTCGCGTCATTCCCGCGCAGGCGGGAATCGATGAACGCTGACGATTGTGCAGGCGGCGCGACGTTTGCGTGTATGGGCCCGTTGCGCTGGAGCGAACGGACGTCAGATCATCCCTTGTGACGCGGGGCGGCGCGGCAGTTTGAGCGCTGAACAGGCGATCAGTACGCGCAATTCCCTGCCCGATCCGAACGGACGGGTCGCGTGGCCGGTCGGCACCTTCGTCAGCTCGGCGCGGAGCGGTGCGGGAAGGGCGGCATAAGCAACGTTGGGGCGCGAGGTGAGGGTGCCGGAGAAAATTCGGTCCTGCTTGTAGCGCGCGGCGATCCGCGCGGCGTCGGGGCAGGCGCGGATCGTGCGGGTGTCGGCGGTGAAGATCGCTACGGCGCGGGTCCGCTCGGCCGGGGTCAGCGTTTGGGGGAGGCGGACTTCGAATTGCAGCAGGTCGACGCGGCGTTGGTCGAGCATTAGTCTCCCCGCCTGAGTAGCGAAGGCCAGCGCGACCAGCGTCGCGATCATGCCGGGACCGCCGTACCGGCCGTTCCGACCGCCGCCGCTGCGGCCGCCGTCGCGTCGTCGAGCAGCGTCCAGCCGGCCGGCCCGAGGATCTCCAGCGGGCGGAACTTGGTCTTGTAGGTCATGCGCGGCGATCCCTGTACCCAATAGCCGAGATAGACATAGGGCAGGCCGGTCGCGCGCGCACGGCGGATATGGTCGAGGATGATGAAGGTGCCGAGCCCCGCGCGCGCCTCCGGATCGGTTTCGAAGAAGCTGTAGACCATCGACAGCCCGTCGGCCTGTTCGTCGGTGATGCACGCGCCGACCAGCCGGCCGGGAACGCCGTCGACCGCAGGCTCGCGATATTCGATGACCCACGACGTGACCGGCGAATGTTCGACCATGTCGGCAAAGTCGGTTTCGTCCATCGCGGTCATGCCGCCGCCGGGATGGCGCGCGTTCAGATAGCGGCGGAGCAGGCGGAATTGTTCGTCGGTCGCCCATGGCTTGCACGCGCGAATGTCGAGATCGGCATGCCGGCGCATCAGCTTGCGCTGGGTCGCGTTCATCGTGAAGTCGCTGGCGACGACCCGGACCGAGACGCACGCGTTGCACCCGACGCAACTGGGGCGATACGCGACCGACTGGCTGCGACGAAACCCGATTCGCCCGAGCGCATCGTTCAGTTCGTCGGCATGCGGGCCGTTGAGCTCCGTAAAGACCTTCCGCTCCTGCCGCCCGGGCAGATAGGGGCAGGGCGCGGGCGAGGTTACGAAGAAGCGGGGGAAACGAAACGGCGCGGTCACCCAGGGTTCCTTCGATCGGTCATGCCGGTTGGCATAGCGCCGAAAATATGGCGATTATCCTAACCGACGAAAAGTCGCTTCGCGAGGATTTCGTCGGCGCTCAGAAGGCGGGCGGCCCCTGCCGATGCCGGGGCAGGTCGTCGCCGAGGACCAGCCAGCGTTGCTGCGCCTCGGTCCAGATATGATCGGTCGGCTGGAAGCGGTCGGGGTCGTCGACGCTGCCAAGGGTCAGCCCGATCGTCCCCGCCGAGTCGCGGCGCGAGAACAGCGTCGCGCCGCAATTCGGACAGAAGCCGCGCAGCACGCCGGTGTCGCCATCATACCAGCCGACCGGCCCCTCGATCGCGGTCGCGGCCAGCGGCACCATCACCCGCGCGTAGAAGGGCGAGCCGGTCGCGCGCTGACACCGGCGGCAATGGCAGGCGCGGACGTTGATCACCGGCCCGTCGCTGACATAGCGACACGCACCGCACAGGCATTGGCCGGTGATCGCGTCCGTCATGCGAGTTCGACCGTGCTCACTTCATAGCCGCCCGCGCGCAGCCCTTCGATCAGACGGTCGAGATGGTCGCGGTCGCGCGTCTCGCATTCGATGTCGGTGATGAGGCCTTTCGCCGGGAGCGTCGTGAAGACGCGCTGGTGATAGACCTCGATGATGTTGACGGTGTGTTCGTGGAAGATCTTGGCGACGTGGAACAGTGCGCCGGGGCGGTCCTGCAGCCGGATGCGCAACCGGGCGAGGCGTCCCGACCGCGCAAGGTCGCGCAGCAGCACGTTGGCGAGCAGGCGGGTGTCGATATTGCCGCCGCACAGCACGATGCCGACGGTCTTGCCCTTGAACCGCTGCCCATGGCCGAGCAGCGCGGCGAGGCCGGCGGCGCCGGCACCCTCTACCACGGTCTTTTCGATCTGGACCAGCAGGCTGACCGCCTCTTCGAGTTGCCGTTCGCTGACCAGCACGATGTCGTCGACCAGTGCCGCCACGACCTGCGCGGTCAGGCCGCCGGGCTGCTTGACCGCGATCCCCTCGGCCAGCGTGTCGCCGGCGCAGTCCATCGCGGTGCCGTGCAGGCGGTTGTACATCGACGGGAAGAGTTCGGCCTGCACGCCGACCACCTCGATATCGCGTTCGGCGGCGCGGGCGACGGTCGCCATGCCGCTGATGAGGCCGCCGCCGCCGATCGGCACGACCAGCGTGTCGATCTCGGGCACGTCCTCCAGCATTTCGAGCGCGACGGTGCCCTGACCCGCCATGATGCGGGCGTCATCGAACGGGTGGACGAAGGTCAGGCCCTGTTCGGCCTCCAGCTTCAGGGCATGGGCATAGGCGGCGTCGAACGTCTCCCCCTCCAGCACCACGGTCGCGCCGTGGCTCTGCGTCTGCATCACCTTCACGGTCGGAGTCGGGCGGGGCATGACGATCGTCACCGGTACGCCGAGTCGGTTGCCATGATAGGCAAGGCCCTGCGCATGATTGCCGGCCGAGGCGGCGATCACGCCCTTGGCACGGGTGGCTTCGTCGAGTTGCAGCAGGGTGTTGAGCGCGCCGCGTTCCTTGTAAGCGGCGGTGAACTGAAGGTTTTCGAATTTGAGATAGACGGTCGCGCCGGTCAGGTCGGACAGCGTCCGGCTGATGAGCGTCGGCGTGCGCACGATCGAGCCGCCAATACGCATCGCCGCCTGACGCACATCGTCGACGGTGAGGGGCAGGGCGGGCGGAGCGATCGGGTTGGTAGCCATCGCGGGCGCGTAGCCCATCTGGTACCAAAGGGGAACCCGTCGACCCGGCGCGCGTCTGCTCGATAGCCCTGTTTCATCCAGAAAGCTGAACCATGACCGAGACCGATCGCCGCACCTTCGTGGCGGGTGCCGCCCTTGCCGGGGTTGCCGCCAGCGCTGCGCCTGCCGTTGCGCAGGGGACGAAACCGACCACCGCCGCTGCCGCCGCTTATCCCAAGCCGCCCTTTCCGGTGCAGCGCCAGCCCTGGCCGGGCTTGGCATCGAAAATGAATCCGCGTCCCGACCATGGCGAGCAAAGCTACAAGGGATCGGGGCGGCTGGCCGGCAAGAAGGCGCTGATTACCGGCGGCGACAGCGGCATCGGCCGCGCCGCCGCCATCGCCTATGCCCGCGAAGGCGCCGATGTCGCGATCAATTACCTGCCGGCCGAGGAACCCGATGCGCGCGAGGTCGTCGAACTGATCCGCGCGGCCGGGCGCAAGGCGGTGGCGATCCCCGGCGACCTGCGCAACGAAGGGTTCTGCCGGCAGCTGGTCCAGCAGGCGGCGGCGCAGCTGGGCGGGCTGGACATCCTCGTCAACAACGCTGCGCGGCAGCAGACCCGGCCCGATATCGCGTCGATCTCTTCGCAGGATTTCGACGATACGATGAAGACCAACGTCTATGCGCCGTTCTGGTTGACCAAGGCGGCGGTCGAGCGGATGGGGGCGGGCGGCGTCATCATCAACACCTCGTCCGAACAGGCGAGCGATCCTTCGCCGGATATCGTCGATTACGCGCTGACGCGGGCGGCGGTGCTGAACTTCACCAAGGCGATGGCCAAGCAGCTGGCGGCCAAGGGCATTCGCGTGAACGCGGTCGCGCCGGGGCCGTTCTGGACGCCGTTGCAGGTCAGCGGCGGTGCGACGCCCGAGAAGCAGCAGAGCTTCGGCAAGAGCAGCCCGCTGGGCCGGCCGGGGCAGCCGGCGGAGATCGCCGGGCTGTATGTTTCGGCCGCCGATCCGTCGAACAGCTTTTCGACGGGGCAGATTTTCGGCGCGACCGGAGGGGGCGGGCAGCCGGGGTAATCTGAGCTGCTCATCACGGCCGTGCAGGCGAGCCCGCTACGATAGCCCGGCCTTCAATCCCAACTCTGCCGTACCCCGGCGAAGGCCGGGGTCCAGTTGGCGAGGTCGTTGACGAACTACCAGACGTCCCCCAACTGGGCCCCGGCCTTCGCCGGGGCACGAGCAAATTGGTTTTGCAAGTATCTCGCGGAGCGGGGGACGACGGCGGTAGGGCCAAGCGCACGCTTTGCCATATCGCCCCTTTCGCATGGCCCGCTTAGGTCATAGACCGCCGCCCATGGCAAAACTCGCATTCATCGGCACCGGGGTCATGGGCGCGCCCATGGCCGGGCACCTCGTTTCCGCCGGCCATCAGGTCACCGTCTATAATCGCACCCGCGCCAAGGCGGAGGCATGGGCCACGCAGCATGGCGGCGATGTTGCCGAAACGCCGGCTGCGGCGGCCGATGGGGCGGAGGCGGTATTTGCCTGTGTCGGCAATGACGACGATCTGCGGCAGGTGACGCTGGGCGAGGACGGCGCGTTCGGTGCGATGCAGGCGGGCGCGCTGTTCGCCGATCATACCACCGTGTCGGCGGCGATCGCGCGCGAACTGGCCGAGGCCGGGGCCGCGAACGGGCTGCTGGTGCTCGACGCGCCGGTATCGGGCGGGCAGGCCGGGGCCGAGAATGGCAAGCTGTCGATCATGTGCGGCGGCCCTGCGGAAGCCTTTGCGGCGGCTGAGCCGTTGATGCAGGCTTATGCCGCGCGGATCGTCCATGTCGGCGATGCCGGTGCGGGGCAGACGACCAAGATGGTCAACCAGATCTGCATCGCGGGCGTGCTGGGTGGACTTTCCGAAGCGCTGCGCTTCGCACAGGCGTCCGACCTCGACCTCGACAAGGTGCTGGAAGCGGTGTCGGGCGGCGCGGCGCAAAGCTGGCAGATGGTCAATCGCTGGCCGACCATGGCGCAGGACCAATTCGATTTCGGCTTCGCGATTGACTGGATGCGCAAGGATCTCGGCCTCGCGCTCGACGAATCGCGGCGCAACGGCGCGACGCTGCCGCTGACGGCGCTGGTCGATCAATTCTATGCCGAGGTGCAGGCCATGGGCGGCGGGCGGCAGGATACCAGCGCGCTGGTGCGGAGGATCGCGAAATGATCCGTCATGCCCTGACCGTCGCGGCGCTGCTGCTCGCCGGCACCGCACAGGCCGACGGGCTGGTCGACAATATCAACGGCGTCGCGCTGGATTCGCAGGGGAAGGTGGTGCGGTTCGGCGGCATCCTGATCGACCGCGAGGGCAAGGTCGTGCGGTTGGTGCCCAAGGGCGAGAAGGCGCCGAAGAAGCTCGACTGGCGCAGCGACATGGGCGGGAAGACCGTGATGCCGGGCATGATCGACGCGCACGGCCATGTGATGTCGCTGGGCTATCGCGCGCTCGAACTCGACCTGTCGAACACGAAGTCGCTGGCTGACGCGCAGGCGGCGGTTCAGTCCTATGCGCGCAGCAACGGCAACCGGCAGTGGATATTGGGCGGCGGCTGGAACCAGGAGGCGTGGGGGCTGGGCCGTTTCCCGACCGCTGCCGAACTGGACACGGCGGCAGGCGACAAGCCGGTGCTGCTGGAACGTGCCGATGGCCATGCGGTATGGGCGAACAGCGCGGCGATGAAGGCGGCGGGGATCACCGCGAAAACCGCTGCCCCGGCGGGCGGACGCATCGAATTGCTGCCGAACGGGCAGCCATCGGGCGTGTTCGTCGACAATGCCGCCAGCCTGTTCGACGCCGCCAAGCCTAGGCCCAGCCCACGCGAACGCAATGCCGCGTTCCTGAAGGCGCAGGACATGCTGTTGTCGAACGGCATCACCGCGACGGCGGACATGGGTACCTCGGTCGACGACTGGCTGGTGTTCCGGCGGATGGGCGATATCGGCCAGCTGCGCGTGCGGATCATGAGCTATGGCGCGGGCCTCGAAACGGCGCTGACGGTCGCCGGGGCGGGGCCGACGCCGTGGCTTTATGGCGACCGGCTGCGCATGGGCGGGATCAAGCTGTACGCCGATGGCGCGCTGGGGTCGCGCGGCGCGTGGCTGAAAGCGCCCTATGCCGATGCGCCCAAGCAGAGCGGGCTGTCGTTCATCAACGATACGACGCTGCTCAACCTGCTGAGTCGGGGCACGATGGACGGGTTCCAGTTCGCGATCCATGCGATCGGCGACCGGGCGAACCGGCAGGTACTGGACGCGATCGACGAACTGGCGGCGTCGTACAAGGACGATCGCCGCTGGCGGATCGAACATGCGCAGGTGCTCGATCCGGCCGATCTGCCGCGGCTGGGCAGGAACGGGATCATCGCGTCGATGCAGCCGGTCCATGCGACCGGCGACCGGACGATGGCCGAGGCGCGGCTGGGGCCGGCGCGGCTGACCGGGGCCTATGCATGGGCGACGGTGTTGCGGGATGGCGGTCGGCTGGCGTTCGGATCGGACTATCCGGTCGAGCATCCCAACCCGTTCATCGGCTGGGCGGCAGCGTTCACGCGCGAGGATGCGAACGGCCAGCCCCCGGGCGGGTGGCGGCCCGAGGAGAAGGTGACGCGGGAACAGGCATGGAAGGCGTTCACGCAGGATGCGGCGTTCGCCGGGTTCGCCGAGCAGCGCTTCGGGTCGCTGCTGCCGGGGCAGAAGGCGGATTTCCTGGTGGTCGATCGCGATCCGGTCGCGGCGAGCGCGGCGGATTTGCGCGCGACGAAGGTGATCGAGACATGGGTCGGCGGGTATAAGGCGTGGCCGCTCGACGAGAAGGCGAAGGCGGCGGCGGGGCGGTAAATCCTCCCCGGCACGGGGAGGGGGACCGCCGCGAAGCGGTGGTGGAGGGGGCGTGCCCCGCAACGCGACGGTATCGTCTGCCGACACCCCCCTTCACCAGCTTCGCTGGTCCCCCTCCCCGTGCCGGGGAGGATTTGGTAAGCGTAATGCTATAGGTCGGTCGTCGGATCGGAGGATCGATGCAGGTTGGTTGGCGGACCGGTTTAGGGATTGCGTTGCTGGTCGGGGTCGCGGGGGCGACCGCCGGCGGGGCGGCGTTGCTGCTTCGCGCCGAGCCGGCGGCGCCGCCGGTGCCGATCCGCGCCGATCCGGTGGCGCATGCGTCGGTCGTGCAGGCGAGGCCGATGCCTGCACCCGCAGCCTCGCCTTCACCGATTGCCCGGCCCGAGGCGATGGTCGTCCGCCGGGTGCTGCCGATCGACGGGCCGTTCACCCATGGCCGCTGGGTATGGGACGAGGACGGCGCGCCTCCTGCGGGACCGCTGGTCGTCACCATCGACCTTGATGCGCAGGTGCTGTCGGTGTTCCGCGACGGCTATGAGATCGGCGCGGCGGTGGTGCTGTACGGGGCCGATTGGAAACCCACGCCGCTCGGTGCGCTGAAGATCACCGAGAAGGACGCCGACCATGTCAGCAACCTCTACGGCGCGCCGATGCCGTACATGTTGCGGCTGACCAATGACGGCATCTCGATCCATGGCAGCGACGTGCAGGAAGGCGCGGCGACGCATGGCTGTATCGGCGTGCCGACCGCGTTCGCGAAGAAGCTGTTCGCGGTGGCGCGGCTGGGCGACCGCGTCATCATCACCAACGGCAAGCGGTTGGCGATGGGCGGGGCGATCACCTAACGTCGGCGTAATTCCGTCCGGCCCCCAAACGAACATGCCCCGGCATTTGCCAGGGCATGTCGGAAATCGGGGTTGGTACGCGATCGTCAGGCGACGGCGGCTTCGCCCATTTCGTCGGGTTCGCGCAGCACATAGCCACGGCCCCAGACGGTCTCGATGTAATTCTCGCCTTCGCAAGCCATGCTGAGCTTCTTGCGCAGCTTGCAGATGAAGACGTCGATGATCTTGAGTTCCGGTTCGTCCATCCCGCCATAGAGATGGTTGAGGAACATTTCCTTGGTCAGCGTCGTGCCCTTGCGCAGCGAGAGCAGCTCGAGCATCGCATATTCCTTGCCGGTCAGATGGACGCGCGCGCCGTCGACGTCGACCGTCTTGGCATCGAGGTTCACCGACAGCTTGCCGGTGCGGATAACCGACTGCGAATGCCCCTTCGACCGGCGGACCACGGCGTGGATGCGGGCGATCAGTTCCTCGCGGTGGAACGGCTTGGTAACATAATCGTCCGCGCCGAAACCGAACGAGCGGACCTTCGAATCCATTTCGTCGATGCCCGACAGGATCAGGACCGGCGTCTGTACCCGCGCGACCCGCAGCTTCTTCAGCACGTCATAGCCGTGCATGTCGGGCAGGTTCAGGTCGAGCAGAATGATGTCGTAATCATACAGCTTGCCCAGATCGAGGCCTTCTTCGCCAAGATCGGTCGTGTAGATATTGAAACCCTCGGTCGTCAGCATGAGCTCGATCGCCTTGGCGGTCGTCGGCTCGTCTTCGATCAACAGCACGCGCATCGGCAGTCCCCCGTTTCGCGGCGCACATTTCACCCAGCGCGCGACAAAAACATTAACGTAAACACCTCTGAACGCAAAAGGTTAATTTCTAACTAATGGAAAACGCTTCGTGAAATCCGTTGGTTAAGCGAAACGGACTGAGTTCGTTGGCTAATCGCGCGGACAGGTGTTGCGAAACCGGGCGGAAAGAAACTCGATCAGCACCGCGACGCGCGCCGGTCGCAGCGTGCCGGGCGGGGTCAGCAGGTGGAGCGCGACCGCACCGCTCGACCAGTCGGGCAGGATCGCTTCGAGCCGGCCGGCGGCGATATCGGCATCGACCAGAAAGTCCGGCAGGCGCGCGACCCCCAGCCCCAGGCGCAGCGCGGGCAGCATCGCTTCGCCGTTGTTCACCGCCAGCGGACCGCCGGGGCGGATGGTGACCTCCTCTTCGCCGCGGCGGAAATGCCATAGTGGATTGGGCAGGTTGGTGTAGCGGAAACAGGCATGGCGACCGAGATCGGCGGGGTGGGTCGGGCGGCCATGGTCCCGCCAATAGTCGGGTGCGGCGACGATACGCACCGCGACCGGCCCCAGCCGGCGGGCGCGCAGCGAACTGTCGGGCAACTCGGCGATGCGCAGCGCGATATCGATGCCGTCGGCGACGATGTCGACCTTCGCATCGGACAGGGTCAGGTCGATCTCGACGCCGGGATGCGCCTTCAGGAACTCGGCGATGGCCGGGGCGACATGCGTCTGGCCGAACGACATGGGTGCGGCAACGCGGACCAGCCCGGTCGGTGCGGCGGCGGCATCGCGCGCCTGTTCCTCCGCCGCCTGCGCCTCGGCAAGGATGCGGCCGGCACGTTCGGCGAGCGATTGTCCGGCATCGCTGAGCGTCAGCCGGCGCGAGGTGCGATGGAACAACGTGGTGCCGAGCGACGCCTCCAGCCGGGCGACGGCCTTGGACACCGTCGCCTTCGATACGCCGATCGACTGCGCGGCGGCGCTGAACGAGCGGTGCTCGACGACGCAGGCGAACATCGCCCAGGCTTCGAAATCGGGGAGTCGCATATATCCTCCGCTGCGAAACGATAGGTTTCCGACGTTTCCATTTACGCCATGATCGCGGTGCTTATCTTGGGGGTCAAGCAAGGAGATCGACGATGATCGACAAACGTGACTTCAACAGCCTCGGCCATGCCGATCACGGATGGCTGAACGCGCGGCATCATTTCAGCTTCGCCAATTATTACGACCCCAAGCGGATGGGCTGGGGCGCGATCCGGGTATGGAATGACGACGAGATCGCCGCGAACAGCGGTTTCCCGCCGCATCCGCACAAGGACATGGAGATCATCACCTATGTCCGTTCGGGTGCGATCACGCACCAGGATTCGCTGGGCAACAAGGGGCGCACCGCAGCCGGCGACGTGCAGGTGATGAGCGCCGGTACCGGGGTGCGCCACGCCGAATATAATCTGGAGGGCGAGACGACCCGCATCTTCCAGATCTGGATCGAGCCCCGGCAAAAGGGCGGTGCGCCGGCATGGGGTGCCAAGCCGTTCCCCAAGGGCGAGCGGTCGGGCAAGTTCGTGACGCTGGCGAGCGGTTTCGACGAGGACGACGACGCGCTGCGCATCCGCGCCGATGCCCGGGTGCTGGGCGCGACGCTGAAGGCCGGGGAAAGCGTGGAACATAGCGTAGGTGCAGGGCGTCACGCCTATCTGGTCGCGGCAACCGGCGCGATCACCATCGACGGGGTCGCCTTCAAGGCGCGCGACGGTGCCGCGCTTTCGGGCGGGCAGACCGTCACCATCACAGCGACGCAGGACGCCGAAATCGTCCTGGTCGACAGCGAATAACCAACGGGAGTATCGCCGCATGGCCAAGGTATTGGTGCTTTATTATTCGTCCTACGGGCATATCGCGAAGATGGCGGACGCCGTCGCCGAGGGTGCCCGGTCGGGCGGCGCCGAGGTCGATGTCCGCCGGGTGCGCGAAACCGCCCCGGACGAGGTCGCCAAGTCGGCGGGCTTCGTCGTCGCCGATCATCACGCATTGCTGACCGACCCCAATGAACTGACCAACTATGATGCGATCATCGTCGGCACCGGCACCCGCTATGGCCGGATGTCGAGCCAGATGGCCGCGTTCTGGGACACGACCGGTGGCGTCTGGGCCAAGGGCGGACTCGTCGGCAAGATCGGCGGCGCCTTCACCTCGACCGCGACCCAGCATGGCGGGCAGGAAACCACGCTGTTCTCGATCATCACCAACCTGATGCATCATGGACTGACCATCGTCGGGCTCGACTATGGCTATGAAGGCCATACCGGGCTGGACGAGGTGAATGGCAGCACGCCGTACGGCGCGTCGACCATCGCCGGTGGCGACGGCAGCCGCCAGCCGACCGAGATCGAACTGGGCGGCGCCCGGCATCAGGGCAAGCGGATCGCCGAACTCGCGGCCAAGGTGTTCGGATAAATCGGATGGGGCGGCCTGCGGGTCGCCCCGTCACGCTTCCACCCGCGCGTCGAGGTGCAGGTAGCGCGGGTCGAATTCGGCTGCGTCCTGCAGCGCATCGATATCGTGGATCGTCATCTTGCGGCGGCAGAGCGATACCAGTCCCTCCGCCCGCATCCGCTGCAACACGCGATTGACGTGGATCGGGGTGATGCCGAGCGTGTCGCCAAGCTGTTCCTGCGTCAGCGGCAGGTCGAACGTGCCGTTCGTGGCGAGGCCGACCTGGCACATGCGCAGCCACATCTCGCAGAACAGATGGGCCATGCGGGTGTAGGAATCGCGCTTTGCGACGTTGACCAGCCATTCGCGCGAAATCGCTTCGTCGACCAGCGCCGACCACCAGAACCCGCGCGCCAAGGCTGGATAGCGATCGGTGAGGTCGAGGATCACCTGTTTCGGAATCGCCGCGACCCGCGCATCACCGAGCGCGCGGATCGAATGGTCCATTTCCTCGAAGATGAAAATGTGCGGGTCGCACAGGTCGCCCGGGATCAGATAGGCGAGGATCTGCCGCCGCCCGTCGGGCAGATCCTTGTAGCGGCAGGCCCAGCCGTCGAGCAGCAGAAACACTTGTTCTGGACGGTCGCCGATGCGGATCAGGTCTCTTCCGCCCCGGACGGTGAAGGCGTTGCGGCACAGTCGGTCGAGGGCTTCGGCATCGTCGGGCGTGAAGTTCGCGAAGCCGGCCAGTTTGATCGTGAGTGGGTTGGCCATCGCGTCCTCCTGGGTACCACGAAGGACTATTTGGTCCGTGGCGTACCAAATGATCCAAAGCAGGCGCGGAGGCTTCGTTCCGCCGAGGGATCGGGACGTGGCATGGATGCGACGAACCGATTGATCCCGAAACGAAATGTCGCGGTCCCGATCGAGACTGTTGGAATGATAGCGCTATCGGTTATCATCCCTCGCAAAGAACGATGGGAGAGGCATGTGCGCGTATTCGGATGGATGGCAGTGGCGTTGGCGGCAATGGCGGGGGGCGCCGTGGCGCAGGAGCGGGCAGCGCCGGTGGCGGGCAGCAACCCGATCATCCGCGACAAGTTCACGGCCGACCCCGCGCCGCTGGTGGTCGGCGATCGCCTGTATCTGTATGTCGGGCATGACCAGGCCGAACGCGACCAGATGTTCAACATGCGCGAATGGCTGGTCTATTCGACCACCGATATGCGCCACTGGACCGACCATGGTCCGATCATGAAGGTCGCCGATTTCAAATGGGCGAAGGCCGATGCCTGGGCCAGCCAGACGATCTTCAAGAACGGCAAATACTGGTTTTATGCCGCGGTCGAGCACGACAATAGCCATCCGGGCAAGGCGATCGCGGTCGCGGTGTCGGACAAGCCGACCGGGCCGTTCGTCGATGCCAAGGGATCGGCGCTGATCACCAACCAGATGACGCCGAAGGGCACGCATAGCTGGGAAGATATCGACCCGACCGTCTTCACCGACAAGGACGGGACGACCTGGATCGCATGGGGCAACCGGCAATGTTACATCGCGAAGCTGAAGCCCAACATGATCGAGATCGACGGGCCGATCACCGAGATCACCCCGCCGCATTTCGAGGAGGGGCCGTGGCTGCATGAGCGGAACGGCACCTATTACCTGACCTATGCCTCGCTCGACCGGTCGAAGCATCGCGACGAGCGCGTGTCCTATTCAACCGCGCCGTCGATCAGGGGGCCGTGGACCTATCGCGGCGAGCTGACGGGGTCGGGGAAATACAGCTTCACCATCCATCCGGGCATCGCCCAGTTCAAGGGCGACTGGTATCTGTTCCTGCATAATGCGACGCTGGCGATCGGCGACATGAACGGCGCGATCGGGCGGCGGGCGGTTACCGTCGAGCGGCTCTATTACAACCCCGATGGGACGATGAAGCCGGTGGTGCAGACCGAGGCGGGGGTTACGGCGGCGAAGTAGGAAGAATGGGTTCGCGCGGAGGCGCGGAGGCGCGGAGAGGCTCGATCGTGGCGACCGGCTTGCGAACGGTAGACCGCGTCTGCGGCTGCTACGAAGATTAGGCCCGCCGGCGCGGGTGGGATCGCCGCGCAAGGAACTCCTCCGCGTCTCCGCGCCTTCGCGTGAACCCATTTCTTCTTTTCGTCGCCGATCATTCGACCTTCGGCTCGGCCGGAAACCGTGTGCGAGCCGTCGCGAACATCGTTCGTGCCGGTGCAGCACCGGCCTCGCTCGCCGCCGTGCCGACCCAGCGCCAGTGCCAGGGTTCCCATTTCACCTGTTGCTTGTTGCCTGCCGGGAACGACATTTCGAAGCCGAAGCGGGCGGCGTTGGCGCGCAGCCAGCGGCCGGCGGGGGTGGCGCCGAAACACCCTTCCGCATTGCAGGCGGGCGCAGTCGCGCTGCCGAAGTCGACGACATAGCCGGTCGAATGCTCGCTGAAGCCCGGCGGGGCGGAGGCCCAGGCGCGTTCGGCGAAGCTGCCCGATCCGTCGGGACCGATCCCGCCGCAGAAGGTCAGTTGCTGGAGCGCGACCGAGCGGTGACACGATACCGCGCGCAGCGTGCCGGCGATCGCCGGATCGGCATCGGCCGCGGCGAGCAGGCGGGTGAGGTCGGGCAGCATCGCCGGGTGGATCCTGCACGATCCGCCGAGCGCGGGCGGGGCATCGACCAGCGCGGTTGCCGGCATGTCGGGATAGGGGAAGTGATTGAACAGGCGGCCATCGGCGGTGCGCTGCACGATGCCGCGCCCGCACAGCGCGACCGGGCCGGTGACCGGTGCGGGCGGTGCTGGTGCCGCGACCGGTGGCGGGGCGACCGGGGTCGGTGTCGCCACCTGGGTCGGCGCGGCGACGGGCGCGGGGGCTTGCTGGGCCGCCGGTGCGCAGGCGGCGAGCGGGGGCAGGGCACAGGCAAGGACGAAGGATCGACGCACGATGGTCTCCGGCTGGGGCGGTTGACCGCGCGAGCGCACTGGCACGGCGTCGCCAACGATGGCAAGGGAGGCAAATGCTCGACGACCTAGTCCTGTTCATCGACGGCGAAGCGATCGTCCTCGACAAGCCCGCCGGCCTGCCGGTCGATCCGCCGCGCGACGGATCGCCCAGCATCGTCGCGCGTGCCGACGAACTGCGCTTCACCTTTCAACGCGAACCGACCCCGGTCCACCGGCTCGACCGCGATACCAGCGGCTGCCTGTTGCTGGCGCGCAATCCCAAGGCGCATGCCCGGTTCCAGCAGGCCTTCGAACAGGGCCGGGTGACCAAACGCTATCTGGCGATCCTCGACGGCATTCCGAAGGGGGAGTCGGGCGAGATCGACCTGGCGCTGGCGAAGGTCAGCAGCGTCGAGGAAGGCTGGCGGATGGTCGGCGATGCGAAGGGCAAGCCGGCGCGGACCAACTGGCGCGTGGTGCGGACGATCGGCGACCGGGCGCTGGTCGCGCTGTTTCCGGAAACGGGGCGCACCCACCAGATCCGCGTGCATATGGCCGAGGGGCTGGGCTGCCCGGTGGCGGGCGATCCGGTCTATGGCCGGGGCGGACGCAATGGCATGTTGCTGCATGCGGCCGGGCTGATGGTGCCGCGCGACAACAAGCCCGCGATCGATGTGACCGCGCCATGGCCGCGCAGCTTCGTCGCGGCGGGGTTCGACGAAATCTAAGGTGCCGCGGATACCGATCACCCGGTCGATTTCGATCGATAGCGGCGAACTGGTCGAAAGCTTTACCCGGGCGTCGGGACCGGGCGGGCAGCATGTCAACACGACCGACAGCGCGGTGCTGTTGCGCTTCGACGTGGTGGCGTCGCCGGGGTTGCCGGAGGCGGTCAAGCACCGGCTGGCGGTGCTGGCCGGATCACGGCTGACCAAGGACGGCGTGCTGACGCTGCGCGCCGATGCGTCGCGATCGCAGGAGATGAACCGGCGCGAGGTGCGCGAGCGGCTGTTCGAACTGATCCGCGAGGCGACGATCGTGCCCAAGAAACGCCGCGCGACCAAGCCGACCAAGGCGTCGCAGGTGCGGCGGGTCGATGCCAAGAAGGGCCGGTCGCAGGTCAAGGCGGGGCGGGGAAAGGTGCGGTTCGACTGAATCCTTCCCGCGAGCGGGGAGGATTGGCGTGGCGCTCCGCTCCGCCTACATCGCGTCCCATGTACCAGTTCGATATTGCCACCGGCGCCAAGGGCGACCTGTACCGTGACCTACTCGGCGCGCTCGATGCGCTGACCGGCGATGAGAGCGACGCGATCGCCAATATGGCCAATGCATCGGCGCTGCTGATGCAATATCTGCCCGATCTGAACTGGGCGGGTTTCTATCGGCTGGTCGGCGACGAACTGGTACTCGGGCCGTTTCAGGGCAAGGCGGCGTGCATTCGCATCGCGATGGGGCGCGGCGTGTGCGGCACCGCCGCGGCGTCGCGCGAAAGCCAGCTGGTGGCCGACGTCCATGCCTTTCCCGGCCATATCGCCTGCGACGCCGACAGCCGCAGCGAACTGGTGGTGCCGATCGTCGTCGGGGATCGGTTGATCGGCGTGCTCGACCTCGACAGCCCGCTGCCCGGACGGTTCGACGAAGCCGATCAGGCGGGGTGTGAAGCGCTGGTCGCCCTGCTGGCACTGCGCATCGGCTGACCCGGCGCGGGACGGGGCGCGCACGGGCGGCGGATTGGCCGGGAACCGGGCGGCGTGATAGGGTTTCGACCTTCTGTCCTGCCATTCAGGGAGTTTGTCGGCCGATGCGAACCCCATCCTATGCCGCCGCCGTCGCGCTGCTCGCTGCGTCCGGCCTGACCATCGGCGTTGGCCAGGCGCAGCCTGTCGGCCAGGCGCCCGAGGCACTGCCGCGCGGGCCGGCGGTGCAGGCTGGCGCGCCGCGCGTGAACCTGCCCGGACCGCGCTGGGGCGGGAAGGTGCGCGGGCGCTGGGTCGGCGGCCAATATGCGCCGGGCGGCTGGGCGGCGTATCGCCCTCCGGTGCGCGGCTGGGTGCTGCCGCGCTACTGGGTTGCGCCGAGCTTCTTCATTCAGGACTGGCCGGTCTTTGGTCTGGCCCGCCCGCAGCCGGGCTATGGCTGGTATCGCTATTATGACGATGCGGTGCTCGCCGATCGCGATGGACGGGTCGTCGACGTGCGCAGCGGGCTCGACTGGGATGCGCGCGACGACGGGCGCTATGTCCGCGACGATCGCGCCTATGAACGCTATGCCGCCGAGCGTCGTGACGACGGTGTCGGCGGGGCGGTGATCGGCGGCGTCGCAGGGGCGGTTGCCGGTAACGTCATCGCGGGACGCGGCAACCGGCTGGGCGGTACGGTGCTGGGGGCGGGGGTCGGTGCATTGGCCGGTACCGCGATCGATCGCGCCGAAGATCGCCGCGCCCCGCCGCCGCCGCAGCAGCAGCCGGGTTATGGTGCGGATTATCCGATGCCGTACGACGATGTGCCGATCGCGCCCGACGACGGTTATTATGACGGCTATGACGACGCGCCGGTCGCGCCCGACGTGGTGTTCGGGCCGATGCGCGAACAGGTCCAGCCGATCGGGCCGCCACCGCCGCCACGCACCCGCTATGTGGAGCGGCATGTCGGCGCGCGGCCGGTCGCGCGCAGCTATACGACGACAACGACGACCACCGAGGGGCCGGAAGCGGGCTATATCGCCAATGGCTATTACTACCCGCCGCGCACGGTGACGACGGTGACGGTCGAGCATCCGTCGCTGGTCACGACGACTACCGAGGAGGTCGTGACCTATGCGCCGCGGCGTGCGGTGCCGCGGCGGGTGGTTCGGTCGAAGACGCTGCGGCGATAGAGTTCTCGACGGGCGCTTCTCGACCGGCTCGAAGCTGCTCGAACCGAACGCAACGGCTTAGCGCGGCGGGCGCCCGGCGAAGGTCGGCACGCTTTCCGCACCACTGGCCGATAGCGACGATACCGCGACGAAGTGATCGTCGACGATGACGCCCTTCAGCACCGCTTCCGCGCCGGTCACGTCGCGCTGGTCGGTCCAGTCCTGCGCATCGTTGCGCCGCCAGCGGATGCGATAGCCGGCAGCGCCCGCGACCGGCGACCAACGCACCGTCGTATCGGTCGACAGCGCGCCGTCGATCGATACCGTCGCCGGGGCAGCGGGCGCGGCGGCGAGACGGGCGATCGTCGCGACGTTCAGTGCGGTGACCTTCGCCAGATACGGGAAATCCATCCGGTCGATCGTGTCGCCATAGATTCGCGTGCCGTCGCGGCGCAGGTCCTGATGCTGCGCATCGTAATTCTCGACCCCGACCGAAAAGCGGATCGCGGGATAGCCGAGCTTCAGAAAGGGTTCGTGATCGCCGCCGCGGCCGAACCGGTCGGGACGGCGGTCGAGAAAGGCATCGACGCCGCCGGGCAGGGTCTTCGCCACGGCGTCGACCGTCTTGGCGAGTGCGCGCGACGGGCCGTCATCCTCGCCACCCGCAGCGCGGCGGGCGATCTGCTGTTCGATCGATTCGGAGGCGCGAATGCCTTCCGAAAACACCCGCACCCGGTCGGCGACGCGGCGGCCGTCCTGTCCGATCGTGTTGCCGACGATATCGTTGTTGAGGACGGCGGTGACGGTCCAGCCCTTTTCCTTCGCGGTGTCGGCGAGCAGTTGCGCGCCCCACAGCCCCTGTTCCTCGCCCGACAGCGCGGCATAGATAATGGTCGCGTCGAACTTTTCCTTCGACAGGATGCGTGCCGCTTCCAGCACCAGCGCAACACCTGAGGCGTCGTCATTGGCGCCGGGCGCATCGCTGGTCGCGTCCATGACGTCGCTGACCCGGCTGTCGATATGGCCCATGACGATCACGACTCGACGCGGGTCGCGACCCTGCTGGAAGCCGAGCACGTCGACGACATTCACCCCCTGCGGCGCGCGCGGGCCGGTGAAACCACGCGCGATGTTGGCGACGGTGATGCAATCGCCACAATCGCGTCCGATTCGGGTCATTTGATCGGCAAACCAGCGACGGGCGGCACCGATGCCGCGCGTCGGATGGTCGGGGTCGGAAGCGGTATGCCGCGTGCCGAAACCGACAAGCGTGGCGACGTCGGCGCGCAGCCGTTCGGGCTTCGGCGCATCCCGGGCGGGAGCTGGGGTGGCGAGCAACAGGGCGGGGAGCAGGAGAATCTTACGCATTTGCGGGAAGATGCCGCCTTAACGTCGGCGGCTCAACCGGTTTCGGTTGATACCCATCGCTTGCGAAAACCCATCATCCGAATGGGTGAAATTGCTTAAAATGAATGTTTGGTTTCGTTTTTTGCAATTGCTAACAATCCGGTTGCGATGCACAACGACTGTGCCTTTCAGGCATCCTCTCCTAAAACTTTTACAGGGTCGGTTCGCCGGCCCTTTTTTTTGTGCCGCTTCCGCGCTAACGCGATCTCACCAGTGCTGCGCTGAAATATAAGAGAGGACGCTGCCGGACATCCGGCGAACAGCAGCAGCCCGCGGGGGATCGAGCGCGAACCATGCGCGGCTCTCCCCCGCCCGGTACTTTCCCACGATAGCACTGGCGGATCGCAGATGAACGCCGCCTGTCCGGCGGTTCAGCTGAGGCGGTCGATTCCCTCGCGATCGAGGCTGCCGGGGATGATCATCAGCGGCACGGGCAGGGCACCGGCATCGGTACCGGCGAAGTGGGTAACCATCGGTCCGGGCGATCCGGTGGCGGCGGCCCCCAGCACCAGCGCGGCGATATCGGGATTGGCGGCGATCATCTCGCGCACGATTCGCGGGCCATCGCCGGTGCGGACGGTCAGATGCGGTTGCAGCCCCGATTCGGCGATCAGCGTGCCCGCCGCCGCCTGTACCAGTGCCTCGGCGCGTTCGGTCGCTTCCTCCTCGATCGTCGCCTGCACACCACCCCATGGTGCGAATTCCTGCGGTTCGACGAGCGCCAGCACCTCGACTCCGCCATTGGTCTTGACCGCGCGGCGCGCGGCGAAGCGGAGCGCGACCGCGCTTTCGGGGCTTTCGTCGACGACGACCAGATATGTGCGCATGATGACCTCGGCTTGGGCGACCGTTCATGCGCCGGTTCGGCGGCGTCGTGCAAGCTGTACCGGGGCTTGACCCGGACGCGCCCGACAGCGAAGAGGCGCGACGAGCCTGAGAGGACCAATCTGCCCCATGCCGATCGAGATCAAGATGCCCGCCCTGTCCCCCACCATGGAAGAGGGGACGCTGGCCAAATGGCTGGTGAAGGAAGGTGATACCGTCAAGTCCGGCGACATCATGGCGGAAATCGAAACCGACAAGGCGACGATGGAATTCGAAGCCGTCGACGAAGGCACGATCGGCAAGGTGCTGGTCGCCGAGGGTACCGACAATGTGAAGGTCGGCGCGGTGATCGCCATCCTGCTCGAAGAGGGCGAGGACGCTTCGGCCGTCGACGCCGCGCCGAAGAAGGCGGAGACGCCGGAACCGGCCGACGACCAGTTCAAGGGCAAGCCCGACGCGACCGATCCGAACAAGACCGGCAGCGAAGCCGCGCCGGCTCCGGCCGGAACGTCGGACCATGGCCGCCCGGCGGGCGCCGGCGCGGCGCAAGGCGATGGCGGGCGCGTGAAGGCAAGCCCGCTCGCGCGTCGCATCGCCGCCGACAAGGGCCTCGAACTGTCGGGCATCGCCGGCAGCGGGCCGAACGGCCGTATCGTCAAGGCGGACGTCGAGAATGCCAAGCCGGGCGCCGCGAGCGCGCCCAAGGCCGAGGCCGCTGCGCCTGCTCCGGCCGCCGTTGCCGCGCCGGCAGCCGAAGCGCCGAAGCCTGCCGCCGTGTGGTTCGACGATTCGATCCCGCACACGGTCGAGAAGCTGTCGAACATCCGCAAGACGATCGCGCGTCGCCTGACCGAATCGAAGCAGCAGGTGCCGCACATCTATCTGACGGTTGATATCCGTCTGGATGCGCTGCTGAAGCTGCGCGGCGACCTCAACAAGTCGCTCGACGCGCGTGGCGTGAAGCTGTCGGTCAACGACCTGCTGATCAAGGCGCTGGGCGTCGCGCTGGAAAACAGCCCGAAATGCAACGTCACCTTCCTCGGCAGCGAAATGGTGCAGTATTCGCGCGCCGACGTGTCGGTCGCGGTGTCGACGCCGACCGGCCTCATCACCCCGATCATCCGCGACGCCGCCAACAAGGGCGTGGCGAAGATCAGCACCGAGATGAAGGACCTAGCCGGCCGCGCCAAGGAGAACAAGCTGAAGCCCGAGGAATATCAGGGCGGTACGGCGTCGCTGTCGAACATGGGCATGTTCGGCATCAAGCAGTTCGAGGCGGTCATCAACCCGCCGCAGGGCATGATCCTGGCGGTCGGTGCCGGCGAGAAGCGTCCGTACATTGTCGATGATGCGCTGGGCGTGGCCACGGTGATGACGGCGACCGGCAGCTTCGACCACCGCGCGATCGATGGCGCGGACGGTGCCGAAATGCTCAAGCTGTTCAAGGCGCTGGTGGAGTCGCCCCTCGGCCTGATCGCGTAAATGCGTAGCCGGCTGCTGACCGAGATCGTGCATGTCGTCGCCGGGGTGGCGGCGGCATGGGCGGTCGGGTCGTTGTCGGCATGGTCGTATCCGCCGGGGCGGCGCGACATCTGGACCGTGACATGGGTGGCGATGGCGATCGTCGTCGTGCTGGGTATCCGGCAGGTGCAGCGCGCCATGGCCGAGGAACGCGCCAAGGAGGTGCCGCATGATCGTTGAGAACTCGCCCGTTCCGCCGGCCGACCAGCCCGCGCTGCGCGTCACCGCGATGCCCGCCGACACCAATCCCTATGGCGACATCTTCGGCGGATGGATCATGTCGCAAATGGACATGGCGGCCGGCCTCGTCGCCGCGCGCCATGCCAAGGGGCGGGCGGTGACGATCGCCGTCGATGCGATGCAATTCCATGCCCCCGTCGCGGTCGGTGACGAATTGTCGGTCTATGCCGACCTGATCAAGGTCGGGCGGACGTCGATGACGATCAAGGTCGAGACGTGGCGCCGCGACCGCTTCGGCGAGGCGACATGCCGGGTGACCGAGGCGCGCTTCGTGTTCGTGGCGATCGACGAGAACCGCAAGCCGCGGGTGATCGAGGGGTGATTGATCCCGGACCTTTTCCCTCCCCCCTGGCGGGGGAGGGAGGGGCCCGCCGCGAAGCGGTGGGAGGGAGAGGGGGCGTCGCCCTCTCTCGTGCGCGTGCGATGCGGCGGGATCCCAGCGATGCGGAACGCAGCCTGTGGCGGCTACTGCGCAATCGTCGGCTGGCCACGTACAAGTTCCGCCGGCAGCAGCCGATCGGACGCTACATCGTCGATTTCGTCTGTTTCGAGCGGCGGCTGATCGTCGAAGCCGATGGATCACAGCATATCGGAAGCGCCTATGATCGCGACCGCGACCATTGGCTGACGCAGCAAGGTTTTCGCGTCCTGCGACTGTTCAATTTCGATATTCTCGACAATCCCGAGGGCGTCTGCACCGCGATCCTCATCGCGTTGCATGGCGTCGGGAACGGCATCGAGCCGTCCCCGACGCCACCCCTCTCCCCAGCCCTCCCCCGCAAGGGGGGAGGGAGCCCTAGGAGCATTTGAATGGCTGATACCTACGACCTCATCGTGCTCGGTTCGGGCCCCGGCGGCTATGTCGCGGCGATCCGTGCGAGCCAGCTCGGCCTGAAGGTCGCGATCGTCGAGCGCGAGCGGTTGGGCGGCATCTGCCTCAACTGGGGCTGTATCCCGACCAAGGCGCTGCTGCGCTCGGCCGAAATCTATCACTACATGATGCACGCGGCGCAATATGGGCTGTCGGCGGAGAAGCCGTCGTTCGACCTCGCCAAGGTCGTCGATCGCAGCCGCAAGGTCGCGGGTCAGCTGAACGCCGGCGTCAAGGGGCTGATGAAGAAGAACAAGGTCGCCGTCCATGAGGGCGTCGGCACGATCACGGCCAAGGGCAAGCTGTCGGTCAAGCAGGGCGACAAGACCACCGAGCTGGAAGCCAAGCACATCATCGTCGCGACCGGTGCGCGCGCCCGCGACCTGCCGTTCGCCAAGGCCGACGGCGCCAAGATCTGGACCTATCGTCATGCGATGGTGCCGCCCGAAATGCCGACCAAGCTGCTGGTCATCGGATCGGGCGCGATCGGGGTCGAGTTCGCCAGCTTCTACAACGACATGGGCGCCGACGTGACGATCGTCGAAATGCTCGACCGGATCATGCCGGTCGAGGACGCCGAGGTCAGCGAGTTCATGACCAAGGCGCTGACCAAGCAGGGCATGACGATCAAGACCAAGTCGGGCCTCGAAAAGCTGGAAGCCGGCCCGGCGGGCGTGAAGGCCGCGATCAAGGGGCCGGACGGCAAGGTCGAGACGACCGAGTTCAGCCATGCGATCGTCGCGATCGGCATCGTGCCGAACACCGAGAATATCGGGCTGGAAGCGCTGAAGATCGAGACCGAGCGCGGCCACATCAAGACCGACGGTTACGGCAAGACCAATGTCGACGGCATCTGGGCGATCGGCGACGTGACCGGCGCGCCGTGGCTGGCGCACAAGGCGAGCCATGAGGGCGTGATCGCCGCCGAAGCCATCGCCAAGGCGCTGGGCAACAAGGACATCCATCCGCACGCGATGGACAAGAACAATATCCCCGGCTGCACCTATGCCCGGCCACAGGTCGCCAGCGTCGGCTTTACCGAGGCGAAGGCCAAGGAAGCGGGCTATAGCGTCAAGGTCGGCAAGTTCCCGTTCATCGGCAACGGCAAGGCGATCGCGCTGGGCGAGGCCGAAGGGTTCGTGAAGACGGTGTTCGATGCCAAGACCGGCGAGCTGCTCGGCGCGCACATGGTCGGCGCGGAAGTGACCGAGATGATCCAGGGCTATGTCGTCGCCCGTCAGTTGGAGACGACCGAGCAGGAACTGACCGAGACAGTGTTCGCGCACCCGACGATCTCGGAATCGATGCATGAGTCGGTGCTGGCGGCCTATGGTCGCGCGCTGCACATCTGATCGTCACACTATCGTCATAGTTCTTGACCCGCGCCGTGCCTGCGCGGCATGGCGCGGGTCCATGAAGCTGCTCCTCCCGGCGATCCTCGCCACGTCGTTACTGGTCGCACCGCCTGCCGCCGGGCAGACCGTACAGGAGTTGCAGCGCCAGATCGACGAGTTGAAGGCGGTCATCGCCGAGATGAAGGCGGCGCAGACGGCAGCGCCGCCGCCCGCCGTCGCCGCTGCGCCGGCCCCGGTGGCGCCGGCACCCGTTGCGCCAGCACCGACGCAGGTCGCGGCCGCCCCGGCACCGGCCAAGCGCTGGTACGACCACATCCGCATTCGCGGCTATACCCAGTTGCGGCTCAACGAGATCATTGCGGGCGACCGGACCGCGCCCGCTGGCGTGGCGCGGCTGCGGTCGGTGCATGACAGCGGCATCGGCGACGATACCGGCTTCACCTTTCGCCGTATCCGTCTGATCCTGCAGGGCGATCTGGGCGACCGGGTGTCCTTCTACCTCCAGCCCGACTTTGCGACGGCGGTGACCGGCCAGTCGGTCGGCGAGCGGCGCGAGGGGTTCCTGCAACTGCGCGACGCTTATTTCGATGCGTTTCTCGACAAGGACAAGCGGTTCCGGCTGCGTTTCGGCCAGTCGAAGGTACCGTTCGGGTGGGAGAATATGCAGTCGTCGTCGAACCGGCTGACCCTCGACCGCAGCGACGCGATCAACAGCGGCGTGCCGAGCGAGCGCGATATCGGGGTGGTCGCCTACTACACGCCGGCCCATGTCGACGATATCTGGGAACGGCTGACCGAGGACGGGCAGAAGCTGTTCGGCAATTACGGCGCGTTCGGGATCGGTATTTATAACGGGCAGGGGATCAACCGCGAGGAGGCGAATGACGCGGTGATGGCGGTCGCGCTGGCGACATGGCCGTTCGAGATCGGTGGCGGGCGGGTGCTGGAGGTGGGCGGTAGCGCTTATACCAACCGCGTCCAGCCGGAGGTGCGCACCGGCGGGGTCAGCCCGGTCGCGTTCGCCGACGACCGAATCGGGCTGCACGCGATCCTGTATCCGCAGCCGTTCGGATTCCAGGCCGAATGGAATTGGGGGCGGGGGCCGGAATATGATCCGGTGCTGCGCGGCATCACGACCAAGGCGCTGCATGGCGGCTATGTGCAGGGAACGGCACGGGTGCGGCATTCGCCCGTGGGACCCTTCATGCCCTATGTCCGCTGGCAGACCTATCGCGGCGGGTGGAAGGCGGCGGTCAATGCGCCGCGACTGGAGACCGACGAAGTCGAACTGGGCATCGAGTTCCAGCCGGTGCCGGCGCTCGAATGGACGATCGCCTATGCCCGGATGGAGCGCGCCGAGGCCGACGAGCGGCGGCTGGGCCGGGCCGAGGGCGATGTGTTCCGGACGCAGTTGCAGTTGAATTATTAGGTTTTTTTACGCGGGTGTCGGTCAAAGTTCACTAAGTTCACACTTGCCACGTTTTGAGCTGGACGGAGAGCGACGGGTCGAGAAAGCGGGAAGCCGTGGTGGCCGGCAAACAGAATGGCAGCGCGGCGGGGTGTAGGAAAGCGTGGCTTTGCGCCGTGCAGGTGCGATGCCGGTGTCAGCGCCGTCCTTGTTTAAAACGATGGCGGGAGGCGGGGGGCGGCGCGATCCGTGCCAGTTAAGAGTTACCGTTCACCGAGCCGATCGTGCGGAACGTCCTGCAATCAGCGCCATCAAACAGATTTCGATGTTCCGAAAATCTAGTCGCAAGCAAGTATTTTCGGCGCTGTATCTTTTAGAAAAGGCTCGCGTAGCGTCACTAACGAACCAGTTTCGCTTTTGCCATGCCCAGGTTGTTAGTGCAGCTACGACCCGGTTTTGTCGATTTGTATTTGGAATTATTATCCAACTCCAACCTTGCCGTAACAATCCGGATGCAATCTGCTTCCCATTCGACGTTGTTCTCGATCTCGAGCTGACTGCTGGGCATGTAGATCGTTCCCGATGCCGACGCACCCAATTTGGAGTAGATGTCGTGATCGTTTGTGTTGGCGCGATCCGACCAGATAACCATCCCGGCATATGGCCCGGCAGTCGGCCCCTTCAGATCGAAACTTGTCTTGCGGTGGAAGAACAGGTCGTGGCCTGCCCCCTCCAGGTAGATCAGTACGTCGGTCCCGTTGATCGCCGCACCGTTAAGCAACGTGAATTCGCCTTTGATGACGTAGATACCCGGCAGGAACGTGACCGTAGCGTCATCGATCACCAGTCCGCGGCAAAAGGCGAAGGTCGCGGTGATGATAACTGTCCCCCCCTTTATACGGTCCGCGCCGCCGCAATTGGTGTTCGTCGGTGGTGCGATGGCTGCGTAGGGATCGGCGATCGCAACCGCGCCCGTCACCGGGGCGGGTGAAACCGAAGCGCCGGCCGATCTGTCGACGCCGCCAACGACCCGGATGCTTTTGACGTTTACATAGGAAGAATCGCCGAGTTCCAGCGCGCCACGATTCCGCGAATTGACCTGAACCGTGCAATCCGGAGCGTCGATCTGTGCACCGGGATCCACATCGAACGCGTCGCCATGCGTGGGATGGAGGATGAGAATGCATAACGGGTTGGGGGCGGTCGCAATGGCCGTGGCGGACAGCTCCCACGACGACAGTCCGAACATCCCGGCAAAGAAGGTGTGGAGGGCGTTGTTCTTTGCTGCCGTCCGAGACGCTGTCACCCGTACCGCGTTGATCGTTCCACCCGGCGTAAAGCTACCCGCGTCCCAATTGCCGAATTCCAGTTCCCGCGCGCTCACGAGGTTCGTGACACCGGGCCGGTTGTGGCCGGCATAGGTCTGGGCCGTCGCGAGTGCCGCGATGCGGTCCGCCGACGCGATATGACCCGCCGCAGCCAGCGCGGCAGCCTCCGCGCTGGTTTGCAATGCGTTCTTCTCGGCATAGGCCATGCCGACATCGATGACGAGGCCAAGAACGGCAACGAGCAACGGCAGCAGCAGCGCGATCAGGATCGCAACACCGCCACGTCGATCACAGGGCAATCGACGGCTCCACGCGACTTTTCCGCGGGTCAATCCACGATGCTCCGCATCGTTACGGTGGTCGACAGTCCCCCGGTTATGATATTCGCGATCGGCGTGATCCGCGCCATGTTGGCTGGTGATATCGTCAATGTGACCTTGACGTCCTGATCCCGCGGATCCCCCTTCGTCGCCGGATCGATCGCGGTCGCGACGGTGACATTCAGGTCGCGGCTCGCGCTGCGTTGGGCAAAGCGTTTGGCCTCGGCTACGGTCATGTATCCGACCGCAACGCCCCGTGCTGCCTCACGCGCGTAGGTATGGATGACCATCTGCGCCTGCAGATAATTGGCTCCTGAAAATATTCCGCCAAGTACAAGGATCAGGATCGGCGCAAGGATGGCGAATTCGACGAGCACTGCGCCGCGCGTGTCCAACTTCAGGCGATGAAGCAGCCAGTCTATACTGGCGGCGCCGTTCATCACGCGTATCCTCCGATACAGACCATGGGGTGGCTATATCGGATCAATGTAAATCATCTGCTAATCGCGTTGGCTATTCATTGGCGCTACGCGTTCAAAGAATATCATTACTTTCGCGTAGCTTGGCAATTTTCGATAGCAGAACCGGCGCAGCATAGCGTGCCACGCCATTCATTCTTTAGAATGGCGGCAACATGCCATTTCCGGAATGCGGTTGTTGAAAAAGGGCCGCAGTGACGCGGGACGGGAATTTGCCTACCCCGCCGCTTTCGCCAGCCCCCGCGAGATCTGGAGCGCCGCGTTCAGCCGGGCCTGCGGGTCGCCGAAGCTGCGGCTGATGACCAGCTTCATGTCGGGACGCAGCTTTGCCGTGCCGGCCAGCTTGTCGACATAGGCGAGCAGCCCCTCAACGCTGGGGAATTTGTCTTCGTGGAAGCTGACGATCGCGCCTCTTGCGCCGACGTCGATCTTGGCGACGCACGCCTTTTTCGCGTTCAGCTTCGCCTCGATCAGTTGCAGCAGGTTGGCGGTCGCCACCGGCAGCTTGCCGAAACGGTCGATCAGTTCGGTGGCGAAGGCGTCGATCCCGGCCCGGTCCTCGACATCGTTGAGGCGGCGGTACAGGCCCATGCGCAGGTCGAGGTCGGGGACGTAATCCTCCGGGATCAGGATCGGCGCGTCGACGGTGATGGCGGGCGAGAAGTCCTTGGGCTTGTCGTCGCGGAGACCTCCGGCCTTGGCGTCGAGGATCGCCTCCTCTAGCATCGACTGGTAGAGTTCGAAGCCCACTTCCTTGATATGGCCCGATTGTTCGTCGCCGAGCATGTTGCCCGCGCCGCGAATGTCGAGGTCGTGGCTGGCGAGCTGGAAACCGGTGCCCAGCGATTCGAGGTCGGACAGGACCTTCAGCCGCTTTTCCGCCGCCTCGCTGACCAGCCGTTCGGGGGGTGTGGTCATGTACGCATAGGCACGGGTCTTCGACCGGCCGACGCGGCCGCGGAGCTGATAGAGTTGGGCAAGGCCGAACTTGTCGGCGCGGTTGATGATGAGCGTGTTGGCCGAGGGGATGTCGAGGCCGGATTCAACGATGGTCGTCGAGACCAACAGGTCGTAGCGCTTGTCGTAAAAGGCCGACATGCGTTCCTCGACCTCGGTCGGCGCCATCTGGCCATGGGCGACGACATAGCGGATTTCGGGAACTTCTTGCGTGAGGAATTTCTCGATATCGGGCAGGTCGGCGATGCGCGGCGTGACGAAATAGGCCTGTCCGCCACGATAATGCTCGCGCAGCAGCGCTTCGCGCAGCACGACCGGGTCCCATGGCATGATGTAGGTGCGCACCGCCAAGCGATCGACCGGCGGGGTCTGGATCACCGACAATTCGCGCAGGCCCGACATCGCCATTTGCAACGTGCGCGGGATCGGGGTGGCGGTCAGCGTCAGGACATGGACGTCGGCCTTCATCGCCTTCAGCCGTTCCTTGTGCGTCACGCCGAAGCGCTGTTCCTCATCGACGATGACGAGGCCGAGGCGTTTGAAATCGACCTGTTTCGACAGGACGGCATGGGTGCCGACGACGACATCGATCGTACCGTCGGCCAGGCCGTCGCGGACCTTCTTCGCCTCGGTCGCGGTGACGAGGCGGGAGAGGCGACCGACCTCGATCGGGAAGCCTTCGAAGCGGGCCTTGAAGTTGTTGTAATGCTGGCGGGCGAGCAGGGTCGTCGGGCAGACGATCGCAACCTGCATGCCCGCCATGGCGGCGACGAAGGCGGCGCGTAGCGCGACCTCGGTCTTGCCGAAGCCGACATCGCCAACGACGAGGCGGTCCATCGGGCGACCGGCGCCGAGATCGTCAAGCACGTCGGCGATGGCGCGTTCCTGATCGTCGGTCTCCTGATACGGGAAACGATCGACGAACGCGGGGTAGCCGCCGCTATCGGGTTCGGCGACCTCCGCCGGGCGCATGGCGCGCTTGGCGGCGGTGGCGATCAGGTCGCCCGCGATTTCGCGGATGCGGTCCTTCATCCGCGCCTTGCGCCGCTGCCATGCCTCGCCGCCCAGACGGTCGAGCGATGCGCCTTCCTCGCCCGCGCCATAGCGGCTGAGGACTTCGAGATTTTCTACCGGAACGTAGAGCTTGTCGCCGCCGGCATATTCGAGCTGGACGCAGTCATGCGGGGCCTTCGCCACGGGCACCTGGGTCAGCCCGACATAGCGGCCGATGCCGTGATCGGCATGGACGACCAGATCGCCGGGCGAGAGGGTGGCGAGTTCCTGCAGGAAGGCGTCGGTATTCTTGCGGCGCTTGGCGCGGCGGACGAGGCGGTCGCCGAGCATGTCCTGTTCGGTCAGGACCGCGACGTCGGCGCTGGTGAAGCCGTGGTCGAGCGGCAGGACGACGAAGGATACGGTCGATTTGGCGCCGCCCAGCGCCTGTTGCCATGTCTCCACGGTCGAGACGCCGGTCAGGTCGTGATCGGCGAGCAGTCCCATCAGCCGCTCGCGCGCACCCTCCGAATAGCTGGCGAGGATCGGTTTGCGGCCTTGTTTGCGTAAGCCCGCGATATGATCGACGACCGCTTCGTAGATATTGGCCTGTTGCGTGCGTTCGGGGGTGAAGTCGCGGGGGCCGTCGACTTCGAAATCGACCGAGGTGGCGCTGTCGGGGGCGTGGAAGGGCGTGACCTGATGCGCGGCGGTGTCCGACAGGCGATCTGCCCATTCCTCCGCAGAGAGGTAGAGCGCGTTCGGCAGCAGCGGGCGGTAGCTGCCCGGGTCGCTGGTCTGCGCGCGGACGCGGTTGGTGTGATAATCGGCGATCGATTCGAAACGCTGTTCGGCGGCGGCGGGGACGCCCGCATCGCGGACGATGACCGCTTCGGGCGAGAGGTGATCGAAGAAGGTTTCGAGCCGCTCTTCGAAAAAGGGCAGCCAATGTTCCATGCCCGACAGGCGGCGGCCGTCGCTGATCGCCTGATAGATCGGGTCGCCGGTCGCGGTCGCGCCGAATTTCTCGCGGTAGCGGGTGCGGAAACGCTTGATCGACTCTTCGTCGAGCAACGCTTCGGAGGCGGGAAGCAGGGTGAAGCCGTCGACGCGGCCGGTGGTGCGCTGGTCTTCCGGAGAGAAGGTGCGGACGGTTTCGATCTCGTCGCCGAAGAAATCGAGGCGCAGGCCGGAATCGGAGCCTGACGGCCACAGGTCGACCAGCCCGCCGCGGACCGCGAACTCGCCCGCGTCGTGGACGGTATCGACGCGGTTATAGCCATTGGCTTGCAACAGCGCGGACAGGCGGGGCAGCGAGATGCGCTCGCCGGGTGCGAGGCGCGCGACCAACTCGCGGATGCGGAACGGGGTCAGCGTCCGCTGCGTCGCGGCGTTGACGGTGGTGACGATCAGGCGGGGGCCTTTCGCCTTGCCCTGTAGCGTGTGGAGGGCGGACAGGCGCTCCGCCATCGAGCGCAGCGTCGGGCTGGCGCGGTCATAGGGGAGGCAGTCCCATGCGGGGAATTGCAGGACCGACAGGTCGGGGGCGAAGAAGGGGGCGGTGGTCGCGATGGCGCGCATCGCCGCTTCGTCGGGGGCGATGTAGACTAGGTCGCCCTTCGCGCCGCGGGTGAGGTCGGCGAGGAGAACGGGGAGGAAGCCTGCGGGCACGCCCGCAAGGGTCAGCGAGCGGGGGGCGGACAGAATCTTGGAGAGGTCGGGCATCGGGTTCCTATAGCCCTCTCCCCCATGGGGGAGAGGGTTGGGAGAGGGGGAATGCGGAGCGCCTGTTTGTGGCCTGCCCCTCTCCCCGGCCCTCTCCCCTGAAGGGGAGAGGGAGTTATCTGGCTACCGGCACAAAATCCATCTTGCGCATGCCGTGCAGCACCGGGTGGTCGAACTGCGCGGGCGGCGGCTGAACGCCCATCGCCCATGCCATGATGTCGACATCCTGTTCCTCGAGGAACGTCTCGAACCAGTCCATGTCGGCGTCGCTCCATGTCGCAGCGTGCGCGTCGAAATAGCCGCCGATCATCAGGTCGGCTTCGCGGGTGCCGCGATGCCAGCTGCGGAATTTCAGGCGCTTGAGGCGGGTGTCGCGGTCCATGGGACTCCAATGGCGATAGACCGACGGACGCTGGCAGCGGCCGCCGGTTCGGATATAGGACCAGATAGTCATGCGTCCCGATCTGCTCAACCCGCTGTTTGCCGAAGTGACCGCGCTGAAAGGCGTGGGTCCGGCGCTGGCCAAGCCGCTGGAGCGGTTGAAGCTGGGCCGGGTGGTCGATGTCGCGTTCCACCTGCCGACCGGGTGGGTCGACCGGCTGCGGCGCGACGAGTTGATGGCGCAGGATGCGGGGCGGGTGATCGCGATCCCGCTGACCGCGACCGATTACCGGGTCAGCGCCGGGCGGGGACCGACGCGGGTGCGCGCGGCGGACAGGCACGGCAACATCGTCAACCTGACCTATTTCGGCGGATCGTCGGGCTGGGTGAAGAAGCTGTTCCCGCTGGGCGAGACGCGGCTGGTGTCGGGCAAGCTGGAGACGTACGGGCAGGAATTGCAGATGGTCCATCCCGACCATGTCCTGCCCGAAGCAGAGGCCGACAGCCTGCCCGAGCGCGAGGCGATCTATCCGCTGTCCGAAGGGCTGACCTCGCGCCGGGTCGGGCAGTTGGCGGCGCAGGCGATCGAACGCGCGCCGGACCTGCCCGAATGGATCGAGCCGAGCCTGCTGAGCAAACATGGCTGGCCGGCGTGGAAGGAGGCGCTGGCGCGCATCCATACCGACCCGGCCGATGCCAAGGCGCGCGAGCGGCTGGCCTATGACGAGGTGTTCGCAAACCAGTTGGCGCTGCTGCTGGTGCGCGGCGAGGCGCGGGCGCGCAAGGGGCGGGCGCTGACCGGCGACGGGCGGCTGCGAGCGAAGCTGGACCTGCCGTACAAACCGACGGGTGCGCAGTCGCGGACGATCGGCGAGATCGAGGGCGACATGGCGCAGACGCAGCCGATGCTGCGGCTGCTGCAGGGCGATGTCGGGTCGGGCAAGACGCTGGTCGCGCTGATGGCGCTGCTGATCGCAGTCGAGGGCGGGGCGCAGGGCGCGCTGCTGGCGCCGACCGAAATCCTCGCGCGACAGCATTATGCGACGTTGCAGCGGCAACTGGCGGGGACCGGCGTGACCGTCGCCGCGCTGACCGGGCGCGACAAGGGGCGGGTGCGCGAGGGCGTGCTGATGGGATTGGCCGACGGGTCGATCGATATCCTGGTCGGGACGCACGCGATCTTTCAGGAGGCGGTCGGCTATCGCGATCTGGGGCTGGTGGTGGTCGACGAACAGCATCGCTTCGGTGTGGCGCAGCGGATGATGTTGCAGGCAAAGGCGGTGCGACCGCCGCATTTGCTGGTGATGACCGCGACGCCGATCCCGCGCACGCTGACGCTGGCGCAATATGGCGAGATGGACGTCAGCCGGCTCGACGAGATGCCGCCGGGGCGCGAGCCGATCGAGACGGTGGTGATGTCGGAGGACAAGCTCGACGCGGTGGTCGATGGCCTTGCCCGGCATCTGTCGGCGGGGAAGCAGGCGTACTGGGTGTGCCCGCTGGTCGAGGAGAGCGAGAAGTCCGACCTTGCCGCCGCCGAGGCGCGGGCGGAGGCGCTGCGGATGCGGTTCGGCGACAAGGTGGCGCTGGTTCATGGGCGGATGAAGCCGCTGGAAAAGGACGCGGTGATGGCCGAGTTCTCGGCCGCGCGCGCGGGCGTGCTGGTGGCGACGACGGTGATCGAGGTCGGGGTCGACGTACCCAATGCGACGCTGATCGTGATCGAGGCGGCGGATCGATTTGGGCTTGCGCAGTTGCACCAGTTGCGCGGCCGGGTCGGGCGTGGCGGCGGCAAGTCGGTATGCCTGTTGCTGCGCGGGAACAGCCTGTCGGAGACGTCGCGGGCGCGGTTGGCGCTGATGCGTGAGAGCAATGACGGCTTCCGGATCGCCGAGGAGGATTTGCGACTGCGTGGTGGCGGCGAGTTGCTGGGCACGCGGCAGTCGGGCGAAGCAATGTTCCGGCTGGCGACGCCGGAGATGCTAGGCGAACTGCTGCCGGTGGCCAACGCCGATGCGCGGTTGCTGGTGGATCGGGATGGCGGGCTGACGGGGCCAAGGGGGCAGGCGGCGCGGGTGGCGCTGTATCTGTTCGAGCGGGATGCGGGGGTGGGAAGGTTGCGGTCGGGGTGATCTCCTGCCCCCCCATCATCACTCCCGCGAAGGCGGGAGTCTATTAACGCTGCCGTCGCGGACTTTCGAAACGTCGGCGTGTATGGATTCCCGCCTTCGGGAATGACGAACTTGGGTTGGGCGACGTTCTCCGCATCGGCCTGTCCTGCTGGCAAAGGCCGGAATGACGGAAGGTTGCTCCAGTCGGATCAAGCGGATAGCTCCCACGGCATGAATGCCCTCGCTCCGCTCATCGTCGCCCTGCTGGGCGGTATCGGCCTTGCCGCCCAGCCACCGACCAATGCCGCGTTGGGGCGGAGTATCGGGTCGGTATTGCTGGCGGCACTGGTATCGTTCGCGGTGGGGACGCTGATCCTGATCGGCGTCTGGCTGGTCGCAGACCGGACGCCGCTTGCCCAATTGCGCGAGGCGCGGCCGTGGATGTTTCTGGGCGGAGCCTATGGCGCGTTCTTCGTAACGGCGGCGGCGTTCGCGGCGCCACGGCTGGGGCTGGCGTCGATGTTGACGATCATGATCGCGACGCAACTCGTCGCGGCACTGGTCATCGACCGGTTCGGGTTGGTCGGGTTGCCGAGGACGCCGATCAGCGGAGTGCGGCTGGCCGGAGTGGCGCTGGTGCTGGTGGGGGCGGTACTGGTTCGGCGGGGGTGATCCGACCCCTTTCCCATACCCCCGTTTGCTTCGAGCACAGGTTCGAGCTTGTCGAGAACCGTAGTCGAGAAGGGGTTGCCGCAAACTACGGCGTTCTCGACGGACGCTTCTCGACAAGCTCGAAGCTGCTCGAACCGATCGGTTTATCAGGAAGCTGGCGTCAGCAACCCGTGGTTCTTCTTCCCCGCCGACACGCGCACCGGGGCATCCACCGCAATCACCTGCGCCTCATCCACGACCTTTTCGCCATCGACGCGGGCGCCGCCGCCTTTGATCAGCCGGCGCGCCTCGCCCTTCGAAGCCGCAAGGCCCAATCCGACCAGTGCGTCGACGACGTTGATCGTGCCGCTGACACCGAAGGTCGGCAGCGTGTCACCCGCCGAGCCCTCTTCGAATGTCCGGCGCGCTGTCTCGGCCGCACCCGCCGCCGCATCCGCGCCGCGGCACATCGCGGTCGCTTCGTTGGCGAGGATCTTCTTTGCTTCGTTGATCTCGGCGCCCTGCAACGCCTCAAGCCGGGCGATTTCGTCGAGCGGAAGGTCGGTGAACAGGCGGAGGAAGCGGCCGACATCGCGGTCGTCGGTGTTGCGCCAGAATTGCCAGTAATCGAAATGCGGCAGCTGATCCTCGTGCAGCCAGACCGCACCCGACATGGTCTTGCCCATTTTGCCGCCATCGGCGGTGGTGATGAGCGGAGTGGTCACGCCATAGACGTCGGTCCCGTCCATGCGGCGGGCCAGTTCGATGCCGTTGACGATATTGCCCCATTGATCGCTGCCGCCCATCTGCAGGCGGCATCCGTGGCGCTGCGACAATTCGCGGAAGTCGTAGGCCTGGAGGATCATGTAGTTGAATTCGAGGAACGACAGCGACTGTTCGCGGTCGAGGCGCAGCTTTACCGAATCGAACGACAGCATCCGGTTGACCGAGAAATGCTGCCCGACCTCGCGCAGGAACGGGATATATTCCAGCCGGTCGAGCCAGTCGGCGTTGTCGACCATCACCGCATCCGACGCGCCATCGCCGAACGTCAGGAAGCGTTCGAAAATGCGCTTGATCGACGCGACGTTGCTGGCGATGCCGTCCTCGGCCAGCAGCTTGCGCGCTTCGTCCTTGAAGCTGGGGTCGCCGATCTTGCCGGTGCCGCCGCCCATCAGCACGATCGGCTTGTGCCCGGTCTGCTGCATCCGGCGCAGCAGCATGATCTGGACCAAGCTGCCGACATGCAACGACGGCGCGGTCGGATCGAAGCCGATATAGCCCGGCACGACCTGCTTGCTCGCCAGCGCGTCGAGGCCGGCGGCATCGGTCAGCTGATGGATATATCCCCGTTCGGACAGGGTGCGCAGCAGGTCGGAGCCATAGTTCGTCATGCGGCCTGTTAGCGTCGCCACCGCACCAAAGTCCACGTATCTCGACTTCGCACTTGTCGTCGCCCTACTATGAAGCGTGTATGGGGCGGGATGAACGCCCGGCGGAGAAGTCCATGCTTGCGATCGGCCTGATGTCTGGAACCTCGCTCGACGGCATCGACGCCGCGCTGATCGAGACCGATGGCGAGGGTGCGGTGCGGCCGGTAGCGTTCGTCGGCACGCCGTATAGCGATGAGGATCGCGCGGCGTTGTCGGCTGCGACCGAGTTGGCGTTGTTGTTCAACGATCCGGGCGAGCATCCACTAATCGAGCGGGCCGAGACGTTGCTGACGCGGACCCATGCCGCCGCCGTCGCCGCGCTGCTGGAGCAGGCCGGGGTCGAGGCACGCAGCGTCGATGTGGTCGGCTTTCATGGCCAGACGGTCGCGCATCGTCCGGACAAGGGCTGGACGTGGCAGCTGGGCGACGGGGCGGCGCTGGCGGCGGCGACCGGCATCGATGTCGTGGCCGACCTGCGCATCGACGATGTCCGTGCGGGCGGGCAGGGGGCGCCGCTGTTGCCCGTCTATCATGCCGCGCGGGCGGCGGGGATGGAACGGCCGGTGGCGGTGCTGAACCTGGGCGGGGTCGGCAACATCACCTATGTCGGCGAGGGCGACGAACTGATCGCGTTCGATACCGGCCCTGCTAATGGCCTGGTCGACAGTTGGGTCGAGGCGGAAAGCGGCGCGCGCTATGACGAAGGCGGCGCGCTGGCGGCATCGGGACAGGTCGACGACGCGGTGCTGACCGCGATGCTCGACCATCCGTTTTTCGACTTGGCCGCCCCCAAGTCGCTCGACCGGCACGATTTCACCATTCAGCCGGCACGCGGGCTGTCGGCGGCGGATGGCGCGGCGACGCTGACCGCATTTACCGCCGCCTGTGTTGCCGAGGCGATCGACCGGTTGCCGGCGCGGCCGACCCGGCTGATCGTCGGCGGCGGTGGGCGGCATAACCCGGTGATGCTGCGGATGATCGCCGAGCGGACCGGCGTCGCGGTCGAGCCGAGCGACGTCCATGGCTGGAACGGCGACGCGCTGGAGGCGGAGGGGTTCGCCTATCTGGCGGTGCGGTCCTTGAGGGGATTGCCGATCACCTTCCCGGGAACGACGGGCGTGTCGGCGCCGCTGACCGGCGGCACCTTATACCGGGCGACGCGGGCAGGGCTGGCGTTGCGGGTCGTGACCGCTTAACCGGACGCGATGCTGACCGGCCTGATTTTCGCGACCGAAGAAGCCGAACACCAGCCGGGCGTGCTGGCGGCGACCCTGCCATTCGGCGGAATGACCCTGATCGAATATCAGGCGCGGCTGCTGATCGCGGCGGGATCGGCGCAGTTGCTGGTCGCGGTCGGGCGGGTGACGCCCGCGCTGGCGGCGGCGGTCAACCGGATCGGGCGGCGCGGCGCGACCGTCGATATCGTGCGATCGGCCGAGGAAGCGAAGGCGAAGGCGCATCCGCTTGCCGTTATCGTTGCGCTGGCCGACGGGCTGGTCACCACCGATGCGGTGGTCGCCAACATGGCGCTGGAGCCGGTCGACACGCTGCTGGTCACCCCGACCGGCGATGCGACGTCGGTCGAGCGGGTCGATTCGGGACATTGCTGGGCCGGGGTCGCGACGCTGTCGGTCGACCGGCTGGAGGATGCCGCGCGCCTGCCACGCGAATATGATTTCCAGTCGACGCTGCTGCGCGTCGCGACGCAGGCGCGGGCCAAGCATGTCCTGTTGCCGGCCAAGGCGGCGCGATCGGGGCACGGCGTCGAGCGCGATGCCGGCACGCTGGAGGTGCGCAGCAAGGACGTGCTGGCGTCGCTGGCCGAACAGCGTACCGGATGGATCGATCGGTTCGTGTTCACGCCGGTGACGCGGCTGGTGCTGCCGTTGCTGGTCCGGCGCAAGGTGCCCGATATCGCGGTCGGAATCGCGGGCGGCGCGATCGGACTTTTCGGATTGGCCGCCATCCCATTTTGGGACGCCGGTGGCGCCACAGTGCTGCTGTTCGCGGCGATGGTGCTGCTGTCGGCGGGTTCGCTGCTCGGCTGGTTGCGCGGCGAAGACGGCCATGCCGCGTTGCAGGAACGTGGGCTCGAAGTGCTGGGAGTCGCGGGAATCCTGGGGATTGGGCTGGTCCAGTCGCTGATCGTGTCGGCCGGAACGGCGGCGGTGTTGGCGCTGACCGGGGTATTGGTGACCATCCTGACGCGGCGGATTCCGGCACCCCGGCCGCCCTGGGCGGCGACGCCGGCGACCGCCTTGGTCCTCCTCGCACCGTTCGCACTGGCTGGAACCGTGACGCCCGGGCTGGCATTGGTCGCGGTTCATGCGGGGGTTACCCTCGCCCATGCAATCGAACATTTGCGGCGTCGGGCTTAGGATCGCCTTAACCGCTATTGGTTAATGCGAGTACCATGTCCGACGATCTGCTCGATCCCCGCGATGCCGATGCGTCCGCCGCTTATCTGCTCGACCATGTCGCCGCAGCCGAGCGTGCGGGACACCGCCGACTGCGCGCCTCCGCCGATCATTTCCATCTGCCCGCCGATGCGCGGATCGACGATCGCACCGCCGCCCGGCTGGACGCGACGATGCGTGCGACCGTGGCCAGTGTCGAAACCGAGATTCGCGACCATGCCGTGCGCCTGCTGACGTCGCGCGGGCAGGCGGCGGTAGCGCAGGGGCTGCGTGCGGTCGGATCGACATTCGAGCGAGTGCAGCGCGCCGGGCTGTTCCGCGATCCGGTATTGTTCGGCGAATTGTTCGCGCGGGTCCGGCTGGACACCATCGGGCGCGCGCTGCCGACGATGGTGATCGAGGTCGGCGACCGGCCGACGATGATCTCACGGCTGGCGCAGGCGAGCGACCGGCTGGTCGCGGCCGCCGCCGTCGCGATGCTGGCCGCACAGGCGCGGCGCGGGTCAGTGATCGATGGCGGGCCGGTTGCGGTCGACCTGGTCCGGCCGCTCCACGCGCGGATCGCATGGTGGGTGGCGGCGGCGCTGCGCGATGCGGCGGAGGTCGGCGACTCGATCGCCGCGCTCGACGCGGCCTTGGCCGAATCAGTGCGTCGTGCGATCGATGCACAGGGCGAATTGGTGCCGATGGAAATCGCGGCGATGCGGCTGGCACAGGCGATCGATGCGCAGGGCGATGAAGTGCCCGCGCTGCTGACCGAGGCGATCGGCGACGGGCGGCTGGTGCTGTTCGTGGCGCTGGTCGCGCGGGCGAGCGGGCTGGCATTCGACCGGGTTCGCGATCTGGTGATCGATGCCGATGGCGCGCGCCTGTGGGTGGTGCTGCGGGCGCTCGCGGTCGACCGGGCGACGATCGCGCGCATTGGCTTCGCCCTGGCCGAGGCGGAGCCGGTCCGCGACATCGAACGCTTTGCCGATCAGCTGGACAGCATCATGGGCGTCGCGCCCGAAGCGGCACGCGTCGCGCTGGCGCCGATGGCGCTGGATGCCGAATATCATGCGGCGATGCTGGCGCTGGGGACGGCCGAGTGATCGACATGCGGCTCGGTGCGGCGCCCGCCATCGGGCGGCTGTCGGCGGACGGGCTGTTGCTCGACGCCGAACCGCGCCTTGCCGAGCTGAACCGTCGTGCCGGCGGCGGACCGGGCAAGCCGGTCGCGGTGCCGCAGATCGCGGCGCTGGTCCGGCTGGTCCGACGGCTGGGCATCCCGCTGACCCGCGCGATCGTGGCGGCCGATGGCGACGACGATATCGCGCTGACCGTGCGCGCCGAACCCGACGAACTGGGCATCCGGCTGGAGGTCAATGGCTGGCGGGCCGGCGCGGCATGGGAGGCGGAGCATGCGCCGCGGCGGGCGAGCGATTTCCTGCGCGCCGATGCCGACTGGGTATGGTCGACCGATGCGGCGCTGCACCTGACCCATGTGTCCGACCATGCCGGGCAACGCTTCGGATTCGATTCGCAAACGGTGCTGGGCCAGCCGATCACTCGCCTGTTTTCGCTGAGCGACGATGGCGAGGGCGGCTTTCCGATCCTGGGTGCGCTGGCGTCGCAGAACCGGTTCGAGGGGCAGGAGGCGCTGATCCGCGGCACGGCGCATCGCGTCCGCCTGTCGGCGGTGCCGCGGCTCGATGCCAATGGCCGCTTTGCCGGGTTCGACGGCGCGGCGCATGCGATCACGCCGCTGCCCTCGCCGCCCTTCGCCGCCGAAGCCGGCGGGACGGCCGAGCCGAACACCGATTTGCCCGACGGGTTCAGCCGGCGGATCGGCCGCGCGCTGCGCCATCCGCTGGGGCGGATCATCGCCAATGCCGACAGCATGTCGGCGCAGGCCGACGGGCCGCTGCGCGACGATTATGTCGCCTATGCCGCCGATATCGCCAGTGCGGGCCGGCACCTGATGGGGCTGGTCGACGATCTGGAGGATCTGTCGGCGATCGAACGTGCCGATTTCGAGGTTGCTATCGAGGACCTCGATCTGGCCGATGTCGCGCGGCGCGCGGCGGGCCTGCTGGGGGTGCGGTCGATGCAGGGCAATGTCCGTATCGACCGGCCGTCGTTCGACGATTCGCTGCCGGCGCGCGGCGAGTTCCGCCGGGTGTTGCAGATCATGGTCAACCTGATCGGCAATGCGGTGCGCTATTCGCCGCCCGGCGGCACGGTGTGGATCCGGCTGGAGCGCGACGGCGACAATGCCTGCGTCATCGTCGCCGATCAGGGCAAGGGTATCGCCACCGGCGATCAGGAGCGCATCTTCGCCAAGTTCGGCCGGGTCGATCCGACCGAGGCGGGGGGCAGTGGCCTCGGCCTCTATATCGCCCGGCGGCTGGCGCGGGCGATGGGCGGCGACATCCTTGTCGACAGTGCGCCGGGGCAGGGCGCGCGGTTCGTGCTGGTGCTGCCGGGGCGGTCCTGACGCGGGTCCGTTTTCGCGGTCGCATCGGCCGCGTTCGATGCTATCACGCGGGCCATGGGACGCAGGTCGGATCACAGCCGCGCGGAAATCGAACACATGCTGCTGGTCGAGGGGCACCGCCATCTGGCCGAGGTCGGCTTCGCCCGGTTTTCGGCGCGCGAGGTCGCCAAGCGGATCGGCTATTCGATCGGCACGCTGTACAATGTCTTCGGCAGCTATGACCGGTTCGTCGTCGCGCTGAACACGCGGACCTTCGGCCTGTGGGCGAGGGATCTCGAATCGGTGCTGGCGGCGTGCAGCGGCGACCGCATCCGCTGTCTGGTCGAACGCTATTTCGCCTTCGCGCGGACCAACCGCAATCTGTGGCTGGCGATCTACGACCATCATCTGCCCGGCGACTTCGCGTTGCCCGAGGAGGATCACCGGCAGCGCGGCGAACTGACCCGGATCGTGATCGATGAGATCGCGGCGGTGCTGCCGCCCGACAAGGCGCCCGACGTGCCGAGCCTCGCCCGGTCGCTGGTCGCGACCGTCCACGGCCATTGCATGTTCGACCTGACTGGCAGCTTCGCGCTGATGGGCGAGAGCGAACCGGTCGAGATGGCGCTGGCCCGCGTGCGCGAGACGCTGGCCATCGCGTCAGGCGAACGCCGCCTCGGTTAGCGCGGCGAAGCGGGCAAAGGCGGTGCGGGCAGCGCCGATCATCCGCGCTTCGTCGGCTTCGGTCATCGCCGCATCGTCCACCGCGGCGGTAAAGCGACGCCAGTGCGCGGCGCGGCCGTCGGGATGGCCGGCAAGATGCCGCGCACCATGATCGGCATCGAAGCCGATACGCTGTGCCGCCTTGATGAGGAACGCCGCGCCCAGCGACGATCCTTCGGCGACGTACAGCCAGCCGAGCGCCGCCGGTACGTCGCTGGCCGCCACGGATGCGGCATCGGGAACCGCAGGCGGCGGCAGCGCGACGGCGGACAGGTCGGCGGCGATCGCGGCAGAGCGGTCGCGTTCGGCGAGGTCGGGGACCAGCGCCTGCAATACCGGATCGGCATAAAGCGGGCCGAGCGCGGCATGAAACGCCTGCTGCACCCGCAGGAAGCGGACATAGCGCTCCGGCGCAGCGAAGGGATCGAGCGCCATGATCCGCGTATCGAGCCGGTCGTGCAGATCGGTAGTCGCGGCCTTCAGCCGCTGCGAACGGGTCGGGGGCAGGGAGGTGGACACGCGGTCCGTCTAGCCGCTTCGGATCGGGGGGTATAGCGGCCCGTCCGGTACCGGACGCGCCGCCACCGATCAGAACAGCCCGTCGTCGTCCTCATCCTCCTCGACGACCGCGCTTGCCACCACGAAGCAAGGTGGCACGTTGGCGGCGTGGATGTCGCGTTCCTGCGCCATCGTGTAGAGCGCCGCGATCTGCGGCAGCAGCGTGCCGAGCGTGGCCAGCGCGTCTTCCGAGAGATCCTGCGGCAGCGTGCTGACCGCGAGCACGATCGCCGATTGCCGCATCGTCGCGCCCAGCTCGAGCTCGGCGCCGATCTCGTCGCCGGTGGTCGTCAGCAGTTCGATCAGCTGGCGGGCATCGTCGCCGCCTTCGCGGACCGCCATCTCGGTGCGCTGGCAGCCTTCGCGAATGACGCCGAGCGCCTGGGCTAGTTTCGTGCCCATGTCGCCGCCCGGAGCGTCGCCGCGCTTGGCGGTCAGCGCGGCGTTGACCTCGGCCAGTTCGCGGATCGGCGCGCCGATGCCGCGCATCGCGTTGCCGAGCGAATGGGCATAGATATCGACCTCGCCCGCCACGACCGACACCGCCTTGCCCAGATCGCCATGGCGGCGGCACAACAGGCGGGTGTTGGTGGCGATATCCTGCACGTTGAACTGTACGCGCTGGAGATGGGCAAGGCGCCCGGTCAGTTCGTCGACGGTCTCGGCAATTAGATCGAGCATCGCGGCCGAGCGATGATCCGCTTCCTGCAACTGCCCGGTGATGACCGCGATCTCGCCGACCGCCTCGTCGATCTGCGCCAGGAACGGGCGGCCGTTGCGGCCGGCATCGTCGTCGACCAGCGTGAGCAACGCGTTGGTATCGGGCTGCAGGGCTTTCAGCGAAGCGACCAGCCGGCTGGCGTCGCGGTCGAAATCGACCGAGCTCGCCTCCAGCTGCGCGGCGAGCAGATGATGGACGACGCCGGTGACTTCGGTCAGCGCCGGTTCGGGCAGGGTCAGCCCTTCGAGCAGTTGCAGTCCCGAGACGACATGCTCGACCCGCTGGCGGGTGCTGTCGCCGACCTGCAACGCGCCGAGCATCGTCGCGACGCGGCCCTGCACGGTGCGCGCAATCTCCGAAACTTCGCGGGCCATCGCCGCGACGTCGCCCAGATGGCCGTGCAGCGCATCGGCGTCGCGCGTCAGCCGCTGTGGCACGGCGGGCAGGATTTTCTTCGCTTCGGCGGCCAGCAGCCGGCCGGCCTGCTGCACGCTGCCGACGCTGGTCGACAGCTCCTTCAACTTGGCGAGAAATCCTTCAAGATGTTCCTCGCCGGCCGCAAGGCGTTGGCCCATGTCGTTGACGAAGCCGACGAAGGCGGGTTCGCCGGAGGCGGCGATCTTGATGTTCATGCCATAGATGTGGAGCACGCGCAGCGCCTGTCGCATGTCCATCACATGGTCGCGCAGCACGCGGGACGCGGTGCCGATCCGGGCCATGTCGGCCTCGCGCTCGGCCTGCACCACCGGCAGCGCTTCGAGTTGCGCGGCGACCTCCTTCAGACCGGTGACGGCGATGCCCGCGACGCTTTCGTCGAGCGCGCCGGTCACTCCCTCGATCGAGGCGATGATGCGGTCGATCGTGTCGATCGCGGTGGCAAGCGTGGTGCCGGCGCGGACGAAACGTGCGTCCATGCTCGCCGCCATCAACGCCAGCGTGCGTTTCAGATCGGCTGCGTCGATCGCCTGACCCTGTGACAAATCGATCCGAAGGTGCTGCATGTCAGAGGTCCTAGACGAGGAGGAAGGTGGCAGTGGGGACAATCATCGTGCCGTCGCCAGCAGCAGTTCACGGGCAATGTTCTGGAGCGGTACGACCTTGTCGGCGGCGCCGCGGGCGATCGCCTCCTTGGGCATGCCGAACACGACCGAGGTCGCTTCGTCCTGCGCGAAGGTGCGGGCACCGGCCTGCTTCATCTCCAGCAGGCCGCGTGCGCCGTCGTCGCCCATGCCGGTCATGATGATGCCGACCGCGTTCGACCCGGCATTGCGCGCGGCCGATCGGAACAGCACGTCGACCGACGGGCGATGGCGCGAGACCAGCGGCCCTTCGCGCACCGCCACGACATAGCGTGCCCCCTGCCGTTCGAGCAGCGTGTGGCGCAGGCCGCCGGGCGCGATCAGCACATGGCCGCGCATAACCGTGTCGCCGTCCTCGGCCTCCTTCACATCGACCTGGCACAGGCCGTTCAGCCGCTTGGCGAAGGCGCGGGTGAAGCTTTCGGGCATATGCTGGACGATGACGATGCCGGGCGAGTTGGCGGGCAATTCCTCCAGCAATTCGCGCAGCGCCTCGGTTCCGCCGGTCGACGCGCCGATGCACACCACCATTTCGGTGGTGCGGCTCATCGCGCGGCCGGTGGGCGGCGGCAGGACGGCGTCGGCGGTCAGCTTCGCAGGCGGGGAATTGATGCGACTCGACGGGGTGCGCGTGCGCAACCGGGCACGGGCGGCGCCCTTCACCGTGTCGCGAATCCGCATCTTGGAATCGTTCAGATGGTCGGCGACGCCGAGGCGCGGCTTCAGGATCACGTCGACCGCGCCCGCCTCCAGCGCGTGGAGGAGCGTTTCCGATCCCTCCTCGACCAGCGAGGAGCACATCACCACGGGAATCGGCCGCTGGCTCATCAGCTTGCGCAGGAAGGTGACGCCGTCCATGCGGGGCATTTCTACGTCGAGGGTAATGACATCGGGAATCTCTTCCTGGATGTAGCGCGCGGCGGCGAAGGGATCGGCGGCGGCGGCGATCACCTCGATTTCGGGGTCTTCGTTGAGAATGCCGGTCATCGCCTGGCGCACGCTGGCGCTGTCGTCGATCACAAGGACGCGAATCTTGGCCATGCTCAGTCCTTCATGAAAACGGTGTAGGAAACGGTCGAGACCGGCAGGTCCATGCCGGCGATCGATTCCGAATGGCCAAGGAACAGATAGCCGCCGGGCCGCAGGCAGTCGCACAGCCGGCGCACCACCTTTTCCTGCGTATCCTTGTCGAAATAGATCAGCACGTTGCGGCAGAAGATGATGTCCATCGGTTCGCCCACCGGATAGCTGGCGTCCATCAGGTTCAGCCGCGCGAACCCGATCGCCGAACGCAGCGACGGCACGATGCGCACGTCGCGCGACGTGCGGTCGACCGGCGTCGCGACATAGCGCTGCCGCAACGCCGCCGGCACCGGCTGGACCAGTTCGGCCGGGTAGATGCCGCGCCGGGCGGTTTCCAGCACCGTCGTGTCGATATCGGTGGCGAGGATGCCGTAATCGGGACCGCCGCCTTGCGCGAACTGGTCGAGGATCATCGCCATGGTGTACGGCTCCGCGCCGGTCGAGCAGGCGGCGCTCCACGCGCGGATGCGACGTTGCCCGGTCGCGGCGATCGTCGGCAGCACGGTCTGGGCCAGATAGTCGAAATGAACGGGTTCACGGAAGAAATCGGTCTTGTTGGTGGTCACCGCATTGATGAGGTGGACCAGTTCGCCCGGCGCGGCGCGCCCGTCGAACAGGTGATCGCAATATTGATCGAACGTCGCCATGCCGGTGTCGCGCAGCCGCCGCTGCAACCGGCCCTCCAGCATCGTCGCCTTGGTCCGCGGCATCTTGATCCCCGTCTGATCGTAGATCAGCGTGGCAAGCCTCGCGAATTTGTGCGGGCTGAGGCGGTCGCCGGGGGGTGTGGTCTGAGCCAAGGCGGCGGACATGCGGCGGTACTTTCTGATTGAGGCGACAGGGAAGGGCGGGGACGGCGGTCACCGCCCCCGCGCGGGTTCAGGCGGCGCGTCCGAAGTCAACATCGTCGCCATCGGGGCCGCCTTGCGTCAGACCGAGCGCGAAGCCGCGCGCGCGGGACTGCTGGTCTTCGATCGAATTCGGCTTCGTCCTGCCCTTGGGTTTGGCCGTGGCGGCAGGCGCCCTCGAACGGGCCGGCTGCTTCGCCGCAGGACGGCGCGGTGCGGCGGCTGTACCGGCACCAACCTGGAAAAAGGCAATACTCGATTGCAGCTCGGCGGCCTGGCTCGACAGTTGCTCGGCGGTGGAAGAGATCTCGTCCGCGGCGCCGGCATTCTGCTGCGTCACCTGATCCAATTGCTGCAGTGCCTGATTGATCTGCGACGCGCCGATATCCTGTTCGCGGCACGCGGCGCTGATTTCGGACACCAGATCGGCGGTACGGCGGATGTCCGGGACCAGCCTGGTCAGCATATCGCCTGCCTGGCCCGCTGCCTGCATCGTATCGGACGACACCGCGTTGATTTCGGCGGCCGCACTCTGACTGCGCTCGGCCAGCTTGCGGACTTCGGCAGCGACGACCGCGAAACCGCGACCATGTTCGCCGGCCCGCGCCGCCTCTACCGCCGCATTCAACGCCAGTAGATCGGTCTGCCGCGCGATTTCCTGCACGATGCCGATCTTTTCGGCGATGGTGCGCATCGCGCCGACGGCCCGTTCGACCGCAACGCCGTTGGCTTCGGCATCCTTGGACGACTGCCGCGCGATCTTCTCGGTCTGGGCGGCGTTGTCGGCATTCTGTTTGATGTTCGACGCCATCTGCTCCATCGAAGCCGACGCTTCTTCGGTGGCCGCCGCCTGTTCGGTCGCGCCGCGCGAGACCTGTTCCGACGCAGCCGACAGTTCCTGGCTGCCGCCCGCGACCTGATCGGACGCGCCCGAAACGTCGTTGGCGAAGCGGGTCAGATTGTCGATCAGCGTGTTGATCGCGTCCTTCATCCGCTGATGATCGCCGTCGCAGTCGATCTCGACATGCTGGGTCAGGTCACCGACGCTCACGAGCCGGAGCACGCGGTTCCCTTCGCCGATCGGCAGCAGGATGGCGTCGAGCATGCCGTTGATCCCGTCGACCATCTTCGCGAAATCACCCCGGAACCGCGCGGTATCGCCACGTTCGCTCAACCGGCCGGCGGTCGATGCCGCGATCAGCCGCTGGATCTCGCCGATGATATCCTTGAAATTGGTGCGCAGCGTTTCGACCGTGTCGTTGATGAACGCCTTCTTGCCCGGGAACTGCTCCAGCGTCGCTTCGAAATCACCCTCGCCGAACGCCTTGATACAGGCCATCGCCTTTTTCTTCACCGCAATATGGCCTTCGACCATGTCGTTGATGCCACGCGCCATGACGCCGAAATCGCCGGGGAATTGCTGCGCAGCTACCCGCACGTCGATGTCCCCGCGATCATGTTCGGCCGACATATGATTCATTTCGGCGATGAGCGTCTTGAGGTTGCCGCGCAGCGTTTCGATGGCGTCGTTGATGAACGCCTTCTTGCCCGGCAGTTTTTCGAACGGCACGTTGAAATTGCCGGTGGCCAGTTCGCCGATACAGGCCATCGCCGCCTTCTTGACGTCGATATGCGCGCGGACCAGCGCGTTGACGCGTTCCGCCATGATACGCAGGTCGCCGCGATAGGCATCGGGCACCAGCATGACGTCGATATCGCCGCGATCGTGCTCGGCACGCACCTGCGCCACCGCTTCGTTGATCCGCACCACCGGACCAAGCGCGGCGTCGAGCAGCGCGTTGACCGCGATCAGCATTTCGCGCGCCTCACCGGTGGCGTGATCCTCGCGCAAGCGGCGCGACAGGTCGCCATCGGCCAGCGTCTGCGTCAGCGCGCGAATTTCCGCGATCGCCGTTTCGGGGCGCGAGGAGCGTTTGAACTGAAGAAGTACAGACATATTCTACCTCTCTGATGGCCCGATCACGTCCTGATCGGCGGGGCGGGAAGGGGGCGGGGTCGTGACGATCGCCACGACCCCGTATGGTTCAGGCGGCGTGCGCCAGCGCGGCGATGTCGGCCGCCTCGTCGGTGGCGAAGATGTGCGCCACGTTGATGATGACGACGAAGCCGTCGGCCTCCCGCACCACCCCCTCGATATAGTCGGAGCGCCAGCGCATGCCGACATCGGGGGCCGATTCGAGCCGGTCGCGTTCGAAGGTCGCGACCGCGATCACCCGGTCGACGACGAGGCCGAGCGCGAGCGTCCGGTCGGGCAAGGCGACGTCGACGATCAGCACCCGCGTCGCGAGCGTCGGATCGACCGCCGACAGGCCCAGCCGGGTGCGCAGATCGACCATCGGCACGCCCTGACCGCGCACGTCGGTCAGGCCGAGCATCCAGGCCGGTCCGCCGGGCACGCGGAATGCGGGCGTATAGTCGAGAATTTCGCGGACCATGGTCACCGGAACCGCGAACACCTCATCCCCCAGGCCGAAGGTGACGACCTGCACCGGGCCGGCGGCGCTCATGCCGCACGTCCGAAGGCTGCGTCGTCACCGTCCGGCCCGCCCTGCATCAGGTCGAGCGCGAAGCCGCGGGCACGGGCCTGCTGGTCGGCGACCGAATTCGGCTTGGCCTTGGACGCGGCGGGCGCCTTGGTCTTGGCGGGCTTGCGCGCGGCGGCGGGACGCTTGGCCGTTGCGCCCGAGCCGGTATCGACGCGGAAGAAGGCGATGCTCTGTTGCAGTTCCTCCGCCTGTCCGGCCAGTTCCTCGGAGGTCGAGGTGATCTGTTCCGAAGCCGACGCGTTCTGCTGCGTCACCTGATCGAGCTGTTGCAGCGCCTGGTTGATCTGCGACGCGCCGATATCCTGTTCGCGGCATGCGGCGCTGATCTCGGATACCAGTTCGGCGGTCCGGCGGATGTCGGGCACCAGCTTGGTCAGCATTTCGCCGGCCTGTGCCGCCGCCTGCACCGTGTCGCTCGACACCGCGCTGATCTCGGCCGCAGCGGTCTGGCTGCGTTCGGCCAGCTTGCGGACTTCCGACGCGACCACCGCGAAGCCGCGACCATGTTCGCCAGCGCGGGCCGCTTCCACCGCCGCATTCAGCGCCAGCAGATCGGTCTGGCGGGCGATTTCCTGCACGATGCCGATCTTTTCGGCGATCGTCCGCATCGCCTTCGCCGCGCGGTCGACGGCGACGCCGCTCGCTTCGGCGTCCTTCGACGACTGGCGCGCGATCTTCTCGGTCTGTGCCGCGTTATCGGCGTTCTGCTTGATGTTGGCAGCCATCTGTTCCATCGACGCCGATGCTTCCTCGGCAGCCGCCGCCTGTTCGGTCGCGCCCTGCGAGACCTGTTCGGACGAGGCGGAGAGCTGCTGGCTGCCGGCGGCGACATTGTCGGCCGCGCCCGATGCGTCACCCACGACATTGCGCAGGCGGTCGACCATCGAGACGAGTGCCTGGCCGAGCTGGTCCTTGTCCGACAGCGGCGTGTGGTCGACGGTCAGGTCGCCCTGTGCGATCGTGTCGGCCAGCGCCGCCGACTTGCGGAGCGCAACGGTCATGCGGTTGACGGTGTCGACCAGATCCTTGATCTCGTCATTGGTGGTCACGGTCACCTCATTGTCGAGGTCGCCGATCGCCACCGCATCGAGGGCGACGCTGACCCGCTTCAGGCCGCGCGAAACGATCAAGCTGATCCACAGCGCGCCCACCAGGGCAACCAGTACCGCCGCGATCGCGACGACGATCAGGATGGTGCGGGCATTCTCGTAGCTGGCTTCCGTTTCGGCCCTTGCTTCGGCCATGCGATCGGCGTTGCTGGCGACGATGGCGTCGAGCGATTTCGATAGCTCGCCCATCAGCGCCCGTGAACGGCTAATCGAAATCCGCCCAGCCTCGACGTTCTTGTTCGCCAGAGCCAGGTCGCGGATCTGGCGGTTTACCGGCTTGTATTCGTTCCATTTCGCGGCGACGTTGTCCCAGTCCGCTTTGGCGTTGGAAGTAGCGTTCGCCACGCCAAGACGAATCAGCTCGTCTACCTTCGCTAGCTTGCCAGTGGATTGCTGGTCAAAATCGCGGGTCAGGGCCTCGTCGGTCGTCAACGCCATGTTCTTTTCGAGTCGCAGCAGTTCATTCGTGCCGACCTGAACGTTCAGCGAACGCGCCTGCCGCGCCGCCGGACCTTCGATGACCTCGACGATACCGGCGTTCATCGCCGACATCTTGGTGACGCCGATGACGATGACCGCCATCAACATCGCAATTACTACGCCGAATGTTACGGCGAGTTTCATCTTTATCGTAGCGCGCATTGGTGGACCCCCCCCAAAAAAAACGGGAATCAGTGGATGGATGCAGCGGCGGCGCCGTGCGTGATCGTCTGGAAAATGGCTTCGAGGTCGGGCAGCACGACGATGTCGTCATTGCCGTGCCGGACCAGCGAGCGGACATGTTCGCGCTTCCAGCGCAGGCCGACGACCGGCGCGTCCTCGCTGGTCGCGGCCGAGAAGGTCGCGACCTCATGCACCTTGTCGGTGCGCAGGCCGATGATCGTCGCATCACCGCCCAGATCGAGTTCGATCACGACGATGCGGCTGTCCTTGGTCGGTGCCGGTACCGTCATGCCAAAGGCGAGGTGCAGGTCGGCCAGCGGAATGATCCGCCCGCGAAAGTTGATGACGTGACCGACCAGCGCAGGCGCGCCGGGCACCCGCGTTTCGGGCATCATGTCGAGGATTTCGCGGACCAGCACCGCCTCGAGCGCAAAGCTTTGCCCCCCCAGGTCGAAAACCAGCACTTCGAGCTGTCGGTCGCTGTTCCGAGGGACCAGGCCGGTCGCCTGGCAATGTTCATCCGGCTGCACGCAGCGTCTCCTCACGAGGCTGGCCGAGCGCGATGAGCTGGGCGATGTCGAGGATCAGTGCGACCTCGCCATCGCCGAGGATCGTCGCGCCGGCAAAGGTGGCGGCGTCGCGGTGGAGCGCCGACATCGGCTTGATGACCGTCTGGTGGTTGCCGATGATCTGGTCGACGACCAGCCCGACCCGGCCCTGCGGCGTCGACACGACCACGATCTTCTGGAACGGATCGGGCCGGGTGTCGGTGGCGAAGATTTCGCGCAGCCGCAGGAACGGCACCAGCTTTTCGCGCAGCGTGATGAGGCTGCGCCCGCGATGGCGCATATCGTCCTCGAGCGAGAGTTCGATGCATTCCTCGACCGCGGTCAGCGGAATGACGTAGCGGCCGCTGCCGGCCCGAACGAGCAGGCCGTCGATGATCGCCAGCGTCAGCGGAATGCGCAGCGCGATCAGCGATCCCTCGCCCTCGGTCGACTGGACGTCGATCGATCCGCGCAACCCCTCGATCGTGCGCTTCACCACGTCCATGCCGACGCCGCGGCCCGACAGGTTGGTGACGGTCGCGGCGGTCGAGAAACCGGGCGCGAAGATCATCTGCAGCAGTTCGTGGTCGTTCAGCGCCTGGTCGGGCTGGATCAGGCCGTTCGCCTCCGCCTTGGCACGGACGCGGGCGCGGTTGATGCCGCGGCCGTCGTCGCGGATGGTGATGACGACCTCGCCCCCCGCCTGGTGCGCGGCAAGCCGGACCGAACCGGCGGCGGGCTTGCCGGCGGCGATGCGGTCCTCGGGCGTTTCGAGACCATGGTCGCAGCTGTTGCGGATCAGGTGGACCATCGGGTCGAACAGGCGTTCGATCACGGTCTTGTCGACCTCGGTCGCCTCGCCTTCGGTTTCGAACTCGATCGTCTTGCCGGTGTCGCGCGCCAGGTCGTGGATCAGACGGCGGAAGCGCGAGAAGAGCGAGCCGACCGGCACCATGCGCAGCACCATCATCGTGTCGCGCAATTCGCCGGCCAGCCGCTCGATTTCCTCGGAGACCGAGCGCAGGACAAGGTCCTGGCCCCGATCGGCGCATTGCGACAGGCGGCTCTGGGCGATGACCAGTTCGCCGACCCGGTCCATCAGCGCGTCGAGCCGTCCGGCAGGGACGCGCACGCTTTCTTCGGCCTTGGCGGTCGAACGGGCGGCGGGGCTGTCGGCGGTCGCTGCGGTCGCGACCGGTGCGGCGGCTTCGGCGAGGACCGGTGCTTCGTCGGTCCCAGCGGCGTCGGCCGCCGCATCCGCATCGGCGAGGCCGAGCGGTTCGATCGACAATTCCATGTCGTCCATCACGAAGATGAACACATCCTCGATATCGTCGCGCTTCACGTCGCCGAGCAGCGTCACGTCCCAGCCGATATGGCATTCGGTCGGGACGAGATCGGCGAGCGGCGGGACCTTGTCGGTCCGCGCGACGACGGTGCAGTCGCCCAGTTCGCGCAGCTCGTCGAGCAGCATCAGCGGGTTGGTGCCATTGGCCATCGCATCGGCGGGCAGCCGGAAGGCGATCTGCCAACCGGTAGCGGCGGGTGCGCTGGCCGCGGCCGGCGTGGTGCCCGACGCTTCGTCGATCGCCGCCTGCAACCGCGCGAGGATCGCATCGCCGTCGGCTGCGGGGGCGTCGCCCTCGACCAGCGCGCGCATGTGATCCTGCGCGGACAGGATGACCGACACCAGCCCGGCGGTAGCGGGGACCTGCCCCTTGCGGACGCGATCGAACGCGGTTTCGCAGTGATGGGTGAAGCCGGCCAGCGCGTCGAAGCCGAACATCGCGCCCGAGCCCTTCAGGGTATGCAAACCCCGGAAGACCGCGTTGACGAGATCGGCATCGTCGAGCCGGTGGCCGAGGTCGAGCAGCGCCTGCTCGACCTGATCGAGCACCTCGCCCGCCTCCACGCGGAAGGCGGCGATCGGATCGTCGGCGATCACCGGCCCAGCACCTTGCGCGCGACCTTCACGAGCTGGTCGGGCACGAACGGCTTGACCAGCCAGCCGGTGGCGCCGGCGGCCTTGGCTTGGTTCTTCATTTCCGGATCGGATTCGGTGGTCAGGAAGATGATCGGGACGCCCGCCTGTGCCGGCTGCTTGCGCAGTTCGCGGATCATCGACAGCCCGTCCATGTTCGGCATGTTCAGATCGGTGACGATCATGTCGAACTTGGTTGACGTCGCCTTGGTCAGCCCTTCGACGCCGTCGCCGGCCTCGGTCACGGTATAGCCCGCACCGGTCAGCGCGATGCGGATCGCCATGCGCAGGCTGGCGGAATCGTCGACGGCAAGAATGGAAGCGGTCATTGCAAGGGCACTCCGTGGAACCAGAAGGCGTTGTCGTCGGGCGTCATCGCGGCGACGAAACCGGCACGATGCAGCAGGGCGGTAAGGGGTTCGTCTGCCGGGGCGGCAAGGCTGACCGACGCGTCGTGCAGCCGCGCCTGTGCGCGCAGGCTTTCGATCAGTTGCAGGACGCTGAGGTCGGGTGCCTTGAGATCGGTCGCATCAAGGACCAGGTCGCCACCGGACGGCAATGCGCGCAAATCGTCGACGATGGCGGCGATGTTCGCCATCGATAGATTTGATGGCAGGCAGAAAGCAGTACTCATGTGATCTTGCCCCCAAAAGAACTGCGAGCTTCTTCGCAGTTCGGGATTAAGATCGATTTAAGTACGAGGCGGAAACAGAAGCAGTATAGTTACCGGATGGTTAATGCACGAAAGCGCACCATTCATTCTGTTTCCAACGAAAACAGTAATTTGCGCAACCTGACGGTATACGCCGACGAGTAGCTGATTGCACCGATCTGGTAGAAAATGCTGAAGACCGAAATATTATCGGCGGAAATTCGATTGCCGCGTCGCGAGTCGCGGGATCAGCGGCGGGGCAGGCGCCGCGCGATGAGAATCAGGAGCAGCCCGGCTGCTGCTACGACCGATCCGGTGACGACCCAGAGATACTGGTCGATCATGAAGGAACTGGCGGGCCAGCGGATGATCCCCATCCCCTGACCCAGCCAGAACAGTCCGACGAACGCGAGGATCGCACCGACGATCGTCAGCGCCCGCCGGACGATGCGCATCTCAGCGCTGGCCCACGGGCACGTAATCGCGCTGTGCGGGGCCGGTATAGAGCTGACGCGGACGACCGATCTTCTGTTCGGGGTCCGAGATCATCTCGTTCCACTGCGCGACCCAGCCGACGGTGCGGGCGAGCGCGAACAGCGCGGTGAACATCGTGGTCGGGAAGCCGATCGCCGACAGGATGACGCCCGAATAGAAGTCGACGTTCGGGAACAGCTTCTTTTCGATGAAATAGTCGTCCGACAGCGCCAGTTCCTCGAGCCGCAAGGCGGTTTCGAACACCGGATCATTGACGCCCAGCGATTCGAACACTTCGCGCACCGTCTTCTGCATGACGGTCGCACGCGGATCGTAGTTCTTGTAGACGCGGTGACCGAAGCCCATCAGGCGGAACGGATCGTCCTTGTTCTTGGCGCGGGCGATATATTCCGGGATGCGCTCAGGCGTGCCGATCTCGCGCAGCATGTTGAGCGCGGCTTCGTTCGCGCCGCCATGCGCCGGACCCCAGAGGCAGGCGATGCCGGCGGCCATGCAGGCGAACGGGTTCGCACCCGACGAGCCGGCGAGACGCACGGTCGAGGTCGACGCATTCTGTTCGTGATCGGCGTGCAGGATGAAGATGCGGTCCAGCGCCTTTTCGACGACCGGGTTCACTTCATAGGGCTCGGCCGGCACGCCGAAGGTCATCTTCAGGAAATTGCCGGTGTAGCTGAGCGAATTGTCCGGATACTGGAACGGCTGGCCGACGCTGTACTTGTACGCCATCGCCGCGATCGTCGGCATCTTGGCGATCAGCCGGTGCGACGCGATCGTCCGCTGGGTCGGATCGGTAATGTCGGTCGAATCATGGTAGAAGGCCGACAGCGCGCCGACGACGCCGCACATGATCGCCATCGGGTGCGCGTCGCGGCGGAAACCGCGATAGAAGGTCGCGAGCTGTTCGTGCAGCATCGTGTGGCGGCTGATCGTGGTGGTGAAGTTGCCCAGTTCCTCGCCCGACGGCAGTTCGCCGTTCAGCAGCAGATAGGCGACCTCCATGAACGACGATTCCTCGGCCAGCTGACCGATCGGATAGCCGCGATGCAGCAGCACGCCTTCGTCACCATCGATATAGGTCAGCGCCGAATCGCAGCTGGCGGTCGAGGTGAAGCCCGGATCGTAGGTGAAGGCGCCGGTCTGTGCATAGAGTTTGCGGATGTCGACGACGTCGGGACCGATCGTTCCCGATCGAACCGGAAATTCGACGTCCTTGCCCGCAACCTGCAGTTTAGCGTTATCGGCCATCTGGCGTCTCCTGTTGGTTATGCGGCCGGTTTGGCCATCTGATCTTCGATGCGGCCAAGGCTTTCGGCGCGGCCCAGCAGGGCGAGCACGTCGAAAATCCCCGGTGAGGTGCGCGAACCCGTCAGCGCGGCGCGAAGCGGTTGCGCGGCGGCACCCAGCTTCAACCCCGCCGCCTCCGCCACTTCGCGTACCGCAGCTTCGATCGTCTCCGTATCCCATGCTGCGAGTGCGTCAAGCTTGGCGTGCAACTGCGACAGAATCGCACGTGCCTCGGGTGTCAGCAGCGCGGTAGCGCCGTCGTCCATCGGCAGCGGGCGCGACTTGAAGAAGAAGGCGGCATTGGCGGCGAGTTCGTTGAGATCGGCGGCGCGCACCTTCAGTACCGGCATGGCGCGCTGCAGCAGGTCACGGTCGATCCCGTCGGGCAGGCGTTCGGCGACCAACGCGGTCAGGCGCGCATCATCGGCCTCGCGGATATAATGGCCGTTGAGGTTCAGCAGCTTCTTCGTATCGAAACGGGACGGCGAACGGCCCACACCCGACAGGTCGAAGACCTCGGTCGCGCGCTCGCGGCTGATGATCTCCTCGTCGCCATGGCCCCAGCCGAGCCGCAGCAGATAGTTGTTGAGCGCTTCGGGCAGCACGCCCAGTTCGTCGCGATATGCCTCTACGCCAAGTGCACCGTGGCGCTTCGACAGCTTGGCGCCGTCCGCGCCGTGGATCAGCGGCACATGGGCATAGACCGGATCGGGCCAGCCGCCTTCGACCGCGTCCATCGCGCGGATCAGGGCGAGCTGGCGAAAGGCGTTGTTGAGGTGGTCGTCGCCGCGAATGACATGGGTCACCCCCATGTCGTGATCGTCGACCACGACCGCGAGCATATAGGTCGGCGTACCGTCCGATCGTAGCAGCACGAAATCGTCGAGTTCGGCATTGGCGACGGTCACCTCGCCCTGCACCTGGTCCGAAATCGTCACGGCGCCTTCCTTCGGCGCCTTCAGCCGGACGACGAACGGTGCGCCTTCGGGCGCATCCTCGGGCGCGCGGTCGCGCCAGCGTCCGTCATAGCGGATCGGCTTGCCGGCGGCGCGCTGTTCCTCGCGCAGCGCGGTAAGTTCTTCCGGGGTCGCATAGCAGCGATAGGCATGGCCGGCGTCGAGCAGCTGACGGGCGACGGCGGCGTGGCGGTCGGCCCGCGCGAACTGGAACACGGCGTCGCCGTCCCAGTCGAGGCCGAGCCAGCGCATGCCGTCGAGGATCGCATCGATCGCCGGCTGGGTCGAGCGCGCGCGATCGGTATCCTCGATCCGCAGCAGAAAGCGACCGCCATGGCGACGGGCATAGAGCCAGTTGAACAGCGCGGTGCGCGCACCGCCGATGTGGAGAAAGCCGGTCGGCGACGGCGCGAAACGGGTGACGACAGGCGTCGCGGAAGTGGTTGCGCCCAAGCGCGGATGCTCCCAGAAATCGGGTGGAACAGATATGGCCAGTTCAGCCGCGACCGCCCCTAGCATGGCACCCCGCACGCTTCAAACCAAGCGCGGTGGGGGAGGGTTCCTCGCTATGTCGGAACGTCTGGCGGAGGCGGAGCGGGGGCAGTTGCCGCTGTGGATGCCGGTCGCATTGGGGGTGGGGATTACGGCGTGGTTCGTGCTGCCAGGACCGGCGGCATGGGGTGCGGTACTGTTGGTCGGGCTGGCGGTGGCGCTGGCCGGACTGATGCTGCCATGGGGCACGCGGACGGCGCGGGCGATCACGATCGCGGGCCTGCTGGTCATGCTTGGCTGCGCGCTGATCTGGTGGCGGGCGGAGCGTGTCGCGGCACCGGTGCTGGCCCGGCCGGTCGTCGCGGCGTTCGAGGCGCGGGTCGAGCGGGTCGAGCCGTTGCCGGCACGCGAACTGGTTCGCCTGACGCTGCGGCCGGATGCTGCCGCCCGTTTGCCGCCGCTGGTGCGGGTCAACATCGCTCAAGGCGATCTGCCCGCCGGAGTGGTGCCGGACAGCCGCCTGGCGCTGCGTGCCCGGCTGATGCCGCCGCCCTCCGCCGCATTGCCGGGCGCCTATGATTTCGCCCGGACCGCGTGGTTTCAGGGGATCGGCGCGACCGGGCGCGGCTTTGCGCCGATCCGGGTCGTCGCGCCGGGCGATCCGGGGGATGCCGCGCTCCGCTCGACGCTGACCGACCATATCGTATCCCGTGTCGATGGCAGCGAAGGCGGGATCGCTGCCGCGTTCGTGACCGGTGATCGCGGCGCGATCGAGGCCGCCGATGCGGAGGCGATGCGCCGGTCGGGCCTCGCCCATCTGCTGTCGATCAGCGGCCTGCACGTCACCGCGGTGGTGGTCGGTACGATGACGCTGGTGCTGAAGCTGCTGGCGCTGTTTCCGCCGCTGGCAATCCGGGTGCGGTTGCCGGTCGTCGCGGCCGGGGCGGGGGCAACGGCGGCCTTGGCCTATACGTGGTTGTCAGGCGCCGACGTGCCGACGGTGCGGTCGTGCATCGCCGCGCTGCTGGTGCTGGCGGCGCTGTCGATCGGGCGCGAGGCGATCACGTTGCGGTTGATCGCGACGGGGGCGTTGCTGGTGCTGCTCGCGTTGCCGGAGTCGCTGGCGGGTCCGAGTTTCCAGTTGAGTTTCGCCGCCGTCACCGCGATCGTCGCGTTGCACGAACATCCCCGCGTCCGGCGCTGGTTCCTGAAGCGCGATGAAGCGCCGTGGCGGCGGTTGGGGCGCAATCTGGCGTCGTTGCTGCTCACCGGGCTGGTGGTCGAGGCGGCGTTGATGCCGATCGGCCTGTATCATTTCCACAAGGCCGGGCTGTACGGTGCGCTGGCCAATATCGTCGCCATCCCGCTCACGACCTTCGTCACCATGCCACTGGAGGCGCTGGCATTGGCGCTCGATCTGATCGGGCTGGGGGCGCCGGCATGGTGGGCGGTCGAGCGGTCGCTGGCGTTGCTGCTGTGGATCGCGCGGACGGTCGCGGCGGCGCCGGGATCGGTCGCTTCGCTGCCGGCGATGCCCGACGGGGCATTCGCGCTGATGGTCGTCGGCGGACTGTGGATTGCGTTGTGGCGGACGGCGCTGCGGCGCTGGGGAATATTGCCGTTCGCGGTCGGCGCTGTGTGGGCGCTGGCGACGCCGGCACCCGATCTGCTGGTAACGGGGGACGGGCGGCATATGGCGTTGGCGACGCCCGATGGCGGCATGGCGATCCTGCGCGACCGGGCGGGCGACTATGTCCGATCGACGCTGGGCGAGGGTGGGGGAGTCGAGGGCGCGTTGCCGCCGCTGTCCGAACAGCCCGGCGTGAAGTGCAGCGCCGACCTGTGCATCGCCACGCGCGAGACGGGCGGTCGGCGCTGGACGATCGTTGCGACGCGTAGCGGTTATGCGCTGCCATGGGCCGAACTGATCGCCGCCTGTCGCCGTGCCGATATCGTCGTCAGCGACCGTCGCCTGCCCGATGGCTGTACGCCGCGCTGGCTGAAGCTCGACCGGACGATGCTGGCGCGGACCGGCGGCGTCGCGATATCGCTGGCGAACGGGCGGGTGACGACCGTGCGGCAGGGGGGACGGCATCCGTGGGAGGTGCCGCAGACGGTCGCGCCGCCGCGTCCGCCCTATCGCGACCGGCGCGTGGGGCGGAAGGGAACGATTTCCGACGCCGCCCGATGATCGTTGATCGCGACCCGCGCGCAGACGAACGCCATCCACAGGATCAGCGCGCCGCCGGTGCCGAAGGCGAGCGGCAGCGGCAGCTTCGGGGCGAACAGCGCCAGAACCGGCAGGAGTGCCGACAGGCGCACCACCGCACTGCGCCCGGTCCAGTTGCGTCCGATCATCGTCGTCAGAGCCGCGGCAGGGTGACGCCGCGCTGGCCCATATATTTGCCGGCGCGATCGGCATAGCTGGTGCCGCAGGGCTGGTCGCCCTTCAGGAACAGGAACTGGCAAGCGCCTTCATTGGCGTAGATCTTGGCCGGAAGCGGCGTCGTGTTGGAGAATTCCAGCGTGACATGCCCCTCCCATTCCGGCTCCAGCGGCGTCACGTTGACGATGATCCCGCAGCGTGCATAGGTCGACTTGCCGAGGCAGATCACCAGCACGTCGCGCGGCACGCGGAAATATTCGACGGTGCGGGCCAGCGCGAAGCTGTTGGGCGGAATGATGCAGACGTCGGTCTTGCGATCGACGAAGCTGTTCTGGGCGAAATCCTTCGGGTCGACGACGGCGGAATCGACGTTGGTGAAGATCTTGAATTCGTCCGACACCCGCGCGTCATAGCCATAAGACGACAGGCCGTAGCTGATGCACCCCTCGCGCCGCTGCGATTCGACAAAGGGTTCGATCATCCCCGTCGCCAGCGCCTGTTCGCGAATCCAGTGATCCGACAGGATCGTCATTGCTTTCCCCCAATACCCAGATCGCCCGGGCCAAATGCATGCGGCAACAGGTCGGACAGGCGATGCGTTTCGATGGTGCCGCCGCCGAGCCCGGAACAATAGACCGCCAGATCGCGTCCGCCCATCTGCGCCGCTTCGTTCAGTATCTGCCGACACCGGCCGCACGGGCGGATCGGGTCCGCGTCGGCTTCGCCCATCCGTCCGCCGACGATGCCGACCGCGACGATCTCGCGCAGTCGCCCGGCGGCGTTGGCCGTGGCGGTCGCCACCGTCTCCGCGCACAGCGACAGACCGTAGCTGGCATTTTCGAAATTGGCCCCGGTGACGATCGATCCGTCTTCCATCAGCAACGCCGCGCCGACCGCGAAGCGCGAATAGGGCGCGTGGGCATGCGCGGCGGCGGCGCGCGCGGCGTCGATCAGGGCGGCGGGATCGGTCATTGGGCGGCTACACTCCACGCGACGGGACGGGCGACGCCGTCGATGCGCCGCGCCGGGTTCGCCTGCCACATCCGCCACGGCCGCGCCAGATAATCGGGTTCGAAGAAGCGCCGTTGCGCCCAGAGCGGCCGGACGATCGCGGCGCTGACCCGATATTCTGCTTCGAACGCGGGCGAGATGCGCAGCATCATCGCCCGGCCGTCATGATATTCGGCCGGGCCCAGAAACCCGCGGATCGCGGCCATCACCTGCGCGCGGGTCGGCCGTGCGGTGCAGTCGGGCGAAAAGTCGAGCGACAGCGTGGCGGGCAGGGCATCGGTCGCGCGCGGTACCGTGGTCAGATAGGTCGTGACCTGATCGGCGGTCGGCTCGCACAGCGAAAATGCGTGGAGCGCGCCGTGGCGCATCCCGATGGCATGCGCGCCGTTCCAGTTCGTTTCGAACGCGGCATCGCGCTGCGTTCCGCGCGACGCCGTGACATAGGCGAAATCGGCGCCGCGCGCGCGGACGGTCGGCCAGTCGATCGGCCCGTCACCGGCCGATACCGTCAGGCCCTGGACCGGGAACCGGGCGCGATCGGGCGTCCAGCCGAACGACCATTGCCACAGAAACAACGCAACCAGCGCCAGCACCGCCAGCGCGCCGGGAATCAATCTGAACCGCATCACGCCTTGATATGCAGCACGCAGATCAGGGTGAAGAGGCGGCGTGCGGTGTCGAAATCGATCTCGACCTTGCCGTCCAATCGTTCGCGCAATGCCTCGGCCGCTTCGTTGTGGATGCCCCGCCTGGCCATGTCGATCGTCTCGATCTCGTGCGGCGTCGCCTGTCGTATGGCTTTGTAATAGCTGTCGCAGATCGCGAAATAATCGCGGATCGGGCGACGCAACCGCGCCATGCCCAGCACCAGCGTCTCGATCAGGCTGCCGTCCTCGCGCGCGATATCGATGGCGAGCCGCCCCTCGGGCACCGACAGCGCGATGCGGTACGGACCGGCATAATGATCGGCAGGCACTCGGGCGGGGGCGAAGTGATTCGCCTCCAGCAGGTCGAAGATCGCGATCCGCCGTTCCTGCTCGATATCGGCGCTGCGCCACAAAATGGTGCGCTCGTCGAGGGTCACGTCGATGATCCGTGGATCGGCCATGGCCTCCTGTCGCCGCTTCATGTCGTGGCGTCCACCGCAAAATGCGCTGTCAAGCGGTTGAGCGTAAGGCCGAGGTCTGGGACAAGGGGCGATGGCTACTGTTCACAGCATCGGCGGGGGTACTCCCCCGCAACCACCGCGCGTGCCCCACAATGTCGATGCGGAGGCGGCGCTGCTGGGCGCGATGCTGATCGACAACGGCCTGGCCGACGACATGGTCGAACGGCTGGATATCGAGCATTTCTACGATCCCGCCCATGCGCGCATCTTCGAACGGATCAGGGACGTCCGCCGCACCGGCATGATCGCCAGTCCGGTGACGCTGCGGCCGATGTTCGACAATGACGAATTGCTGGCGGCGCGCGGCGGCACCCAGTATCTGGTCGAGATCACCGGCAGCAACGCCAGCCTGATCGGTGCGCGGCAGTTCGCGCAGCAAATCTACGATCTTGCTCAGTTGCGCGCGCTGATCACCGTGGGCCGCACGCTGGTCGAAAACGCCACCGATACCTCGACCGAGGTCGACCCCAAGAAGCAGATCGAGGCGGCCGAGGAAGCGCTGTTCAAGGTCGCGGCGGAGGGGAACACGACCAACGCCGTCAAATCGTTCGCGCAGGCGACGACGATGGCGGTGCGCATGGCCGAACGCGCGATGAACTCGGGTGGCGGCCTGTCGGGCGTCACGACCGGCCTCGCATCGGTCAACGGCCGGATCGGCGGCATGCATCACAGCGATCTCATCATCCTTGCCGGCCGCCCCGGCATGGGGAAGACGTCGCTGGCGACCAACATCGCCTTCAACGCCGCGCAACGTTATATGGACGACCAGCGCGCCGGCATGGAAAAGGGCAAGTCGGTCGGCGCGAAGGTCGCGTTCTTTTCGCTCGAAATGTCCGCCGATCAGCTCGCGACGCGCATCATGGCCGAGCAGGCGGAAATCAGTTCCGAAGCCTTGCGCATGGGCAAGATCCGCAAGGAGGACTTTACCCGCCTCGCCAATGCCGCCGCCGATCTGGAACAGCTGCCGCTCTATATCGACGATACCGCCGGCCTGTCGATTTCGGGCCTGCACACCCGCGTCCGCCGATTGCAGCGCAAGCTGGACGGTGAGCTCGGCTTGGTCGTGGTTGACTATCTGCAGCTCCTGCAGGGATCGGGCAAAGGCAGCGACAACCGCGTGCAGGAAATCTCCGAGATTTCGCGCGGATTGAAGACACTGGCCAAAGATATCGGCGTGCCGGTGATGGCGCTGTCGCAGTTGTCGCGTGCCGTCGAGCAGCGCGAGGACAAACGGCCGCAGCTGTCCGACCTTCGCGAATCGGGGTCGATCGAACAGGACGCCGACATGGTCTGGTTCGTGTATCGCGAAGACTATTATGTCGCGGCCAAGGAGCCGAAACGCCCGCGCGACGGCGACGATGCGAAGGTGTTCGAGGACCATGCCAAATGGGCGATGGATATGGAACGTGTCTACGGCCTCGCCGAGCTCATCATCGCTAAGCAGCGGCATGGTGCGACCGGCAAGGTGACGCTGAAGTTCGAGCCGCAGATCACCAAGTTCAGCGACTATGCCGGCGGCGGGTTCAGCGGGCTGGACGAATAGCCGGTCGGTCCTGGCCGGCAAAAAAAGGGGGGAGGCGCCGGTGGCACCTCCCCCGATTTGTTTGCGGTGTCCCCGTATCAGATGCGGAACAGCGCGCCGATCACGATACGGCGATCGTTCAGGAAGCTGAACCGGTCGTAGCGCTGACCATCACCGTCGATGATGCCGTACGCCTTGCTCTTCGTATCGAGGATGTTGGCGATCGACCCGCGCAGCTGAAGGTTGCCGATGTTGAACTTCAGCGATGCGTCGAGGAAGCCCGCGTCTTCGGCGAAGATCGGGTTGCCGGTCACATAGTCGCGATAGGTCAGCAGGTAGGACGAGCGCCAGTTATAGGCGAGACGCGCTTCGACCACCTTGTCCTGATAGATCGCGACCGCGTTGGCGATATGCTTGGACTGGCCGAGCAGATCGCTGACACCCCAGCGGAACACCTGCGTCACGTCGTCCGGTACGCCGTCGCCATTGGCATCGGCACCGTTGCCAGGCGGCGTCGTGTTGGCATCGATGAAGGTGTAGTTGGCCTGTACGCCCAGATGCTTGAGCGGTCCCGGCAGGAAGTCGAAGAACTGCTGATAGCCGACCTCGACGCCCTTCACCGTCGCCTTCGCCTGATTGACCGGGCCGTTATAGATGATGTTCAGCGTCTTGCCGTCGAGCGTCGTCGTCCCCAGCGACAGGTCGCCGTTGGTGATGATGTTCGACAGCTTTTTGTAGAAGCCGGCGACCGACAGATAACCGCCCTTGAAATACCATTCGTACGACAGGTCGAAATTGTCGGCGGTGGTCGGCTTCAGGAACGGGTTGCCGCGGCTGACGCGGATTTCGCTGGCGGAAATATCCACCGCACCACGATCCACGCCGAACAACGGGTCGTTCTGGTCGGTAATCTGCTGATACCGGGTGCTGGTAGTCGTGACGACATATTCCTGCGAAGCGCGCAGATCCTGTACGTTCGGCCGGCTCAGCCCCTTGCTGTAGCCGAAGCGGAACAGCATCTCGCGGTTGAGATTGAACTTCATGTTGAAGGACGGCAGCCACTTTTCGTCGACCAGGTTGAGCGTGGTCGGGATCGCGGCCTGTTCCGAATATGCGACCGCCTGCGGTGCGAAGTCGCGGATATCGTCGCGGCTTTCGGCATCGTCGGTACGCAGCCGGCGGCCGGTCGTCGGATCGAACGTGTATTGGCAGCCCGTCTGTCCCGCGCCGCCGGCCGGATTACAGGACGGCAGGTCGGGGTTGAACGGGCGGAATGCCTGGAAGCCCGACGATTGCAGTTCGGTGCGGACGTAGCGCACACCGACATTGCCGTCGATCGACATGCCGCCGTCGAAGTCATGTTTGAAATCGATGCGGACATAGGCGTTCTTCGTCCGCTCGGTGATGTCGGACGTATCCTCGGGACGATAGACGCCCTGACCGAAACGCGTGCCGTCATCGATCCCGCGCGGGACCCAGCTGCCCAGCGTCGCCAACTGAGGTTCGCTGGCGAGATATTTGCGATAGGCGGAATAGTCGTTGAGAATATCGCTATTCACGAACACGAATGCCGTGTTGCTACCCGGAATGACGCCGTCGCCACGGAAGAAGTTCTTGAACTCGACCGCTTCGAAGCCCTTGTTCGGGTTCTGGAACGTGCCGGCGATACCATAGCCGCCCGCCCATGCCGGAGCGATCGCGCCCCAGTTGAGCGCCATTTCCGAATTGACCTGGCTGCGTTCGGCGAAACGTGCGCCGAACTTCACGCTGTCGAACCAGCCGGCAAGCCCGTCGCCACCCGACACGTCGTAGCTGACGTCGCCACGCAGCGAATAGAGGTCGCCTTCGCCGTTCTGGAACTGATCGGCGGCATACTGGAAATTGGCGCCATTGAAGTCGGCCGAGTTCGTCGGCGACGGGATGTAGACGCCGGGCGCGTTGATGAACCCGTTGGAATTGGTGATTGGGTCACGATCACCAGTAAACCGAGTGTTGCTAGGATTGAAGCGGTGCGCGGGGTCAATGAAGAATTCGACCCGTGGATGGTCAAGGTCCGGCTTCACTGAATAATTGAAGTAGCTGTTCATGCCACCCCAAATCTGGCGCTGCCGCGCGTCAGCCTTAGTATACTGTCCGTCGACCGTGATGAACAGCCGTTCGGAGGCGTTCCATTTCAGGTTAAGGCTGAAGTCTTCGGTGGTCGCCTCTTCCTGCTTGCCCACGCCGAGCATGCCGATGTCACGACCGCGCGCACCGGTCCACGAATCATTGTTGCTGGTGACCAAGCCTGATTCCATCAAGCCGCCGCGGACCGGATACAGGTTTTCGCAATCGCCGGGGGCGACCGGACGCCCGCCCGGACCACTGCACAATGGCAGTCCGTTCGAACCCCAGTTCTTATCCAACTGCATGTTCTGCACGCCGATCTGCACGCCGCCATTATGATCGGGGAACCATTCCAGCGTGTCTTCGATGCTGTTGATCTTGCTTTCGACGCGAATGTACTTGAACGTCGCCTGCAGACCGTCGTTACGCCACTGCAACGCGCCGTAATAGCTGATACGGTCGCGATCGAATTCGGTGTTGCGGAACTGGAAGCCGGGCGTGATGCCGACGATGCGCGACGGATCGGCACCGTTGAACTCGTTCAACCGGTTATCGTCGTTGAAGTTGCCGGTTTCTGGCACGTTGCCGTTGGCATCGAGCACACGCGGGATCGGCGGGCTCTGCTGCCAGCCGTTGATCCGCGAGTCGAGCCGCGACCGCGAATAGGAGCCGAGAATGCCGAATTCGCCGATGCCCGTGTTCCAGCGCTTGCCGGCGGTGATGCTCGCCTGCGGCGACCACTTCTCGCGCAAGTCGGAATAGGTACCGTCGACCGAGATGACGAACAGGTCCTTCTTGCTGTCGAACGGTTCGAGCGTGCGCAGGTTGATCGTGCCGCCGATACCGCCTTCGATCAGGTCGGCGCTCTGGTTCTTGTAGACGTCAACGCCGCCGACCAGTTCGGGCGGAATGCTGGAGAAGTCGAGCGCACGACCGCCATTCGCCGAGAAGGCGTCGCGGCCGTTGAATTCGGAGCGGACGAAACCGAGACCGCGCACAAGGTTGCCGCGACCTTCAGGCGAGGGGAAGTCGGGGCTGCCGCCGTTGGTCGGGAAGCGCGAGATGGTGACGCCCGGAATACGACCGATCGCTTCGGCGACCGACAGATCGGGCAGCGTCGCAATGTCCGACGCGGTGATCGAATCGACGAAGGTCGACGACCGGCGCTTGATCTCCTTTGCCGATTCAAGCGCGGCGCGGATGCCGGTAACGACGATTTCACCTTCGGGCGTCGCGTCCTGCGCATCGGCCAGCGGCGTCGGCACCTTTTCATCCGGCGGCGTGATGGCGGTCTGGGCAAAGGCGGCTGCCGGCGACAATGCCAAGGTCAACGCCGACGTCGCCATCAGCAACCGCTTGGCCGAGCGCGACGGATACGCGAGTACGTGCATCTTCATCAATCTATCCCCTCCCTGTAGCGACGTCTGTTCGCGCCGCCCGGCGTTATGTGTGCGCGATCCTTGCTGCTCGTTTCTCGTTTTTCGATACGATACGGCTGGCAATGGTGCGGCAACAATCGGGTGCATAACTGATCTGATTTACCCCTACAAGATAGCGGTAACATATTTAGCCGACATCGTTGACAATTGTCCGGGCCGGGCGTTTTGATGGTAGATCAAGTAACATTACGTACGTAATTATTGCTGCATTGCAACGCGTTAACGATGTGGTTGCGGAAATGCTTGTGCAGTGCGAACGATGTTGTCGGAGAAGGGCGTTTCCATGACTAAACACGCCGATGACGGGCTGAAAACGGCATGACTGCCATCGCCGAGATCGAACGGGTCTGCATCGTCGGCGGCGGTACCGCCGGCTGGATGACCGCTGCTGCGCTTGCGAACAGGCTGCACGGTCTGGGCGTCCGGGTGCAGCTGATCGAATCGGACGAAATTGGGACGGTTGGGGTCGGTGAAGCGACGCTGCCGCATATCCGCGCGTTCAATACGACGCTGGGTATCGCCGAATCGGATCTAATGCGCGCGACCGAAGCCACGTACAAACTGGGCATCGAATTTTGCGACTGGGGTCGAATCGGCGACCGCTATATTCACCCGTTCGGCAATTACGGGCCGACCGACGACGGCATCCCCTTTTATCATCAATGGCTGCGGCTGCGCGAACAGGGGGATACGACCCGGCTCGACGAATATTCCTTTCCGGTCATCGCCGCTGAGAACAACCGCTTCCGCCATCCCGGCAGCGATGTGCGTAACGTCGAATCGAGCTTCGGCTATGCCTATCAGTTCGACGCCTCGCTCTATGCCCGCTTCCTGCGGCGTTATGCCGAAGCGCGTGGCGTTGAGCGGGTCGAGGGCAAGGTGGTCGACGTCGCGCTCGACGGGGAGCGTGGACATGTCCGCGACGTGACGCTGGCCGACGGACGGGTGGTACAGGCCGACCTGTTCGTCGACTGTTCGGGCTTTCGCGGGCTGTTGATCGAAGGGGCGTTGCAGTCGGGCTATGACGACTGGAGCAACTGGCTGCCGTGCAACCGCGCGGTCGCCGTGCCGACCGACAGTCGCGGACCACTCGGCCCCTATACGCGCGCGACGGCGCGGACGGCGGGGTGGCAATGGCGGATTCCGTTGCAGCACCGGGTCGGCAACGGGCATGTCTATTGCAGCAGCTTCATCTCCGACGACGATGCGCAGGCGCAACTGGTCGCCAATCTCGACGCGCCGATGCAGGCCGAGCCGCGGCGGCTGCGCTTCACGACCGGACGCCGCCGCGATTTCTGGAAACGCAACGTCGTCGCGATCGGGCTGGCCAGCGGGTTTCTGGAGCCGCTCGAATCGACGTCGATCCACCTGATTCAGGACGGCATCACCGAGTTGCTGGCGCTGTTCCCGACGCGTCACTTCGATCCGGGCGATATCGACGAGTATAATCGGCGGATGGCGCTGCACTTCGAACGGGTGCGCGACTTCCTGCTGCTGCACTATGTCGCGACCGAGCGGGAGGATAGCGAGATGTGGCGCCATTTCCGCGCGCTGACCCTGCCCGACAGTTTGCAGGCGAAGATCGATGCGTGGCTGACGCGCGGCTATGTCGTACCCTATCAGTTCGGGTTGTTCCTGCCGCCCAGCTGGGTTGCGGTGATGCTCGGGCAGAGGCTGATGCCGAAGGGATATGATCCGCGCGTGCTCGCGCAGGACGATGCGACGATCGCGGCGCGCGCGGCGGCGCTGCGCGGGGCGGTGGCGCAGGCGGTGCAGGCGACCCCCGACCATGCCGACTATATCCGCCGATCGCCGGCCGCGGCCGGTCTGGCGGCTTGAAGGACGATGATGCAGGGGTTCGAAACGTCCGCACCGGTCGGACGCATATTGGTGGGCGGCAGCGGTCTGGCGGCCGAGATGACGGTCGCGGCGCTGGCGGCGCATTTGCCGCCCCACGTCGCGATCCTGCGCGTCGATGCCGGCGATCAGCGGGGCAGCGACCTGTTCTATGGCAGCGTCACCGCGCCGTCGGCCTATGCCTTCAACCTGTCGGTCGGGGTCGATGAACGCCGGCTGATCCTAGACAGCGATACGAGCTTTTCGTGGGGGACGCGCTATGCCGATTGGGGCGGGCGCGGGTGGATGCAGGGGTTTGCGCTGCCGTTTCCGGTGATCGACGGCGTACAGTTGCACCAGTATCTGACGCTCGTCGCGGCGGACGGGATCGCGCCCTATGTCGCCGGCGTGCAGGCGGCGCGGCGCGGCGTGTTCGTCCATCCGCCGCGCGAGGGCGATGGCCAGCATCCGCTGGCGCGCGCCGAATATGGCTATCAGTTCGATCCCGCCGACTATGCGGCGCTGTTCGCGGCGGCGGTTCCGGCGGGGCGGGTCGAGCGGGTTGCGGGGTCGGTTGTCGGTGTCGACGTCGCGGAGGGCGTGATCGCGGGCGTGCGGCTGGACGATGGCGGTCTGGTGCGCGCGGACCTCTATGTCGATTGCAGCGGTCCGGCGGCATTGCTGCTGTCGGCATTGGCATCCGACTGGCAGGGCGATCGCCGGATCGGCATCACCGTCGAGGATCGGGCCAGCGCCGACGAAGCTCCTTTACGCACCGTGCGTGTCTCGCCCGAGGGGTGGCAGAGCGAGACGCCGTTGAAAGGGCGCGTGCGGCATATCCGGGTTTCGACGGCAGGGGCGGTGGAAGCCACGACCGGTCGCCGGTCGCGGGGCTGGGTCGGCAATTGCGTCGGTATCGGACAGGCGGTGGCGATGGTCGAGCCGTTGACGCCGGCACCGATGATGCTGCTGGAACGCGATATCGAACGGCTGCTGACGCTGATCCCTGTGCGGCACGACATGGGCGTAGAGGCGTGCGAATATGACCGGCGCTTTGCCGACGATCATGACCATGTCGATCTGTTCCAGCGCGCCTTCTTCACTGCCGACGGCCTGCCCGACGGCCCCTATTGGCAGGCGGCGAAGGCACGGGCGGTTCCCGAAAAGCTGGCGCGCAAGCTGGGCATGTTCGCCGAACGCGGGGTGCTGGTCGCCTATGACCTCGAACCCTTCCATCCGGAGGACTGGACGATCCTGCACATGGGAATGGGGCTGCGACCGGCGCGCCACGACCGGCTGGCCGATCGTGCCGATCCGGCGCGGGTGCGGCAGTTCCTGATGAAGATGGCAGGCGATATCGAAGCGGCGGTCGCGAAGCTGCCGCCGGCGCGGATCTATCGTGCGCAACTCGAACAATATCTCAAGCGGGGAATGGTATGAGCGCGCCGCTGTTGCGCCGGATCGTGATCGTCGGCGGCGGGTCGGCGGGGTGGATGACCGCCGCCGCGCTGTCGAGCCTGCTTGATCCGAAGGACGTCGCGATCACCCTGGTCGAATCGGATGCGATCGGCACGGTCGGGGTGGGCGAGGCGACGATCCCCGACATACTGAACTTCAACCGGATGCTCGGCGTGGACGAGGCCGAGTTCATGGCCGCGACGCAGGCGACGTTCAAGCTGGGCATCGAGTTCGTCGATTGGGGCGCGAAGGGCGAACGTTACGTCCATCCGTTCGGCCAGCATGGCGTCGACATGCAGGGCATCGATTTCCATCAATATTGGCTGCGCGCCCGCGAACATGGCGCGCCGCAACCGATCGAGGACTATAGCCTGTGCGCGGTGGCGGCGCGGGCGGGCAAGTTCGTCCTGCCCGATCCCGATCCGCGCTCGGTGCTGTCGCATATCCGCTATGCCTATCATTTCGACGCGACGCTCTATGCGCGGTTCCTGCGGCGCTATGCCGAGAAGCGCGGCGTGGTCCGGGTCGAGGGCATTGTCGGTGTGGTCGGGCAGGGTGGCGATGGCGCGATCACCGGGCTGACATTGGGCGACGGGCGGGTGGTCGAGGGGGATTTCTTCTTCGACTGCACCGGCTTCCGGTCGCTGCTTGCCGGGGAAACGCTGGGCAGTGGCTTCGTCGACTGGAACCACTGGCTGCCGTGCGACACCGCGCTGGCGGTGCCGAGCGAACATGCCGGGCCGCCGACACCCTATACCCGCGCGACCGCGCGCGATGCCGGCTGGCAATGGCGCATTCCGACGCAGCGCCGGGTCGGCAACGGTCATATTTTTTCGAGCGCGTTCACGACCGAGGAAGCGGCAAGCGCGACGCTGCTTGCCAATCTCGATGCGCCCGCGCTCGCCGAACCGCGCCGTATCCGGTTCAGGGCGGGGTGTCGGGAGCGTTTCTGGTCGGGCAACTGCATCGCGATCGGGCTGGCGGCCGGGTTTCTGGAGCCGCTAGAATCGACGTCGATCTATCTGATCCAGGAAGGGATCAGCCGGTTCATCTCGCTCTTCCCGCGCGGCGACATGCCCGACATTCTGCGCACCGAATATAATCGCCACATGCGCACCGAATTCGAACAGGTGCGCGACTTCATCATCCTGCATTACGCAGCGACCGCGCGCGACGACACGCCATTCTGGAACCATTGCCGGACCATGACCCTGCCCGATACGCTGCTCCACAAGATCGAACTGTTCCGCGAAACCGGGCGGGTGTTCCGCTACAATGACGAACTGTTCACCCGGCCGAGCTGGGTCGCGGTGATGCTGGGGCAGGGGGTCGTGCCGAAATCGTCCGATCCGATCGTCGCGACGCTGCCCGAAGCGGATGTCGCGCGAAGCCTGACGTCGATGCGCGAGGCGATGGCGGCGGCGGTGGCGCGGATGCCGACCCATAGCGACTTCCTTGCCCGCTACTGCCCGGCACAGGCGATGGCGGCATGAGCGAGGCGAACATTCGCAGCATCGTCATCGTCGGCGGCGGCACGGCGGGGTGGATGGCGGCGGCGGCGCTTTCGCACATGCTGGCGGGCAGCGGCATGACGATCCGCGTCGTCAAATCCGAAGCGATCGGCACGGTCGGCGTCGGCGAGGCGACGATCCCGCATATCCAGTATTTCAACCGGCTGCTAGGGATCGACGAGGACGACTTTGTCCGCCGGACCTGCGCGACGTTCAAGCTGGGCATCGAATTCGTCGACTGGGGCCGGATCGGCGAGCGCTATATCCATCCCTTCGGCACCTATGGGCAGGAGATGGAGGGCATCCATTTCCACCATTTCTGGTACCGCCATGCCCAGGCCGGGCGCGCGTTGCCGCTGGATCGATACAGCATCGGCGTGGGCGCGGCGCGGGCGGGCAAGTTCATGCGGCCCGACCCGTCGCGGCGCGGATCGCCGCTGGCCGGCATCAGCTATGCGTTCCAGTTCGACGCCGCGCTCTACGCCAAATATCTCCGCGAACGTGCCGAAGCGGCGGGCGTGGTGCGGACCGAAGGGCGAATCGTCGACGTCGCGCTGAACGGCGCGAACGGCCATGTCGATCATGTCGTACTCGACGATGGTAGCAACGTCGCGGGCGACCTGTTCATCGACTGCTCGGGCTTTCGCGGACTGTTGATCGAGGGGGCGCTGAACGCCGGTTACGACGACTGGCGCGAATGGTTGTCGTGTGACCGCGCGGTGGCGCGGCCGTGCGCGCGGGTGGGCGATCCGACACCGTACACGCGCGCGACCGCGACCAGCGTCGGGTGGCGCTGGCGCATTCCGCTCCAGTCGCGCACCGGCAACGGGCATGTCTATTGTTCGGACTATGTCGATGACCACACCGCGCTCGCCATGCTCGACGAAGGACTGGACGGTGCGCCGCTGGCCGGGCCGAACTTCCTGCGCTTCACGGCGGGGGTGCGGCGCAAGGCGTGGGACCGGAATGTCGTGGCGCTGGGACTGGCGGCGGGGTTTCTCGAACCGCTCGAATCGACCTCGATACACCTGATCCAGACCGGCATCGCCCGGCTGCTGACCAACTTCCCCGACCGTTCGTTCAACCAGCCCGATATCGATTATTACAACCGGCGGACGCGGCTGGAATATGAACAGGTCCGCGACTTTCTGATCCTGCATTACAAGGCGACGGCGCGCGACGACAGCCCGTTCTGGCGCCGCTGTCGCGACATGGCGATCCCGGCGTCGCTGGAGGAACGCATCGCGATCTTCCGGGAGAATGCGCGGCTCTATCGCCACGACAATGAATTGTTCAGCGAGACGAGCTGGCTGGCGGTGCTGCACGGGCAGAATATCCACCCGAAGCGGCATCACCCGATCGCAGACATATTGTCCGAGGAGGAGCTCGACCGGCGCATGACCCATATTGCCGGGGCGATGGATGCCGGGGTGCGGGCGATGCCCGACCATATGGCGTTCATCGACCGGTTTTGTCGCAGTCCGTCCTAGCGTCTGATCCAGCCAAGCGGAAACGTCGCCCCAGCGAAGGCTGGGGCCTCGTGCGGCTCTTGCCCCGCGCCATCACCGGAAGATCCCAGCCCGCGCTGGGATGACGCGCGTTGCAGTCCGGGCGTGCCGGCATTTACCGACGCAAGTCGTCGATCAGATAATGCTTCACCCGCTGCGCCATGTCGGGCGTCATCTCGCCCAGTGCCCCGCGACCGGCGGGGGGCAGGTGGGTGACGGCGTCATGGCCGGCGCCGAAGACATAATGGTCGAACCACGTCCGCCATACGTCGCGCTCGCGCTCGGGCAGGTCGCGGATGCTCATCACCGCATGCATCAATGTGCGGAACGGGGAGCCCTGCCAATGGCGCGGCGACAGGTCCCACCAATAGTTGGTGAGCACGTTGACCGGCGACAGTCCCTCCACCTGGTGCCACCACATATAGGGGATGTAGATCGCGTCACCGGGTTCCAGTTCGGCCTCGAGCGCGGTTTCCAGCGCATCGGCATAGCGCGGATAGCGGTCGAGATCGGGGTTGCGAAGATCGACCATGCTGACCGGCGGCCCGGCAAAGGTGAAGTCGAACGGCCCGACATAGAGGTTGCGGACCTGTTCGGGCGGAAACAGGGTGAAGCGCCGCCGCCCGCCGACGACCACCGCGATATTTTCCGACATGTCGAAATGGGTCGACACCGTCACCCGGTTGCCGATCCACAGCCGCGCGACCGCGCCCGGGCCGGTGATGCCGAGCACATTGTCGCGTGCGAAATCGGGACAGTTTTCGGCGATCGGCACTGCGCCGGCGTAGAAGGCCGGCGGCTGTTCCTCGTCTCGCGCGCGCATCAGCACGTGGAGCAATTCGGCGATCGGCGCGATGCGCTGTTGATAGTTCAATCCGCGCAGGTCGTTGCTGTACCAGAATCGCCCGTTGATCTGCGGCGGCCCCAGAAAGGCGGGCACCGGTTTGCCGAGGTCGGTCGCCTCGATATAGTCGCTGAGCGCCGCGTCCGACTGCCGCGCTGCCTCCACCGCCGGCCACGACGCGGCGATGCCGCGCAGTACCGCTGGCTGGCGCAGCGGGACGATGTCCGCCTCGAACCGTTGGCGATCGACATCGTGCCATTCGCGGATCGGCTGAAAACTGCGCGTCATATCGAAAAGCCTGCCTTACCGTCCGGCACCCACGCGCCGGATGTAACAGCCTGTAAATGGCCGGTTTGCGGAAGTCGATGATATCGCGTCTTTACACCGCGCGTCGACCTACCTAGCGTTGCCCACAAATTAGCAGACAAAACTGCGGAGGGGTGGCTGATGGCCATAGCGGAGGGTGTCGGGCCCGTGACCGAGCGTTCGGTCGGCGGAAGCCTGACCGCGCGGATGAGCGCGTTGATGTTCATGCAGTTCTTCATCTGGGGGGCGTGGCAGGTCACGCTCGGCCTGGTGATGCAGACGGTCGGGATCGGGAACCTGATCGGCAATGCGTTTTCGATGGGACCGATCGCGTCGATCGTCGGGTCGCTGCTGCTCGGCATGGTCGCGGTGCGCTATGTCGCGCCGCGGATGCTGATGGTGATCCTGCATCTCGTCGGTGGCGTGCTGCTGTACCTGCTGCCGACGTTGCTGACGCCCGAAAATGGCGGCACGTTCGTATGGCTGCTGCTCGGCTACATGATCCTGTACATGCCGACCGTCGGCCTTGCGAACACGATCGCGCTCAAGAGCTTCGGCGAGCGGACCGATAATTTCCCGTTCGTCCGCGCCTTTGGCACCATCGGCTGGATCGCGGCGGGTCTCATCATCGGCTGGGCGGGGCTGTCGGCCAGCCCGAAGATATTCTGGGTGGCGGCGGTCGTTTCGGTCGCGCTGGGGCTGTACAGCTTCACCCTGCCGGCGGTCGAGGCCGACAAGCCGCAGGGCGGCAGCGTGCTCGCGCAGGTGTTCTGCGTCGAGGCGTTCGGCCTGATGCGGCAGAAGTCGTTCCTGACCTTCATCGTCTGCGCTACGCTGATCTCGGTGCCGCTGGCCATGTATTACGCCTATGCCTCGCCCTATGTCGGCGCGGCGGGGATCGAGAATGTCAGCGGGACGCTGGCGATCGGGCAGATGTCCGAACTGGTCTTCATGTTCTCGATGCCGTGGCTCTATCGCCGCTTCGGGGTGAAGCCGCTGTTGCTGGTCGGCATGGCGGCATGGGCGCTGCGCTATGCGCTGTTCGCGATCGGTGACGGCGGATCGGGGCTGTGGGCGATCTACCTCGGCGTCGCGCTGCACGGCGTGTGCTACGACTTCTTCTTCGTGGCAGGCGCAATCTATGTCGGCACCATCGCCACGCCGAAGGGCGTCAATGCGCAGGCGCAAGGCATGTTGACGCTGTTCACCTATGGCGTCGGCATGTTGCTGGGGTCGCAGATCGGCGCGCTGATCTATGCGCAGTTGCCGGCCGCGCCGACCATCGCCGACTGGCAGGGCATGTGGGTCTATCCGGCGGTTGCCGCCGCGGCGATCGCGCTGCTGTTCCAATTCACCTTCCGCGACGATCGTCGCAAGGAGACGCTGGCATGACGGGGATGAAGGGGCCTGGCATTTTCCTGGCGCAGTTCATGGGCGATCAGGCGCCGTTCGACACGTTGGAGAACATGGCCGAATGGGCCGCCGGGCTCGGCTATGTCGGCGTGCAGATTCCCTGCGACACGCGGCTGATCGACCTGAAGACCGCGTCGGAGAGCAAGGATTACTGCGACGACCTGCGCGGCAAGCTGGCCAAGCATGGCATCGAGCCGACCGAGCTGTCGACGCATCTGCAGGGGCAGCTGGTCGCGGTCCATCCGGCGTACGACACGCTGTTCGACGGCTTCGCGCCCCCGGAAGTCCATGGCAAGCCCGCCGAACGGCAGGTCTGGGCGGTCGAGCAGGTCAAGATGGCGGCGAAGGCCAGCGCCAATCTGGGGCTGAAGGCGCATGCGACCTTCTCCGGTGCGCTGGCATGGCCCTATGTCTATCCGTGGCCGCAGCGCCCGGCCGGACTGGTCGAGGAAGCGTTTGCCGAACTGGCGCGGCGCTGGACCCCGATCCTCGACGTGTTCGAGGAAAATGGCGTCCACTGCGCGTTCGAGGTTCATGCCGGGGAGGACCTGCACGACGGCGCGACGTGGGAGCGTTTTCTCGACGCGGTGAAGGGGCACAATGCCGCGCGACTGCTGTTCGATCCGTCGCATTACGTGCTGCAACAGCTCGACTATCTCGACTTCATCGACCGCTATCACGACCGTATTTCGTGCTTCCACGTCAAGGATGCCGAATATAATCCGACCGGGCGCTCGGGCGTGTATGGCGGCTATCAGGACTGGGTCGATCGTCCCGGGCGGTTCCGCTCGCTGGGCGACGGGCAGGTCGATTTCTCGGGCGTGTTCAGCCGCATGGCGCAATATGGCTATGACGGCTGGGCGGTGCTCGAATGGGAATGCGCGCTCAAGAACTCGGCGGATGGCGCACGCGAAGGCGCTCCGTTCATCGACGCGCATATGATCCGCCTGACCGATCACGCCTTCGACGATTTCGCCAAGAGCGGCGTCGATCGAGCCGCGATCCGCAAGCTGATGGGATTGTCTGCGGAATGAGTGCGAAGGCGTTGAAACTGGGCATGGCCGGCGGTGGCGAGGGCGCGTTCATCGGCGCGATCCACCGCAAGGCGGCGGCACTGGACGGCGACTGGCAACTGGTAGCCGGCGCGTTCAGCAGCGATGCCGCGCGCAACGAGCGCAGCGGTGCCGCGCTCGGGCTCGATCCGCAGCGTGTCTATGGCGACCTGAACGCGCTGATCGCCGCCGAAACTGCCTTACCCTTGGGTGAGCGGATCGACGCGCTGGCGATCGTCACCCCCAACCACCTCCATGCCCCGATGGCGATCGCGGCGCTGGAGGCGGGCATCCACGTCTTCTGCGAAAAGCCGATGGCGATGAGCAGCGACGAGGCCCGCGCGATCGCCGCAGCGGCGCGCCAGAGCGGCGCGAAGTTCGCGCTGGCCTTCACCTATAGCGGTTATCCCCTTGTCGAAGAGGCGCGCACCCGCGTCGCGCGCGGCGATCTGGGCAAGATCCGGCTCGTTCAGGTTGAGTATTTGCAGGGTTGGCTAAGCTTGCCGATCGATGGCGAAGGCAACAAACAGGCGGAATGGCGCACCGATCCAGCCAAGGCTGGCCTTGGCGGCTGTCTGGGCGATATCGGCACCCATGCCTTCCATCTGGCCGAACATGTCTCGGGTGTGGCGGTGAGCGAGGTGTCGGCGGACCTGACGGTGCATGTCGCCGGGCGGCGGCTCGACGACGATGTCAGCGCGCTGCTGCGCTTCGAGGGCGGTGCACGCGGTACGCTCAAGGCGACGCAGGTCGCAGCGGGCGAGGAGAACGGCCTGAAGCTTCGCGTGTCGGGCGAACACGGCACGCTCGAATGGGCGCAGATGGAGCCGAACACGCTGACGCTGCGCTGGCTCGACCGGCCGGCGGAGGTGGTGCGCGCAGGCGGACCGGGGCTTGCCGCGTCGACGCAGGCGCTGCTGCGCACGCCGTCGGGGCATCCCGAAGGCTATATCGAGGCATTCGCCAATCTGTATCAAGGGTTTGCAGCAGCGATTCGCGGGCAGGACGAACGCTTCGTCCCCGGGCTGACCGACGGGCTGCGCACGATGAACTTTATCGAGGCGGTGATCGCGAATGCGGCCTCCGACCGGAAATGGACCCCAGTGGAAGCGGGAGAGTGAAGATGAAACTGCTGACGGGTATGGCGATTGTCGGAGCGGCGGGTGCGACCGCGCTGCTGGCGACCGCGACGCCGAGCACCGCCCAGACTGCGGCACCGCCCGCGTTCAATGCGTGCAAGGCGTGTCACACGGTGAACAAGGGTGGCCGCAACGGTATTGGCCCCAATCTGTTCGGGGTGGTCGGACGGCCGGCGGCATCGGTGCCGGGCTTCAACTATTCGCCGGCGATGAAGGCGTCGAAGCTGCGCTGGGATGCGAAGACGCTCGACGAATATCTGGCGGGACCGGCCAAGAAGGTGCCGGGTACGCGCATGCCGATCGCTACGCCCGATCCGGCCAAGCGCGCGGCGATCATCGCTTACCTGACGTCGGCCAAGTGAGCTCCGTGTCGCGGCGTACGGTCATGGCGGGGGCCGCAGCCGCGACCCTGGCCGCCGGTGTCGGGGCGTCGCAACGGCGCGAGGGCGGCGGCAGCAATGCCGCGCGCTTCTCGCTGAAATTCGCGCCGCACGAGGGCAGCTTCGCCAGCCGCGGCGACCGGATCGAACAGATCGCCTATGCCGCCGATCACGGATTTACGGCGTGGGAGGATAACGAAGCGGCCGGGCGCAGCATTGCCGAACAGACGGCGATGGCGAAGGCGTTGCAACAGCGCGGCATGACGATGGGCGTGTTCGTCGCCAGCATGCCGAAATGGTCGCAGTCGCGGCCGCTGCTGGGCGCGAATGACGGGGCGGAGCGCGAAGGCTTCCTGAACGACATCCGCGCCTCGATCGACGTCGCCAAGCGGCTGTCGGCGACCCGGATGACGGTCGTGACCGGCTTCATGGATCCGAAGGTGCCGCAGGATATCCAGACCGCGCGGGTGATCGATATCATGCGGCGTGCGGGCGATATCGTCGCGCCCCACAACATCGCGATGGTCATGGAGCCGCTGAACACGCGGACCAACCATCCGGGCGTCTATATGCAGTCGATCGCCCAGGGCTATGCGGTCGCGCGGGGTGCGAACAGTCCGGGGGTCAAGATCCTTGCCGACCTGTATCATGAGCAGATTCAGTCGGGAAATCTGATCCCGACGCTCGACACCTGCTGGGACGAGATCGGCTATATCCAGTTCGGCGACAATCCGGGCCGCAACGAGCCCGGAACCGGCGAGATCAACTATGCCTCCATCGTCAAATGGCTGAGGGGCAAGCGCTATGCCGGGGTGATCGGCATGGAACATGGCAATTCGATAAAGGGTCGGCCGGGAGAAGAGGCGCTGGTCGCCGCTTATCGCGGGATCGATCAGGTATAAGAAGGAGGGGATGATGAGGCTGCGTGACATAGCGGCGCTCGGTTCCGTTCTGACAGCGTTGGCGGGTTCCGCCGGCGCGCAGGACAGGCCGGGGTTCAAGGATACGCCGGTGCTGCCCGGTGGTCAGTGGCGGGTGCACGATGCCGACCGGCCGACGCCGACGGTAGTGACGCCTGCTGCACAGCCCGGTGGGGTGCCGTCTGATGCGGTCGTGTTGTTCGACGGGCGATCGGTCGACGCTTGGTCTCCCAAGGGCACGCCATGGCCGGTCAAGGACGGCGTGCTGACCGTCCCGTCGCGTGGGCCGGACGGCAAGGGCGGCGGCGATCTGGTGTCGAAGCAGAGCTTCGGCGACGTGCAACTGCACCTCGAATTCCGCAGCCCTAACCCGCCGACCAAGACCTCGCAGGACCGCGGCAATAGCGGCATCTGGTTCATGCAGCGCTATGAGGTGCAGATCCTCGACGGCGATCAGAACCCGACCTATGCCGACGGCACGGTCGGTGCGGTCTATGGCTGGAAGCCGCCGCTGGTGAACGCGTCGCGCAAGCCCGGCGAATGGCAGACCTACGACATCATATTCGAACGGCCGCGCTTCGCCGCCGACGGTTCGCTGGTGCGCCCGGCCTATGTCACCGCGCTCCTCAACGGGGTGGTGGTGCAGAACCATCAGGCGATGCTGGGCACGACCATCTGGCGGCAGGTCGCGAAGTACGAGGCACATGGCGATGCCGCGCCGATCCAGTTGCAGGATCATGATTCGCCGGTGTCGTTCCGCAACATCTGGGTACGGCCGCTGCCCGAGAGCGCGATCGCGCAGGACCTGAAGGAGAACAGCAAATGATCGATCGCAGGACGGCGCTTGCCGGTGTCGCGGCGATGTTCGGCACCGCGCTCTATGCCCCGCTCGCCCGCGCCGTGGGTGCAGAGGGTCCGGTCGGGGTGCCGGCGATCAGCGACGGCCCGCCGAGCGCCGCGGTATTCACCGCGCCGCAACGCGCGCTGATGACGGCGCTGAGCGAACGGGTGATCCCGACCACCGATACGCCGGGCGCGATCGCCGCGGGCGTTCCGGCCTATATCGAGAAGCTGTTGGCCGATTGGTCCTATCCGGCCGAGCGGGTGCCGATCGTCGCCGGCCTCGACGCGATCGAGAAGCGCAGCATGACCGATTACAAGGTTGCGGGTGCCAAGGCGACGCCCGCGCAGCAGGACGCGCTGCTCACGCTGGCGATGAACGACCAGATTCCGGGCGGCAAGACCTTCTTCGAAGCGTTCCGCCAGCTGGTCATCGCCGGCTATTACACGTCGGAGATCGGCATGACGCAGGAGCGCGAATATCTGCCGGTGCCCGGCGAATATAACGGCGCCTTTCCCTATTCGCAGGTCAACAAGGTGTATAGCGCATGATCGTCAATCGCAGGCACGTCCTTGCCGGTGCGGGCGGCATCGCCGCGCTCGGCGTAACGGGCATCGCGCAGGCGGCGCAGATCAAGGCCGTCGGCATCCAGCTCTACACCGTGCGCGACCTGTTCCAGAAGGACCCGGTCAAGACGCTCGGCGACATCGCCCGCATCGGGTACAAGGAAGTCGAATATGGCGGTGGCGGCTACGACGCCATGGACCATAAGCTCCTCCGCCGGACGATGGATCGGCTGGGGCTGAAGGCGCCGTCGATCCATGTGCCGTATGAAGCGCTGCTGGGGGCGTTCGACAAGCAGGTCGAGATGGCCAAGACGCTGGGCGCCGACACGGTGGTCCTGCCGTACATGGTCGACCAGCATCGCAACGAGGCGGGCTGGAACGCGGCGCTGCCGAACTTCAACCGCTTCGCAACCGATCTGCGCAAGGCGGGGCTGGGCTTCGCCTATCACAACCATGATTTCGAATTCACGGTGAAGCCGGGCGGGGTCAGCCTGTACGAGCGGTTGCTGAAGGCGACCGATCCGGCATTGGTGAAGATCGAGCTCGACCTCTACTGGGTCGGCCATGCCGGCGAGGATGTCGGCGGGTGGATCGATCGGCTGGGGCCGCGCCTCTACGCCTATCACGTCAAGGACGCGCGCGCCGATGGCAGCATGACCGCGGTCGGTGCCGGCAAGACCGATTTCGCCGCACTGTTCGCTCGCCGCGGCAGTGCCGGCGTCCGCCATTTCTACGTCGAGAACGATCAGGCGCCCGCGCCCTATCTACCCGATATCACCACCAGTTTCCGGACGCTCAAGGCGCTGCGTTACTAAAACAGATACCCTTGGAGGGGAATTATGGCAGTCACCAACAGGTTCGACGCGATCGTCATCGGATCGGGCGTCAGCGGCGGGTTCGCCGCGAAGGAATTGACCGAAAAGGGCCTGCGCGTCCTGATGCTCGACCGTGGCCGCATGGTCGAGCACGTCGAGGGCTATCCGTATGACGGCAAGCCCGCATATGAGGTCCCGGCGCGCAACCAGATGCCCAAGCCGTTGATGGACAGCGACTATTTCATCGCGAAATATGGCTATGTCTCGCCCAGCAACCGGTCCTTCTACAATGACGACCGGCTGAACCCCTATGCCTATGACGAAGGGGAGAAATTCTACTGGATCCGCCCGGGTGCGGTTGGCGGCAAGTCGCTGATCTGGGGTCGCTGGACGTTCCGGTGGAGCGCCGACGATTTCGAGGCGAACAAGCGCGAGGGCATCGATGGCGCATGGCCGATCGGCTATGACGACGTCGCGCCATGGTACAGCTATGTCGAGAAATATATCGGCGTATCGGGTTCGCGCGAGAACCTGCCGTACCTGCCCGACAGCGAATTCCAGCCGCCGATGCCGATGAACGTCGCGGAGAAGTGGCTGAAGGAACGGTTGGAGACCCAGTTTCCGGGCCGCAAGCTGATCCACACCCGCCTGTCGAACATGACCGAGGACAAGCCGGACCAGAACCGCAGCAAGTGCCAGTTCCGCAACCAGTGCGGCAATGGCTGTTCGTTCGGCGCCTATTTCTCGACCCAGGCGGTGACGTTGCCGGCGGCGCGGGCGACCGGGCGGCTGACGCTGCGCTCGGACGCGGTCGTCACCAACCTCGAATATGATGCCGCGCGCAAGAAGGTGACCGGCGTGCGCTTCGTCGATGCCAAGACGGGGCAGGCGGAGACGGTGCAGGCGAACCTCGTCTTCCTGTGCGCGTCGGCGATGGCATCGACGCAGATCCTGATGAATTCGCGGATGGGCGGCGGCGGTCGCAGCCATTTCGATACCAGCGGCACGCTGGGCCGCTATGTCATGGACCATATCTTCCGCGTCGGCGCCGAGGGCGAGATCCCCGGCATGACCGACCTGATCGAATATGGCCGGCGGCCGGGCGGGGTCTATGTCCCGCGCTTCCGCAACCTGAAGGGCGAGGAAGGCGTCGGCTTCCGTCGCGGCTATGGCTATCAGGGCAGCGCACGGCGCGAACCGATGGCGCCGGTCGGCTTCGGCAAGGACATGAAGCACGGCATGCGGCAATATGGCCCGTGGAAGTTCGGCATGGGTGCGTTCGGCGAATGCCTGCCCTATGCCGACAACCGCGTGTCGCTGCATGCGAACAAGGTCGACCGGTTCGGCGTGCCGCTGATGAAGTTCGACGTGAAGTTCCGCGACAACGAACTGAAGATGATGGCCGACGCCCGGATCGAAGGCGAGAAGATGCTGAAGGCGGCGGGCCTGACCAACGTCCGCAGCTATGAAGGCGCGCATATCCCGGGCGACGCGATCCATGAAATGGGTGGCGCACGCATGGGCGCCGATCCGCGCAAGTCGGTGCTGAACGGGTGGAGCCAGGCGCATGATGCGTCGAACCTCTACGTCACCGATGGCGCGCAGATGGCGTCGGTATCGTGCGTCAACCCGTCGCTGACCTTCATGGCGCTGACCGCCCGCGCGGCCGACCATGCGATGCGGACCAAGCCTTGGGCGTAGAGTCGGATGGCATGAACCTGACCCGTTCGTCCTGAGTAGCCATTGAGCTTGTCGAAATGGCGTATCGAAGTACCGGCTGCGGCGGGTGCTTCGATACGGGTCTTCGACTTTGCTCAGCCCCTACGCAGCACGAACGGTTCTACCGCTTGTCATCACGCTATAGGCCGGTCGAAGGCTGAGATCGTCACCCCAGCCTTCGCTGGGGTGACGTTTGGGTCAGGCTTTGGTGGAAGTGAAGGCCGGGTCCGGCCGCAACCCGAGGAGGATCAGCAGCGCGCTTGCCGCCGCCTCGCCATCACCAGCCGTGACGGTTTTCGCATCGTCCGGGCGCGGTTCGAAGCCGTTGTTCACACCGAGATTGTCGGACGGCGTAAGCACGATCGTGTCGCCCGTCCGGTCGATGTCGACGCGCTTGGCTTCGCGCATGAAGGTCTTGAAGTTCTTGACCGCCGCCGCGTCCTGGAAGGGGATGAACTGGCGCTTCCATTGTTCGGGGGTCGGATCGGTCAGGCCGGTTTGCGAGGCCGACAGGGCATCGGCGATCGCCTGCGCAACGACCGCCTTCTTCACCGACTTGCCGAACCATTGGGGATCGGTCGCGATCGTGTCGGCGGACAGGGTGCGCGACACGGGTGCGATAATGATCCGGCCGTTGGTGAAATAGGCGACTGCCGATTGCTGCATCGCCGCCCTTTGCGCCCGAAACCGAGGCGGGGCAAGCGCGGCTCAGAAGCTCGGCAGGTTCGGATCGCCGTCGAGCAGCGGCTTGTGGATGCCGCATTCGACCTTTTCCCAGCCGGCCCAGCGACCCGAGCGTGGGTCTTCGCCGGGTTTTACCCGGTTGGTGCAGGGTTGGCAGCCGATCGAGGGAAAACCCTGTTCGACGAGCGGGTGACGCGGCAGGTCGTGCTGCGCGAAATAGGCGTCGATATCCGCCGGGGTCCAGGTGATGAGCGGATTGATCTTCAACCGGCCGACGCTGTCCGACGTGTCGAGTTCGAAGCGGGGCAGGGCGGTGCGGGTCGCCGACTGGAACGCCTTGCGGCCGGTGAAGCTGGCATCGAAGCCGGCAAGGCCCCGCGCGAGCGGTTCGACCTTGCGGATTTCGCAGCAGCCATCGGGGTCGTAGGACCAGCGCAACTCGGTGGCGTCCTTCGCCGCCAGCAGCGCCGGATCGGGGCGGAGGTTGCGGAAATCGGTCAGGCCCAGCCGATCGACCAGCAGGTCGCGATAGGCGAGCGTTTCGGGAAAATGCTTTCCGGTTTCAAGGAACAGTACCGGGACCGAGCGGTCGACCGACGCGATCAGGTGGAGCAGCACCGCCGATTCCGCGCCGAACGACGACACTGCCGCGACCTTGCCGAGCAGCCGCTCGCGCAGGGCGACGGTCAGCATCTCGTGCGTCGAGGCATCGCGAAAGCGGTCGTTCAGCGCCTGCGCATCGGCGGCGGTGAAACGCGGGGCAAGGTCCAACCGGTCGCGCACGCGAATATCGGGGTCGGCATCAGCCATGACGCAATTTCCACACCGGCACCTGCCCGTCGGCCGCCGCCTGATAGACATGGTCGTAGCGTTCCAGCGCGCGTTCGAGCGCGGCGGGATCGACCGGCGCGGCGGGCGCGAAACTATCGAAGCCGCAGCGGCGCATCAGCGGAATTTGATCGACCAGCACGTCGCCCTCGGCGCGCAGTTCGCCGGTATAGCCCGCCTCGCGCAGGATCCGCCCGGCCGAATAGCCCCGCCCGTCGCGGAATTTGGGGAAGCTGACCTCGATCAATGCCAGCCGGTCGAGATGCGGCAGCAGCAGGCGGGCATCGTCGCCGGCCTCTATCCGCACGGCGGTCGCGTTCGACTGGCCGAGGAACGCGTCGAGGGTGACGGCGGGTTCGTCATGCGCGGCATCGTCGCGCAGGCGCAGGGCCTCAACCATAGATAGCCTCCTTGAACGGTTCCATGCCGATCCGGCGATAGGTGTCGACGAAGCGCTCCCCGTCGGTGCGTTCGGCGAGATAGCGGTCGGTGACGCGCTCGATCGCGTCGACCACGCCGTCTTCGGAAAAGCCGGGGCCGGTGATCTTGCCGAGCGACACATCTTCCGCACCCGATCCGCCGAGGAGGAGCTGGTAATTCTCGGTGCCCTTCCGGTCGACCCCGAGAATGCCGATGTGCCCGGCATGATGGTGGCCGCAGGCGTTGATGCAGCCGCTGATCTTGAGCTTCAGTTCGCCCAGATCGCGCTGCCGCACCGGATCGGCGAAGCGATCGGCGATCTTCTGCGCGAGCGGGATCGAACGCGCATTGGCGAGGCTGCAATAATCGAGGCCGGGGCAGGCGATGATATCGGTGATCAGGTCGAGATTGGCCTCGGCCAGCCCGATCGCCACCAGCCGGTCATAGACTGCGCGAAGGTCGGCCGAACGGACATGCGGCAGGACGATGTTCTGCGCATGGGTGACGCGCAGTTCGGCAAAGCTGTACGCCTCCGCCAGATCGGCCATCGCGTCGATCTGATCGGCCGACGCGTCGCCGGGGATGCCGCCGGTCGGCTTCAGGCTGATGGTGACGATGGTATAGCCGGCGCGCTTATGGGCGTGCGTGTTCTGGTCGAGCCACGCGGCGAAGCCCGCGTCACTGCGATCGACCGGGGCATCGGCGGTGGTGTCGGCGAAGGCGGGATCAGCGAAGAAGGCGGCGATGCGGTCGAATTCGGCCTGGGGCGGATCGATGCCCAGCGTCTTGATATGGGCGAATTCCTCGGCGACTTCGGCGCGATATTTGTCGACGCCGATCTCGTGGATCAGGATCTTGATCCGCGCCTTGTACATATTGTCGCGGCGACCGTAGCGATTGTAGACGCGCAGGCAGGCCTCCAGATAGCTCATCAGGTCCGACAGCGGCACGAAGTCGTTGACGAGCGGCGCGATCATCGGCGTGCGGCCCATGCCGCCCCCGACATAGACCTGCGCGCCGGCGACGCCGTCCTGCTGGGTGATGCGCAGGCCGATATCGTGGAGGCGCATCGCCGCGCGATCTTCATCGGCGGCGATCACCGCGATCTTGAACTTGCGCGGCAGGTAGCTGAATTCGGGGTGGAAGGTGCTCCACTGACGCAGCAGCTCCGCCCAAGGGCGCGGGTCGGTCCGCTCGTCGGCGGCGGCGCCGGCGAACTGGTCGGAACTGATGTTGCGGATGCAGTTGCCGCTGGTCTGGATGGCGTGCATCTCGACCTTGGCCAGCTTCTCCAGAATGTCGGGCGTGTCGGCCAGCTTGATCCAGTTGAACTGGAGGTTCTGGCGCGTGGTGAAATGGCCGTACCCCCGGTCATAGGCGCGGGCGATGTCGCCCAGCACCCGCATCTGCGTCGACGACAGCGTGCCATAAGGGATGGCGACACGCAGCATATAGGCATGGAGCTGGAGATACAGGCCGTTCATCAGCCGCAGCGGCTTGAACTGATCCTCGGTCAAATGGCCCGACAGGCGGCGTTCGACCTGGTCGCGGAACTCCGCGACGCGGGCATCGACGATCGACTGGTCGTAGGTGTCGTATTGGTACACTTGCAAATTCCTCCCCAGCATGGGGAGGGGGACCATGCGCAGCATGGTGGAGGGGGTTCTCCACCGATGCTCCGCTTGGGGACATCCCCCTCCACCAGCCTGCGGCTGGTCCCCCTCCCCGCGGAGCGGGGAGGAGCTTGATTATATGACCCACGCCCCGGCTTGCGGATCGGCGGGCTTGAGCGTCAGGTCGGTGCGCACCGTGGGACCGAGTGCGCGGATGCGGTCCTTGATATGGGCGGGACGGGGACCTTCGGGGGTCGCCACCGCGTCGATCACGTACGGCACGTTGACCCGCCGCGCCGCTTCCTCGACCTGGGCGATGCGTTCGCCATCCTCGCCGACGTCGGCGGCATCCTCGACATGGCGCGACCAGTCGTTGCCGGTCCACCACGTCACGTCGCCGCTGGCGAGATCGTTTCCGGTCAGCAGCTTCATGCCAGCGTCTCCGCAGCTTTCGCCCATGCGCCGAGCTTGTCCTCGGCATCGGCCAGTTGCACGACTTCGCCGACGACGATCACCGCCGGGCTCTTCACATCCTCGCGCGCGACCATCGGGCCGAGATCGGCGAGCAGGGTGCGCAGCGCGCGGGCGTCGGCATAGGTGCCGCGCTCCAGCACCGCGACCGGCATGTCGGGGGCGACGCCATCGGCCATCAGCTTGTCGGCGATCGCCTCCGCCGTCGCGACGCCCATATAGATCACCAGCGTGCGGCCCTGTCCGGCAAGGCCCGACCAGTCCTGTTCGGACAGGCCCTTGCATTGACCTGCCACGAAGCTGACCGCCGACGACCAGTCGCGGTGCGTCAGTGGCAACATGGCGCCTGCCGCACAGCCGAGCGCGGCCGAAACACCGGGAATGACCTCGACCGGCAGACCGGCGGCGCGCACCGCCTCGACCTCTTCGCCGCCGCGACCGAAGATGAACGGGTCGCCGCCCTTCAGCCGGATGACGATCGCGCCGGTCTTCACGTGCGCGACGATCAGCGCGTTGATCGATTCCTGCGGCAGGGTGTGACGCGCGCGCTGCTTGGCGACCGAAATGCGTTGCGCGGTCGCGGGCGCGAGGTCGAGGACGCGCGGGTCGATCAGCCCGTCATGCACGACGACATCGGCGGTCCTGAGCGCTTCCACCGCGCGCACGGTCAGCAGGCCGGGATCACCCGGGCCTGCCCCGACAAGGATGACGCGCCCGCGCGCGGTCGGATCGAGTAGCGTTGCCATGCAGCCGTAGATGCGACCGCGGCCGCCCCCAGGCAACCGACGCTTGCTTGGGGGACGGGAAGGGATTGTTTAGCAGGCTATTGGTTGCGCAACCCGATGCCGATCGACGCGCGCGCCTGCTCCGCTTCGGCCGACACGACCGGATAGGCGCAATAGTCGGCGGCGTAATAGGCGGAGGGGCGATGATTGCCCGACCAGCCGATGCCGCCGAACGGCGCGGCCGAGGATGCGCCGTTGGTCGGGCGGTTCCAGTTAACGATACCCGCGCGAATATTCGCCCAGAAGCCGTCGTACAGTTGTGGATCGGACGAGATCAGCGACGCAGACAGGCCGTAGCGGGTGTTGTTCGCCTCGGCGATGGCGTCTTCGAAACTGTCGACGCGGAATATTTGCAGCACGGGTCCGAACAGTTCGATGTCGCTGCGCTCGGCGGTGTCCGACATGTCGATGATGCCGGGGGTCAGGAACGGACGCCCTTCGACCAGCCGCTGCAGGAAGCGCAGCGGACGCCCGCCGCGCGAGGTCAGCGACAGGAAGCTTTCGGTCAGCTGGTCGGCGGCCTCGTTGTCGATGACCGGGCCCATGAAGGGTGCGGGATCGGCGTGGGGTTCGGCAATAATCAGCCGTTCGCATAGCCGGTTGATTTCGGCGAGCAGGGGTTCGGCCAGCCGTCGTTCGACGATCAGCCGGCGCGCGGCGGTGCAGCGCTGCCCGGCCGAGGTGAAGGCCGACTGTACCACCAGCACGGCGGCGGCATAGAGGTCGGGCGCGCTCCAGACGATGATCGGGTTGTTGCCACCCATTTCCAGCGCGAGGATCTTTTCGGGCGTCTCGGCGAACTGGCGGTTGAGCGCGATGCCGGTGCGCGCGGATCCGGTGAAGAGCAGGCCGTCGATATCGGGATGGCCGGCGAGCGCCCGGCCCTGTTCGGGCCCACCGATCAACAGCCTTACGCAATCGTCGGGCACGCCGCCGGCGCGGTAGCAATCGACCAGGAACGCGCCGCTGGCCGGTGTCTTTTCGGAGGGTTTGAATACCACCGCATTGCCCGCGATCAGCGCCGGGACGATGTGGCCGTTGGGCAGATGCGCCGGAAAATTATAGGGGCCGAGCACCGCGAGCACGCCATGCGGTTTGTGGCGGAGCGCCATGCGCGAGCTTGCCTGTGATTCCAGCCGGCGCTGGCTGGTCCGTTCGCCATAGGAAGTGATCGAGATTTCGACCTTGGCGATGACGGTTTCGACCTCGGTCCGCGCTTCCCACAACGGCTTGCCGGTTTCGCGGGCGATGACGTCGGCAAAGGCTTCGGCACGGCTGCGCACGACATTGGCGAAGCGGCGCATCGCCTCGATCCGGTAGGCGAGCGAGCGGGAGGCCCAGCCGGCCCAGCCGGCGCGGGCGGCGGCGACTTCGGTATCAGCATCGCCGACAGGGGCACGCCAGAGGGTCGCGCCGGTTGCGGGTTCGGTCGAGACAAGTTCGGCCATGCGTAGTCGTATCCGCCTCCTGATGTGCGCGCATCCTTGGACCAGATCGCGCGACGATGCCAGTTGTCTGCTACGATCGGTCGAGGTCAGGCAAGGGCCTGTCCCATGCGGCGGATGGCGGCGACCTTGTCATGGAACGGCGTCCAATCGTCGCGTTCGGCGATGGCGGCCCAGATTTGCTCGACTTCGCCGATCAGCATCGAACAGGGTGCCGCATCGGACCAGTAAGCATGGCTGCGGTCGCTGCGCGGGCGATACTCGGACAGCAGCGCGCGGACGGATTCGAATGCGGTCCAGTCGTCGCCCTCGGGCAGCCAGCCGCCAAATGCTTCGAAGAAGAAAATGTCGATCGGCATTTGCGACGCCGCAAGCGCGGCGGTGACGGCGTCTGCCAGCGCGCGATCGGTGGCCGGATCGCGCGGGGCAACGCCGAGCCGCCACAGCATCGCTTCCGCCGCCGCCGCCGCATAGCGTTCGGGGAAGGTCTCCAGCACCTCGATCAGCGGCGGTGCCTCGACAATGGTGCGCAGCGCGACCGCCAGTTGCATGACGTTCCAGTGCATCGCGTCGGGCTGGCGGCCGAAGGCGTAGAGGCCCTGATGGTCGAAATAGGCGGCGGTGAAGCCCGCGTCCCAGGTCGGGGCGAACCGCCACGGGCCGTAATCGAAACTTTCGCCGGTTACATTGATGTTGTCGGTGTTGAGCACGCCATGGACGAAGCCCGCCGCCATGAAGCGTGCGGCGAGCGTCGCGACGCGGCCGACAACCTCGTCGAACAGTTCGATCGCGGCGGTGCTGCCCGGCGTGCGGCCGTGCAGGCGGGTCAGCACATAGTCGACCAGCCGGTGCATGGCATCCGCGTCACGTTCATAGGCGAGCCGCTGGAAGGTGCCGATGCGGACATGGCTGTGGTTCAGCCGGACCAGCACCGCCGAGCGGGTCGGCGAGGGTTCGTCGCCGCGCACCAGTTCCTCACCGGTCTCGATCAGCGAGAAGCTGCGCGAGGTGGGGACGTTCAGCGCTTCGAGCATCTCGGTCGCCAACACTTCGCGCACGCCGCCCTTCAGCGTCAGGCGACCGTCGCCGAAACGGCTGTACGGGGTCTGTCCCGACCCCTTGGTTCCGAGATCGAGCAGGCGGTCGCGCTGGTCGGTCGCCTGCGCGAACAGGAAGCCGCGGCCGTCGCCGATATCGGGGTTGTAGGACTGGAACTGATGGCCGTGATAGCGCAGCGCGAGCGGTTGTGGGATGCTGCCGGGCAGGGGCGTGAAGCGGCCGAAATGGTCGATCCATTGCGGATCGGTAAGCGACAGGGTGTCACAAGCGGCCGCTCGATACGCGGCGTCCTCGCCACTTGCGTCGCCCCAGCGCAGGCTGGGTTCTCCCCGCGGAGGCCGCACCGCTTCAACCGAAAGAGACCCCAGCCTGCGCTGGGGTGACGTTTGTGGACCGGATGACGTTTGGGCAGCGGCTGACGTTTGGGGAGCGGCTGACGTCTGGGCGGCCAGTAACGTCTCACTATGAACGATCCCGATCTCCGCCGCCGCCCGATCGTTCCTGAACCGCAGGATGTGTTCGGGAAAGGCCGCCGGCGTCACGGCATCGTAGAATGGTTCGCCCAGCGCCAGAATATCGGTGCGGGGGCGATAGCGAGCGGGTTGCGGGTTTTCGGCCATGCGGCGATATGGGGGGCGATGGCGCTATCCGACAAGCAACGCTTCACCGATGGCTATTGGTGGTCGAACGACGGCCTCCGGTTGCATTATCGCGACTATGCGGGGCGGGACGACCGGCCGGCGATCCTGTGCCTGCACGGGCTGACCCGCAATGCGCGCGATTGGGAGGATGTCGCCGACCGGCTTGCCGGACAATGGCGGCTGATCGTTCCCGAGATGCGCGGGCGCGGGGAAAGCGGCTATGCCCGCGATCCGATGACCTATGTCCCGCTGGTCTATCTGCAGGATGTCGAGGCGCTGCTGAACCAGCTGGAATTGCCGCAGGTCGTCGCGTTCGGCACGTCGCTGGGCGGCATCCTGACCATGTTGCTGGCAGCGACCGATCGCGACCGGATCGCGGCGGCGATGCTCAACGATGTCGGGCCGGAACTCGATCCGGTCGGGTTGGGGCGCATTCGGGGCTATGTCGGCAAGCAGGTCAGCCACCCAACCTGGATGCACGCGGCGCGTGCTGTCGCCGAAGCGAATGGCGACGTCTATCCGGGGTACGAGGTGCAGGACTGGCTGCACATGGCCAAGCGGCTGCACCGGCTGAATTCGGCGGGGCGGATCATCCTCGACTATGACATGAAGATCGCCGAGCCGTTCCGCGTGCCGGGGAACGAGGCGGGACCGGACATGTGGCGCGCCTATGAAGCACTGGCCGGCAAGCCGGTGGCGATCGTTCGCGGCGAACTGTCCGATATCCTGCCCGCGCAGGTCGCGGCGGCGATGGCGGCGCGTATCGATACGGCCGAGTTGACGACGGTCGATCAGGTCGGCCATGCCCCGACCCTGACCGAACCGCAGGCGGCGGGGGGGATCGACCGGTTGCTGGCGCGGGTGGCGGGGGCGTGAGCGCGCCGGTCCGCATCCTGCACCTCCATTCCTCCTTCGCCTATGGCGGCAAGGAGGCGCGGGCGATCCGGCTGATGCACGCATGGGGATCGAACGCCGTCCACACGATCGTGTCGGGCGTGCCCGAACGGACCGAGGCGCAGGCGGCGATCGGCAAGCATATCCGCTACGAGATCGCCCAGAACCCGCCGCCGCTGACCGGCAAGCCATCGGTCGCGCGGTTCGAGGCGATCGCGAAATATATGCGCCGCTTCGATCTGGTGCTGACCTATAATTGGGGCGCGATCGACGGGGTGATGGCGCGGCGGGTGTTCGCCAAGGGCGCGCCGCCGATTGTCCATCACGAGGACGGCTTCAACGAGGACGAGGCCACCCGGCTGAACCCGGTACGCAACCTGTATCGCCGCTTCGCGCTGGGCGCGGCCGAGGCGCTGGTCGTGCCGTCGGAGCGGCTGCTGGACGTGGCGCGGTCGGTGTGGAAGCAGCCCGATAGCCGGCTGCACCTGATCGGCAACGGCGTACCGGTCGCGCGCTTCGCGCAAGGGTGCGCCCCCGAGGCGATCCCCGGTTTCCGCCGCAAGCCGGGCGAGGTCGTGATCGGCTGCGTCGCCGGGCTGCGCGAGGTGAAGGACCTGCCGCTGCTGGTGCGTTCGGTCGGCGGCATTTCGGTCAAGGTGCGGCTGGTGATCGTCGGCGAGGGGCCGGAGCGGCAGAATATCCTCGACGCCGCCGAGGCGATGGGCATCGACGACCGCGTCCACCTGCCCGGCTTCCTGCCCGAAGCGTGGCGGTACATGGGGCTGTTCGACATCTTCGCGCTGTCGTCGAAGAGCGAGCAGCAGCCGATTTCGGTGATGGAGGCGATGGCGGCAGGGCTGCCGGTCGTCGCCCCGCCGCTCGGCGATATCGGCAGGATGGTGTCCGAGCCGAACCGGCCCTATATGGGCATCGACCGGATGGAAGTGCATCTGCGCGACCGGCTGCAGATGCTGGCGGTCGATCCGGCGGCGCGCCATTATGTCGGCGAAAGCAACCGTGCCAAGGCCTATGCCGAGTTCGACGAAGCGACGATGATCGCCAGTTACAAGGCGCTGTACGAACGCGCGATCGGGCGGCCAGGGGCGCTGGGGTAACGGCAGGATCGCCGCGCTCCATGCCGACCCGCGGGTCCGGCACCGCGCAGGCCTCGCAATTTGCTCGCGTTCGGCGTCGGCTGCGATTAATGACGCTTCGATGCGATCGTCGGTTCAGTCCGCCCCGCACCGAAGTTCCCGCTGGAGGTCATGTTGTTCAAAGGTCTGTCGCCCATCGTCTATAACGGCCGTGAAGTCTGGCCGCTGATCGAAGGGGGCAAGGGCGTTGCCGCGACGAACCACGCCTCGGCCGGTGCCTGGGCGGCGGCGGGCGGGATCGGCACCGTCTCGGCGGTCAATGCCGACAGCTATGATGCCGAGGGCAAGATCATCCCGCAGGTGTACAAGGCGCTGACCCGCCGCGAGCGCCATGAGGAACTGATCGAATATGCGATCGAGGGCGCGGTGCAGCAGGTGCGGCGCGCGTGGGAGATCGCCGGCGGCAAGGGCGCGATCAACATCAACGTCCTGTGGGAAATGGGCGGGGCGCAGCGCATCCTGCACGGCGTGCTCGAGCGGACGCGGGGACTCGTCTCCGGCGTGACCTGCGGCGCGGGCATGCCGTACAAGCTGTCCGAGATTACTGCCTCCTATGGCGTCAGCTATCTGCCGATTGTGTCGTCGGGCCGGGCGTTCCGTGCATTGTGGAAGCGTGCCTATTCGAAGGCGGCGGAATGGCTGGCGGCGGTGGTCTATGAGGACCCGTGGCTGGCGGGCGGGCATAACGGCCTGTCGAATGCCGAGAATCCGCTGGAGCCGCAGGACCCCTATCCGCGTGTCCGCGACCTGCGCGCGACGATGCGCGAGGGCGGCATTTCCGACGACGTGCCGATCGTGATGGCCGGTGGCGTCTGGTATCTGCGCGACTGGAACGACTGGATCGACAATCCCGAGCTCGGCAAGATCGCGTTCCAGTTCGGCACCCGCCCGCTGCTGACGCAGGAAAGCCCGATCCCCGAGGAGTGGAAGGCGAAGCTGATGGAGATCGAGGAGGGCGAGGTGCTGCTGCACCGGTTCAGCCCGACCGGCTTCTATTCGTCCGCCGTCCGCAACCCGTTCCTCCGCCAGCTCGAAGCGCGGTCGGAGCGGCAGATCGCCTTCTCGACGCAGGAAGCGGGCGATCATGTGTTCCAGCTCGACGTCGGGGTGAAGGGCAAGAATTTCTGGGTGACGCAGGGCGACCTGCTGCGCGCCCGCGAATGGTTCGGGCTGGGCTTTACCGATGCGTTGAAGACGCCCGACAATACGCTGGTGTTCGTGACGCCCGAAGAGAAGGGCATCATCCGCAAGGATCAGGCCGACTGCATGGGCTGCCTGTCGCAGTGCAGCTTTTCGAGCTGGGCCGATAGCGAGACCAATTCGACCGGACGGCTGGCCGATCCGCGCAGCTTCTGCATCCAGAAGACGTTGCAGGACATCGCGCATGGCGGGCCGACCGACCAGAATCTGATGTTCGCAGGGCATGCCGCGTACAACTTCAAGCGCGATCCCTTCTATTCCAACGGGTTCGTGCCGAGCGTGAAACAGCTGGTCGATCGGATCCTGACCGGCGATTGATGCGGCTGTCGGGCGATCACGTCGCGGCGCTGGCCGTGGTCGATCGCCTGTTGCGTCGGGCGCAGGAACCGTGGTGGGTGATTGCGGGCGCCGCAGTAGCGCTGCATGCGGCCGAGCCGGTCGCAGTCGACGATGTCGACGTGCTGCTGGCGATGTGTGACGTGCCGTTGGTCGCGGACGTGCCCGGTCTAGTGCGCAAGGGCGGGGCGGGCAATGCGCTGTTCCGCTCGGCCTTCTACGCCTCGCTGCCGGTCGGCGGGATCGATGTCGAGTTCATGGCCGGTTTCGAACTATGCGGTGCGGCGGGCTGGCAGCCGGTCTGGCCGCGATCGCAGGTATTCGTCGAGGTCGGCGGTCTTGCCGTGCCGACCCCGGACCGCGCTGAACTGATGACGATGCTGACGGCGTTCGGGCGGCCCAAAGACCTGCAACGGGTCCGGTTGCTGGAGAACTGACCGGGACAGCGCGTGCCGCCCGGGTCGATCCCGATCAGTCGTCGGCGACGGTGCCGACCACCGCACCGCCGACGCCACCCACGGCCGCGCCCTTTTCGACATTGCCGCCGGTCGCGGCGGCAATACCGGCACCGCCCGCCGCGCCGATCGCGCCGCCGCGCAGCGTCGAACAGGCGGCCAGCGTGCTGCCGGCGGCGAGGGCGAGGACGATAGTCGCGATCTTTTTCATGGGGTTACTCCTGTTGTACACACAGGGCCGCCAATGGTTTTGCCCCGCCGGGGTTCCAAACCCGTCCCATTGCAACACAAAGAAACATTACAGGTGCCATTAACCTGCGTCGCGATAGACTGCGCCCATGAAGTCCGCGTTGATCGTTCGCCACGTTCCCTATGAAGGCTGTGCCGGATATCGTGCGCCGGTGGAGGCGGCGGGCTACGTCATCGACCGGATCGACGTGACCGATCCCGCCTTCGCCACCGCCGACCTGACCGCGCCCGACCTGTTGATCGTGATGGGCGGGCCGATGGGAGTGTATGACGTCGCCGACCACCCGTGGATCCCGGGCGAGATCGCGGCGCTGTCGCGACGGCTGGCAGCGGACCGGCCGACGCTGGGCATCTGTCTGGGCGCGCAGATGATGGCGGCGGCGCTGGGGGCTGAGGTCTACAAGGGCGGCGGCGGGTGCGAGATCGGGTTTGCGCCGATCGATCTTGCCGATGAACAGTCGCCGCTGCGCCATGTCGCGGGGGTGCCGGTGCTGCATTGGCATGGCGACACGTTCGACCTGCCCGAAGGGACCGAGTTGCTGGCGACCACCGCGCGCTATCGGCAGGGGTTTCGGCGGGGGAGCAACCTGCTGGCGCTGCAATTCCATGCCGAGATGGGCGAGGATGCGCGGTTCGAGGCTTGGCTCGATTATCTCGATTGCCCGAACCATCGCGGCGAACTGACCGAGGAGTACCGGACGCTGGGACCGGCGGCGGTGCGCGCGGGGCAGGCGATGATTGGCGAGTGGCTAAGTGGTTTGAAGAATTGAGGTTTTTGGCCAAAGTTCACTAAGTTCACACTTGCGGCGTGTTCGCGCGTTGTGTGGGGCGGTGGTGTCGAAGAACGGGGGGGCTGGCAGGGAATGGCGGTGATGTTGGCAGGCATGGGGGGTGTAGGAAAGTTTGGAATAACTCGTTCTCGTGACCCAGCCGACGCCGGGCGGCGTCAAATCTACACTCGCACTTGGTTCTGGATCAGCTCGTAAACGCGCCGCGCGCCGTCAATGCGGAAAAACTGGGCTGTGCTTTGAAGCGACGGAAGCCACCAATTCAGTGCGTTCATTCCGCCCCATGGCCCAATGGAAGCAGCTTCGAAGGTCAAGGTGCCAGTCTGATCGCGGTACTCTGCCAACTCAAGTCGTGGCAGCCGACTAATATCGAGCGAGGTAATCTTACTTCCACGTAGCACGAAAATACGCTTATCAGTCACTGCATAGCATGTATTTTTACGGATGTAAGCATCGTGGAGGAAGCGGCCAACAACGAAGTATAGTCCTATAAGCAGAAACGGTATGCCCCATAAGCGAAAGAATAACGGTGCCGCCGATTCGCCTCCGAAGCCTCCCCATACACCTATATTCCAGAATATTACAAAACCGCACCACATGAGGCTAAAGGGAATGAGGAAGGTATCTTTCCCGCTTAAAGTAACCCCTTGTTTTGGCTGGCCGGTCCAGACGACCCGTTCGCCGTTAAATAGGTACGGTTGGAATCGTTGGGCCACCTGAGACTGATTCATATGGGAATGAGTAACGACGAAACCTTTATGGGGCCAGTCTAATAGTCGGTGTAACCGCAAATTTCTGCGCGCGGCCGAACGCAATCCTTTAACCCTTTGCCCTACCGCAACCCCTCCAACACCTGATCCGGCGGCCGATGCCCGTCCGCCCAGACGCGGATGTTGGTGATCACCTTCTCCCCCATCGCCACGCGGCCCTCCAGCGTTGCCGATCCCATATGCGGGGTCATCACGACATTGGGCAGCGCCAGCAGGCGGGGGTCGATCGCCGGTTCGTGTGCCCAGACGTCCAAGCCGGCACCGGCCAGCCGCCCGCCCTCCAGCGCGTCGACCAGCGCCTCTTCGTCGACGATGCCGCCGCGCGAGGCGTTGATGAGATAGACGTGGCGGCGCAGGCGGGCGATGCGGCGGGCGTCGAGCAGGTTCTCGCTGTCGGCATTGCGCGGCGTGTGGATGGTCAGCAGGTCGATCTGCCCCAGCATTGCGTCGAGATCGGCATGCCACGTCGCGCCGAGTTCGGCCTCGACCACCTCGGGCAGGCGGTGGCGGTTATGGTAATGGATCGACAGGCCGAAGGCGCGGGCGCGGCGGGCGACGGCTTGACCGATACGGCCCATGCCGATGATGCCCAGCGCCTTGCCGCCGATGCGGTGGCCTAGCATCCCGCCGGGGCTCCACCCCTTCCACTCGCCCGATCGGACCAGCTTTTCGCCCTCAGCCAGCCGGCGCGGCACGGTGAGGATCAGCGCCATGACCATGTCGGCGGTATCTTCGGTGAGCACGCCGGGGGTGTTGGTGACGATGATCCGGCGGGCGCGGGCGGCCTTCAGGTCGATATGGTTCACCCCCGCGCCGTAATTGGCGATCAGGCGCAGGCGGTCGGGCGCGGCGTCGATCAGCGCGGCGTCGATGACGTCGGTGACGGCGGGGACCAGCACGTCGCAATCGGCCATGGCGGCGGCGAGTTCGTCGCGGGTAAAGGCATGGTCGTCGGGGCTGAACACCGTGTCGAACAGCGTCGCCATCCGCCCCTCGGTCGCAGCCGGCAGGCGTCGCGTCACCTGGACTCGCGGATGGCGGGGCGGGGGCGCGGTACCGTTCATGGTTACCGGATTGGCGCTTGGGCGAACCTGCGTCAACGGCTTGCGGGCATGGTGTCGTTGCCGATACAGGCGGGGTTCGGACAAAAGGGGACGATAACATGCGCTTCGCAAGGCAATCGATCGCGGTCGCGTCGATGCTGGTGGTGCTGGCGACCGGATCGGCGGAGGCGCAGCGCCGCAAGCCGCCTTATTATGCGTCGATCGCGGCGGGCGAGGCGCGGATGCGCAGTGGCCCCGGCAAGAATTATCCGACGCAATGGGTGTATCGCCGCGCCGACCTGCCGATCAAGGTCGTCGACATCTATCAGGACTGGCGCCGGGTCGAGGACCCCGACGGCACGCGCGGATGGTTGCAGGTCGGGTTGCTGAGCGACCGGCGCACCGCGTTCGTCGGGCGCGAGGTGATCGAACTGCGCGCGTCGCCGCAATCGGGCGCGGCGGTGGTGTGGCGCGCGGCGCCGGGCGTGGTCGGGCGGCTGTCGCGGTGCAACGGCGCGTGGTGCTTCTTCGACGTGCGCGGGCGCGGTGGCTATGTCGAACAGGCGCGGCTGTGGGGCGTCGATCCGGGCGAGACCATGTAGGTTTTCGCCCCGCCGAGAAATACGTCATTCCAGCGTAGGCTGGGATATCCCGCTGATAGCGGGCTACAAGAGCCGCCTGAGGCCCCAGCCTTCGCTGGGGCGACGTCTTCGGTGCCCGGCACGAAGACCGAGGTCCCAATTGGGCCATTTACCTACGCCCCCTGTGAAGCGATAACCGTTGTTACGATCGGCGCGGTTTCACCGCAGGACATATGGGGCAATATGGTCAAATGGTTGATGGGTGCGGCGTTGCTGGCATTGGGGCAGGCTGGCATGGCGAGTGAACCGGCAGCGCCGGCGGCGGTGAGCGAGGCGGCGAAGGCAGGGGATCTGACGCTCGAACGCGTCTTTGCCAGCCCCGATCTGAACGGTGCCGCGCCGCAGAATCTGCGGCTGTCGCCCGACGGCAAATATGTGACGCTGCTGCGCAACCGTGCCGACGAACGCGAGCGGTTCGACCTGTGGGCGATGGACACGACCAGCCGCGAATGGCGGATGCTGGTCGATTCGAAGAAGGTCGGCACCGGCGCCGCGCTGTCCGAGGCGGAGAAGATGCAGCGCGAGCGCGACCGGTCGCTGACCGGCAAACGCGGCATCCTCGCCTATGACTGGGCGCCCGATGGCAAGTCGATCCTCGTGCCGTTGGACGGCGACCTGTATCTGGCGTCGATCGACGGCAATGTCCGGCGGCTGACCAACAGCGAGAGCGGTGAGCTGAACCCGGTGGTCAGCCCCGAGGGGCGCTATGTCAGCTTCGTGCGCGACCAGAATCTGGTGACGCTCGACCTCAAGACGGACCAGGAGACGCCGGTCACGACCGAGGGCAAGGACACGGTCCATTTCGGCGAGGCGGAGTTCGTCGCGCAGGAGGAAATGGACCGGCGCACCGGCTATTGGTGGTCGCCCGACGACCGACTGATCGCGGTCGAACGCTTCGACGAGGCTCCGGTCGGCATCGTCACCCGATCGGCGATCGGGGCCGAGGGAACCAGCATCTATCAGCAGCGCTACCCGAAAGCTGGGACGGCCAACGTGCTGGTCGAACTATATGTCATGAAGCCCGATGGGTCGGGCAAAGTGAAGGTCGATCTCGGCCCAGATCCCGATATCTATCTGGCGCGGGTCGACTGGACGCCCGATGGCAAGGCGCTGCTGGTCCAGCGGCAGAACCGGTCGCAGACGAAGCTCGACATGCTGCGCGTCGATCCGGCGACGGGCGCGGCGACACTGTTGTTCAGCGAGGAGAGCGGGCCGAAAAGCTGGGTCAACCTGTCCAACGCCTATCACGCGATGAAGGACGGTAGCCTGATCTGGTCGTCGGAGCGTGACGGCTATGCGCATCTCTACCGCTGGAAGGGCGGCAAATGGACGCAGCTGACCAGCGGCAAATGGATGGTGTCCGATCTGGCCGGGGTCGATGAGGCGAAGGGGCGCATTTATTTCCTCGCCAACAAGGACGATGTGCTGGAGCGGCAGCTGTACCGCGTCGATCTGAACCGGCCCAATGCCATCACCCGGCTGACCGAACGCGGCTGGTCGTACAGCGCATCGATGGATGGGAAGGCGTCGCGGCTGATCGTGTCGCGTTCCAACCCCGACCAGCCGGCGCAGACCTATCTGGCCGATACCGCCGCCAAGCGGATCGCGTGGATCAATGAGAATGCGCTGACCGGCGATCATCCGTATGCGCCCTATGTCGCCAGCCACCGCCCGACCGAGTTCGGCACGATCAACGCGGCGGACGGTTCGACGCTCTACTGGAACATGATCACGCCGAAGCTGGAGCCGGGCAAGCGCTACCCCGTGTTCTTCTCGCATTACGGTGGCCCGGGAAGCCAGGTGGTGAAGCGCGCCTGGGGCGGGGCGCTGCGGCAATATCTGGTCGACCGCGGCTGGATATGGTTCGAGATCGACAATCGCGGATCGCCCGAGCGCGGCAAGGTGTTCGAGGATCAGATTCATCAGGCGATGGGGACGGTCGAGGTCGACGACCAGATCGCCGGGGCGAACTATCTGAAGACGCTGCCGTTCGTCGCGCCGGACAAGATCGCGACCTATGGCTGGTCCTATGGCGGCTATATGACGCTGAAGATGCTCGAAAAGGCGCCGGGGGTGTTCGCCGCGGGCGTGTCGGGCGCGCCGGTATCGCGCTGGGAGCTGTACGATACCCATTATACCGAGCGCTATATGGGCGATCCGCGCGTCGTGGGCGATGCCTATACCGCGTCGGCGGCGGTGCCCGATGCAGCGAAGATCAGGGATCCGCTGCTGCTGATCCACGGCATGGCCGACGATAACGTCGTGCTCGAACATTCGACCGCGATGATGGCGGCGATGCAGAAATCGGCGACGCCGTTCGAACTGATGCTGTATCCGGGGCAGACGCACCGGGTCGGCGGTCCCGGCATCAGCGAACATCTGTGGAAGACGATCCTCGATTTCCTCGACCGGCAAGTCGTCGAGAAGTAACCTCTGAACGAAGTATTGACGCCCGACTTTCCCCAAGCCTAGCCTGACGGCCGAGGACTTGGGGGAGTCGGACGATGGGGGAAGCTGTCATCGGGATCGCGCCGGTCACCGGGCGGGCGCGGATCGACGTGCTGGACGTGCTGCGCGGACTGGCCATCCTCGCCATCTATTACATGAACATCGCGTCGCAGGCGTCGCCGATCACCAAGCTGTTTGCCGATCTGCGCTGGATCGGCTGGACGCCGATCGACAAGTTCGCGTGGAGTTTCGTCTTCATCTTCCTCGAAGGGACGCAGCGCGGCACGCTCGAATTGTTGTTCGGTGCGGGCTCCATGGTGCTGACCGCGCGGGCGATGCGTCCCGACGGGCCGGTCGCGGTCGCCGATCTCTTCTATCGCCGGACCTTGTGGTTGTTGTTCTTCGGACTGGTCAACGTGTTCGTCGTGCTGTGGGTCGGCGACATCCTGACCATCTATGCGCTGGCGTCGCTGTTCCTGTTCCCGTTCCGCCTGCTGGGACCGAAGGCGCTGGTCGCCATTGGCAGCCTGTTCGCGATGTTCACGGCGGTCGGCGGCACCATAGAATATATTCCCCGGCTGGCGATGCAGGCAAAGGTCGAGCGTGCCGAGGCGGCGCAGGCCGCCGGCCGTCCGGTCGCGAAGGACGACGCCAAGGCGCTGGCCGAATGGAACCAGAAACTCGCCAAGCGCCAGCCGAACGCGAAGATGGCGAAGGATCTGGTCAAGGAGCGCAAGGCGCATGCCGGCGGCTGGCTGCCCTATGCCAGCTTCGGCTGGAATGGCTGGATGACGTTCATGGTCGGCAAGGGCTTTATCGCGATCGCGGTCGTCGAGGCGTTCTGCATGATGCTGATCGGCATCGCGCTGTGGAAATGGCGGGTCATTCAGGGCGGCCGCACGGCGCGCTTCTATCTGGGGCTGACCCTTGCCGCCTATGGGTTCGGCATCACCGCCCGCGCCGTCGGGGTGGCGGAGGTGCTGCCCTTCCTGCCGACGGCCAAGACGATCTGGATCACCGAGGAAGCGGCGCGGATCGCGGTCAGCATTGGCCATGTCGCGCTGGTCAACCTGGCGATGAAGTCCGCCACGGGTGCGCGGGTGCTGGCACCGTTCAAGACGGTCGGGCGCATGGCGTTCTCGGTCTATTTCCTCGAACAGATCATCGGCCTGCACATCCTGTTCGCGCCCTATGGCTTCAACCTGTGGGGTCGTTTCGGCCATGCCGGGCAATTCGCCATCGCCACGGGCGTAATCATCGTCAGCACCGTGACGGCGCTTGTCTACGCGCGGTTCTTCGCGATGGGACCGCTCGAATGGGCGTGGCGCAGCCTCGCCTACTGGCAGCGCCAGCCGTTCCGCCACCCGCGCGGGCCGGCGGAGGTGCTGCCCGGGCCGACGCTGGCGGCGGCGTGACTTTACAAAAGGTGCAGAACCGGTATGCCGCGCGCAAGATTTGATCGCGGAGAAGTCGAGTGGGTTATCGGGTAGTCGTCGCCGGGGCGACCGGCAATGTCGGTCGCGAAATGCTGAACATCCTGGCCGAGCGCGAATTTCCGATCGACGACCTGGCGGTGCTGGCATCGTCACGCTCGGCGGGCGAGATGGCCGATTTCGGCGAGACCGGCAAACAGTACAAGATCCAGAACATCGAGCATTTCGATCCGGCCGGATGGGACATGGCGCTGTTCGCGATCGGCAGCGAGGCGACCAAGGTCTATGCGCCGAAGTTCGCCGCCGCGGGCTGTACGGTGATCGACAATTCGTCGCTGTACCGGATGGATCCCGACGTGCCGCTGATCGTGCCCGAAGTGAACCCCGGGGCGATCGACGGGTACAAGGCGCGCAACATCATCGCCAACCCCAACTGTTCGACCGCGCAGATGGTCGTGGCGCTCAAGCCGATCCACGACGCCGCGAAGATCACGCGCGTCGTCGTCGCCACCTATCAATCGGTGTCGGGCGCGGGCAAGGCGGGGATGGACGAGCTGTTCGAACAGAGCCGCAACATCTTCGTCGGTGACTCGGCGGAACCGAAGAAGTTCACCAAGCAGATCGCGTTCAACGTGATCCCGCATATCGACAGCTTCCTCGACGACGGGTCGACCAAGGAAGAATGGAAGATGGTGGTCGAGACCAAGAAGATCCTTGATCCCAAGATCAAGGTCGTCGCGACCTGCGTCCGCGTGCCGGTGTTCGTCGGCCATAGCGAGGCCATCAACATCGAGATGGAAAACGAACTGTCGGCCGAGGACGCGCAGAAGATCCTGCGCGAGGCGCCGGGCATCATGCTGGTCGACAAGCGGGAGGACGGCGGATACGCGACGCCGATCGAATGCGTCGGCGACTTTGCCACCTATGTCAGCCGCGTGCGCGAGGATTCGACCGTCGAGAACGGGCTGGCCCTGTGGTGCGTGTCCGACAATCTGCGCAAGGGCGCGGCGCTGAACGCGGTGCAGATTGCGGAATTGCTGGGACGCCGGCACCTGAAAAAGGACTGATGGTCCGCAGACGGACATAGTTCGTCACAAACGGCAGGCAGTTCCTAAAGGGTCGTTAACCAGTCCGCGGTATATTTTGCGCATGGATACGGGACCCGTTCGCGACGATGCCGTGCATCAGGGTGCATGGGAAGCGATCTGTCGTTCGCAGGCAGTCATCGAGTTCGCGCTCGACGGCACGATCCGGTGGGCGAACGACACGTTCCTCGCCACGATGGGCTATGGGCTGGCCGAGATCGTCGGCCGGCACCATCGCATCTTCTGCACGCCCGCCGACGGTATCTCGCCAGCCTATGCCGCGCTCTGGCGGAAGCTGGCCGCGGGTGCGTTCGAGGGCGGGCTATACCGGCGGATCGACCGGCACGGGCGCGACGTGTGGTTGCAGGCGACCTATAACCCGGTGCTCGACGAGCAGGGGCGCCCGTCGAAGATCGTCAAGATCGCGACCGACATGACCCGGCAGATTGCGCTGGAGCATGAGGTGCAAGCGCGGCTGGAAGAGGGCAACCGCTTCCGCACCGCGCTGGAGGGGCAGAAGGAGGCGCTGCAATCGGCGATGACGCAGCTGGCGGGCATCGTCGCGTCGATCGGCGACATCACTGCCCAGACCCGGCTGGTCGCGCTGAACGCCGCGATCGAAGCGGCGCGGGCGGGGGAAGCGGGCACCGGCTTCGCGGTCGTCGCGCGCGAGGTGAAATCGCTGGCCGACGATATTCGCGCCGCGACCGAGCGTGCAGCGGCGATGCTGCGCGATCACGGCGGGGCTGCGCTGAACGCGTAACCGTCAATAGCCGGTATAGCGACCCGGCCGGTGCCATGCGATCAGAATGCCGCTGATCGCCGCGGCGCTGAGTGCCGACCATGCCACCTGCACCGGTGCCACCACCGCGAACGATGCCGCGAGGATGCCGAGGTCGATCGCGATCTGGGTGCGCCCGGCATTCCAGCCGCGGGTCCGTTGCAGCCATAAGGTGACCACGCCGGTGCCGCCGACACCCGCGTCGTGACGGGCGAGCGCGAGGATGCCCATGCCGATGACGGTCCCCCCGGCGATCGCGGCAAAGGCGGGATGCACCTCGACGATGCGGAAGCCGTAGCGTGCCATGGTCGAGAACAGCGCGATGCCGGCATTGACGGCGATCGTGCGCAGCATGAACCGCGTCCCCATCGCGCGCTTGGCGAACAGGAAGAACGGGATGTTGATGAGCGTGAACAACACGCCGGTCGGCAGCGGCACGAGATAGGATACCAGCAGCGCGACCCCGGCGATGCCGCCGGTCACCAGCCCCGCCGCCCGCAGCAGCGCCAGCCCGAGCGCGATCATCACGCACCCGACGATGATGGCATAGACGTCTTCGGACCGGCTGTGCGGAACGGCGCTATTGGGCAGGGCGGGGGCGATGGCGTTGGTCTCCGGTCAGGCCGGCATCCTCCCCGTTGTTGTTTTGTTGCGTGGGTTACTATCCTGCTTCGGGGGGCAGGTGAAGCAGCTAATTCAGATGGGTCCGACGCGCTATGGATCGTGGCGGGAACCGGTGCCGGGTCGCCCGGTTTGTGATTTGCAACGAAAGGACGTCGCATGGCCGAAGTGGTATCGGGCGGGTGTCAGTGCGGGCGGATCCGCTACACGGCGACGATCCGCGACGATTCGGCCTATCTGTGCCATTGTCGCATGTGCCAGCGGGCGACCGGCGGCGTGTCGATCGCGTTCAAGAACCTCGCCAAGCGCGACGTGGCATGGGAACGACGGCCGGACCTGTACGCATCGTCGCCGATCGCAAGGCGCGGATTTTGCCGGGAATGCGGGACGCCGATCAGCTTCGAATTCCCCGATGGCGACAATCTCGACCTGACGATCGGCAGCTTCGACGAACCGGCGCGGTTCCGGCCGCACCACCATTTCGGAGTCGAAAGTTGGCACCCGCAATGGCTCGACACGCGTGGCCTGCCCGAATATCGCGCGGACGAACATCCTCCGACTGTCGAACGCTGGAAGAACGCACTTGGCCCATCCTGAACCCGTGACCCACCGCTTCGCCAGTTTCGACGGGGTCGAGATCGCCTGGACCGAACTGGGCGAGGGGCGGCCGGTGGTGCTGATCCATGGCTATTTCAGCGATGCGCAGACCAATTGGGTGAAATATGGCCATGCCGCGAAGGTCGCGGCGCTGGGGCGTCGGGTCATCCTGCCCGACCTGCGCGCACATGGACTGAGCGCCCGGCCGCATGATGCCGCCGCCTATCCGCCCGATGCGCTGGCCAAGGACGGGATGGCGCTGATCGAGCATCTTGGGCTGACCGACTATGATCTGGGCGGCTATTCGCTCGGTGCGCGGACGTCGGTGCGGATGGTGGCGATGGGGGCGACGCCGGGCCGGCTGGTGCTGAGCGGCATGGGGCTGGAGGGACTGCTCGACACCGGGCGGCGCGCGGCGCATTTCCGCCGCATCCTGACCAATCTCGGCAGTTTCGAGCGTGGATCGAGCGAATGGATGGCCGAGGCGTTCCTGAAGACCACCGGCGGCGATCCGGTGGCGTTGCTCGGCATCCTCGATACCTTCGTCGATACCTCGCGCGCGGAACTTGCCGGGATCGCGCAGCCGGTGCTGGTGCTGGCGGGGGAAGAGGACGACGATAATGGCAGCCACCGGGCGCTCGCCGATCTGCTGCCCGATGCGCGGCTGGTCGAGACGCCGGGCAACCACATGAGTGCGGTGGTGAAGAAGGAACTCGGCGACGCGATTGCGGCGTTTCTGGCGTAACTCCTTCCCGGCACGGGGAGGGGGACCAGCGAAGCTGGTGGAGGGGGGCGTCGGCATACGCAAGAGTGGCGTTGCGGGGCGATCGCCCTCCACCACCGCTTCGCGGCGGTCCCCCTCCCCATGCCGGGAAGGAGTTACTTTACCGGCTGCTCATATTGTTCCAGCACCCATTCCTCTTCCTGCGCGGCGGCGATCCAGTCCTGCATCCAGGGATGGTTGATGAGGGTGATGATGTACCCCATCGCGAAGCGCGGGCAGGGCAGCGAATAGGTGACGATCCGCGTCGCGACCGGCGCGAACATGATGTCGGCCGCGCCGAATTCGCCGAACAGATAGTCGCCGCCATGGCCGAAGCGCGCCCGCGCCTGCGCCCATAGTTCGTAGATGCGCGACAGGTCGGCCAACACGTCCTCGTCGGGCTGGACCGGGTCATAGACCTGCCGGACGTTCATGCTGTGCTTGCGGCGCAGCGGCGCAAAGCCCGAATGCATCTCCGCCGCCATCGACCGCGCCATCGCGCGCGCCGCCGGATCGGCCGGCCAGAATTTCTCGCCGCCCGATTTTTCATTGAGATATTCGACGATCGCGAGGCTGTCCCACACGACGATCTCATCGCCGTCCCACAGGATCGGGACCTTGCCCGACGACGGCGCGAACTCGTCGCCCTCGCGGCGCTTGTCCCAGTCGGCGTCGTAGAGTGGCACGACGACCTCCTCGAACGGCAGGCCCGACAGCTTGGCCGCCAGCCAGCCGCGCAGCGACCAGGAGGAATAGGCCTTGTTCCCGATGATGAGCTTCAGCATGGGCGCGGTCGTGCCACGTCGTTCCCGGCGTGTCGAGCCATTGGAACCGCGACCGAAACGATCCGTTGCCAATGCCATGGCGGATAACGACAGAAGCGGGGATCCGCATAGCGTCGGCGAGGTGCTCGACCGGTTGCAGCAACTGGGCGAGCAGGCCGGCGACGACAAGGCGAGGCTGGGCGACATGCTGGAGGCGCTCGGCCAGCGTGCCTATGGTCCATTCTTCATCATCTTTCCGATGATCGACATCTCGCCGGTCGGCGGCATTCCGGGGCTGCCGACGGCGATGGCGGCGGTGATGATCCTGCTGGCGGTGCAGTTGGTGTTCGGGCGCAAACATCTGTGGCTGCCGGGATTCCTCGCCAATCGGGGGTTGAAGGGGGAGAAGCTGGTCAAGGTCGCCGACAAGACGCGGCCAATCGCGAAGCGGATGGACAAATGGTTCCATGGCCGTCTGCCGGCACTGACCAGGGGGCCGATGGTCAAGGTCGCGGGGGTCGCGGTGATCCTGCTGTGCCTGACCGTGCCGCCGCTCGAACTACTGCCCTTTGCCAGTACCGCGCCGATGGCGGCGATCATGGCGTTCGGCATCGCGCTGCTGGTGCGTGATGGGGTGTTGATGATGGTCGCCTGTGCGCTGTCGGTCGGCGCGGTGGCGCTGGGGGCGGGGTTGTTCGCGTCGCGGCAGGGATAGGTTTCCCCAGAGAGCGTCACCCAGCGCAGGCTGGGGTCTGCCCGTTGGAGCGCGTAGCATCCGCCACATAGAGACCCCAGCCTGCGCTGGGGTGACGTGATTGGGAATGGGGGCGAGCCTTACCCGATCGACTCGATCACCGCCGCGCGCAGCTCTGCGATGCCCATGCCCTTCTCGCTCGACGTCGAGATGACGTCGGGGTGCGCGGCGGGGCGCTTGCGGACTTCCTCACCGACCGCGGCATAGACGTCGTCGAGTTCGGTCGCCTTGATCTTGTCGGTCTTGGTCAGGACGATGCGATAGCTGGTCGCCGCCTTGTCGAGCATTTCGAACACGTCGCGGTCGACATCCTTGATGCCGTGGCGCGAATCGATCAGCACCAGCGTGCGCTTCAGCACCTGTCGTCCGCGCAGATAATCGTTCACCAGATAGCGCCACTTGCGGACCATGTCCTTGGGCGCCTTGGCGAAACCATAGCCGGGCATGTCGACCAGCCGTAGTTTGAGCGGCGTGCCGATGTCGAAGAAGTTCAGCTCCTGCGTCCGCCCCGGCGTGACCGAGGTCCGCGCCAGCGAGGTGCGGCCGGTCAGCGCGTTGAGCAGCGACGACTTGCCGACGTTCGACCGGCCGGCAAAGGCGATCTCCGGCACGTCCGGCGACGGCAGATGCTCGAGCGACGGCGCGGACTTCAGGAACTGGATCGGCCCTGCGAAGATCTTGCGCGCCGCTTCAATCTGTTCGGGATCGAAGCGGTCGTCGCCCGGCGGCGGGGGCGGCAGATCGTTCACTTCGCGGCCGCCTGTTTGAGCGCAGGATGCCGCGAATAGAGCAGCTGCTGCTGCGCGATCGTCAGCAGGTTCGACGTGATCCAGTAGACCTGCAAACCGACCGCGAACGGCGCCATGATGAACATCAACACCCACGGCATCAGTCCGAAGACCTGCTTCTGCATGTCGTCCATCGGCGCCGGGTTCAGCTTGAACTGGAAGTACATCGAGATGCCGAGCAGCACCGGCACGATGCCGATCGCGAGGAAGTGCGGCGGGGTGAAGTCGAGATAGCCGAACAGGTTCAGGATCGTCGCCGGATCGGGCGCCGACAGATCCTTGATCCAGCCGACGAACGGCTGGTGCCGCATCTCGATGGTCAGCAACAGCACCTTGTACAGCGCGTAGAAGATCGGAATCTGGATCAGCGTCGGCAGACAGCCCGCGACCGGATTGACCTTCTCCTCCTTGTACAGCTGCATCATCTTCTGCTGCAGCTGCGGCTTGTCGTTCTTGTACCGCTCCTGCAACGCCTTCAGCTTCGGCTGGATGGCGCGCATCGCCGCCATCGACGCGAACTGGCGCTGGGCGATCGGGAACATCAGCCCGCGGATCGTGACGGTGAGCAGGATGATCGCGACGCCGAAATTGCCGACCAGACGGAACAGCCAGTCGAGATAGACGAAGATCGGCTCCTCGACGATGCGGAACCAGCCCCAGTCGATCGAACGCGAGAAATAGGGGACGCCCTGCGCCTCATAGGCGTTGAGCAGCTTGTTCTCCTTGGCACCGGCGAAGAAGCGCACGCTCTGCGTCAACGCCTGTCCCGGCGCGAGTGCGGTCAGCGTCGGCGAACGATAATCGGCCTGATGCCGCTGGTCGCCGCCCTTCAGCGTCAGCGTGTGCTGTACGCCCTGATCGGGGATCAGCGCGGTCATCCAGTAATGGTCGGTGAAGCCGAGCCAGCCGCCCTTGGCGTTGAAGCTCTCGGGGGCTTCGTCGATGTCCTTGTAGTCGACGTCGAACTTCACGCCGTTGCCCGCTTCGTAGACCGGACCGACCTGGATCGTCATCGTATCCTTGTCGACGGGCGCGCCGCGGCGGCTGAGCAGGCCATAGGTCGCGACCTGGATCGGCTGCGGCCCGGCATTGGCGATGCTCTGGCGGACGGTGAACATGTAGCCGTCATCGACCGAAATCTGCATCTGGTAACGCTGCGTGCCGACGGTGGTCGACAGCGTGACCGGGGTCTGGGGGGTCAGCTTCGTGCCGGTCGCGGTCCACAGCGCGTCGGCGGGCGGTGCCGACACGCCGGTGCCGCTCCAGCCGAACTGCGCGAAATAGGCGTCGGCCGTGCCCGAGGGCGACAGCAGGCGCACCGGCGGCGAATTGGCGGCGATGGTTTCCTTGTGCTTCACCAGCACGAGGTCGTCGATGCGGCCGCCGCGCAGGTTGATCGATCCCTGCACGCTGGGCGTTTCGATCGCGATGCGCGGGGTTTCGCGCAGGACCACCGCCCGGTCGCGAATCGCGTTCGCGGTATCGGCGGCGGGATCGGTCGCCGGATTGGCGATGGGCTTGCTCTTGCCGTCCTCCAGCTTCGTCACCGGCGGGTTGGCAGCCGGGAAGAAGTGGTTGGCGATGTACGGCCAGCCGAACAGCACCAGCGCAGCCAGTACCGCGAACAGCAGGAAATTCTTCTGGTCGTTCTTCACGCGAAATCCTCAGGCTCTAAGGCACCGGGTCGTGGCCGTGCCCGCCCCAGGGATGGCAGCGCGCGATGCGTTTCGCGGCCAGCCAGCCCCCCTTTGCCGCGCCATAGCGGGCAATGGCGGTGATTGCATAGGCCGAACAGGAAGGTTGATAGCGGCAGGACGGCGGCAGGATCAGCGACGGCCCCAATTGCCACGCGCGCGCGACCAGCATCAGCATGCGCGCGGCGATGCCCGGCCGGGGCGATTCGCCGTCGCCGGTCACCGCCGGACCTTGCGCAATGCCTTGGTCAGATCGGCCTTGAGATCGTCGAAGGGGCGTTCGATGCCGCTTGCCCGCCCGATCAGTACGTGATCGGCACCGACGACGCCCAGTTCGGGCAGCATTTCGGCGGCAAGCGCGCGGAAACGCCGTTTCATCCGGTTACGGACGACGGCGTTGCCGACCTTCTTCGATACGGTAATGCCGATTCGCATCGCATCGGGCGATTCGGCCAATTCGTCCACGCGGCGCGGTCGCACCAGCAGGACGAAGCCGGGCATGGGGGCCCGGCGTCCCGCATTCGCCGCCAGATAATCCCGGCGGCGAAGCATTTTCTTTAGGCCGACAGCTTCTTGCGGCCGCGCGCACGACGGGCGCGGATCACGTTGCGGCCGCCCGGCGTCGCCATGCGCGAGCGGAAGCCGTGACGACGGGCCCGTACCAGGTTGCTCGGCTGAAAAGTCCGCTTCATCACTCATTCCCCGGGTATTCAAACTGCTAGAACGTAAAAAGCCGCCAGTGACGGCGGCCGCGTGGTCAGCCCCTTAGCGATGCACCACTTCCAAGTCAACGGAGGAGGTTGCGATCCCGGCCCGTTCGCGTCGCCGTCTGGCGCTCGGCCGGCGCAGCGCCCGGTCCGACAGGGCACGCGTTCGGGGAAAGCGGCGCATGGTCCGGGCGTAGCGCCGTCGCGCCCAGCGCGAGTTGCGCAGGATCAGCGCCAGCCCGGCGGCGAAGGTGAAGATCCCGACCGGTCCCGGTAGCACCGCGACCACCGGCGTCGCGAGGATCAGCAAAGCACCGAGCGCCAGGAGGAGGATCTGCATGATATGTCGCCATGCCACCCGTGTGTTGCCGGTTCAAGACGGCTGCGACGCCCGGTCGCTTGACCGCGCCGATCCGATGCGGGACACGGCGGCCCAAGGGGAACAGGGGCACTCATGGTCGCGATCGTATCGACGGCGGCGTATCTCGGACTCGAGGCGCGGGAGGTGGAGGTGCAGGTGCAACTGGCACCGGGCGTCCCGGCGTTCGTCGTGGTCGGGCTGGCCGACAAGGCGGTGGGCGAAAGCCGCGAACGGGTCCGCGCCGCGATCGCCGCGATCGGGCTGTCGCTGCCGCCCAAGCGGATCACGGTGAACCTGTCGCCTGCCGACCTGCCCAAGGAAGGTTCGCATTACGACCTGCCGATCGCACTCGGCCTGCTGGCAGCGATGGGGGTGGTCGATGCCGAAACGCTCTCCGACTATCTGGTCGTTGGTGAACTGAGCCTCGACGGGCGGATCGCGGGATCGCCCGGCGTGCTGCTGGCGGCGATGCTGGCGAGCGGGGAGGGACGGTCGCTGATCTGTCCCGCCGAACAGGGTGCGGAGGCGGCATGGGCCGGCACGCCGGTACTCGCCGCGCCCGACCTGCTGTCGCTGCTCAACCATTTGAAGGGCGAGCAACTGCTCGGCAATCCCGAACCCGGCGGGGCCGAGGACGGGTGGCGCGGCAACGATCTCGCCCAGGTAAAGGGGCAGGAAACCGCCAAGCGCGCGCTGGAGATAGCGGCGGCGGGCGGCCACAACCTGCTGATGGTCGGGCCGCCGGGGGCAGGCAAGTCGCTGCTGGCGTCCTGTTTGCCGGGCATATTGCCGCCGCTGGATGCCGCCGAGGCGCTGGAAGTGTCGATGGTCGCGTCGGTCGCGGGGACGTTGACCGGCGGGCGGATGACGCGGGTGCGGCCGTTCCGATCGCCGCATCATTCGGCGTCGATGGCGGCGCTGACGGGCGGCGGGCTGCGGGTCAAGCCGGGCGAGATCAGCATGGCGCATCTGGGCGTGCTGTTCCTCGACGAACTGCCCGAGTTCCAGCGGGCGGTGCTCGATTCGCTGCGCCAGCCGCTGGAGACGGGACAGGTCAGCGTGGCGCGCGCCAATGCGCATGTGACCTTTCCGGCGCGGGTGCAGTTGATTGCGGCGATGAACCCGTGCCGGTGCGGCCATCTGGGCGATCCGGCGCTTGCCTGTGCCCGCGCACCGCGCTGTGCCGCCGATTACCAGGCGAAGGTGTCGGGGCCGCTGCTCGACCGCATCGATCTGGCGATCGAGATGGCGGCGGTGAGCGCCGCCGATCTGGTGCTGCCGCCGCCCGCCGAAGGATCGGCCGAGGTCGCGGCGCGCGTGGCGGCGGCGCGGGCGGTGCAGCGCGAGCGCTATGCCGGCGATGGGGTGCGGACCAATGCCGAGGCGGATGGCGGTGTGCTCGAACGTGTGGCGGTGCTCGACGTGCCGGCACGGACACTGCTGGCGCAGGCGGCGGAGTCGATGCGGCTGTCGGCGCGCGGCTTTCACCGGGTGTTGCGGGTCAGCCGGACGATCGCCGATCTGGCGGGGGCGGAGGGGATCGGGCGGGCGCATGTCGCAGAGGCGCTTAGCTATCGGCGGCGCGCTCCGACCAATTGAATGATTGCGTTGTGACAGCCGGGTTGCAACACATTGAGAACGACAAACAGGGGGATGGTGATGGAGTGGATGTTGCTGCCGTTGCGGCGGTATTTCGAGGTTCGCGGCCGGTCGCGCCGGATGGAATATTGGATGTTCACGTTGTTTTCGTTCGTCGTCGGCATCGCCACGTCGATCGTGGACGCGATCATCGGACTGGGATGGGATGGTAGCGGGCCGCTGAACCTGATCGCGTCGCTTGCGCTGCTCATTCCAGGGTTCACCGTCGCGTTTCGGCGGCTGCACGACACCGATCGATCGGCATGGTGGATGTTGCTGGTGTTCCTGCCCATCATCGGCTGGATCTGGTTGTTCGTCCTGTACGTCAGCGACGGAACGCCCGGACCGAACCGCTTCGGCCCTGATCCCAAGGATCCCTATGGTTCGGCCGATATCGATCAGGTCTTTTCCTGACGGTTGCAGGCGTGATCGCCTTGCGCTAACGGACCTGCTGCGTGCCCCTGTGGTGAAATTGGTAGACGCGTCCGACTCAAAATCGGATTCCGAAAGGAGTGCTGGTTCGAGCCCGGCCAGGGGCACCAATTTCACGGACGCTGGTTAACCCAGCGTTGACCGACGATCTGACAGGATGTCGTCGTCATGAACGAAGATGATGCCGCCACGCCCGCCGAACGATCGCGCCGGGATAGTGTGATCCTGAACGCTCGCGTCGAAACCAGCGATCAGGTCGTCGAATGTCGGGTCCGCAACCTGTCGGAAACGGGTGCCTGTATCGACAACCCGGCGGAACTGATGCCGGGTGATCGCGTGCTGATCACCATGGGGACCGTCCACCATGTCGAAGCGACCGTGCGCTGGGCCAAGGGCGGGCGGGCCGGACTGCATTTCGAGGGTGTGAAGATCGACATCGTCGCCGCCCGCCGCCCGCGCGGAACGGTATCGCCGGCGTCGCGCACCATGGCGGGATGGCTCGACAATATCCATAATCCCTATCGACGCGGCTGATTGTCGTACGACATCGTCATGCATCGCTGCGGCAATAGCTGTCGAGGAACTGCTGATGCGGCGGCAAGGTGGCGACGCGCGCTGCGATTCCGCCCTGCAGGTCACCCAGCACGGCGGCCAGTTGCCCCGGCGGCATCATTTTTGCCAGCGGATGGTGCGCCGCCGGCGCCAGCCGCTGGCCGAGCATCACCTGTAGCCATGATCCGACGCGGAACAGGTCGTCGGCCGACTGATAGGCATGGGCGCCTTCGGCAAACAGCGCGATACGCTCCGCCAGCGTATCGGGCGGCGTGATTTCGCGGCGTTCCCGCCAAAAGGGTTCGGGCCGCTGGTTCAGATGATAATGCAGCAGCACGAAGTCGCGTACCGCTTCGATCTCGCGGCGCGACTGGTCGTTGAAACGGGCGCGGGCGGCGTCGCCGGGATGGCCGAAGGGAAGCAGCTGGATCAGGCGGGTCAGCGCGATCATCACCAGATGAATGCTGGTCGATTCGAGCGGTTCGACGAAGCCGCTCGACAGGCTGAGCGCGACGCAATTGCGCTCCCATGTCGCCCGCCGTCGCCCGGTACGGAAGCGGATGAGGCGCGGCTCGGTCAGCGTCTGTCCGTCGACCGCCGCGAGCAACCGGTCGCGCGCGGCGTCGTCGCTCAGGTGGCGCGAACTGTAGACCAGTCCGTTGCCGACCCGGTGTTGCAGCGGAATCTGCCAGCGCCATCCGGCATCGTGCGCGATGGCGCGGGTATAGGGCGGGGCGGGGCCGGTAGCCGCGGTCTGCACCGCCAGCGCGCGGTCGGTCGGCAACCAATGGCTCCAATCCTCGAACCCCACGCCCAGCGCGTGTTCGATCAGCAGCGCGCGGAAACCGGTGCAGTCGAGGAACAGGTCGCCCGCGACCCTTCGTCCGTCATCGAGGACCAGTGCCGCGACGTCGCCGCTTTCGCCATCGCGCTCAACCCGGTCGATCCTGCCTTCGATACGGGTCAGCCCCTGCGCCTCGCTGCGGCGGCGCAGATAGGCGGCATAGCGGCCCGCATCGAAGTGATAGGCGTAGTTGAGCGGCGCGTCGGGACCGGTCGCGAAGCGCCCGGCCTCGGCTGCTTCGTGTTCGAGGCAATAGGCGCCGATCGGTGCCGCTGCCCCCTGTGCGCGTGCTTCCAGCCAGAAATGCTGGAAATCGCCCATCCAGGTCGATCGCCCGACCTCGCCGAACGAATGGAGATAGCGGTCGCCGTCGCGCGCCCAGTGTTCGAACGCGATGCCCAGTTTGAAGCTGGCACCGGTCGCGGCCATGAACTCGGCTTCGTCGAGGCCGAGCAGCGCATGGAACGAGCGGATCGTCGGGATCGTCGCTTCGCCGACGCCGACCGTGCCAATCTCTTCAGATTCGACCAGTGTCACCTCGACCAGCGACGATAGCTGCCGGGTGAGCAGCGCGGCGGCGAGCCAGCCGGCGGTGCCGCCGCCCGCGATCACGATCCGCATGGGGGTCATCGGTTCAGCCTCTGGAGCAAGCGCGCGCGTAACCGGCGGGCGGCTGTATCATCGAGCGGGGCGAGGTCGCCCTGAATGGCGGGCGGCAGATGCGCGCGGGCGTCGTCGCCACCGCTCCACACATAATGGTCGAACATCGCCGCCCAGGCCGCCCGCTCCGCCGCCGGGCGTTCACGAAGCGACAGCATTGCGTGGAGCAGCGTCGTCATCGGACTGTCGGCAAAGGCGGGGGCGTCGTTCCACCAGTAATTTATCATGGCGTTGAACGGCGACAACGCCTCGACATTATGCCACCACAGCGCCGGGTAGAACAGCACGTCGCCCGGTTCCAGTTCCGCCACCTGCGCATGGGCCAGCGCCTCGGCAAAGCGGGGGAAGCGGTCGAGATCGGGCGCGCGCAGATCGACCATGCTCATCACCTGTCCGCCGGGCGTGGGTTCGAGCGGGCCGGGATAGAGGTTCGCGACCTGATCGGGCGGGAACAGGGTGAAGCGCCGCCGCCCGACCATGCAGGCGGCAAGATTGTTCGACATGTCGTAATGGGTCGCGGCGGTGGTGCGGTTGCCGATCCAGATGCTGACCATCGGCGCGGGCGGGCCGGCGGGCCAGGGCAGGTCGTTCTCGCCGCGCAGGCCGGGGAGGTAGAGGTCGAGGTCGGTCGACCCGACATAGATGGCGGGGGCGGCGGGATCGTCCAGCCCGCCGACGATCCGGTCGAGACAGGCGAACAGGCCGGTGCGAGCCGCGTCAAAATTGAAGCCGCTGAAATCGTCGCGGTAAAAGAAGCGGCCGCCCATCGCCGCATCGCCGGTAAAGGCAACGACCGGTCGTCCGCCATCAAAGCGCTTGAGATAGGCGACGGCGCTGTCGACGCCGCCTTGTCCTGCTGCGACCAGCGGCCAGTCGGCGGCAAGGCCGCGAAGCACGACTGGCTCGTTCGCCGCGACCAATGCCGCCGGCGACCAGTCGACGCTCGCCGCGATCGACCGGACGGCGCGGGGCGTGGTCATGTGCCGTGCCGCCGCTGCCGCCGTTCGATCAGCCGGGGGATATTGTCGAGCGACGCCGACGCCATGAACGCCGCCCGCAATGCGCCGCTACGATGCAGCGTCGCCAGCGTCTCCGCATCCAGCGCATCGAGCCGGTCGTCGGCGATGACCAGTATGTCGGCGATGGCGCAGGTCTGCCCATCGCCCAGATCGACCTCGATCGTGGTCGGGCGCAACAATTCGGCGGCCTGCCATGCCGCGAACAGCGGGGCGTTGATCGCCTGCCCCTCGCGGATGACACCCAGCACCGCCTCGACATGGGCGAGATAGGGCGCCGTGCCGCCATGACGCAGATAGAGCGGCTCGCCCGAACCGTCGCGGCGAACCCGTGGATCGTCGAGATCGACGCGCACGCCGTCGCCCGACGGATCGGGAGCGAACGGCCCGCGCTGGCGGACGGCGGGAACATAGCTTGCCGACCAGACACCGTCGGAGCCGAGAAAGAGATTGTCGTCCGGGTCGAGGCCGAGCAGCGCGACGGCGTAGATGCCGCCGCGATCGTCGCGCCGGAACAGGATCGGATAGTCGCGCTGCGCCGCCTCGAACTCGTTGGGGAACAGCAGTACCTGATTCACCGCATCGCCATGGGCGGCGGCATGCTCCACCGCGACGGTCAGGTCGTGATGATCGACATTGTTGAGCGGCACGGGGTTGGGCATCGCGATCCTTTGGGCAGCAGGACGCCACGGTAGGAAGCGCCGGTCGCGATGGAAAGGGCCGTCCGGGATGCGGACGGCCCTTTCCAGTCACTTGACCGCGATCAGAAGCGGTAGCGGGCCCCCAGCAGGAAGCGCGGCTTCAGCTCCTGCGCGAACACCAGCGCGTTGCGGTCGCGGCCATATTGCACCAACGGCTCGCTGGTCAGGTTCACGCCCTCGATCGACAGCGCCATGCGATCGTTCAGGTCGTAGCTGATGTTGAAGTCGAGCGTCCCGAACGGGGCGACGAACAACGGGTTGCGGCTGTCGCCCTGATTGGTCGCGGCAAGGAACTTGTCGCGCCAGTTGTACGACACGCGCGCCGACAGCCCGCTCTTGTCATAGATGATCGACCCGTTGGCACTGTCGCCAAGCCCCGTCAGCGCGAAGACGTTGACGCTGGGGTCGGCGGCGATGTCGGCATTCACGTCGCCATAGACCTTGGTGTACGACGCCTGCACACCGAAGCCGGTATTGCCGAAGAAATGCTGCCCGGCCAGTTCGAAGCCATAGATATGGCCGTCGCGGTTGTTGACCGGCTGCGACACCGCGAAGTCGTACAGCGGATCGTCGCCATTGGCGAAGATGTCGACCGATTGCAGGATGCTGTTGACGTAATCCTGGTTCAGCGCGCCCGCCGCATTCCGGTTCGCCTGGAAATTAGCGTCGGCCTGTGCGGTATTGCCGCCATTCTGGCTGAGCAGCGCGGTATAGGTGAACAGGTTGACGTCGCTGAGGTCGGCGCCCAGTGCGCGCAGCCGGTCGGCCGCCGTGCCCGACCGCGTGCCCGCCGCACCCGACGACGGATCGCGCAGGTCGAACAGGCTGCGATTGAAGACGCCGGTCCCGATGAAGTTGCGCACCCGCTTGTCGAAGAAGCCGAGCGAGACATAGCTCGACGGCTTGTAATACCATTCCACCGACACGTCGAAGTTATCGGAAACCAGCGGCAGCAGCCCGGCATTGCCCGACGTACCCGTCGGACGGCCGCCCAGCGCGACCGGCCGGGTCGGGGGACCCGCCGTGGTCGATGCGAACAGGTTGCCATAATCGGCACGGGCGAGCGTACGGCTGGCCGAGGCGCGGGCGATGAAGTTGTCGAACACCTCGATATTGAAATCGACCGCCGGCAACAGGTTGGTATAGCTGCCGCGCTGCGTAACGGTCGACGATGTGGCCGAGATCACCGACGAGAAGTCGTTGTCGGCGTCCCATTTGATCGCCGAGGGCACCGCCTGCAGCGCGGTCGAGCGCACCTTGGTCTCTTCATAGCGGGTGCCGAAGACGAGGTTCGCGGTGCGGCCGGCAATCTCGCCCTTCCACGTGATCTGGCCGTACACGCCCCAGATCTTTTCGCCGACGGTGTCGAAATCGTTGGCGGTCGTGTTGATCGCATTGGCAGCGTAGAAGTTGGAGAACAGGTCGTTCAGCACCACCGCATTGCCGCGGAATGCGGTGCGGCGCGTGTCGGCCGGGCTGAACGTGTCGAACTTGCAGTCGAGGCAGAAGGTCTTGACGACATTCGACGCCAGCCGCTGGACGATGCCCGGATCGGTGATGCCCCAGTCGCCGAGCTGCTGCTGCGTCTGCACGCGGGCGCTGGTCATCTGCGCGTCGGTATAGGTACCGCCGAAGTCGAACCGGCTGCCACCGCCCAGATCCCAGCCGAGATCGGCGCGACCGCCATTGATCCGCTGCCGCTGGGTCGCGGTGTTGGTGCGCGAAATTTGCGTACCGAGATCGCCCAGATCGAGGACGCCGTTGCCGTTGCCGTTGATCGTATCGTTGATCGTCTGCGTGACGCGGGGGAAGCCGCTGCTGTAATCGATCGCCTGGCTGTCGATGACCGGCGCACCGAGCGAAACCAGCGTGACCGACGTGCCGTTGGCGGCGTCCGGCGTCGACTTCGACACGGCATGATAGCCATCGAGGTTCAGCGTCAGATTGTCGGTCATCTCCCACTTGCCGTTCAGGCCGTAGGATTGCAGCTGCGTCTTGGTCGCGCGGAACTGCTGTTCGAAGCCCTGATCCTTCACGCCGTTGATCGATTCCGAGATGAAATCGGGCGTCGCGATCACGTCGTTGCCGTTGAAGCGGATCTCGCCGAACGGGCGGTTGAACCAGTTGGTCTGCTCGCTGCGCTGCTCCTCCAGCCGGTTCTGCGCGAACAGCGCATCGGCGGTGAAGGTCAGGCGTTCGGTAGGGGCGAGTTGCAGCACCGCCTGCCCGTTGATGCGCTCACGCTTGTTTTCGGAGAACTGATAGCGGCTGTCGTTGGGGATCAGCGTGAATTCGGTCGTCGGCCGGTTCCCGATCTGCGTCTGGCCGTTGACATAGGGGCCGGCGGGATTGAGCACATCGGCGGTTGGGACCACGGTGAAATAATTGGGGGCGCTTTGTGCCGAGGTGCTGTCGCGGCGCTGATAGCTGCCGAATACCGACAGGCCGATGCTGCGCCCGTCGTTGCGCCAGCTGAGCAGCCCCGACACTTCGGGCAGGACGCGGGCGCCTTCGCCGGCCATGGTGCTGACGTCGTGCAGCGCCTTCACGCCGAACGATCCGGTGACGCCGGTCTCGCGGGCGTCCAGCGGCTTGCGGGTGACGACGTTGATCGCCGCGCCGATGCCACCCGACGGGATGGCGGCGCGGCCGGTTTTGTAGACCTCCAGCGCCGATACGCCCTCGGAGGCGAGATTCTGGAAGTCGAACGAACGCCCGGTGCCGCGCGCGAAATCGCCCGCGCCGCTGGTGTCGACGTTCGAGGCGGGAAGCTGGCGGCCGTTCAGGGTGACGAGGTTGAACCCGCCCGAAAAGCCGCGGACCGAAACCTGCGACCCTTCGCCATTGACGCGGTTGATCGACACGCCGGTGATGCGCTGAAGCGACTCGGCGAGGTTGGTGTCGGGAAACTTGCCGATATCCTCGGCCGAGATGGCATCGACGACGCCCGCCGAATTGCGCTTGATGTCGATCGCCCGGTTCAGCGACGCGCGGATGCCGGTGACGACGATTTCGCCGCCATCTTCCTGCACCGGGTCCTGCCCGGTCGGCTGGGCGACGCTGCCCTGCGTTCCGTCGGTCGCGCCCGGCTGGGCATTGGTGGCGGTGTCGGCGGTCTGCGCGGTGGCGACGCCCGGTGCTGCGAACAAGGCGGCGAGCGCAATCGTCGACGATGTGCGCGCGAGCGTGTGAAGAAGGTGACCCTTCATGCGAAATCTCCCCTAGCTGGTTCTGACGGTTCGATCCGTCCATCATTCTTACCGGACGATCCGGCTTTGGTACCGCTACCATCATGTCTAGCGTTGTCAATATGATAACATTGTAATTGGCGTTGACTAAGATATTATCTTTTATCCATTTTATTTTTGCGGACCCGTGTGACGAGCCGGAAACGGCGGATTTCCGCCGTTAACCGTAAATTATTGCGTCCGCTCTAGAACCCCTGATTCGATACGACAGCGTCGTCTTGCGCAGTCGTATCGGGGAGCAGGTTGACGATGAAGTGGTTCAGCAAGGACGCGCCGATCCGGGCCAAATTCATGGTTATGGGAATTGTGTACGTTGCGCTCACATGCGTCCCGTTCGCTACGACCGTGCTGGTGGTCAACGGGACGTTCGGCGAGATGGCGGCGTTGGGCATCACCGGCGCGACGGTCGCCGTCGCCATATTGCTGGCCATGCTGTTCCGTAAGATCGTCTGCGATCCCTATGTCGGAACCGTCGAGCGGATGGAGGGAATCGCCCAGGGCGACTTCACCACGCCGATCGGCTTTGCCGATCATCGCGACTGCGTCGGCCGCATGGCGCATGCGATGGAAGTGTTCCGCGAAAACGGCCGCGTCGTGAAGGAAGCCGCCGCCGCGCAGCAACAGGTCGTCGGTTCGCTCGGCCAGGGGCTGTCGCGCCTTGCGGCCAGCGACGTCACCTATCGCATCGAACAGAGTTTCCCGGCGGATTACGAACGGCTGCGCATCGACTTCAACGCAGCGATGGATGCGGTGTCCGAAGTGCTGTCGGCCGTGCGCGACGCGACCAGCGGCATCAACAACGGCGCCAACGACATTCGCCAGGCGTCGGACGACCTGTCGCAGCGCACCGAGCAGCAGGCAGCGAGCCTCGAGGAAACCGCCGCGGCGATGGACCAGATTACCAGCACGGTGAAGGAAACCGCCACCGGCGCCAGCCGCGCCAACATGGTGGTCATCGAGACTCGCGACGAAGCCGAACAGTCGGGCGACGTCGTCCGTCGCGCGGTCGAAGCGATGAACGGCATCGAACGCGCCTCCGCCGAGATCGGCGACATCATCAGCGTCATCGACGGCATCGCGTTCCAGACGAACCTGCTGGCGCTGAACGCCGGGGTCGAGGCGGCCCGTGCAGGAGATGCGGGCAAGGGCTTCGCCGTCGTCGCCAGCGAGGTCCGCGCGCTCGCCCAACGCTCGGCCGATGCGGCCAAGGACGTGAAGGCCAAGATCACCGCCTCGTCCGAACAGGTCGCGATGGGCGTCGAATTGGTCAGCGAAACCGGCAAGGCACTGCAACGCATCATCACCCGCATCGGCGAGATCAGCACGCTGGTCGGTACCATCGCCACCTCCGCCGATCAGCAGGCGACGGGTCTGCAACAGGTCAACACCGCGGTCAGCGAGATGGACGGCGTGACGCAGCAGAATGCCGCGATGGTCGAGCAGGCGACCGCCGCCGCCCGCAGCCTGGCCGAAGAGGCGCAGGAACTGGCGCGACAGGTGGCCCGCTTCACCATCGGGTCGGGCTTCCATGGCCATGGCAATAGCGGCCACATCTCGCAAATGCCGACCGCCGTGCATCGGCTGCAGGCCCGCGCCGCACAGGTCGGTCGCGAGATCGCGCGCTCGTCGCGCAAGAAGATGGCGGCCGGTGGCGGCAGTGCCGCGCCGATGGCGGCGCCCGCCGTCGACGAGGACGACTGGTCCGAATTCTGATCCGCGCGTCCTGCGCGACCCCAACGTTCCTTCCGATTGGACCCGATCATGCCCATCGCCCTAGCTGCCGTCCTCGACACCGCCGCCGCCGGCCCGTTGCGCCAGACGCTGCGCACCGCCATCGACGGGGGGCAGCCGATCCACCTCGACGCATCGGGCGTCGAGCGTATCGGCCAGGCCTGCCTGCAAGTCCTCGCCGCCGGGGAAGCTGCGGCGGAGGCCGCGGATATCGACTTCACCATCGTCGGCGCGAGCCCGGCCTTCGCCGACATGGCGACGCTGGCGGCCCTCGACACCCTTCTCGCCGCCTGATCCGGAGCGACCCGTCATGGACCTCGACGCAATTCAGCAGATCTTCTTTCAGGAGTGCGAGGAAGGCCTTGCCGCGATGGAAGGCAATTTCGCGGCGCTGCGCGACGGCGACCGCGATTCGGAAACGATCAACGCCGTCTTCCGCTGCGTCCATTCGATCAAGGGCGGGGCGGGTGCGTTCGGCCATGAACGCCTGCAGGCCTATACCCATCAATATGAGACGCTGCTCGACCTGATCCGCAACGGCACGCTCGAACTGACGCCGGCGCTGCTCGACGTCGTGGTCGGCGCGTTCGACATGCTGGCGGACCATGTTGCCGCCGCCCGCGATGGCGGCGAGCCCCCCGCCGATGCGGCGATGCTCGACCGGCTGGTCGCCGCTGCCGGTGGTGGCGGCGATCACGGTGCCGCCGCTGCACCGGCAGCACCTGCCGCAGACGAGCCGGTCGCGATCTCCGACGATTTCGACGATCTGATGTCATTGCTGGGCGATGTCGCGCCGTCCGAAGAGGGCGCCGATGCCGCCGATGGCTGGCGGCTGCGCTATCAGCCGGGGGCCAATGCCTTCGACCATGGCGCCGAACCGTTGCTGCTGCTGCGCGAACTGACGCTGCTTGGCGGCAAGGTCACGCAATGCGACCGCAGCGCCCTGCCGGGTCTCGACGCGCTCGATCCCGAAACCGGCTATCTGGCGTGGGACGTGGCATTGCCCGCGAGCGTCGCCGAGGACGATATCCGCGCGGTCTTCGAATTTTCGGACAGCAGCGCGATCACCCTGACCAAGGGCGATGCGTCGCCGGTCATGGACGACGTCGATTCGCTGTTCGACCTGCTCGATTCGGTGGCCGAACCTTTGGTGGCAGAAGGGGTCGTCGACGAACCGGTCGCGCCGCCACCACCACCACCGCCGCCTCCGCCTCCGCCGCCGCCACCTCCGCCGCCTCCGCCACCTCCGCCCGCTGCGGCAGTGCCGGTCCCGGCGGCCCCGGTCGACGATGCCAAGGCCGCGCCGCGTGCGCCGGCGGTGGCCACCCCCCCGGCCGCGCAGACGATCCGCGTCGACCTCGACAAGCTCGACAGGCTGGTCAACCTGGTCGGCGAACTGGTCATCACCCAGGCGATGCTCGCGCAGCGCCTTGCCGAAAACGCGATGGGCGGCATTTCCGAGCTGAGCGATCTCGAACATCTGACGCGCGAGTTGCAGGAATCGACGATGGCGATCCGCGCGCAGCCGATGAAAACGGTGTTCAGCCGGGTGCCGCGCATCGTCCGCGAGCTGGAGGGCGAAACCGGCAAGCGCGTCCGCCTCGAGGTCGATGGCGAGATGACCGAGGTCGACAAGACCGTGGTCGAGCGGATCGGCGAGCCGCTGACCCATCTGATCCGCAACGCGGTCGACCATGGCCTCGAGATGCCCGACGTCCGCGTCGCGGCGGGCAAGCCGGCCGAGGGCGTCGTCCGCCTGTCGGCCGCGCACCAGTCGGGCCGCATCGTCATCACCGTCGCCGATGACGGGCAGGGGATCAACCGCGCCCGGGTGAAGGCCAAGGCGATCGAGAAGGGCATCATCCTGCCCGACGCCGCGCTGACCGACGAAGAGATCGACAATCTGATCTTCGCGCCCGGTTTCTCGACCGCGGCGGCGATCACCAACGTCTCCGGACGCGGCGTCGGCATGGACGTGGTGCGCAAGAACATCCAGGCGCTGGGCGGCCGCATCGGCATCCAGTCGCGCGAAGGCTTCGGATCGAGCTTCTCGCTCAGCCTGCCGCTGACGCTGGCGGTGCTCGACGGGATGATCGTGACGGTCGGCGAGCAGACCTTCGTCATTCCGCTCGGCCATATCGTCGAAAGCCTGCGCCCGACCGACCTGTCGCTCAACCGGCTCGGCCCGGACGGGCAGTTGCTCGACGTGCGCGGCGCCTATGTGCCGGTGCTGCGCATCGCCGACCACCTCGGCATCGCCAATGCCCAGCGCAACGCGACCGATGCGGTGCTGATCGTGGTCGAGGGCGACCATGGCCAGGCGGCGCTGGTGGTCGATTCGATCCAGGACCAGCGGCAGGTCGTCGTGAAGAGCCTCGAGGCCAATTACCAGGCGATCGACGGCGTTGCCGGTGCGACCATCCTCGGCGACGGTCGCGTCGCGCTGATCGTCGATGTCGATACGCTGACCACCCGTGGTCGCTTCAGCAATCGTGCGCCGGCGGCGATCGCCGCATGAGCGCCGCCGCCGCCCTCGACAATGGCCGGGCACGGGAGTTCGACTTCCAGCCCGCCGACCACCACGCGATCGCCGCGCTGGTGTATGAAGAGGTCGGCATCCTGCTGCCCGAGGGCAAGGCGCAGCTGATCTATGGCCGGATCGCACCGCGCGTCCGCGCCTGCGGCCTGTCGAGCTTTTCGGAATATGTCGGGTTCATCGGTCGCGATGCCAGCGAACGGGGTCGTGCGGTCGATGCGCTGACCACCAACCACACCAGCTTCTTTCGCGAAAACCATCATTTCGAGGATTTCGTCGATCGTATCTGGCCGGGGCTGGTCGACCGGCTGAACAAGGGCGGCCGGGTCCGCCTGTGGTCGGCGGCGTGTTCGAGCGGCGAAGAACCCTATTCGTGGCTGATGGCGGCGTTCGGCGCCGACCGCAGCCTCGCGCAGCGGCTGCTCAAGGCCGATCTGCGGATGCTCGCGACCGACGTGTCGCCCAGCGTGCTCGATAAGGCGCGCGCCGGGCGATATTCGAAGGAAACGATGCGGACCGTGCCGGCGTCCTTGCGCTCGGCATGGACGCGGGGGGAGGGCGACGACCTGATCGTCGACCCGATTTTGCGCGACGCGATCGCGTTCCGGCCGCTCAACCTGCTCGGCGACTGGCCGATCAAGGGGCGGTTCGACACGATCTTCTGTCGCAACGTCATGATCTATTTCGACGAACCGACCAAGGAAAGGCTCCTTGGCCGGCTTGCCGACCGACTGGAGGTGGGGGGGATGCTGTACATCGGTCATTCGGAGCGGTTGCTCGGCGCGGTAACGGGGAAATTCCGCCCGATCGGTCGCACCGCATATCAGAAGGTGGCGGCATGACCGTCCGCGCGCTGGTCGTCGACGACTCCTATTCGATGCAGGCGATCATCCGCCGCAAGCTGCAGGCCGATCCGGGGATCGAGGTCGTCGGCACCGCCGCCAGCGCCGACGAGGCGCGCGCGCAGATCAAGGCGCTCGACCCCGACGTCGTCACGCTCGACATTGAGATGCCGGGAATGAGCGGCCTCGACTTTCTCGAACGGCTGATGCGGCTGCGTCCGACGCCGGTCGTGATGCTCTCGACGCTGACCGCGCAAGGGGCCGAGGCAAGCCTGACCGCGCTGGAGCGCGGCGCGTTCGACTGTTTCGACAAGAACCGGTTGATGGCGCATAACGACCATAGCGGGTTCGACCTCGCCGATCTGGTCCGCGCCGCGTCGCAGACCCGGCCCGCCGCGCGCGTCGCGCCCGCTGCGCCGGTCGTCCACGAACGGGCGAGCTATACGCCGCGGCCCGGATCGATGATCGCGATCGGCGCGTCGACCGGCGGCGTCGAGGCGCTGATCGAACTGCTATCGGCCTTTCCCGCCAATTGCCCGCCGACGATGATCGTGCAGCATATGCCGGCGACCTTCACGCCCAGCTTCGCCGCGCGGCTGAACCGCCTGTGCGCGCCGAGCGTCGAGGAAGCGCGTCCCGGTGCGGTGCTGGGCGTCGGCAAGATCTACCTCGCCCCCGGCGGCGAGCGGCACATGGAACTGGCCGGTGTCGGCGATCGCCGCCATTGCCGCCTGCTGGAGGGGGACAAGGTCAACGGCCATCGTCCGTCGGTCGACCGGCTGTTCCATTCGGTCGCGAAGCTGGCGGGGCGCGATGCCACCGCCGCAATCCTGACCGGCATGGGCAATGACGGGGCGGAGGGGATGAAGGCGATGCGCGCCGCCGGCGCGATGACCTTCGGCCAGGACAAGGCGACCAGCGTCGTCTACGGCATGCCCGCCATCGCGTGGCAGATCGGCGGCGTCGCCGAACAACTGCCGCTGCGGCGGATCGCGGGTCGGCTGCTCGCGGAATGTGCGCTGTGAACGCATTGCAGGCCCGCGACGGTCTGCGCCGGATCACGGTCGCGCAGGGCGAGACGCAGGTCAGCCGCGAGCCCGATGTCGTGCTCACCACGGTGCTGGGCAGCTGCGTCGCGGCCTGCTTCTACGATCCGGTCGCGCAGATCGGCGGGATCAACCATTATCTGCTTGCCGACGGGACCGCATCGGACCCGGCATCGATGCAACGCTACGGCGTTTACGCGATGGAAGTACTCATCAACGCAATGTTGACCATGGGTGCCGCAAGATCGCGTTTGCGCGCACGAATCTTCGGCGGTGCAACGATGCGGGAAGGATTTCGTGATATCGGGGGTGCCAACATCGCCTTTGCCCGCACCTTCCTGCGTAACGAGCGGATCGCGCTGGTCGGCGAGGATGTCGGGGGGACGCAGGCGCGCCGGGTCGAGTTTCGCGCGGCGGTCGGGCTGGCGCGGTGCCGGTCGGTGGTCGATGCGGCCCCGCCGGTGATCGTGGTCCGCAAGCCGCCACCGCCACCCGCCGCCGTCGGCGACGTGGAATTTTTTTGATGACTGATTTCGTACCGAGGGAGCCTACCGTGGCAAAGACGATCATGACCGTCGATGATTCGCCCAGCATGCGGATGTTGCTGCGGGTCGCGCTGACCGATCTTGGATATAGCGTCGTCGAGGCGGAGGACGGTGTCCACGCGCTCGAAAAGCTCGACGGCTTTCAACCCGACCTGCTCATCACCGACATCAACATGCCGCGCATGGACGGGTTCGGCCTGATCAGCGAAGTGCGCGGGCAGGGGCGACGCAACCTGCCGATCCTGGTGCTGACGACCGAAAGTTCGGACGAGAAGAAACAGCGCGCCCGCGATGCCGGCGCGACCGGCTGGATCGTCAAGCCGTTCCATCCCGAAAAGCTCGCGGCCGCCATCCGCCGCGTGCTGCACTGACCCGTTTCGTACCCGAGGATTAGACCATGTCCCGCCAACTCATCACTTTCCAACTGGGCGACCAGATCCTTGGCGTCGACATCATGGCGATCCGCGAGATCCGCGCCTGGTCGCCGGCGACGCCGCTGCCCAACGTGCCGCCCTATGTCCGTGGCGTCGTCAATCTGCGCGGCGTGGTGCTGCCGGTATTCGACCTGCGCCACCGGCTGAACTGGGGCCAGACCGATCCGTCGGCGCGCCACGTCATCATCGTCGTGCGCATCGGCGAACAGTTGCAGGGCATCATCGTCGATGCGGTGAACGACATCGTGTCGATCCACCCGGACGCGATGCAGCCGGTTCCCGACATGGGCGACACCGAATCGTCGCGCTTCCTCGAAGGTCTGGCGACGATCGACAATCGCATGATCCTGGTGCTGGCGCTCGACCGTCTGGTCGACCAGCCGATGGCCGAAGCCGCCTGACGTACCGCGTAAACTTTTTGGGACAATCACATCATGGCTGCTAGCACGAAGGTACTCGTCGTCGACGACTCGTTGACCATGCGGGCGCTCATCTCCGGAGCGCTGGAGCGGATTCCGGGTGTGGAAGTCGTCGGTCTCGCCGATGGTGCCGAAGAGGCGCGATCGATGGTCGCATCGCTCAAGCCGCACGTCATCACGCTCGACGTCGAGATGCCGGGCATGAGCGGCATCGAATATCTGGCCGAGATCATGGAATCGAAGCCGATGCCGGTCATCATGTTTTCGACCCGCACCACCGACGGCGCGGGCGAGACGATCGAGGCGCTGCGCCTCGGCGCGATCGACTGCCTGCCGAAGCCGCGCGTCGCGGCGCCGGCCGAACTCGATGCGATCATCGCGAAGCTCGGCAAACGCATCAAGTCGGCGCGCAACGCCCCGACCAAGGCGAAGGCCCCGGCCGCCAAGGCGGCGGCGCCGATCAACTGGAACGGTCGCCTGATCGTGCTGGGCGGCGACGCGTCGAGCACCGCGTCGATGTTCGACATGTTCGGTGCCTTCCCCGCCAACTGCCCGCCGACGATCGTCGTCCAGCATCTCGGCCCGGGACTGGTCGAGGGCATGGTCGAAAAGCTCGGGTCGCAGGTCGCACCGAAGGTCGTCGTCGCCACGGACGGCATGGCGATCAAGCAGGGCACGATCTATTTCGCGCCGCAGGGCGATCACCACGTCGTCGTCGACGCATGGCCTTCGGGCAAGCTGCGACTGCTGGCACGCGATCCGGTCGCGGGCGAGCGGCCGTCGATCTCGCTGCTGTTCGCCGCCGCTGCCAAGGCGGCCGGCGCCAATGCGGTCGGCGTGCTGATGATCGACGGCAGCGAAGACGGCGGCGGCGGGCTGAAGGCGATGCTGGGCGCGGGCAGCTACGCCTTTTCCCCCGCGGAGAATGGCGGCCACACGCTGGCGCGCGGCATGGTCGCGCAGCCGGTCGCATCCGACGCGCTGACCGCCAGCGTCCTGAAACTGTGTTCGAAATGAACGCGGTGTCGACCTTTCCGCAGCGGATCCCGATGGGCGACGCACTGGCCGACGAGCTGGTGCGCGCCTCGCGGATGCTGGGCGATCTCGCCTTCGACCTCGGCAGCGACGAGGCGACGTTGCGCCGCCATCTGACCGGACTGCAGTCGATCGATCACGTCACGCAGATCCTGTTGAACCTCGCCACCGTGCTGCGCGGCGGCGATGGGCAGGATAGGCTGTCCGAGGTGACGCTGGAGGATATGCTGGAACGGCTGCGCCGCCACGCCGGCTGACCGACGCGGCGGGCGAATTAAGCCGGATAGCGCAGTGCCAGCGGCAGGAAGCACAGCGCGGTGCCGATCGCGACCCACATCAGGCCGGGCAGGTTGCGCGTCGCGTGGTTCCCGCCGACCTGGGCGAACGCCTCGTCCGATACCCAGATCAGTTTCAGGAAACCGATCGTCATCACGATATTCCCGATCGGGATCGCGACGAAGGCAGCGATGTCGACCATGGTCAGTGCGGGTAGTTGCTGACCGCGACCAGCGCGGCCTTCAGCCGGTCGCGTTCGTCGCGATAGGTGCGCGCGGCACGTTCGACCTGATTGAACCGGCGATCGGCGTCCAGCAACGCGTCATTCAGACGCTGACGACGGATAAACGGCCACTGCATACATCCTCTCCTGCGCGACTTCGGTGTGGGGGCGGTGGGAGGCGCCGGGCGGAATCGACATTCCGCACGGTTCGGCATCGCAACGCCCGTAACAGGCGCTAGGCCGAAGCGACGTTAAGGCGTTACTATAGCTTTCTTATGTATGGACGTCGCACGCCGCCCGGCTACGCACCGCCCGGGGGCACGCGGGCCATGCCGCGGCGCGCTCGTGAAAGTGGACCTGCCGTTATGTCGTCGCATATGATCACGCCCGATCTGGCCTCGCGCGGGTTCAAGCTGTCGCTGACGCGGCAGGGGCTCGCCTCGACCGCGACCGTGATCCTCGTCCTCGCTCTGGTCGGCAATCTGGTCGCGACCCATTATGACGAGGTGACCGCCGCGCTGGTGTTCATGCTGGGCGTGACCGTCGCCGGCGCGGTCGGCGGCCTGTCGAGCGCGCTGATCGCGGCGGCGGCGGCGTTCCTGATCTTCAACTTCTTCATCACCCAGCCGGCCTTCTCGTTCCGGCTCGGGACCGAACGCGATCTGGCACCGCTGTTCATCTTCAACCTGTGCGCGATCGTGACCGGCATCCTTGCCGGGCGGCTGCGCGATCGGTCGGAACTGGCGAAGCTCGGTAATGCCCGGCTGACCAACCTGTTGCGGCTCAGCCGGGCGCTGCAATCGGCGGGACGGGTCACCGACATCACCGCGGCGCTCGCCAGCATCGCCGAACCCATTTTGAACGCCCGCCTGACACTGTTCCGCCTGCGCCCGGGCGGTGTCGAATGGCTCGGCCCCGCCGATACCGCGCGCGACGTTGGGGCGCTGCTCACCACGCTGCTCGCCAGCGACGACGGGATGCTGGTCGACCGTCCGCTGGTGGCGATCCGGCTGGACGGCAGCGAGGGTACGATCGGCGTCCTGCTGCTGGAGGAGACCGGCGCCGGCCCGATGGACCTGTATCTGCTCCGGACCTTTGGCGGCAGCGTGTCGGTCGCCTTCGAACGCGCGATCCTGTCCGAACAGAATGCCGAACGTCGCGCGCTTCTCAAGGCCGAGGAGTTGAAGACCGCGCTGCTCAATTCGGTCAGCCACGATTTCCGCACGCCGCTGACCGCGATCAGCGCATCGGCGTCGAGCCTGCGCATCTATCGCGACAAGCTGGACGTCGAAACGTTCGATCAGTTTTTGCGCCAGATCGTCGACGATTGCGAACGGCTCAACCGCTACACGTCGAACCTGCTGGAGATGAGCAAGCTGGAGGTGGGCGATGATCCGGCGTCGTTGCAGACGCTGGGCGTCGCCGACATGATCGGCGTCGCGATCCAGCGGGTACGGCCGCGCGCTGGCAGTCGCCATTTCGAGACCGCCGGGATGGACGCGCGCATCGCCGTGTCGGCCAACCCGGCGCTGTTCGAACTGGTGCTCATCAACGTGCTCGACAATGCGATCCTCTACGGTCCCGATGGCACGCGTATCGTGCTGAGCGCCGAGGATCTGGGCGACCGCTGCCGGATCGGCATCGCCGACGAGGGTTGCGGTATTCCGGAGGACGACCTAGTCCGCGTCTTCGAACGCTTCTACCGGGTCCGCCGCAGCGAGGCTTCGCCGCGCGGCAGCGGCCTGGGACTGGCGATCGCCAGGGGCTTTGTCGAGGCGCTGGGCGGATCGATCGAGGCACAGACGCCGGGCGTCGGCAACGGAGGCACGAAGATCGTTATCGAACTGCCGATCGCCGGGGCCGTGCCGGCGTCATGACCAACATTCTGATCGTCGACGACGAACCCTCGCTGATCGCGGTGCTGGAGCCGAGTCTTCGCGCGGCGGGCTATGTTGTGGCGACGGCCTGCGACGGGGAGTCCGCCGTCGCGGCGGTCCGGCGGATCGATCCCGACCTGATCCTGCTCGACCTCGGCCTGCCCGACATGGACGGGAAGACGGTGATCGGCGCGGTGCGCGCGATCAGCGCCGCGTCGGTCATCGTCGTATCGGCGCGCCATCAGGAAAGCGAAAAGATCGCGGCGCTCGACGAAGGGGCCGACGATTACGTCAACAAGCCGTTCGAGATCGGCGAGCTGACCGCGCGCATCCGTGCGGCGGTGCGCCGGCGGGCCAGCGTCCGGGTCAAGCCGCGCACCTATCGCAGCGGCCCGCTGCTGATCGATTTCGACGCGCGCTCGGTCCGGATCGAGGAGGAACCGATCCGCCTGTCGCGCAAGGAATTCGACCTTTTGCAAGCGCTGGCGATCAGCGCCGGACAGGTCGTCACCCACAAGCGGCTGCTGGAGGTGGGCTGGGGATCGGCATCGGCCGACAGCCAGTATCTGCGCGTCTATATCGGCTATCTGCGCCAGAAGCTGGAAGAGGACTCGACCGACCCACGGCTGATCCTGACCGAGCCGGGCGTCGGTTACCGGCTGGCACCGCCGGGTTGAGCGCAGCGGGCGGCGAGCGGTGGTGCCCCGTGCAGGAATCGAACCCGCGTCTCTTCGTTACAAAGGAAGCCGTTTACCATTAACGTAACGGGGCACGCCGCCGCATCCTCTACCAAGCGCGATCGGGCAACACAACGCCGGGTTGCGGGTCCGGCCGCTACCGGACTCCGAACGTCCACCCCTCGGTCCGCGCTACTTCCGCCGTCAGCCCGGCCGGTGCCCAGAGCGCCGCATCGCCCGCCACCGTCCGCAGCCACGCCGCGCTCAACAGCGCGTCGGTGGCATGGTCGTCATAGCGCGCGATCGGTACATGCGCCGCGCTGCCCAGCACCGCCAGCGCCGCATCCAGCGACAGCGGATCCCGCAGCTTGCTCAGCCCCTTGCGCACCCCCGCCGCCCGCGCCGCGATCGTGGTATAGAGTTCGACGATCACCGGACCGGTCGCCGGCACCGGATCGAACGGCCAGACCGCTATCCTGCCCGCCAGTCGATGGAGCACGCGCATGCCGGTCAGGCTCGATTTCCCGACCTGCGCCGCACCGACGAGGTTGAAGCAACTCGTCGGTGACAGGCCGGCCAGCAACTGCCGTTCCTCGCACACGCGCAACCGTCCGCGCCCGCTGCCGAACCGGTCGCCGCAGGCGCGCTGCCGCCGGAAATGGCGCGACACTTCCTCGTCCGCCACCACCGACGACGCAGCGAGATACGGATCGTCGGCACTCATCCGATCCACCATCGCCCAGAGCGACCGCGCATCCCCGGGCGATCCGTCCCAGCCCGGAAAATAGCTGTCCCGATCGAGGAACGGCAGCGCTGGCGACAGGTCGAGCCCAATCAGCATATCGGCCCGCGCCCCGGCCAGTTCCACCAGCCAGCCGAGCACCGCGTCCCGCGACCATCCGCCCTCGCGCTCGACCAGCGCCGGTCCGCCATCGCCGACCTCGGCGACCGCCAGCCCCTTGGGCCGTGCCACCGCCTGTCCCGACCAGTCGATTGCCGCGAACCGGGTGAAACGCCGCGTCAGGGTCGCGCGCCCCATGCCTTGCGCTGCGCGATCGTCGCCCGGTCCCACCATGCCCGGCGGAGCAGTGTCGCGATCCGGTCGCCCGCGCCGGTGCCATAGCGCACCAGCACCACCGGCCAGCCGCGATAATGATCGGTTTCCCAGAAGGTCGCGGGATCGGTCGCGATCAGCATGTCCTTCTCACCCTCCGCGACATGCAGCACGAAACTGCCCGGATCGGGTGCGGTCGTACCGGCCAGCGTCTTGCCGCGAAACCGCAGCGCCGGCTGGCCATAGCTGCTGCCTTGCTCGACGCCCGGCAGCGCACCGCCGATCGCGACGACCTCCGCCCAGTCCCTCACGACTGCCGCCGTTCGTCCCACCACGCCATGCGTTCGGCGATGCGCTGTTCGAAACCGCGCCCGGTGGGTTCGTAGAAGCGTTTTGGCGTCATCTCCTCGGGCCAGTAATTGGCGCCCGAAAACCCGTCCGCATGGTCGTGGTCATAGGCATAGCCCTTGCCATAGCCGATATCCTTCATCAGCCGGGTCGGCGCGTTCAGGATCGATGGCGGCGGCATCAGCGACCCCGTTTCGCGCGCGCTGGCGAATGCCGCCTTCTGCGCCTTGTACGCCGCGTTGGATTTGGGCGCGGTCGCGAGATACAGGCACGCCTGCACGATCGCCAGCTCGCCCTCGGGACTGCCGAGAAAGTCGTACGCATCCTTGGCGGCGAGGCATTGTACCAGCGCCTGCGGATCGGCGAGCCCGATATCTTCGCTGGCAAAGCGCGTCAGCCGCCGCAGCACATACAGGGGTTCCTCGCCCGCCGTCAGCATCCGCGCCATATAATAGAGCGCCGCCTGCGGGTCCGATCCGCGCAGTGATTTGTGCAGCGCCGAGATCAGATTGTAATGGCCTTCGCGGTCCTTGTCGTAGACCGCGACCCGCCGTTGCAGCAGCGTCGAAAGCCCGGCCGGGTCGAGCGGTTCGGGCAGGTGGATCGAGAACAGCGTCTCCGCCTGGTTGAGCAGGAACCGCCCATCGCCATCGGCGCTCGCCACCAATGCCGCGCGGGCGGCGTCATCGAGGGGCAGGGGGCGTTCCTCCGCCGCCTCGGCCCGCGTCAGCAATTCGTTCAGCGCGGTCGCGTCGAGCCGGTGCAGGATCAGCACCTGTGCCCGGCTGAGCAGCGCCGCGTTCAGTTCGAACGACGGGTTCTCGGTCGTCGCCCCGACCAGCGTGACCGTCCCGTCCTCGACATAGGGCAGGAAACCATCCTGTTGCGCGCGATTGAAGCGGTGGATTTCGTCGACGAACAACAAAGTGCGTTTGCCGATCCGGCCATGGTCGCGCGCTTCGGCGAACACCTTCTTCAGATCGGCGACGCCCGAGAACACCGCCGAAATCTGGGCATAGCGCAAGCCCACCGCATCGGCGAGCAGCCGCGCGATCGTCGTCTTGCCGGTGCCGGGCGGCCCCCACAATATCATCGACGACAGCTTTCCCGCCGCCACCATCCGGCCGATCGCGCCATCGGGTCCGGTCAGGTGATCCTGCCCGACCACTTCGGCCAGGGTCTTTGGCCGCAACCGGTCGGCAAGCGGCCCACCGGTCGGCGTCTCGGGCGGGGGCGGGGCGAAGTCGGCGAAAAGGTCGGTCATGGCGGCAATATAGGGTGCGCGAAAAAAGCCGAAAGCCGGTCTTGCATCCGATCGTTCCAGATATATCTTGGCGTTCAAGATATATCGGAGAATGATAATGCGTTTTGGAATGGGATATGATTCATGGACCGGCGGGCCGGGCATGGGCGGACGTGGTCGGCATGGCGGCCCACGGGGACCGCGCGGCCGGGTGCTGGGCGGGGACGAACTGAAGCTGGTGCTGCTGGCGCTGATTGCCGAGACGCCGCGCCACGGTTACGACCTGATCCGCGCGATTGAGGCGCGGACCGGCGGCGCCTATGCGCCCAGCCCGGGCGTCGTCTATCCGACGTTGACGCTGCTGACCGACATGGGCCTGATCGAGGAACAGGCGAGCGAGGGGACGCGCAAGCTGTTCGCCGTGACGCAAGCCGGCACCGCGCAACTGGCGACCGATGCGGCACAGGTCGGCGAACTGTTCGAACGACTGACCGCGCTGGGTGAACACCGTGCCCGTACCGATGCCGGCCCGATCCATCGCGCGCGCGCAAATTTGCGCGCTGCGATCCATCACCGGCTGTCCGCGCCCGACGTCGACACCGAAACCCTCCACCGCGTCGCTGCCATCCTCGACGAAGCTGCACAGAAGGTAGAACGCCTGTGACCGAACATACCGCCGCCGCGACCGTCCCGACCGCCCATGCCAGCCGGTATCTGCAGCAACTGTGCAAACATTGGCAGCACAACCTGACCGTCGAATATGATGCGAACCACGGCACCGTCGTCTTTCCCCGCGATGCGCGCGGTGCCGATCATCCCGCCGACGCGCTGGTGACGTTCGACGCCGGTGACGACGCGCTGACCGTTCGTATCGATGCAAGTTCGACCGAACAGCTCGAAGGATTGAAAGGCGCGGTCGCGCGCCATCTCGATCGCTTCGCCTTTCGCGAGGCGCCGCTCACCTTCGACTGGCGATGAGGCGCGGCCGGGCTTCGTGCGTTGAAGACGCATGACCGACCCGATCGAAGCCCTGCGCCAGCAGATGGAGGCCGCCGCCGCCGCGATGGATTTCGAAACCGCGTCGCGCCTGCGCGACCGGATCAATCTGTTGCGGGGCGGTGCGGCGGAGGAAGCCGCGCAGGCTGCCGACACTGCCGGCCTGACCCGCCAGCAACCGGGCGCGATGGGGCTGGGCACCAGCCGCCAGCGCGTCGAACCGCCCAAGGGGTGGAAGCCGCCCAAAAAGCCCGACCCGATGGTCACGCGCAAACGGTAGGGTCCTGTCCGCCTGCACATGATCGTATGGCATCCGAGTGCGGGCGGAGGCCGATGCGAAAATCGACCCCATTGTGTCCCCGCGAAGGCGGGGACCCAAGGGCTCGAGGCGCCACGGTTTGTGTTGCTTGGCTCCCGACTCCCGACTTCGCGGGACCTTTGCAACACCGCTCTCCCGTGCCCCGGCGAAGGCCGGGGCCCAGTTGGGAGACGTTCGTAACGTACCGAGAAGCCTTGCCAACTGGACCCCGGCCTCCGCCGGGGTTCGACCGAGTTGGGATGGACGGCCCGACTTGCGCAGAGGTCCTGCGAAGGCGGAAGCCAGAGCCGTGTCCCGGGGAAGGCCTGCGCCGCTGGCGCTGGGTTCCCGCCTTCGCGGGGACACGGCTCGGTGGACGTTCGCGACGATCTCACCTTCGCCGGGGCGACGGCGCGGCCGACGGACGGATAATCGTAACGCAGCGTTGCCTTCAATTCGTTGACCGCCACCGATCGAACCTAAACCGCGTCGCCGCGTTCAGACCTCGATGAAGCGTTATGTTGTATCTTCGCGCGATCGGGGGCATAAGGCGGCGATGCGAAGTTCCGCCGCCCGAACCTGGTTGCACCAAGGTCGCCTCGATCGTGTCGGCATGCTGCTGTCGGCGCTCTGCGCGGTGCATTGCGTGACGACGATCGCGGTGATGGCGTTGCTGGCCTCGGTCGGCGGCGCGTTGCTGCATCCCGCCATCCATGAAATCGGTCTGGCCTTTGCGGTGCTGCTCGGCATCGTCGCGCTGGGGGCGGGCTATCTGCGCCATGGACAGCGCCTGCCGACTGCGATCGGTGGCATCGGGCTGGCGATCATGGCGCTGGCGCTGACCCTGCCGCATGGCGTGCCGGAAGCGATCGCGACCCTGAGCGGCGTCGCGTTGCTGGCGTACGGACACCATCTGAACCGCCGCGCCGGCTGCTGACCCGCTTGCCGCCACCGGCACCGGCGCTTATCTCGGGTCAATGGCGCACGAGCATCACGAACATCATGGCCCGGAATGGAACAAGGCCGCCGAAGCGGCACTGACCCGGGCCGGCGAACAATGGACGGCGATGCGCGCCAGCATCTTCGATGTGCTCGCGTCGTTCGACAAACCCGCCTCCGCCTATGACATCGCCGATGCCGTGTCGAAGGCGCAGGGGCGGCGCGTCGCGCCCAACAGCGTCTATCGCATCCTCGACCTGTTCGTGAACGCGAACCTTGCCCGCCGGGTCGAAAGCGCCAATGCCTATCTGGCGAACAGTCATCCCGACTGCATCCACGACTGCATCTTCCTCGTATGCGATCAATGCGGGCAGACGACGCATATCGATAACGACACCATCACCGGCAGCGTCCGCTCCGCGGCCAGCGGCGCTGGGTTCACGCCGGTTCGTCCGGTGATCGAAGTGCGCGGCCGATGCGCGGACTGTGCAGCATCGGTGCAGGACTGACGCTTTAGGCAAGCATCGCCGTGCTTTGTCCGCGCGCGGTGCCACGAACAATCGACACTGTGCTTTACCTGCGATAAGCACGGGCGATGGCCGATCCAATTAGCACGCCGCTGCTCGATACCGTTCAGACGCCCGCCGATCTTCGCAAGCTCGCCGCCGGCGATTTGCGGCAACTCGCCGATGAATTGCGGCAGGAAACCATCAGCGCGGTCGGTACGACCGGCGGTCATCTCGGCTCGGGTCTGGGCGTCGTCGAACTGACGGTCGCGATCCACTATGTGTTCGACACCCCGGCCGATCGTCTCGTCTGGGACGTCGGCCATCAATGCTATCCGCACAAGATCCTGACCGGCCGTCGCGACCGCATCCGCACGCTGCGGCAGGGCGGGGGGCTGTCGGGCTTCACCAAACGGTCGGAAAGCGAATATGACCCGTTCGGCGCGGCGCACAGCTCGACCTCGATCTCGGCGGCGCTGGGCTTTGCCGTCGCCAACAAGATCGCGGGCACGCCGGGCAAGGGCATCGCCGTGATCGGCGACGGCGCGATGTCGGCGGGCATGGCCTATGAAGCGATGAACAACGCCGAACAGGCGGGTAACCGTCTGGTCGTCATCCTCAACGACAACGACATGTCGATCGCGCCGCCGGTCGGTGGCCTGTCGGCTTATCTGTCGCGGATCGTATCGAGCCGGGAATTTCTCGGCATCCGCGAGGCTTTCAAGAAGATCGCTCGCCGCCTGCCGCGTCCGCTGCACACCGCCGCGCGCAAGACCGACGAATTCGCCCGCGGCATGGCCACCGGCGGCACCTTGTTCGAGGAACTCGGATTCTATTATGTCGGTCCGATCGACGGCCATAATCTCGACCATCTGATCCCGGTCCTCGAAAATGTCCGCGATGCCGAGGAAGGCCCGATCCTCGTCCATGTCGTGACCAAGAAGGGCAAGGGCTATGCCCCCGCCGAGGCTGCCGCCGACAAATATCACGGCGTGCAGAAGTTCGACGTCATCACCGGTACGCAGGTGAAGGCGCCCGCCGGCCCGCCGCAATATCAGAACGTCTTTGGCGAGACGCTGGCGACGCTGGCCACGACCGACGATCGCATCTGCGCGATCACGGCCGCGATGCCGTCGGGCACCGGCCTCGACAAGTTCGCCAAGGCGCATCCGGCGCGCTTCTTCGATGTCGGTATCGCTGAACAACATGCGGTGACCTTCGCCGCCGGTCTTGCCGCGCAGGGGATGCGGCCGTTCTGCGCGATCTATTCGACCTTCCTGCAACGTGCCTATGACCAGGTCGTGCACGATGTCTGCATCCAGAATCTGCCGGTCCGCTTCGCGATCGATCGCGCGGGGCTGGTCGGGGCGGACGGCGCGACCCATGCCGGCAGCTTCGATGTGACCTATCTCGCCACGCTGCCCAATATGGTCGTGATGGCGGCGGCGGACGAAGCCGAACTGGTCCACATGACCTACACCGCTGCCGAATATGATGCCGGTCCGATCGCGGTCCGCTATCCGCGCGGCAACGGCGTCGGCGTCGCGCTGCCGGAGGTTCCGCAGAAGCTGGAGATCGGCAAGGGCCGTCTGGTCCGCGAAGGCAACAAGATCGCGATCCTGTCGCTGGGCACCCGGCTGGAGGAGGCGCTCAAGGCCGCCGACGCGCTGGAGGCGAAGGGGCTGTCGACGACCGTCGCCGACCTGCGCTTCGCCAAGCCGCTCGACGAAGCGATGATCCGCCGCCTGCTGACGAGCCACGAGGTCGCGGTAACGGTCGAGGAAGGCGCGGTCGGCGGCCTTGGCGCGCACGTCCTGACCTTCGCCAGCGACTCCGGCCTGATCGACGCCGGCCTGAAACTGAGGACCATGCGTCTACCAGACACCTTCCAGGACCAGGACAGCCCGCAAAAACAATATGACGAAGCCGGCCTCAATGCGCCGCAGATCGTCGACACCGTGCTCGGCGCGCTGCGCTGGAACGAGAGCGGGGCGACCGAAGTCCGCGCATGACCGGCCCGGAAAAGGCGGTCGCGATCATCGCGCTGGCGGTGGTCGCGGTCGGCTGGTTCAACTGGCGGATGTGGCGGCGGTTTCGCGTGGCCAAGGCGTATCGGGCTGGTTGGAACGCGGCGGATTTCGACGCGATGGTCGCCGATAATGGCGTTTCGCCGCCGGTAGCGGCGCTGACCCGCGACCTGGTTGCGCCTTATTACGGACCGGGTGTCTTCCCGCATCCCGACGACGATTTCGCCCGGTTCTTGATGATCGACGACGAAGAGATTGCCGATCTGGTCGAGTCTGCTTGGGAACGGCTGGGCTTGGCATCGCCGACGCCCGCTGCTCCGGTCGAACTGCCATCGATGAAGGACGTCCGCGATCTGGCCGTCTACCTTCAGTCGGTTGTCAATGGCTCGCGCCCGGCGTAATTTATCTCGCGAAGGAGAAGTCCGGTGAAGGTCGAAAAGATCGGCGACAAGCTCTCCATCGTCATTCCTGACGACGTCGCCGAAACCCTCGACCCGCACGAAGGCGATAGAGTCGAGGTGCGGCGGAGCGTTGCCCACTCACCGATGACCCGCGCCGAAGCGATGGCTGCCATGCGCGCGCTTTCGCGCCCCCTGCCGCGGGGATACAAGTTCGATCGCGAAGATGCCAACGCGCGTTGAGCGCTGACTTTCTCGACACGAACGTCTTGAGCTACGCGCTCGGCGACGATGACAAGGCGGTGCGCGCGCAAGCGGTTCTGGAGGAAGGCGGCACGATCGGCGTTCAGTCGCTGAACGAGTTAGCGACGGTCGCCCGACGGAAACTACGCTATGACTGGCCGGCGATCCACTACGCGATCGCAGCGTCGCGCGTGCTGTGCCCGACGATCGTCCCGTTGACCGACGCGATCCATCGCGACGGCCTGCGGATCGCCGAATGCTATTGCCTAACCATCTACGACAGTATGATCGCCGCCGTTGCGCTGGCGGCGGGATGCGAGCGGTTGTGGAGCAAGGACCTTCAGCACGGGCTTGTGATCGACGCCCGGCTGAAGGTCGCCATCCGCTTCGCTTAACGCAGAAACTGCCCCTGCGCCGCTTCGGTCGCGTTGACGGCCAGCACCGATCGCGCGTCGCTGGGATGGCGGACATGGCCATGGCCGTCGCCCGACGCGGCGATGACGCGGTCGAGCAGTTCCTGCCCCTCTTCCCACCAGCCGATGCCGCTGGCAGCGTTCAGATGCCCCTGCGCGCCGGCATCGACGAAATGGCTGCCCCAATCGACTGCCATCGAATGCGCCCGCTCGATCGACACCCATGGATCGTCGGTCGATGCGACCACCAGCGAGGGGAAGGGCAGCGAGAAGCGCGGTGTAGGGGCGAAACCCTGCAATTCGGGCGGTGCGCCGGGACGATCGACATCCGCCGGCGCGACCAGCAAGGCACCGGCAACCGGCCAGCCATAAGGTTGCGACGACAATTGCGCCCACCATGCGACGGCAAGGCAGCCGAGCGAATGCGCCGCCAGCACCACCGGCGCCTGTGCCTGCCGGATCGCCTGGTCCAGCTTCGTCACCCATGCATTGCGCAACGGCCGCGACCACAGCCCCAGTTCGACGCGCGCCGTATCCGGCCGCGACTGTTCCCACAAAGTCTGCCAGTGCGACGGCCCGGAGCCGTTCAACCCGGGCACGGTCAGCACCGTCGGGGGTGTCGAAAACTGCGCCATCGTCACTCTCCTGCGGTTCGGTTCGAAACAGTGAAGGCCGACCCGTCAGCTTTAGGGAGGGGGTCGGGTCCGGGTCAGCCTCCGATGAACAAGATATTCCTACTGATCGAATAGGCAATAGCCATTCGTCCAACGGATCAAGGGTTGCGACCAGTCGAAACTCGCGCCATGCGCATGCCATGGCAAAGCAACGCGCGGACCAGATGCTCGTCGACCGCGGCCTCGCCGAGAGCCGCACCCGCGCCCAGGCGCTCATCATGGCTGGGCTGGTGTTCTTGGGCGATCGTAAGGTCGACAAGCCGGGCCAGCAACTGCCCGACGATGCGGTGCTCGATGTGCGCGGGCGCGATCACCCCTGGGTATCGCGCGGCGGGGTGAAGCTGGCACACGGCCTCGACCATTTCGGCTGGGACGTGGCGCAGGCGATCGCGCTCGATGTCGGATCGTCGACCGGCGGCTTTACCGACGTGCTGCTGACCGGCGGCGCGACACGCGTCTATGCCGTCGACAGTGGCACCAACCAGCTGGCGTGGAAGCTGCGCCAGGATTCGCGCGTCATCGTCCTCGAACAATTGAGCGCGCGGCTGCTGACGCCCGCGCATATTCCCGAGTCCGTCGATCTGGTCGTCTGCGACGCCAGCTTCATCGCTTTGTCCAAGGTGCTTGCCGTGCCCCTCGGCTTCGTAAAGCCCGGTGGACGGCTGCTCGCGCTTATCAAGCCGCAGTTCGAGGCGGGGCGCGAAGAGGTCGGCAAGGGCGGCGTGGTCCGCGATCCCGCCATCCATGCCCGGGTCTGCGAGGAAGTCTCGGCATGGCTGACCGGCCTCGGCTGGCAGGTGATCGGCATCGATCGCAGCCCGATCACCGGTCCCGAAGGCAATATCGAGTTCCTGATCGCCGCCACCGCGCCCGAATCCGCCGCTTAGGCTTGCAATGACGCAGCGCACGCAGCAAGCACTGCCGCCTGTATGGCCGCGCATGGGGCGGGGCCGGCACCGGGGGGCGGGATGAACGAAATCGCGTCGAAGTGGCAGTTGCGTTCGGAGTTCCTGCGGCGGGCCGTGGTGTGCGTGCCGCTGATCCTGCTGCTGGGTTTCGCATCCGGCCAGTTGGTGGCGTCGGGCAGTCAGAATGGCTGGTACCGGATGCTGCAACAGCCGCCGGTCGGGCCGCCCGAATGGGCGTTCCCGGTGGTATGGTCGATCCTCTACGTCCTGCTCGGCCTTGCGCTCGCCATCGTCCTGAGCGCGCGCGGCGCGCGGGGGCGCGGGGTCGCGATCGGACTGTTCGTCGTACAGATGGCGCTGAACCTGGTGTGGTCGCCGCTGTTCTTCGGTGCGCATCAGGTGACGGCGGCCCTGTTCGTGGTCGTCGCACTCTTCTTCGTGGCGCTGGCGACGACCTTCGCCTTCGGCCGGATCCGTCCGCTCGCGGCGTGGCTGCTGGTGCCGTATCTGGCGTGGCTGGTGGTCGCGTCGGCGCTCAACTGGCAGATCGACCGGCTTAATCCCGACGCCGAAACCCTTGTGCCGCCGGCCCATTCCACCCAAATCGCACTTTGACGGCGGGCGGATTGACGCCCAGCCAAAGGAAGGATTTCCCATGCAGTCCGACAATCGCCTGTTCGACGATTTCGCCAAGTTCGTGAACGGCGCCGCCGGCACCATCGCCGGCATGGCCCGCGAAGGCGAGGCTGCTGCGCGTGAGCGGGCCAAGACGTTCCTCGGCGGCATGGATTTTGTCAGCCGCGACGAATTCGAGGTGGTGAAGGCCATGGCCGTCGCCGCCCGCGACGAAGCCGACGCGCTGCGCGCCCGGCTCGACGCGCTTGAGGCCAGCCAGCGCGTTGCACAGCCGGTCTCGCCCGATGCACCCGGCGCGGGTGAGGGCGCGCTCTGATTCGCGCCGCGGGTCGCGCGCCTTGGCGCGTGACGGGGGCAGTGCGCGGGTCTATGGCGTGGGGATGATGTTGGACGAAGTGGAAGAGGACGGCGACGACGCCGTGCCGATCGATACGCTGGAGCGCTATTTCGCGGCGCACGGCTGGAAACATGAGCGTGACGGCGACGAGATCGTCGCGAATGTGAAGGGGAGCTGGACCGAATTCGAGCTCCGCGCGATCTGGCGCGGAGAAGATGGCGTCCTGCAATTCCTAGCGCTCCCCGATATCCGCGTCGCCGACGAACGGCGCGGCGCGATCTACGAAACTATCGGGCTGATCAACGAACAGCTGTGGATCGGCCATTTCGAACTCTGGTCGTCGAGCGGCATCCTGCTCTATCGCCACGCGGCGATGCTGGGCGACGAACCGGCGCTGACCATCGATCAGGCCGAATTGATGATCGATGCGGCGATCGACGAATGCGAACGCTTCTATCCGGTGTTCCAGTTTGTGCTGTGGGGCGGCAAGACGCCGAAGGAAGCGATCGCCGCGTCGATGATCGAGACGCAGGGCGAGGCATGATCGTCCTGCCCGGACCGCTGTGGCTGATCGGCTGCGGCAATATGGGCGGGGCGATGCTCGATCGATGGATCGCCGACGGTGTCGATCCGGCGGCGGTCACGGTCATTACCCGGACGCCGCGAGACCTGCCCGGCGGCGTCGCCCATGCGACCACGCCGCCGGTCGAGCGGCCGGCGATCGTCGTGCTGGCGATGAAGCCGCAACAACTCGACACGGTCGCCTCCGCGCTCGCGCCGCACATTGCCGGCGTGCCGCTGCTGATATCGATCCTTGCCGGCGTCGAGGAAGCCGCGCTTGCTCACCGGTTCGATGCGGGGACGATCGTTCGTGCCATGCCCAATTTGCCGGTCGCGATCGGGCAGGGGGTCGTCGCGCTGCATTCGCACGGATCGGATGCGGACGCACGCACGACGGCAGAGACGTTGATGCGGCCGCTGGGGCTGGTCGAATGGATCGACGATGCCGCATTGTTCGATGCGGTCACGGCATTGTCGGGCTGCGGTCCGGGCTTCGTGTTCCGCTTCATCGACGCGCTGGCGGCGGCCGGCACGGCACTTGGCCTGCCGGAAGCGCAGGCGCAGCGTCTCGCCATTGCCACGGTGCAGGGATCGGCGACGATGGCGGCCGATGCCGATGTCCCGCCCGCGACGCTGGCCGATCGTGTCGCCAGCCCCGGCGGTTCGACACGACAGGGCTTGAACGTCCTCGACGACGATGATGCGCTCAAACGCCTGCTCGCCGCGACGCTGGCTGCTTCCGAACGGCGCAATGCCGAGATGGCGGCGGCGGCACGGGGTCGGGCATGATCGTCGCCGCTTTGCTGGCGGTCGCCGCGCCGCTTGCGCCGCCCGCCGACGTAGCCGCTCGCGCGCGGCAATGCGCCGGCAAGGACGGTTGGAGCGATCCCGCCCCGCCGGTCCGCATCTACGGCAACGTCTATGATATCGGCACCTGCGGTATCACCGTCCTGCTGATCGCCGGACCGAAGGGGCATATCGTCATCGACGCTGCGACCGCCGAGGCGGTGCCGTCGATCGTCGCCAACATCCGGAAGCTCGGTTTCCGGCCGCAGGACGTGAAGCTGTTGCTGATGAGTCACAGCCATATCGACCATGCCGGCGGCCTCGCCGCGCTCCGCCGTGCGACCGGCGCGACACTGCTCGCCAGTGCCGCCGCGCGCGAGGTGGTCGAACGCGGCCGGTTCGCCGCCGACGATCCGCAGCGCGACATCCTCTCCCCCGTGGAACGCGTTCCCGCAGCCGGCATCCTGACCGACGGGCAGCCGGTGACGCTCGGTCCGCTCCGCCTCACCGCCCATCTGACCCCGGGCCATTCGCCCGACGGTATGAGCTGGTCGTGGCGGTCGTGTGAAGGCGGGACGTGCCGCACCATCGTCTTCGCCGACAGCCTGTCGGCGGTATCGTCGGACGCCTATCGCTTCCGCGACCATCCGGCCTATGTCGCGCGGCTGCGCCAGACGATCGCCAGGGTCGCGGCACTCCCGTGCGACATCGTCCTCACCCCGCATCCGGGCGCGAGCGACATGGCCGAACGGCTGGCACGCACCAAGCCTCTGGTCGATCGGAACGGCTGCCGTGCCTATGCCGCCGCCGCGACGCAGCGGCTCGACCAGCGAATGGCCGACGAAGCGCGCTGACCTACCGCCCCAGCGCCGCCACCGCCGCCTTGTCCCCCGCCGGGATCAGCCCCTCGAGCACTGCCCAGAAGCCGCTGACCGCATCCTGCCCCGCACCCGAATAGGCGCGCGACAATTTGGCGTTCAGCATCTCGTACAGCCGCGCCTCCAGCGCCTGTCCCTCGGTCGTCAGTTTCAGCAGTCGCTGCCGCGCATCGCGGTCGCCCGCCCGGCTCTCGACCAGCCCACGCGCCGACAGGTCGTTCAGCACCCGCCCAAGCGACTGTTTGGTGATCGCCAGCAACCGCAGCAACTCGCTGACCGACAGGTCCGGCCGCCTTGCGATGAAATACAGCGCGCGGTGATGCGCACGCCCCAGATTCTGCGCGGCCAACGCTTCGTCGATCGAGCGCGTCAAATGGCTGTAGCCGAAATAAAGCAGTTCGATCCCGCGCCTTACCTCGGCCTCGCGCAGGAACAGCGCGGATGCAGCCATGGGCTGGGCGGGCGATATTGGGGCAGTCATGTTGACCATTTCTGCCATCCGGCCTAGTCCACCGCAAGCATTCATCCATGAGGACGCCATGACGCAGCCGACCTTCGCCTTCGAACCCCATGCGACCCCGGTCGCGGCGAGCGAGCGGGTGGCGCGGATCGTAAATCCGCGTTTTGGGCGCGTCTTCACCGACCATATGGCGACGATGCGCTGGTCGGAGGACAAGGGCTGGCACGACGCGAAGATCACCGCACGCGCGCCGATCGTCATGGACCCCGCCGCCGCCGTCCTTCATTATGCGCAGGAAATCTTCGAGGGGCTCAAGGCCTATACCCTGCCCGATGGCGGTGTCGCGCTGTTCCGTGCTGAACAGAATGCTGCCCGGTTCCGCCGCTCGGCGCACCGGCTTGCCATGGCCGAACTGCCCGACGATCTGTTCGTCGCCTCGTGCCGCGAACTGACGCTGGCCGAGCGTGACTGGATCCCGGCGGGCGAGGGTAGCGCCTTGTATCTGCGCCCGTTCATGATCGCGAGCGAGACGTTCCTCGGCGTGAAGCCTTCGGCGGAATATCTCTACTGCGTCATCGCCTCGGCGGTCGGCAATTACTGGCCCGGCGGCGCCAAGAGCGTGTCGCTCTGGGTGTCGAAGGAATTTACCCGCGCCGCGCCCGGCGGCACCGGCGACGCCAAGTGCGGCGGCAATTACGCCGCCAGCCTGCTCGCCCAGTCGGAAGCGATCCGGCAGGGTTGCGATCAGGTCGTGTTCCTCGATGCGGCCGAACGCCGCTGGGTCGAGGAACTGGGCGGGATGAACATCTTCTTCGTGTTCGACGACGGCACGATGCTGACCCCGCCGCTGACCGGCACGATCCTGCCCGGCATCACCCGTGATTCGATCCTGACGCTGGCGCGCGATCAGGGGATCGAGGTCCGCGAGGAACGCTATTCGATCGACCAGTGGCAGGCCGACGCCGCCAGCGGCCGTCTGGTCGAGGCGTTCGCCTGCGGTACCGCCGCCGTCGTCACCCCGATCGGCAAGGTGTCTTCGGCCGATTTCAGCTTTCAGATCGGCGGCGGCCGGCCGGGCGAGCGCACCCAGGCGCTGCTCAAGCAACTGACCGACATCCAGCGCGGTCGCAGCAACGATCCGCATGGCTGGATGCAACGCATCGGCTGAAAAAGCCCTCTCCCCTTCACGGGAGAGGGTTGGGAGAGGGGGTGTCCACCAACGCGAGCGACACCCCAAACCTTCAGAGCACCTCGAACAACCCGGCAGCGCCCATGCCGCCGCCGACGCACATCGTCACCACGACATATTTCACCCCGCGCCGCTTGCCCTCGATCAGCGCATGCCCGGTCATCCGCGCGCCCGACATGCCATAGGGATGCCCGATCGAGATCGCGCCGCCATTGACGTTCAGCCGGTCGTTCGGAATGCCCAGCACGTCCTGGCAATGCAGCACCTGCACCGCGAACGCTTCGTTCAGCTCCCACAGCCCGATATCGTCCATTGTCAGGTCGAAACGCTCGAGCAGCTTCGGCACCGCATAGATCGGCCCGATGCCCATTTCATCGGGCTTGGTGCCGGCGACCGCCATGCCGACATAGCGGCCCAGCGGCTGCAACCCGCGCGCCGACGCGACCGACTCTTCCATCAGCACGCAGGATGACGACCCGTCCGACAACTGGCTGGCATTGCCCGCGGTGATGACCGCCTGTTCGCCCATCACCGGCTTCAGCGACTGCAATCTCTCCAGCGTCGTGTCGGCGCGGTTGCCTTCGTCCTTGGTCAGCGTGACTTCGTGCGTCGACACTTCCTTGGTCGCCTTGTCGACGACGTTCATCGTCGCGGTCACCGGCACCAGTTCGGCATCGAACAGCCCGCCGGCCTGGGCGGCGGCGGTGCGCTGCTGTGACTGGAGCGCATACTCGTCCTGCCGATCGCGCGAAATGCCGTAGCGTTTGGCGACGATCTCGGCCGTCTGCAGCATCGGCATGTAGATATCGCCCTGCATCGCCAGCAATTCGGGATCGGCGGCGATCCGCATCTGCGGCGTCTGGACGAGGCTGATCGATTCGACGCCGCCCGCGACGCAAATGTCCATGCGGTCGTGGACGATCTGCTTGGCGGCGGTGGCGATCGCCATCAGCCCGCTGGCGCATTGCCGGTCGATCGACATGCCCGACACCGTCACCGGCAGACCGGCCCGCAACGCCGCCTGCCGCGCGATATTACCCGCCTGATGTCCCTGTTGCAGCGCTGCGCCGAACAGCACGTCGTCGACCTCGCCCCCCTCGATCCCGGCGCGTTCGACCGCCGCGCGGATCGAATGCGCGGCCAGCGTCGGTGCGGGCAGGTTGTTGAACGCCCCGCGATAGGCGCGGCCGATCGGGGTACGGGCGGTCGAAACGATGACGGCTGAGCGCATGATGGTCCTCGGGTTCAGGTGAAGATCTGGCTGATCCATTCGGCGATCAGCGCGGGTTGGTCGCTACCGTCGACCTCGACGGCATAGGTGATGGTCTGCTGCCACTGGCCAGGCCGCTTCTGGTCGAGCGCCATCAGCGTGAAGCGCCCGCGAATGCGTGACCCCGACCGCACCGGCCGGACGAAACGCACGCGGTTGCCGCCGTAATTGATTTCCATGCGCGCGCCCGACACCGCCGGCATTCCGCTGCTTGCCGCCAGTTTCGGCAGCAGCGACAACAGCAGGAAGCCATGCGCGATCGTGCCGCCGAACGGCGTCGCGGCGGCGGCCTGCGGATCGACATGGATGAACTGGTGATCGTCGGTCGCGTCTGCGAAGGCGGTGATCCGCGACTGGTCGAGCAGCATCCAGTCCGACAGCCATTCGCTGCCGATCCGTTCCGCCATCGCCTCCGCCGTGATCGCCGTCACCGACCTCTCCCTCATTCGGAGGAAGCATAGCGGCACGACCCGCGCAATCGCAAGCGGGAACACACCGAAACCGGGAAAGTGGCATTGCCGACGTCCCGGCGATCCAAACCCTATGTTCGAAAAATTCAGCTTGCCGCAGCGGCAGGGTCGACGATCGACCCGTCGGCACGCGCCGTCAGATTGACCTGCGTCGGATAGGCGATCTCGATCCCCTCGGCGTTGAAGCGCCGCAGGATGGCGATGCCGACCGCGGTCCGCCCGTCGTAAAAGGCCGCATAATCGACGCCCGGCGAATCGAAGATCACTTCGAAATCGAGGCTCGACGCCCCGAAGCCGACAAAGCCGCAGCGCACGAACACGCGCTGTTCGGCCTCGACGATCTCGCGCAGCATCGCCGGGATCCGCGCACAGGTATCGGGATCGGTCTGATAGGTGACGCCGATCACGAACGACGCGCGGCGATGCTCGCGGCGGCTGTTGTTGGTGATCTCCTTGTCGAGCAGATTCTTGTTCGAGATGATCCGCTCTTCGCCGGTGATCGACCGGATGCGCGTCGATTTCAGTCCGATTTCGGCGATCGATCCGTTGGTCTGGTCGTAGCTGACATTGTCGCCGCGCCGGAACGGCTTGTCGAAGATGATCGAGAGCGCCGCGAACAGATCGGCGAAGATTCCCTGCGCCGCCAGACCGACGGCGATGCCGCCGACCCCGAGCCCCGCGACCAGCCCGGTGACGTTCACGCCCAGATTGTCGAGCACCACGATCAGCGCGATCGAGAACAATGCGAAAGTGACCAGCAGCCGGATCAGCCCCATCGCCGATGCCAGCGCCTCGCCATGATAATGGTCGCTCGCCGTCCGCCGCTCGACCACGCCGAGGATCACTTCGCGCGCCCAGATCGCCGCCTGGAACACGGCCGCCACGGTGAACAGGAACTCGATCGTCGCCGTCACCATCGGCGGCGCGCTGGCATAGCCATCGACCAGCTTCGCGGCGAGCATCACCATGAAGAAGATGCTGGTCCGCGCCACCGCCCGTCCGGCGACCGTTCCCCATCCGGCGCGGTCGTTGCGACACAGCCGCACGCCCCAGCGCCGCACGACCAGCAGCACGACGACGATCGCCGCGCCGACGCCGAGTGCCACCAATACCTGCAACCAGTTGTCGGCGATCCACCGCGCGCTGTCTTGGAACAGCAGCCGCGCCTGTGCCTGTGCCTGATCGGCGTTGAAACTCTTTTCGACCGTCGCGGCGGGCGAACTGCTATTGACGGTCATGCGATCCTTTCAGGCGGCTTCGGCGACCTTGGCCTGCGCTTCGAGCAGCGCGATCAGCCCGCGTTCGTGACGGCTGAGATGCTTGGCGGAGCGGGGCAGGCGCAGCGTCTCGCGAAACGCGGTCTGCCCGTCCTTGACCAGATCGACCAGCAAGGGATGGACATAGGATTTGCGCGCGATCGCCGGCGTATTGCCCAGCGCATCGACCACCGGGCCGAGCATCGTCTTCAGGCTGATGTTCTGCTCCGCCTCGGCCAGCGAGGTGAAGGCCAGCACGCTTGCCCCCCATGTCCGGAAATGCTTGGCGGTAAAGTCCCCGCCCATCGCCTCGCGGATATAGGCGTTGACGTCGCTGGAGGTGACCGGGTGCGTTTCGCCGTCGCTGTCGACCCAGCGGAACAGATGCTGTCCAGGCAGGTCCTGACATTTCCGGACGAAGCTTGCCAGCGACCGATCGGTGATGGTCAGCACCCGCAGCTTTCCCGACTTCGCCTTATACTGCAATTTCAATCGGGTACCGGTCAGCTTGGCGTGGCGCTTGCGCAACGTCGTCGCGCCGAAACTCTTGTTGACCCGCGCATAGCCTTCATTGCCCACGCGCACCCGACCCAGATCGAGCAGCCGCACCACCGCCGCCACCGCCCGTTCGCGCGACAGTGCGCGCTTGGCCAGATCGCGCTCGACCTGTGCGCGCAGCTTGGGCAGCGCATGGCCGAACGCGGCGCAGCGATCATATTTCGCCGTTTCCTGCGCCTCGCGAAAATCGGCGTGGTATCGATATTGCTTGCGGCCCTTGTCGTCCCACCCGATCGCCTGGATATGACCGGACGGGTCTGGGCAATACCATGCGTCGCGATAGGCGGGGGGGAGGCCGATGGCGTTCAGCCGGTCGATCTCGTCGCGATCGGTGATCCGTTCGCCGTCCGCGTCGTAATAGCCCCAGCCGCGCGTCAGCTTCTTGCGGGTGATCCCTGCCGCCTCGCAATCGGAAAAGTTGCAGCCGGCGGGGCAGGGGAGGTCGTCTTCGGCTGTGTCCATCGGGCTGTCCCTGCAGATGACCCGATCAATGTTCGGCTCGTCGCTTCGTTCCGGAACCCGGCCGGAGCCGGCCGGTTAGGAGCGGACCGTAACAGGAGATTACCGATGGCCGACCTCGCCAATGCCCGCGTGCTGATCCTTGCCGCCGACGGGTTCGAGGAATCCGAACTGTTCGACCCGCGTCAGGCGCTGCTCGATGCCGGGGCGCAGGTGACGCTTGCCTCGATCAAGACCGATCCGATCCAGGGCGTCGTCAACGACAGTGAAAAGGCGCGGACGATTACGCCCGACCTGACGCTCGACGATGTCGATACCGAACAATTCGACGCGCTGCTGCTGCCCGGCGGCGTCGGCAATCCCGACAAGATGCGCATGGAGGAACGTGCGGTCGAGATCGTCAGCGAATTCATGGACGATGACAAGATCGTCGCTGCCATCTGTCACGCCCCCTGGCTGCTGGTCGAGGCCGACGTCGTCGACGGCCGACGCGTGACCAGCTGGCCATCGGTGCGCACCGACCTCGAAAACGCCGGCGCCGAAGTGGTCGACGAACAGGTCGTGATCGACGGCAACCTCATCACCAGCCGCAAGCCCGACGACATCCCCGCCTTTTCGAAGGCGATGATCGAGGCGATCGAGAGCGAACTGGCCGAGGCGTAAGCAGGGCGGGGCGGAGCGACCTCCGCCCCGAACCCCGCCGTTCGTCGTTCCCGCACCGGCAATCCCTAAGCGCCGAAGTCCACGCGCGAAGCCGAAGGCGGAAGGGGCACCTCTGGGGATCCGGTTGCAGATACTCGCGGATATTCCCCTTTCGTTCCGGCTCTGCTAGGGCGCGGGTCATGGCAAAACCCCAAAAGCGCTATGTCTGTCAGCAATGCGGATCGGTCTCGTCGAAATGGGCGGGGCAATGTGCCGATTGCGGCGACTGGAACACGCTGGTCGAGGATGCCGGGGCGGTCGTCACCCCCTTTTCCGCGCGGCATAATCTGCAAAGCGGCGGGCGGCCGATCCTGTTGTCGGGGCTGGATACCGATATCGCCCTGCCCGAGCGGCTGACGACGGGCATCGCCGAACTAGACCGCGCGCTGGGTGGCGGGTTCGTCGAGGGGTCGGCGACGCTGATCGGCGGCGACCCCGGTATCGGCAAGTCCACCCTGTTGTTGCAGGCGGCAGCGAAGCTGGCACTAGCGGGCAAAAGCGTCGCCTATGTATCTGGCGAAGAAGCGGCCGATCAGGTCCGGTTGCGCGCGCGGCGGCTGGGCCTCGGTACCGCGCCGGTGCAACTGGCGGCGGCGACGTCGGTGCGCGATATCCTGACGACGTTCGGCGGATCGGCGGCACCGGACCTGCTCATCATCGATTCGATCCAGACGATGCATAGCGACCTGATCGAGGGGGCGCCCGGCACGGTCAGCCAGGTGCGCGCCTCGTCGGGCGAATTGATCCGCTTCGCCAAGGAACGCGGCACGGCGGTGGTGCTAGTCGGGCATGTCACCAAGGACGGGTCGATCGCCGGCCCGCGCGTGCTGGAGCATATGGTCGATACGGTGCTGGCGTTCGAGGGCGAGCGCAGTCATCAATATCGCATCCTGCGCGCGGTGAAGAACCGTTTCGGCGGCACCGACGAGATCGGCGTCTTTGCGATGGAAAGCGAAGGATTGTCGGAAATTTCAAATCCTTCATCCTTATTCCTGACAAGTCGTGACGAGAATGTTACCGGCACCGTCGTGTTCCCGGCGCTGGAGGGCACGCGGCCGGTGCTGGTCGAGGTACAGGCACTAACGGTGCGGCTGGCATCGGGTGCGACGCCCCGGCGGGCAGTGGTCGGATGGGACTCCGGGCGGCTGGCGATGATCCTTGCGGTGCTGGAGGCGCGGTGCGGTTTGGCGTTCGCGACCGCCGAAGTCTATTTGAACATCGCTGGCGGCTACCGGGTGATTGATCCGGCAGCGGACCTAGCGGTAGCGGCGGCTTTGGTATCGGCTTTGTCGGAACGGCCGGTGCCGTCGGATGCGATCGTGTTCGGTGAGATCGCGCTGTCGGGCGAGGTGCGGCCGGTGGCGCATGGCGCGTTGCGGCTGAAGGAGGCGGGCAAGCTGGGGTTCGGGCGGGCGCTGGTGCCGTCGGCGCAAAGTGCCGAAGGCGGCGCGGTCAAGCTGTCGGGGTTCAAGGATCTGCCGCGCTTCGTGGATTACATGTTGGGGCGCTGATCTGATCCTCCCCGCTCGCGGGGAGGGGGACCAGCGAAGCTGGTGGAGGGGGTTTGCCTCGCAAGGCACCGGTACCGTATGCGGACAGCCCCCCTCCACCATGCTCCGCATGGTCCCCCTCCCCGTGCCGGGGAGGATTGGGGGTGCTCGACAATTTCGGCTGCGCCCGGCATAGCCGCGCCATGGGTCTGACCTCGCTCGACATTGCCGTTCTGCTCACCGTCGGCGGTGCGGCGGTGCTCGGCTTCCTGCGCGGATTCGTGACCGAGGTGCTGTCGCTTGGCGCGTGGGTGCTGGTCGTGCTGGCGCTCAAGCTGTTCCACACGCCGGTCGCCGCCGCGCTGGTCGGGCCGACCGGCACCGCCGGGGGCGCCGCGACGCTTGCCTTCGCGCTGATCGCCGGGGTCGGCTATTTCGCCGGGCGGCTGGTCGCCAACGCGATCGGCGCGCGGACGCGGGCGTCGGTACTGGGACCGGTCGACCGGGCGCTGGGCTTCGGCTTCGGCGCGCTCAAGGGACTGATCCTGACCAGCCTCGCCTTTCTCCTGTTACTGCTGGCGGCCGATTTCATCGGCGGCGGGCCGACGCGGCGGCCGGTGTGGATCAAGGACGCGCGGACCTATCCGCTGCTCAATGCGACCAGCGCCAGCGTAGTCGATTTCATCGATCGCCGGCGGCGCGGCGAGCCGGTGTTCGGCGAATAATCGCGCGACCGACTCGCCAGCGTCACGATCGCGCCCTACATCCGGTCGCGTGACCGCCAATCTCTACAATACCGAAATCCTCCGCCTCGCCGCCGAGACCGCGCAGACCGTCCGCCTGCCCGACCCCCATGCCAGCGTCGAGAAGCGATCGCCGATCTGCGGAAGCCGGGTGACGGTCGATATCGCGCTGGATGAAGACGGCCGGGTCGCAGCGGTCGGCATGCTGGTGCGCGCCTGTGCGTTGGGACAGGCATCGTCGGCGCTGCTGGCGCGCCGGATCGTCGGGCGGAGCGCAGCGGAACTCGCCGCCGCGCGCGACGCGCTGACCGCTTGGCTGGCGGGGGAAGGCGATGCGCCCGATTGGCCCGGACTGACGCTGTTCGAACCGGCGCGCCCGCATAGCGCACGCCATGCCTCGATCCGGCTGGCGTTCGAAGCGGCGGCCGAGGCGGCGGCGATCGCCGGGCAGCGGGCTGCCGCCTGATGGAGCATGGCACCGCGTCGCTGTTGCATGATTTCGCGCCGTTGCTGGGCGCGGCGCTGATCTTCGTTCTGATCTTCCGCAAATTGGGGCTGGGCGCGACGCTCGGCTATCTGGTCGCCGGATCGGTGGTCGGGCCGCAGGTGCTGGGACTGGTCGGCAATGCCGAATCCAAACTGGCGATCGCCGAACTTGGCATCACGCTGCTGCTGTTCCTCGTCGGTCTCGAACTCAGCCCGTCGCGGCTGTGGCAGATGAAGCGCGATATCTTCGGCCTCGGGCTGATGCAGGTTGTGCTGTGCGGTGTCGCGATTACCGGCGTGGTGTGGCTGGCGACGCATTTTAGTTGGGCCGCCGCGCTGGCGCTCGGCCTGCCGCTGGCGTTGTCGTCGACGGCGCAGGTGCTGCCGATGCTGCAATCCGCAGGGCGCATGAAGACGCCGTTCGGTGAGCGCGCCTTCGCAATCCTGCTGTTCCAGGACCTGTCGATCGTCCCGCTCATCACCATCGTCGCCGCGCTGTCGCGCAATCCGGCCGATGCCGGTGGACCGCCGGGATGGCAATTGGGGCTGTGGACGGTCGGCGCGGTCGTCGGGCTGATCCTTGCCGGGCGGTTCCTGCTTAGGCCGATGTTCCGCCTGATCGGCAATATGGGCGAGCGCGAGATGTTCGTGTTCGCCGGGCTGTTCACCGTGATCGCCAGCGCGGCGGTGATGCAGGCGCTGGGGCTGTCGACCGCGCTCGGCGCGTTCATCGCCGGGGTGATGCTGGCCGACAGCCCGTATCGCCACGAACTGGAGGCCGATGTCGAGCCGTTCCGGTCGATCCTGCTCGGGCTGTTCTTCCTCGCGGTCGGCATGATGCTCGACCTCGGCGCGATCGTCGAACGGCCGGTGTTCGTGGTCGGCATGGCGATCGCGCTGATCGCGACCAAGGGGGTAGTGATCTTCGGTCTTGGGCGGCTGTTCGGGATGCCGTGGCGCGGGGCGCTGGCGCTGGGGCTGTTGCTGAGCCAGGGCGGCGAATTCGGCTTCGTGCTATTCGCGCAGGCGCAGAACGCGCTGCTGATCGCGCCAGAGGCGGCCAGCGTGTTCGGCGCGATCGTCACCCTGTCGATGGCGACGACGCCGTTCCTGATGATGGCGACACGCCGCTTCCGCGCCGATCCCGACAAGAAGCATGGCGACACCCCCGAAGGTCCCCGCCATGACGGGGCCAGCGCGGTCGTCGTCGGCTATGGCCGGTTCGGGCAGACCGTGGCGCAGATGCTGCTGGCGCAGGGGATCAGCGTCACCGTGATCGACCACGACGTCGAGATGATCGAGATCGCCGGCAGCTTCGGGATGAAGGTCTATTATGGCGACGGCACCCGCATCGACCTGTTGCGGCTGGCGGGGGCGCAGGATGCCGAACTCCTGCTGTTCTGCGTCGATGGCGATCCGCTCGACGGCGACTCGGTCGCGGCGATCCATCAGGCGTTTCCGACGCCCGGCATCTTCGTGCGGGCCTTCGACCGGCGGGCGGTGGTCAAGCTGGCGGGCGCCCCGGTCGAGGGCGTGTTCCGTGAGGTCCTCGATTCGGCGGTGACGATGGCCCGCGCTGCGATGACCTGCGTCGGCGTCGACGATGGCGAGATCGACCGGACCGAGGATCTGTATCGCAAGACCGACGCGAAGCGGCTGATGCAGCAGTCCGAGACCGGCGACCTGCGCCAGGGTCGCGAGATGATCTTTACCCACGCCCGGGTCAGCGCCGCGCCGGGCACGGTCGCCGACGACGCGGGGTAGCGCGCTGGCTCCTGCGTTCCATCGCGCTTAACGTCGCAGCAACCTCGCCGCCTTATGTTGGCGGCGAACGCGAAAGGTCTGCTGATGATCGACAATTTCTCGCTGGGCCTCACGCATTTCCTGATGCTGCTGGTGGTGTGGCGGCTGCTGCGGCGCGACGATCTGGATCGCGAGGGCGAGCCGGTCAGGGCGCGGGTGCGGCGGGGTCGGCGTCCGGGTGCGTGACCTAGTTTTCGTTGCGTTTCTGTGCGCGTTGTTCGCCGCCGGGTTGCGGCGGCCGTTCGTGTTCGTGCTCACCTATGTCTATATCGATATCGTCTCGCCGCAGCGGCTGACCTATATCCTGCTCAATTCGGTGCCGATTTCGTTGATCGCGGCGGGCCTGTCGGTCGCGGCGTGGATGGTGGTCGACGACAAGCGCGACACGCGGATCGCACCGCGTCAGCTGCTGATGCTGGCGCTGCTTTTCTACTGCCTGTGGACGACGAAGACCGCCGATTTCCCGGTCGATGCGCAGTATAAGTGGGAATGGGTGTGGAAGGCGCTGGCCTTCGCCATCTTCCTCCCGCTCACCCTGCGGACGCGGTTGCGTATCGAATCGCTGTTGCTGTTCATGGTGCTGTCGGCAGCGTCGATCATCATCGTCGGCGGGATCAAGACGCTGGGGTCGGGCGGCGGCTATGGCGAGCTGAACCTGATGGTGTCGAACAATGCCGGGCTGTACGAAGGATCGACCATCTCGACGGTCGCGATCGCGATCATTCCGCTGATCCTGTGGTTCAGCCGGTTCGGCACGGTGTTCGCGCCCGACTGGCGGGTGCGGACTTTCTGCTTCGCGCTGGTCTTCTCCTGCCTGCTCATCCCGGTCGGCACGTCGACGCGGACCGGGCTGCTGTGCATCGGCCTGCTCGGCCTGCTGATGTTGCGCGACGTCAAGCGGCGGCTGACCTATCTGGCGCTGGCCGGGGCGGCGGGGATGCTGGCGCTGCCCTTCCTCCCCTCCGCCTTCACCCAACGGATGGAGACGATCGGCACCTATCAGGCCGACGCATCGGCATCGACGCGGCTGGCGGTATGGGCTTGGACGCTCGACTATGTGCAGCAGAACCCGTTCGGCGGCGGCTTCAACGCGTTCCTGCAGAACCGCATCCGCTATGAGAAGGTTGCCGTGGTCGGCGAGGGCGGCAACCGGACGGTCGAGCGCAGCCTCGAGGTCGACAAGGCGCGGGCCTATCACTCGGCCTATTTCGAGATGCTGGGCGAACAGGGCTGGCCGGGGCTGTTCCTGTGGCTGGCGATCAATCTGGGCGGGCTGTTTCGGATGGAAGTGCTGCGGCGGCGCTATGCGAAGGCGGATGCGGGCGAGACTTGGGTCGTGCCGCTCGCCGCCGCGCTTCAGAACGGGCATATCGTCTATCTGTTCGGCGCGAACTTCATCGCCATCGCTTTTCAACCATTTGTCTTCATGCTGATCGGCGCGCAGATCGGCCTCGACACCTATCTGGCGCGCAAACGGGCCGAGGCGGCGTGGCGACCGCTGCAACGGCGTAAGGCGGGGACGATCGCAGCATGAACGAGTTGAAGGCGCTGACCGGTGCGCGCGGGGTCGCGGCATGGTGGGTGGTGTTGTTCCATCTGCGCGGATCGATGGGCACGCTGCATCCTGCGGTCGAATCGGCAATCGCCAAAGGCTATCTGGCGGTCGATTTCTTCTTCCTGCTGTCGGGGTTCGTGATCTGGTTGTCATGGGGGCAGCGGTTCCGGGAACGCGGCTTTGCCGAGGCCGGGCGCTTCCTGTGGAAGCGGATGGCGCGCATCTGGCCGCTGCACCTGTTCGTGCTTGCGTTCGCGGTGGTGCTGGCGGTCGTGCTGGCGGCGAGCGGACGCGATATCGAACGCTTCCCCTTCGCGGATCTGCCGCTCCATATCGTGCTGCTGCAAAGCTGGGGGTTTGTCGAACCGCTGGCGTGGAACGATCCGGCATGGTCGATCTCGGCGGAGTCGGCGGCGTATCTGCTGTTCCCGGTGCTGGCGGTGACGATCGACTGGCGGCGCATGCCGAGCTGGGCGCTGGTCGCGGTGATCGCCGTGCTGCTGTTCGGACTGCTGCCGCTTGCCGGGCAGGACGGGCTGGGTGCCGACCTGCGGCGCTTTGCGGTGGCCCGGTGCGTCATCCAGTTCGCGGCGGGCACCGCGATCGGGGCGCTGTGGGTGCGGTGGCGGCAACGCGATGCGGTTGCCGGGGCGGCGGTGCTGCTGGCCGGGGCGCTGGTCGTCGGATGGGGGTTGCGGCTGCTGCCCGAACCCCATGCGCTGCCGCCGGCGCTGGCCTGCCTGTTGCTGGCGTGTGCGATCCTGTCGAACCGGCGGGGCAATCCGCTCGAATGGTGGCCGATCCACCGGCTGGGCGAGATCAGCTATGCGACCTATCTCGGTCACTTCCTGCTGTGGTTCGTGTTCAAACTGCTGTTCGTCGCCGATGCGGCGGTGGCGCCTGCGTGGGTGCTGGCGCTGTATGTCGTCGCGGTGATCCTGTCGTCGGAGGTGCTGTATCGCTACGTCGAGCGTCCGGCGCAGGGACGGGTCAACCGGCTATGGGACCGGCGACGGGTGGCGGTGGCGTAGCGTCGGGCAAATGGTCGCGCCTGCCTAGCTTGAGCGCGCTGCGAACGTCGCACGCTTAATAACGTGATGACAGCAGGCAGAACCGTTCGTGCTGAGTAGGGGCTGAGCGAAGTCGAAGACCCGTATCGAAGCACCGGCCGCAGACGGTCCTTCGATACGCCATTTCGACAGGCTTAATGGCTACTTACAACGAACGAGTCAGGTCATGTCGTCCCGTTAAGTTGCTGATCCCGCGTACCCTGGGGTACGACAGGGAACGTTCGCAAGGGTCCCGCCGGCGCGGTACGGGCGAGCATATGTCGGAATCGCGGAATAGCGCTTCGACCTAATCCAGCTCGCTCCCGCGCTTCAGCACCTTCGTCCCGTCCTCCTGCTCGATCAGATAGGCCGGATTGTCCTTCGTCCCGTTCTTGGTGATCTTGCTGCCCTTGATCGTGCGCTGGACCCGCTTTTCAAATCGTTCCTCGACCTTGCCCTCGGCGGTACCGTTGCCCCACGACCATTTGACCTTCTCGCCCTTCTTGTAGCTGTCGCTCATCTGTCCACTCCTGTTGCCGGCCCGGTCAACTGTCTGCGGTCGCATGCGTTCCGGTGGCGTACGGCGCGCACCCGCGCTATGGCGCGGCGATGAAGGCTTCCCAACTCCGCGTGGCGATGTTCAGCGGAAACTATAACTATGTCCGCGACGGCGCGAACCAGGCGCTGAACCGCCTTGCCAGGCATCTGCTCGACCGTGACGTGGCGCTGCGCGTCTATTCGCCGACCGTTGCCCATCCGGCATTCCCCCCGACCGGCGATCTGGTCAGCGTGCCGGCCTATGGCATGCCGGGCGGACGCGGCGAATATAAGCTCGCCCGCGGACTGACGGCAAAGACCCGCGCCGATCTCGAAGCGTTCCGGCCGAATATCGTCCATGTCTCCGCGCCCGACATTCTTGGCCACCGCGCACTTAGTTGGGGCCGGAAACGGGGGATAGCGACGCTCGCTTCGCTCCACACCCGCTTCGAAACCTATCCGCAATATTATGGCATCGGCTTTCTCGGGCCGCTGGCGCTGGCCCTGTCGAAGCGCTTCTACAACCGCGCCGATCAGGTGATGGTGCCCGGCCGAGGCATGGCCGAGCTGTTGCAGGACTGGGGCGTCACCAGCCCGATCGGCATCTGGTCGCGCGGTGTCGATCACCACCGCTTCAACCCGGCGATGCGCGATCTCGACTGGCGCCGCTCGATCGGCATCGGCGATGACGAGGTCGCGGTCAGCTTCCTTGGGCGGCTGGTGCTGGAAAAGGGGCTCGACATCTTTTCCGACGTCGCCACCGAATTGCAGCGGCGCGGCGTCAGGCATCGCATCCTCGTGATCGGCGAAGGTCCGGCGCGCGACTGGTTCGCCGAACGTGTGCCGCACGCGGTATTCGCCGGTTTTCAGGCGGGCGACGATCTGGGCCGCGCCGTCGCGTCGATGGACGTATTCTTCAACCCCTCGATCACCGAGACGTTCGGCAATGTCACGCTGGAGGCGATGGCGGCCGGCGTGCCGGTCGTCGCCGCGCGTGCATCGGGCGCGGTCGGGCTGGTCGACGACCGCCGCACCGGCTTCCTTGTGCCGCCGCGCGACGTGCCTGCCTATGCCGACGCCATCGCCCGGCTGTGCGAAGATGCCAATCTGCGCTGGCATATGGGCCTTGCCGGGCATGAAGACGCCAAGGAATATGAATGGGACCGCGCCAACCAGGCGGTGCTCGACGCCTATTTGCGGATCGTCCGGGGATAGCCCCTGTTCGCCGCCAACGACCATGACCGGAGCCAGCCGATGAACCTCCTCCTGCTCGCCGCCGCCCTGTCCGGGGCCATGGCCGTCGCTGCCGGCGCGTTCGGCGCCCATGGTGCTTCCGGCCCGGCGGTCGACTGGTTCAAGACCGGCGGCCAGTATCAGCTCGCCCATGCCATCGCCGCGCTGGTCGCGCTGAACCTCGGCGCGCGCGGGCCGGGTTGGCTGTTCGTGGTAGGCGGGTTGTTGTTCGGCGGGTCGCTCTACGCGATGGCGCTCGGCGGCCCGCGCGGCGTTCTTGGCCCGATCACCCCGCTCGGGGGGCTGGCGATGATTATCGGCTGGCTATGGCTCGGCTGGATCGCGCTCAGGCGGTAGCGCGGACGCTTTCCTACAACCGGCGCCCCGCGCTAGCGTCGCACCGCTCTTTCGCCGGTAAACTCACCCGATCGCGATCGCGTAGGTATGGAACTGCGCATCGCGCGTCCATCCGGCACGGACATACAGCGCGTGCGCCGCGCTGTTGTCGACCGCGGTCGACAGCGACATCCGCGCCGCTCCGCTGTCGCGCGCGACGTCGCAGGCGGCATGCAGCAACGCCGCGCCAATTCCGCGACAGCGCGCCTCGGGCCGGACATACAGGTCGTTCAGGATCATCGTCGGCTGCATCCGCACCGACGAAAAGCTCGGATAAAGTTGCGCGAAGCCCGCATCGTCCCCGGCGATCAGGATCACCGACTGCCCCTGTTCGGTCCGCTCGGTCAGGAACCGGCGCGCACCCGCTAAGTCGCTGGCTTGGCCGTAAAATTGTCGATACGCGTCGAACAGCGGGACGACGCGATCGATATCCTGCAACGTCGCGCGGCGGATATTGTCCATGGCCTTCCTCGCTCGCGGCCCGCACGTGTCAACTTCCACGCGTCCGCCGAATCACTATGCCGCAGCAAAGTCGAGCAAAGTCAACATCTTGCCCGCCAACTGCGCTCACACGACTACGCCGCGCAACCTTAACGTAGCGCAAACTTCGTCAACTTCCGCGCCTATTGTCCGAAACGGGCCTTTGCCGCCTGCGCCACCGCCTCGCGCGCCGCCGCCAGCAGCGCGCCGGCCTTCGCCTCGCACTCGCGCTGTTCATAGGCCGGGTCGCTGTCGGCGACGATGCCCGCGCCCGACTGGACGTGCATCACCCCATCCTTGACCACCGCGGTACGCAGCACGATGCACGAATCCATCGACCCGTCGGGGCTGAAATAGCCGACCCCCCCGGCATAGGCACCGCGCCGTTCGCGCTCCAGTTCGGCGATGATCTGGCACGCCCGCACCTTGGGCGCACCCGATACGGTGCCGGCGGGGAACCCCGCGAACAGCGCGTCCAGCGCATCCGCATCCGGGCGCAGCGTGCCGACGACGTTCGACACGATGTGCATCACATGGCTGTAGAATTCGACGGTATAGCTGTCGGTCACCCGCACGCTGCCGCTCGATGCGACCCGGCCGACATCGTTGCGGCCAAGGTCGAGGAGCATCAGATGCTCGGCACGTTCCTTCGGATCGGCGAGCAGGCTGGTCCGGTTCGCCTCGTCCTCCGCCGCTGTGGCGCCCCGTGGGCGCGTGCCGGCGATCGGGCGGATCGTCACCTCGCCATCGCGCAACCGCACGAGGATTTCGGGGCTCGACCCGGTCAGCGCAAAGCCCGGCAGGTCGAGATGGTAGAGGAAGGGCGAGGGATTGATTCGCCTGAGCGCGCGGTACAGCTCGAACGGCTCCAGCGGGAAGGGGCTGGTAAAGCGCTGCGCCAGCACGACCTGAAAGATATCGCCCGCCGCGATATATTCCTTCGCCGCCGCGACCATCTCGCCATAGCGACCCGCCGGCAGCGTCGGCGTCAGCGCCATCTCGGGGGCTTCGGTCAGCCGGGTGGAGGCGGGCAGGGTAGCGGCGTCGAGCGCGGCACAGGTCGCCTCGATCCGTTCGACCGATCGCTCGACCGACGCCCCCGGCCATACCGGGGCGACGACGAACAGCGTGTCCGACAGCCGGTCGAACACCAGCAGCACCGTCGGCCGCACGAACATCATGTCGGGCAGGCGCAGCGCATCCTCGGCCGCCTGCGGCAGTTGCTCGACCAGCCCGACCGTCTCATAGCCGAAATAGCCGACCAGACATGCCAGCGCCGGCGGCAGCGCGGCAGGTACGTCCATCCGGCACTGCCCGACCAGCGTCCGCAGCGCCGCCAGCGTCGGCTCGCCGCACGGCGCGAACGCTTCCCGATCGGTCAGCCAGCGCGGATTGATCGCCGCGTCATCCCCCTCCGCCCGGAACACCAGATCGGGGGCGAGGCCCAGCAGACTGTAGCGACCGCGCACCGAACCGCCCTCGACCGATTCGAGCAGAAAGTCGCCGCGTCCCGGCTGGATTAGTTTCAGCGCAGCGGCGACCGGCGTTTCGGTATCGGCGACACGCGTCGTCCACAGCAGCGCGGGACGATCTGCCGCCAGCGCGGCCTGCGCCGCCGTTACCCCTTCGACGCCGTTCATTGCGCGGCAGGCGCGGCCGACCCGGCCAGTTCACCGCGCAGACGGCTGATCGTCGCGCCATTCTTGGTCACGCCGACCTGCCGCCGCACCGCCTCGACGAACTGTTCGGCATATTCGTTGCCGCTCAGCCGCCCCAGTTCGCGCCCGATCCCGGTGATCGCAGCCTTGTCGCTGCTCGCATCGCCCCGCGCGATCGAATCGAGATAGACGACGATCCATCCTTCGCCGTCCGGGGCGGCGGTCAATCGGGCCTTTTTCGGTGCCATCGCGAACATCAGCGACAACGCGGGAGGCACCTGCGCACCCAGTTGCGACAATTGCTGACGCGATGCGGTCACCGGCCGCGGGGCGGGCAGGCGGGCACCCGACTGGGCGACCGCGGTGTTCAGCGGCATGCCGCCATTGACCTTGTTCAGGATCTGCTGCGCGATCACCCGCGCCGCCTTCATCGCCTGATCCTTCAGATACTGGCCGACCACCTGCTCGCGGATTTCGGCCAGCGGACGCGGCGCGGCGCGGGTCACGTCGCCGGTCGCGACCAGCGCGAAGGTACCGTCGGCCTGGGTCTGCACGATCTGCGGCGCGTCGCCTGCTTCGGCAGCGAAGCCCGCCTCGACGATCGGGGCGATCGCCGGGTCGGGCTGGCCGGGCTTCATCGGGTCGATCCCCTGCGCGGTGATCGGGGCGGTCGCCTGTGCGGTCAGCTTGGCATCGGCAACGATTTCGTCGAAGGTCGCGCCATCGGTGATGCCGCCATCGATCTTTTCCTGCACCGCACCCAGCGCCGTCGCGCTCTTGGTCTTGGTCAGCTCGGCGACCAGTTCGGGACGCGCTTGTTCAACCGTCTTGCCGGGAACCTGCGTGACCGCATCGACCTTCAGCACCACGAAGCCGAGCGGCGCGCGGACCGGGCCGATCACCGCGCCCTGCTGCGCGGCAAAGGCCGACTTGGCGATGTCCGCCGACGTCCGTGCGGCCAATTGGCCCTGCGTCTGACCGGTCAGCGTCGTTGCCTCCAGCCCCAGGGGACCAGCGGCAGCGGCGACGCTCTGGCCACCGCGTACCGCCTGCGCGACGCGGTTCGCTGCCGCTTGATCGGCGATGACGACCTGCGACACGGTGCGGGTTTGCGACGCAGCGAAGCGCGCGGCGTTCGCACGATAGGCCGCCTGAATCTCGGCATCGGTCGGGGCCGATTGTGCCGCGACGCTCGCCGGGCTGACGATCGCATAGCGGATCACCCGGCGTTCGGGGATCGTGTAGCGGCCCTGATTGGCGGTGTAATAGGCCTGCAACTGCTGGTCGGTCGGTGCCGCCGGCGCGGGCAGTGCCGCCGTCGGCACGATCGCGACCTGACCGGTGCGCGATTCCTTCGACAGCGAGGCATAGGGCAGCGCCAGCTGCTGCGGCAGGAAACTGTTCTCGATCGTACGGCCGAGCATCATCCGGGTCAGCACGGTGCGACGGAAATCGTCACGCAGCTGTTGCGGCGTGATCCGCGCGCGCGCCAGCGCCTGGTCGAACGCCTGCTGGCTGAACTTGCCGTCCAGCCCCTGAAATGCCGGCAGGCTGGCGATCTGTCCGTCGATATAGCGGTCGCTGACCACCAGCCCGTGATCCCGGGCGAACTGCATCAGCGCCGAATCCGAAATGGCGCGTTCCAGCGACCCCTCGAACCCGCCCGCCGCAATATACTGCGCGGCGGTCAGCCCCGGCTGGCGCTGTGCCGCGTTCTGCACGTCGTTCTGGATCCGCTCGCGCAGCGCTGCGTCGCTGATCTCCTGATCGCCGACCTTCGCCACCGCCGCGCCGGCACCGCCCATCGAAGCGGGACGCAGGCCCTGGATATCCGCCATCGCGAACCCAACGGCAATCACCACCAGCAGCAGCAGACCGATGAAGATGCCGACCTTCGACTTGGTCATGCGCCTGAAGAAACCGAGCATCCGTGCAACCGATCGAGAGGAATGAAAGGAGGCTGCTTTAGAGACGGGTCGCCGCCGCTTCAAGGTTGCGCGGACCGCCAGAGACGCTATCGGCTGTAGAACATGTAAAACAGGCTGGGAGCCGGAACGATGAGTCGTCGCAAACTGGTCGCGGGGAACTGGAAGATGCACGGGCTGCGTGGGCAACTGGCCGAGATCGAGGCGATCGATGCCGCTGCCGCCGCCGCGCCCGATGTCGATGTCATGCTGTGCCTGCCGGCGACGCTGGTCCATCACGCCGCCGAAGTCGCGAAGTCGGTGCGGATCGGCGGGCAGGACGTGCATGCCAATGATCGTGGTGCGCATACCGGTTGCCTGTCGGCGGAGATGCTGCGCGAGGCGGGGGCCAGCGTCGTGATCGTCGGCCATAGCGAACGCCGCGCCGATCAGAACGAAACCAGCCACGATGCCTGGGCCAAGGCGGCGGCGGCGCGGCGGCAGGGACTGGACGTGATCCTGTGCTGCGGCGAGACCGAGGCCGAGCGCGACGCCGGCCGTGCCGAGCGCGTAGTGCAGGCGCAGATCGAGAAGTCGGTGCCCGAAGGGGCGAGCGGCGACTGGTTCACCCTTGCCTATGAACCGCGTTGGGCGATCGGCACCGGCCGCACCCCTTCGGCCGATGAGATCGCCCAGGTCCACGCGATCGCCCGTGCCAAGCTGCGCCAGATGGTCGGCGACGCGGCCGATGGCATCCGCATCCTCTATGGCGGTTCGGTGACCGGCGCCAACGCGGCGGCCATTCTGTCGATCGACGACGTCGACGGCGCGCTGGTCGGCGGTGCCAGCCTGACCGCCGAGAAATTCGTGCCGATCATCAAGGCGGCGGCCGCGCTGTAAAGGGTGATGGAGCGGACGGGCGGTCGTCTGCGTTGATCGGCCATCAGCGCCCGTTCAGTTGTAATCGCTTAAGGACGTGCGCATCGCTCTTTCCCGGGACTTTCGCCATGCGCCTGCCGATCCTGATGCTTGCTTCCGCCCTGCTCGCTACCCCTGCGGTCGCACAGGATCGCGCCGCTGCCGGAGAGGCGGCACTGGCGCGGATCGTCGATGGGCGGACCGTGGGCAAACCGGTCAACTGCATCAATTTGCGCGATATCCGGTCGAGCGAGATCGTTCCCGATCTTGGCATCGTCTATCGGATGAACAATGGCACGTTGATGGTCAACCGGCCCGAAGGCGCGCCGATCCTCGATCGGGACGACATTCTCGTTACCCGCACGATCGGCACGCAGTTGTGCCGTATCGATATCGTCAATCTGGTCGACCGCGCCTCGCAGATGGCGAGCGGGTCGTTGGCGTTGAACGATTTCGTCCCCTATTCGCGCCTGCCGCGCAAGGCGAACTGACGCCCTTGCGTCGGGGCGGCGCTTCGCCCATATGGCGCTCGGGAGTCGGGCGGACGATGCCGTCGCCAACCCGGTCAGGTCCGGAAGGAAGCAGCCGCAACGATTTCGCAGCGGGTCGTCCGGCTCCCACCCCTAACGCGGCGCGGCAAGTTCCAGCGCGCGACCCAGCAAACCCGTGAAGCGCAGCGTATCGACGTCCTTGGCCGGATCGTTGACGCCGCCCGAAAGCGCGTACCAGTTGCCGTCCTTGCCCTGTAGCAGGAAGGTCATGGTGAGGACGCCCGGCTCCGAACCGCCCTTGTAGCCGACATAGCGCCAGTTCGCCGCCGGTTCGGGCAGGCCGGGGTTCTTGGACAGGACCGCGCGGAGGTCCGCGCCGGCCGGGCCGTCAAAGTGCCTCCGCAGCCAGTCCATGGTCCGCACCAGATCGTTCGGGCTGGCGAACCATTCGAGGTGCTCGATACGCAGCGGCTTGCCGTCCTGGAACAGCCCTGCCGGGATTGCAGCGATCGGCGTGTCGCGGACCGGCCCGTCGAGAAACGCCCGACGCTGCGCAGCCGGCATCGCCAGATATCTGCTGCCAAGCGCGCCGCCATCGACGCCTTTCAGTTTGAACACCTCGAGCGCGCCGAGAAACGGTACGTTACGCGCGCCGCCATCAGTCATGCCGACCACCGGCAGCATCGCCTCGACCTTCTGCCGGCCAAGATGGAACAGGAGGATGTCCGTCGCGCTATTGTCGCTGACCGAGATCATCCGCTCGGCCAGTTCGCGCAAGGGGATGCGCGTCCCCTTGGGCTGTTGCGCATAGCCGCCGCCGGGCAGCGCCGACCCGTCGAGCGTAACGACGTCGCTCCACTTGCGCTCGCCGGCTTCGATCGATCGCACCAGTTCGGCGAGGATCACCAGCTTGAACGCCGAACCGATCGCCAGCGGCGTGGTCGGGGCATGCGCCGCGATCGATACCGGTGCACCGCTCCCCAGTCGCGACAGCGCGAATCCGCTTTTCCCCGGCATCGCAGCCAATTGGTCGATCACCGCTTCAACAGTCGCCGCCTGCGGGCCCCGTGGCTCGGCGCCTTTGAACAACAGGCCGACGATCTGGTTCGGGGCGGCGGGATCGAGCGCGATTTCGGCGTTCAGCAGCCCGCGTTCGAAGCCGATCCTGAACCGGGCCATGAGCGGCCCGACCGGTTCGATCTTGTCGACACCGGTCGGCTTGCCCAGCGAAGCGGTGATCTGTGCGGTCAGCGCATCCAGCTTCGCTTTGGGCAGGGCAGCGCGGAAAGACGGCGCGAAGACCACGTCGAAATCGCCATTGCCGCCGAGCAGCGCCACCACGTCGTCGGTTCGTTGCTTCAGTTGCGGCGATGGCGCGGCCGTCGTCGTGGCCGGAGCGGCGGGGGGCGGGGTGGCGGGCGTCGCTGTCGCTTGCAGTGCCAAAGCGATCATGCCGATGGCGAACCCCATATTTTCCCCCGATATTGTTTCGCCCGATCATGCGGGGGCGACCGATGGGGGTCAATCGATCATCAGGCGTCGATCACCTCGTCGTCGAGCCGCGCGGCATTCTCTTGAATGAAGGCGAAGCGGTGCGCCGGGTTGGTGCCCATCAACCGGTCGACCAGATCCTTTACCGCTGCGCGTTCCTCATATTCCTGCGGCAGGGTGATGCGGATCATGCTGCGTGTCTTCGGATCCATCGTCGTTTCGCGCAGCTGACCGGGGTTCATTTCGCCCAGCCCCTTGAACCGGCCGACCTCGACCTTCTTGCCCTTGAACGCGGTGCGTTCCAGCTCGGCGCGATGCGCGTCGTCGCGCGCATAGAGCGACTTCGCGCCGACGGTCAGGCGGTAGAGCGGCGGTTGTGCCAGATAAAGGTGCCCGCGACGGACGACCTCCGGCATTTCCTGAAAGAAGAAGGTCATCAGCAGCGTGGCGATATGCGCGCCGTCGACATCGGCATCGGTCATGATGACGATGCGTTCGTAGCGTAGCGCGTCGGGCTGGCAATCCTTGCGCGTCCCGCAGCCCATGGCGAGGATCAGGTCGGCAATCTCCTGATTGGCAAGGATCTTGGCGCTGGTCGCCGAGGCCACGTTCAGGATCTTGCCGCGGATCGGCAGGATCGCCTGGGTCTTGCGGTCGCGCGCCTGCTTGGCCGAACCGCCCGCCGAATCGCCCTCGACGATGAAGAGTTCGGTGCCGGCGGGATCGTCGGACGCGCAATCGGTCAGCTTGCCGGGCAGGCGCAGCTTACGCGAGGAAGTCGCGGTCTTGCGCTTGACCTCGCGCTCGGCCTTGCGGCGCAGGCGTTCGTCCATCCGGTCGAGGACGAGACCAAGCAGGGCCTTGCCCCGGTCCATATTGTGGCTGAGGAAATGGTCGAAATGGTCGCGTACCGCCTTTTCGACGAGGCTGGCGGCTTCGACGCTGGTCAGGCGATCCTTCGTCTGGCTCTGGAATTGCGGGTCGCGGATGAATACCGACAGCATCAGTTCGCAGCCGACGGTAACGTCGTCGGCGGTCATGTCCTTGGCGCGCTTGTTGCCGACCAGATCGGCGAACCCGCGCAGGCCCCGGACCAGCGCCTGCCGCAGTCCCTGTTCATGGGTGCCGCCATCGGGGGTTGGGATGGTGTTGCAATAATAGCTGTAGCTGCCGTCGCTCCATAACGGCCACGCGACGGCCCATTCGACGCGGCCGGCTTCGCCCGGGAAATCCTGTCGCCCGGTGAAGAAATCGGCGGTCGCACATTCGCGGCCGCCAATCTGTTCGCGCAGATGGTCGGCAAGGCCGCCGGGAAACTGGAACACCGCCTCGGCCGGTACGTCGGTGCCGGCGACCAGTTCGGGCGCGCATTTCCAGCGGATCTCGACCCCTGCGAACAGATACGCCTTGGAGCGCACCAGCTTGTGCAGCCGCGCCGGCTTGAACTGGAGGTCGGCAAAGATTTCGGCGTCGGGCGTGAACGCGACCAGCGTACCCCGGCGATTGGGGGCGGCACCGACATGTTCGAGGGGGCCGAGCGTCTGCCCCCGCGAGAAACGCTGGCGATAAAGCTGCCGGTCGCGCGCAACCTCGACCACGGTATCGACCGACAGCGCGTTTACGACCGAAATGCCGACACCGTGCAGGCCGCCCGATGTCGCATAGGCTTTACCCGCGAATTTGCCGCCCGAGTGCAGCGTCGACAGAATGACTTCGAGCGCGGACTTGTCGGGGAATTTGGGGTGCGGATCGACCGGGATGCCGCGGCCATTGTCGATGATCGTCAGCCGGTTGCCGATGTCCAGCTGCACCTCGATCCGGGTCGCGTGCCCCGCGACCGCCTCGTCCATCGCATTGTCGAGCACTTCGGCGGCGAGGTGGTGCAACGCGCGTTCGTCGGTACCGCCAATATACATGCCCGGCCGGCGACGAACCGGTTCCAACCCCTCCAACACCTCAATCGACGATGCGTCATAGGCGGGCGGGGTGGGGACGTTCGCTTCGAACAGATTATCGGCCATGGCGGGCGTATAGAACGAAACGGGGCCATCCGCAAAGCGGGGGTAGGGGTGTTTGGTGGCGACGGTTGCCGCACCCCGGTCACCCGGACCGCTTCCGGGTTCCACGCTTCTATGGGCGATGGCGCCTGGCTCCTATTGCCTCACCGTCAGCGACGCGGTGAAGCCGGGAACAAGTCCGAGGTGATGAGAGCAGAAGGAGGCATGAAACTGCCGTGCAGGCATGGGCAAAGCCCATGCCGTCGGCCGCGGCTTTGGGCCGCGCCGGCCGGACGAGCACCGGTGCGCGTCCGGGCTTAAGCCCGGACTTGCGCGCTCGGCATCAACGAACCCGGGGCCCGCCATAAGGCAGCGGCGGCGGCGGGCGACGATCGCGACGGGGAAGCTGCGCCTGATAAGCGTGACCGCAATGGTCGACGCAATAGGGGAATCCCGGATTGACCTTGTCGCCACAGAAATGGAAGTCCGGCTCGCCCGGGTGACCGATCGGCCATTTGCAGATGCGGTCATTCAGGTCGAGCAGCGTCGTCTTGCCGGCAATGGCATCGCTCGGGCGCGCGGGGACAAGGCGACGCGGCGGCGCGGGCGTCAGCGGCGCGGTCTGCTCGCCCGGATTCTGACGCAGGAAGCCGCCGGGGCCGACTGAACGCATCACCGGCGCGTCGTTACGGGGGGCGGGGGGCGCAACCGCGTCCTCCTCGTCCTCTTCCCCGTCGTCGCCGGCATCGGCGCTGGCGGGTAACGGGGTGAAGGGGTCGTCATCGACCGGCTGGGGCGGCGCGGGCTTGGGCGGCGGCGCAGCGACGACCGGCTCGGGCTTGGGTTCGGGTTTCGGCGGGGGAGGGGGCGCCGCTACGACCGGCGCGGGTTCGGCGGGCGCCGGCTTGGGTGCAGGGGCCGCCGCCGGAGCAGCCGCCTTGGTCGCGTCGTTGGAGCGCACCGGCGACGGGCGCGACTGCAGGCCCAGACGATGCGCCTTGCCGATCACCGCATTGCGGCTGATCCCGCCAAGCTCCTCGGCGATCTGGCTGGCGGTCATCCCCGATTCCCACATCTTGGCCAGTGTCGCGATGCGTTCTTCGGTCCAGCTCATGCCCGTCCTTGTCCTTCACATTCCTGTGGCGCCCGGCCGACCTTGATCCTTGCCGCCGCCTTCGCCAGCGATTAGGCGACACAGCCATGCAGGAACAATCCCCGTTGCGCGCAAAAATCGTCCTTGCCGAACCCGGCGTGCCCGTCATCCGGAACGTCAACTGGGGCGGCTTGCGCACGCTCTATATCAAGGAGGTGCGCCGCTTCTTCAAGGTGCAGCTTCAGACGATCTGGGCGCCGGCGGTCACGACGCTGCTGTTTCTCGTCATCTTTTCGGTGGCGATGGGCGGAGCGGGGCGGACCGTATTGGGGGTGCCGTTTCCGGATTTCGTGGCGCCGGGGCTGATCGCCATGGCCATGCTCAACAACGCCTTCGCCAATTCCAGCTTCGCGCTGCTGGTCGGCAAGATCCAGGGGACGGTCGTCGATTACCTGATGCCGCCGCTGTCCACCGGAGAGTTGCTGGCCGCGCTGGTCGGCGGGGCGGTGACGCGCGCCTTCCTCGTCGGGATCGTATTGTGGGGAGCAATGCTGCTCTATCCCGGCGTCCATGTACTGCCGCGGCATCCGGGCGCGGTGCTGTGGTTCGGGCTGTTCGGATCGGCTTTTCTGGCGCTCGCCGGGGTCATGACCTCGATCTGGGCGGAAAAGTTCGATCATGCCGCGGCAATCACCAATTTCGTGATCGGGCCGCTGACGCTGCTGTCGGGCACCTTCTATTCGGTCGAGGCGCTGGCACCGACCTTCCGCTCAATCAGCCATCTCAATCCGTTCTTCTACATCATCTCGGGCTTTCGTTACGGCTTTCTCGAACGGGCCGATTCGCCGGTGCTGCTGGGCGGTGCGGTGATTTTACTGGTCGATATTGCAATGGCTATCGGCTGTTACGCCCTGCTGCGCTCGGGATGGAAGCTCAAGAATTGACGTAAGCCTCTAAGGAGCGGTACAGCGCCGCTCCGGGCGGCCCGGTTGGCCGCCCTTTTGCGTTTTCAACGCCGTTATTTCTCAAAGGAGCAGTTCGATGACGACCCCCGCGCTCATGCCCGTCTATCCACGGTGCGGCGTGCGTCCGGTCCGAGGCGAAGGCTGCTACCTGTACGGCGAGGACGGCACCGAATATCTCGACTTCGCCGCCGGTATCGCCGTCAATGCGCTGGGCCACGGCCATCCGCACCTGACCAAGGCGATCCAGGAACAGGCCGCGACGCTGATCCATGTCAGCAACCTGTACGGCAGCCCGCAGGGCGAGGCGCTGGCGCAGCGGATCGTCGACAACAGCTTTGCCGACACGGTATTCTTCACCAATTCTGGTGCCGAAGCGGTCGAATGCGCGATCAAGACCGCGCGCCGCTTCCATTTCGCCAACGGCAATCCCGAACGGCATACGCTGATCACCTTCAACCAGGCGTTCCATGGCCGGACGCTCGGCACGATCTCGGCCACCAATCAGGCCAAGATGCGCGACGGGTTCGAACCGCTGCTGCCCGGTTTCAAATATGCCGAATTCAACGATCTCGAAGGCGCGCTGGCGCTGATCGACGACAATACGGCGGGCTTCCTCGTCGAACCGGTGCAGGGTGAGGGCGGCCTGCGCACCGCGACGCCCGAATTCCTGACCGGTCTGCGCAAGGCCTGCGACGAGCGCGGGCTGTTGCTGGTGCTCGACGAGGTCCAGTGCGGCTATGGCCGGACCGGCACGCTGTTCGCGCACGAGCAGTACGGCGTGAAGCCCGACATCGTCTCGGCGGCGAAGGGCATTGGCGGCGGCTTCCCGTTCGGCGCCTGCCTCGCAACCGAGGAAGCGGCCAAGGGCATGGTGTTCGGCACCCATGGTTCGACCTATGGCGGCAACCCGCTGGCGATGGCGGCGGGGCAGGCGGTGCTCGACGTGATGCTCGAGCCGGGCTTCTTCGACCATGTCAAGACCATGGGCGACCGACTGCGCGCCAGTCTTGAACAGATGATCCCGAATCACGATCACCTGTTCCAGGAGATCCGCGGCATGGGGCTGATGCTCGGCATCAAGCTGAAATCGGACAGCCGCCGCTTCGTCGCGCATCTACGCGATCATCATAATCTGCTGACGGTGGCCGCCGGCGACAATGTCGTCCGCGTCCTGCCGCCGCTGGTGATCGACGAAAGCCATATCGCCGAAGCGGTAGAGAAGCTGTCCGCCGCCGCCCGGGTCTATGTGCCCGTCGCCGACGATTGATTGAAATTCCTCCCCGTACGGGGAGGGGGACCATGCGAAGCATGGTGGAGGGGGACCGCTCCGAAGCGCAGCGTTGGTGGAGAACCCCCTCCACCGTCCTGCGGACGGTCCCCCTCCCCGTGCCGGGGAGGATTTACCCATTATGCGCCATTTCCTCGATCTCGCCTCGGCCGGTGCCGACGGCATCGCCGCCATCCTCAACGACGCGCTCGATGCGAAGGCCGCGCGCAAGGGGTGGCCGAAGGGCCGCGCCGATGCGGACGCTTCGCTAGCCGGACACACGCTCGCCTGCGTGTTCGAGAAATCGTCGACCCGCACCCGGGTCTCGTTCGACATGGCGATGCGCCAGCTCGGCGGTTCCGCGCTGGTGCTCGATGCCGGCACCACCCAGCTCGGCCGTGGTGAGACGGTGGCCGATACCGCGCGCGTGCTCTCGGGCTATTGCGACGCGATCATGGTCCGCACCGACGATCCGGCCAAGCTGGACGAAATGGTCCGCTATGCCTCGGTCCCGGTCATCAACGGCCTGACCGATCATTCGCATCCCTGCCAGATCGTCGCCGACCTGCTGACCGTCATCGAAGCGGGCAAGGCGTTGCCGGGTACGAAATGGGCGTGGCTGGGCGACGGCAACAACGTCCTGCACTCGATCGTCGAGGCCGGTGCACTGATAGGCTTCGACGTCGTCGCCGCCTGTCCCGAAGGCTATGATCCGTCGCCCGAGGTGCTGTCGGCAGCGGGCGCGCGGGCGACGATCACCCGCGATCCGATTGCGGCGGTTCGCGATGCCGACGTCGTCGTCACCGACACCTGGATCTCGATGGGGCAGGCCCATGCCGAACAGAAGCTGGCGGCGATGGCACCCTATCAGGTCGATGCGGCGCTGATGGCGCATGCAAAGCCCGACGCCGTGTTCCTCCACTGCCTGCCCGCGCATCGCGGAGAGGAAGTTACGCCCGACGTCATCGACGGACCGCAATCGCTGATCTGGCCGGAGGCGGAGAACCGCCTGCACGCGCAAAAGGCGATCCTGCGCTGGTGCTTCGGCCTGGTCGGTTGATCTGAAACCCCTTGGACGGGGCGACCTGTCCATTGCCGGGCATTTCGCACGCGCAACATGACGCAAAGCGCTTGCGGAATCAGGTATCGGCTCCCATGTGAGCGATCGATCACAGTTTGCCCGCATGCCGGGCCGCAGGGAGCCCGATCTTGTCCGAACCCGTCCGCCTGCCTGACCTCGATCGTGCGATCGGGTTCACGCTGCCCGATCACCATGCCCGCGGTCGCGTCGTACGGCTGGGGCCGGTGGCGCAGTCGATCCTCGCTGCCCACGCCTATCCCGCACCGATCGAAAAGCTGCTGGCCGAAACGCTCGCGCTGACCGCGCTGCTTGGGTCGACGCTCAAGGAAGCCGAAGGGCAGTTGACGCTGCAGGCGCAGACCCAAGGCGGGATCATCCGCCTGATGGTCGCCGATTACAAGAATGGCGAACTGCGCGGCTATGTCGATTTCGATGCCGAGCGGCTGGCCGAACTCGGCGAGGACCCCTCGCTGTTCGCGATGTTTGGACAGGGGTATCTTGCGATCACCTTCGATCAGGTGACGTCGGGCGAGCGCTATCAGGGCATCGTCCCACTCGACGGCGACTCGATTGCGGCGGCGGCAGAAAGCTATTTTCTGCAATCCGAACAGATACCTTCGCTGGTCCGCCTCGGCATCGGCGTCGACGACAATGGCCAGCGGATCGCCGGCGGCATCTTTCTCCAGCATCTGCCCGAGGGCGAGGAAGGACGCGAACGGTTGCATGTCCGGCTCGACCATCCCGAATGGCACCATGTCGAGGCGCTTGGGTCGACGATGGGGGCGGACGAACTGACCGATCCGATGCTTCCGCTCGAAACGCTGGTCTGGCGCCTGTTCAACGAGGAGCGCGAGGTCCGCATCCTCGCCAGCACCGATATGTCGCGCGGGTGCCGGTGCGACCGCGACTATATCGCCGGCGTGATCTCGCGCTTCCCGGTCGAGGAACGCGCGGCGATGGCCGACGAGAATGGCATCATTACCGTCGACTGCGCCTTTTGCGCCACGAAATTTCCGCTCGCGGTCGCCGACATCGCATCCTGACGCGTACGGGGGAGGGGGGACGTCATGGGGATTAGGTCGTTACGCTGGGTCGCGGCAGCGCTGGTGCTGGCATCGGGAGCGGCGACGGCACAGCCCGCCGCCGCGCCGACTTTGACCGCGATGCGCGCGGTCGCGCCGGGCAATTGGTCGCTGCGTGCTAGCGGCTCGCCCGAGGCGGCGCGGGCCAGTTGCTTCGCCGATACCGCGGCGTTTCTGCGCCTGCGGTTGCGCGCCGCCCAGTGCAGTCGGTTCGTCATCGACGATACGCCGCGTCTGTCGACCGTCCATTATACCTGCCCCGGTATCGGCCATGTCCGCACGACCATCCATGTCGACACCCCGCGATCGCTGCGCATCGAGAGTGAGGGCATTGCCGACGGCATGCCCTTCGCCGATGCCTATGAAGCACGGCGGATCGGCAATTGCGCCCGAGGACAGCGTTAAGCCTATGTTTAGGGCGGACGGGTTATACGATGTGCGTGTCCGGTTGGGCACGCATGTTTCCCCTAAAGCATGGCACCCTCCGGGCCGCGTCACTGCGGCCCGCTCTTTTTCGGGCGGTTGCCCCGGCGCGCCGAAAGTCTTAGCGAGCGCAGCATGACGAATTCTCCCCTCAGCGTGGTGCTGGTGTCGGGCGGGCTCGACTCGATGGTGTCGGCGGCGCTGGCACGCGAGGCGGGCCACCGGCTGCTGGCGCTGTCGATCGATTACAACCAGCGGCATCAGGTCGAACTGGAAGCGGCGAAGCGGATCGCGGCGCTGCTGGGTGCCGAGCGGCATGTCATATTGCCGCTCGATCTGTCGGCATTCGGCGGATCGGCGCTGACCGACATGTCGATCGACGTGCCAAAGGACGGCGTCGGCAACGATATCCCGGTCACCTACGTCCCGGCGCGTAACACCATCTTCCTCAGCCTGGCGCTTGGTTGGGCGGAGGCGGCGGGCGCTCGCGATCTATGGATCGGGGTCAATGCGCTCGACTATTCGGGTTATCCCGATTGCCGTCCGGACTTCATCGCCGGGTTCGAAGCGCTGGCCGAACTGGCCACCCGTGCCGGCAGCGATGGTGCGCGCTTCCGCATCCATGCCCCGCTGCAACATATGACCAAGGCCGATATCGCGCGGGAAGCGGACCGGCTGGGACTGGACGCAGGGATGAGCTGGACCTGCTACGATCCGGTCGGCGACCTGCATTGCGGACGCTGCGACAGCTGCCGCCTGCGTGCGCGCGGCTTTGTCGAGGCCGGGCTGCCCGATCCGACCCGCTATGCGGAAACGCCCGACACCGGCCGATGACCTATTCGGTCAAGGAAATGTTCCTGACCCTGCAAGGGGAAGGGGTTCATGCCGGGCGACGGGCGGTCTTCGTTCGCTTCGCCGGGTGCAATTTGTGGACGGGCCGCGAGGTCGATCGTGCGACGGCGATCTGCCGCTTCTGCGACACCGACTTTGTCGGGACGGACGGCGTGGGCGGCGGCAAGTTCGCCGACGCGGCGCTGCTGGCGGCGGCGGTCGCCGGCCATTGGGGACCGGAACCGACGCGGCGCTTCGTGGTGCTGACCGGGGGCGAACCGATGTTGCAGATCGACGACGCGCTGATCGACGCGCTGCACCGTGAAGGGTTCGAGATCGCGATCGAAAGCAACGGCACGATCGCGGCGCATCCCGGCATCGACTGGGTCTGCATCAGCCCCAAGGCCGGCAGCGAGGTCGTGCAGCGGCACGGCGACGAACTGAAACTAGTCTGGCCCCAGGCGGGCATCGACCTCGACGCGATCGAGCAATGGGATTTCGCCCATCACCTCGTCCAGCCGATGGACGCGGTCGGGCAGGAAGCGTTCAACCGCGACGAAGCGGTGGCGTTCGCGATGGCGCGTCCCCGCTGGCGGCTGTCGCTCCAGACGCACAAGCTGCTCGGTCTGCGTTAGGCCGGTTTCGCCGCGATCGTGATTTCGTAGGCACCGATCAGCGGATCATGGTGCAGCGGCGCGCGCAACTGGCGCGACAGGCCGAGGATGATCCGGCCATAGCGGCTGGCGACCAATGCATCGAGTTGCTCGCTTTCAACCAATGCGGGCGAGCTGGTACGCAGCACCGCCGTTTCGGTATCGGGTACGGGCCGCAACGAGACGCCGATCTGCGCCTGCGGGTTGACCGACGCCGCCAGCTCGATCAACTCGGTCAACAGGAACGACACGGCGACCGCGACGTCCTGCGTCACCAGCACCGGTTCGACGTTCAACGTGATGCCGAGTTTGGCGGTTTCGCTGGCGGATGTCGCACGAATGTTCGACGCGAGCTCGCCGATCACCGATTTCAGTTCGAGGCCGCGATTCTCCTCCATCTCGGCATAATGATGCCGGTGAACCACCGCGAGCGCATCGACCCGTCGCTGGATCGTCGCATAGGCATCGGCGGCTGCCGCGCCGTGCGCGCTGCGAGCATGAAAATTGATAAGGCTGGCAATCACTTGAAGGTTGTTCTTGACGCGGTGGTGTACCTCGCGCGTCAGCTTCGTCTGCCGCACCAGTCCGTCGGCCATCGACTGTTCGTGGCGCTCGACAGTATGAGTCAGTTCCTGGAACGTCTCGCCCAGATCGGCGATTTCCTGTGCGGGGATCGCGCCGAGATTGACGTCGGCCATCGGATGGCCGGGCCGATAGCGCTCGATATCGTCGCGCAGTCGCCGAAGCGGACGGATCAGCAACCGGTCGACGACGAACCAGCCGATGCCGGTCGCCGCGAACCACATGACCAGCGGGAGCAGCATTGCAACGATCGTCGAAGAGGTGATTGGCGCACGGCGTACCGCCATGGTGAAGGCAAGGTCGTCGATGCTCAGCGGGATGCTCACGCGTTCCAGCCGTTCGATCCCCGATTCCGGCGGCAGCATCGACAGGCTCAATTCGCCATCGTCGGCATGCAGGATGCCGCTTTCGAACGAAGTCGGGAAGGCGCTTGGCTGTGACCGGTCGCGCAGCAACGCCGCAGGGAAGAACGCCACCGCCCGGGCGGCGTTGGGGCCGTGAATGTCGAGGACGACCCCGGCATCGGGAACGAGTTGCGCCCGCACGCCACCGGCATCGGCTGCGCCGACCATCCGTACCGATATGGCGGTCCCGCAGACCAGCCGCCCGTCGGCGGAGTAGATGGCGAAGCGGGCGCCTGCGGTCGATTGCTGCGCGAACACTCCCTCGACCCGTGCGCAACTTGGCGAATTCGCCGGATCGGACGACAAGGCGGTCATCGCGACACGAAGTGCCGTCATGTCGCCACCCAGTTCGATCGCGATCCCGCGCGACGCCTCGATCGCGGCAACCCGCAGCCGCGCCCGTAGATCGATATCGGCGATACGGGACGTCTGGAGCGTGGCGAACAGCGCGATCAGCGCCAGCGGCAGCAGCGCGGCGCTGAGGATCAGCATCAGTTTGGCGCCAGTCGGCACTCGCCGCAACGCGGCGGCCGGACTGGGCGACCTCCGCTTGGCTGTTACAGTATCGGTCACACCGTCGAGGCTATTTGAGCTTGTTCAACAGGTCGAGCATCTCGTCGGGAACCGATTCACTGGCTGCATCCTGATACACGGCGCGCAACGCGTTACCCAGGCTGGACGTGTCTTTCTTGTCCGGCTGCGTCGTTCCCGCGGGTTTCGCGTTCGACTGCTGAACCGACTTCTCACCATCCTTCACGAAGCTATGCCTTCCCCCGACGCCCGGACAAACGCCGGCACGAATACCTAACCGCCGACCGGCATCAAGACTGGCTTGCATCAGCATGTCGGGCGCACAGGAAACAAAAGACGTGCTCGTTGGTTCCATGCATCGACGCGAACTCGGGGGAGGCGTCTTTCCCGTGCCGTATCGTTGTAGAACGCAGTGTGCGAACCGGCATTCCTCGCCGGGTCGCGACGAAGGAGATTTACCTGACCATGTCGCTCGGACAGCAGCTTGCGCCGCACCTCCCCTTCCTCCGGCGCTATGGCCGAGCACTCACCGGCAGCCAGAGCGAGGGCGATCAATATGTCCGCGCGACGCTGGAAGCGATCGTGGCCGCTCCGGAAGAATTTCCGCGCGACGTCGATCCCCGTCTCGGCCTCTATCGCACCTTCCAGGCGATCTGGGCGTCGTCGCAGCCCGAAGCGTTCGGCGCCGCCAGCGCATCGGGTACCGAAAATGAAGCGATCGCACAGGCGCGCCTCGCCCGTATCGCGCCGCTGTCGCGGCAGGCGCTGCTGCTGACCGCGATGGAAGGCTTCACGACCGAGGATGCGGCCTATCTGATCGATGCGACGCCCGAGGAGGTCGAGGAACTAGTCGCCGAAGCATTGCGCGAGATCGAGCAGCAGACCCGGTCGCGCGTCATGATCATCGAAGACGAGCCGCTGATCGCGATGGACCTCGAGCAGATCGTCCGCGATCTGGGGCATGAGGTGACCGGCGTCGCGGTCACCCGCGACGAAGCGGTCGCGCTCGCCATGCAGGATCGGCCGGGACTGGTGCTGGCCGACATCCAGCTTGCCGACGACAGCTCGGGCATCGATGCGGTCAAGGACATTCTGTCCGAATTCAACGTCCCGGTGATCTTCATCACCGCCTTCCCGGAGCGTCTGCTGACCGGCGAGCGGCCCGAGCCGACCTTCCTCATCACCAAGCCGTTCCAGCGGTCGACGGTGAAGGCCGCGATCAGCCAAGCGCTGTTCTTTGACGAGGCGACGGTACCGGAAGTCGCGGCGTAACGGTACGGACCCAAAACGATCTTCGGGGGTTGATAGGCGATGGCAGACGATCAAGACAGCATCCATGTCAGCGCCACCGAAGCACGCGCCGGCGCTACCCCCGGGGTCACCCGTTATATCCTTGCGGTGTCCCTGATCGCGGTGATCGCGGTCATGGCCTATATATTGTTGTCCTGATACGCGTTCCGGCGCTGCGGCTCGGTTCGTCCCGGCAGCGCTGGAAATCGACGATCGGCACCCCTATGTTCGGGTCAGCCCCACACCGGGCCGACTGCGTATCGAACGGATAAGAATGACTGAATCCGACATCAACGAGGACGCGGCAGGCGAGGTGCAGGAGCACGTCGCGCTCTCCGATCCCGAATTCAAGAAGCAACTGGCCCAGGTCATCCCGCACCTGCGCGCGTTCGGCCGTTCGCTGTCGGGCAGCCGCGATCTGGCGGACGATCTCGTGCAGGAAACGCTGCTGAAGGCGTGGGCGGCCCGCCAGCGTTTTCAGGCGGGCACCAATATGCGCGCCTGGACGTTCATCATCTTGCGCAACCTGTATCTTTCACAGATGCGCCGTGCCCGGTTCAAGGGCGAGTGGGACGATTTGGTCGCCGACCGCATTCTCGCCGCACCGGCGAGCCAGGACCGCCATGTCGAACTGGCCGATATGCAGCGCGCCCTGCTGCATCTTCCGCAACCGCAGCGCGAGGCATTGATCCTCGTCGGCGCGGGCGGGTTCGCCTATGAAGAGGCGGCGGAAATCTGCAATGTCGCAGTTGGCACGATCAAGAGCCGCGTGGCCCGCGGCCGGGTCGCGCTCGAAGCGTTGATGTCCGAGGGCAAGCTGCCGTCACGCGCGGAACAGCCTGATAATGGCGGCCAGACGGTACTCGACACAATCATGGGCGAAGTCGACGATTTGAGCCGCGATCGCTGACGCGGTTGCGGTCGCAGGCTGCGTATGCGTTCATACTGGGAGACGGATCGGCGGGTTTTTCACTGAGCCGAAATCCGCGCTGGCCGGCTAATAGCCAGTTTCGTCCAGTCGTCGAAGTTGCTCGACCCACATTGGCGGCATTCGGCTGTCGCCGTTGAACACCTTGCGCAGCGCTTTTCCTATTCCGTCCGTCGGCGACGGACCGCGCACGACTTGTCCGCGGTCGGACGAGGAAGTGCCAAGGGTCGGTTGCGTTGCCATGTATTTTCCAACGTGCGCATCCGCGTTTCGTTTCCATCGATCGGGCGGTAGGACAGGGTAAGTTTTCTGCCCCGGAGTTCGATCCAGCGATGCAACTGCCATTCGAACTGCTTGATCGCATCCGTTCGGGGTCGCCCTTCCTATCGGTTTTGCTGGACCGCGAAGCGGCGTTCGTCGAGGCGTTGCCAGGCTTCGCGATCGATGCTCTGGCGGCGGTCGCTGCCGATCCGGCGCTGCCGTTGGCGCAACGCCTGCGGATCGAGCGGCGACGGATCGCCCTGCTGGTGGCGCTGGGCGATTTGTCGGGCGCCTATGACCTGCGACGAGTGACGCGGACGCTGAGCGATTTTGCCGACAGCGCGTTGCACCGCGCGATCGCCGCGGCGATCGAGGAACGGACGCCGGGTGCCGAGCCGGTCGGCTTCGCGGCGATCGCGCTGGGCAAACAGGGCAGCCATGAGCTGAATTATTCGTCCGATATCGACCCGATCCTGATCTACGACCCGGCGACGCTGCCCCGGCGGACACGCGACGAGCCGGTTGAGGCGGCGGTGCGGATCGGCAAGCGTGTGGTCGAACTGCTGCAGGCCCGCGACGGCGACGGCTATGTGCTGCGCGTCGACCTGCGGCTGCGTCCCTCACCGGAGGCGACGCCGATCGCGCTGCCGATCGATGCCGCCGTTTCCTATTACGAATCGGCGGCGCTGCCATGGGAGCGGGCGGCGTTCATTCGAGCGCGGGCGGTGGCGGGCGATGTCGCGCTCGGCAACCGGTTCCTCGACGCAATCCGGCCGTTCGTATGGAGGCGCGCTCTCGATTACGGCGCGATCGGCGAAATCCGCGAAATCACCCGCCGTATCCGCGACCATTATGCGCAGGGTCAGGCATTCGGCCCCGGATACGACCTGAAGCGCGGACACGGCGGCATTCGCGAAGCGGAGTTCTTCGCGCAGGTCCATCAGCTGGTCCATGGCGGGCGCGACCCGACGCTCAGGGCGCCCGCCACGCTCGATGCGCTGGCGGCGCTGGCGGCGGGTGGCCGGATCACGGCCGACGAAGCGCGGGTGATGGCCGATGGCTACACCCTGTTCCGCACGATCGAACACCGGTTGCAGATGGTCGACGATCGCCAGACCCACAGCCTGCCCGACCAGCGCGAGGCGCTCGACCGCGTCGCGCGGCTGCACGGCGCCGAGGATGGGCGGGGGTTGCTCGACCTGCTGGCACCGCACGTTGCGGCGGTGGGCGCGGTCTATGACCAGCTCGACGGTGCGTCCGTGCCGGGTCTTCCGGTCGATCCGCAGACGCTGGCCGGCCGCCTCGAAACGCTGGGCTTCGCATCGGGCGAACAGGCCGCGCGGCGGATCGCCGATTGGCGCGGGGGCGCCTATCCGGCGCTGCGCAGTCCGGCGGCGCGCGCGGCACTGGAGGATAGCCTGCCCGGGCTGATCGCTGGCCTTGCGACCGCGTCGGACCCGCAAGCGGCGCTGCTGCGGCTCGACGCGATGCTCGCGCGCCTGCCCAGCGCGATCAACCTGTTCCGCCTGCTGGAGGCACAGCCGGCACTGGCCCGGCTGCTCAGCACGATCCTGTGCCATGCGCCGACACTGGCCGAGGCACTGGCGCGGCGGGCGACGCTGCTCGACGGGTTGATCGATGCGCGCGCGCTCGAACCGGTCGGATCGGTGCCGGAACTGGCGACCGAAATGGCGGCGCGGCAGGCGGAGGGGTATGAACGGCTGCTCGACCATGTCCGTGACGTGGTAAACGAGAAGCGGTTCATGCTGGGCGTGCAGGTGGTTGCCGGGACCGGCGATCCGCTCGCCGTGGCGGACGGGTACGCCCGGGTGGCGGAAGCTGCGGTCGAAGTGCTCGCCGCAGCCACCGTCGCGGAATTCGCGGAGCGCCATGGCCGGGTGCCGGACAGCGAGCTGATCGTCCTGGCGCTCGGCCGGCTGGGTGGCGGGGCGCTGACCCACGCCTCCGACCTCGACCTCGTCTATTGCTTCACCGGTGATTTTTCGGCCGAATCGGACGGTGCCAAGCCGTTGGGCGCGGTACTGTATTACAACCGGCTGGCGCAGCGGTTGACGGCGGCGTTGTCGGTCCAGACCGCATCGGGGCCGCTCTACGACGTCGATACGCGGCTGCGGCCATCGGGGGCGCAGGGGCCGCTGGTCGTCTCGCTCGCCGGGTTCGAACGCTATCAGCGCGAGGATGCGTGGACGTGGGAGCATATGGCGCTCGCCCGCGCGCGACCGATCGTCGGATCGCCGGCCGGGCGCGCGGCGGCGGCGGACATCATCGCGCGGGTGCTGGCGGGCGACCGGCCGGACCGCGACGTCGCGGCGGAGGCGGTGGCGATGCGTGGCGATATGGCCCGCCACAAGCCGCCCGCCGGTCCCCTTGATGCGAAGCTGGCGCCGGGCGGTCTGGTCGATCTGGAGTTCGCCGTTCACGTCACGCAGCTGCAAAGCGGGGAGGGGCTGTCGCCGAGGTTGGGAGAGGCGATCGATGCGCTGGCGCGGGCAGGCCGGTTGCCGGCTGGACTGCACAACGCGCATGATTTCCTGACCCGGCTGATCGTCGCGATGCGGCTGGTCGCGCCCGATGCGCAGGTACCGCCCGAGGCGACGCGACCGATCCTCGCCGCCGCGCTGGGCTGCCCCGACTGGCCGGCCGTACTTGCCAGGCTCGACGCCGCGCGGCAGGTGGTCGGCGATACGTGGCAGGAGATAGCGAATGGCGTTGGCGATCGGTGACATGCTGCCGGCGGGCGAACTGGTGCTGGCCGACGGCACGCCGCTGTCGTTGCACGATCGGTCGGGAAAGCCGCTGGTCCTGTATTTCTATCCCAAGGCCGATACGACCGGCTGTACGCGCGAAGCCCAGGATTTTTCGGCACTTGCCGATGATTTCGCACAGGCGGGGGCAAGCGTCGTCGGTATCTCGCGCGACACGCCGGCGAAGCTGGCGCGCTTCGCCGCGAAACATGCGCTGACCGTGACGCTGGCGAGCGATGCCGATGGCAGCGTGTGCGAGGCGTTCGGCGTCTGGGGCGAAAAGCAGATGTACGGCCGGACCTATATAGGTATCGAGCGCGCGACCTTCCTGTTCGATGCCGCGGGCCGGCTGGTCCGCGAATGGCGCAAGGTGAAGGTCGCCGGCCATGCCGCCGACGTCCTCGCCGCGGTTCGGTCCTGATCCCGGCGAATCGATTGCACGCAGCGGTGCAGCCGGTTGGTGGGGGTGTCAGAGCCGTTCCGACCACATGGTTAAACGACTGACCGCGCCGGTACGACGCTTTACCGCGCGGGTCCCGCCGGACGCTTGCGCAACGGGGCCGCTATCCGGCAAGTCCTCGATCCGTCGACGCGCGGTGGGGCAAAACCGTCGGGACATTGGGGTTCATCGTTCGTGTCGGCGCTTCCGACGCGTGCATAACGCTCGGATAGCGGGACAGAATGTCGATTAATTCCGTATTGAAAAACAACGTCGCTCCGTTCGCCGGGTTCCGTTCCATCTTCCGTACGCGGCATTTTCTGTTCCATGACGGCGGTCAGCTTCGCCGCCACACAATCACCGGCCGCAATCAGGCCGCGGCCGCCGGTCTTGCCGCCGTCACCATCGCCTTCTCGGCGTTCGGCATGAGCCAGGCGGCGACCGGTGCGGTCGCGACGTCGGACGAAAAGGTCGCGGCGATGCAGCAGCAGGTCGATGCGATGCGCGCCGACGTTGCCCGCCTTCATGCCGATGCCCGCGCCCATGCCGCCCGCCTCGACAAGCGGCAGGCGGCGCTTGCGGCGGTGCTGACCGGCGACGAGGATGCCGATGCGCTGGCGCTGGCCGCGCTCGATCAGGCACCCGCCACCGGTGCCAATTTCGTCACCCGCCCGTTCGAACGCGTCGCCCGGCAACAGGCCGAAATGGCGTCGCAGGCAAAGGCGATCGCCGATGCCCGCTATGCCGATACCGCGCGCACCATCCGCAAGCTGGGGCTGAACCCGCGCCGCGTGGTGCCGGCGATGGGTGGCCCGTACGAACCGGTCGATGCCGCCACCGCCGCCGCGGCGACCGCCGCCTCCGCCACCGCCGATGCGCAGGCCGATGCCCAGTTCCGCGCCCTCTTCCTCAGCTGGAAGAAGCTCGATACGCTTGAACAGGCGGCGATCTCGATCCCGTCCTATCAGCCGGTCGAACGCCTGTCGTTCACCAGCAATTTCGGCGTCCGCTCCGACCCGTTCCGTGGTACCGCCGCGATGCACGCCGGGGTCGATATCCCCGGCCCGCTCGGCACCCCGGTCTATGCCACCGCCGATGGCATCGTCGCCCGCGCCGAACGCGCCGGCGGCTATGGCAATCTGATCGAAGTGAACCATGGCAAGGGCATCGCCACCCGCTATGGCCATTTGTCGAAGATCATCGTCCATGACAGCCAGCGCGTGAAGCGTGGTCAGCTGATCGGGCTGATGGGTTCGACCGGCCGTTCGACGGGCAGCCACCTCCATTACGAAGTCCGCATCGACGGCTCGGCGGTCAATCCGGCCCCCTATCTGCAGGCGGGCGAACTGGCGATGGCGGCGGATCGTGCGCAGCGGCAGCGGGTGGCGATGGGCGGTCCCGTCGCCGACTGATTTGCGGCCGACCGACGCATCGCGGACTGCCCGTTGCCGATCGGTCCCCGCGCGCTTATCTGAACGCGATGACGACCACCACCACCGACATTTCCCTGTCGCCCTCCGCCGCGCAACGCGTCGCGGCGATCGCGGCGAAACAGGCCAAGCCCGCCATCCTGCGCCTTTCGGTCGAGGGGGGTGGTTGTTCGGGTTTCCAATATCGCTTCGGACTGGCGGAAACGGTCGAGAGCGACGACAGCGTTGCACAGACCGATGGCGTTACATTGGTCGTCGATCCGGTCAGCATCGATCTGGTCCGCGGCAGCGAGGTCGATTTCGTCGAATCGCTGGGTGGCGCGGCGTTCCGCGTGACCAATCCCCAGGCGGCGTCGGGCTGCGGCTGCGGCACCAGCTTCGCGATCTGACGTGCGGATCGTCACCTACAACGTCAACGGCATCAAGGCGCGCTTGCCCCGGTTGCTCGAATATCTGGCCGAAGAACAGCCGGACATCGTCTGTCTTCAGGAATTGAAGTCGAGCGACGATACGTTTCCCGAAGCTGATATCCGCGCCGCCGGCTACGGTGCGCTGTGGCACGGGCAGAAGGGGTTCAACGGCGTTGCCGTGCTGGCGCGCGGGTCCGATCCCGTCGAGCGGCAGCGTGGCTTGTCGGGCGAGCCGGAGGACGAGCATAGCCGCTATCTGGAGGCCGAGGTCGACGGTCTGATCGTCGCCTCCATCTATCTGCCCAACGGCAATCCGCAGCCGGGGCCGAAATTCGATTACAAGCTGCGCTGGATCGATCGCCTGCGCGACCGGGCGGCGGCGCTGCTGACCGAGGAGCGCGCGGTGGTGCTGGCGGGCGACTATAATGTCATTCCCAACGACGACGATGTCTTCTCGGTTCGGGCGATGCAGAGCGATGCGCTGATGCAGCCCGAATCGCGGGCCGGTTATCGCGCATTGCTGGCGCAGGGCTGGACCGACTCGCTACGTACCCGCTTTCCAAAAGGTGGCGTGTGGACCTTCTGGGACTATCAGGCCGGATCGTGGCAGCGCGATGCCGGTTTCCGGATCGATCACCTGTTGCTCAGCCCGATCGCCGCCGACCGGCTGGTCGATGCCGGCGTCGACAAGGCGTATCGCGGTCGGGAAAAGGCGAGCGATCACGCGCCGACCTGGGTCCGCCTGCGTTGATCGCGCGGCTGGCGGCGCTGGGCGCGGCGGCGGCGCTGTCGACGACTGCGGCGGCGGCGCGCGACTATTGTCCGACGCGGCCGAGCCTTGGCCAGTCGGCCTGCGTGCTCGATCCCGGTAGGGCCGCCATCGAAACGGCGCTCTCCGACTGGGAACGCGATGACGATCGCGATACCGTCCTGTTCGGCGACACGCTGTTCCGGCTGGGTCTGACCGACCGGATCGAGGCGCAGGTGAACTGGACGCCGCTCGGCATCGAACGCGACCGAGGCGATGGCCGGCGGACGGCGCGGACCGGCGATATCGAGATCGGTGGCCGGATCGCGCTGCGTAATCCCGATGGAAAGGGGTTGTCCTATGGCGTGCAGCCATCGGTCACGGTGCCGGTCGGCCGCTCGCCGATCGGCGGCGGCGGCTGGGGGGCGGGGATCGTCGCGCCGATCAGCTACGATCTGAGCAAGGCGCCGGACCTGCAATTCTCCCCCGAACTGGCGTGGATGCCGCGCGAGGAAGCGGCAGGGCATATGGTGGCGACGACCGCGACCGTCGGTCTCGGCATCACCCTGTCCGATCGGTGCCAGGTGACCGCGGAGGGGCAATGGTCGCACGACGACGAAGCGACCCAGCATCGCGTCGCGCTGGCCCTTGCGTGGCAGCTGTCGCCGGACCTGCAGATCGATGCGGGCGGTGTCGCCGGTCTGGATGCCGATACGCCGAAATTGCGCGTCTATAGCGGCATCTCGCACCGTTTTTGATCAATGCCGATCGATACGTCGGATACTATCCCAACCGATGGCGGCATTTCCCGCGGATTGGTGGCGGATACCACGACTACAACTGTAGTCATTTGGTAAGTTATTGAGAAACAACGGAATATAAAACTGGCACGGTCGCTGCAAAGCTACTGGCATGTCCGGCAACACACCGGACGCGCACAGGGAGACAGCATCATGACCGCCATTCGCTTCGCCACTTCGATCGTTCTTGGCCTCGTTGCCACCACCTCGGCCTTCGCCGCCGAACCGGAAGCGGCACCGGTCGCCACGCCCAGCCCGGTCGCCGCAACTGCCGCCGTATCGGCGCTGCCGCTGACCGTCACGCTCGCCGCCGGCCCCGCCGCCGTCGCGTACAAGGCCGCACCGAACGCGCGCTACTGCTTCCGCACCGAACGCACCGGTTCGCGCATCATGCCGCGCGTCTGCAAGACCCGTGGCGATTGGGAAGCGATGGGGGTCGATCTCGACGCTGCGCTGGCTGGCCGCTGATATCGGAAACGGGAGGGACTATCCATGATCGCAACCTTGCTGGCCGCTTTGATCGCCACCGCCGCGCCCGCCGCCGAAGCGCCTGCGCAACCGGCCACGCCGGTCGCCACCACGCCACGCGTCAAGCGCTACCGCATCATCGATCGCCGCGAAGGGTCGCAGTTGAAGGGAAAGATTTGCCGGACCCGCGACGAATGGCGCGCCCGCGGCTTCGACCCGGTCCTCGTGCTGAGCGGGAAGTGACGGCGACGATCGCCGCCGGGGCGGGGCACCCGGCGGCCGTCCGCGTCAAAGACTCCGTTCGTACATCTGATAGACGCGGTTGATCTTGCTATCGATGGTGGTGGCGATCGCGTTCATGCCCTGATTGTCGTCAAGCACCCAACCGATCTCGCCGCGCGAGGCACCGAATTTGGCCACCGCATCGCGGCGGATATATTCGATCATCATGAAGGCCAGCTGGCTCGCCATGCGCGATGCCTGCAGCTTCTTGACGACGCCCATCAACGGCACGCGCATCGTTCGTGCCTTGGGCGCACGCAGCCACAGCAGCAGTTTCAGCCAGTTGAACGGCAGCAGCGACCCGCCCATGGGTTTGAGCGGCTCGTTCATGTCCGGTAGCGTAATCATGAACGCGACCGGCTCGCCGTCCAGCTCGGCGATGCGGATCAGGTCCTCGAACACCAGCGGCTTCAGCTTCTTGCCGACATCGTCGACCTCGGGCTGGGTCAGCGGGACGAAACCCCAATTGTCCGACCATGCGTCGTTGAGGATGCGCAGGATGATCGCGGCTTCGTCGGCGAACTTCGCTTTGTTGACCCGGCGGATGCGGATGCGATCGTTCTCCTCGCCCGCCGCGACGATACGCTGCACGATCGGCGGGAAATCCTTGGTGATGTCCAGCTCATAAGTCACGAGCTGCTTAACGGGGGCATAGCCCGCATCCTCGATCCAGCCACGATATTGCGGCAGGTGATGGCCCATCAGCACGGTGGGGCTATGGTCATGGCCCTGGATCAACAGCCCCGGTTCTTCCCAGATCGACAATGCGACCGGGCCGATCGCGCGGGTCATGCCCTTGTCGCGCAGCCACTGTTCGGCTTGCGCGATCAGCGCCTTGGCGGTCGCCTCGTCCTCCGCCTCGATCATGCCCCAAAAACCGACGCCGGGGCCGAACCCCTTGTCCGCCGGCATGGTCAGCGCGAGCGTGTCGATATGCGCGGAAATACGGCCGACGACCTGCCCGCTACGTTCGGCGATGAAGAGTTGGCCATCGGCATGGCTGAACCAGCCATTCTTCTTCGGGTCGATCGTTGCCGCGACCTCGGTCTTGAGCGGCGGTACCCAGTGCGGATCCCCGGCATAGAGCCGGTAGGGAAGGGCGATGAATGCCTTGCGATCGGTTCCGTTCAGAACCGGACGAACCCTCACCAGTGTATCCGACATTGCTTCCCCCAAACGACAACGGGGCGGCAATGCGCCGCCCCGTATCAAACATCAAATGACAAATCGGTCATCCGCGATAGCGGGGATGCCCCTTGGCGACGCCACCCGACAGTTCGGCGACCTTCGGATATTTCTTCGCGACTTCCTCGGTATAGCCGAGGTTGAACACCGTCGCGCTCTTTTCCGGACGTTCCGACCGTTCGTAATGGGTGCCGAACACCTTGTCCCAGAAGAAGTTGGTGATGCCGAAATTGCCATGTTCGTCATGGAAATGATGCGCCATGTGCTTGCGCTTCCACGCGACCAGCAGCTTGTTCTTCGGCTTGTAGGCCAGATGCTGGATGCAGTGGCAGAATTCGTAGAAGCAGGTCGTCAGCAGGCCCGTGGCCAGCGCCGCCATCGCCCCGCCGAACCCGCCGATCAGATACCCGATCGGCGCCGTCGCGATCGCGATCGCGGGGAGGGTGGTGTGCAGCGCGCCGAACAGCACCTCCAGATGATTGGGATCCTGATGGTGATCGTAATGAATGCGCTTCCACGTGGCGGCAAGCGGCGAAATCTTGAACATCCAGTTCGAATGCAGCACCCAGCGATGCAACACATACCACACGAACGGATAGGCGAGGACCGCGACCCCGACCGATGCCAGCGTCGGCAGCAGCGGCGCGGGCGACCAGACGAACAACCCGATCGCGACGAACGACAGCGCGATATAGGCGATGATCGCCGGGTACTGAAAATACGCGACGACAAGCTCCTTGAAGGTCATCTTGTCGAGATGGTGCGACTTCTTCCAGAAGCCCTGCTTCTCGGTGATCGCGTTCATCGGGCCAACTTCCTCAACTCATTCCTCGATCGGGCGATGCCGCCCATCCTCCGCATCTGGGGACGATTTGCGGCCAAAGTACGACGATCCTGCGTCATTCCTCGGTTCGGATCAGCACCGCTTCGCCGATCAGGAAGAACAGCAGGAACGGTGCCCATGCGGCTAGGAACGGGGGATAGGCGCCAAGGTTGCCCATCGCCAACGCAAAATTGTCCGCCACGAAATAGGTAAAGCCGAGCGCCATGCCAATGACCGCGCGCACGAACAATTTTCCCGAACGCGCCACGCCGAACGCGGCGACGGCGGCGAGCAGCGGCATCAGCACCGCCGACAACGGCCCCGACAGCTTGTGCCACAGCGCGCCCTCCAGCGCCTTGGTCGGGCGACCGGCCTCGACCAGATCGTCGATCGCGCGCGACAATTGGGCGAAGGACAGGCCGTCGGGATCGACATTCTGCAGCGTGAACTGGTCGGGCCGTACGCCCCCGGCGATGCGCAGCGTGCCCAGTCGCTCGCGAACGCCGTTCGCGACGGTGAAGCGTTCGGCATTCTCGATCCGCCACGCGCCGTTTTCGCGCCGGCCGCTGCTGGCCGTGGTCAAGGCGCGCAGCGATGAGCCGTCGCGGCTGTACACCGTGATCCCGCGCAGGCGGGTCTGCTCGCCGCGTCCCGCCACGCGCGCGACCTGGATCAGATTGTCGCCGTCGCGGACCCACACATTGGTACGGTCGCCGCGATCGATCGGCATCGCGCCGTAATCGACATCGTCCCACGCCGTCAGCGTCGCGGTCGCCCGCGCCACCACGCGCTCGTTGAATGCGAATGACAGCGCCGCCACGCCGAAGCTGGCGAGGATCAGCGGGGCGAGCACCTGGTGCGCCGACAGGCCGGCCGCCTTCAGGCTGATGATCTCGCTATTCTGATTGAGTTGGGTCAGCGTCAGGATCGTGCCGAGCAGCACCGAGAAGGGCAGGAAGCGCGCGACGATCTGCGGTGCCCGCAGCGAGATGTAGCGCAGGATTTCGGCCTGCCCATTGCCCGGCTGCGCAAGGATCTTGCCGCTTTCCGACAACAGGTCGAGCGCCTGCAGCACCAGCACCAGCGCGAACAGGATCGCGAAAGTGCGCACGAGGAACAGCCGCGCCATGTAGATCGCGACCGTCGTCGATGGAAAGAAGGCGCGCATCACGCGGTCGCCTTGCGCCGGCCCGGCAGATAGCGGCCGATGAACTTGCCGATCTTGGCCGCGCCGCGCTCCAGCCCGCCGATCGGCTCCCCGCCCGGCACGCGCGCGATCACCCAATAGAGCCGGAACACCAGCGCCGCGAACAGCAGGAACGGTACCCACAGCGCGAGGATCGGATCGATCCGGCCCAGCCCGCCGACCGCCTCGCCATATTCGTTGACCTTGTGATAGGTCACGATCATCACGATCGACAGGAACACGCCGAGCGCCGACGACGACCTTTTTGGCGGCACGCCCAGCGCCAGCGCCAGCATCGGCAGCAGGAACATCGTGGCGACTTCGGCGAGGCGGAAGTGGAAGTTGGCGCGCGCGCCGTCGCGATCCTCTTCGCTGACCTTCGGGTCATGGCCGGTGATGGCGAGCTGTGGCAGCGTCTGTTCGAGATCGCGTCCGCCGCGCGGGCGGAAATTCCCGAATTTCGGCAAGTCGATCGGCAAATCGTGCGCGGTGAAGGTCAGCGTGCGCGGCACCCGAAAGTCGGGCGAATTATGGATGAGCGTCCCGTTGGTCAGACGGAAGATGATCGTGTTGGGATCGTCGGTGCGCAGAAACTGCCCGCGTTCGGCGGTGACGCCGAGCCATTGGCCGTCGGGCCGGCTGGCCTGTACGAAGATGCCGCGCAGATCGGCACCCGAATCGCGACTTTCCTCGATGCGCAGCGTCATCCGTTCGCCGAGCTTGGTGAATTCGCCGACCTTGATCGATGCGCCGAGCGCGCCAGTGCGCAGTTCGAAGCGCAGTGCTTCGTAATTATAGCGCGCCAGCGGCTGGACATAGCCGACGATGGCGAGGTTCGCCGCCGCCAGCACCGTGGCATAGATGAACGGCACGCGCAGCAGCCGCCAATAGCTCATGCCGACGCCCAGCATTACGTCTAGTTCGGACGAGGTCGCCAGCTTGCGGAAGGCAAGCAGGATGCCCAGCATCAGTCCGATCGGAATGCCGAGTCCCAGATATTCGGGCAGCAGGTTGGCGAGCATCCGCCACACGACGCTGACCGGCCCGCCCTCCGCCGCGACGAAGTCGAACAGCCGCAGCATCCGGTCGAGGACGAGCAACATCGCCGAAATCAACAGCGTAGAGAAAAGCGGCACCGCGATCAGCCGGGCCATGTAGCGATCGATCGATGGCATGGGGGACGGCTATACCGAAGGTTGCGAGCGAAGCTAGTCCCGTTGCGATCCTCCCCGGCACGGGAAGGGGGACCGCCGCGAAGCGGTGGTGGAGGGGGAGGGCCGCAAACGATCCGCTTGCGGAGGTCCCCCTTCACCAGCTTCGCTGGTCCCCCTCCCCGTGCCGGTGGGGATTTAGATCACCCCTACCGCCTTGCCGGCCGCTTCGAACATGCCGAGGATCGTCTCGACCTGCTCCGCACTATGCTCCGCGCACAGCGAGCAGCGCAGCAGGAAGGTGCCGGCCGGAGTCGCAGGCGGGCGGGCCATGTTGACGTAGAGACCGCCCTCCAACAGCGCCTGCCACATCGCCACCGCCTGCGTCTGATCCTCGAGGATCACGGCGATGATCGCCGATTGCGGCGTATCGGTACCGAGCTTGAAGCCGAGATCTTTCAGGCCGCCATGCAGCCGCTTCGAATTGCGCCACAGGTGCGCGCGCTTCTCTCCGGCATGCATCAGCTTGCGGATCGAGGTGGCGGCAGTGGCGACGACCGACGGCGGCAGCGACGCGGTGAACACATAGGGGCGGCACACCAGCCGCATCACGTCGAACTTCGGATGGTTCGATACGCAGAAGCCGCCGACCGTGCCGACCGACTTGGAGAAGGTGCCGACGACGAAATCGACGTCCTTTTCGACGCCCTGTTCCTCATACACGCCGCGGCCATTGGGGCCGAAAAAGCCCATGCCATGCGCTTCGTCGACCAGCACCATCGCGCCGTGCTTCTTGGCGACGGCGACCATTTCGGGCAGCGGCGCGATATCGCCTAGCATCGAATAGACACCCTCCAGCACGACCAGCTTGCCCGGTTCCTTGGGCAGTCGGCCCAGTCGCCGGTCGAGGTCCTCGACCGAGTTATGCCGGAACCGCACGATCTCGGCATTGCCGAGCGAACAGCCGTCATAGATCGACGCATGGCTGTCGGCGTCGAGGATGATATATTCACCCTTGCCCGCCAGCGTCGAGATGATGCCCAGATTGGCCTGATATCCGGTCGAAAACACCATGGCATGGTCGGTGCCATAGAATTCGCGCAGCGCCGCTTCGCAATCCTTGTGCGGGTCGTAGGTGCCGTTCAGCACCCGGCTGCCGGTGGTGCCCGATCCGAAATCGTCGAATGCCTTCTTGCCCGCCTCGATCACGTCGGGGTCAAAGGTCATGCCCATATAGTTGTAGGTGCCGAGCAGGATCGTGTCCTTGCCCCGGATCACCGCCTGGGTCGGCGACGTCACCTTGTCCATCACGATCGCGAACGGATCGCGCACCCCGGTCGCGAGCAGCGCCTCGCGCTCGGCGATCAGCGGATCGAACTTGCTGAACAGGTCGCGTTCGGGCGCGACCGTTTCGGGCGAATCGGACGGGGCGTGGGCGGTGGCGGCGGCTTCGGTCATCGGTTCGGTCTTTCGGGGCCGGGCAGGGCGATCAGGCGGTCTTGAGCTTTTCGACGGCGTCGGCAAGCTGGCCGACGGTTTCGATATCGGCCTGCATGTTCATGGTGATGACGATGTCGAATTCATCCTCCACCGCCGCGACGAAATCCATCACGGTCAGGCTGTCCCATTCGAGATCGCCGGCAAAGGTCGTCGCCTCGGTCAGCGCGACGCCTTTCTTGTTGAACGGTTCGATCAGGCCGGTGATGGTGTCGAGGGTCGCGGCGCGGTCGCTCATGCGGATCTTTCCAATATGCGTGCCAAGGTATCTGGTTCTGCGGGCCTATAGCAGACCGTGCGCACGATACCATGCCGCGGTGTCGGCAAGCCCGCGCGGCGTGGGGATGCGCGGTTCCCACAAACGGGGATCGGGACGGCGCGCGGGATCGGCGGTCCAGTCGGGATGCGCCAGATAGCGGGCGCGATCCTCGGTCAGCTTGGCCGACGCCCCGCGAAATTTCCGGTCGAGCTTCGCGCCGATCCGCAACAGCTTCGCCGGCAGATGCATCGGCAATACCCGCTGCCCGACGGCATCGCCGATCAGCTTGGCGAGCTCGGCATGGCTCATCGGGTTGCCGTCATCGACCTCCAGAATCGCGCGCGGACCGACGCTGTCGGCCAGCGCCAGCAGCAGCCGGGCAAGATCGTCGACCGCGACCAGTGCGACCCGCCCGGGCGGCGGCAGCAGCGCCAGCCCGAGTTGCGCCATGCGGAACATGTCCCGCATCTCGGTATCGCCCGGCCCGTACACCCCGCTCGGCCGCACGATCGTCCAGTCGAGATCGCTGGCCGCGACCAGATCCTCGCCCGCACGTTTCGATGCGCCATAGGCCGAAAGCTGCGGCTCGCGCGCCGATAGCGAGGAGACATGGACGAAGCGCCGGACGCCACCCGCCTGTGCCGCGTCGAGCATCGCGCGGGTGCCGGTCACGTTGCCGGCGGTGAAGCCTGCGACATCGGGCGTATTGACGACGCCAGCGACATGAACGACGGCATCGGCCTGCGCGACCAGTTCGCTCAGGGACTCGGGCTTGTCGAGCGCGCCGCGAACCCAGCTGACATTCGGCTCGGCGGGCTGGGCGCGGCGGGTCAGCGCGCGGACGTGCCAGCCCTGACCGACCGCCTGCGCGATCACGCGACGCCCGACAAAGCCGGTGCCGCCGGTCAGCGCCATCGTCCTCACAGCAATGCCATATGGTTGCGATGGACCAGCGCCGATCGCGGGGCATAGCCGAGCAGATCCGGGAGTTCGTCGCTGCGCCGTCCGACGATGCGCGCGACCTCGCCGGCATCATATTCGACCAGCCCGCGCGCGATCGTGCGATTGTCGGCATCGACGATGCGGATCAGGTCGCCGCGAACGAAGTCGCCCTCGACCCCGATGGCGCCGGCGGGCAGCAGGCTGCGGCCGGTGGCAAGTGCCTTCGCCGCGCCGGCATCGATGCGGATCGCGCCGCGATCGGTCAGCCCCCCCGACAGCCAGGCCTTGCGCGCTGGAGCATTGCCGGCGGTGGCGAAGACGGTGCCATGGCCGGTCTCGCCGAACCGCGCGAGCGGATGGTCGATCCGCCCGCTGGCGATGGCGAGGTTGGCGCCGGCGGCGGTGGCGATGCGCGCCGCTTCCACCTTCGACACCATGCCGCCCGACCCCATGCCCGAAGATGATTTTGCATCGGCCATGCTCATGATCGCGGCATCGATCTGCGCGACGTGCGGGATGAGCCGGGCGTCCGGGTTGCTGTGCGGATTCGAATCGTAGAGGCCGTCGATATCGGACAGCAGGACGACGCCGTTCGCCCGCGCCGCCGCGCCGACGCGGGCGGCGAGGCGGTCATTGTCGCCGAACCGGATTTCCTCGGTCGCGACGCTGTCATTCTCATTGACGACCGGCACGACGCCCAGCGTCAGCAACCGGCCCAAAGTCGCCGAGACGTTCAGGTAGCGGCGGCGATCCTCCAGATCGTCGAGCGTCACCAGCAATTGCGCTGCGGTCAGGCCGTGGCGGCCAAGCAGTTCGGCCCAGATGCTCGACAGCGCGATCTGCCCGGTTGCCGCTGCGGCCTGCGCGTCTTCGAGGCTGGCACGCCCGCCCTTCGCAAGGCCGAGCCGCCGCGCGCCGAGCGCGATCGCGCCGGACGAGACGATGACGATCTGCTGCCCGTTCGCGACACGTTCGGCAATATCGGCGACGAGCGAGGCGAGCCACTCCCGGCGTGCCTGTCCGTCCGGTGCGACCAGCAACGCCGAACCGACCTTCACGATCAGGCGTGGGCAGTTTCGGGGCGAGAACCAATCCTCCCCGGCACGGGGAGGAGGACCAGCCAGAGGCTGGTGGCGGGGGGCTTCCTGCTCCACCAACGCTGCGTTGCGCGGCGCCCCCCCTCCACCAGCCTGCGGCTGGTCCTCCTCCCCATGAAATGGGGAGGATGTCAGATCGGCGACCATGCGCGTGGTTCCTCGTCGTCGCCGGTGTCCTGCGCGTGCATCTCGGCAGGCCCGATCGCTTCGATCAGCCGGTCGAGCACCGCCTCCAGTCCCTTTCCGGTCGCGCCCGACAGCGGCAGGACCTTCGCCCCGCTCTCGGCTTCCAATTCGGCGACCAGCGCGGCGGTCAGTTCTTCGTCGAGCAGGTCGGCCTTGTTCAGCGCGATCACCTCGGGCTTTTCCGCGAGATCGGCACCGTAATTCTCCAGCTCGCCGCGCACGATCCGGTAGGCCGCGACCGGATCGTCGACATGGCTGTCGATCAGGTGCAGCAGCACCCGGCAGCGTTCGATATGGCCGAGGAAGCGGTCGCCGATCCCGGCGCCTTCCGCCGCACCCTCGATCAGCCCGGGAATGTCGGCGATCACGAATTCGCGCTGCTTGTGACTGACCACGCCCAGCTGCGGTCGGGTGGTGGTGAACGCATAGTCGCCGACCTTCGCATTCGCATTGGTCACCGCGTTGATGAAGGTCGATTTGCCGGCATTGGGCAGCCCGACCAATCCGGCATCGGCGAGCAGCTTCAGCCGCAGCCAGACCCATGCCTCGTCACCCGGCCAGCCGGTGCCGTGCTGGCGCGGGGCGCGGTTGGTCGAGGTCTTGTAGCTGGCATTGCCGCGCCCGCCATCGCCCCCGCGCAGGAACACCTCGCGCTGGCCGGGGCGGGTAAAGTCGGCAAGGACGGTCTCCTTGTCCTCCGACAGGACCTGCGTCCCCACCGGCACCCGGATGATCAGGTCGCGCCCGCCCGGTCCGGTGCGGTTCGCGCCCGACCCGCCCGACCCGCGCGGCGCGCGGAAATGCTGAGTGTAGCGAAAATCGATCAGGGTGTTGAGGCCGGGGACCGCTTCGAAGATGATGTCGCCGCCCTTGCCGCCATTGCCGCCGTCGGGGCCGCCATATTCCATGAATTTTTCACGGCGAAAACTGACGGCGCCGGGGCCGCCCCCGCCCGAACGGACGAAGATCTTGGCTTGATCGAGAAAATGCATCCCGTCCGCTTAGTCGGAGTCGGGCCAGGGGGAAAGGGGCTATGGTCAGAGGCGGCGGTACAGGACCAACGCATCGACTTCGCCCAGTGTCGGATGCTCGAACGCATCGGGCAGCCGCCCGACCTGTTCGAACCCCATCGACAGCCACAGCCGCACGGCGCGATCGTTGCTGGCGATGACGAAGTTGAACTGCATCGCCCGAAACCCCGCAGTCCGCGCATGTTCGAACGAGTGTGCTGCCATCGCCCGCGCGATGCCTTGTCCCATTGCCGCTTCATGCGTCGCATAGCCGCAATTGGCGACATGCCGCCCGCCGCCCGCCTTGTTCGCGCGACAGAAATAGCTTCCCAACACGTGACCCTCGACCTCAGCAACAAACACGCTGTTGCCCGGCGCATGCCAGAAGGCGAGCAGCTGCTCGGCGGTCATGTCGCGGTCGAGCGCATAGGTCTCGCCCGCACGGACGATCGGCAGCATGATATCGACGATCGCCGCATCGTCGGCGGGTGTCGCCGGACGGATGTGCATCACCCCTCCGCCCGCACCGCCATCAGGCTGCGCACCGCCAGCTCGCGGGCCTTGTCGCGCGGCAAGCGCAGCGCCTTTGCCATCGCCCCGCCCAGCAACGCATCGCCCAGCGCCATCAGCACCAGCTGCAGCGTTTCCTCGGCCAGTGGCATGCCGCTCAGCGCCTGTTCGCTGCCCAGCCGGTCGACCAGCGCATGGATCGCATCGAGGATCGGATCGAGCGCATCGTCATTGCCCGACAGGATCATCCAGCTCGCCAGCGCGCCGGCTCCCTCGCGATCGAACGCGTCGAAGGTCAGGTCGACCACTTCGCGCGGATCGTGATCGCCGTCGCGTGCGCGCAGCACCGCCGCGCCGATCGTGGCGGTGATCGTCGTCGCCATTCGCTCGGCCAGCGCCTTTTGCAGCCCCGACGCCGATCCGAAATGGTGCAACAGATTGGCATGCGTCCGCCCGATCCGCGTCGCGACCGCCTTCAGCGTCACTGCCTGCGGTCCCGCCTCGATCAGCAGGTCGCGCGCGGCATCGAGCGCCGCGTCACGCGACGCTTCGGGGGAGAGGCGGCGGCGAGCTATTGACATATGTGTAAGTAGTCGGCATCTGGCATGGTATCAGTTGGAGCAGAACCGTGCCGAAAGCAAAGACTCCCGACGATCTGACGATCACGCCGCGCGACTTGCGCTTCGGGCGCGATGGCGGCTATCGCCGGTGGTGGCTGAACGACGATCCGATCGCCACCGCCTTCTACAACGCGCTGTCGGTCACCTTTCCGAAAGGGGAGGGGTTCTTCATCGACAGCGTCCGCCAATATCGCGATGAAGTGCCGCCGCGCCTCGCCGCCGAGATCCGGGCATTTGTGAAGCAGGAGGCGATCCACACCCGGGAGCATGTCGCGTTCAATCGCCATGTCACCGATCAGGGCTATGACACGTCGCGGCTCGACGCGCGGATCGATCACGAACTGTCAATCACCAAGGGGCGTCCGCCGATCGCCAATCTGGCAGCGACGATGTGCCTCGAACATTTCACCGCGATCCTCGCGCACGAACTGATCGCCGATCCGGCGCATCTGGCGGGCGGCGATCAGGCGGCGGCCGATCTGTGGCGCTGGCACGCGATCGAGGAGATCGAGCATAAGGGCGTCGCCTACGATACCTGGCTCCACGCAACGCGCCACTGGACCCGGTTCAAGCGCTGGCGGGTCAAGGCGCTGGTGATGCTGATCGTCACCGTCAGATTCTTTCGCGGGCGTACCGAAGGGATGCTCGACCTGCTTGCGCAGGATGGTCTTACGGGCGCACGGTTGAAATGGCGGCTGTTCGCCTATGCCTTTGGTCGTCCGGGCATGGCGCGCAAGGTGCTGGGCATGTACCTCGCCTTCTTCCTGCCGGGCTTCCATCCGTGGAACCATGACGACCGCGCGCTGATCGGACTGGTCGACAGCGAGTTCGAGGCGGCACGACTGGCCCGCGCCTGACCGGCTTGCACCGAGGTCCGGGTCCGCGCATGGAGCGCTGATGCGAACGGTATCGGAAGAAGCGGCGGTCCGGCTCTATCACCTCGATGACGAAGGCGGCGTGGCTACCACTATCCTGTACGGCACGCTTGCCGAAGCGATGGCGGCGGCAGCGCGCGAACCGAAGGAAGTGCAGGCGGGGTTGTATCTGCAGACCAGCAACGACGTAGTCGGCTATTTCGATTTGCTGGAGGGGTGATCGGGACGGGGTCGCGCCACGCCCCGATCGAACCATTATTGATAGCCGCCTTCTTCCTCGCGTTCCTCGGCGGCTTCTTCCTGTACCTCTTCCATTTCTTCCTGTTCGGGCGTGTCGGGATCGATCATCGCGGGCGTCCTCTCGTGCGGCAGCAGCGCCGTCCGTCCTAAACCAGCCGGACGGCGCGTGCGTTCCGCGTGTTTCAGGCCGCGAGCCGTCGGTCGTAGCGACGATCGGCCAGGTCGATCGCATAGTCGATTGTCTCGACATCCATCCCGCGCCCGCGCGAATGGATCGAACTACGCGTGCCGGTCGCGGCGAAGCCCAGCTTGCGCAGCACCGTGCCCGACGCAGGGTTGTCGACGTAATGGCCGGCGACAACCTGCTCGATACCCAGCGTCGCCGCGAAATCGAGTACGGCGCGTCCCGCCTCGACCGCATAGCCGCGCCCCCATGCCGATGGCGTCAGCCAATATCCCATGACGTGCGGCTGGTCGCCGAGCGGACCGATGCCGATCCCGCCGATCAGGTTACAGCGTCCGCTGTCATGGCTGAAGATCAGGAACAGGGGGCCGGGATCGCCCTGCCACGCGCCGACGAACGCCTCGGCATCGGCAAGCGTGTACGGCCACGGTACCCTCGACAGGTTGCGGACGACGGCTTCATGGCCGATCGCGGCAAGCAGTGCGGGCGCGTCCTCGATCCAGCCGGGGCGCAAGGTCAGGCGTTCGGTACGGGCGAACATCATCGTCTCTCCAATGCGCCGCGCTTCCGCAAAGGAAAGCGGGCAGGGGCCGGAGAGAGCAATAAAAAAGGGAGCCGGGGTGACCCGCCTCCCTCTTTTGGCTGGTTCCGTCGCCGGAACCCGGGTCACCCTGGTGGGCGACCCGTTTGGTAGCCCGTTATTCTGCGGCCTGCGCCTGCAGTTCGACATAGGCGAACTTGCGGCCGAGCTTGCCTTCCTTGAACGCCACGCGGCCATCGACCAGTGCGAACAGGGTATGGTCCTTGCCCATGCCGACGTTGACGCCCGGGTAAAATTTGGTGCCGCGCTGACGTACGATGATGTTGCCGGCGACCACTTCCTGGCCACCGAACTTCTTCACGCCAAGGCGACGGCCGGCCGAGTCACGACCGTTGCGCGACGAACCGCCTGCTTTTTTATGTGCCATGGTTCAAACTCCTCGTATTCGCTCAGGCGCTTATGCGGCGGCACTGTCGTCGGCGCGCTTGTCGCCGATCGCGGTGATCTTCAGGATGGTGTGCTGCTGGCGATGGCCGTTCTTGCGACGGTAGTTGTGCCGGCGGCGCTTCTTGAAGACGATGACCTTCTCGCCCTTCGCCTGCGCGATGATTTCCGCCGAAACCGTCAGTCCCTCGACCGACTTCAGTTCCGAACCTTCGCCAGCAAGGAGCACGTCGCCGAGCGTCACGTTGCTGCCAGCTTCACCATCGAGCTTCTCGACGACGATCTTGTCTCCTGCGGCAACGCGATACTGCTTGCCGCCCGTGCGCACGATTGCGAACATGGCCCTTGCTTCTTTCCCAAATGCAATATGTCCGCGTGGAGATACCCCACGCGGCAAGTGGATCGTGACTAGGCAAGCTGCTCGCCGCTGTCAATGCCGAACAGGCGATTCGCCTAGAAAACCAATGTTGCGGACCGGCAACAGGGGCGTGACAATCGTGTTACGCTATCTGGCGTAGGGTTGCGCCAGATAATGTCCCGGTCGAACTAGGCGGCGCAACGACCAGCCTTAAAGAGAGGTTTCGGGGAGATTTTCATGCGTAAACCGGTTTTCACCGCGCTGTTCCTGTCGACGGCGTTCACGGCCATTCCGGCCTTTGCCCAGATGGTCGATGCGCCGCCGCCCGCCGCCGACGTGCCGGCGGGCGAAGAGATCGTGGTCGTCGGCACCCGTGCGCAGGGCCGCACGGTCGCCGAAAGCCCGGTGCCGGTCGACGTCATCACCGGCGATGCGCTGGTCAATGCCGGCTATACCGAAACCAACAAGCTACTGAACCAGCTCGTCCCGTCGTTCAACTTCCCGCAACCCTCGATCACCGACGGCACCGATGTGGTCCGTCCGGCGACGCTGCGTGGCCTGTCACCCGATCAGACGCTGGTGCTGGTCAATGGCAAGCGCCGCCACACGACCTCGCTGCTGAACGCGAACGGATCGGTTGGTCGTGGTTCGTCGGCGGTCGATCTGAACACCATTCCCAGCCTTGCGATCGAGCGGATCGACGTGCTGCGCGACGGCGCGTCGTCGCAATATGGATCGGACGCGATAGCCGGCGTCATCAATGTGCAGCTCAAGCGCCGCGAAGGCGGTCGCGCAACGATGACCTATGGCAAATATGTCTCGCAGATGGAGGGTGTCGCCGAAGTATCGGGTGTCGCGCGGCAGGCGAGCGGGGAGCCGCAGGTCCGCGCCGACGGCACCTATGTCCTCGAAGAGACCGGGCGGGATCGTCAGGTGCGTGACGGCCGTACCGTCACCTTCGCCGCGAATATGGGCCTGCCAATGGGCGAGACCGCCTATCTGAACCTGACCGGCGAATATCGCGACCGCGAGCCGACCAACCGCGCCGGCTATGATCCGCGCCGCAACTATCCGCTGCTGTCGACCGGCGGCGTCGATCCGCGCGAATTCAGCTTCGATCGCATCAACCATCGCTATGGCGATGCGAAGACCACCGACTTCAACTTCTTCCTGAATGGCGGCGTCGATCTCGGCGCGACCTCGGAGCTCTACATCTTCGGCAGCTACGGCATTCGCGACGGCGAGAGCGCCGCCTTCTATCGTCGTGCTTCGGGCCGCGACGCCAACAGCAACATTCAGGACCTGCGCAACTGCACCTTTACCGGCACGGTCTGCACGCCCTTCTACGCCGATGGCTTCCTGCCGCTCATCACCAGCCAGATGGAGGATTTCTCCGGCGCGCTGGGCGTGAAGGGCGATATCGCTGGATTCAACTACGACCTGTCCTACGTATACGGGACCAACAGCTTCGATTTCCGTATCGAGAACAGCTATAACGCATCCTTCGGTCCGCAGTCGCAGCGCGCGTTCAACGCGGGCGGCACGCGCTTCGGTCAGCAGACGGTCAATCTCGACCTGCAGCGCGACATCGCCGTCGGCTTTCTGTCGCAACTGTCGCTGGCGCTGGGCGGCGAATATCGCAACGAGAATTATCGCATCGTTGCCGGTGAGTTGCAGAGCTACGCCGCCGGCCCGTTCGCGTTCAGCAACGGCGCTGCCGCCGGGTCGCAGGGCTTCCCCGGCTTCTCGCCGAGCACCGCGGTCGACACGTCGCGCGACAGCTTCGCCGGCTATGTCGAACTGGACGGCAAGGTCAGCGACGCGTTCAACGTCGTCGCCGCAGGCCGCTACGAACATTACAGCGATTTCGGCGATACGGTGAACGGCAAGCTGGCTGCCCGCCTCGCCCCGGTCGGATGGGCGGCGCTGCGTGGATCGATCTCGACCGGCTTCCGCGCGCCAAGCCTTGCGCAGCAATTCTTCTCGTCCTTCGCTACGCAGAATATCGGCGGGACGCTGGTCGAGATCGGCACGTTCCGGGTCGGCGATCCGGTCGCCCGGGCGCTGGGTTCGCGGCAGTTGGAGGCCGAAAAGTCGCTCAACATCGGCGGGGGGCTGACGCTGACGCCGCTGCGCGGGCTGACGCTGACCGCCGACTATTACAACATCAAGATCAACGACCGGATCATCCTGTCCGAAAATCTTCAGGGTGCGGCGGTCGTCGCGGTGCTGCGCGGTGCGGGGATCCAGGACATCACCTCGGCCCGCTTCTTCATCAACGGCATCGACACCCGGACGCAGGGCGTGGAGGTCGTCGGTACCTATCGCGTGCCGGACCTCGGCATCGGCAGCGTCACGCTGACCGCCGGTTACAATTACAACCAGACCGACATTACCGACCGTTCGACCCTGTCGGCGATCCCGGGCGTCACCCTGTTCGGGCGGCAGGAATCACTGCGGCTCACCGAGGGGCAGCCGCGGTCGAAGATCAATGCCGGTCTCGACTGGTCGCAGGGCATTTTCGGTGTGACCGCGCGTACCAATCGCTTCGGCAACACGCTGTCACCGGGCGGATCGGCGGCGACCGACGTCGAACTGACGCCGAAATGGCTGACCGACGTCGAAATCCGCGCGACGCCGGGACAGTTCGAATTGGCGATCGGCGCGAACAACCTGTTCGACGTCTATCCGACGCGCAACCCGATCCTTGGCGCGGCGGCGATCAACAACTACTTCATTCCCTATTCGAGCTTCTCGCCCTTCGGTTTCAACGGGCGGTATCTCTACGCGCGTGCCGGCGTGAAGTTCTGATCGACCGCAGGGCAGGGGCCTTCGGCTCCTGCCCGTCGCTTCAGGCGGGCTGGTCCATCCGGATCGTCCGCCCTTCGCGCGCGGATCGATAGATCGCCTCGATGATCCGCATGTCTCGCAGGCCTTCTGCACCCGACACGATCGGTTCGCGCCCGCTGACCGCGCACTCGGACAGGTGATCGAGTTGCGCGGCGAACTGGTTACGGCCCGGCCCCGGCGGTGGCGTCACCTGCCGCTCGCGGTCGCCACCCACCCATAATCGCTGCCCGCTATAGCCGGTCGCCGGTTCGAGCTCGATCCGGCCCTTCTCGCCCATCAGCATGATCTGGTTGCGGTTGGCGCTGTACATCGACTGGCAACTGCCGATCGCCCCCGACGGGAAATCGAGCGTGAAGTCGATCATGTCCTCGACCTCCCGGAAACGCGGATCGCGCCGGTCGGTGGATTCGCGCGCGGTAACGGCGACGGGTTCCTCGCCGGTCATGTAGCGCACGGCTTGCAGGGCATAGATGCCGATATCCATCAGCGACCCCCCGCCCGACAGCGCGCGCTTCAGCCGCCATGCATTGGGGTCGCCGAAATTGAAGCCATGTTCGGACCGGACATAGCGGGTCCTGCCGACTGCACCCGTGCGAGCGAGGCGTATCGCTTCCCGGTTATGCGGTTCGAAGTGGCTGCGATATCCCATCATCAGCTTGCGGTTCGCAGTGCGTGCGGCGGCGATCATCGCTTCGCATTCGGCGACCGACACCGCCATCGGCTTTTCGCACAGCACATGCTTGCCGGCCTGCGACGCGCGGATCGAATATTCGGCATGCATCGCATTGGGCAGGCAGACATAGACGATGTCGATGTCCGGATTGTCGCGGATGCGATCGTAATTCTGGTAGGAATAGATCGCGCCGGCGGGCAGGCCGTGTTCCTTCGCCACCCGTTCAGCCTTTGCCCGGTCGCCGCTGACCACGGCGGCAAGGCGACTATGCTCGCAATTCCGAAATTCGGGGATGATCCGGCCGAGGCCATATCCGCCCAGCCCGACAATGGCATAGCCGAGCTTGCGGTCGGACTGTCCGAACGATGCGCAACCGGGGGCGATGGATAGCGCAGCGGCGGTGAGGATCAGTTCGCGACGGCCGATGTCCATGGGCTTCTCTCCGGCAACGATCGTCGCAGGATGACCGTATAGCGCGGTCGTTACAAGCTATGCCGTTGATTTCTCTTCGTCCGTTGCTGCCTGTGCCGTCCGTTGCTCGGTCAGGATGCTCCATGCGGTGATGAACAGCGCGCCTGCCAGGGGCCCGACGACGATCCCGCTCAGTCCCATCAGGTCGATCCCGCCCAGCGTCGTCACCAGCACCAACCAGTCTGGAATGCCGGTGTCGCGCCCGACCAACACCGGCCGCAGGATATTGTCGGCCAGTCCGATAACCAGCACGCCCGATGCGATCACCACTACCCCCTGCCAGATCGCGCCGGTCGCGAGGAGATAGATGGCGACGGGCGTCCAGATGATCGCTGGTCCGATGGCCGGCAGCAGTGCCGCGATCGCCATCACCACGCCCCACAGCAATGCGGCGGGCAGCCCGACGATCCAGAAGGTGATCGCCCCCAGCGCCCCTTGCACGAGCGCGACGACGCCCGACCCCTTGATCGTCGCCCGGACGACGGCGGTGAATTTGTTGGCGAGCCGCCATGCCACGTCGCGCTCCAGCGGCAGCGACCGGACGATTGCCGGGCCTAGCCGGTCGCCATCGCGCAGGAGGAAGTAGGTGACATACAGCCCGACCCCGAACGCGAGCAGGAATGCGGCGGCATTGGCGCCGATCGACAGCGCGCTGCGGGCGAGTACGCTGGCGCTGGCGCCGACCGCCTGCGAAACTCGGGCCTGTGCGCGTTCGAAACTGCCGAACCCGGCGCTGTCGATCGCGTGCTGCATCCGCTGCGGCAGGGCACTGTGAACCTGTTCAAAATAGGTTGCGAAATTGATCTGACCGCTGCGCAGCTGGGTATAGACGCCCGCCGCCTGTTCAACGACCATGCTGGCGATGACGAGCGCCGGGATCACCACCGCGACGGTGATGATGAGCAGGGACAGCGCCGCCGCCAGATTGCGCTGCCCGGGCCGCCACCGCAGCAGCCGCTGGAACAGGGGCTGGAACAGCAGCGCGGCGAGCGCCGCCCACAGCAGCGCACCGACAAAGCTCGATACGACCAGCGTCAGCCCGATGGTCACCAGTGCGAGGAATAGAATGAAGCCGCCGGATTCCACGCGCCGCCGAACGATCGCCATACTTTGCTGCCTTATAGTCTCTGCCGACGGGAGCGCCGGAATTGGTCGTTGCGCAAGCGGAACGCCGGGACGCGCGCTATGCTCCCTCACCGGATGAGGATAACCGGAATTGGTGGTGCAGAGCCGGCCGTCGATCGGCCGATGGCGATGCCGCATCGTTTCGTCCGAACGGAAGCCGCCAGCGTGCCGATCTCGCATCAGGGAGAGCGGCGAAGAAACGCCAGCGCAAGCGACCCGTCACGCGTTGCCGATCCGGATGCCGGATATCTAGCGTCGGCGCGGTCCGGCTGCCCTCACTGCGCCGCGCGGCTGCGGTCGCGGATCGCGCGGAATTCGTCGCCTGCGACCCAGTTGGGCCATGCGGTCGTGTTCGCCAGTTCGCGCCCGATCGCATAGAACAGGTTCAGATCCTGCGCGACGCCCGCCCAGTTCCAGTTCGGGTCATATTCGTCCTTGGGACCGTGATAGCGTTTCTCGGTATAGTCCTTGGCCGCCGCTTCCCCGGCCGCCTTGCCCCCTTCGATCAGGTCGTCGCCGGAATCGACATAGAGCATCGGCACGCCATGCTTGGCGAGGCTGAAATGATCGGAGCGGTAGTAATAGCCGTTCTGCGGCATCGGATCGGCCTCAGCGACCCGGCCCTGCGCCGCCAATGCGCGGTTCAGATAGGCGTCGAGTTCCGACTTGCCCTTGCCGACGACCACCACGTTGCGCGCCGGTCCGGCGACCGACAATGCGTCCATGTTGATCCCGCCGACGGTCTTCGCGAGCGGATAGACCGGATGGTCGCCATAATAGGCCGAACCGAGCAGCCCCGATTCCTCACCGGTCACCGCCAGATAGACCTGACTGCGCTCCGTCGCGCCGGCCTTTGCATTCGCCTGCGCCAGCCCGATCAAAGCGGCGGTGCCGGTCGCGTTGTCGACCGCGCCGTTGCAGATATCGTCGCCATCGCTCGCCGCCTCGCACCGGCCGAGATGGTCCCAGTGGCCGGTGAACAACACCACCTCATCGGGGCGTCTGGTGCCCGGCAGGATGCCGATCACGTTCTTGGACGCATGGCGACGCACCTGATTGTCGAACGACACACTCGCCTTGACGCCGGTCAGTGGCACCGCACGAAAGCCCTTCTTCTGGGCCGCCGCGACTAGCTGGTCGTAATTCTTCCCCGCCGCCGCGATCAGGCGCTTCGCGGCGGGCAGCTGCATCCAGCCGATCGCCTTGCTTTGGTCCAGATGATCGTTGGCGGCGTCGGCAACCTGTTGCGGACCGGTCCAGCTCGACTGGACGACGTTCCAGCCATAGGCGGCGGGCACCGTATCGTGGATGATGATCGCGGCGGCCGCGCCCTGCCGCGCTGCTTCCTCGAACTTGTAGGTCCAGCGCCCGTAATAGGTCATCGCCTTGCCCCCGAACGGTCCGTCGAGCGTCGGCCTGGCATAATCGGGGTCGTTGACGAGGATCAGCACCGTCTTGCCGCGCACATCGGTGCCAGCATAGTCGTTCCAGTCCTTTTCAGGAGCGTTGATGCCATAGCCGACGAAGACGACGTCGCTGTTCGCGACGACCGATTTCGGCGTCACCTGATAGGTTCCGACGACCATATCCGGGCCGTAGTTCAGCGCGATCGGACTGCCCGCGCCGGTGAAGGCCAGCGGCGACACGTTGCGGCTGGTGATCTCGACAAGCGGCACGTCCTGGAACCAGCTACCCTTGTTGCCCGGCTTCAGCCCTGCCTTTGCGAATTGTTCGGCCAGATAGGCCAGCGTCTTCTCCTCGCCGGGCGTGCCCGGCGCGCGCCCTTCGAACGCGTCGGACGACAGGACGCGCGTCGCCTCCTTGACCGTTTCGACCGAGACCGGGGCAGGGGCCGTCTGCGCGAGCGCCGATGCGGCGACGGTCAGGCATGGGGCAAGCAACAACGAACGCATCGAACCTCCGGAAACGCTGGAGGGCGGAATGTGCCATGCCGAGGGCGGTCACGCAACGCGGGCGGGACGACGGGATCCTCGCGTGTCGACAATACACGGTACATGCGGACATTGCTCGGGCTGCGAGGGCGTTCTGAGCAATGCCAAGCGTCATTATCGCTAGTGCCGATCGGCTGTCCGGGCGCGGCGCGACGGCAATTCAATCAGCGCGACTGGTGAGCTGGATTGGACGCGTTTCGATCTTTTCAAAACGGCCTTACTTAGAAGTACGGCGCATGATCGAAGCATTCGAGATGCTTGATGAAGAAGGTGTGCTGGGGCTTGGTCCTTAGCAGAAGCCAATCCTCCTCTCGGTAAGGCCGGTCAAAAGCGGTCTGTCCGCCTCCGGGCGGCGATTGCGAAGAAGCAATCGTTCGTTCAGTCGGGAGGACAGGGGGCCTTAACACCAGCGGGCGGTATCAAGCCGACTGTCCGCGCCAGCACCGCCCCATGTTGCGGCAGGGTCGCGACCGCCGCCGCAGTGGCGCTGCGCATCCGGCGGATGGCGGGGAGCAGGCGTTCCTCGTCGAGGGCGTCGGCGATCGGGTCGTACCCGACCGGTTCGATCCCCTGCCCCAGCAGCACCGCGACCCAACTGGGCATCGCGAACAATTCGTCCTCGTAGCGGAAGATGCGGCCCTTTTGCCGGAACAGGTCGATCTTGCGCGTCAGGCTGTCGGGCACGTCCATGGTGCGGACATGGTTCCAGAAGGGGGATTCGTCGCGCGCGGTCGCATGGTAGTGGAGGATGATGAAGTCACGGATCGATCGGTAGTTGTCGGCCATCTGCCGATTATATTCGTCGCGCTCGACGGCCGAAAAACCGCGATCGGGGAACAGCGCGAACAGCTTCGATATCCCCTGCTGGATCAGATGGATGCTAGTCGATTCGAGCGGTTCGAGGAAGCCGCCTGACAGGCCGATCGCGACGACATTGCCCGCCCACATCGCATCGCGCCGCCCGGCGGTGAACGACAGGCGGCGGGGCGCTGCGGTGGGCGCTGCATCGAGGCGGCTTAGCAGCAGTGCCTCCGCCGCATCGTCGTCCATATAGCGGCTGGCATAGACCACGCCGTTGCCGGTGCGATGCTGCAGCGGAATGCGCCATTGCCAGCCGGCGGTATGCGCGGTGGCGCGGGTATAGGGCAGGACCGGTTCGGTGCGCTCGGTCGGCACGGCGATCGCACGGTCGCAGGGCAGCCAGTGCGACCAGTCCTCGAACCCCACTCCCATCGCTTCGCCCAGCAACAGGCTGCGAAACCCCGAGCAGTCGATGAACAGGTCGCCCGCGACCCGGCGGCCATCGTCAAGCCGGACGGCGGCGACATGGCCGTTGTCATGATGCTCGACGGCGACGATGCGCCCCTCGATCCGGGCGACGCCGTCCGCCTCCGCGCGGCGGCGCAGGAAGCGGGCGTAGAGGGTGGCATCGATATGATAGGCATAGGCCATGCCCGACAGCGGCGAGCGCGGATCGGGATGCGGCGGGCCGAACGCGTTGGCGCGCGCCGCGACCGTGGTCGGCGAATAGTCGCCGATCGGGCCGATCCCGTCGTGCCGCTTCAGCCTGGCCCAGAGCTGGTGGAAGTTGACCCCTTCGATATCGCGGCCGAAATTGCCGAAGGGGTGGGAAATAGCCGCTGTCGGCCGTGTGCCATCCGGCGAATTCGATGCCGAGTTTGAAGCTGCCGCGCGTTTCGCGCAGGAATTCCGCCTCGTCGATGCCGAGCAGCTTGTTGAAGTTCAGGATCGACGGGATCGTCGCCTCGCCCACGCCTACCGTGCCGATCGCGTCGGATTCAACCAGGGTGATGCGGCGGCGGCCATCGTCGAGATAGCGGCCACAGGCAGCGGCGGTCATCCAGCCGGCGGTGCCGCCGCCGACGATGACGACATGGGCGATGGGATCGGTCATGATGGAAACTCCATCGCGGCGAGACAGGTCGCGACCGATCGCTCCGTACGCCTTGGCCGGCCGTCGGTGCAAGCCGCGCAAGCCACGGACACGCCGGATGTTTTTCATCGGGTTGGACGATGGCCGGAAACCATGACCGTGTTGACAGACCTGCACGGCTTCCGCAGCCTGACAACGCTCGACACGATAGCGATCAGAACAGGGGCTGGAGAGAATGACGTTGATCGCACGGCGCGGGTTCATCGGTTCGGGTGCGCTGCTTGCCGGCTGTACCATGGCCCCGCCCCTCTCGCGGCCGACCGGGGCGGGCGCGCAGGGTTTCGTACGGCGCGAGGGGGTGCGGCTGCTGGTCGATGACCAGCCCTATCGCTTCGTCGGCGGCAATATGTGGTATGCCGCCTATCTCGGCGCCGATGCCCCCTATGGCGACCGCGCGCGGCTGGAGCGCGAGCTCGATGCGCTGGCGGCGATGGGCGTGACCAATTTGCGCGTGCTGGCGTCGAGCGAGGAAGGGCCGCTGAAGAACTCGATCAAGCCGGGCTTTCGCGGGCCGGGCAAGGATTACGACCGGACGCTGCTAGCGGGCCTTGATTACGCGCTGGCGGAAATGGGCAGGCGCAGCATTCGCGCGGTGCTGTACCTGACCAATTTCTGGGAATGGTCGGGCGGCATGATGACCTATCTCTCCTACGTCAATGGCGGCAACTATCTGAACATGAACGATCCGGCCCATCCCTGGCCGGCGTTCGCGAACTTTAACGCGCAATTCTATGGCAATCGCGCGGCGATGGACCTGTACCGCGACTGGATCCGCACCGTTGTCGGGCGGACCTGAGCAGCCCCCACCGGGTGGTCCGGGGTGATTGTTAGTGCATTGTTGTGTCCGCCGCCATTGCCGGTCTCCGGCTCCGCTTCGCTCCACCTCCGCCCGGCAATGGCGGCGGACACAACAATGCACTAGGCGGCGTGGACAAATTGGTGACGGTCAGCTTTCGCGTGTGTAACCTCAGTTCGTGAACCGTAAAGCGCACTTGATCGCGGCCATATTGGTTGGCCTTGCTACGCCCTCTGCCGCTTTGGCCGA
>NZ_JAKRET010000029.1 GCF_022664395.1 Sphingomonas lacusdianchii | reverse complement strand
GCCTCAAGGTTGGCAAGACCGCGCTCTACAAGGCGCTTGAAGACGTAGCAGCAAAAGCGAAAGCCTGATGTTCTAGCTACGTTCGCCCTTGGCGTACGTAAATGTCACTTTCGTGCAGTGACCCCTACATAGGCGATACGTGCCAGAGCAGTTCGATGCGGGGAAGCGGCTAGCTATCGCGCTGCCGGTGCGGCCTGCGCATTACCGCGGGTCACATCTCCATACCGTAGTCGCGATCGCGGCTGCCGCTATTCATGCCGGGGCCGTCGAGGCGCAGCTGGCGCTCGGGAATGCGGGCGTCGAGCGCCTTCTCCAGCGCGGGCTGCCGCGCCATGCGGTCCTCAAGCCGCTCCAGGCGACGCTCCGCCCGGTCTTCGATCCGCGGCGTTTCAGCCTCACCCCGGTCGCCCGACGCCGAGCGCCAGTCGGCCACGAACCGGTCGGCATAGGCGCGAGGATCGGCGCGCGCCTGCCCCTCCTCCGCCCAAACCTGCCGCAACTCTCCCGGAGCAATCTGCTCCAGACCGCGTACCGGATCGGCGCTGCGGTCCAGCACGATCCGCAGATCCTCGGCGGCATAGGGCCGGATTTGGTCGAGCGCGGCCGAGGCTGCGTCCAGCTCGCGCACCTTGGACGGCGACAGCTCCCGCCCGTCCTCGCGCATCCGCTCGGCCGCCAGGAACAACTGGGCGTAACGCTCCAGCGCCCGGTCGAGCGGGGAGCCCGCATCCGGCAGCTGGATGGTATCGGTTGCCTGGCCACGCTCGACCACATCGAGCGCCGAGGTCTTGTCGCCGGTGTTGCGGGTAACGTGCCGTTCGACCTTCTGCCCGTCGTCGACCATCAGCGCCACCTTGTCCGCCACGCGGGTGAGCGCGACCAGGAAAGACCGTTCGGTCAGCAGCTTCCGCTCCGACGAGCGCATCGCCACGATGCCGTGCTCGGTGGTGACCCCCTGTGCGACATGGACGTTGATCGCGTAGGCAAGGTCCAGCCGTTCGGCCATGCGATCACCCGACGCTATCTCGTGCACGGTGCCATCGATGAGCGAGGACACGACCAACCTGCCGCCGCCCACCTCCTCGACCCGCGCCATCGCACCGTTATCGAGCCCGCGGGTTCGATCATTGTCGCTCCAGCGGATGCGGTCGCCGACGTGCAGCTCGACCTGCTTCAATGCGAAGATCGACACGGCATCGCGGTCGAGGTTTCTGGCCAACCGGTCGGGCTGAAACAGCTTCTCGGTCCCGTCCGCCATGCCGAGCCGCACCCGGTCGCCGTCGATGCGGGTCACGACACCACGGTCGCCGCGGACAAGGCCCTGACTCGGCAGGTCGGTGCGGACCTCGACCACATGGCCGGGCCGATAGGCGCGCATCAGCCGCGCGCCTTCCCTGGTGGCATTGACCCGGTCGAGCACAGTGAACGACGTGCCTGTGGCAGCGATCTCGCCGCTCACCTTCAGCTCGGCCTGCACCGCCTGGTTGGCCTCGCTGCGCATCGCGCGGCCGGCGGTCAGCAGAAGGGTGGCGTCGCGCTGGTCTTGCGGCAGCGCTGCCCAGTGCGCTGCGGCCGTCGTCGCCACCGCGTTCCCCGGCACCTCGGTCGTGGCGGCCCTGAGTATCTCGAACGTGCCCGACACGTCGCCGCGGTCGAGCGCGGCGGTGACCGCCTTCATCTGATCGGACCGGGAACGCAGATTTTCGGTGATATGGGCCGTGGCGACGCCGGCCTTCTGGCTCGCCTCGAACGGCTTGCCGGCCGCGATCGCGGTCAGCTGGCGGGTGTCGCCGGTTTGCACGACGCGCGCGACGCCGGTGATGTTGGCAAGCCGCACGATCCGCTCCATGTCGCGCGTACCGAGCTGTCCGGCCTCCTCGACCATGACGATTGCACCCGACAGCTCCGCCTTCACGCGCGCGACCTGTTCCGGTCGGGCGGTGCCGTCGATCACGCGGGCATGACGCGCCAGGAAGCGGGCGACCGTGCTCACGTCGGCGCCGGTGTCGCGCCCGAACTCGCTCGCCTTCACGCTGGCGATGGCGAGCCCGATTACCGCCCGTCCTTCTGCCCTCGTTACTGCCGTCACCGGCGCCATCGCGGTCGACTTGCCGCGTCCCGACCCGCCCTGCACGTTCACCACCCGGTCGGACGAGGACAGCATCAGCACGGCCGCAGCTTCCTGACCCGGGTTGAGGCGATGAAGCCCCAGCTCGCGTGCCGCCTCCTGCACCCGGATTGCGGCATCGACCGGCGGAACGATCGGGGCAGACTGCCCCTTCCCCGCATCGACCGTGCCAAGGTACGCCTGCTCCAGCCGTACCGCACCTTGCGTCGTCACCATGCGATCGCCGTCGCCGAGCAACAGGCCTTTCGCCCGCAGCAGCTCCAGCCGGGCCTCGACATCGGCGACCGTCACCGGACCGCCGCGCGACAGGCTCTCGCGGACGAGCTCCAGCCGATCAAACGCCGCCTCGCGCTCACCCAGATCGCGCACCGCCGATGCCACCGCCTGCGCTGCGGCATAAGCGCGCGGCTCCAGCCGTCCCAGTCGCTCAGGGACTAGCGGGTCGCCATCGCGCGGGGTCAGCCCCATGCGTCCGGCGATGGCAAGACCGCGCTCCCCTATTCCGCGCACGCCCTGCACCGTGCGCGTCCACACATCATGCCCCCGCCCCGCTTCCGCCAGCGCGCCCTTCACCAACGCCGCCGGGTCCAGCCCCTTCTCCGCGGCCAAACGCCGCCACCCTTCCGCGCGCTGCTCCGGGGCGAGTTCGGGCGACTTGGGGTCGCGGGTCGCCAGCGCCGCATATTCGCGCGTCTGCGGAGTGTTCTCCAGTCCGCGTTCCTTGATGTAGGCGTCGATCTCGGCCGAGCGGACGGAAAATGCTTCCACCACCGCGCGCGACACGCCGGCGATCTCGAAGGCGCCGTTGCGACCGTCGTGCCGGGGAATGGTGGTGAAGCCGAGCGTCTCGACCCGGCTGCGCAGCGCGGACAGGAACACCGCATCCATGACGTGCTGGCGCTCATACAGCTGGTCCGCGTGCAGCGCCCGCCACTTGCCGTCGGCGGTGCGGGTCGCGTTGGCGATGACGTTGTGGACGTGGAGCTGCGGCTCGCCGCTGCGGTTCACGTCGTGAAGGAAGGTCGCGGCGACGAACCGGCCGGTCACCTCGGTTACCTGTCCCCTGCCGTTCCAGACCCGCCCTTCCGCAATGTTGCGCTCCGTCCAGGCAAGAGTTGCTGCAGCCGCCTCCCGCACCGCGACTACCAACCGAGCGTCACCGCCCACCAGCGCCAGGATCGACACCGATTTGGGCACGGACATGGTGACGTCCCATCCCGCCCGGTGCTCACCCCGCTTGGCATCGAGCACGGTACCGTTGGGCAGTTTGCCGGCGAGCACCTGTTCGAAGCGCTCGGCGTCGACCGGTCCGGACAGACCCAGCTCGGCCGCCCCCTCGCCTGCCCAGGCACTGGCACCTTCTGCCTGATCGGCAGTGTAATAATTGTCCCGGGCGTAATAGGCAGCGGCGTCGGAGGCCGAACCGACCGCAGCGACCGAGATCATGGTTGGCCCTGCGGGGTGCCGGGCCTCGCCCGCACCACAACCTTGCCTGGCCGACCGGCGAACTGTGTCCGACAACTGTCGGTCGCTAGCCGGTAGTTCACCAACGCGCAGACCGCTTGATCCCCGCCGCCCAGCAGGAAATTGGCCGAGCGGACGGCGACCCACGATAGCGGCAGCGCCATTGCCGCGAAGAAGTAGCTGCCGACGCAGAACAACCAGACGACCGACAGCGCCGCACCGACCTTGCGACCCGACCAGTCCCTGTCCCAGACGGTGTAGCTGATTTTTGTCCGGGGCTGCTGCTCGAGGCTCCTGATCGCGGCGGTGTTCTCCCGCAACGCCTCGGTATGGTCGCGCTGCCGTTCGTCGATGGCATCCAGACGGGGCTGCTTGTCGATCCGCTCGGCAAGCAGCCGCATCTCCGCCCTGATCGGATTGAAGCTGGCGGTGATGCGCTCCGGCAAGCCCTTGATGAACTCGGTCCGGGCCCGCGTCAGCGCCAGCTGGTCGTCACGCTCGAGCTTGTGCATGTCGCTCTCATGCGCCGCCCAGCTTTGGGCGATGCGGTCGATCTCCATGACCGCCTTGTCCAGCCTGGCGCCGAAGACGACGACGTCGCCGGGCCCCAGTTGCTCGGGCCGGTCGAATACGGCCCGCCCCTCCCGCCACGCATCGAGACATTCACGAACGAACGATTTGGCCAGGGTCGCACGCTCGACACCACGCTCGGCCGCGCACCGGGTGAGGTCCGCATCGTCGTCGTCCCCAAGCCGTACATTGACCTGACCGCCCATAAAATTCCTGCCCATGTCCGGCCTAATGCTGGTCGCCGGCACCGCTCCCATGCCATGATTGCATAGTGGCACTATTGCGCCACAATGAGCAGGATTAAGCAAGAGATTATGACGACGTGAGTGGCGCATCCACCATCGGCGAGCGGATCAAGGCGGTACGGCTCAGGACCGGATTGGGACAGGAAGCGTTTGCGAAGGCGCTGGGCTATTCGAAGCGCGCGCTGGTCAGCTGGGAGCTGGGAGGGGCCGAGCCGCCGGTCGCCCTGATGGCGAAGCTCCGGCGCGATTACGACGTCGATCCCGAATGGGTGATCCTGGGCGAAGACACCGTGCCCCGGAGCTACTACGGGCCGGTCGACTGGGACCGGCTCGACCGCCTGCGCAACGACGTGGACACCGTCTGCAGGGACGTAGGGCTGAAGCTGCCTGACGAACGCAGCCAAGCGCTCGCGCGCGTGATATACGACGGAGGAGCGGACGCGGGTGCTGCCAACCGCAAGCAGCTGCGCGGTACGCTGCTCGCCTTGTCGCTGGGGGACTGAGATGGGCAGATCCAGAGATGAACAGCTGGCGGCCTGGACGGCCGAGACGCGGCGGGTCGGGTTCAAGAGGCGCAACTGGCCGGTCGTGCGCCGACTGGCAGCGCTGTGCACAGGACTGCTGCTGGCAGGTCTGGCGGCCCGTCTGCTGGGCTACGCCCCTGCCCTCGCGGCTGCCTGCTGGATGGCCGCAGCTGTCACCGGCGCGGTCATGTTGATCTGGTTCTTCGACCCGCGCCGCTTCCGCGCACGGCCGTCCGGCAGGTCCTGACCGCACGGAAGCAGACGCGAGCATCCGGGCTCGACATCGGCTGCTGCTGGCACACCGGCCTTGTCCATGACGCCCGACGAGAGATGAGCCTGTGCTCCCGAGGGAAGCAGTGCACGGGTCGGTTGCTTGCAACCCTCATGTCGCTGCGCAGCCGGTGGATCACGGCCTCCGTAGCGCTGTAGCACCCTTGTAGCACGTCACGAGGTAGCTTTCGCGAAACCCGCAGCACGGCTGATATCCTGCTACATCAATGATAAATCACGATCTTATTCTCTGAACACGGCGGCTATCCATAGCGTGGTGTGTGCGCCTTTTCCCTGCACGGTCCAGACGCTGCGGTGCTGATGCCGTGCAGCTCCGGCATTCATTCCGGCTTCCGGCGGGGCACCCGGGCCGGCGTGTCAGCCGGCCAGCAAGCGAATTGTCATTCTATCCGGACCGCCTTTTCAGCAGTGCGCCAACGGCTTCAGCGCGAGCCGCAGGACATATTGCCTGTAACCGGCGCTGCCGCCGCCAGTATCGTCGCGGCGGCACGACGCTCGCGTACCCGGGCGCGTTGCTCTTCGGCGATCCGGGGATCACTGCCTTCCGCCTCCAAACCGGAAGCAGGATCCGGTTCCTCCATCATCCGGATTCCCTTGGCACGTCGGACCGCGTCCTTGCGCCTGGCGCGCTCCTGCTGGACCGCGCTGGTCATGTCGGATCTCAGAAGGACGTAATCGGGCTCGTACCGATGCTGGCGCATCAGCTCGGCGAGCGCGTGAACGGCTAGGTCGTCACCGACCGCGGCATGAACCGCGCGCAGCCAGCGCGGCGAGGCGTAACGGTGCCGCAGCGTCCAGATCCCTCGCCCCATCTCGGTCACGAGCAGGGCCACCCAGAGGACGAGCATGCCCCGTCCGGCGACGACCGGTCTGGCGCCGATCGCCTTGGCGATACCGATCGTCACGATCAGCATCGGCAGGAAGATCATGACGCTGATCGCATAAGGGACGACGTTCAGCTGGCTCACCTCCCATCGTGCGATCAGCCGGTCAGCCACCGGGACGCGCTCAGTCACGCGAGGAATCATGGCTGCCGTGGTCCCAGCGATCGTGGCGCTGCCAGTCGGACTCGTAATCGTGCGACCGGGTAGAACCGTAGGGATTGCCGGCGACGTCGGCGCTCCCCGCTCCCGCGATGGTCGGCAATCCGGTCGCCGGATTGATGTCCGTGCCGTGGTTGCTGATCCCCAGGCGGTCCGGGAGCGTCCAGTCTTCGAACCAGGTGGCGATGCGCTCGAACAGTCTCATGTCAGCACTCCCGATCGGAAGCCTGGACGATATACGTTTTCCGCATATCTCTCAAGCCGGTCTAAATGCTTCTGGGTGCCCGCCTCCCCTGTTCCATCAGACCTGCACGCCCGCATCGTCTCTGCGCTGACCGTGGCGCGGCGGGACGCCAGGCTTCGTCAGGTCGACCTCGCGAAGCGGCTCGGATGGCAGCAGGCCTATGTATCGCGCTACGAAACCGGCGAGCGTCAGTTAAGCGTGGATGAATATGTCGCGGTCGCCTTGGCGATCGGCGTCGATCCGGTAGCCTTGCTCGGCGAGCTTCTCTCTCAAAAGTGCTCGTAATCACAGTTTAGGACCGCCCATCCAGGCGATGCCTAGGTGCATCTGCCGACGATAACGCCCACCCGATTAACGTCGCAAACATCTGCTACGATGCCGAACGCGAGTTGGATGGCCCCTACGATCCAATGTGATCGCACACACCGACGAAACCGACGACTGGTTCGGAGTATTTCCCTGCCCTACCTTTTCAACGAGCGTGACGCTCACACGTGCACACCGCCGGATCGGCTTGGCTTCTCTCGGAAGCCTGCGGCCTTTAGGCCGCTTCTGTGACGGCGACAGCCGGCACGTTATCAAGGCGTATTGCCCCAAAGGGCAATTCCGCATTTTCATTCCGCCTATTCGGTCCATCCTGTGGGGTTAAGTGATTCTGTTAAATAGGAATCGTTAAAAAGGTTAAGGCTCAAAAGAAGGGTAAAAGGCCCTTATTTTACAGCATGTTATGCGAGAGGCTGGTGTGTGATCCCACGTGGTTTGGTGTGTGATACCACGATAGTGCGGTGTGTGATCCCACGACTGTCCGGTGTGTGATCCCACGATGGTCGCTTGCCTCTTTGGAGATCGATTATTGCTCAATTCTCGCTCTCAACGCCTGCTGCCTCCCAGCGCCTCTGACAAGAACGGGCCTTGCGGTGTGTGATACCACGATAGTCAGTGCTCTCCGGCGAGCTTGTCCATCAGGTCGTCCACCTCGGCCGCGCGGCGGCGATCGGCATCGAACCGGTTCCGCCGCTCCTGCTCGGCTTCCAGCCTGGCAGTCAGCACCAGCGCCTCCGCTTCACCCCGAAGCCGGAACAGCACGGCAGGACTGCCGTCGGCTGTTGTGGCCATCTGCATCGCATAATCGGGGAGCTGGTCGGCCTCCACCACTTTGCGCAGCATCCGGTTGAACTCTTTCGGTTTGCTGTCGCTGCCTGTCTTGTCTCGCAACACCTCAACGCGACACGTCCACCCCCCCTTCTGGTTGCCAGCGTGCTTACGCGCGATACGATACAGGGCGCGTTCCAGCCCTCCGGTCAGCAGGAAATAATCCTGGTGCATGGTGAGAAGCGACCGCTCCCCCATGATGCCCTCATACACCCAGTCCGACAGCGTGATGGTCATCCCGCGCGGTTGATCGGTGTCCGGGTCCACCTCCAGCGTCCATTTGTCGAGCCAGTTGAAACCGGCCTTGGTGCGCCGCTTGGGTGCGCGGATCGAGGTCGATATGGAAGTCGTCTGAAGCCGCTGGAGTGCGGCTTGCAGCTCCTGATAGGCCCGGCCGCTGGTATCGCGCTTGATCGCCCTCAACAGGTCATAGGACGTTGTTTTAAGGGTCCGGGGAAGGTCGTTGACGCCTTGCTCCCGCATCCGGTTGAGCGTGGACGCAGCCCATATCAGAATATCGGCGTCCCAGATCGTCGCCATGCCATAGGCAGGGATCGCCTCGATCTTCACCCACGTCTCGCCGTCCGGGCTGCTGTACTCGATAGGCTTCACCCGCTTGCGCTTCTGAAGCGAGAAAAACGGCCGCTCCATCGTCTCCCGCTGATCCTTCAGCGGGAGGTCGCCCATCAACGGGATGAACAGATCAAACTCGGGATTGGGATTCTGGCGCTTTGTCATACCGCGTCAATCCTGCCGTCCTGCATTATTGCAGATGTGCACATCATCACGCACGGCCGAATTGCTTGTCGGCGTCATACTTGGCGACCAGCTCGCTGATCGCCTCGGCAAGGAGGTCTTGGTGACTGCGCCGGGTCCGCGCTGCCAAGACACGAAATGCCTCCGCTGTGGGATCCGCCGGATCGAAATATGCCCCAAGGTGATACTTTCCGGGTCGCTTGCCACTCGACCGTGCTGCACTCGACGGCGAGGTCGACGGAGCCGGTTGATAATCCGGCTCGGGTTCGCGAGGGGAGGGGGACGCTACTGCCGGCCCCAACAGAGAAGTCCGTTTCGCCATAATCAAGCCTTCACATTTGCAGGTGTGCAATTAATCACATCATCAAATAGGTGTTTCTGCAAGGCTGCAATTTCTAGGGCGGCCTTGCCTTTCGGCTCATGCTCGATGACGCCCAAGCCGTAAGGCCATGCTGCTCGGTAGGCGCTACGCTCCCGCAATACGGCACGCGCCACCTGCAAGCCGGTCGCCTTGGCAAGCGTTCTGGCATCATCCAGCAATGTGGTTGCGGTAGGGGGAGCGGCATTCAGCACGACCACGCCCGTTCGCCCGGTACTGGTGATAAGCTGCGCCGTGCGCTTGATCGCATCGAGGTCGATCAATGACGGGCGACAGGGGATGACGACCAGATCGGCACGCTGCGCCGCTGCGGCGGCTTCCGCGCCCGCTGCTGGCGGTGTGTCGATGATCGTAAGCGCAAAGCCGTTGGCCTCGGCCGCGTCGATCGCTTGATCGAGGCGGCGCGCACTGATCGGTTCGACGTGGGGCAATTCGGCAGTCCGTCGCTCGCTCCAAGCAGTCGCGCTCTCCTGCGGATCGAGGTCGAAAAGAGCGGTCTTGATCCCGGCCGCTTCGGCGGCAACCGCCAGATTTACCGCCAGCGTCGTTTTACCGACACCTCCTTTTTGCGCTGCAAGCGTGATAATCTGCAAGTGTGCACACCCTCATTAATGCTGATTTGATGGTATGCAGAATGGCAGGATAGCACAACTGCTATTGCGTGAGTGCCTGATGCTCAGGCCATAGCGGGGGATTACGCCAACGACTAACCAGCCAAGGGGCGTCGCCTACGACCGTCTCGAATGGGATCATTTTAGGAACAGAGCCGCAAATCCTTGAGGTGCTCCACCCTCAACCGTACACCTACAGTTCGCAGGAAGTCAGCTCCGCCAGCTCGGTTTTGGCAGCTGCAAGCGCGATCCGGCTTTATCAGGCCGCGACTCGAAGGACGGTTCCGCGCGTTACAAACACGATTAAGCCTTCCGAGATGCCGGTTACATGAAGGTAGCGCTTCACCTGACCGCGATACTGCTCGGTGACGGCGGGATCCGGATCGACATCACTCTTCCAATCGATCACCGCGCGCGGCTGTCCGGCCTCATCGAGGTACAGCGCATCCACGATCCCTGCGGTGACGACTTCAACGCCGCCGACCTCCTCCGAAGCCAGAACAGGCAGTTCCGGCACAAGGCGGCCACGCATCTCTGCGATTTCGGGGAGGGCCAACGTGCGCACAATAACCCGTGCCACCTCTTGTTCGGAGATGCCGGTCGCCGCGGCCCCAGCCGGCTCAAGCACGAGTTGCCCGATTAGCTCGCGTGCTCGCGCTGCGAGGCGCGCCTCCTCCTCTAGGATTTCGCCCGTAAGCACCTCCTCGAACAGCTTGTGGATGATTAGGCCCCGCTCACGCCCGCCTTGAACTGGCCCCGGTGGAGCGACTCCGGCCATCTCTCCGAACACCAGCTCGGATTCGGCCTGTGGCTGATCATCTTCCCCGCGCCCCTCGTCCCTACTTGGCGCGCTCCAAGCAATTTTTGCGGTAGCGTTCTCGATCGCGGTTGCTTCCTCCGCGAAGCGCTCCCGGGTCTGCTGATTGTCGTCTTCGTTGATGCCGGCGGGCGCTTCATCGGAATAGGCGTCGAGGTCGAGCACCTCGAGCTCATCAAGTCCGAAGTCGATCAGCCCCGACCAGCTGTTCGAGCCCGCCGCGACGTCGAGCCGGGGCAGTACCAGCAGCTCGCGCGCACGGGTGGCGGCCACGTACCACAGGCGCATGCGTTCGCGGTCCTGCTCCGCCTTCTCAGCGCCGTGCACATCGGCGTGGCCCGCGGGTAGGTTGCCCAGCACCGGCATGAAAAGGACGCCGACGTCGCGATCTACGACCGTGGTGTCGGCCGCAATCGTCGCCGTCATGCAATTGATCGGGACAACGATCGGCCATTCCAGCCCCTTGGATGCGTGCACCGTGAGGAGCGATACAGACTCTTCCTGTGCGTCCGGCCGACCCTCGGCTGAGCGCGCCTCCCCGGCCCATGCGTCCGCCATCGCCTGTGCAAACGCCCTCAGGCCGCGAACGCCGTAGGGTCGGGCCAGGTTCAGGAACAGGTCGACGTTGGCAAGTGGACGTTCGGCTTGGCCGCGATGGCGTTGCAGCAGGATCGTGCGTACGTTCAGCGTATCGATTGTCTCGGCGATCAGCTGATGCGGGGTGGTCGCGTTGATCCGGCGCCTAAGACCCTGAAGCTTGCCCAGCACGTCCCTGGCGAGGGGATGAGTGATGGCGTCCAGGTCTATGTTGACGTGTAGGCGAGCAAGAGCGTCCGGCCGGTCCGGTGCACGCGGCTGCGTCCAGACGAGGTCGAGCAGCTCCTCCTCGGTCAGCCCGACCAGAGGTCCCCGAAGCAGCGCACCCAGTGCCAACGTGTCACGGCCGTCCGCGAGCACGCGCGCGATCGCGACCAAATCCTGCACCTCCTGCCGCTGATAGAAGCCCTTGCCGGCCTGGGTGGCGACCGCGATTCCGCGCTGCTCCAGCGCCTGCTCGTAGCGCCACAGGTCCTTGCCGGTAGGCGCGAGCAGAGCGATGTCGCCTGGTCGGCACGGACGCTCCACCCCGGCCCGCCGGTCGACGATTTCATGGCTGCCGATGAGGCGTGCGACCAACTCTGCGACGGCCTCGGCCTCACAATCGCGCTTTCGGTCGGCCGAAGCCTTTCCGTCCTCGCCCGCGCACGGGACCGGCAGGGCGGTGACGCACAGCCCGTGCGCGGGATCAGGATGGAAGGGATCGAGCGCCGTGAACCCGGGCTGGCCCTTGTCTTCGTTCATATGCGGTTCGAACCGCTTGTTCACGAAGGACAGAATGCCGGCACAAGATCGAAAGTTGGTCGAGATGCTGAGCAGATTCTGCACGCCCTCAGCGCGGATTGCGTCGCGTGCCCGAACATAGGCGGCGACATCGGCGCCCCTGAAACGGTAGATCGCCTGTTTGGGGTCACCGACAAGAAACAATGCCCCGGGCCTGATCCGATACGTCTGCCAGTCGGCGGGATCGGCACCGTCCATCGGCTCCCCGCACAGGCGCCAGAAGATCTCCAACTGAAGCGGGTCGGTATCCTGGAACTCGTCCACCAGCACGTGGGCATAACGCGATGCGAGTGCCTGCCGCACAGGCTCATGATCGCGCAGCAGGTCACGCGCGGCGAAGATCAGATCATCGAAGTCGAGCAGGGCCGCTGCGCGTTTGTAGGTCCGGAAGCCGTCCGCCACGGGCGCAACCGCAGCCAACACCTCCGACAGTACCCGCGCTGCGACCGCGCCCTTGAAGTCGATCCAGGCATCGCGCGCAGCATTGTGCAGACGCTCGGCTTCGGTGTTCAACTCGCCACCACGTGCTTTGGGCAGGCCCTTTAGCTTGACCGCAGCTTCCCACTTTCCCTTCTTCTGATACTTGCGCCAGCCGGAGCCGGTGAGGAGCGACGCGTCGGGCTCAGCGGTGAGTAGCGCCACCAATGATCGAGAATCCTGGCCTTGCCCGGCCGCCACGAGCTGATCGCTCATCCCGGCGAACGCGTCCGCTGCCACGATGCTCTCTTCTTCCCGCGCAGGAGCGGTGGTGACGAACGCTTTGTAGGCTTTGGCCGCGTCGCATACGGCGTCGATCAGAGGCTGGAGGGCGGGCGTCGGCGGTCCCGTCAACACGCGATGTCGACGCAACCTGTCTGCGACCTCTCGCACCAGGGCAAGTCCCGCCGTCGGTTCGTGGTACACCAGCTCCGAAACCAGGCCCGGCTGATCGCCGTCCAGCGTTGCACGCAGCCAGCGATCGAGCGTGTCACCGAACGCAAGTTCCGCCTCGACCGGATCCACGAGGCTCGCGCCCGGATCGATGTTGGCCTCGACAGGGTAGGGTTTGATCAGGCGCTGGCAGAAGCCGTGGATGGTTGAGCAGGTGACCTCATCGAGGTTCTCGCACGCACCGGTCAGCGCTTGGCGCTGTTCGTCCGAGAGCCCGTGAGGCAGCGCCGCGCTCAACTCGCGCGGGATGCGGTCGGATAGCAGTTCTTCCACGAAGTCCTGCACGCGCGCGAGCAGTTCGCTGGCGGCGAGTTCGGTGAAGGTTACTGCGGCTATGCTCTTGGGCGCTATGCCGGCGGCGAGCATCAGCGCCACACGCCCTGCCATCACGGCCGTCTTGCCCGAGCCCGCGCCGGCCTCGACGAGCAGCGATCGATCGTGAGCGGTAAGCGCGGTCAGCCTTGCCTGGTCATCCGCAAGCACGGGTGTCATCACGTTCATCATTCCGCCTCCCAGACGAGGGCGGCATCGCCGAGGGCTACCGTCGCCGCCTCCTGCTTGCGCCGGCACCAGCCCTTGTCCGCCATTGCCGGTAGAGCGAAGGCGAGGTCGTCATAGTCGCCGCCCGTATCCGGTCCCGGGAGCGCTTGCCCGGCCATAAGATTGGCACGTGCCGCGCGCAGATATCCGGCCAGCGTGGCAAGCGTGCCGTTCGCGTCCTGCAGCGGCCGGGTCACCCCGGCGCGCGGATAGACGAGCGCCGCCTCCACCTCCATGTCGTCGCCCAGAAGAGAGCGAACCGCATAGGCGTACAGGCAACGCTGGAGTTCGCTTCCGCCGTCCAGCGTTACAGCGTCCTTCGGGCACTTGCCGCCCTTGTAGTCGATGACGCGCGCCTTTGCGCCACAGTCCGACAGGTCCAATCGGTCCACGTAGCCGGAGATCCGGAAGCCGGTATCCGCTACTTCGACGACGGTTTCGGCCGCCCAGGGCAGGGCACCATCGGACTTGGCGGTCTGGCCGCCGAACGGCGCTTCGGCAAAGGAGCGTTGGCCGGGCAGGGGCTCGGGTCGGCCCTCAAGCGCAGCGAGCGCGACATGCCGGGTGTCCGTCAAGGTCCGCTGCCAGACAATACCGGGCGGCACGGCCTGACCCGCCTCCCACATTGCCGCGACGTCCGCACAAGCCGTATCGAGCGCTGACACGCAGGCCTGTTCGTCGGCACTGGCTAGCCCCTGACCGGCTTCGAGCCGCCGCACGGCGTTGTCGAGCAGGTGGTGCAGCAACTCGCCCGACGCTCGGGCATCAAGCACGAGCGCTTCGTCGGCTGTGGCCGGAGCACGGAGGCCGAGCGCATATTTCCAGCTGAAGCCAAGCGGGTTTCGCAGGAGAAGCTTGAGCGAACTGGCCGACTGAACGCGGTCCAGAGCTGCGGCCAGCGCGGGGTGATCCGGGCGAACCTGTCCGTCGTGGGGCGTCACGTGCGACGAGCGCCAGTTCGTCCAACAGGTTGTAGCGGAGGCGGCCTGCGCCAGTTCTGAAGCATCGCCCGGTCGGGCTGCGAGCCGGTCCGTCTCGCTCATGGCGTGGTCGGGGCGCCGGTTCCGCCGCAGATAGGCAGGCGGCGGACTTCCCCGAAGCAGCGGACTGGCACCTAGCAGGCGTCCTTCCTCATCACGCCGCGCCCGGCTGAGCACGACCTGGCTAGCGGTGGTGGTCAGGATCGTTTCAAAGTCACGCCGGTCAGCAGCAGAGACGGGCAGGGGATCAAGGTCTGCCAGCGGCACGACGTGGTCGGGCACAAGTCGATCCTCACTGATACGCCGCGGCCACTGAGTTGACGTCAGACCCAGCAGGCGAACGAAAGGCCGTGGTGATGCCGCGAGCGCCTCAGCCGGCATCCAGGCGACCGACGAGCAGGGCTCGCTCTCGTCCTCGAGGCGGAGTTGCGCGATCGTGATATCGATAGCGGCCGGACTGCCGAGACCAAGCGCGCGCCGCCAGATGCGGCGTGCCGGACCGCTAAGCAGCTTCTCGCCCGTGTCCGCCGCAAGCGTCGTGCCTTTGGTCAGCATCGCGATGATGTCGCGTAACTCAGGCGCATGGTTGACACCGTCGGGCCAGTCTTCCGCTGTAAGCCGGTCAAGCAATCTGTCCCAGGCACTGGTCGAGTTGAGCGGCGCCTCATCCGGGAGCAGCCGCGTCCAGCCCGCGGGCAGCTGGGCCATCGGTCCCGCCTCGCTGCCGAGCAGTGACGCCAGCCGGCGGATGCGCGCCTGCGACACCCCGCGCACGAGGACATCGGCGAGGGCGGCCGCTGCCTGGCCCGGCCGGGTCGATACAACGGGAACGCTATGAACGAAGTGAAGGTCGAGATTGGCATCGGCGCGCAGCGCGAGGAAGACATCGTCATAGGCGGCTGGCGCCGAGGACGCGATGGCGATCTCGTGGGGGCGGGCGACCCCGCTGGCGATCAGCTCGCGTGCCCAGCGCATCGCCTCGACAGCTTCGTGATGACCGGTTGCACAGGTCACCGCTTCCAGACGCGGGCTGGCGGCGTCGCATCTGAGCACCTCGATGGCCGACCCGGCAAGCCAGTCTGGCGCGGAACGGGGGCCGGCATGCCAGCGGACCGCTACCGCGTCGGCCAACAGGAACAGAAGTTCGCGCCAGCACGGCGAGAGTTCGGAGTGACCGACGACGTCGATGCTCCCGAACAGGGCAGGGGCGTGGGCGAGGCGCTCGGATGCGCGCGCGACGAGATCGCAGGGCCGCAGCATCGAGTGGGGGAGACCGCGGATGACGGCATCTTCCAGCGCGGCGATGGCGGCGAGGCGCGGGTGCTCGCCCGCACGAGCGGAGAGATCCACACCAGCGCGCCACGCCTTGTGCAGCGTGTCAGCCGCGGCACCGACAAAGCCGGGCAGGTCCTTGATACCGTCGAGCTCGCCCAAATCGCTGTCGGTCAACGATGCCTGGATCGCATCGCGCAACGCCTCCGGATCAATGCCGGTGATGAACCCACCTGCGAGTCGAGCCGCAAGCTGCTCCAATGTCATGACTTGGACGCCGTGCCGCTGGGCACGCGCGGCATCCAGCCTGATCTCACGAGCAGCCAGCCTGCCATGGGAGACGAACGTTTGGCGCTGCACCTGACCACCCCACTTTTGACGGCTATCGGCGTTTTCGCCGTTCCCGGCAGTCTAGCGGCAGCGGAACATAGCATCAACGCCAACGGCCTGGGGGGCGGACTGCAGGCTCCGGGACGGTTTCAGCTCGTGTCACTGAATGGCCGGATTGTCGTAGGCCGGATTGACCTTATACCCAAATGGGTATAGGCATTCTCCATCGTCAACGGAGATGGAGAATGCGCGAACTGGAGTGGATGGGTAGTAGCAGGGACGACCTGGTCGACATGCCCGAGGATGTCCGAAGCGAATTTGGACACGGCCTCTACCTAGCCCAGCTTGGAATGAGACACGTCAACGCCAAGCCGTATGGCTCGAGTATCGAGCTGATCGAGCGGTACGACGGCGACACCTATCGCTGCATTTACAACGTCAAGATCGACGATGATATTTACGTTCTCCACGCCTTCCAGAAAAAGTCGACGAGCGGCATCGCCGTTCCGAAGCACCAGAAGGAAACGATCGAAGCTCGACTGAAAGCGGCTCAAAGGTTGGCTGCCGAGAAGAGAGCGAAACGCAAACAAGCCTTGTAAGGGACCCCGACATGGCAGTCGAGCATATGACCTCCAGTGGCAACGTCTTTGCGGATCTCGGCCTTTCGGATCCGGAAGGTCGTTTGGTGAAGTCCAAGCTCGCCGCCGCTCTTCAGCGTAGCATGGGCGAACTGGGGCTGACGCAGACCGCTGCTTCTGCTCGCATGGGCATGCCACAGCCCAAGCTTTCCAAGATACTTCGCGGCCGTTTTGACGGCATCAGCGAAGCTTACATTACCGATGGCCTTAGGAAGCTCGGCCACGATGTCGAGATCCGGGTCCGGCCGCGACACGAGGGGATCGGCGCGGTGCGGGTGCTGGAAACGGCCTAGCCGCGTCAATCTGTCAGCGGCTCTCCTAGTGGGTGGCTAGAGAGTTTGGGGGTGGCGTTTTGGCGTCCTTTGGAATGACCTATCTGTCGCCGGACGCGATGCGCGAGGCGCGCAAGTTCATGAACTCGGACCAGAAAGGGGTGCGGGACGAGATCGGGTTCCTGATCGTTCACCAGCGTTACGCCGATCGGTTCTTTCCCGGCACGTCGGTCCTGCATACCCGCTTGCGATATGTCCTCTTCGTGCCCTGGCTCTACCGCGATGAGCATCTCAAACCAGCCAAAGGCCAACGCGCGCAGGAAAGCGTGAAGCGGCGCGAGTACCTGCTCACCGGGCGCCTGATCAACGAGCCGGGCGGCGTGATTGGCAGCCGCAACTATCCCTCTCCGGTCGAGCAGCGTCCCAGCCAGGTCTATTGGGGTGCGCTGCAACGCTGGGGGCTGGTGCGCGAACAGGAAGGCAGCGGTCCGCTCAGCCGCTATCAAGTCGAGCGGATGATTGCGGGCAAGCCGGGCGCGCTGCTGAAGGACGACGAAGGGACGCCGCTTGGAGGAGGATCCTGGCCGTTCGTCGTTCCAGAGCCAGCCGACGATTGGTCCGGGGAGGGCGAGGGTACACTGAGCTTCGATCTCACCCGTAGCGAACGGAAGTTCCTGGCCAAACGGCTGCGAAGCCTGTCATCGCCTAGAAACCCCGGGGCGAGATCGATCTTCTCGCTGCTCGTCGGTCATGACGTGTCGTCGAGCCGTACTGCCTGGAGTCCGCAAGTCCGGGACCTTGCGGAAACCGAGCGGCCAGCGCTCGAGCGGGCCGGCCACGCCGCTGCTCTCGCCGCGATCGGCCGCGGTGTTTACGCCGCTCAGGTGGAGACGCTGTGCGAGGAGTTGGACCGTAGCAAGCGCTCAGATACGCAACGCGCGGCACTGACGGGCATCGTCCAGCGCTGGAAATCCCAGGCTGCTCGCCTGGACTGGCCAGCTTTTCTCGAAGACATGAGGGACCGAACCGATTTGTCTCCGGTCGTCTCTGTTGCGCTTCATGACACGCTCGCATGGGTACGCGCCGGACACATCGATCCGATGCGGTTGGAGCGCGTGTACCGTGACGCCGAAGAGGCGCGGAAGGGGCGACGAGCGCGGCTCTCACGCAGCCAGTTCGGCGTCGATCAGCGTGCTGACTGGGACAACGATCTCCATCCGCTGGGTGCTCCGCTTCATTATCGTTGGGACCGGGTGCAGATGCTGCTGCAGGACCTCGTCGGCGCATGAGGAAGGCGCCGAAGGATTTCCCCGGGCAAGCCTTTCTTGAGCTCCTGCGGCCACCCAAGCTGACCAAAACCCACTTCGCCCTGTTCGCCGCGTACTCGGCCGACCCGATCGTTCTCGGGGGCGCCCTGTTGAACCTCCACGCCCGCGGCCGCGACAATGCGAGCGGCAACAAGTCCGACTTTGCCGGTGCGATCGAAGCGCTGCGCGAACGGGTGCGCTTCATTGTCCAGCGCGGGCGCATTCACCGTGGTCCGAAGCTTCCGAAGATCGCGGCCGTGCTCGACCAGTTCGTTGTGGAGATGCCATATCGGGAAAGCGCGAATAGCTGGCATCCAAAGGCCGCGCTGATCTGCTATCAAGCGGAGGGACCGCAACGGTTCTGGCGGCTTTGGGTTGGCAGCCGTAATCTCACCATGAGCCGCGACCTGGATCTCGGGCTGGTGTTGGACGGCGAAAGCCGCCGCAGGAAGGGAAGCCAGGTTATCGGCGGTATCGACGCGCTGGGTGCAACCCTCGCGCGCGCAGCCAAGCTGCCCGACATCAATCCGGACGATCTCGCAAAGGAGCTCGGGACCGTGCGCTGGATCGCGCCGGACGGCATCAATGTGTCACGGATCGACCTCTGGACGCGCGGCTCGGAGCCGGTTGCTCCGCTCGATGCGGCGTCCAGAGACAAGATCGTCGTCCTGAGCCCGTTCCTTTGCGATGCTTTTGCCCGATCCCTTGCCGACATGACCAAGGCAAGTGCGGACCGCACGCTTGTCACGACGCTGCCGGCGCTGCGCAAGCTCGGCAAGGACGGCCGCATGGGCCTCTCCGACTTTAAGTTGTTGGCGCTTGGGGCACCCATCCCGGAAGGCGATGACGTCGATGAGGATGCCCGGAAGGCGGACCGGGAGCCGGCAACGGACGAGGAAGACGACGATTCGGGCGGCGCTAGTCATTCGGGGCTGCACGCCAAGCTGTTCGCGGCGATCCAGGGCGAGCAGATCGAGATCGTCGCCGGCAGCGCCAATGCCACCGACCGGGCCTGGTCGGGCCGCAATGCGGAAGTGGCGGCCCGCTTCACCGGCGGCGGCGCCGAGATCGACGGCGTTCTGGCGATCGTCGGATCAGCGACACCGGTCTCCGATGCTCTCCTGCAGACGCTGACGGAAACGGAAGCTGATACAGCCGAACTTCCTCTCGAAAGGCTGCGCTGGACGCTTGCGGACACGTCGTTCAGCCTGGACCGCAACGGCAAGATGTTTCGTCTCACATCTGGCGAAGCCCTGTCGCTGCCCCCCTCCGCTCAATTGGACGTAGGGCTCGCCACGATGGCGCTTCACCGCTGGCAGCCCGGCGTGACGCACATTGAGCTTGGAGAGGTTCCGTTGTCCCTGCAAACGGATCTTGTTCAGTTTCGGCTGACGCTCGGGGACATGCCGCCAGCGTCGTGGCTCCTGCGCGTGTCGGTGTTCCCGTTGATCGACGCGGAGCGGGACGCTGCCGCGATCAGCCGCTTTCTGAGCGTCGCCGGCCTACAGGCGTGGCTGCGCGAGATGCTCGAGGGTGGAGCAGGGGCGGGGAGCGAGGACGACTGGGACATGGAGCCGGAAGGGTTTGCACCCAAGCGGAGCAGCTGGAAGCATGACGGGCTCGCACTCGAGGATATCCTGACCGCCTGGGCCAAGGACCAGACCAACAAATCCAGTTCGTTAAAGCGTGTCGATGCCGTGATCGACCGCTATGTGGCTGCGGTGCTGGCTCATGGCGAGCAACTTACTCAGGCGGACAGAGACGATCTGACCGCCCTTCAGCAGACCTGGCGCATCGCGCGCGAGGTCCTGATCGCAAAATGAGCAGCACGCCGCGCGCTTTTCAGAATGCGACGGTATATGCTGCCGTAGCCGCGCTTACCGGTAAGGGTAGTCGCCGCTTTCTGGTTGCCGACGAGGTCGGCCTCGGCAAGACGACAGTTGCTCGTGAGGTCGTCAGGCAGCTGTCGCGTGCCGGAACCAGGAAGTTCACGGTCTACTACGTCACCAGCAACGCTCGTGTTTCCGACCAGAACGCTACGAGGTTGGTCGACTTTCTGGAGAACAAGTCCGCCAGGCTGCGGGCCCTTTCCAAGGTCGATCGGCTGTCGATGATCCCGCTCGATCAACGGCCGGACGACAAGGAGCCGCCATCGCCATTCCGGCTCTATTCGCTGTCTCCTCAGACGTCCTTCCCGCCCGAAGGCACACGACCGACACCTGGCGCAGCGGTGGAGCGTGCCTTTCTAGGCTTTCTGCTGGAACGCGCCGTGCCGGGGATACTGGAGACGCTCCCCGACCGCTTCATCCAACAGCGGGCGACCGTGAGCTGGGAGGGCGCCTGCCGCACCGCGCAGAGGCTGATGGGCGGCATCGATCCGAAGCTTGTCGGCACCTTCCGCACCGCGCTCAAGTCGCGCTTCAATCCGGAGGGTAAAAGGCCGGGTCTTCGCGAACGCATCGCGACAGCCGCACAGACAAAACCCGAGGCGCGGACGTTGACGGTGTTGCGCCGACTTCTTGCGGAGGCATGTCTCGAGGCGACCCCGCCGGACCTTATCGTCTTCGATGAGTTTCAGCGCTTCCGCGAGATGCTGGCACCTTCGAAAAGCGACCGGCTCGGGCGCGCCCTTCTCGGGATCGGCTGTAAAAAGCCTGCCATGCTGCTTTTGTCGGCCACACCCTATCGCCTGTTTGGCGAGTCATGGGATGGAAAAGACGGGCCGCAGGCTCACGAAGAGCTTTTCGACACGATCGAGTTTCTGACGCGCAGCACAGCCGTGCGGGAGGACGCCGAACAGCTCTTTGCCAGCTTCGGCGAGATCCTGCGTGCGATCGGTGACGCAGAAGGCGACACCATCGATCCGCTTCTCAAAGAGCGTGCGGAAGCGACGCGCGACCGGATCGACCGCCTGCTCCGCCCCTGCATAGCACGTACCGAGCGCCCGCCCTCTATAGGCCTGGATCACCGCACCCGGCGCAATCCGCTTGCCCTTGTCCCCAGCGATCTTCACACTTTCAGGCATTTCGCCAGCAAGGTGTCCGATCGGAACAAGACCGCGGCCTCTGCTTACTGGCTATCTGTCCCACTGCCGGCACAGGCGCTCGGGTCCCGGTACAAGATCGCCGACAAGGTCGAGTTTGGACGCCAATCAGGCGTGCCGGTGCTCCGCTCTGCACGACGCACCGGCGACGGCAAGGACGGCTGGGGCAGCCCGAAGCTTCGGGCCCTTCGCGAGATTGCGCGAACACCCGATCTCGCGCTCCCCTGGGTTGCCCCATCCATGCAGTGGTGGCCGCTTGCAGGTCCCTGGGCGCACAGCCCGGCGCAGAAAACGCTTCTGTTCAGCCGTTTTCGCGCCACCCCGCAGAGCGTTGCATCCTTGATCAGCCTCGGGGTCGAGGACGCTTACCTTGACGTCGGGCCAACCGCCCGTCGGCGACCCTGGGAAAGCAAGCGGCTGGCTCCGCAGTCCGGCCTGCCCGTGATGTCGTTGTTCCATCCGTCGCCGTTCCTAGTCCGGGCGACCGATCCTTTGAAGGGCAACCATTCGTCCGCCCGCTACGCGCTGCGCACGGTCATCGGACAATTACGGAAGGCGCTCAGGGATCAGAAAGTCGAGATCCGCAGCAAGCCGAAGAAGGACGCCGAACGGGCACGTCCGCTTTGGAGCCTCCTTGCCGCGATCGAGCAAAAGTCCGGCGATTTCGCGGCATCCCAGGCGGCATGGAACGAGACGGCGGGGGCTGAGGCAGTGCTCGGGCGCATCGTCACCGAGCGCAACCACGTCGAGAGTATCGACTGGATCAGCGCCAAGGAGCTGCAACGCTTGGCCGAGATCGCCTTGGCCTCACCGGCGGTCGCTGTCGGCCGCGCACTGCTCCGGCACTTTCCGGCGGCCATCGAGGCAGACCACCTTTCGAAGCTCGTCTCGTTCTGCTGGCACAGGCTGCGTCCCTATCTCGACAACCGGGTGTTCTGGGGCCGGCTGGGCAACGGCAATCCCACCGAGGTGCTGATGGCGGCGGTCCGCGACGGCGGGCTCGAGAGCGTGCTTGACGAGCATTTCTGGCTCGCCCAAGGGCAGACCGACGCCCCGAACCTTCTCGACGAACTGGCATCGGCGCTGCACGCCTCGCTCGGTTGGTTCACCTTCCGCGGTATCCCGACCACATCGAGCTCGATCCGCCTTCGTTGCCACGCTGCCGTGCCGTTCAGCGGCACCGAAAGCGGTGATGCCGAAGCAGCGCAACGTGCGCTGAGCGAGTCGGCCGCTGTACATTATTGGGCCACGGATTCACGGTAGCGGCTTGGCGAGCAGAGGCGTGAAGCCATCGGCGTCGAGTTCGAGGTTTTCGGCCCAGACGTAGTCGCCGGTGAGATTGATGCGGTCCC
>NZ_JAKRET010000028.1 GCF_022664395.1 Sphingomonas lacusdianchii | reverse complement strand
AAGCTGCCGGACTTTCGTTCTACAGTGCCCGGAGCGGAGAGCCGGATGCAGTGAAAGTTGCACGTCCGGTTCGGAGGGGGGCAGTGGGGTGTTCTCTCGTAGACGCCACCCTGCCTACCCTACGGTACGATAGCGGCACCTTCGTGCGCGCGATCGCCATCCACTTCGACGACGAGGCCGCGATCGCGGCGCAGCGTCGCGCGAACCGCCTCCTCGAGCGCCTGCAGCGGCACAAGCCGGAGGTCTCGTCGGTGATCTACGACGGCGGACGCTACCGCGCCTACACCTTCTCGGGCCTGCCGCCCGAGCGCTTCCCAGCCCAGCGCCCCCTCTATTCCTGACCGCGACCGCGGTCGCCTTCCCCGAACCTGAAGGAAACGGTCATGCACCGCGTCCACTATTACGACACCAGCGCAGCCGCCTACGAAGCGTGCCTCGACGAGAGCCCCTGCATCGTGGAGGGCGATGTCCTCGCCGTCATTTCCGAAGGCGTCATCGGCCTGGCATCGAGCGACCCGCTCGCGGTTACCATCGGCGCCGGAGCGCTGCGCTCGCTCGCGCCCATGTCGTCTGCGGCGATCCTGCAGGAGACGGTCCACGACGCCGACCAGTGGCGGCACGCCGTCGAGCTCGCGCTTGCGCACCATCTGCCGATCGCACCGCATTTCCTGCCCTTTGCCCTGCGGTGCGTGCCGCTCTCCCCGTCACAGACGGTCGTCGCACTCACCCTCGACGATGTGATGATGGCAATCGACGCGATCCGGCACCGGGAGACCCAGCTGACGAAGCGCGCGGCGCTTATCGACGCGGAGAGTTCGCACGGACTGTTTCTGGCTTCTGCCTTGCGCAAACTGGCGACTGCCCGGCGTCACCTCGAGCGCCACCCTCCGGCGACGATCCCGGAACACCCCTGCGGTCCACCGTAACGGCGACACCGTGCCAAGCACGTCGCCCCAAGGGCGCTCCAAGGCATCCACCGCCGCGCGAAAAGCGCGTCGGTGAGGGGCGCTTGCGCGCCCTGCCCGGCCGAAGGGCCGGGGAGGAGAGAGGGATTGAAGATGGTGTCGAGGACATGGGGTCCAGCCGACACAGGAGACGTTACGATGAACATCGGTCAGATCAAGCAGAACGACGCCGGCATCTTCATGGGCCGCATCTCGACGCTCGCGGTTGCGATGACGATCGCGCTGAAGCCGGTGCAGTCCGCCAACCCGCGCGCGCCGCGCTACGAGATCCACGCGCTGACCCCCGGCCGCACCTGGGTGCAGGTCGGCGCCTTCTTCGAACTCAACTCGAACAACACCGGCGAGGCGTTCCTCAACGGCCGCATCGACGATCCCTCGCTCGCTCAGCCGCTGCAGGTCTCGGCCTTCCGGCAGGAGGACGGTTCGTACAACATCGTCTGGCAGCGCGCGCAGAAGCGTCGCGACGTGACCAGCGCGCTCGGCATCAAGTCGGACGAGGATCCCGCTCCGCCGTTCGGCGCCGACGGCTCGAGCGACGACGCCGGGATGAGCGGCAGCGCCGGCGCCGGCGACGACGGCCTCGGCGAGACCACCGCCCCCGTCGAGGAAACCACGCGCCGCAGCCGCGGCAAGCGCGTCACCGAGAACGCCTGATCCCCTCCCGGTGCCGCTCGCTCCCTCGCGGCACCGGCAGACGTCGCAGGCTCCCCCCACTCCCTGCGCGTCACTCGGGCGATGCCCCCCCGGCATCGCCCTTTTTTTTGCTCAAAAGGAGACAGGAACCGGTTCGGACCCAAAACTGTCTTGCATCAAGGGCATAACTAGATTCTGCTGCGAAAATGAAACCAAAGTGAAGCGGTGTCTCAACCTTTAACCTGAAGGGAAGGAGGTCGGTTGTGGATAGCTGGACGAATGGTGCCGAGGGCCCGCTCAAGACCAGCGCGCCACGATATCCACGAGGTGCCACCATGGCTGACCGCGTATCTGTCTCGATTTCGATCGGTGGAAGACTTTCCGCTGATCTTCTCGGCGAGCTCATCGAAAAGGCTAACGCCGAAAACCTTTCCACCGAGTGGGACGGCGAGCCTTTCACCGCCAATAACCTACCCGACGGTGAGCCGCTCGTGCTGCGCGGCCACGAGATCGCAAACGGCACGATCGACGAGATCGAGGACTTCTGCTGCACGAACGACCTGCCGTTCTGGCGCTGGTCGGGCGGCGCGCCGGGTTCATTCCCCGCCGAAATCGTCATCTGGAAGGGCGTGGGCGAGCGTCGCGCCTTCACCGCCGACGAAGACGGCCGCCCGGTCCTGACATCCGACGAAGCCGGCGAGATCGCGACCCTCGACCACCTGCGGGAGCATTTCGCCACTGGCGCGTACCTTCCGCCACCCTTCGTGCTGGTTCCCACAACCGCAGGGTAAAATCACGCCTCACCTGATCGGATCGCACCGCCTCGTCTGTCGCGCGTCGGTCGCTGTCGGTCCCGATGGCTCGCCAGGCACTGCTCGCTCGCGTCGTGGCGACCCCTGCGGGTCGCCCACTTGCTACGCCTCGCATGTGCCGGCCTTCGCTGGAAATCACCATGCCCATTCAAACCCTTCACCAGTCGCTATCGTTCGACACGATCATCAAGGATCACCCGGATCGCGCCAGTGCCGAGGCACACATGGCCAAGACGTTGCGCGAGTACGGCGACTGGCCAGCGGATGCGGCAGCAGCTGCCGCACGCGATGGCCGCACCGTCCTCGTCGCCGACAACGGCGACGACGAGACGATCGCCATCCGCATAACCTGACCAGCAGCTCTGGCGGCTACGACCGCCCGTCCATACGATGACTCATCCGGGAGGCACGATCATGCTCAACCTCATTCCCGTCGCCGTCCTGCTCCTGTTTCTGGCAGGCGCGCTCTTCTTGTTCGCACGGCGACGGGTGCCGTTCAGCTTTGTGATGCTCGCCGCAGGCCTAGGTGCGGTTTCCATCGCTCTTTGGCCCTTCGGGCCTGTGAGCGCGAAGGGCGAGCGCGACGCGATCGTCCTGTCCCGCGCCGGACCACTCGGAGCGCAGGCCTACCGAACAGCCATGGTCGATGGTCGGATCACCCACACCGAGATGTTCGCTATCCGGGAGGCGGCAGGTCGCGACATAGACGCCGAGTTCGGCCTAACGGCCCCGAACGGAGAGAAGACTCACTCCCGGCCCTAGAAGGCTTTCCCACCAGCCGTCGGCATGCCGCCCGACGAACGCGGTCCGTGATTGATCGGCGACTTGTCGCTCGGGTCACGAGGAACGAACGAGAAGCGATCTGCGACCAGCTTCCCACCGTCGATCTTATAGGTCCCGCCGAGCGAGTTGCCGCTCAGAATGACGGTGTCTCCGCTAACCTCGTAACTACCGCTCGCGCCGCTCGACAGCGAGAAGGTCTTGTCACCAAAGGTCGCGACCACGCCCGGCACGGGGCCGTTGACCATGTTGTACGTGCCCTCGACCGACTTGCTGCAGCCTGCCAGCGCAAATGCGCCGATGATCGCCAGCATCGCGTTTCTCATGTCGCTTCCCTCCATCGTGTCGGCCAAGATCGTCCGGCCTTAACGACTAGGCGAGATGGCCGCCAGAACGTGCCCGGGACCGCAGCTACATCGGCGACCTTCAAGCCTTTTCAGGGCGCCCGCCCGTCGGGCGGGACCGGGCTCTAGCCGGCTTCGCCGCCCGGAGCCCCTCGCGGGTCTCCGCCCTGCCGGGTGACGATCCCTCGCTGTCGGGACGGCTCGCTGGTCTCCCCGGCGGATTTCCCCACGAACGTCCACCGCCGCGCGAAAAGCGCGCCGGTGAGGGGCGCTTGCGCGCCCTGCCCGGCCGAAGGGCCGGGGAGGAGAGAGGGATTGAAGATGGTGTCGAGGACATGGGGTCCAGCCGACACAGGAGACGTTACGATGAACATCGGTCAGATCAAGCAGAACGACGCCGGCATCTTCATGGGCCGCATCTCGACGCTCGCGGTTGCGATGACGATCGCGCTGAAGCCGGTGCAGTCCACCAACCCGCGCGCGCCGCGCTACGAGATCCACGCGCTCACCCCCGGCCGCACCTGGGTGCAGGTCGGCGCCTTCTTCGAACTCACGTCGAACAACACCGGCGAGGCGTTCCTCAACGGCCGCATCGACGATCCCTCGCTCGCCCAGCCGCTGCAGGTCTCGGCCTTCCGGCAGGAGGACGGTTCGTACAACATCGTCTGGCAGCGCGCGCAGAAGCGCCGCGACGTGACCAGCGCCCTCGGCATCAAGTCGGACGAGGACCCCGCTCCGCCGTTCGGCGCCGACGGCTCGGCCTCCGGCCTGCCTGCCGGCGACGGCCTCGGCGAGAGCACCGCCCCGGTCGAGGAGGTGGCCTGATCGAACACCGGGCGGCGCGCGCGCGTCGCCCCCGCACTCCCTCGACGGGGATCGCTTCGACACCCGGAGCGGTCCCCGTCGACGTGCCGGATGCTTCGAGCAATTCGGGCTGCGCTCGCCCTTTCCAACATTGGGCCAGCACGGCACTTCAATCGTTCACTGTTCCACGCTATATGGAGGCTACCATGGCGACCGTCGCACCAGATCCGCAACTCGATATCCGCGAGCAGCTCGCGCGGATCGACAAGATGCAGGTCGAGATCCAGAAGACGCAGGCGGACCTCGCGAAAACCAAGCTCGAGGTGCGCTTCTTCCCCGGGACCCTGTTCTTTCAGGCGACCTTGGCTGCTGCCGCCCTCCTGACGGCCGGCGCCGCGATCGGCAAGCTCTTCGGCTGACCGCTTGGACCGACGCTGCCGCGTCGGTCCCTGTCTCGATCGCCCTCGCTCCTCCCGGGATAGCCCCGCAAGCACTACCCGAACCCAGCGGACCAGCGAAAACGCGTCGATCAGGCTGCTCCCGCCTCATCCGCGGCCGACCCTTCGCCGGCCAGCCAAAGTCGCATCGCGCACCTCGAGCGCTCACAGATCGACCTTCACCTCAGCGTGTCCCGACAGCTCCGGCGAGGCGCCCAATCGACGGCGACCTTGTGATATTCGGCCTCCCTATCGGCGACGTCCTCGGCTGTGTGGTCCACTCATGCCCAACTCGGGGCAGTCATGGGCGCTGCCGCGCCCGACGCTGGTGGCGAGCTTCACCGCGTGCCGATTCGTCCGGGCAGGCGGATCAGGCGGCCGATCCTGCCGGTCCACGGAGCCTGTTCATGGCGACCGCTCCGACATCTCGGCTGCTACCGGGCGTCTCATCCGCCGGTTCGTGTCACCTGCGAGCCGGCCCGGCACCGCGCAACCCCTTTGGCAGGGCCGTGTTGCCGCGCTGAAGCGCGGCTGCCCGCACCACCCCTGCAAAAGAGGTTTCCCTTCAGGTCGACCGCGCTCGTCGCCTGCGCGACGATCCCGGCCGCCCCTCCGGTGCGCAGCACCGCGCCAGCTCGCTCATCGGTGACACCGGCGGACGATCCGCCCGACATCACCCGAGGGAGCTATCGCCATGAACAACGTGAACCTGATCGGCCGCCTGACCCGCACCCCCGAACTGCGCGCGGTGAACCCCACCACCAACGTCGCCACGATCTTCGTCGCGACCGACCGCCCCAAGCTGAACAAGGATGGCCACACCTACAAGGGCGAGGACGGCTTCACGGTCAAGGAGACCGAATATCACAAGGTCACCTGCTTCAACGGCCTCGCCAAGGCTGTCGCCGGCAACCGCAAGAAGGGCGACCTAATCGCGATCGAGGGTCGCCTCCACTACACCCGCTGGCAGGACGCCGAGGGCAACGACCGCTACGGCTGCGAGATCATCGCCGACCGCGCCGAGTTCTACTGACCCGCCGGGTTCGGGCGGCGCCTCGCGGCGCCACCCTTTTCGCGTGCTCACGCCTCAACCGGCGAGCCCCCCTTCGCACCTGTCCCAATCCCGGAGGAAACCCGCGATGCGCGCGCAGCACGACATGTTCGATCCTCGGCCCGACAATGGCTCCGTTGCCTTGGCCGAGGACCAGCCTGACGACGCCCCCGAGCTGCCTCGACAGGAGCCGCTTGCTGCACCCTGCGGCTTCCGCGATCGGAGCAACCAGGCCTGCGCACGGCTCGCCACCAAGCCGCTCGCGATCGACGGCGTCCAGCTGGTCTGCCGCGGCATCCCCATGCTGCTCTGCGACCCGGCGTGCTTCCGCGGCTCGTCGCACGCCGACGACCAACGCGAGAGCCGGCTCGGCGACCAAGCAAGCCCGGATGACGATCCCAACATGGGGCTCGATCCGGATGATCCGGGCTACGACGACACATGGGGTGAGGGCGCGTGGGAGCGCGACGACGGGCAGGATGCCCAATAGCGGGGCAGGGAAGGGGTTGGCGGGGCGTCCCGCCTTGTGGGCGGGACCGGGCTCTCATCGGCCCTGACGGGCCTTACGGAGCCCCCTGAAGGGGTCTCCGCCCTTCGGGTTTCGATCCCTTTGCCGACGCCGGGGCGTCCTGCGCGCGAGCGACGGCAGCAGAGCTGCCTAGCGGTGCTGCGGCCTGGCGGCCACAGCACCGCCGCTCGTGCTCGGATCACCCCGGCGCACCCGCCCCAAACCAATATTTTCTCTCTCTGTGATGTGGAAGTTTGGCATGCGGGGTTGGCGGACCGTCAAGGACGAGCGGTGCCCCCAATTTTCACGACCCCCGCCACTCCGCTTCGCTCCATTCTGGGGGTCGAGAAAATCGGCTCCCCCACTCGCGAGCGTTAACCGGGGTCCACGCCCGATGGGCGCGGCTTCCCGGTTAACGTCCCTGACGGCCCTGACCGCCGCATGCCGAGTGAGATTCCTCACCGAGAAGAAGGTGAGATTTTCAACTCATGGAGGCTATCATGACCAACACTTTCCGCAGCTTCTCCGACGCCGCCCGCGCGATGAACGAGGTCCGGATGAACGACAGCGTCTTGAACATCGACGCTGAGACGCAGCAGACCTACGACGGCGCCTTCGTGGAGAGCAGCGAGATGGCCAAGCTGACCGTCTTCAACGCCCCCGAGAAGCTGGACATGCCCGACTCAGAGATGGCCGCCGCAGCCGTCGACCTCATGCTGCGGACGGTGTTCGACGTCACGCGCGACACCCGCATGGAAGAGTTCGCCGCCGACATCGCATGGGGCATCGTCAACTCCTTCCACATGGTGACCAAGCGCATCGAGGGACGCGAGGACGACGCCGCCCGCAAGCTGAAGGACATGGTGGAAGCGTACGACCCCAGCGAGATCTACGCCGTCGAACTCGAGGACACGCAGCTCCTCTGCCAGACGCTGGAAGGTTGCGCCGAAGCGATGCGGTGCATGCGAGACCACGCCGGGGAGGTGTTCCGCGTGGAGACGGGTCGCCCCTTCAACACGATCCGCGGCAGCCGGGTCTCCTCCAAGCTCACCGCGTCGGTCATCGACGGGAAGGATTACCTCGCCGCCCGCGCCGCCAAGCGCCGGGAAGAGCACGCCCCGACCGGCCCGATTGTCGCCTTCTCGGGTGGACAGGTCTGGCACGACCACGAGCAGCTCTTCGACCGCCTCGACCAGATCAAGCGTCGGATCCCGGCGATGGTCCTGATGACCACCGGCATGAACAAGGGTGCGGACGCCGTCGCAGCCGCGTGGGCGTCGTCGCGGCAGGTCAAGCTGGTGCGCATGATGCTGGAGACGCGGTACGGTCCGAAGGCGGCTTTCCTCCGCAACGACCGCATCGCCAACCAGCGCCCGGTTGAAGCGATCGTCTGCGAAGGCTCGGGCGTCCAGTCCGACTTCGCCCGGAAGATGCGGACCGCCGGCGTGCCGCTCCACGTCTTCCGTCTCGCCGAGCAGGCCCCGATGGCTCACGCAGCGCGCAGCCGTCGCGCCTGACGCACCCGCAGGAGGGGCTCCGTGCAACCGGAGCCTCTCCCCTTTTTTACGTCGCCCTGGGCGGCGCTCAGGGGCATCGAGCCCCCTCGCGCCGCGGGGACTGACCTTGCGGTCGAGACTTCACCACGGATGGCCGCACCGGCTCGCTCGCATCGCGGCCGCGCCGTCGCGCGTCGCGCTCGCTACGCCTCGACCGGTGCGGCTTGGGGAAGGGTCCCGCCCAGCCTCCCGGAACGGCTCGCTGGCGGGCGTGGCGATGCCGTCGCATCGCCAACGCTACCGCTGCGCATCGCGCCGTGCCGATTGCCCCAGCAGACGTCGCGCCGGCACTGCTCGCTCGCGTCACGGCGACCCCGCCGGGTCGCCAGTTCGCTACGCCTCGCGCGCCGGCAATCGGACCCCTCGTGGCAGACCCGCACCGGCTCGCTCGCATCGCGGCCGCGCCGTCGCGCGTCACGCTCGCTACGCCTCGACCGGTGCGGGAGCCAACTTCAAGCGCATTCCGTTAAGACCTGCCTGCTAGAGGGCTGTCGTCCACGGCCGACCGGGGGATGACGGCCCGGCCAGCTGGCAAGGGGCACCCGGGATCTGCCGCTGCCACATTGGCGACCGCATCCGCGCTGAAAGGGGCTTCGGGTCGGCCGTGGACACGCACGCCAACTCCACCTCCCGGCACGGCTCGCTGGCGGGCGTGGCGATGCCGCCGCATCGCCAACGCTACCGCTGCGCATCGCGCCGTGCCGATCGCCCCAGCGGACAGCGTGCCGGCACTGCTTGCTCGCGTCACGGCGACCCCGTCGGGTCGCCAGTTCGCTACGCATCGCGCGCCGGCAATCGGACCCCTCGCGGCAGACCCGCACCGGCTCGCTTGCATCGCGGCCGCGCCGACGCGCGTCACGCTCGCTACGCCTCGGCCGGTGCGGCTTGGGGCGAGCTTCCACCCGGTCTTCCGGCACGGCTCGCTGGCGGGCGTGGCGATGCCGTCGCATCGCCAACGCTACCGCTGCGCATCGCGCCGTGCCGATCGCTCCAACGGACAGCGCGCCGGCACTGCTCGCTCGCGTCACGGCGACCCCGTCGGGTCGCCAGTTCGCTACGCCTCGCGCGCCGGCAATCCGACCCGTCGTGGCAGACCCGCACCGGCTCGCTTGCATCGCGGCCGCGCCGTCGCGCGTCACGCTCGCTACGCCTCGGCCGGTGCGGCTTGGGGCGAACTTCCACCCGGCCTCCCGGCACGGCTCGCTGGCGGGCGTGGCGATGCCGTCGCATCGCCAACGCTACCGCTGCGCCTCGCGCCGTGCCGATCGCCCCAGCGGACGCCGCACCGGCACTGCTCGCTCGCGTCACGGCGACCCCGTCGGGTCGCCAGTTCGCTACGCCTCGCGCGCCGGCAATCCGACCCCTCACAGCAGACCCGCACCGGCTCGCTCGCATCGCGGCCGCGCCGTCGCGCGTCACGCTCGCTACGCCTCGACCGGCGCGGGTCGGGGCGAGCTCCCGCCCAGCCTCCCGGCACGGCTCGCTGGCGGGCGTGCCGATGCCGTCGCAAGGCCAACGCTGCCGCTGCGCATCGCGCCGTGCCGATCGCCCCAGCGGACGGCGCGCCGGCACTGCTCGCTCGCGTCACGGCGACCCCGTCGGGTCGCCAGTTCGCTACGCCTCGCGCGCCGCTACCAGCGCCACTCGATGCACGACCTTGCTGCGCCATCGAGACGATCGATCCCGGTCCTTTGGACCGACGACCCCGGCGACGTCCGGGCGACCCTAACGGGTCGAGGGAAGGAGGCTTTGCGCCGGTGATTCCACTCGGGAGGCAAAGCCATGTCGATCAACCTCTTCCTCAGCGCCGGCGCTCAACGGGACGTGAAACCCGCGACGGTCAGCGCACGCCAGCTCGCCGCCTTTCGGGCCTTCGCTCGCGAACGCGGCGAACTCCTCGATCACGACGATGAAGACCCGCTAGTCGCATGCAGCTTCGAGGCTCGCGTTTGCCCCTGGTCGCTGGCCAGCATTTGCGCGCTCTTCGACTACGACGAGGGCGTGATCGCGGTTGTAGAGGAGGCACAGTTTCGTGGTCTCAACGTGCGCTTCGACCGCGACGACGCCACCCGATCGATCCCGGTTCGAGTCGCCAGCACGCCCGATGGAAGCGACCGGCAATCACGAGCTGCGCGTGGTCTGGGGATAGCCTCCACCTAGATCATCGCAGGGGGGGGCGGGACGTACCCGCTCTCCCTTTTTTTGCCTGCAGGGCTTCAGTTCTCGATCACGAAAAAGGGGAGGGCCTTACGGCCTCTCCCCTCTTCTTTTGCCCGACAGGCTTCAGCCTGCCAGCGCATCGGTCCTGCTACGCTGCAAGCCGCTTCGCGACCTCAGCGACACCCATCGACTTCACCGCCCCGAGGATAGACCGGATCTGCTCGGCGTCGCCCTTGAGCAACCCCGATTTCTCGACCTCCTTCAGAAGCTCAGAGCGCTCCCTCTCGGCAAGCTGACGACGCCGCTCTTCCAGCTTCCGTCCTTCTGCCGCCAGCTGCTCGCGTTCCTGCTCGATTGTACGTGCCATTGCCGTCCCTTTTTCTGATCGGTTGACAGCCTCCGACGCCCACGATGACAGGCCGCACGACCGGCCGCAAGCGAGAGCTATTCAGACGGCCTTTGGCCGTCAGGATCGGCACCGATGATCCGAGCTATGCCGGATCATCGGATAGGCTGCGACGGACCTCGCCTGCGGCGGGTCCGTCGTGGGTCGGGATCGCTTCGCATGTTCGCCGGAGACACGCCTTGGATCAGTCCGCCTCCGGCGATTACCCCTCAGGACTCCGATCGAACATGGAGACGAAGAGCGATGATGCCCTCAACGCCACGACAGTCCCTAGGATTAGCACACCGTACGCGGCGGCCGCAGGTGTAAGTGCCTGAAATTGCTCAATGTCCATAGGGTGAGACGTTTACACAGGGCGAACACATCTTTGAGCGACGCCAAAAACGGCTGAAAACTGCCAAAAACGGCGTGTTCGCGGGTGAGACGCTTTTCTAGTGGAAGGCCTCACAGACTGGTGCTACAAAGTCGGTGCGAAAGCCCCACCATCCACCAAGCGTGGATGGACGATGAACAATCATCATGTGACATTCCGGCTCTCCGGAAGTGATCTCGCTGCCCTGGACAACTTCGCCCGGAAGCGGGGTTGCTCGCGCTCGGAAGCGACCCGTCTGGTCTTTCGTTTCGGGCTGCCGCTCGCTGATGCAAGCCACACGTTCAACGTCAGTCGCGTGCTCCTCATTCTTGAGCAGCTTTCGGCGTCGATGGACCTCATCGTCACTCGCGAACATCCCGACTATGCCGAACGAATAATCGACATCGCCCAGGAGCGCGTGGAGGCCCACCATGCGCAGCGGTGACATCCGCTTTAACGGGCAAGCCGCCGTTGTCGAGCACGCCTCCGCGCGCGGCCGGATCACCCGCAACTCTGGCAACTTCACGCGCGGCTCTCAGCTGCTGTCGAGCCAGTACAAAATGGCCTGGGCGGCCACCCTCGTGCCGGTCTGGATCTGGCTCGGCAGCTTCATCGTCCTGTTCAACATCATGGTCTGGCTCGGCCTCGCCGAGCACGAATTTCAACTCGACCTGATGAAGCTCTATTCGGCGGTCTGGACATGGGTCGGAGGCGACCGCTTTCACCTCATCAACCTGACCCTTCCAAACGGCACCGTGACCAAGGTTCCGATCGGCTACGTCCCCTACGAGCCGCACGTCGTCCACGCCTGGCATCAAACGGTCAAGATCTTCCTGAGCACGCTGGTGATGGCGACCGCGGTCGCGGCCCCGTTGATCAGCTGGTTCATCACCTGGGCGAACAAGCGCGGTCGCGACGTACTGACCGAGCGACACAACCGCGGATCGATGCTCGTCGCCCGCGATCTGCTGCTCGACAACGTGCGCCGACACAACCTCGCGCAGTTCCGCAAGGAATGCGCCGAACACGACCCTCCCTACGATCCGAAACTCGTCGCCAAGGCCCCGATCATCGACCGCGTCGACGAAGGCATTCACGTCCCATATTCGATCGCTGGCATCCCCTATCCGTGGCGCCTCGAGCAGAGCCACACGATGCTGATCGGCACGACCGGCACCGGCAAAACGACACAGCTTCGCAGCCACGTTTCGCAGATCCGGGCACGCGGCCATCGCGCCGTCATTTTCGACCTTACTGGCGTGTTCGTGGAGACGTTCTTCGACCCCGAAACCGACGCCATTCTCAACCCGATGGACGAGCGCTGCGCGCCGTGGACACTGTTCGACGAGTGCCGGAACTATGCCGATTTCGTCTCCGCAGCCGCGGCTCTGATCCCGTCCCATCCCGACGACAAAGAGCCGTTCTGGCAGAACGCCGCCCGGATGCTCTTCATCGAGATGTGCCTGAAGCTGCAGGAGGCGGGCGAGGGCAATAACGCCGCGATCGCCCACCACCTGATGACGGCCGATCTCAAGAAGATCCATGCACAGCTGGAGGACACTGTCGCCGCGCCGCTGACAACCGAAAAGGCCGCCCGCATGGCGGAGTCGATCCGGTCGGTCCTGAACGTCAACGGACAGGCCCTACGCTTCATGCCGGACCCGGTTGAAGGCGGCCCTCCGGCGTTCTCGATCCGCGACTGGATCGCGACCGACAATCGCGACGGCTCGATCATGTTTATCACCGGCTCGTACAACGACCTGGAGATGACCCGCGGCCTGTTCACGCTGTGGATCGATCTCGCCGTCAACAACCTGATGCGCCTGCCGAAAACGCGCGACCTGCGGACCTGGTATCTCTTCGACGAGGTCCACGCGCTCCACGCCCTTCCCGGCATCGAGCACGGCCTGCAGTCGGCCCGCAATTTCGGCGGAGCTTTCGTCCTCGGTATTCACTCATTCGACAAGCTCGTCGCGACCTATGGGCTCCAGAACGCGACCGCCTTGACGGGCCTCGCGCGCACCAAGCTGATCCTCGCTACGGCAGACCGTACGACAGCCGAAAAGTGCTCAGAGTTCATCGGTAATCGCGAGGTCCGTCAGGTCGATGAGGCGTACAGCTACGGCTACAACAACACCCGCGACGCCTCGACGCTGACGCCTCGCACGGCGGTGGAGCCGCTAGTGCTGCCCGACGACATCACCGACCTTCCGTCGCTCAACGGGTTCGTCAAATTCCCGGACGGCTTCCCCGCCGCGCGGATCAAGCTGACCTACAAGTCCTATCCCGAGGTCGCACCCGGGTCGTTGCCTCGAAAAGACTTCAAACCCACCCCCTACATTTCGCCGGAAGAGCGGCGGAAACGTGCAGCCCAGAACAATGGCGCGGATGAAGGGGGTGAGGGTGGCCGCGAGCATACGCCCACGCGGCCGGTAGGAGGCGTTGAAGAGCGCGGCGAGAACGAGCCGGAGCAGGAGACGACGGAGCCTCGCAAGGGTCAGAGCGAGGCGGAAAAGGCGGCAGCAGCGATGGAGGTCGTCGGTGCGACCCAGGTCGCTCTCGACCAGATCCTGGGCCGTGCCGCGGCCACCTCGCCGCAAGGCGCCGCACCGGCCCCGTCCAATGGTGAGAAGGAGGCATCGCTTCCGAGGCTGGCGGAGGCCCGTGCAGGGCTGCGCCTCGCGGACCCGGGCATGGCGCGCAATCTCGATCCTAGTCAGCAGACGGCACGTGGCGATGTTGGTCGCTTTACCGGAAACCCGATCCTCGACCGGCTCGACGGCGATCGCCAGGAGGACCAGTCAGTGCGCGAACTGCGCGACGGCTTCGCCACCGATCGCAATGGCGACCATCATCATCGTCATCACGGGCACGATCATTCGCCCGAGATCGACGACGACATGGAGATGTAAGCGATGCTCTCGGTCGCTTCCGTCAAGTCCGCTTCCGGCGCAGCGAGCTACTTCGCCAAGGACGATTATTACACCGCCGACCACGCCTCCGAGGCAACGCTGTGGGGCGGCGTCGGAGCGGCCGAGATCGGGCTCAAGGGCGAGGTCACAAAGGAGGCATTCGAGAAGATCCTGAACGGCGAGATGCCGTCGGGGGAAAAGGTCGCGCCGGGCGAGAACCGCCGGCTCGGGGTGGACCTCACGTTCTCGATGCCGAAGTCAGCCAGCATCCTGGCGTATGTCGCAGGCGATACCCGCATTCTCGTGGCTCATATGAACGCCGTCCGGGCGACCATGAGCTGGGCGGAGAAGACCTTCGCCGAGGGTCGGACCTACGACCGGTCGAAGTCGGGTGACGCGGTGCGCACCGGCAACCTGGTCTACGCAATGTTCCAGCACGACACGAGCCGCGCCCTGGACCCCCAGGGGCACATCCACGTCATCGTCGCGAACATGACCAAGATGGCCAATGGTGTCTGGCAGGCGCTGCACAATCAGCAACTCTGGAAGAACAACACGACGATCGGCTCAGCCTATCACGCTAACTTCCGCGCCGAACTGGGGAAAATCGGCTTCGAGACGTCGGTCACGGGCAAGCACGGCATGTTCGAGATCAACGGTGTTCCCAAGAAGGCCATCGACACATTCAGTCAGCGCCGTGCCGACATCCTCGAGACCGCCCAGCGGCTCGGGTTCAAGTCGGCCGAGGCGCTGCGTAAGGTCACGAACAACACCCGCGATCCGAAGCTCAACGTCGAGGATCGTGAGGCTCTCCGGGAGGCGTGGCGCGAGCGCGCAGCCGCGATCGGGTTCGACGGCAAAGCCCTTGTCGAAGAAGCGAAGGCACGGGCCAACGGGTATGCCATCGACGGCAGGCCCGGGACCATGGAGCGTATTCGCGAGACGCTGAACGGCATCCGCGAAACCTTAGGTGACGCATTTCGACCGAATGACCCTCTGATCGCCAGTGGCGTTGAGCGTCTCCGAATATCTCCGGTCGACCTGCGCGCTCAGCACGCTGTCGCCTCCGCCATCCGTATCCACGCTCAACGAGAAGCGGCGTTCTCGATACCCGACGTCGTGAAGACCGCGCTCGATCGCGACCTCAAGGGCGTCACGCCCGAACATGTCGACCGACGCGTCTCGGAGCTCATCCGAGCCGGTCAGCTGATCCCGGGCAAGCAGGACCGGATCGACGGTGTCGTTACCCACGTCACCACACCGGAGGCACTCGCGACCGAGCGCGGCATCCTCGCCGAGATCGAGCGGGGCCGCGGGCAGGGGCGGGTCATCGTCTCGCCAGACACTGTCATCGAGCGGCTGCATGCAGCCTCTGGCGACAAGGTCCTGAATACCGGCCAGATGGCGGCCGCGGTGATGGCGCTCACCTCCACGGACCGCATCGTTGCCGTGCAGGGCGTCTCCGGCGCCGGCAAGTCGACGATGCTCTCCAGCGTCGCGCGCAACGTAGAGCAGGAGGGCGGGAAGATCATCGGCCTGGCGCTGATGAAGGCGACGGCGGACCGTCTCGGCGCGGAAGCCGGCATCGAGAGTCGAACCGTCTCCTCCTTCGTCCACAGCTATGCTCGACATGCGCTGGCGGGGAAGGGCGCCGGCTACGATGGCGCCCGCAACGAGCTGGCCGGCACAACGATCGTTCTCGACGAAGCGTCGATGGTCGGCTCCGACCAGATGAAGCACCTGGTGGGCATCGCCAACGCGCTTGGTGTCGATCGGTTCTTGATGGTGGGCGATCGCCAGCAGATCGCGGCAGTCGACGCCGGCAAGGCGTTCTCCCTCGCGCAGGCAGGCGGCATCACGATGGCGCGCATGGACGAGAACCTACGTCAGCGCACCGAGCAGCTTCGTACCGTCGCCGCGCTGTCCAACCGGGGCGCGGTTCGCGAGGCGATGGCGGTTCTAGGCAACAAGGTCGTTGCCAAGCCGGACCATGCTCGTGCGGCCGCCGACTACTGGCTGAAGCTGCCCCAGGAAGAGCGCGAGAAGGCAGCCGTCCTATCATCGGGACGCGTTGCCCGCGCCAAGATCAACGTCCTCATTCAGGAGGGGCTTTCCGCCGAGGGCACGTTGAAAGGGGAACCCCTGAACGTCGGGGTTCTCGACAAGGTCAACATTACCCGCGAGGAACTCCGGTACCCGCAGGCATACTCGCAGAAGGGCGACGCGGGGGTCGTAATCGACCTCCGCTTTCCCATCCGCGAGCTTGGCTTGCCGCGTGGCACGTTCGACGTGCTCGGCGTCGATGATAAGGGGCGGGTCCAGGTCCAGATCGGCAACAAGGTCAAAACCTTCGACCCGCAGAAGCTCTCGCCGCTCGACAAGACTGACGCGATGCAGCTCGCCCATCGCGAGCAGATCAAGCTCCATGAGGGCGACAAGATCCGTTGGACGCAGAACGACAAAGCGCGCGGTCTCAACAACAATGACATTGCTCGCATCGTTTCGGTCGATCCCTCGGGCATCAAGGTCGAGGTGAGCAACGGCACCATCCACGAGCTGAAGACGGGAGATCCGATGATGGAACGGATCAACCTCGCGTACGCGCTTAATGCCAATGCTGCTCAAGGCATATCGATCGAAAAAGACGTGCTCGCGATGAGCTACAAGGAAATGAACCTCTCTAATCAGCGCCTGTTCAACGTGCTGGTCACCCGTGCGCGTGATGACCTCATTCTGTTCACGGATAATCGCGCGAAGCTCACCGAAGCGATTGAGCGCAACGAAGGCAACAAGACCTCTGGACTCGAGACCATTGGCGAGTTGTCGATCGATCCAGGGCGGGGCTCCATCTCGGATAATGGCGCGTCGCCGGGTGCGACGGGGAGCCAGACTGGCATGGGTTCCTCGGGGTCGTTCAATCCTTCGTTGCCGCCCGAGCTGGATCGTGGCCCCGAGAAACTGGACGGTGAGAAAGCGGGCTCGGTCGCCTCGCCGGCGATAAGCAGCACCACCACCGCTCCTGACTTCAAGAACGATCCCACTCTGTCGGCCGCGTCGCTCCGCATCGGCGTCGAGCCGCCCGCGATCGAGCTGCCCTTCCCCGAAAAAGACATCGGACTGGAGCTATGACCATGCCCACCGCACGCCCAACCCTCGAACAGGTGCTCGCCATCAAGCATTGGCACCCGTGCGACCTCAACACGCACACGCTTGCCGAGTGCAGCCGCCTCGCCAAACACGATCACGCGCTGGAATGGGGCGCTGAGACCCTGGCTATGGCCAGCGTTTTTGCGCTGACCTACGCAGTGCTCGCGCCGCTGGCACGGGCGATGCGCGCCCCCCGTCGAACGGTGGGTGTGGCCGCATGATGTCAGAACGGCTCGTCCGCGACGATCTCCAATCATCGTCGCCAACGCCTCACCGGCTCCGCACGATGCTGAGTTGGGCCAGCAGGATCATCCATGCACTCCTGCTAATGCTGGGCTTGTCTGGCGCCGTTACGCTCGGGATCGCAGGACTCAAAGAGCTGCAACCGGCCGCGACCGGCACCCCCGTCACGGTGACGGAGTAGGCCGATGGGACCCGGTGATCGCGTCTACATGCGCGCGCAGCCGACGGGGCGCACGGTGCGGCTCGCCGTCGCGCCAGTGAACGCGATAGACGCAGCAACTTCGCCGTCGGCAACCCTGCCGCAGGCGGCGCAGGAGCGCGGCTTCCGGTCTTCCGGTCCATCGCGCCTCCGTCAGCGCCGAAGGCGCCTGTTGGGCCTCCTGTCGGCCCTGACGGGCTTGTTCACTCTCGCCTGGGCTGTCGGCTGCGCGATCGTCGGCGCTTCGCTCCAGACCGAAGGCGGCACCTTCACCACCCCGAAGCACGAAAGGACGTCCCGCCATGGGGATTAGCTACCCGTTTCGCTTCCAGCGTGAACCCGAGCCGGCTCGACCACGGCTAACCATCGCCTCGCCCGACACACTGCCGGCCAACACGCTGCGCGCGGTGCGAATGGGCAACGGCGACCGGATCGTCGTGATCGGTGCCGGCGACGCCTTCACCGCCCTGGCGGACCAGACCCGCGACCTCATGATCGATCCAGCACGGGGCAACTGGGACTTCTTCGCCGATCACCCGAGCGACTACGCCCGTTCGTCCGCGGTCGAGGCGTTCATTCCGATCGACCCAGGTGACCGCGATGCGAGCTGGCATTTTGCGGGACGATACGTGCTCGCACGCGCCATCGAGCACGTCGGCCAGCAGCCAGGCGCCATGCTCGCGGGCGTCCGCGACCTCGTACGCGACCTTCCACCCGACGCGCTCGCCGAGTTCGCCGGGCACGATACGATCTGTGGCCAGGGCGTGCGATGCGCCGAGACGGTGCTCGCCGGCGTGAGAACGCCATTGCACCCGATCGCCAACCACGATCCGCGTATGCCCAAGACCTCGATCGTTCGGTGGCTGGCCGGTCCTGCCTCGACCATCCTCTTCATCCATCGCGATCTCGATCGCGCCGATCACGAGCTGCAGGCCATCGTCGCATCGCTGCGCGACCATGCCATGCTTGGACGGATCGACGTTGAGATGGCCTTGGGAGCCGCCCGACTCGACGTCGAAGGCGCCCCCCGATGAAGATCGAGGCTCATATCAACGAGCAGGCGCTCGAGCATGTCGATCTCTTTCGAGAGGCAGCGGCGTTGATGCGCGGAGCTGTAGTCGATCTGCAGACATTGACTGGAACGTTGGCCTTCTATGGCGAGAATCGACCGGGCCCGGCGATCACGATTGCCGCGGTAAGGCAAACGCTCGCTGACATCATCAAGGGGCAGGAGGAAGTCGCAGCGGAGTTCGACGAAGCCGCCGACCTTCTTGATGACCAGGTCACGCAGCAGATCGTCGACAGCTGTCATCAGGTCGACGAGCCGTCGCCCACCGTGATTGTTGTGAATCCGCAGCCTGAACCTGGCGCTCTGGAGGGGTTGATCGGGTTGCTGCTTGTCGCAGGCTGGATCGTTGCTCTCGTTCTGGGCACCTACCAGCTAAAGCAATGGCGCGAACGGCTCACTAACCCTTACGCCCACTTCGCGGAGTGCTTCGATGGGGCTCGATGATCGCGCCTACATGCGCGAGCGCTATCGCAAGCGGCAGGGCCTGCCGCCTGAGCGTACGACATGGAACGACCGTAAAGCGCGACGCGAGCTCCAATCCAGCCCAATGTGGTTCGACAAGGGAAGAGGCGGACATCGTCTCCGGAGCGGTCGCTGGAAATCTTCAAGAAAGACGCGCGTCCTCGCCGGACTTGCCCTCGGAGGGCTTCTGATAGTGGCGGCTGCCACGCGTCTGAGTGCTCCGTTCTGGCTAGCCGAGCAGTTCACCGCGATCATCCTCGGAAAGAACCACGGCTTCCCCGCGTCCGGCACCGTCAGCGTACCAGCCACCATCGACATGAAGCGCGTGGTCGCGAAGCTGACCGTCCAGGGTGGCCTCGAGAACACGATCGTCCAGATGATCGATGCGAGGACGGGTCGAAACGCCCTGTCGGTCTATGTGCGCGCGCATGAGCGGGTAACGGTGCCCGCGCCGGTCGGCAGCTTTCACATGCGGCTCGTCCACGGACGCGAGTGGCGCGACGCCAAGACGCTCTTCGGAAAAGGCACGCTGCACGACGAGATCGATGGCGTGATGCGGTTCAGCCGCAAGGTCGGCCATATCCTCGACCTACGGCTTGGGCACGACAGCAACCTCGTCGTGCGACGCATCAACCTTCGGCCAGCGCCGCTCGCATGACGAAGCGGCCCAAGCCTACGCTCGCGGACCAGCAGCGGCCGTCAGAGCAGCACCGTTCACGCGCGCCGTTCCCACCATGTCGCCGGCGCGCTCGTGCGTCGTTGCCTGCGACCCAGGCGACGAGGAGCAGATGAGCAACTGGAGTTTCGAAGAAATGGGCGAGTTCGGGTCGGCGACCGACGCGGACCGCTGGGCGAAGCGGCAAGGCCTCGCCCCACAAGACGTCCGGATCACCCGCAAGGGGGACGGCGTGGAGCTGGAGGTCCGGCGCTCGGCCCTCGGCGATAGTGGCACCCGCCACGATGACCGGCGCGACGGGCGTCGCAACGGCTTCTTTTGACAACCAACGAAGGGGTTACGACCGTGAAGACACGACATATCGCATCGATCGTTCTGGCGGGCCTGGCGTTCGCCTCACCTGCCGTCGCCAGCGCGGCGCCGGCCAGCCCGGTGCTGCTCGCAATGGCGAGCTTCGCCGGCGAAAGCGCCGGCAACGACGCCGACCGCCGCGCGGCGGAAAAGACGGCGCACTACCGCGCTCACGCCAATCACAAGGGCAACTGCAAGGACTGCGCTGACTGCGCCGATTGCGCGGATTGCGATGAAGCTGCCAAGAAGGTGAGCGCCAACGAGGAACGGGCCGGTATCTGCGACCCGACCAAGCATGCGAAGGCGGCGAAGGCCGGTGCATAAGCGCGCCGCCCTCGCCATCGTGACGGCCGCGATCGCGGCCGTCACTCCTTCCACCCTTTCGGCGCAGAAGCTGGGACAAGGTGGCACCGGCGTCGACGAGAAGACCGAGCTGCCCCGATGCGAGGTTCCTCTCGGCGTCGCCGCCTTGGTTGAGGAGAAGGCCGCAAGCCCCGCCGATAACCTCTCACCGCAGCTGCAGGCGCTGATGCGTATGGCCGAAATGCAGAATGGCGGTTCCACGGCCCGGGTCGACCCGCTGCCGCTCGTCAAACTCATGATCGCCCGCTCAGGCTGCTTCCGTGTGGCGGATCGAGGGGAGGCCTTCAGCGCGCTCGAGCGCGAGCGCGCAATCGCCGGCGGGGCCGCTGCTGCGCGGCCGGTCACCAAGGCGGATTACCTGCTGCAGGTCAACGTGGTCTATACGGACAGCAAGGCGCGCGAGAGTGGCGGCGGTGTCGGTGGCCTGTTCGGGGGCGCAGTCGGCCTCAAGTCCAAGACGATGGAGAGCCAGGTCCTGCTCACGCTCGTCGACGTCAACACCGGTATCCAGGAGGCGGTCGCCAGTGGCTCGGCACGCAAGAAGGACGTCGGTGTTGTCGGCGGAGGGTTGTTGCTCGGCCTCGGTGTCGGGGCTCTTGGCGGCACCTACGCCTCGACCGATATCGGCAAGATCACCAGCCTCGCGATGGTCGATGCCTTCCGCAAGCTGATGACCGATGCCAAGCCACGGCTTGAGGCGAAACTGGTCCCGGCGAAACCGCCGGCGCTGGTCCCGCCCGCGGCCGCGCCGATCCCCGCGCAGACAGTCCAGCCGCTACCAACGCAGGCTCAAACGGGAACGCCAAGACAATGATCCGAAAGCGATCGACACGATCCGCTGAGCTCGCATTGGCGGACGAGGTGATGCGCGATCCTGACTATGAAAGGCTACCGGACCGCGTCCGGTCAGCCCTCAAGAAGCATGTACGCGGACTCTGGGGCGAGAAGGAGACCGCGTTCATGCTCGATCGCGAGTTCGGGCCGGAGAACGATCGACATGTTCTGATCCACAATCTGCGCCTGCCTGACGGCCAGGGCGGGTTCGCCCAGTTCGATCATATCCTGCTGTCTCGCTTTTCGCGAACCGCCGCGATCTTCGAGTCCAAGAACTATGCGGGCAACATCTCGAAGAACGCACATGGCGAGTGGATGGTCTGGTATCGGGGACAGCACCGGCCTCAGAACATCCCCAATCCGGTCGCCCAGGTGCGACGTCAGCGCGACGTCCTCGCCGCGTGGCTGAAGCGCAAGGGCCATACCAAGGCGTTCGAGCGGATCGGCGTGTTCGTGTCGGTGCCGGCCACGAACGAAATCGATCGCTCAAAGATCGGCAACGACGAGCCAATCTACAAATGCGACAACCTCGTCGAGGGATGGATGCCGTTCGGGGGGACGAGCCCGCTTTCGCGCCTGTTCTCGACTGGCGTCAGCGGCCTTCAGATGCTGGCGATCGCCGACCAGCTGATCGCGGACCATGTCGAGGAGGAAGACATCTACGTGCGGCTCGGGATCCACCCTGGGCCTGATGGCATCTCGGCCGACCCGGACACCAGCCAAGCTGACGACCCGGAGCCAGAGCCGATCGTCGACGCGCATGAGGAGCCCGCGCCAGAGCCAGTGATCGCGACCAGCCAACCCGCGACACCGCCACCCGAGCCGGTGATCGCTGATGCGGTGCCCCCCTCGCCAAAACCTCGCAAGGCAGGAGCGCAGATCGAGGTCTGTGCCGGCATCATGGAGCGCACGCTGCCAGACGGTCGCATCGCGTTCCGGGCGGCCAAGGACGATCACATCGGCCGGGAGGCGCTAGCCGCGCTTTGCAAGGGCAGGGCGGTGTGGAACCCGATGTTCGCGAACTGGGTGTGCCCGCCGGAGATCGCGACCGAGATCCGCGCCCGCCTTCCGAACGCTGTGCAGTTGGCGCAGCTGCCATGAACATGATCAGCCTGCCACGGCCGACCTGCCCGTACTGCGATGCGGCGATGCGACGCTGGCCGCTCGGGCAGGCGGTCCTAGCCTGCGATACCTGCAGACGGCCGATCGTGCGCTACCTGGCTCAGCCCAGCGCACGCATCTTCCGCCTCCGGCCCGTCTGTACCGTGATCTACGCTGCCGCGTTCGTCGTGCTGCTGCTCACGCTGGCCTTGATCGCCTTCAATCCCGTCGAGACGCGACACATCATCCCGGCGATCGCCATCCCGATCGCCATGTTCGGGGCCTGCGACATTGCGGACGGTTGGTTGTCGTGGCGGACGTCGATCGATCGGGGCTGGCGGACCCTGCGGCGTGGAAAGGCGGCGCGCGCGATCGGCCTTGCACGTGGCCTCTTCGGCCTCGCCGGCGTAGCCGTCGCGATCATCGGGCTGCTCGCTTACGACGAGATGGCAGGAAGCCCGCGCCCGGGGACGCCATCTCCGAAGATCGCGGCAGGGCGGATGTGATCCCCTTCTGCCTCATCCTTGGCGACAGCACCGGCGTTGGCACCGCGGGGGCGCTCGCGCGGGAAGGTATCCGATGCGAGATACACGCGCACGTAGGCGCACGCTCGAGCGGAGTGCTGGAGGCATGGCAAGGCGGCATCACCCCCGCCGTCGCCCTGATCGCGTTGGGCTCGAACGATGTCGGAGATCCACGCCTGGAACACCAGTTGGTCGCCTTGCGCGCGCGAACCCGGGCGCCCCGCGTGACGTGGCTCGCGCCCTACAACCGCACTGCAGCCCTGATTGTGACGAAAGTGGCGCTTCGCTTCGGGGACAAGGTCATCCCGCTCGCCCAGCTACCCACACGAGATGGGGTGCATCCGACCAGCTACCGGCCGATCTCAGGTCTGCTCGGATGGAAACTTCTTTCCGGAATCCGGAAGGATGTTTCCGCCGAGACCCGCGACGCATGGCCGTCAGAGGCGACCAGCGTCCCTGTCAGACGGGCAGTCGTCCTCCAGATGCAATAGTTTGAGATTGGCCGCCCGACGGTGCCGTGAGGCTCAGTCTGCCTTCTCGCCGGCAGCGGCTTTGCGACGGCCACGCTTAGGCGCGGGCTGCTCCGCCTCCGCAGGCGCAGGTGCAGCCGGCGCGTCCTTCGGTTTCCGGCCGAGACCGATCTTCTTGGCCATCGAGCGGCGCGCCTCGCTGTATTCGGGCGCGACCATCGGGTAATCGGCCTTCAGGCCGTATCGCTGACGGTACTGATCCGGGGTCAGGCCATGACCGGACAGGTGCCGGCGCAGCGACTTATAAGGCTTGCCATCGATCAGGCTGATGATGGCGTCGGGTCGGGCAAGAGACTTCCTGACGGAAACCGCAGGCGTGAACACCTCGGCCGGCTCTGTCGGCTCGCTGGCCGGGCTCTCGAGCGCGGTCACCGCCTCGTGCATCGATTGGAGGAAGGCAGGCACCTGGCTCTGGTCGGCCCGCGTGTTCGGGTTGGACAGCCAGGCGATCGTCAGCTCGGTCGCGAGCTCGACGACGTTGTTCTGATCGCTCATTCGATCCTCGTCCAATCCAGTTAAGCGGAGCTATCCCGGTAGCGTCGAAGCTTGGTTATACCGAACATCGACGGTGCTTCCAGCGGCAACGGTTTAACGGATGATCAGGTCCGGAACAGTAGACGGCCGATGCGCCGGCTTCGCTCGTAACCGCCTATCCCAGGCGTAAAAAGCTCCATTAGTATGCAAGGCTAACAGTATGGGGCCGGCGCTTGATGCTATAAGACCGCAATAGTTACATCGACCTCGTCCAACGGAGGCCAATTGATGGACAACATATTCTTCGTATCGCTGGTAGTCGTCGCCTTCAGTCTAGGGGCCTGGTCCGCTGGGATATGTCGCCAGGAAGCAGCGATGATCAGCGGCGGGATCGGTATTGTTGGAATGTTGGTGTCCCTGCTCGCCTGACCTGAACTGGCAGATCTATAGACGGTCGGTGTCCGCGGAAGGGCCGAGACATGGACAGGGTGCTCGCTGGAGCCATTTTCATGATCGTAGGTGGACCAGTTGGATGGTGGTTGGGCGCCTTCTCGAAAGAGCCGGCGATGTTTCTCTTCGCGTGCGGCACCATGATCCTGATGAAGTGCATGTTGGCATAGCAGCTGTGTGAGCGCCTCGGCGTGCAATGATCGGGGCACAAACATCAGCCGCGTCAGTAAAATGGTCCTTCGAGCGGATCACGGCCGATGGACAGCGACATCGCCCAGGCTCATGATGCAGCGCTGACGGGAGAAGCCTGCATGGGCGAGGGCGCGACGTTTATCCGGCGTGAGGGCGTGAAGCAGGAGTGCATCGCGCTCCAGATGGAAGGCGACGACGAGGCACGCCTGCTTCTCTACGCCCAGGGCTTGGTCAATCAGGCGATGGCCGACATCCTCGAAGATCCGGTGCAGATGCAGCGGTTAATAGAGATCGTGAGGTTCAAGCCCAAACTGCGGCTTGTACATAGCGCTGCGCTAGGCAGCGATGCAGACACCTGATCCTAATCAGCCAGGCGCGATCGGCGCCGGCGGTAACCCGCGAAGGCTCCCGTCAACGCCGATCGTTGTCAAAATCACGCTTTCAGCGCTCGCGCCGATTGGATGCGGCGCCACGTCCGATAGGCGCGGAGGCCGTTCTCCAGACGGCCGATCCGAATACCGTCACGATAGCTGACGTACGTAGCGACAGCGTTTGCGACTATCGCAATCGCGAATGCCGGTAGCAATGTCAGCATAGTGATCACGATCTTGTGATCCATGCCCAACGATCGACCCAGCCAAGCCGCCATTAGGACGATAAGCGGCCACACCATAAGACTGCGGACCTTACGAACGCTCAGCCTTAGGAGTGCGAGGAGCACCACCAAGGCGTGAGCTGCCCCCTTCTGAGTGGTCCATCGACTATGACAGTCTGGACCAAGGAAGGGACAACGAATGCCTTCGAAGAAGCACAAGCCCGAGGAGATCATCGGCAAGCTGCGTGAGGTTGAGATCGTGCTGGGCCAAGGCGGCACGACCGCCGAGGCGTGCCGGCGGATCGCGGTCAGCGAGCAGACCTATTATCGCTGGCGCAAGGAATATGGTGGCCTGAAGACGGACCAGGCGCGTCGGATGAAGGATCTGGAAAAGGAGAACGCCCGGCTGCGGCGTGCGATTTCGGATCTGACGCTGGACAAGCTCATCCTGCAGGAGGCGGCAAAGGGAAACTTCTGAGCCCCGCACGGCGCCGGCGCTGCATCGACCAGGTCCGGGGGGTGCTGGACGTGTCCGAGCGGCGCGTATGCCGCGTGCTTGGCCAGCACCGGTCAACGCAGCGCAAAGTGCCGTGCGGGGCAGATGATGAGCAGGCGCTCACCGACGACGTCGTCGCGCTGGCAAAGCAGTACGGGCGCTACGGTTACCGTCGCGTGACCGCGCTGCTGCATGCGGCGGGCTGGTCGGTGAACCACATGGCGTAATCAGGAGCGGTGCTCGTTGGGATAGCCTGTCGTCCCCTGAAGAGGAGGACGGAAGATGACCTGCTATGTTGGCCTAGATGTGTCGATGAAGGAGACCGCG
>NZ_JAKRET010000027.1 GCF_022664395.1 Sphingomonas lacusdianchii | reverse complement strand
GATCCGATGGCGACCTACGACTTCACATGGATGTGGCACGAACTCGGGATCGAGAACCTGCGAAAATAGGTCGCCCGATGACGACGACGCCTACCGTGAATCTGCGTCCCTACAATGTACAGGGGCCGATATGGATGGCGGCAGTCCCTGCCATCACGCGAGTTTTTACGAGGTTCGGGGTAACGACCTCCTGGGCCATGGGCGGACTAGGATCGTGAAGATCTCTACCGCTGGAAAAATGCTGTTCCTGAGCCGGACCCAGGACGACGAGGGACCGGAGGACGCTTTCGCCACTCATGTGAGGAACGGGCATATCGTCGTTCGCACAGTCTATTGGCAGCGCCCCGGCCAGAAGAGGCGGAAGGCCTTTCACGACACCTACGACTTTCGCGCCAAAACGATCATCCGTTCAACCGGTGGTGGTGACACTTGCCACCATGATGCATGGAAGGGTGACGAGGAAGGATGAACCGCATCCTCGTAGCTGCGGCGTTGTTGCTGCCCTTGTCGGGCTGTTGGACGGGCGCGCCATGATTGTATGCGTCCCGCCTGAGCCGTCGCGGCCGAAAAGCAGCCCTTCCGCAGTCACCCTGTTGCAGACATAAGCCGTGCGCGGCACCTTCAAGTGATGAGACGCTCGATCGTAGCCTTGATTGGAATGCTTACCGCGCCAGTGCTGCTGCTGCTCGCCGCGGCCCACACCGGCTTGTTTTCCAGAGGAGCGGTGGTGGCCTACTTGGTACTGATCGCGGCATGGGCGATCGGAGTGAGCGCGATCTGGTTGGGGAGGTGGTCCCATGGGGTCACAATCAGTCTAACGATCGCCTACACAGTCGCGGCAATCCCCGTTCTGCCCTTTGTTGGGCTTCTAGCGGTCTGCTCCACTGGCGACTGTATTTAGGTCAGGTTTCCACCACGTCGCGACGCTCGGCGCCAGCATCGCAAGCGGCTCGGCCGCAAACGCCCAAGATCGGACTTTAAGGACCAACCAGTTCGGGCCACTGCCGCCAGAGGTGAGAGGTGGCTCGGCACGATCAAACGGGGTGCCGACTGCGACACAGTGCTGTTGGTTCTCCTGGACAATCTGACCCTCGAACCGCGCGAGATGTGGGAGGCGCCTTACAGCGCCGTCGAGGACCGGCTTGCCGTTCCAGGATCGAAGTCGCGGGAAAGAGGGGCGCTCGGTGTGTCGGAGTTCAAGAAGCTCGCCGATCGCATCTGGCCCGCGTCTGACACAGGGCTTTGACACCTGCAAACCCGCAGAAAAGCGCGGTTCAGGGGTGCTGCGTCAACCGACCGGTTATGACACCAGCAACCTAAGCTCGCTCTGTATCCGCCGCAGGGCCTTTCAATCCTGGCGGCGGCAGGTCGGCATCCGGATCGCGTCCCTGTAGCCTGTCCAGGAGACGCATAGCCGGCGTGACGGTCAGCCCGTGGAGGAGGATGGAAAACAGCGCCACCAATCCTACGATGGCCCACAGCCGCTCGCCTCCGGCAAGCTCAACGTGGTTCAGCGCATAAGCCAGGTAATAGAAGGAGCCGACACCGCGGATGCCAAAGAAGGCAAGGGTCATCTTCTCGGAGAGGTCTGCCCGCAAACCGGCAAGCCCTATCAGGCCGGTAACGGGCCGCACGACGAGGATAATAATCGCAGCGGCCAGTACATCTACCCAACCAATCGGTTGAAGGAGCCCACTGACCAGCGCACCACCGAACAGGATCAGGAGCACCATCATGCCGATGCGCTCCACCTGTTCGGTGATGTCGTGCATCTCGCGGTTGAACTCATGATCGCGATGCGAGCGGCGAAGCGTCAATGCGGTGATGAAGACAGCCAGAAAGCCGTAGCAGTTGAGCAGCTCGGTCACGCCGTAGGAGACGAAAGTCGCGGCAATGGCGATCAGGCCATCCCCGGTCTGAGCCAGCTTGGTTTCCGCTGGCACGTGAAAGGTCAGCCAGCCGAACAGGCGGCCGATCAACCAACCGCCGGCGACACCCACGCCGATTTCCCACAGGACACTATGGAGCACCCATTCGCGCGCCCAAGGCTCTCCGGTGCTCGCCGAAATGCCCAGCGCGATAGCGAGGTTGACGAACGGAAAGGCAAAACCGTCGTTCAGGCCCGCTTCTGACGTCAAACCGAAGCGCACCTCATCTTCCTCTCCGGTCTTGGGAGGACCGACCTGCACGTCTGACGCGAGCACGGGATCAGTGGGAGCGAGGCAAGCCCCAAGCAGAAGCGCCGCGATCCATGACAGGCCCAAGCCCCAGCCTCCGATCGCCGTGATCGCCGCGATGCTGAGGGGCATCGTGACCGCAAGCAGCCGCCAGGTCACATTCCATCGGCGCCAGCTGAATACGCGATCCAGCTTCAGGCCTGCGCCCATCAGCGCGATGATAACGATGAACTCGGTGAAGCGCTCGGTGATGTCGGCGTAAGACAGCGGCAAAGGCCGCAGCGACACAGCCGGCAACGAGAAGACCACGGCTCCGATCCCGATACAGATGATCGGCAGCGACAGCGGCAATCGTTTCAACGCAAGCGGCAGCCATGCCACGAGCGCGATCAGGACTCCGGCACCTGTCAGCCAGAGGATATAGGGTTCAGGCGATGAAAAGCTGGGCACCTGCGCCGCTCTCCAGGCAGTAGCGCGTTCCGAGCGCTTCAGATGGATGTCGCATCAGCCTGGCGGAATGAGCAGACAGGGACCGAACACAGCCTGGCTCCCAGTTCATTACGCGAGACCTCTTGCGGGCCTTTGTTACTGTCGCTGCCGAATTGCGTCAGCACGATCTTCCGTCGCATCCGCCTTCTTCTCGGCAGTCGCGCGAACCCTGCGGGCTTCTTCTTCCAAGGCATCCGCCCGCTGATCGGCTTCGCTGCGAACGGCGTCCGCCTGGTCCTCGGCGGCGTCCGCACGTGCTTCGATCGCCTCGTTCAGACTGTCAGCGGCACGATCCTGGGCTTCCCCCGTCCGCTCCGCCGGCCCTTTCTCGATCGTATCCTCGCTCGATACGACACCTGCGTTGGCGTCGGCCTGCTCGCCGGCATCCTCGCGGGGGCCGTCACAGGCCCCCACGAACGCGATCAGTGCCAGCCCGACGAGCTGGAGGCGTAGCCCTCGTCTCATGACTGCGGTTCCTCGCTCGGCGTCGAACTGCCCGGACGGAGGGTGGTGCTCGACTGCGGCGCGATCGGCGGAGCCGGCATCGCGGACGAGCCGCTAAGACGCTGGACCAGCTTGGCGGCGGCGTCCCGTCCGCCGAGACCGAAGGCGAGCGCGAAGGCGACGGCAATGGCACCCAGAATCAGGCCGAACGCGAGATTGATGATGTCGTCGGCGAGACCCATGAAGCGCAGCCCGATGGCGGTGCCGAGCACGATGATCGCGACGTGCACGATCTTCGCAGTCAGCTCGGCATTGGCACCGCCGCTGGCGCGCACGACCGTCGAGACCAGCTTCGCGATGGCGATGGCCGCGGCGATGATGACGGCACCGAAGATGACCGAGCCGAGCAGGGTCAGGATCTCCGCCATCATGCGCGAGCCGTAGGCGAAGTTGAGCTGCCGGAACGCCTCCATCAGGCCGAAGATGATAATGGCGACGAACACGGCGTGACCGAGCAGCTTGGATGGCACTAGCGCTGGCGTCGCGGAGGCCCCTGCGGAAGTTGACGGAACCCCGGCGGCCGGCGTGGTGCTTGAGGGGAACACGCCGAGCGCGCTGATCGTGCGATCGAAGCCGGTGCCGCTCAGGAACTGGCTGAGCAGTTGCGACGCGAACCGGCCGATCACATAGGCGAGCGCGAGAATGATCGCGGCCGCGACGACATGCGGGATGCTGTCGAGGATGATGCGGAGCATCGCGGTCGCCGGCTCGGAGATCGCGCGAATGTTGAGCTGATCGAGCGCGGCGATCGCGACCGGGATGATGATGAGCGCGAAGACGATCCCGCCGACCATCCGCGGCAGCGTCGTGGGATCGGCCTTGGCCATCCCGGCGCGTTCAGCGAGCTGCTCGGTGCGGGCGGCTGTCAGTACCGCCTCCACCGCCTTCTTGGCGACGCTGGCGACGATGTAGCCGACGAAGAAGATCAGCCCTGCGCCGATGATGTTGGGGATGGCGGCGCCGAACTGGTTGAGCATTCGGCCGACCGGGCTGGTGGCAGCGGCCAAGCCAAGCGGTTGGGCGGCAAGCACGAGCGCGATCAGGATCACGATCCAGAAGGCCGCATCACCGACCTGGGCGCCGACGCTCTTGGGGTTACGGCCTGTTTCAGGGATGCCAGACTGCCGGTGCGCATGCCGAGCCAGTGGCGTCTTGTTGACCAGCGCGGCGACGCCCCACTTGGCGGCCCTCGCCAGAAGATAGCCGATCAGGAGAATGACGGCCGCGGCGAGGACGCGCGGTCCCCACTCCTGAAGGTAGAGAACGGCGGTGTCGCCGAAGTTGCGGGTGCCGGCGATCATGCCGTCCGCTGTCACATAGTTCGGGTCCATCGCCGTCTCCCCTGTTGGCAAAGCGTGTGAGCCCGGCGCGGGCTCTCACCCGCGCCGGGCCCCACCGACTAGATACGCTTGTCGGTGTCGCGGAAGGTCGAGCCGCGGGTCTCGACGTCGGTGTCGCGATCGACCTCGACGTCGGTTCGGCGCACGGTGTCGTCGACTTCCTTGACATGCTCCTCGGCCGTCTTGGAGACCACGACCTCCTCGACGACGCGGGCTGTCTTGCCGACCACGGCTTCTTCGCCGGTTGCGGTCATGTCGATCGTCCGCTCGCGGAAGGCGTCGGTATCGGCCGCGGAAAGCGGCTGATCGACCGAGCGCCGCTCGACGTTGACGCGTTCGTTACGGAGGCGGATTTGCTCGTGAACCGGCGTCTCGGTCACGTAGGAGCGGACGCGCACCCCACCGCGGCTCACGTCCCGCTTGCCGACGACCAGTTGCTCCTCGACGATCGGGATCACCTCTTCCTGTTCGGCCGTGCGGCCGGCGGTTTCGCGACGGTCGAAGCTGCCGAGCGCAGCCCCGGTCGCACCGGCAGCGGCGCCGGGGTAATCCCAGCCCGACGAGCGCCACTGGCTCGAACGGTCGTCGATGTCGATCGAGTTGGCCTCTTCGAGCACGCGCACCGCCTCGTCGACGCGATCGTCATCGACGTCTGCGGTCAACAGCGCACCGCCACGGCGCACGCCTTCCTCATAGGTGTGGCGGTCTTCATCGGGCACGAACGCGTTCTTGATCGAGTCCCAGAAGCCGCGGTCCTCATGGGTCGAGTAGCCCGTCTCTTTGTAGCCGGCGCTCGACTTGTCGTGGACATGTACGTGGTCGGCGTCGACCCGCGCGCTCTTCAGACGCTCCTTAGCGGCCTCTGCGTCGCTTCGGCTGTCAAACAGGGCGGTAATGGTGGTGGACATGATCTTACTCCTACGTTGATGCAGAATGGGCTGAGCGGCTTATCTCGCCGTCACCACGAGTTCGGTGCGGCGGTTCTCGAAACGACCGCCTGCGGTGGCGTTGGTATCGACCGGATCGTTCTCGCCGCCGGAGACGGTCTCGATGCGGCCGGCGTTGATGCCTTGCGCAACGAGCGCCGACTTGACGCTATCGGCTCGGGCCTTGCCGAGCGCCATGTTGGCTGCATCGGTGCCGCGCGCGTCGGCGTAGCCGGCGATGCGGATTCGGGCGTTCGGATACTGTTTCAGGGTCGCGGCCACCTCGTTCACCTCGGCAGCATCGGCGGGTCGGATATTGCTCTTGGCGGTGTCGAAGTTGAGCTTCTCGAAGGTGAAGGTGCGGGGAAGCGGCTCCGTGCCGGCCAGATAGGTGCCGAGACCGGACGTGCCGACCAGCGCGTCAGCGGAGCCGGCGTTCGGGGTCGACGCGACAACCTCGGTCGGGGCGGCCGTAGGAGCGGGAGCGACGGCGGCAGTATCCTCGCGATTACAGCGACTCAACGCGAACAGCAGAGCAAGCAGCCCGAGCGCCAGCAGCAACCAGGGGAGCCAGTTAAAACCCTTCTTCTTCTCGATGTGGATATGGCTGGGCGCGCCCTCCGGCCTGTTGTCGTTAGGTCCTGCCATGAACATCCTCCTGGGTTTTGGTGAGATCGGTGCGGTCAACCTCGATGCGGGTGCGCCTGAGCGTGGTCGGCAGCTCGACCGCCTCCGCCTGCGCCGACCGGAAGATGTGGACCTCCTCGACGAGGAAAAGCCGCTTCTCGACAACCAATCGCTCCTCGATTACCGGAATGATGGTGACGCCGTTCTCCTCACGGACAGCGGGGGCTCGATCGACCTCGCGTTCGACCGCAACGCGCCTGATCTCGACGTGCTCGCGGCGAACCTCGTCATGAACAACGACCTGCTCCTGCTCGGGGACGGTGCGGACCGTGACATGCTCGACGTCGGCCGCACGTTTGGTAACGTGCGCCTCCTCCTCAATGATCGGTAAGCGAATGTCGTCGGGCATGCCTGTCCTTCAGCTTTGCCACCTAACGCCGCCGAACCCTTGAAGTGTCCCGGAGCAAACTCTTTCTTGGTTGGGCGAGCTGGTAGTTTGCTACTATCCGTGCAGTAGTTCTCGTTGAGCCGTTCATTATCTGCGAGGAACATCGTCCTATGGCTCGGCGCTCTACCGGCATGGCCAATCCGCTCTCCCGTGTTCTCGCACGCGACACGTTGACCCACCTCGAACAGTTGATCGGCGGTATGACGGCCGGCGTCATCCTGATCGACCTGGCCGGAACGATCATCTGGGCCAATGATGCTGCGCTGGCGATGCACGGCGTCGACAAGCTCGAAGGGCTTGGGGTGAACGCGGATACCTATGCGCAGCGGTTCGCGCTCCGGTTCCGCAACGGGCACCGGCTCGCGAACCGCGAATATCCTGTCATCCGCATGTTAGCGGGCGAGAGCTTCCCGGACCTGGTGGTGGAGGTGAGCGCCGCTGGCAGCGATGAGCGCCGGTGGACGCATCGGGTCCGCGACGTCGTTATGACCGGAGATGACGAAGAGCCGGACTGCCTGGCCCTCGTGATTCAGGACGTGTCGGAACAGTTCGAGGCGGAGGCGCGGTTCGAGGCCATGTTCCAGGCCAACCCCGCGCCGGCGCTCATTATGCGGCTCTCGGATCAGCGATTTAGCCGGGCAAATCGCGGCTTTCTCGAAATGACCGGCTACCCCCGTCAGGTGGTCCAAGGGAACAGCCTCTACGACCTCGACATTCTGAACGGCGCCGAGCGAAAGGACTATGCCAAACAGTGCCTCGCGGAAGGCCGGACGATCCCGCAGATGGAAGCCGAGTTGCCGCTACCTGATGGCAACACCAAGCTCGTCATCATCGCCGGGCAGCCGATCGAAGTCGGCGACGACAAGTGCATGCTGTTCACCTTCGCCGACCTGGAGCCGCGCCGGAAGGCAGAGCGTGCATTGCGATCGAGCGAGACGCACTTTCACACTCTGTTCCAAATGGCGCCCGTGGCGATGGTGCTGACTTCGCCCGACAGTCACCGCACGATGGACGTGAACGACGCCTTCGTTCGCCTCACTGGTCGCAGCTCGGCCGGCTCCATCGGCAGAGCCGCCGGCGATCCCGAGCTTTGGGCCGATCCGGCGCAGCGTGAGGAGGTGCAGCAGGAGCTGGATCGAAGCGGGGGCGTGCGCAACCGCGACGTCCGGCTGATCGATGCAGACGGGCAACCGGTCGACTGCCTCCTCTCGGCCGAGCGCATGGAGATCAGGGGCGAGCGCTGCACGCTCTGGCTCTACCAGGACATAACCACGCGCCGGAAAAGCGAGCTGGAACTGGCCGACGCGATCGAGGCGGTGATGAAGGATGCGAGCTGGTTCAGCCGGACCGTGATGGACAAGCTCGCTACATTGCGTAACCCGCACGCCGATCCCGGCATCGAGACCGCGGACCTGACACCTCGCGAGCGCGAGGTGCTGGGGCTAATTTGCGAGGGCTTGGACGACAAGGCCATTGCCAAGCGTCTCACGCTTTCGGGAAACACAGTGCGGAACCACGTCGCCGGCATTTATGCAAAGATCGGCGTCAATCGCCGTTCCGCAGCCGTCGCTTGGGCGAGGGAACGTGGCTTTGCCTAAAATAATTGCAACTATGTGGTCGCAATTCAGTGATGGTCTTCAACAGCAATATCTGGGGTCAGGCTTGCTATTACTTCCCACCAGTTTTGACACTGAGAATCTGCTACCAGCTAGGTGTTTGATCCCACGGTTTGATGGTGTGATCCTTTCGTTGGAATGGAAGGGGGCCGTATGGGACAGGTACGTCATGGGTGCGCCACGACCACGCACGCCGTCCGAGCAGCAATACAGCATGTCGCAAGCTTCGCTCGCGACGCTGAGCCGTGAGCTGGGGATCAACCCGAAGACGGTGGCGAAGTGGCGTAAGAGGGCGACGGTCGAGGACTTGAAGACCGGGCCGAAGGCCCCTCATTCAACGACCCTGACCGAGGCGGAGGAGGCAATGGTGGCGGCGTTCCGTCGCCACACGCTGCTGCCGCTCGACGACTGCCTCTACGCATTGCAGCCGTCGCTCCCGCATCTGACGCGCTCAGCGCTGCACCGTTGCCTTCAGCGGCACGGCATCTCACGGCTACCGGATGTCAAGGGCGACAAGCCCAAGCGGCAACGCTTCAAACGCTACCCGATCGGCTTCTCCCACATCGATATTGCCTTGGGTAGCAAACTGCCGAAGGAAAGCTTTATCTGTTCGTCGGCATAGACCGCACCAGCAAGTTCGCAGTCACCCAACTCGTCGACAAGGCCGATAGGCGCACAGCATGGGATTTCCTCGAACACCTGCTGAAGGCCGTGCCGTACCGGATACACACGATCCTGACCGATAATGGCATCCAGTTCGCCGAGCAGCCTCGCAATCGCAAAACCGCTTGGTCCCGCCAGATGCGCTTCGACATGATCTGCGAGGCAAACGACATCGAACACCGGCTCACCAAGCCGAACGACCCGTGGACGAACGGCCAAGTCGAGCGGATGAACCGCACCATCAAGGAGGCAACCGTCAAACGCTTCCACTACGAGAGCCACGACCAGCTCCGGACGCACCTTGCCGACTTCATGGCCGCCTACAACTTTGCCCGCCGGCTCAAGACGCTTAGCGGCCTCACACCCTGCGAATACATCGCCAAGATCTGGACGTCAGAGCCAGACCGGTTCATCGTCGACCCGATCCACCAGATGCCGGGACTGGGGTCCGGTGAGAGGATGGTCGAAATCGTACGCTAAGCCCGGCGATCGTCCCGATTGGGATCGAGCTTTGGGAATGCCGAGCTTGGATGGAAAGCAGATTAGCAGGTTTCAAGCTCAACGTTGCAGAACCGGACCATTCGGTACAGTGTGCGCCAGACGCACGGTGTTCGATCTAATGCCGTGGCCAAACATGCTATTGGATCGAAAATGACGCGCCGATCGAAATCCATAAGGCCATTGCTCGCGCTTGGAATCGCGGTCGTTGCGAGTTCCTGCACGCCGACAGCGTTGTCCCATTCTTCATCTCTAGTTCAATCGGCCGAAGCGCGGGGATGCGATCAGTTGCCACCGGGGAGCGCGGCAACAATGGTCATATTCGAGCCGGCTGCTGATAAAATGCTGACTTGTAATCCGGCTCGCGCTCAAACGCGTTTTGTTCCTGCCTCGACATACAAGATAGCGCATACGTTAATCGCACTGGAAACCGGCGCGATCTCCAGCATTCGCGAGAGGTTTGCTTGGGATAAGCGCGATCGCGGATTGCCGGCTTGGAACCATAATATCGACGTGGCCGGCGCTGTGTCCGCATCGGCGGTATGGGTGTTTCAGGCAATCGCGGCTCGGATCGGTTTCGAGAAGGAGGCGGAATGGGTCCGAACGCTCGATTACGGCAACGAGATGATCGGCAACGCCTCAAACCTGAAGCATTTCTGGCTGTCGGGACCGCTTAAGATCAGCGCGGTGGAACAGGTCGATTTCCTGTATCGCCTCAACACTCGCCGATTACCCGCTTCCGCCGATGCTGTCCAAGGGACGCTCGAAGCAATGGCGCTTGGCCGAACGGCAGACGGCAACCGAGTCTACGGCAAAACAGGCGCGATGCTTCCAATTGACGACGAGGGTTTCCTTCGCCCAGACTCGACCGGCCTGCTTCCTTCAGGCGAAGAGAGAACAGGGTGGTTTGTGGGATGGATCGACCGGTCGCGACAAGATGGTGGACCGGTCTATTTCGCGCTCAACCTTGATCTTGCTCTACCTGATGCCATGGCTGCTCGCACTCGTATCACCTACGAGATTCTGCAAGCAAATGGCGTTGCCGTTCCAGATTAGCAGGGCCAACGACTGTTTTGGTCGAAGATAAAGCCGCGGAACATCCGACATTGGGCGCTTGCGGCCGCTCCCACAAACGATGGTGGTTCGGGACTGGCGATCATTCCCGTCGGTGTAACGATTTGCTACGGAGAAGGTGAGGATGTGCCAGGGGGCCTGTCCGCTCTTGGACGCCCTGATGATCCGTTCCCGACCTGTCAGCTTCTTCGACCGGATTGTAGTTTGGTCGCTTGACCTTCGATTATCAGGGGCAACGCGATATTTGCTGGCCGCGATCCTGATCGTCGCCGTGGGGGTGGGCCGCGTCCTGTTCGTCCCCGACACCTTGCCATGGCTCCTCTTCATCCCGGCGACGATCGCCATCGCTCTGGTCCTAGGCAAGGGGCCGGGCCTGTTCGCCGCCGGCATCTCGACGGCGACCGGCATCGCGTCGCTCGGCGCCATCGACCATCCAACCTGGATGCCGCGACAGCAATGGGTGGCAGCGTCGTTGTTCCTCGTCGTCATGATCGGTCTCGTCATGCTGACGGCCGAGCTGCGCGAATCCCTGCGCCGTGCGCGACGCCTGAACGAGGACCTGATCGAGAGCGAACGGCAGGCGGTCGAACGGCAGGCATTCCTGTCCGGCGTGCTGGCCAGCTCGACCGATTGCATCAAGGTGCTCGATCTCGACGGTAAGCTGACCTTCATGAGCGAGGGCGGCCAGCGAGTCATGGAGGTCAGCGACTTCAACGAGGTCGCCGGCTGTCCGTGGCCGGACTTCTGGCAGGATGCGGGCAACGCGGAAGCAAAGGCGGCAATCAGCGCCGCGAGGCAGGGCGAAGCCCGCAACTTCATCGGCAAGGCCGATACCTACCGTGGCACGCCGAAATGGTGGCATGTCGCAGTTAGCCCAATCGCCGGTCCGGACGGCCGCCCCGACCGCATCCTGTCTGTCTCTCGCGACATCACCAACCTGCACGCGAGTGAGGAGGAGCGCGACCGGTTCGTGCGCCTGGCCGAGAACAGCACCGACTTCATCGGCATGGCGCGGACGGATGGCAGCGTGTTCTACCTTAATGATGCAGCCAAGCTGCTTGTCGGCCTGGAAGATGCCGACACCGCACGGCTTTCAATCGCCGACTTCTTCGCGCCAGAGCAGGCCGAGATGGTTGCGCGCGAGGTGTTGCCGGCAGTGGAGCGGGACGGTCACTGGGCGGGTGAGGTGGACTTCCGACACTTTCAAACCGGCACGCCGATCCCGGTGCTTTACTCTGTGTTCCCTATCACCGACGCGGCGGGTGCCCTGATTGGCTACGGCACCGTCACCCGCGACTTCCGCGAGCGGCGCCGTGCTGAAGACGACATGCGCCTGCTGAACGGGGAGTTGGCACACCGCCTCAAGAACGTGCTCGCCGTCGTCCAGTCCGTCGCCGCACAGACGCTGCGCGGCATCCCCGAAGCGGAAGCGGCAAGCCAGAACCTTTCGGCGCGCCTGGTAGCACTTGGGGCGGCCACGGACGTGCTGACCGGCAGTTCCTGGCGATCAGCCGATCTGCGCGAGTTGGCGACCCGCGCCTTGTCCCCGCACGGCCGCCTTGGCGAACGTATCATACTGTCGGGGCCGCCGGTGACGCTGAAGCCGGAAGTGACGGTCGCCTTCGCGCTCGCACTTCATGAGCTCGCGACCAACGCCGCCAAATATGGTGCGCTGTCGAACGAGGCTGGCAAGGCTATGCTGACATGGTCAGTCACGGGCATGGGCGAGGATGCCACGCTGGCCGTCTGCTGGCGCGAGACAGGAGGGCCGCTTGTCACGCCGCCGGCGCGGAGTATGCGTCCGGCCAGTGCCGTATCATCTAAAACTGACGGTCCACCGGGCAGCGACTAGCGAACCCTTCGGAGCGAGCATATGGTAGCGCATGGCAGAGGCGCACCGACGCTCCCTCCGGGTAGCACTCATTGTTCTCGCAATCGTGATTGGCGCTGCCGTGTCCATCGGTGAGCGACTGATTTTTGCGGCTGCGTTGAGCCGTGACATCGATCTGAGCGAAATTGGCGTGGTCACAACCAATGCCGTGCTGACAGCATTTCCTTTTCTGTATTTGGCACTTCGTTCCTCTACGCGGCTCCTGCCGTGGCTACTTGGCTTGACACTTACGTTGGCAGCTAACGGGTGGTGGCTTGCAAAGGGTATTGCCTACCAGCGAGCGCCGGACGGCTCCGGAGTTGATATGTTCGGCGCACTGCTCATGCTGCTCTCACCTTTCATCGTCACCGCTATAGTAGCAGTTCTCGACAGACCTGCGGCTCGCCGTTGAACGGCACGCGCACAAGGCTTTCTACCCGGATGATTCAGGTGTTGGAGAAATGCCACGGCGCGAGCTCACCGATGCGGTTTGCCGGATGCCCGTCGGCGATCCGGGTAAGCACATCGCGCAGCCAGGCTTGCGGGTCGACGAAGTTGAGCCGGGCGGTCTGGATGAGGGTGTAGATCGCCGCTGCCCGCTCACCGCCTTTGTCGGAACCGGCGAAGAGATAATTCTTGCGCCCGAGCGCGACGGGCCGGAGGCAGTTCTCGGCGCGGTTGTTGTCCGCCTCGAGCCGCGCGTCGTCGCAGAAGCGGGTCAGCGCCTCGCGCCGCTTCACGGCATAGCGGATGGCGTCCGCCAGCGCGCCCTTGCCCGAGATACGGCGCATGGTGTCTTCGGCCCAGCTGAAGAAGCCGTTCACGCCCACTCTGACGACTTTGCGTCGGTCGAGCCGGTCCTCCCGCGGCAACCCGCGTCCCAGCTCTTCCGCCTCATACATCAGGTCGATCATGCTCACGCCGGTGCGTGCCGTGGTCGAGCCTGTCGCCTTCCAAACGTCGTAGAACTTGCGCCGGACATGCGCCCAGCACGCGACCTCGACGATGGGGCCGGGCTGTCGCCGTCCATCGTACAGCTGGTCGTAACCCGCATAGCCGTCCGCCTGCAGGAACCCGCTGAAGCCAGCGAGGTGCGCGCGCGGTCGGTCACCCTTGCGGTCGGGCGTGTAGAAGTAGGCTGCTGCCGGTGGACCGATGCCCTGCCAGCCCCGGTCATCGCGGGCATAGACCCAGAGCCTTCCGGTTTTCGTCTTGCCACTGCCCGGCGCCAGCACCGGGACCGGCGTGTCGTCGGTGTGGATCTTGTCGGCCGCAAATACATGGGCACGGATGTGGTCGACCAATGGCTGGAGCAACCAGCTGACCTGGCCGACCCAGTCCGCCATGGTCGAACGGTCGAGGTCGACACCTTCGCGGGCGTAAATCTCCGCCTGCCGGTAGAGTGGCAGATGGTCGGCATACTTGGACACCAGCACGTGCGCGAGCAGGCCGGGACCGGCCTTGCCGCGCGGAATGGGCAGCGCCGGTGCGGGTGCCTGGGTGATGGCGTCACAGCGCTGGCAGGCGAGCTTGGGACGGACGTGACGGACGACTTGGAAGCGGCCGGGCACATACTCCAGCACCTCGGTCACGTCCTCGCCCAACGCCGACATGGTCCCGCCGCACGCGCCGCAGCCATCCGCGTGCGGGGCGGCGTGGACGACTTCCTGGCGCGGCAGGTGGTCGGGCAGTGGCAGGCGCTTGGGGCGGCGCTTCTCGCGGGCGGGTGGCGGCACACCGGCGTCGACGGACGCGCTGGTCGCCTCGGCCTCGACGGTCTCCAACTCCTCCAGCCGCAGCTCCAGCTGCTCGATCTCACGGGTGAGCCGCTCGGACGACTGGCCGAACTGCATGCGCCTGAGGCGCGCCAGCTGGACCTTGAGCTTCTCGATCTCCAGCGCGGTCAGCTGAATGGTCGCCTTGGCTGCGCGAAGCTCGGCAACGGTGCCGGCCAACTCCGCAGCGGTGGCTGCGTGTTGGGCCTGCAACGCCTGTGCGAAGGCGCGCAGTTCGTCCGGGTCGGAGGGGAGATCGACCATCGCCAGCGACATGGCCCATCCTACCACCGGGCCGACTCAGGCCAAGCGAAAAGGACCGAAAAGCGCCGTTTAGATGAGGGTCGGCGCGGTCACCGGGGCCAGCGCTACGGTGCGTCGCCAGTCGATGCCCTCGATGAGCAGTGCCAGCTGCGCGGGGCTGAGTACGATGCCGCCATCGACCAGCGGGGGCCAGACGAACCGGCCCTTCTCCAGCCGCTTGGCGAACAGGCACATGCCCGAGCCGTCCCAGTACAGCGCCTTGAGATAGTCGCCACGCTTGCCCCGGAACACGAACAGGTGACCCGAATACGGGTCGGCGCCGAGCACCTGGCTGGCGAGCGCGGTCAGTCCGTCGAAGCCCTTCTGCATACTCACCGGCTTGCAGGCGAGATACACCTTGGTGCCCGGCGCCAGCGCTATCACGATGCATGCCCCAGTGCCCGCAGCACGCGGGCGAGCGCCTTCTCGTTGACGTAGCTGTCGACCGACAGTCGGACACCGCTGGCCAAGTCGATGTCGATGCTGCCCGGTCGCGTCCCTGGATGCGGGCGAACCAGGTCTTCCGCCGGTGCCGCAGATGGCGACGGCTTGGCGGGTGCCGGTGCAGGTGTGGCCGGCATCAGCGCCATACTCGGTTCAGTCGGAACGACGTCCGTCACCACGCCATACGGGATGAACTGCAACGGCTCGCTGGCGATGCTCACCGCCTTCCGCTGCGCCGAACGCCAGTTGTAGATGAGGCTCTCCGCGATGCCGAGCCGCTGCGACACCTCGCGCACCGTCACGCCCGGCGCCGACGCCTCGGCGACCACCGCCGCCTTCTCCGCCTCGCTGTAGGTCCGCCGGCGCTCCGTCCGGGTGATGACCTCCATCCGCCCCATCTCCTGACCTCCTTCTGGACTCCAGAAGGAGACCACCACAGGTCCAGACATCGATGGCTACGCCGGTTTGGACAACACGCGGCTCACCGGACGGTTACGGCGCGGAAGGGTTTCGGCTCGGTCCTGATTGAACGATCGCTTCGCTCCTATTTCGGCGCAAAGGTGGCAACCGATTATCGACCGGACGGTTTGGTGTTTGAACTTGAAGCGCGGCTTGGAGACGCCGCCATCGTGACCGGGAACTAAGCGTGGGTCAGAGTACGCCGATCGGCAGCAAGACGATCCTGATCGTCGAGGATGAGGCACTGGTAAGGTTCGACCTCGTTGACTTCTTCACGCACGCGAAATGGCGTGTTTTCGAGGCGGAGAACGCGGACGCGGCTATCGCCATTCTCGATCAACATCAGGAGATTCGCGTCGTTCTCACCGACGTGCAAATGCCGGGCTCGATGGATGGTGTGAAGCTGGCGCATTATGTTCGCGATCGCTTCCCGCCTACCGTCCTGTTCGTCGTATCCGGCAACGCGCCAATCCCTGAAAGCGAATTACCTGCACAAGCGACGTTTCTGCCCAAGCCATTCGATCCGCACAGGCTACTACGCCAGATCGAGAGTATGGCACGGGCTTAACTATCCCAAAAACGATGGAATATTGGGAAGGAAAAGGGCTTCTCAGAAGCCGCCGAAAGCGGTGAACTGAGGAGCGAGCCCAGCATGGGTCCGCCTGCCCGATCGAAAACTTGGCTCGCATGAACAATAAGGGGAGCACGTTCGGGATCCGAGCCCACGCCGGCTAAGCCGCTCCTCTTGCTCGAAACCTGTTCGGGAAGCTCGCACCAATATCTGTTTATGCCTAAGTCGCGGGATCACAGGAACGTTTGCGGTCTCTTAAGAACTCAGATCGTTTGGCTCCAGGCGCGCTCGATTCCGCTCCGAGATCGCCGGATCACGTCAGACGGGTCGATCAGGTAAAGGGAGTCGGGTACGTCCTGAGAGAAGATCTCGACGGTGCAGCTACCTCGATAGCCGGTGGCTTCGACCGCGCGGAGGAAGGAGCCGATGGGGATTTCGCCGTCGCCGGGCACCAAGCGATCGCCCGACGAGCGCGGCATCCGCCAGTCGCTGACCTGAAGAAGGAAGATACGGCTCCCGGCCCGCGCAATAGCCGCATCAAGATAGGCGTTCTGCCAGACGTTCCAGAGGTCGAGACAGATGCCGACATTGGGATGCCCGACCGCGTCGATGATGTCGCTAGCCTGATCGAGGGTCCAGATCGCGGTTTCGCTGTTCATGGAGGTGGCGCTCAGCGGCTCCAGCGCGAGCCGCACCCCGTTACCCGCCGCGAACGGCGCCAGCGAGCGCAACTGCGCTACGGTGGCGTCGAGCATGCCCTGCATGTCCCCGCCGTCGGCAGCGCCGGTGTTAACGACGAACGGCACGCCGGGCGTGAAGGGAGCGAGCCGCTCGATGCTCTGCCGCAGCCGTTTGCTGCGCGCGTCAACGCCCTTCGGATCGGGCTGCATCCGACTGGCCCCGAACGTGCGTACCAGCGGCTGGACGGCGCTGATCGCCAGCCCGCTTTCGGTCAGGCGCTGCATCTGCTCGGACCAGCGGTGCTCGTCGAGCTTCTGTTCGCAAAGCTCGATCGCTTCGACGCCCAGAGCCGCGTAGTTCTCCAGATCCTCGTCGAACGACCAAGGCTGGGTGGTGAACTCGTTCATTCCGAAGGCGAATGGAAAGGGATCAGCCACGTGCCTCTCCCAGAAATCCGGTAACCACTGCAACGAACTTCTCGGGCTCATCGTGAAAGATCATGTGGCCACTGTCTTCGAAATCGATCGTCCGAGCATTCTGCATGTGCTCGCCGACCCACTCCGGCCCGCCTTCAGGGAAGACCTTGTCCTGTTTGGCCACCATCACGAGCGCGGGCACCTCGATGTGCGGCAGGAGGTCGCGCCAGTCGTGGACGGTGTGGTCCTCCATGGAAGCCGCACGCGCCTCAACCGGGGAGAGCGCCATCTCACCTAGCAGGAAGAGCTTCTCCTGCTCGGACGGCGGCACATGTGTGCATGAGGTGAGGTTCTGCTCGTCGAACTTAACGGGATCAGCCTTCATCTGCATGAGCATCGTCGCAGTGCTCGCTTGGTCGAAGCTCTGCGCGTGCGCCTTGCGCCATTCGGCCGTCTGAAACTGCTTGGGCGTCTGCTCGACCAGCACGACGTCGCGAACCCGGTCCGGCCCGAACAGCTCAAGGTAACTCCAGATGATGGGGCAGCCGAGCGACCAACCGAGCAAGGTGGCGTCGGTCAGATCCAGCGCCGTCAGCAGGTCGCGCAGGTCGGCCGCGAGCCGCGCGACGCGGTAGCCGTGGCCCGGCTTGTCCGAGCGGCCATGCCCGCGGAGATCCGGCGTGATGACCCGGGCGTGTTTGCTGAGCGCGGGCACGACCTGGCGGAAAAACCGCCCGCTGAAGGTCCAGCCATGAATCATCACCAGCGGGCGACCTTGGCCCGATTCCTCATAGAACAGCCTGGTGCCGTCGTTGGCTGTGATCTCGGCCACGCTATGGGTTTCCCGTGCCGCCGGAAGCACCATAGACCTGGCCCGTCGTGTCGCTCGCCTCGGCGGACGCCAGCAGCACGTAGACGGGGCCGAGTTCTGCTGGTTGACCGGGACGCCCGATCGGCGTGTCCTGCCCGAACGTCACGATCTTGTCCTGCGGCTGCCCGCCCGTGACCTGGAGCGGCGTCCAATACGGCCCCGGCGCGACCGCGTTCACCCGGATCCCGCGTTGCGCGACCTGCTTGGCAAGTCCCTTGGTGAAGGCGACGATCGACGCCTTGGTCTGGGCATAGTCGAGGAGGCTCTTGCCCGGCGAGTAGGCCTCCACCGACGCGGTGTTGATGATCGCCGAGCCCGGCTGAAGGAGGGGCATCGCCGCCTTGGTGATCCAGAACATTGCGTAGACGTTGGTCTTGAACGTGGCGTCGAACTGTTCGGTGGTGAGGTCCTCGATCCGATCGACCGACTGCTGCTTGCCGGCGTTGTTGACAACGATGTCGAGCCCGCCGAGTTCGCGCGCAGCGCGGGCGACCAGCTGCCGGCAGAAGCCCTCGTCGCGGATGTCGCCGGGAATGGCGACCCCCTTGCGGCCTTCGGCACGGATCAGTGCGATGACCTCACGCGCGTCGGGTTCCTCGACGGGAAGGTAGTTGATCGCGACATCGGCACCCTCCCGGGCGTAAGCAATGGCGGCAGCACGGCCGATTCCTGAATCGCCGCCGGTGATCAGCGCCTTGCGACCGGCGAGCCGTCCTGAGCCGCGGTAGCTGCGCTCGCCATGGTCGGGGCGCGGCGTCATCTTGCTTGCGAGACCCGGCGCCTGTTGCGGCTGCCGTGGGAAGGGCGGCTTGGGATAGGCGGTGGTCGGGTCGCGCATCGCCGTCTGCGGTGTGGTCTGCGGCCCGCCCGGTGCTCCCTGCCCCGCACCTGACTGGGCAAGCGCAGGAGCGGCTACCGCTGCCGCTACTCCGGTTGCGACCCCTCCCATGACCTGGCGGCGTGACGGCGTCGTGCTCTTCTCATCCATGAAACGGGTCCTTTGTCTGGCGGTGGGTTCAGGTGGCGGGCACGTCCCCGAGACGGGCGATGAGCTCCGCGCCGTAGCCTGCGGCCGACAGGGGTTCGCGGATGTCGCGGTCGAGGTCCGGGAGATAGCCGATCAGGAGGTCGGCCGGTCCCTCGATGGCGACGTGCCCCAGTGCTGCCGGAAGGAGCAGCGACTTGGCCTGTTCCAGCCGTCCGGTGAATGAGCCCGACTGCACCGAGACGGGGGCGCCGGCATTGCTCAGGATTGTCGCATGATCGAACCGGTAGTCGAGCCGCGCGCCATTCGCGACGGTCCACCTTTCCAGCGCGAAGTACGGCCCCGCGCAGCAGATGCCGCGCTGGATATCGTCGGTCACGGAGATCGCCAGGGGCGGGCGGGCGACCGGCAGCGCTTCCGGTCGCCACTCCTCCAGGAGCTTGTCGATGTTCCGCTCGCGTTCGTCGGAGGGCACCGGTGACCCGTCCTCCTGGTTCCACGTCATCGCATGCTGCATGATATTGGCGGTCTGCTCGATCTCGTAGATGAGCGTGCTCGGCCCGAAGCTGTGCAGCGTGCCTCCCGGCACGTACACCGTGTCGCCGGCCCGGATCGGCAGCCGGCGCAGCACTTCGTCCCAACGCTCGCCGAGCAAGGCCTCTCGCAGCGTCGCGCGATCGACACCGGGCTTGGTGCCCGCCAGCACGGTTGCGCCCACTCCGGCGTCGAGGATGTGCCAGGCCTCGGTCTTCCCGTTAACCTTGCCCTCGAACTGTCGTGCCGCCTCGTCGTCGGCGTGGAGGTGGACCGGCAGCATGCCGGTCGCATCGATATACTTGGTCAGGACGGGAAAGCAGGGCCCGCGCCACCCACGGCCGACCAGTTCATCGGGGTGCCGCTCGGTCAGTTCCCGCAGCGTCCGGCCCGCGAGGGTGCCGTTCTCGACCGTCGCGACATGCCCGTCGACGTCGCTCACCTCCCAAGTCTCGGCGAGTCGTCCGGGCGGAACGTCGCGCCGCCCGAGACGATCCTGGATCTGCGTGCCGCCGGTGACGTGCGGCTCGGTCGGCGTGGTCAGAGCCAGCGGATACCAGTCCATGTCACCGCCCAGGCTAGAGGACCGGCACGCCGCCGGTTACCGCGTAGCGCGCGCCGGTGACATAGCTGGAGTCCGCCGACGCCAGGAACACGAACACCTTCGCCACCTCGACGGGCTGGCCGGCGCGCTTCATCGGCGTTTCCTGGCCGAAGCTCTCGACCTGTTCCGGTGGCATGGTCGCGGGGATCAGCGGCGTCCAGATCGGGCCGGGCGCGACGGAGTTCACGCGAATGCCGCGCTCTGCGACGAGCTGACCGAGCGAGGCCGTGAAATTGGCGATAGCGGCCTTGGTCGCCGAATAGGCGATGAGCTTGGGCGGCGCGATGTCGGAGTTGACGCTGGTCGTGTTCACGATCGTCGACCCCTTGCCCATGTGCGGGAGGGCTGCCTTCGTGATGTAGAAGATCGCGCCGATGTTCGTCTTGAACGTGCGCTCCCACTCCTCATCAGGTGTATCTTCGAGACTGTCTCGCGACATCTGGAAGGCGGCGTTGTTGACCAGGACGTCGATGCGTCCGAACTCGTCTACCGCTTTCTGGACGATCGCACGGCAGTGCGCCGGGTCCTGGATGTCGCCGGGCACGAGGATGGCGCGCTTGCCCGCCTGCTCCACCCACTTCGCCGTTTCCTTGGCGTCCTCATCCTCGTCGAGATAGGCGATCAGGACGTCCGCTCCCTCGCGGGCGAAGGCGATCGCGGTCGCGCGGCCGATGCCGCTGTCGCCACCGGTGATCACCGTCGCCTTGCCTTCGAGCTTGCCGCAACCCTTGTAGCTCTCCTCGCCGTGGTCGGGCTTGGGATCCATCTCGGCGGTCGTGCCGGGAGGGGTCTGTTGCTGCGGAGGCTGGTTCATGGTGGCCGTTCCTTCGGAGTTTGGGAGGGTGAGGAGTCAGGCGGCGGGTTCTAGCTCGACCTTGATCCAGCCGGGCTGGCGCTCGTCGAAGGCCTCGTAGGCCTCGATCGCGCCGGTCATCGGCTCGGTCTGGGTGAGGACCTGGACGGGATCGAGCCGACCGGAGGCGACATGATCGATCAGCACGTCGTAATAGGCGCGGTGGTTGCAGTTCCCCATCCGCAGGGTCAGGTTCTTGTTCATGGCCACGCCGATCGGAAATTCGCGGTCGGTCGGCGGATAGACGCCGATGATGGAAACAGTGCCGCCCTTGGCGACGCACTCCACCGCCCAGTCGAGCGCCTGAGACGGGTTGTCGCCGGCGATGAAGTGACTGCCATGCTTGTGCGACATCGGTTCGATGATCGTTTGCTCGACCGCCTCCTTGGCCTTGGACAGCAGGCCTGGCGCGTCCGGACCCGCATGGGCGTGCTGGGCATCGACGCCGACCGCGTCTATCACGCGCCTCGCCCCGTCGCCGCCCGTCAGCTTCAGCACCGCATCCGGCACGTCCTGCTCGTCGAAGTTGATGACCTCGGCGCCTTGGCGGCGAGCCATGTCGAGCCGGTCGGGCAGATGGTCAACCGCGATCACTCGGCCGCCCATGAGCTTTGCAGAGGCGATCGCCATCTGGCCGACGGGGCCGCTTCCAAGAACGAGCACATGGTCGCCTTCCTCGATCTCGGCCAGCACCGCGCCGAACCAGCCCGTCGGCAGGATGTCGCTCATCAGGATCGCCTGATCATCGCTGATCGAGTCCGGGATCGGCACCAGGTTGGTGTCCGCCCAGGGCGTGCGCGCCTTTTCGGCCTGCAGGCCCTTCAGGTTCCCCGCCGCCTCCGGCCCGCCGAAGAACACGGTGCCCGCGCGCTTGCCCATCGGGTTGGCATTGTCGCACTGGGCGTAGAATTCGTGCTCGCAGAACTGGCAATGGCCGCAGCCGACGGTGGACGGGATGATCACCCGCTGCCCGACCTTGATGTTCTTCACCTCGGGCCCGACCGCCTCGACGATGCCGACGCCCTCGTGCCCCAGAACCTGGCCCTTCTTCATGCCGCTGAACGTGCCGCGCACGAAGTGCAGGTCGGTGCCGCAGATCGCGCTGGCGGTCAGCCTTACCACCGCGTCGGTTGGCTGCTCGATGCTGGGCTCCGGCACATCGTCGACGCGAATGTCACCGATCCCGTGGAATACGACAGCTTTCATGGATTTGGTCCCAGCAGCGTTACAACGTCCAGAAGCTGCTGATACGGGCCAAGTTCCCCAGGTTGTCTAGAATTTCTAATCACTTGATCTATGTGAGACGGAAATTTCCGACTTCTTCTAACTTGCGATATTGTCTTCTTGTGAATTGACATCTTGTCTGAAGAAATGTCGACGCCTCAGGATCGGCAACATCCAGAGTCCCTCACCGGGCTCGGGAAGCGACTTCGTCAAGATGGCGAAAGAGGTCGGCCGGGTCGTCGTACACCCGAAGTGCGCCGCTTCGCTCGAGTTCGTCCGAGCCGTAGCCGCCGGATAACAGCCCGACACCCAAGGCGCGGCAACGCGCCGCGGCCAGCATGTCCCAGATACTGTCGCCAACGACGATGGCGCTCTCGATCGGCACGTCGAGTTGTCTCGCGGCTTCCACGAACAGGTCGGGATCGGGTTTGGCGAAGCGGACCTGGTCGCGGGTGACCACGACCGAGGCGTTCGGGTCGACGCCAAGTGCGGCGAGGTTGGGGGCGGCCGTCTCCATGCGCCCGCTGGTCGCGATCGCCCATCGAATGCCGAGATCGGTCAGGCCGGCAAGCATCTCGCGCGCGCCGGGCAGCGGCACAACTGAAACCGCTAGCCGCCGATATGCCTCAGCATGGCGGAGGCGCAGTCGCTCGATCATGCCCTCGTCGACATCACGGCCGATTTCGCGGAGCAGCTGATCGGCGAACAGGCCGCCGCTCATCCCGATCTTTCGGTGAATGCGCCAGATCGACAGGTCGATGCCATCCTCGCGCAGCGCCTCATGCCAGGCGAGGACGTGCTGATAGACGCTGTCGACCAGCGTACCATCCAGATCGAAGAGAAACGCGTTCGGTGTCATCGGAGCGATCGTTTGCCCTAGCGAGGCTTCACCGCACTGGGATTGCGGGTTCACAGGCAAGCCGGCGACATTCCGATAGCTCTGGAATGGGTCGGCCGCCTAAACGCATGTTACGTGCGAACCGGCGGCTCTGTGATCGCAAGCTCGCAAGACACGCCGATGAGAACCAAGCTACTCGAGAGGGGTTCATCGGTCATGCACTTTACGAGCCTGATTAATGCCCCGACGCGCAATTGGCTCCAGTCCCTTCGCGGCATCCTGCTCTCGACCATTGCCGCCGTGCTTTCCTGGTGGGCGGCGAGAACGCTGTTCGGGGATCACCCGCCGGTCTTCGCGGCCATCGCGGCGATTGTCTGTCTGTCGCCGGGCATTCCGAGCCATGGTCGGCAAGCGATCGGGATGCTGGTCGGGGTCAGTCTCGGCATCGGCGTAGGCGAGTTCGCCCGGTCGCTGCCCATCGATCCCACTCTGCGCATCGCCGTCGTCACGCCCATGGCGATGCTGGCAGCAGCGAGTTTCGGCCTCAACGCGGTCATGATCATCCAGGCAGGCGCATCGGCCGTAATCGTTGTGGCAGGGGAGCAGGCAGGCGCTGGGCTGCAGCGTGTCGCTGACGCCGCTGTCGGGGGCGGCATCGGACTTTTGTTCAGCCAGTTCCTGTTTACGCCTGATCCCGTCGCCATGGTCGACCGGGCCGGAGAGTGCTGGCTTCGATCCCGGGCGCGGGGTGGTCGCGAGATGCGGGCAGCCGCGGCGGCACTTGATGACGCGATCGGCTCTGCCCGGGCGATGATCCGCTGGACGGTGCGTGGTCGGATTGGGGCGCAGCGCGTTGAAACAGCAATCGAACGCTGGTGTCGGGAGATCGAACCGGCCACAGCACAGGTCAGGTCGGATGACGGTGGACGGCGTTACAAGCCGACTGGCTCCGAACCAAGCCAAGATGAGAACCGGCAATGAGCGACGATCAAGACAGAACGGCGGATCTTTCCCGGCGTACCTTCTCGAAGCTCGGCATGGCCGCCGTCCTCGCTCCCGGGGTCGCGCTTGCTGAACAGACCCCGTCGGACCAGTATCATCCCCTGATCCACTACGCGCCCGCAAAAGGATTCATGAACGATCCCAACGGTCTGATCTACCATCAGGGCGAGTATCATCTCTTTTACCAGCACAACCCGTTCGAGCCGAAGGCCGGCCACGTCCACTGGGGTCACGCGGTCAGCCCGGATCTGGTGCGCTGGCGCGAGCTGCCGATCGCGCTCGGCGAGACGGCCGCAGGGCAGGCGTTCAGCGGATCAGCAGTATATGATCGCGACAATACCAGCGGCCTTTTCAAAAGCAGGCCGGGCGGTCTCGTTGCGGTCTATACCCGGGCGTCGGAGACACGACAGGCGCAGGAGATCGCGACCAGCACCGATCGTGGTCGTACCTTCGCGGCATACTCGGGGAACCCGGTGCTGGACGTCGGCTCCGCCTCGTTCCGCGATCCCAAGGTATTCTGGCATGCGCCGACCGGGCGCTGGGTAATGACAGTGGTTCGCTCGCGCGAGCACCGGGTGATGTTCTACGGTTCGCCCGACTTGAAGCATTGGAGCGAACTGGGGTCGTTCGGCCATTCCGGGCTGCTCGGCATCGATTACGAGTGCCCGGATCTGGTGGAAGTGCCGGTCGAGGGCGGCGGCAAGCGTTGGGTGCTGTTTGTCTCCATCAATCCCGGCGCACCGCTTGGTGGCAGCGCCGTCCAGTATTTCGTCGGCAAGTTCGACGGGCGGCGGTTCGAGGTAGAGGATGGCGCCACGCGGCTCGCCGACTTCGGCCAGGACTTCTACGCGCTCCAGACTTACGCCGACGTCGATGGACCGCCGGTTGCGATCGCTTGGATGAGCAACTGGCTTTACTGCAACGATGTACCGGCGAGCCCGTCGCGCGGCGCGATGACGCTGCCCAGGCGGCTGACGCTGCGCCGGCATAGCGACGATTGGCGGCTAGTGCAGACGCCGGTACCGCTCGACGGCATCGCCGGCCGGACTCTCCTGGAGGGAAGCCGCGCCAAGAGCACGGGGCTTCTTGCCAGCGCCGCACTGCCACCCGGGAGCGCTGTGGACATTGCGCTACAACTCCAGGCGGACGCTGGCGCGGTCCTGTCGGTGCGGCTGCGCAACGCCGCGGGCGAAACGCTGAGCGCTGCTTTCGACGCGGGAAGCTACCCTGGCTTCTTGATCGATCGCAGCGGCACGCAAGGCTTCCGACACCGTTCCATGGTCGATCGAGCGATCTGGTCGACGCTCCCAGGCACCACCACAACCGACATGCGCCTGGTCGTCGATCGCACCTCCATCGAGTTGTTCGGCATGCGCGGGGAAGCATCCGGAACCATGCTTCAGTTCTTTTCCGCCCCACCCGAACGCGTCGACATTGTGGCCGAGGGAGGCGCGGTGGCTTTGCCGGACATCCGTATCCGCAGCCTCGTGCGCGAGCGGCAGAGTGGCTGAACGGCATCCGTAGTTGGAGAGTGGCTGGCGAGCTTCCCGATTGGGAACTCGTAGCGAGACAGCCGGGGAGTATGCGCTGATCGCGCAGGTCGCGACTGCCCGGTTTTCCCAAAATCTGTTCCCGAATAGGTTTTCCCGAAATGGCGCATCGAAGATGGAGAAATGGGACGCTCCGCAAACGTGCGTATGCGTGACGGAGCGCCTGTCTAGCTCGATCGGCATCGAACGGTGTCACCTAACCCGTCACGCGATCTATGCGCCCTAATCGGTCCCGGCTCGGGGCGGAATGACACGCTAACAGCGGACCCTTAGCGTACGATTTCGACCATCCTCTCACCGGCCCCCACCCTGCGCTGGTTCGAGGACGCCGACCTGCGGCGCACCGTCACCGCCGAACTGAACAAGGGCGAGGCGCGCAACAGCCTCGCCCGCGCCGTCGCCTTCCATCGCCTCGGTCGCTTCCGCGACCGC
>NZ_JAKRET010000026.1 GCF_022664395.1 Sphingomonas lacusdianchii | reverse complement strand
GACGCAGATCGCGGTCTCCTTCATCGACACATCTAGGCCAACATAGCAGGTCATCTTCCGTCCTCCTCTTCAGGGGACGACAGGCTATCCCAACGAGCACCGCTCCTGATTACGCCATGTGGTTCACAGACCAACCCGCCGCATGCAGCAGTGCGGTTACCCGACGGTAACCGTAGCGCCCATACTGCTTTGCCAGCGCGACGACGTCGTCGGTGAGCGCCTGCTCATCATTAGCCCCGCACGGCACTTTGCGCTGCGTTGACCGGTGCTGGCCAAGCACGCGGCACACGCGCCGCTCGGACACGTCCAGCACCTCCCGGACCTGGTCGATGCAGCGCCGGCGCCGTGCGGGGCTCAGAAGTTTCCCTTTGCCGCCTCCTGCAGGATGAGCTTGTCCAGCGTCAGATCCGAAATCGCACGCCGCAGCCGGGCGTTCTCCTTCTCCAGATCCTTCATCCGACGGGCCTGGTCCGTCTTCAGGCCACCATAGTCCTTGCGCCAGCGATAGTAGGTCTGCTCGCTGACCGCGATCCGTCGGCACGCTTCGGCGGTCGTGCCGCCTTGGCCCAGCACGATCTCCACCTCACGCAGCTTGCCGATGATCTCCTCGGGCTTGTGTTTCTTCAAAGGCATTCGTTGTCCCTTCCCTGGTCCAGACTGTCATAGTCGATGGACCACTCAGAAGGGGGCAGCTCAGCTGCGAGTGTCCGTTTCTGGGTCCTCGCGGCCGGAAGCTGCCGGACGGCTTCCGACCCAAAATGCGTCGTTCGCCGATCCGGTTGTGAACGGCAGCTTCCTCCAAAACCGGCCATTCGCTCAGCGCAAAGCGATCTGGCAGCGTTGCGCCCCATCGCGGTCATTCGACCAATCCGCTGTCGATCCCGGAAGCGGCCGTTCGTTCATCTCGCCAATTGCGGCGTCCCGGACGGCTGGCTTTGGGGACTTAGCTGCCGTTCGCTCGCGGCGTGTCGAACGGCGGCTCTTGTCAGAAGCCGACGTTCAACTTTCGCCCGACCGGCACCTTGGAACGTCAGAAGCTGGGCCGGTTGCGGACCGGCAACTTTCGGGCAGAATGGCGACGAAGCGGACGTTAGGGTAGAGCCTCTCGTTCAAACCGAGGGAGTCTCCGGTTCGAAACCGTCGTCGCCCACCATTACAGGCAGCGAAAGTAATCGCGCACGGTAACGGGTGTCGCTAGGCAAGGGCGCCTAGTGTCGAATACTGAGAGAGGGAAGCTTGACCACGTTCCGTCTGAAGATGCTGCCCGCCGCTGACGGTGACTGTCTCCTACTGTCTTGGGGCGACGGGCCTCTTCACCACATGGTGATCGACGGCGGACGGAAGAGCGCCTACCCGCATCTCAATGACGAACTCGCCGCAATCGCCGACAAGGGCGAAAGGCTGGCGCTCTACGTTCTCACGCACGTTGATGCCGACCATATCGAGGGCGCGCTCGCCTACCTGAAGGACGTGAACCGTCCGTTGCTGCCTCAACAGGTCTGGCACAACGGCTACGACGAGATGCGTCGCGTCTCATCGCTCAACACGCGCAGCGTTCGCCAAGGCGACGAATGGTCAAAGGCCATCGCGAGACTGCGCTTGCCGATGAACCTGCCGTTCGACGATCGCGTGGCGTCGGTGGAAACTGCAGGGTCCGCTCCCATCGAGATCGAAGGGCTCAGGATAACCTTGCTGTCCCCCACTTCCGAGCAGCTGGCCAGGATGTGGAGCGAATGGGAGGAGCGGCGAAGCGATTCGGCCGCTCGAGGCGAAGACATGCGGGCCTCGGCGGGACGTTCGACGGCACCCTTTCCGTCGCCGATCGTGGTCGAGGACCTGATCGCCGGCGGAGCTACCGACACCAAGGCTCCGAACGGCTCGAGCATCGCGTTCGTCGCGGAATGGAAGGGCCGGCGCGTCCTCCTCAGCGGCGATGCTCATCCAGACGTTCTCGCCGCCTCCATCAGGCCCTTGGCGAAAAGGGAGGGAAGTGGCCGCTATCGGGTAGATCTGCTCAAAGCATCGCATCACGGAAGCAAGAAGAACACTTCACGCGAGCTTATCGAACTCCTCGACTGCCGTCAGATGGCGATCTCGACCAGTGGCGCGATGCACGACCACCCCGATCCGGAATCGATCGCGCAGTTCCTACACTTCGGGCCTTCAGGTCCGAAGCGGCTGTGGTTCAACTACTCCACGTCGCGCACCGAACCTTGGGGCGATCCACTGATCCAAAAGCAGCACGACTATCTAGCCTTCTATCCTCAGCAGACCGCAGGAGTCGGAATGATCGACATCATGGCTGATCCCGAGGGCCAGATCTCTGAGAGCGAACTTAACGAGGCGCTTGATCCAGCGAGCGGTCTCCTCGACAACTGAACGCGAAAGCACGGCGGCCTTCAGGGCGGGCAAGCGCAGAATTTGGGGGGATGATGGACTACAGCTGGCATAGTGCGGCCGAACTTGCCCAAAAGCTGCGCGCCGCTCTGGAGGTGCGCCATCCGGACGAAGTGACCGAACTGCGCATTGCGATCGAAGGGGATCTGGTCGTCCTCGAGGGCGAGGTCGCGAGCGAGGGATGCCGCAGCGACGCCAAGCGACTGGCACTCTCGTTCGACGGCGTCTTCAAAGTTGCGAACCGGCTCGAGGTTGCCGCATTCCTCACGGGCGCGAGCGACACTGCAGACGAGGACAACTTCTTCGACAAGCCTTTTCTGCAAGACGCCCGCACCGCAGAACACGAGCGCATGCCGTCGTGGAGCGAGATCGTGCGCCGGAGCACCGGGGAGCGGATCGAAGGACCCGGCATCGAATACGGCTCGGTCCAGCCGGAAGCAGCGCCCGAGCCCGTGGAGGTCGGCCGCTTTCCGACGGTCGAGAAGTCGGGTGAGGTCAAACCCGGCGCCTCCATCGACGTCATCGTCGGTTTGTCCACAGATGCGGCCGCTCATGGGCAGCCCATCTCGATCGGCAGCTTCCCGTCGGACTGGTCGGAAATCGACGTCTCGGTGCAGATCGCCGGCGAGTGGCTCGCGACGGCAGCCCCGCAGACCGGCACGATCACCCTACGCCGAACAGGCGATCCAACGTCGGCCCGGTTTGCGTGCACCGTTGCGGAAGACTACGTCGCAGGCTCGCCGGCCGTGCTGCTCGTCTCCTACCTGCACGGCACGCGCATCTGCGGTCACTTCAGCATCGATCTCGCGACCGCTGAGGCCGAGCAGCACGTTCCCTCTGCGGAGCCCGCCCCCGCACCGCCCGAGCGAGTCTCCGGCGCCCGACCCACAGTGACCATCGTCCCGGACGCCCAAGGACCCGCCATGAGCGTGATGATCTCCGCGATGGAGGGCGATCGGCAAATGTGGATGTGGACGGCGTTCGGTCCCGCAGGCGCCTCGAGCGGCAGCAGCTTGGTCGAGCTCGGCGCTCCACCGAAGATCTTCGCGGATACGCTGCTTCAGTCGTGCCCCAACCTTCCTGCGAACTCGTTCCGACGAACCATGCGAGGCATCGGCGAGGCGATCTGGCGAAAGGCTCCCGCCGGCTTCCAAAGCGCTTATGCGCGTTGTCGCGACACAATCGGACCCGGCTTCGCGATCCAGTTCACCACCGACGACCCGCACATCCCTTGGGAGATGATGAAGCCGGACCTCGACGATGGAGCGGTCGACCATCTCTACGTCGAACATCCCGTCGCTCGATGGCCGCTCAACTCGAAGCATCCCATGCGGGCCGCCTTCGGCGATGGCGAGATCGTCTCCTTCGTTCCTGAATACAGCTCCCAGCGCCTCAGTGCGGCCGCCCAAGAGGGAGATTGGATCCGCTCGACGCTCGGCGCCGTAAGGATGAATCCCACACGCGACGAATTCCTGAATCTTCTGGACGGCGACTATGATGGCATCGTGAAAATGCTTCACTTTGCTGGTCATGGCAGGGCAGACACCGGCTCGAACGACGGCGGCATCGATCTCGAAGACGCACCTGTCGGTCTGATGGACGTCTACCAATCGTCGGTGCGGATCGGCATTCGGGACGGACCGCTCCTCGTCCTGAACGCATGCGAGGCGTCCGCAGGCGCCGAGATGCTCGGCATGAACACCGGCTGGGGCGCCGCGGTAGCGGCCAGCGGGTTCGGTGGACTGATAGCTCCGCTTTGGGCGGTGCAGGACTCTGTCGCCTTCACCATGGCACAGGATTGTCTCCCGGATCTGGTGAACAGCTGCGCTCCGCTAGGGGAGGCCGTGCGCAAGGCGCGGCTGAAGAACGCCAACGCATCCGTCGCCGCACTCGCCTACCTGGCACATGGTGACGTCATGGCCAGCTTCGTCAGGTCGTGACGAGACTTGGGAGATCGACGATCGCGCCGGCAGGCACAAGGGCCCGAACCTCCGCCACGAGATCGTTGGTGGTCGCCGGAGTCCTGATGGACACGATCAGGCTGAAGGGAACAGCCACGTCCTCGGGCGGCGTGCTCGGGTTGGTCGCCCACCAGCCGCGACTCGGCGTCACGTTCAGCAGACGACGCCCTACCAGCTCATAGGCCGGACCACTCCAGACGTCATGATGAAGCGTGCCGCGGTTGCGCTTGCGCCAGCCCAGCGTCCAGCCATCGTCCGACGCTCCCGGACCTGAGGCCACCACTGCCCGATTGACCCGGCGCTCTGCTCGAGACTCGCTTTCCTCGAAACGCTGGAAGTCGAAGCTGAGCCCATGGGACGAGTAGAGCTGCGGCCGTTGCAACCCGGCGCTGTGCGGGTCGGGCTCGACGAAATACGATAGAGTGCACCGCATTTCGATCGGAGTCGCCCCTAGCGCGCGCAAAGCCCGATCGGGCCAAGGAAGCCGAAAGGACTTCATCTCCTTGAGGGTGATGGTTCTGCCGGGCTCGCGCTTGAACGGACGCAGTTCATCCTGCGCGATCAACGTAAGCGCGTTGTCAGCGCTCCAGAACACGCGCTCCTCGTCCGGAACGCCCCAGCCGAAGCAGTCGAGGACCGCCAGCGTGGCCTGCTCCCCAGTCGCACCGGCGCTGATCATCGCCTGCCGCCGCGACTTCATCGCGTCCGTCCACTCGGCACAGTGGACGAGCAGCCCGCGGATCGTTTCGGGCCGCATTGCGGGATAACGGGCCAGCACTCGACCGGCGAGCCTGGCGGCGGCAGCACAGGCGGCGCTCGTGTCGCCTGTGTAGGTTATCGGACGACGGACAGGGTCGTTCGACGTCGTGGCGATCATGTCGGGTGCGTGCGGCCGCGAGGTGCGCCCACCGGGATCGATGCCGTGATTCCCACCCTCCATCATTATGTCGGGCTTGTGATGGCGAGGCCGGAAGTTCCATGGCTGTGCGGTTCGCGAACGCGGCGACAAGCTGCCCAAGTCCGCCAAGGGCGAGGGCCCTGTGCACTTGTTCGTGACGGCGCCCACCGAGAGGACGTTCAGCGCCTGCGCCGGCGACTGAATGCCGTGACCGTCGTTCAACGAATGGTAGTCCGCTACCTGATAGGGCTGAGCAGCGGAAGTCTCGACGTTGCCGACGGCAACGCAGAACAACCGAGTTGCAGACCCGTCGTTGAACGCGAGCTTGTCGAGCGTCGAGGACGTCGAGGTCGGCTTGCCGTCCTCAGGCTCGCCAACGGCCGTCGCTGCCAGACAGAAGACCCGTTGATGGTCGTTGACCGCTTCGGCAGCCGCCACTCCTCGGGCGATCGCATCTCGCCCGGGTATGCGCACCGTGCTTCCGGGATTGAAGACAGCCACCGACTCCAACCCGATATCCAAGGTGACCGGACCGGTCTGTGCCACCGTCTCAGCCAAATCCCCATAAAGAGCGACACCCGCCATCTTCGTGCCGTGCCCGTCCGGATCCATCGGGTCCCACGCGCGCGTCGCCGCAAGGCAGCGTGCAGCCGGCAGCGCCGGCGAGAGCAGCGCGTTCGCCTGGTTCACGCCGCTGTCCAGGAGCGTGACCCACGGAGCTCCCGGCGGCGGCGGCACCACGCGCGCCGCGAGGCTCTGATACTGCGCGATCCGCTCCGGAGGTGGGAGATCGGCATGCTCGGCGATGAAGTTCGAAGCACCGCGAAGCTCGACGACCGCCGCGCTACTGCCGATCAGCCGCGTCAAGGCCGCCTTCGTGGCGATCACGTTGTAGACGAGGATGTCGACGAACTCGGTGCGACGTCCCGACAGCTGCAGGCCCAACGCGCTCACCGCAGCTTCGAAGACGTCCACGAGCGGACTACGAACCCAGATCTCCCACTCTACGGCGCCCCGCTCTCGCGGGAAGTTGGCCGGGGAGTCGGTCCAGAGATCCTCTACGGTTGCCAGGCGGAACTCGTCCGCGCTTTCGAACAACCAGAAGTTCCGTGGCCGGTTGGAGGCTTTCTCATCCGGATCGCTCTGATTGAGTCGATCGACGCCCACGTCGTCGGTCCACGATTCATACTCGGCAAGCGTCCTGTTCAGCGACTCGATGGCGTTGCCGCTCAGGAAGTAAACCGCCCTGTCGTGGCCACGCCGTTCTTCCCGCCGGGCATGCCGCTGGACATTCAGCAGCTGCATCCCCGTGCTGGTAGCCCGTCGAGCCTCGCCGACGACCAGTTCCTGCCCCTCCCTCGAGGTGACCGAGACGGTGACCCCTCGTCTGTGAGCAGGAACATCCATCGACGCCTGAGCGATGGCGGCATCTCGAAGAGACTCGGATACCGTCGCGAGGTCGCCCCGAAGCCTCTGAGCATGAATCGCCCGGTTCTGAACCTCGGAAGGGAGCGATCGATCGCCACCGCCGTGAGGCTGAAAGCTCTCGGAGACTTGCCCAATGCCTTTGACGATTATGTGCCGATGTCGAGCCATTACAGCACGCTAGCATTCGACACTTGCGAGTGCCAGAGCACCACTTACCTGTGCGGCTGCTTCCTGTCCCTAATGGCCTGCAGGATCGTCGAGTCGGTAAGCTGACCATCCTCCTCAAGGACGGCGTCTCGCGCGGCGTCGTCTGCTGCAGCGACGATGTCCGCCTGGCTCAACCCGTCCGCCGCTGCGGACACCTCAGGCCATGAAACCGCGGAAAGGTCGAACTGCGGAAGGCGGTTCGACAGCAGGCGACGCACATGGTCGGGCGGCGGCAGATCGTAGCGCACGATCGCCTCGAAGCGCCTGAAGAACGCGCGGTCGAGCAGCTCCTGGTGGTTCGTGGCGGCCAGAAGCAGGCTACCAGAGGAGTCCTCGTCGAGGAACTGTAGGAACGAGTTGAGCATCCGGCGAGCCTCGCCGATGTCGTTCTCCGCGCCGCGCTTCGTGGCCAGCGCATCGACCTCGTCGAAGAAGTACACGCCGCGTGCACCCTGCATCGCGTCGAAGACGATCCGGAGCTTGGCCGCAGTCTCGCCCATGTATTTGGTGATCACGCCGTCCAGTTGAACCGTGAATAAGGGCAGCCCCAGCTCGCCGGCGATGGCCGCCGCCGTAAGGCTCTTGCCCGTCCCGGGAGGCCCGGAAAGCAGAACCTTCCGTCGCGGCAGCAATCCTCGTTCGGCGAGAACACCACGCTCGCGGTGCTCGCGCACGATCTTGCGCAGTCGCCGCTCGATCTCGTCGGTGAGCACAACATCCGACAAGCGGGTCTCGGGATAGGACGCACGCACCAACGAGGCGAGTTCGCCCCGCGGCGCGGCAATCATCGTCGGCTTCGAAGCGATCCTCCGCTCGCCCGCCTCCTCACGCAGCGATCCGATGAGCGTGCCGATCTCATCCGCCATCCGGTGGTGCCCGGCCTTGCGGGCGTCCGAGGCGATGTGGTCCGCGATTGCCAGAAAGCGCTCGTCATCGCCTGCCGCATGGCTGCGAATCATCGCGATAAGCTGCTTGCTGCTGGCCATGCGGGCGCTCCTAATTCGTTGCAGAAGATTGGTCGAGGGCTTCGATCAACAGCCGGTCTGCGCGTTCGCGCAGTCTATCGGATGCTTCTCGTAAACGCAACGCTTTACGCACTAGTTCGGTCACGGTGCTGCCAGGCGCCGCCGGATCAAGGATGTCCTTCAATCGCCGCAGAACGGCCTGAGAGAAGGCGCCCGCCTCGAGCGAGCGGCTGAGCGTGGATTTGTCGATATCGACCATGTCTGCCAGCTGGCGCATGCTAAGGCCGTGAGCCGCCATGTGATCGCGCGCATGCTGGGCCAGGTCCATATCCAGAATGCGAGCAGGCCGTCCCATCTCCATCGTGTTGCATAAAATGTTGTCTTTTGGAACGCCGATCGATCGGGCATCTTCAAGAGCTGCCAGCCATCAGCGGACCACGCGCGAGCGATTCAGTCCCGCAAAATCGCGATCGACATCGAGCAGGTAGACGCCTCCGTCGTTCGTACGGAGTAACCAACCACGCCGTGAGCGCTGAAGCGTGCGACGAGCCGATGCCGAGAACCTATCGGCACCAGTTAATCCGCCCTGCCGGATCAGTGTCCTCGAGCCTGGCGATCCGATCAGCGATGCCGAAGGCTGGCCGACAGGCTTCATCGCCTCTCTCCGCAGCTCTTCAGCTCAACTTTCGGCAAGGTAGCGAGCGTCGGCTCCATGCCGCTCAAGCAGGAAGTTCGGGCACGCCCTGAGCTCCCGGTCATCCACCATGTCCAGGCAATGCCATCATGTCAGCGGCGACGGCAGCCTGCCGCATCTCGCAATCGCTTCGAGACCACACAGACTCCTCGCAACTTTTGTGTGGTGTTCACCAAGGCACCTAGAATCGACTACCTCTGCGGGAGCAACGCGCGAGGACTTTGGCGATGGATGAGGATTGGTGGCCCGACATGATGCGTGGCCTGGCGCGGGAGGATCCATGGGGCGAGGAGATGGTCACGGTCGCCGAGATGCGCGGCTACGACGACGCGATCGTGCCAGGCCAGCGCATCCTATGGAGCGCACTCGTCACTACCGAGGATCTTGCGTCGCTCGACGGCGAACTGCGCGCGTTCAACCACGAAGTTGAATCCACCGGCCGTCCCGGTCCGGAGTCTCCTGGGCAGCTGAAACCCCGGTTCCACGTCTCCGCCTATCACGAGGGACGCAGGATTGAGTGCGAGCCGCTGATCCTGGGGTGGACGCAGGCCAACCAGACCGCACTGGTGCTCGATCCCGGCTTCGCGATGACCTATGGCCTCATGCCGCGCGCCGGCCCGAACGGCGCGCAGCACTGGGATGATCCGGCCGCGCCGCAAACCGACATCGCGATCGTAGACGAGCCTTCACTCTACGACTCGCAGAGGGTGTCGGGTGCCCGCGCTCGTATCTCCCGCGGCCACCTGCAGGACTACCTCACCCTGCGTGGCATGCATCTGATCCAGGTCTACTACGAGTATCGCAGCGCATTCCAGGATGACGCGGCGGAGCAGCTGCTCGGAGCCAAGGACCGGGTGTGCGAGGACCTCAGGGGCCGCAGCGTCGACGTGTCGAGATACCGCGATGGCGGATACGTTACGCAGGTTTGGGGAGCCCGGGTGATCGCTGGTCCGGGCGACATGCCCGTCACGGCCGATACGCTCGAACGGGAGGGACTGGTCTGGCCGGGACTGAGCGGTCCGGTCACCCGTGACGTCGCCCGGAAGGCTCGGATGCACGACTGGGTCTACGTCAGAGATACCGTGCTTGCGATCTACGAGGACCGGCCAGGCTTCAGCGTGCACCCTGAAAGCGGCGCCGTATCGTTCAAAGGCCAATGGAGCGTCGGCCACTGCGAACGTGTCGGCCGCGACGTGATCCGCGTCGAGCTCAAGAAGCTATACGAGGGAACGCCTCACCGGGTGATCCGACACTGGCACGCGCACGCCATACAGCCGACGCCTGCCGTCACCGGTCCGAAAGCAAGGCAGGCGCGCAACATCGCATCGAGAGCAAAGGCGCTCGTGCAGGCGCTTACCAAAGTAGGAGAGCTGCTCGCCGAGCTGAACGACCGGCTTGAACTGCCAGAGCTGAGCGGTGCGGACCTAGTCGGACTGGATCGAGAATTCCTCGAATACAACGGGTGGTGGATGGGGCCCTTCGTGAAGCAGGTCGCGCGTCACGCACCGATCGACATGGGGCGCGACGCCTTCCTGGAGCGCTGCCTCGACCTCGACAAGCTGACCGTCGAAGCCTTGGCCGAAAGACATCTGCGCAGGATGGTCCAGAAGATCGGCGAGAAGCGCGACCGCGTCAAGGATCTGCGCGGTCTCAAGCTCCTGGATCGCATAGCATGTCTCGCCCAGGTGGCCACCGATGCCGGCTTCAGCTTGAGCGATGCCGGCGCCGAAATCGTTCACCGCTTCCATGAGGACGCTCGTTCCAGGCGGCCGCTCAACCACCTCTTCGTCATCTCGGATTTGCGCCAGCTCAAGGGACACCGCAAGGAGATCGAAGCAGGCGCGATCACTGGATTGGAGCGGCTCGGCATGGACGAGAGAGGGGTGACAGGAGGCTGGGGCCCGGCGCTCGATGCCCTCTACGACGGAGCGATCAACGATCTTGAGACCTTGTGCAAGACGCTCGCGGACGCCGTCGCGATCATCCACGAGGGCGGTTAACCCTAGGGCTGAGACTCAATCATAGCCAGAAGGCGAGCGCAGTTGCGATAGCGACGCCTGAGAGGAAGTTGCCGGCGAGTTTGTCGTAGCGGGTAGCGACCCGGCGGAAATCCTTGAGACGGCAGAAGGCGTTTTCGATCAGGTGGCGGCCGCGGTAGCGCTCCTTGTCGTATCGGATTGTGCGTTTGCGGTTCCGCCGTCCGGGAATAACAGGAACGGCTCCGGCATCACGGAGCGAATGGCGCAGCCGGTCGGCATCGTAGCCCTTGTCGGCCAGCAGATAACGCATCCGGCCAGCACGTTCGAGCAGCGCGGGGGCCGCCTTCACGTCGCTGACATTGCCAGCCGTCAGCATCAGGGCATAGGGACGGCCGATGACATCGGTGAGGGCGTGGATCTTGGTCGTCCAGCCACCGCGCGAGCGACCGATCGCCTGGATCTGTCGCCCCCTTTTCCGCCGAACGCCGCGCGTTGCGCCTTGATGTAGGTGCTGTCGATCGCGGTGCTCTTCGCCACCACGCCAGCCCCCACCAGTGCGTCGAGCAGCTTGAGCCAGAAGCCACGGCGCGACCAGCGGTTGAACCGGTTGTAAATCGTCGTCGACGGCCCGTAATCAGCCGGGCAGTCGCACCAGCGGCAGCCCACCTTCAGCACATGCACGATCCCGGATATCACCCGCCGGTCGTCTACCCGCCGGGCACCGGGCTGGTTCTTGGGCAGGTGCGGCTCGATCGCCGACCACGCTTCATCCGACAACCAGAACAGTGCCATGCCTCAATCCTCCTGATCCACCCGCCAGTGAATCAGGAAAACCAGCATTCCTCAAGATGCTGATTGGGTTTCGACCCTAGGCATCTCACCCGCCTAGCGCACCAAGGTTGTTCCCGCTATGTATTGGCAAGGTCTATGCACTTCTGCTTCCCGTGCCCCAGAATGCAGATATCCGCGCCTCGGTCGCTAAGGATGCTGCGAACAACGAATGTTTTGGCGGGGATTCCCTGTGTGAAATAGAATACCTGTTCTATGGCGATCCGAAGGCAGATAATTTTTTTAGAGCGAAGCAGCGCCGGGAGGTGGCGTGATGATCGTCATTAGATCGGATGCCCAGAAGGAGTATTTCGCCAGGGAGATAATTCCAACTGGGTGATGAGTATTTCGAGGTATTTCGGCCACTCTTTCAGTTCGTGCAGTCGGTGATAAATCCGGCATAGTTAACCATTGATTTGGGAGCTTCGTGCCGCTCGATCGAACGGCCGCTTTCAGGGTAGCCGCGACCTGGTCTCAATGGCCAAATTGGGGCGCCTTACTGACGGGCCGCTTCGAGGCGTCCCATCGGCAGCTTCTGACAGAAGCGGACATCCAGGGTCATTGATCTGAGCGACCGGCTCTGGGTCGGTTGCTGACAGGGCGACCCGCAATGCTATCCAGGTGACCACGTTCATTCCACGGCCAATCACGGCCATGGAGACGAACAATGGGACATGCACAGTATGATCCTGCCACGCATCGCCGCCCGGTGTGGAATGCGGGCAAGACAGTCGGCACAAAGCGACCGCTGACGCAGAAGCAAATCTGGTCCGTTCGCTTCTTTTGGATCGGGAGGGCCGCCTTCGCGACAGAGCGCTGTTCGACTTGGCGATCGACAGCAAGTTGCGAGGCTGCGATCTCGTGAAGATCAAGATCGGCGACCTCGTCTCCGGGCCTAATATCAGAACCCGAGCGATCGTCATGCAGCAGAAAACCGGACGCCCTGTTCAGTTCGAGCTTACGGCCGATGTCAGAGCAAGCCTCCTCGCGTGGCTCGAACGCCGCGGCGGCACTATCCACGACTACGCCTTTCCGAGCCGCGTCGATCGCGCGGGCCATCTCAGCACGAGGCAGTATGCTCGGCTGGTGGATGAGTGGGTTGTTGCGGTCGGACTTCGCCGCGCCGAGTACGGGACGCACTCGCTTCGGCGCACGAAAGCGTCGATGATCTACAAGGCTACCGGGAACCTTCGAGCGATCCAAATCCTGCTGGGCCACACGAAGATCGAGAACACTGTCAGGTACCTCGGCGTGAACATTGAGGATGCCCTCGTCCTCGCAGAACGGACCGAAATCTGACATTGGGGCGGCCCATCCCAATGAGCGGTGGGTCGCTTCCACGTCGGACGGCTTACGACCAGATCCGATCGTTCACGATCGCCAAATTGAACGTCGTTTCAAGCCGAAAGCGGTCGATCACGGTGGGCGGAGCAGACAGTCGTCAATGCGCCTTCCTCGAACGTAGAGCGGGTTCGTTAGCGCTCCCGACAGCAGACCCAGCGGCGCTCCCTTGTGATTGAGCCCTCCACCGTGGTGTCGAACTTTGCCAGTTGCGATGGCTCATTCGTAGATAGGAGATGAGCGGCAGTTTTTGCTAGGAACGGACATAGCCGTGGCAGACGGGGATCCCGCAGTGTGCTCGCACATCTCAACTGAAGTGAGTAGTTGCCGGTTGTCTTTGAACTGATTGAGCGGGAGGGATTCGAACTCAGGCGCTAAGCGATTGATTTGCTGTGCTTCTGATCGATCTGTTTTCCCGCGATACCTCGGAATGGGCCTCGTCGATTTTTTCGCCTGAAATTCAACACTTGCTACCTGAGCTCGACGACGCAACGGTAATCGAACCCACGTATGACGCAAGGAAAAGACGATCAGTCGGGGTATGAGGTTTGATTTAGAATCAAGGCTCTACGACTATTCTACAAGTCGGATGGTGCATCATGCCAATGACTTGGTGACGTCGATCGCCCGGGGACCCGTTCCTCGGACTGGGAGTCTTCACTCAGCATTGTTGGCAGGTGTAGGCCATCAGGGCGGACCGGGCGCAAAGCGGACGGGAAGGGTGAGTTCCATGACCGATTTACCAGCCTCGTCGACCCAGTGGAAAGCGAGGTCGAAGCGCGAGGACACGATCCGCCCGCGGTCGAGCTTTGCGGTTAGTGTGTCGACATCCGCCCAGCTCACCGCACCGCTCGAACTGTTGCCGATAAGGATTTGGCGATTGAGGCGTTCGGCGCGATCGCCATCGGGTTTGAGGATGACATGGGCGTCTCTGCCGCCGTCGATCGCGATCCCGAAGATTTTGAGCTTGGCCGTTGCAATGTCGCCACTCCAGTAGCGCGGACCGGTGGCGAACAGCGAGGCCGCGTCGATCGCGGAGCGCAGCATCGGGCCGAAGTCGAGGGTCCGGGCGGGATCGCCATCGGGCAGGCCGATGTCGATCGCCGCCCACTGCGCGCGGGTCGGCCGGGCGGCCAGCACCCAGGCGGGCTGCGCGACATTGGCGGCGAGGAAATCCCGCGCGGCCAGCCGGAGTCTGCCGTCGGCGAGCTCGCTCCACTCCGAATGGGGCGAAGCCATTTGAAAGGCCTCGGCGATGTCATTGTCGGCATCGCCGTCCATGTCGCGGAAATTGCGCAGCACCCGCAGCCGGACGCGCCGCCGCTCGAACGGGGATTCGAGAGTCGTGACCCGCACCGCATAGCGCCGGAAGGGCGTGGTCCCGACGCCCTCCCCCTCGACGAGAAGGATCTCGCAGGCGACAACCTGGCCGAGGGCGTCGCCCCCTGCCGCGCCGCGGCGCAGAATCTCCGAGCCCTTCGATCGCGGCACGAAGGTGACCGCGTCGGGCGACATGTCGACGGCGGGTGCCGGGTTGAGAAGGGTGTTGTCGGGCCGGTTGGCGCGCTGCCCGGCGGCGATGTCATAGTCGAAGGCCTGGGCGAGTTCGCTGACCACCTCGGCTGCGGTCGGTTTTACAGCCGGCCTCGGCACCCCATGGCCGCTGTGGCGCATCCGGTCCCACCAATACCAGGGGTAGAGCTTGGACTGGGTGAGATCGGTGACGGCCTTGGTCGTGACGACACTGGCCGGCACGGCGTCCTCTTGGACGGTCTGGATCACTAGCACGTCATTCTGGGTCGGCTGGGCCGGACTGGCGTCGGGGTCGGCGTCGACCAGGAAATAATGGTGGGCGAGGGTGCGATCGAGATAATGCCAGCCGCCGAGCCGAGCGAGATCCTTCTCGACCGCCTCGAAGCCGGCCGGCTTGGTGAGGGCCAGGGCGTCGGCGGCACCCTCCGTGCCGTCGAGGTCGACCGCGACCGAGGCGCGGGCGGCCAGCGCCGCCCTGGCGCGCTTCTGGAAGAGGCTTGCCACCGGATCCTCACCCTCGGCGGGCCAGATGCGCGATGTGCGCGGATCGAGGTCGCTTGCCTGCCCCTTGTTCAGCACCGCCTTGGGGTTGAGCACCGCGGGCTGCGACGGGGGACGGCGCGACGGCAGCAGATATTGCCAGGCGACCACCCTGCCCCCTTTCGCGTCGGCGACCCGCCAGGACGGATTATAATGGACGACATTGGCTTCGAGCTGGCGCGGCTTGGCCTTGGTCCCGGTCACCGGATCAGTCGCCCATTGATCATAAGCGGCATCGGGAAGATAGCGCCGCTCCCAGGTCGCGCCGGGGAGGTCGGCTTCGAGGACATCCTCGGCGGTGCGCGCCTGGGCGTCGCCGCGCAGGGTGACATAATTTTGGCCCGACGCATCGACCCGGCGCTCGGCCCCGAGCAGCGTCGGATCGGTGTGATCGGGGACGAGCTTGCCCTTCTCGACGTAGCGGTTCTGCTCGATGGTGAACTCGGCATCATAGGATGCCTCGTCGAGCGCATCGATCAGGAAGCGCACCGGGTTGCCGGGCGCTTTGGGGTCGTCCTGGTGGAGGATCGCAAAGCCGGAAAACTCATCGGCATCGTTGCGCGGAAGATCGCCTGCCTGGTCGGCGAGGTCCTCGCGAATCCGCTTGTTGATCCGCAGGCCATAGAGATCGCTCGCATAGCGGTCGGGGTCGAAGATCGCGAGGCCGAGACCGCGCAGGCGCGCGAAATCGGCGGGGCGCGTGGCGAAGCGGCGCACCAGCGCACGGCGCAGCTCGCCGTCGGGCAAAGGGCCGTCGAGGTCGGCCGGATCACGATTTTCCGCCCGCCGGATGAGCGCGTCGACCCTGGTGTAGAGCGGATCCTTCTGGAACTGCATAACCTCCTCGCGGTCGTCGACCCGCAGCAGGAGATCGGTGATCTGGTCGGCAAGACCGCCGGGTCCGGCCGCCAGCAGCTCGACCTGCCGGCGCATCTCCTCGCCGGCCGCAGCGGCAACCGGATCGCTCAGTTCGAGCCGCTCGAAGGCGGTGCCGTCAAGGATCGCCTGGGTGAGCTCCACCAGGTAGAAGGCATATTCCAGGGTGACGATCGGATCGGGCAGCGAGCGCTGGCGGACGAGCGGCAGGAAGCCATAGGTGGTGTAGTAGAGATCGCAGACCCGGTTGACCTGGGGCATTTGCGAGATCGGGACATGGAGGTGCGGGGTCGCTTCGCCGAACTGGAGCCGCAGCGCGGTCTCGAAGCGGGCCTCGCGGCTATCGGGCGCGCGCTTGGCGAAGCGGTCGCGGCAGGCGATCCAGGCGAAGCGTTCGAACAGGGCGCTCCCCGCCTGCAGCTGCAGGGTCAGTTCCTTCTTCGCCGCGGCAGCCAGTCCCTCATAGCCGGTCGCGGTCGCTGCCGGTTGCCAGAAGGCTCGATCCTTCAATCCGTCCGACAGCGGCAGCGCCAGATAACGGCCCCGGGCGGCGCTCTCGGGCACTACATGGTCGCTCGGGCGCTCGATCCGGCAGCCGAGGCGCAACAGATGGGCGCGGGAGGAGAGCTCGCGGGGGTCGGCGGGGCTGGCGGGGTCGGTCCCCGACCAGGTCCAGGCCGCATCGAGCAGCGAGACCGGCCGGATCGCGGGAAGCGCGAGCGCACCCGAGCAGACCGCGTCGATGCGCGTCTGGAAGGTCGCGAAATCGGCGGCCAGCAGCGCATCGATGATCTTCTGCAGATCCTGGGCGAGGCCATGTTGTGCCGTGAGGGTCAGCGTGCCGGTCATCAGGCACATCATCGAATCAAGGAAGGGCGAGGCTTCTCCGGTGACGGCGCGGTTGTCGAAATGCCAAACCTGGGCGGTGAAGACGACCTTGCCGCGGGCCAGCGCATGGTCGAGTTCGGCGAACAGCTCGTAGAGGGCGCGATAGCCGTCGATGACCGTGTCGCGCTGCTCGGTCTCGGCGTTCCAGACGCCGTTCAGCAGCGCGCGGACATGCTCGGCGCTGACATCGAGCGTCAGGGTCGCGGCGTCGAGATCGGCGGTGAAGCCGAGCAGATGGAGCGTCTGGCGCTGCTGGGCCGCCTTGCCGGGGTCGAGCACCCGGTCGGCGCGCGCATCGGCGGGATTGCGGACCTCGTGGGCGAGCAGCAGCGGCGTCGCGATCGCCTTGGCGAGCGAAAGCCGCAAGCTATATTGATGTTCGGCATAGCCGCCAACCGTGACGGCGCCCTTGGGATCGATGACCGAGGCGTAGCGCAGCGCTTCCCTTGTCCGGGGGGAGAGCGGGCCATCGCTGCCGCCCTGCTCGTCGATCTCACGCTCAAAATGGTGGACCAGCGCGAAGGCCTGCTGGGCGGTGGCGGGGTCGGGTTTTGGCCCCGCCCCCAGCGGGTTGCCGACCGGGTCGGCGGCAGCGTCATCGTCGGGGGTCTGCAGCGGTGTCAGCGCATCGGGATAGGTCAGCATCGTCCAGCTGGCGCCCCGCGCCAGGGCCAGGCGCAGCTTGGTGAAGCCGAGCAGTTGGTCGTGGATCGGGTTGGCCGGGTCAGGCTGCGGGAGGCCGGCGACCGCATATCTGGCCGCATAACGCTGCCACAGCCGGTCGGCGGACTGGCCGACCCGCGATGTGAAGACCTCGGTGAGCCCGATCAGCGGCCGGTCGCCAAAGGTCTGGGGCAGAATATTGAACGGCTCGTCCCTGCGCAGATTGCCGATCGCGAGATGAAGCGCGAAGCCGGCGCTGGGGCCGGCGGGATCGGTCTGGGTGAAGACCGCAGGCAGATTAGAGATCGCCTTGTCGATGTCGGCGATCACCGGGTCGGCGGTGACCCGGAACAGCGGCATCGGATAGCCGTCCTTCGCCAGATGGCCGGTGACCGCCCCAGCGAGCGCGATCACCTTGGTCGAGCCATCCTTTTGCGGCAGCCAGAGTTCGAGCGTGCGGGCGTCGGTATCGCCTGCGGCAAGCCGGTCGACCAGCGCGCGTTCGAGCGAGGCTAGCGGCTCGGCGATGGCGACGTCGTAAATATAGGGCGCGCCTGCCGGCGGGCCGGCGCCGAACCGGGCCCGGCGGATGACGCGGACCCGGACCCGGAGCTTTCCCTGATGGCGGTCGCCGACCTCGAGCCGCGTGCCGCCGAGCAGGTCGGTGGTCCTGAGGCCGGTGCGCTGGGGCATGGCGACGACCAGCGAACCGGCCTCGACCGGCGACTGGATGCGCGTGCCGGCGGTTGCCGCGTCGAGCAGGCCCGGCGGGATTTCCCAGCCTTGCAGCAGCGGCTCTTTGGTGAGTTCGCCGAGTTTGGGCTGAAAGGAGACGAGGCCGTCGGGGTTGGCGGTATCAAGGGCGAGCTCGACCGAGAAACCGTCGGCGGCGGCCGCCTCGGCCTGTTGCGAGAAGGCGACGATCACCCCCCCGAGCTTCGCGCGCTCGGCCCGCTGATGGGCGGCATCGCCGGTCGGCCCGGCGTCCACGGTCGGATCCCAGATCGGGTCGGCGCCGTTGAGGAGGAACCGCCTGATCGTCACCGCCTGGATGTCGGTGCCGAACCCACCCAGGCGAAACATCTGCCCGGCCAGCGAATGCATGTTGGTGCCGAACCCACCGGCCAGGCGGTCGCTGTCCGCGTCCACCGTCATGAAACGGTCTGGCGACTGATCACGCCGCGCCTTGATCCAGCGAAGCCTCTCCCCGAAGCCGAACAACCGGCGCAGCGCCTCGACCACGCGCTGGTCGTCGTCGACCCTGCCGCTCTCGACCTTTTCGCTGAGCGTCCGCCACAGCAGATGATGATAGGAGGCCTCGCGCACCGGCTTACCGCCGATGTCGGGAAAGATAGACTCGATCGGCGGCTTGTTCACACTGTCATAGGTGAAGATCGGCGGGTCGAGCCTGAGCTTGTCCTTGGCATCCAGGGCTTCGCGGTCGGGCTTGATGAACAGCGTGTAGAGGCGACCGGCGAGCGCGCCCTTCGATTTGCTCAGATGCGCGCGCCAAGCGACGACCTGCTCTTCCTGATCGTCGATGTCGGGCGCGTTGAATATGGGCTCGGGCGCGATCTCCTGCGCCTTCAGCCGCGCCTGATACGTGGTAAGATTTGCCGCAGGCGCCTGGCGCAGAGCGGCGATGGCAGCGATCAGCCAGTCGAGGACGTCGGATTGCTGGGCCTCGTTCAGCGCGGCGAACTGCTCGATCCTGGGCCGAATGAAGGACGAGGTCGCGATATCGGGCCAGAGCGCGCGCGGAGCGGCGAGCGCTGGATCGCCGACTAGCGGGTCGGTGCCGAGCGCAAAGCCCGGGATCGCGCCCTGATAGCGCCAGCTCTTCAAACCGGCCGCCGTCTTGATCTCGAGCTCGATGTCGAAGCTGGTGCCGGGCGGAAAGGGCACCGGGACGCCGGCCGTCTGCCAGTCCTTGTCGGACGGCCAGCCCGCCCGCTGGATTAATCCCTTATTGGCGATGATCGCTGGAAAGCCTGGCGCGCCGAGCGTGGGTCCGGGCTCGCTGAAATATTGGTTGAGGCTGGCGTGGCGCCATAAAGCTTCGGGCAAATTGCCGAGCGGGCTGTTGCCCCAGAGCAGCATTGGTTTCAGGACGAGGAACAGATCGTCGGTATCGGCCTCCTTGCTCAGGCTGCGCTGGAAGCCAACCGGGCCCTGCTGGTTGATGGCGCCCGGACTGAACAGATCGAGGGCGATGAGGATGGCGGCCATGAAGGGTTATCCGAGCAGCAGCCGGCCCGACACGGGCACGGCGAGTTGACCAGAGACGCGGAAGGTCCAGCTGAACCAGCCCGAGCCTATCTTGACCGAGCCCGAATAGGCAACGGACATGACCGCCTGATAGCTAAGCGCCGTCGGCTGGCCGCGCATGACGACGATGAAGCAGGTGACCGAGGCCTGGGCCGAGACCCTGAAGCGCGCCGATAGCACCCAGATGTCGATGCCGCCCTCGCCATAAGCGAAGATGCCGATCGCGCCCGAGATCTCGACCCGCTTGACCACCTTGGGCAGGTCGCCGATCCCCTTGACTCGGGCCGACATGTCGAAGGTCAGCGCCGCTTCGAGCACCGCGAACACGCCGATGCCGGCGCGCACCCAGGCGACGCCGTTTCCGGTCCCGAAGAAATAGCCGACATAGAGCGCGAAACCCGCGGCGAGGGTCATCTCCTTGCCGGTCGCGGCGACATGGCTGCGCTTCTGGACGTAGAAGCCGAATTTCACCTCATAGGTGCCGGCCGGGATGCTGAAGGCGCGGAACCAGTTATAGCCGAGCGCGTCACGCCACGGGAAACCGACGTCGATCAGGAAGTCCTGGTTGACCCCCCATTCGAGCGCGATCTCGCCTGAGCGCATATTGGCGATGAGCGCGAGCTTGGGGATGGTGAGCGCGACCCGGAATTTGTCCTGGGTGCGGGTCGGGCCCGGGATATAGGCGAGCGAGATCGAATCCGCGTCGAAGACCGGCTTGATCCAGGGTGCCGACAGCCGGATGCCATAATAAGCGCCGTCCTGCATGACGAGCGCGCACTTATCGAGGATCTCCTTCAGCCCGAAGGTGATCGCGAGGAGCCAGGGCGTGTTGCCGGCGAGATCGGCCTTCACGGCCTTGTTTGGCTGGTCGATGAGCTGGGGAAGCACGCTCTCGGCCGTGTCCATCTTGCCGAGCAGGAAGTCGTAGATGCCCTGCTCGAAGCGCATCCCCTTGGCAAGGAGCAGGCCGTAGATGTTGAGGAACTTGTCGGGGTCGCCCTTGCGCAGCAGGCTGACCAGCCAGGACTTGTCTTCGCCGCCCTTGGGGTTGGCATAGTTCATATAGGCGAAGCTGAGCTTGTCGCCATCGGCAAGCGGCGACCAGTCGAGGATCTTCAGCCGGATATTGTCGGCCATCAGTAGGCCGGTCTTCTTGCGGCTGGCCGCCTTCAAGCCCGACATATAATCCTGGGCGAAGATCAGCTTCTCGATTTCGAGGGTGATGATCCGGAACAGGTCGATCGACAGATGGTCGGCTTCGAAGCCGCCGATGCCGACGAACAGCTCGTTGAACGCCGGCTTCCCGTCATAGACCGGCACGCCGATCAGCACGTCGAGCTTGAACCGGCCGCTGCCGCTCAGGCCCGGTAGCTTGCCCAGGTCGAGTGTCAACGTCACCGTCGGCAGCGTGAAGTCCTTGACCTCGGACAGGCTTTTCAGGTCGAATTTGAATCCGGGTATCTCCACGCTCGTGAACCGCTTCTGCAGATCGCGGAGCGCTTCCGATGCCTCGTTCGCGGTCTTGCGCAGGAAGCCGAGACCCGTCGGGATGATGTCGATCCCGGAGAGGTTGAGAGTGCGCGCCGACGGCAGCGCGATCGAGAGCGCGGGAAAGTCGAAGCCGACCGACCGGGCGGTCCCCATCCGCAGGCTGGTGGGCCCAGGCCTGGGCAGGCGGATCCGGAAGCCCTGGAGCTTGATCAGCGGATTGTCGCCCAGCGCCACCGGCAGCCCACCCTGCTGGAGCTTGACGTCGGCATCGATGTCGATCGCGACATCGCCGCCATGGCGGACGGCTTTCAGCGAGCGGAAGGCGAAGGATTCGACGAAGAGCTGGTTGATCTCGACGGTGAGCGGTTGCTGGAAATAGCAGCCAAATTCGAAGCTGCGCGATGGGTCGCTGACCTTGGCCGGCGGCACCACCGCCTTGATCAGCATCTCCTTGTTGGTGTCCTTGGTCCCGAACATGTCGACGAGCTTGAGCAGGCAGCTGATCTCGCCCTCGGCCACCTTGGTGTTGCGGACCGTCACATCGAACTTGACCAGGGTCAGGTCCGCATCGCGCAAGGATTTCTCCTCTGCGATGTCGGGTGCGTTCGCCGCCTTGCGGATCCGCGCGGTGACATCGAGCGCCGGGCCACCCTGGTCCCAAGGCGGTTTGGTGCCACCCAGTGCGATGTAAAGCGCCTCGATCGCGGCAAGCCCGGTCATCGTGTTGACCACGGCATCCTGCGTCAGATCGACGGTCGGCCGGACGATGAAGATGCCGACCCAGGCGGGGTCGTCGCGGACATCGGGCGCGATCAGCGCAAGATAGGCGTCGAGGTCGCCGTCGGGGACCATCAGCGGGTTGGAGCGACCCTCCCCCGCATAGCCCTGCTGGATCTCGCGCAGCATGGCGGCGAGCGAGCGGCGGGTGCCGGTCTTGACGATCAGGCTGGTGTCGGCGTCGAGAAAGAACAGCCAGGGGGTCGAGCCCTGGCGGCAGAAATCGAACAGATGGTTCCACAGCCGCCCGGTCGCGGGGCTGGGCTGCGCGCCGATCCGCCGGCTGATCACGACATATTCGGGCGGCTCGGTCGGGATATCGGCGAGGCGGGCGATCGCGCGCCTGAAATCCTGGCGCAGCATGTCCAGGATCGCCTGGGCGTCGCCGGGGCGTTCGAGCAGCCGTGCGAAGATGTCGGCAGTGAGCACCGGCCCGAGGGCGGCGCGCAGCGCGCCCAGCAGCGCGTCGATGCGCTCTGCGGCACCGGTCGGCAGGCCGAGGTCGGAGAGGATCGCGGCGATCGCGGCCTGGCCCTTCGCCTTCCAGATCGCCTGGAGCAACGCGAACTCGGCGGAAGCGCCCTCCTTGATGGCGTTCAGGAAGCCACCCAGCGGCGCGATGTCGAGACTGGGCATCGCGCCGAACAGCGCCTGGGCCATGGCTATCGCCTGACCGGGAAAATTTTCATCGAGCCAGTCGCGATTGCCGTCGAAGAGGCTGACGAGGCGGCGGAACAGCTCCTGATCGGGCGGGGTCAGGAACCAGCGCGCGACCAGCGCGAAGGCCTCGTCCCATTCATCGGGCGCATCGAAGAAGTCAGCGATCTCGGCGACGATCTCGTCGGGCGGCGTCAGCCTCAGCCAGGCCGACAGCGTGACGAGCTGCCCGGCATGCTGCGGAAAAAGCCGGGGCAGCACATCGCCGGCGAGCAGTTCCCCCAGCCCCGCGGCTCGCTCGAGTGCGGCGGCCGGCAGCGTGGTGAGGTCGCTCAATTTTGCGAGAGGCACGAAGTCGAGCTGCAGTTTTTCGCGCAGCGCCGCGATGAAGTCGCGCTGCTCCTGGGTGGCGGGCGCGAGCCAGTATTGGGCGAAGCGCGTGTAGAGGGGGCCGGCACCCGCATCGGCCTCCATCTTCGCGTCGATCGCCTGGAACGTGCCCGGATCGGAGTCGCCGCCATGGAGATATTGGAGGCTTTCGTCGGGTTCGACGAGATATCGGAGGGTACCTACCGGACCTTTGCCGGCCAGCAGGGGCGCGGCGGGGGCGCCCGCCATCAGCCGGGGTTGCGGAAGCGCGGTCTGGTCGAGCGAGCGCGCCGACAGCGAAATGCCGGAAAAGACGGTGGTGAAGTCGGGCGCGGCCTTGGTCATAGCGCGGGCGCCGCCGACATGGCCGAAGTCCGCGGTCGGGAGCTGCGGCGGATCGACGATGCGCCGGGCGGGATCGGTGAACTGTTTATCGAGCGCTTCGAGCCGGTCAAAGATGTCACTGATCGTCGGGCTGACGAAGGCGCCTACGGGCGTGCCCTGCTTTTCCGGCAGGAGATTGGTCAGGCTCCAGCCGATGTCCATCAGCGGGAGACGCAGCGTGTTCCCGGCGGTGATCGTTGCCTGGCGTTCGACGATATCGGCGCGCAGCACACGGTCGGCGCCCGCATGCAGGCTCTGCTCGGGCATCTGCAGCGCGACATCCCAGTCGGCCGGCGCCTCGAGATGGAGCTCGGCATATTCAAAGGTGGGCGGTCCTGCGCGGGGCTGGATCGCTTCGGTGGTGAGACTGGCCTTCCATGCGACCGCCTTGGCGCTGCCGGTGCGCTTCATCCGCAGGCCACGCGCGAGGCCATGGAGTTCGACCGGCGCGGCTTTCCCGATCGGCACGCCGCTGTCGGTCAGCCACATCGGCGCACTGCTGTCGAGCCCGAGGAGGCGATCCTCGCTCAGCGCGTCGATCGCGATCCCCTTGATTTCGACCGGCATCGGGGTGCCGCGCTGCGTGGTGGTGAGAACCGCGGCGTCGGCGCTCTGGCCGGCCGGGCCCTTGCGCGCGCCGATATGAAAGGGGTCGTCCGCGGTGAGCGCGATGGGCAATCCATGCTCGTCGGTCATGCGGAAGGCGAGCAGCGCGGGGGGATGGCCGTCACCATTGCCGCGCCATGTCCGCTGTCTGCGAATCTCGCCAGGCTGTCCGGCCTTCTCGAGGACGAGCGCGCCATTGGCGAGCGCGAACTGGTAGAGGACCGGGCTCGCGACCAGCGCCGATTTTTGCAGCGGGTCCGAACCGATGAGGAGATGATGGTGTTTGGGCACCAGCCATTGCCGCCAGCGCCCCGCGCCGCCAACGATCGCCTTGTCGAGCCGCGCCAGGGTCAGCATCTGCCGGGCGGGCCCCGGCGCATGGTCGCCGAGGCGATATTGGGCATCGCCTTCGATGCCGTAGACCGCCGCGGCCAGGGCGCCCTCATCGGGGCGGAAATCGAAGGTGAACCAGGCCTTGGCATTGCCCGAGGGAGCGAGCGCTTGGAGCAGCGTGTCGAAATCGTCGAAGGCGAGGATCGCGGCCTTGAGCTGGGTCGTCTGTGCGGCGCGCATCCGGAGGCCGAATTGCGGATCAACCGCGAAGTCGGCGGGCTGGTCGAGGGTGATGGTGACGCGCTTTGCGGGATCGGCCGGGTCATGCTCGGCAAAGTCGAGCTTGACGATGTCAGCCTTGTTGCCGGCCTGGGCGGTCACCACCTGCTGCAGGTTGATCTCGCCATGGGCGAGAGTAACGGCGAAGGTCACCACTGCTTTGATCCGCGGCGCGAACGGGAAGTTTCCGTCGAGCCCCACCTTCAGCGTCGGGTTGGCGCCGGTCGTCAGGGTCAGCGCGACGCTGTTCGCAAGGCCGCCCGCAGCCGGCAGCACGACGGTGGCACCCGCCGTAGCCTTAACCTTCATGCCGAACAGGTCGAGCGCATAGTCGGCCATGAGCGTCTCCTATTTGCCGCAGTCGACCGCGTGCCGGCCGGACGGGCCGCCCGACCATCGGATATGGGTGATGTCGCGAGCGTTCAGTCGCGCCAGGTCGGATCTGGCGAGCCTCGCATCGAGAATGAGGCGGCCGGGCTTGCCGTCGGGCACCTCTTTGCCCTTGTCGTCGAGCAGGGCCAAGGTTCGGGTCGGCGCGCCGTCACGCCATGCTTCGACCACCTTGTGGTTCGGTCGATCCGAATGGGCGGAAGGGTCGTCCTGATCAGGAACGATGCGGAAGCGCAGCGGACTGCCCGGAAAGCTCACGCTGTCGATCGTCCCGCTGCAGATTTTGGAGCTTTCCCATTCCGCCAGCGACCATTGGCTCTCGGAGCGGCCGGGTTCGCGCAAGCGGATCCCGCCGATCTCGGCGCGGACGAACGAGGCCGGGGCGAATTGGGGGGCTCCCAGGAAATATTGGTTGAGGGTGCGTCCGGCGATGTCGGTTTCGGCGATCGGGTTCCGATCGCCTTTCGCCGTCATCGCCGCGAGCGGATCATATTCATCTCCGGGCGGGTTGCCGAGCGCGAACGCCTCGACATAGTCACCCTCATCTCCCGAACAGCCCTCCTTGAACAGCCCGGCGCGCGCCAATGCCGCAAGGGCCTTCCGGCCGGATCGGTCGAGGGCCTGGCAGAAGCGCGAAGGTGTCAGCCGCAGGAACATCACCGCGCGGCCCCCCACGACCGGGTGGCGTTGCAGTGCGAGGCTGTCGATCAGCGCCGTCCACAAGGCGGCCCGATCGCCCGGCTCGGTGAGCGCCCGGCGCCAGGGTTCCTGGACGTCCGAAGGATCGGCCGGGGTTGTCGAGCCGAAATAGGCGAGCCGCTGCAGCGAGAGGATCGTGCCGAGAAAGAGCAGCTCCTCGTCGGTCAGATGCGAGGCCGGATCGACCTCGCGGATCGGCACGCGCAGGAAGCCGGCCAGCTGCGGCTGCCGGCCCCCGACGGCAAGGGGGATGTCCAGGTCGACCGAGCCCGGGCTGAAGGCCTTGAGAAACGGCGGGTCTAGGGTCGGACCCCAGGTCGGTGTGGCGACATACAGGACCATGCCGGGCCGCAGGACCAACTTCTCCTCGTCGAGTTTCTCCGGGCGGCTGCCGTCTAGCGGGATGGGGCCGGCGAGTGGGAGGCTGGTGCAGCCGGCGAGCAGCGCCGCGGCGCTGAGGGACAGTGCTGCGAGGGAGCGCCTGGATGGCATGGTCACAATCCCGTGGTGTCGAGGGCAAAGGTGCGGGCGAGGCTCAGATCCTGCGGTGAAGGCGGGCTGCTGCGCGCGATCAGCTTGCGGCATTGGCTGATCGTGTCCGCAGGCACGAACTTCTCTTCCTTGCCATTCTTGATCCGGCTGTAGTCGGCCATGTGGTCGACGATGGTGGTGAGCAGGGCCTGTTCCAGCGTGGCATCGAGAACCCACTGGGCCGGTGGCTTAGTCTTGTCCGGATAGGCGAAGGCCTTGATCGCATCCTTAAGCCAGTCGCGCGCGACTGTCTTGCCCGCCGCGTCCGTGACGAAATAGAGGCGGGGCGTGCGGACATGCGCGCGGAGCAGAACCGCGACCGCGGTCTCGGACCTGAACAGAGCGCCCAGCTTGACGTCGGCCGGCCATTGATAGCCTGCCGGCATCGGCCCCCAAGGACCGTCGAGCAGGTTCCGGATACGCAGGCGGCAATAGCTCCACAGGGCGGTCCGGACAGCTGGCGATTGCCGTCCAGCCAGGACGAGCCTTCGGAACAGGTGCCATTGCCGGAGCGGCTCGCGCGCTTGTTTTTCGGCGCCCCAACTGCGGTAGCGCGTCTCATCGAAGGCCGGATCGCTGCTGTGGCTGGCGAGCTGCGGGCCCTGGAACTCGAGCATCGACAGATAGGTTCGAAGACTGGCATTGGGCCTGGTTTTCAAGGTCGCCCACGGGGTTTCGGCGCGCAGTCCCAGGTCGCCGAAATAGCGTTTGGCGGCGGCGCGCTCGTCGGCTGATCCCGCCTCGAGCATGGAGAGGAAGCCGGGAAGCTCGGCCGCGGCCGGCTTATCGTCCGCCGGGGTCAGGGCGAACTGATACAGACCGAAGGAGAGGATCTGGGCGTCCCACCCGTTGACGGCATCGAAGCGGTTGGAGGTCTCGTAGCGCGAGACGGCGGTGATGACCTTGAAGCTGGACAGTTCAGAGGGGGTCGGGGCCGCCTTGCCGATCAGCCGTTCAGCGGTGATTCCGGCATCCTTGTCGGATTGTGGTGGCCCGCAGGTTGGGCCTCCGATGAAGCCGGTGCGATTCTTGACCGGGTCATAAGCCGTCCCGATGACCTCTACCTTGGGTGGCGCGTTGGCGACCTCGGTGAACTCGAGCGCCAGGGCGATATTCTGACCGGCCTTATGGTCGAAGCGGGCCCACAGATTGGCCGTGACCATCAACGCCTTGGCTTTTTTCAGATCGGCAAAGGTGCCGGCCTGGAGCTCGGGGCGCTGCGAGAACTCACAGATCACCACCGGACAGCGCCATTTGTTCGCCTTCCATATGCCGATCAGCCGCCTTGTTTCGGCATTGGCGACCCCCGAAACAGGCTTGTCGATGGCGTAGCGATCGGCTGGGTGCTTGGCCGCGCTGACATAGTCAAAGACGGCGTGCGTCCCGGCCGGGTCCACCGCTACATTGGACTGGCGCGCATAATATTGGAACTCCCGCAGCGCCATGGCGGTCCAATATCCGAACTTCCCGGTGGGATCCCCATAACCTTTCTCCTGCGCGGCAAGGCGGAAGCCGAGTTCGATGAGATCGTGTCGAAGCCGGGCGACGAAGTCAGACAGAGGTTCGCCGGCACGGACCTTGCCACCCCATTTCTTAGTAGCATCATCGTCACCAAGACGGAGATCATAGTCTGCCATGAAGGTTCAGCCGACACAGCCCGCCGGCATGCGGCAGCGCAGTTGGCACCGCTCAGCCTGGCCTGTCGAAAGCGTCGTGCTGTCGAAGTTTTTCTCGATGCCCACCGGGTTCTCCCGCCTGCGCTCTGGTGCTTTTTTGGTGACTGCGGGTCGATGCCCGCTCTGATCGTCAGACCTTTTGATCGCCCTTGTAGAAAACCGGCACGATTGTGGCCCATAGCAACGCCAACAAGGCCGGCAGCCAAGTAAGGTTGTCCGGCCAGTTGATCGGTCCTGCAGGGAAGTCGAGCGCGATCACCCACAGGATGAAAGAGACAGCGGCGATCATCACGCTCCGGAACTGCGCAGGCTTTCCGTTCTCGGCGGTGATCTTCCAACGCAGCGCGATCGTGAAGCCGAGGCACGCCGCTGACAGAAACCACAAGCCCCAATTCTGGTTATCGGGTACAATAGCGCTGCCCGCTCCGTAGAGCGCCAAGGCTTCGCCAGGAATGAGCTTGGCGAGACGCTCGCCCAACTATCGCCAGGTTCACCGACCCGAAGGCTCATGCAATCCCCCATTGTTGCGTGATGGACTAACGCTGGTGAACGCGATACTACGCGACGCAAAGGCTTCGCGGATCACTCGCGACCGTGCATGATAAGATCATGTCCGGGCCGTAAAGGAAAGACACACTCGCTCTTTTTTTTGATTCAATCCCCGCTCTTTTTCGGCCTAGTCAATGTGTGCGTCGAGATCGTTGAGTTTTTTTCGTGATTTCCGCAATCGGCAGAACACCGCCGAAAAAGCTCGGCGGCATCTGACTTGTTAAGGTCAGGACTCACTGATCAGGGCCAGAAGATGACGGTGGCAGCGAGTGCAATCGCCGATAAGAAGGCGGCTGGGCATCGGTCGTAGCGGGTGGCGACGCTGCGCCAGTCCTTCAGACGGCCAAACATGATCTCGATCCGGTTGCGGCGCCTGTAGCGGCGTTTGTCGTATTTGACGGGCTCGTTGCGCGATCTCCGGCCCGGGATGCAGGGCTTGATGCCCTTTTCTTCCAGCGTGACGACCCCCAGTTCGGCGCCGACGGCAGGTTTTGTCAGGAGCGGCCCTTCAAGTGGCGCCACTGAATGGGAGCGATGTCCCAGTTTCGGTCACCTCGGTGTCCGCCCGGGAGCAAGATGAACAAACGGCCGGTTTCGGGAAAGCGCTGCGTCAAGCTAAACGGCGGGAAGTGGGTCGGAAGCGGTCGAGTCCCGGCTACCATCTTTGGGCGGTTCAATCCGTGGCCAATGACGGCCGTGGAGAGGAACGATGGGACACTCACAGTATGACCCTGCCGCGCAATGCCGGCCCGCTTGGAACGCAGGCAAAACGGTCGGCACGAAGCGACCTCTGACCCAGAAGCAAATCTGGGCTGTACGCTTCTTTCTGGATCGGGAGGGCCGCCTCCGCGACAGGGCGCTGTTCGACCTAGCGATAGACAGCAAGCTGCGCGGCTGCGACTTGGTTAAAATCAAGATCGGCGACATCGTTTCTGGAGCCGACATCCGGACCAGAGCCATCGTCATCCAGCAGAAGACAGGCAAGCCGGTGCAGTTTGAGCTGACCGCCGACGTTCGGGCCAGCCTACTCACCTGGCTCGAGCGTCGTGGCGGCACAGTCCACGACTATGCCTTCCCAAGCCGCGTCGACCATGCCGGCCACCTCAGCACACGCCAATATGAAAGGCTCGTAGACGAGTGGGTCACTGCCGTCGGACTTCGGCGTGAAGAGTACGGCACGCATTCGCTTCGCCGCACTAAAGCATCGATGATCTACAAAGCCACCGGCAACCTGAGGGCGATCCAGATCCTGCTGGGTCATACGAAGATCGAGAACACCGTTCGATATCTTGGTGTCGACATCGAAGATGCCCTGATCCTTGCAGAGCGTACCGAGATCTGACGCTCGGGGCGGCCCATCTTGGCTAGAGATGGGCCGCTCTAACGCTGGGCGGCTACGCGCCCCGTTCAAGACACTGGGAGCCCCTCCGGAAATTCCGCAAAGCAGACGTAAGAATAGCGATCAAATTCCTCAGGCGCGGCTACGCGGAGCCGTCTATCGCCGATCTTCCGCGGCTTGATCTCTTCAGGATCTCCCGGCCAGCTCAAGCGTAAGCAGCCCATCCTTCAGCGCTGCCGCTTCACCTGGAGGTACTCGCTGAGCACGGCCGGACGCTCGGTGAGCGGGTGGGCAATGTCTGAACTGATGGGGTGGATGCCCCCTTCGAGCGGCGTCGTATGATGCCGGACCGGCACCGGGAGGTGCCAAGCGAAGGAGGAGCAGATGACCGACGTCCACATCCTCGCCATCGACCTGGCGAAGC
>NZ_JAKRET010000025.1 GCF_022664395.1 Sphingomonas lacusdianchii | reverse complement strand
TGAGCCAGGTGTTCGGCTTCGTCCGTCAGTCCGGCGGGCATATCAAGATCTACTCCGAGGTCGGGCACGGGAGCACCATCAAGGTTTATCTTCCCCGCGCCTATGGCGACGACCGGCAGGCCTCCCCACGCCGCATTCCAGCGCTCGCGCGGGGCGGCAGTCCCGCCGAAATTGTCATGGTGGTGGAAGACGAGGAGCGCGTCCGCAACTTCTCGACCGAGGCGCTGCGCGAACTGGGCTACACCGTCATCCATGCCGACAGCGGTCCGGCCGCGCTGGCGATGATCGACGCGGGCCAGGACGTGACGCTGCTGTTCACCGATATCGTCATGCCCGAGATGAATGGCCGCCAGCTTGCCGACGAAGCGATGAAGCGCCTGCCCGGCCTCAAGGTGGTCTACACGACGGGCTATACCCGCAATGCCGTCGTGCATAACGGCGTGATCGATCCCGGCACCAACTTCCTCGCCAAGCCCTTCGGGATAGACCAGCTCGCCGCCAAGCTCCGCGAGGTGCTGGACGGCTAGGCCGCCATCAGGTCGCGGAACGCCGCGATCACGCGGCGCTCGTCGATCGGCTTGCCGAACACGACGCCGGGCGGGTTGCAAGGGTGGCAGTCCGCCGGCGTGCCGGTGATGAAGATCACGGGCACCTCGCCGCACCTGGCGAAGATCGCCTGTACGGCGCGCGGCCCCCGCCCCTTCGCCAGGATCACGTCCGACAGGATGATGTCCGGCTTGTGCGCCCTTGCCGCCTCGATCGCTTCGGCTTCGGTCGCCACGGTATCGAAGGACGTACCGCCGGCACGCTCGGCGATATCGGAAATATATTCGGCGAGCAGCCATTCATCTTCGATGACAAGGACATGGCACATAGCTTGACTCCAAGGAAGGCCAACGTGCCATTATCGGTCTAGGGTCCGTCCGATCGTCCCAGTCGCCTTTCGGTGCTTGTTGAGAACGGTTTTGAGAAGGCCGTGGCGTTCTCGTTTGACCATCCCTTCGGTAAGGCCTCCTACCCTTCGTCGATCGTACACCAAGCGACGCGCCGGTGGTCAAACACCTGCACCGTGGGCGGAGGAAAGCCGGCGCGTGCGAATGCCCCCGCCGGCACGGAGATCATGCCGGGGCGCATCTCTACGTCGTAGAAGACAGTCAAGCCGCAGGTCGGGCAGAAGTGGTAGACGTTGGTTCGGCCGGAGTCCGTCGCACGCGCGAAGCTATGTCGTTCGCCCGCCGTCGTCACCGCCTCGGCAGGAAAGCTCGCGTTCCATGCAAAGGCGCTGCCCGTCCAACGCTTGCAGTTCGTGCAGTGGCAAACGGAGATGCGGTCCGGCTCGTCGGCGCAGGTCGCACGAAGCTGGCCGCAATTGCACTCTGCCTGCCATTCCATCCCTCGCTCCTCCTGCACGTCCCTCTATCTATCGACCTCAGGCAGCTCCACCGGCGATTCCCGTTTTACCATCGCAACGGGAATGTCCCAACCGTCTCGTTGTCCGTTCGTTTGTGGGAATGACGGCTAGTGCGATTCCGTGTTGTTAAGAGCGTCGCTCCGTTAGGGACCACGAGCGACGCGGAAGATGGTTCACGATAGCCTAGCGTAAGCTGAGATGTGCCTGCGTCGGCGTGGCAACCCCCGTCGCGTTCGGATTCGTGTCGCTCACCGAAAACCTGTTTATGGTCGGTTTGACATTGTGGATGCTGGTACGTTGAGCGGGAAAGGAGTCATTGTGATGGGATACGGCCGCTTTGCTGCGATGATCGCGACGTCTACGATCGTCATGTTCGGACTCATGTATCTGAACAACTATGCGCTCGGGCACGTCGAGTTCAGTCAGACGCGAATGTGGATGGCGCTGGTCATGGGCGCTGTCATGGCAGTCATTATGATCGGCTTCATGTGGAGCATGTACCCCGATCGCCGCGCCAACATCGGCATCCTGGTGGGATCCGCCGCTGCGTTCGCAGGAGCACTGTGGTTGGTGCGGTCGCAAGAGACGGTCGACGACGTTGCCTGGATGAAGGCGATGATCCCGCATCATTCCATTGCCATCATGACCAGCGAGCGCGCGCACATTCGCGACCCGCGCGTGCGGCTGATCGCCGACCGGATCATCGATGCGCAGATCCGCGAGATCGCCGAGATGAAACGCGAGATCGCCCGACTGGAGGCTCGGCCTGTGCCAGACGGCAGCGCCGATCTACCATCCTATCGCGATCGCGGGGTCGCGCCGCCATCGGGCGAGTCGGACGCCGATGCCGGCGTGAATACGCTGGCTCCGATCCACTGACGGGCTGGCCGGATCGTCAGGGCCAAGGGGTGATGAAGAGGTGTGGCAAGGCCAGCGCGGCCAAATCGGCGAACAGCGCTCACCGGGTCACGGGTTCACGCCGCTATGGTGCTGTGCAACCTCCAACTGTTGCGACTGCCGGTGTTTATCAAACGGTTTGGGGAAGAAGGTCGTGTGCAACGGCAGCTCGCCGTCTCGAACGCGGAGGTTGCCCGACACAACGAACCGGCAATCGGTGGAAACCGTTCGCAGGCGTAATGGGTAAGCTGCACACCATCATCAAGCCGGGCATCTAAACACCTGCCAATTATCGAGCAGGCATGACCCATTTGAGAGCAGCGGCACTTACCCTGTCGCGCGATCAGATCGCTCGTTTCGACACGGCGATCTGGTCCATGATCCACGGCGCCGCCCCATCTCACCATCCATTCGGCGATAAGCTAAGAAATTACGTCACGGTGCCGTTTCGGCCCTCATCGAACCGAACGCAGCACTCCCGACTTTTTTCTGGAAGCGAGAAGGTCGTGGATGCGCCCAGCCAGATCGGCCTGCCGGAATGGCTTGGACAGCCGCGGCACGTCAGCTGGCACGTCCTCGCCCGTTGAGGCATAGCCGGTTATGAGCAGGGTCGGCAGCCCCACGCCCTTGCCGCGCAATTCACAGATCAACGCCGCACCCGTCATGCCCGGCATCAGGTAATCGGTGACGAGCAAATCGGCGTCGATCCCCGAACGGATCGCCGACAGAGCCTGGATCGCTGACGGCATCTCGACGACCTCGTATCCTAGGTCGCGCAGCATGTCGGCGGTGGCGGTTCTGACGATCTCCTCATCATCGACCAGCAGCACTTTCGCGTGCTGCGTCGCCCGGATCGGCTCGTCTCGCTCATGTTGCTGCTCAAGAATGGCCTCATCGCTGACCGGCAGCCACAGCTCGATCGCTGTGCCCTGGCCAGGTTCACTGTCGATCCGAAGCGTGCCGCCCGATTGCGCCGCCAGACCGTGGATCATCGAAAGGCCAAGCCCGGTGCCCTTGCCGACCCCTTTGGTGGAGAAGAACGGCTCGACAGCACGTGCCAGCGTGATCTTGTCCATGCCGACGCCGGTATCGCTGGCGATCAGACGAACATAGCGGCCTTCCGTAAGCCCTATGCTGTTGCGACCATCGACCGTCATCATGGTCGCACCGATCGTCAGCCGCCCGCCTCCGGGCATGGCATCGCGTGCGTTGACCGCAAGGTTGAGAAGAGCGAGCTCGAGCTGGTTGGGATCTACCTTTACCGCTTCGATCGTTGCCGGCACATCGATCACGACCGCAACGGTCGGACCAAGCGAGCGCCGGATCAAGTCGCTCATGCCGTCGATGAGTGCGGCGACGTCGACCGCTCGGGGTTGCAGCGCTTGGCGCCGCGCGAAGGCAAGGAGCCGTTGTGTCAGCGTCGAGGCGCGTTCTGCCGCCTGTAACGCACCGACGATAAAGCGCTGCGACTTCTCATCATCCCCGTGACGGCGCCGCAGGAGGTCAAGACTGCCGACGATCGGCGTCAGCAAGTTGTTGAAGTCGTGGGCCACGCCTCCGGTGAGCTGGCCAATGGTGTCCATCTTGGCGGCTTGAGCAAGTTGTGCGTCGGCCTCCTTGCGGGCGGTGATGTCCGAGACAATGCCGGTCATCCGCACCGGCGTGCCGTCCTCATAGGATACTCGGCCCCTAGCCGCGATCCAGCGACGCTCGCCGGTGACGGTGGCGATCGGACATTCGAGATCGAGTTCGCCCAGAGCTGGCGCAGCTTCGAAGACCGCCGCGACATTCGCGCGATAGGCGGGGTCGACGCGTTGAAGAAATATTTCCACGTTCCAGTGCGGCTGGATCTCGGTGAAGCCGAAAATCTGGTCGTGCCGAAGCGAGCGGCGCGCCTCGCCCGTGGCCATATTGATGTCCCAGCTTCCCATGTCGGCCGCGTGCAGTGCGACCTCCAGGCTTGCTCGCGCCTTCTCCAGCTCGTCGGTCCGCTGGATCACCGCCTGTTCCAGCGCTTCGGCCGCGCCCCTGACCTGATATTGTCGGCGCCTTGCCTTTAGCGCAGAACGAACTGCGCCCAGCATGGCATCCGCGTGGAGCGGACGTTCCAGCAACATCATGTTCCCAAGCGCATCGAGACGTTCGGACGCGAGGTTCGAACGAGGCCGCGCCGATCCGTTCGCGAGCACGATAAAGGGGAGATCGGACCAGGTGGGCTGGTCAGCGATCCACTCCGTCAGGGCTGTGAGGTTGCCGAGCGCCAGCGCTTCCTCTGTCACCAGTACGGCACCAGCGCCCGCAGTCAGCCCGACCAGCAGATCGTCAAGAGACGTGCAGACCTCGGATACGATTCCGCGCTTGTTGAGCAGTTCGGAAGCGAGAAGGGCATCACGCCCCTGAGGAGCAAGGATCAGGACTCGCAGGTCCACTAAGCGTCCTTCGCGTCCATGCCACCTTCGCCCCGACTTGCCATCAGCATCTTCGCCTCACCCGCGAACGTCGGAACGCCCGTCAGCACACCCTGAAAATCGGTCAGGGCCTCGCCGACGTGCAGGCCAGACTCCGTGATCTGAAACTCACGGATCGTGCGTTCGTGCCGCGACGTTCGGGTCTTGATGACCGAAATCGCCTGACGGACTTCTCCATGTGCTTCGAAGTAGCGGAGCTGCATGACCGTATCGGCAAGATAGCTCAGGTCGACGTCCGAGCGGATGTCACCCGTCACGCCGTGTTGACCGAGGATGAGGAGCGAAACGACGCCCTTCGCACCCAGATAGCTCAGCAGTTCGTGCATCTGCAGAACGAGATACTGCTCGCTCGGCATCGACTGCAGATATGCGTTGAGACTATCGACCGCGATGACCGTGGCCTGGTCCTCTTCGACGGCCTTTCGGACGGCGTTGGTGAACTCGCCGGGCGACAGTTCGGCGGGGTCGATGCTGCGGATTTCCAGCGTACCCACATCGAGGTGCGGCTGGAGATCCATGCCAAGCGCGGCAGAGCGCTTGAGCAGCGTCGGCACTCGTTCGTCGAAGAGGAAGTAGGCGGCCCGTTCGCCACGCTCGAGCGCTGCCACCAAGGCCTGTACGGTGGTTGTGGTCTTGCCGACGCCGGCCGGTCCCGACAGCAACGTCGCCGTTCCCGGCAGCAGGCCGCCACCCAGCAGCTCATCGAGTTGGGGCGAACCGGTGGAGACTGCGGCCCCGTCGAAGGCGTTGCCGTGTTCGGCTGCGACCAGGCGCGGGTAAACGCACAATCCCCCGCGTTCGATCGTGAAGTCGTGGTAGCCGCCGCGGAACTTGACGCCGCGCATCTTCAGCACATGAAGGCGTCGACGCTGCGCGCCGAAGCCGAGGAGCATCTGCTCGAGCATGACGACACCGTGGGCGATGGATTGAAGCTGGAGGTCGCTTCCGGTCGCGCTGCGATCGTCCAGCAGCAGCACGGTACATTTTCGTGCCGCGAAGAACTGCTTCAATGCCAGTATCTGTCGGCGATACTTCACCGGGCTCTGCGCCAGGAGCCGCAGCTCGGAGAGGCTGTCGATCACCACCCGGCTCGGTTGAACCTCCTCGACCTTGGCGATGATCCCACGCACCGTCTCGCCAAGCTCCAGCTCGCTGGGGTGGAACAGCGTCTGCTCGTTGTCGGCGGCCAGCCCCTCGGCCGGGACCATCTCACTGAGCGTGATCGGATCGAGGCTCCAGTCGTGGCTTTCCGCCACGGCCAACAGTTCGGCTTCGGTTTCCGCCAGAGTGATGTAGAGCCCGGCTTCGCCGGCTTCGGCCCCCTTGAGCAGGAACCCCAGACCGAGCGTCGTCTTGCCCGTTCCGGGCGTGCCCTCGACCAGGTAGAGACGCTCTCGAGTCAGGCCTCCCGCCAGCACATTGTCGAGGCCTTCGACACCAGTCGAGGCGAGGCGTGTAGGCGGTTTGCTCGTCACATATCACTCCTGTTTCGAGGAGTTTACATCAGCGAATATCTGATCGCCAACGACCGTTGGACGTGGGTGGTCCTTTGCCGACCGCATCGGCCCGGTCGATCGCGATCGCGACAACCGATATCAGGCGTGCCCCTCCATCATCCGCTGCATCGTCGCTACCGCATCGCTGCGCCGGAACGGCTTGGCGAAAAACTCGGCGCGCACCGGCAGCGACAGGTTCTCGCGTGAGAACGTCGCGGCGGTCAGGATGATTTCGATGGGCGGCCACCTGTCGCGAATTGCAGCAGCCAGTTCGATGCCCTGAACGCCACGGGGCATATCGAGGTCCATATAGACGATGCGGATGTCGGGCCGCGTTTCCAGCGTTCGGATCGCATCGTCCACGTCGAGCGCCTCGATCCCTTCAAACCCGGCCTGCTCGACCATGGCAAGCGCGTCGAGCCGCAGTACGGGCTCGTCCTCGATCACGAGGACCGGGTGGCGTTCTGGGGGCGTCAATTGCGCCATCTTCAGGTCAGACCTGTTGAAGTTGAGCGGCGCTCGCCTTCATTTCGGCCGTCAATCCTTCCTCACCATAGTGCAGCGTCGTGCCGCCAGACCCGGCGAGGCCCATCCGGATGATGCGCGACCCGAAGCCGCGTCTGGAAGGTTCAACCGCCGGTGGACCGCTGCGTTCCTCCCAGCGCATGACAATGCCAGACTTATCCTCGTTCCATGACCAGCCAAGCATGACCCGCCCCTCGGGCGCACTAAGTGAGCCATGCTTGATGGCATTGGTCGCCAGCTCGTGCAGCAGCAGCGAGAGCGACAGCGTGGCACGCGGTCCGATCATCGTCGGTGGCCCCGAGATGGAGATGCGGCCGCCCTCGTCGAAGGTTGCCAGAACGCCTCGCACCACCTCGCCAATCTCGGCCGCCGACCAGCTCTGGCGGGTCAGCACGTCATGAGCTTTCGAGAGCGCCGCCAAGCGCTCGCCGAAGGCCGCCACTGCCTCCTGGTTGCCGGCATCCGAAAGGGTTTGGAAGGCAATGGCTTGAATGACGCTCAGCGTGTTTTTCAGCCGGTGCGAAAGTTCGCCGTTCAGCAGCTCCTGCCGCTCGCGAGCGTCGCGCAGCTCGGTGTGGTCGCGCGACACCGACAGGATGCGCACCACTCGGCCATCCCCGTCGTACATGGCAAGAAAGGGAGTGATCCTTTTTACGAGGGAAGCGGCCGCGAAGATATTCGAGTCACTCAATGTGAGACAAAAGCGTCGCTGTGTGTGAGCCTGGTCTTCCGTAAAGAATATCTGCCAGGTGGGGAACAGCCGCAGAGCCTTCAAATCCGTCTATACACTGGCAAAGGTAATCCGATCGTCGGTGGCGTCCGCTGGGTTGGTTCATGGCATCCGGACCGTGTCCGCGTGAAGTGCGATTTGCGTCTTTCAGACGTTCGTAGGTCCTGCACTGTGTCTGAGGTTGCGTCCTAAATGTTCAGTCCCGGCATCTGGTGGATCGGGTTGACGATGAACCGGTCTGGCTCTGACGTCCAGATCTTGGTGATGTATTCGTAGGGTGTGAGCCCGTTGAGCGTCTTGAACCGGCGAGCGAAGTTATAGGCGGCCATGAAGTCGGCGAGGTGCGTCCGGAGCTGGTCGTGGCTCTCATAGTGGAAGCGTTTGACGGTCGCTTCCTTGATGGTCCGGTTCATCCGCTCGACTTGTCCGTTGGTCTAGGGATGGTTCGGCTTGGTGAGCCGGTGCTTGATGTCGTTGACCTCGCAGATCATGTCGAAGCGCATCTGACGGGACCAGGCGGTGTTGCGATTGCGAGGCTGCTCGGCGAACTGGATGCCATTGTCGGTCAGGATCGTGTGGATGCGATACGGCACTGCTTTCAGCAGGTGTTCGAGGAACTCCCAAGCTGTCCGGCGATCGGCCTTGTCGACCAGTTGGGTGACCGCGAACTTGCTGGTGCGGTCAATGCCGACGAACAGGTAGAGCTTGCCTTCGGCAGTCTGCACCTCAGCAATGTCGATGTGGAAGAAGCCGATGGGGTAGCGCTTGAAGCGTTGCCGCTTTGGCTTGTCGCCTTCGATGTCCGGCCGGCGCGAGATGCCGTGTCGCTGAAGGCACCGATGCAGCGCTGAGCGGGTCAGGTGCGGGATCCATGGCTGCAACGCATAGAGGCAGTCGTCGAGCGGCAGCAGCGTGTGGCGCCGGAACGCCACAACCATTGCCTCCTCCGCCTCGGTCAGGGTCGTTGAATGAGGGGCCTTCGGCCCGGTCTTCAGATCCTCAACCGTTGCCCGCTTTCGCCACTTGGCGACCGTCTTGGGATTGATTCCCAGCTCACGGCTCAGCGTCGAGAGCGAAGCTTGCGATCGCTGTATTGCTGCTCGGACGGCGTGCGTGGTCGTGGCGCACCCATGACGTACCTGTCCCATGCGGCTTCCTTCCATTCCAACGAAAGGATCGCACCATCAAACCGTGGGATCAAACACCTAGGTTGCAGGTTCCGCTATTAAAACAACGAGTCCGCCTTGTTCTCGAGCAACGGCCAGCGGGCGTCCTTGTTGGAAATGACTGATACCGGCAGGGGCCATACGATGCCGAGCGCCGGATCGTCGAAGCGCAGCCCGCCTTCCGCAGACGGGGTGTAACGCGAAGACACCATGTAGGTGATCTCAATGTCATCGACGAGCGACTGAAATCCGTGGGCAAAACCGGGGGGAACGTAGAGTTGCTGCCTGTTGGACGCGGACAGTTCGAACGCCTGATGCCGGAGATAGGTTGGCGATTGACCGCGCAAATCGACGATGACGTCCAGGATTGCTCCGCGTACGCACCGGACCAGCTTGGCTTCGGTATGCGGCGCCTTCTGAAAATGAAGACCACGAACTGTTCCCTGGCAGGCCGATACTGATACATTCGCTTGAATATAATCGGCGACCAGTCCCCGCTCGGCAAACTCGTCGCGTGAAAAGCTACGGGCGAACGACCCTCGCTCGTCTCCCCGAGGATTAAGCTCCACAAGCCAAGCGTCCTGCAACTCGGTTTCAATGAATTTCATGCGACACACCCTTCGTTCATGGCCGGTCGGCCAAATCGGGCGCGCTGTTCGGCATAGAGCTGATCAATGGTCCGCCCAGCGGGGAACCGGACATCGGCAAAGACCAGAGGCTGATCCTTCTTTACCGGCCGGACGATCGTCGAGCCCAGCGCCAGTCCCAGAGGCAATAGATCCTCGGCGTCGATGCTGTCGCTATTCTCTGCCACACCGTAAACTTCGAATCCTCCCAGCTGATCGATCAGATCGCCAGGACGCAGATCGGTCTTGGCAACGGCGACCACGCCCACTTGCGGTCCAGCCAGTGGTGCTAGAACGGCGTCGCCGAACAACGCGGCACGAGCAATGGATGTCGGCACTTCGAGGTGACACAAGTGATAGGGAGTATAGAAACAGTAATAAGGCCCATCACCCATCTTATAATATTTCAGGAAATGTTGTTGCCGAGGGTCGTCGTGCGTTCCAAGGACGAATACACCGCCCCCTGGCCGTGCGCCCACGACATAATCGACCAAGCCATGCTCAGCGCGATCAAGGGCATCGGCGAACGCCGACACCGTATCTTCCAATGGTACCAATGGTGCATAAGGGTCGCCGCCCGAGAAGTCGGGCCCCAGCATGCCACGTCGTGCAACCCTGAAACCCGTTCCGTTAGCGACGATTGCCTGTTCGAACGAGATTTTTGTGCCGTCCGCAAAGGATGCCGCCATGGCCGGGTTCTGATCCCATTTGACCGCGAACGCCTTCTGCGTTTCGGGTGTGCGGTAGGGATCATGAAGCCCTTTCATATTACCGCACAGTACAGGCTTTACGCCTAGACCTGATACGAAACGGTACAGGTTCATCTCAACGCCTGGCTGATCGCCATCGGAAAAGCTGTAGATGACACCTGCGGCGTCTGCCTTGAGCTTGAGGATCGGGCCGACCGTGCCGTCGAGTTCCGCGTTCATGTGGACAACGTGCTTGCCGGCGGCGATCGCCGCAAGAACGACCTGGGCAGCATAGTCGAACGATCCTGTTACTTCCACAACCACGTCGACGCCATCCGCCTGGACCAGCGCCACCGCATCCTCGGTCACAACCGCCATTCCTGCGGCGATCGCTTCCTCAACGCGACGTCCGCTGCGGACCACCGGTTCGATACCGACATTGGTGAAGGCGCGGACCGCGCGATCGACGTGACGGTTCGCTACGCCAACTAACCGCATCCCACGGGTTGCGTCGATAATTTGACGCGCAATGGCAGCACCTTGCGTTCCGGCACCAATCAGGGCCACGCGAATAGGATGCCCCTGCGCCTCGCAGCGAGCGAGTGCGGTATCAACCAGAATCATGCTCACTTACTCCCAAATTTTCCAAGGTGCGCCGTTCAGCCAATGTTCCTCGAGGACATGGCGGTCGCGCAAAGAGTCCATGCTTTGCCAGAACCCATGATGCGGGAAACTGGCAAGTTTGCCGCGTTCGATCAGCCGTGCCATCGGCTGATCTTCGAGCACGGTATCGTCACCATCGATCAGGTCGAGAAGTTGCGGCTCACAGACGAAAAAACCACCGTTGATCAGACCGCCGTCCGTTTCGCCTTTTTCGCGAAAGCCCTGAACATGGGTGCTGTCGTCGTTCAGGTGCAAAGCACCGTATCGTCCCGGCTGCACCACGGCGGTCAACGTACACCAAGCGTCCGAAGCCTGATGGGTAGCCACGAGTTTATCGAGGTCGACGTTGCTAAGACCGTCGCCATAGGTCAGGCAAAAGGTTTCGTCCCCCAGAAGGTGGCGTGCGCGGCGCAGCCGCCCTCCGGTCATTGTTTCGCTGCCGGTGTCAACCACCGTCACTCGCCAGTCTTCTCCAACTGCCTGCGCCCATTCCACACCACCTGACTTCAGGTCGATCGTGAAGTCACATTCGTTCGCGCGATAGTTTAGGAAATAATCTCGGATATATGAAACCTTGTACCCCCCCAGTATAACAAAATCACGAAGTCCGTAATGTGCATAATATTTCATGATATGCCACATGATCGGCCTGCCACCAATCTCTACCATCGGCTTTGGCCTGACCGTCGTTTCTTCGCTGAGACGCGTTCCGTACCCACCGGCGAGCAGGACTACCTTCACTGAAACTTCCCTTTTTCCGATATGATCCTGTCACGTTTTGAATGGTTCGACACCTTCAAAACAGCAAGACATACCTCGTTATTCGCATGAACTTTCCGACATCATCGGTTTTGATAAGAGATGATCTGTTGCAGCGTCGTTTCACGTGCGTCTTCTCCCGCTCCAATTCGACGATGCCAGTCGACTATCCACGCCAGTGCCTCCTCCAAACGCAATCGGGGTCGCCATCCAAGCAGCGCGCGAGCCTTCGAGCAATCGAGGCGCAATAGATGCGCTTCGTGAAACGCAGATTTCGAGGGTTCGACGACCGGCGGGCACACGTTGCCCCAAAGCGCCGTCATGCGCTCGACGATCCATGCCACTGACTGCGCGTCTTCCTCAGACGGACCAAAATTCCACGCTTCCGAAACTGTGGCATCGCCGACTAGCAGGCGTTCGGCAATGATGAGGTACCCCCCCAACGCTTCCAACACATGCTGCCAGGGACGAACCGAACCGGGGCTGCGGACGATCGGTGCTGTTCCTCGTTCAAAGGCGCGGACCAGGTCGGGGAGCAGGCGGTCAAGCGCCCAGTCGCCGCCGCCAATTACGTTGCCAGCGCGGACCGATGCCAGGCCGGTTCCGCCCGCTGCCATATGCTCGCCTGGGAAGAACGACCGTCGATAAGCCGCAATGACAAGCTCGGCCGCCCCCTTGCTGCTGCTATAGGGATCGAAGCCGCCCATTGGATCATCTTCCCGATAGGGCCAGACCCATTCACGATTTTCATAACATTTGTCGGTCGTCACACAGACGATGCCGCGAACATTGCCGAGCCGCCGTGCTGCGTCGAGGACATGGACGGTTCCCATTACATTGGTGGCGTAGGTCTCGACCGGCTGCAGATAGGACGTTCGGACGATGGGTTGGGCAGCAAGGTGAAAAATGACCTCTGGCTGCACTCGCGCCACCACGGCGTCGACGGTTGCGGGATCGCGAATATCGCCTTCAACATGATCAACCAGCTCCTGCAGCCGCACCCTGTCGAACAGGCTTGGCTCGGTCGGCGCCGGGAGTGAAAGGCCGGTCACCTCGGCACCGAGCTGGCAAAGCCACAAGGCGAGCCAGCTGCCCTTGAACCCAGTATGACCGGTAACGAGTACCCGGCGTCCCTGCCAAGCGCGGTAGTCGTTCGCAGAGATAGGCAATTCGAATTCCTATTTGGTAGCGTGTCTGTCCGCACGAGACAGACGCAACGCCGGTATGAGGCGGTAGCGTCATCCATCCGGCCGACTGCCGTCCTTCTGGCATGGCGGATTGCTTTGCCCGACATCGGGTGCAAATGACGCTAGCTACTAGTCGCGACAGCCTGTTCGATCGCGATTGGGAGCCGAACCTCCTGCGAGCGCAATGCTTCGAGATCGCATGGCGAGTCGACACGTTCCGTTGGCGGACGAAAGAACAATCCGGCCAGCGTGCCCGACGCAACAATATAGGCCTTTGTCCACTCGCCTTCGTAAAGCAGCTTCATCGCGAAGCGTGCATATTTGCGGACCAGCGAAAACACACCTCTCCAGCCCTGCCGCCTCCACGTACAGTAGACATTGTTACGATGCAAATAGTAGTGATTGCGGATCCGTATGGGATTAGTCTCCGTACGGATGTTGAGCGTGCCGGGTGTCGAACGAATATGAACAACATTGCTGGTACCAACGAAAAAACCCGGTGTCGAACGCGTAATGCGTTCGGTAAACTCGGTATCCTCGGTCCACATGAACATATCGGCGATTGGCAGACCATGTACCGACAGAACTTCGCGTTTGAGCAGGATCGACACGAACGTAGCACGACGTACTGGTACCATCGCCTCGCTGAGCAGCATCGGCCATTGCGAGTAGGAAATGCTGTTGGTACTGCAATCCGGCGGCGGCACGTTGGTCAAGAGCCCGTCCGGCGTCCAGGCTGTCGATATGACGAAGGGTGCGTCGATGGCACGCCGTTGCAGCGTTTGTTCTGCTTCAAACAGTTTTTGCAGCGCATCGGGTGCCGGAATCACATCGTCGTCCATTAGCCAAATCGCGTTGTCGCCGCGTTCATAGCCGATGCGCATGGCCGCATTGAATCCACCAGCGGAGCCAAGATTATGCGGCAGTTGGTAAACTTCGACCCGGTCACCCCACCGCTCGGCGATACACTCCCGCGTACCGTCCGTTCCGCCATTGTCGATCACGATCACGTGATCGACCGGACGCTCCTGACGAAGAATCGCGTCCAAACATTGAACGAGCAGTTCCTTGCGGTTGTATGTCAAAACGACCGCAGAAATCGTATGTCCCATGCATGCCCCCCCCGCGGCAACCACCACGGATATTACTTTATATTACTCCTACCTGACGGATTGTTTCTATAAAATAGAGCATTTATACCAAAAATGTGTCTAACTGAGACCGTAAGACCAATTTTGTATAATGATTCGCAATAACGCTTATAGAGCAGTGCGGTTGTAGACAGACTACTGCTTGCATAGGTGTTGTCCTCGTGTTTTTACCCCTAAGGCGGCATAAGCCGTCACGGCTCGATCATGCTTTGGCACTAATGCCCTCCTCATTGACAGGAACAGCCTTCGCTCTGTGCAGCGCAGTCACGCGTTTGACCTGCGCGATGCTGCAACCAGCCAATTCCGCCGTGCGGGCAATACTCATGCCGGCTTCGCGCAGCGCCACGATGCGGCGGTGGTGGGCAAGATCCGGTTTTCGCCCGGTGTACCGTCCTGCCCGCTTGGCGATCTCGATCCCCTCGCGCTGGCGCTCGCGCCGCGTTTCGTAATCGTCCCGCGCGGTTTGCAGCGCAACGCGAAGCAGCATGTCCTGCACCGCTTCCAACACGATACGCGATACCCCCGAACTGTCGGCGACTAGGTCGGACAGGTCGACGATCCCCGGCACCGCCAATCGTGCCCCCTTCCCCCGGATCGTTGCGACCAGCAGTTCGGCTTCGGGCAGCGGCAGGCGGCTGATCCGGTCGATCTTCTCGGCGATCACGACTTCGCCGGGTTGCAGGTCGTCGACCATGCGCAACAATTCGGGGCGATCGGGTCGCGCACCCGACGCCTTCTCGCGGTACACCGCTGCGACATAGAAGCCTGCCGCTCGGGCGCCGGCGACGATCGCCTCCTGCCGGGCCAGATCCTGTTCGTCGGTGCTGACCCGCAGATATACCCGCGCCGCCCGGATCATGCTTTGCTGCTTGCTCATCATTCCTCGGCTCAATTGGGTATACTCAAGATAGCAATTAGCCAATTCGAAGCGAGGCAACCTATTCTTTCCGAGAACAGATCGCGATCCGCGTTTCGAAAGATATGAACGGCACCGGTAATCGTTCACAATCGTCCGTATCAAAGTTGATCTGGCCACGCATCATTATGGAGGCGGCACCCCTTCATCAACGCGCCTAGGAGGTTGCGATAAGCCTATTATGGATTTGGCAGGCGGCCGGTTAGGCTCCTCAACTGTATCGATAGTCCGGCTTGTCTCTCGGTGCCGGTCTTCGCATAGGTTCGCTTGAGGTGGGTTCGGATCGTTTCCATGGAAACGCCAAGCGACTTCGCGGCTTCGGCCGGCGTCCGGCCCTCGGCTACGAGGCAGGCGACCTTGGATTCGGCCGGTGTGAGATCATAGAGGCTGCGGATAGTCTGCACGTCCAGGAACGCCGAGCGTCCAGGTACGTCTATGACTGCGAGAGCGGCGCCAACGGAGAACACGTCCTGAGCGGATCGAAGCAAAGGAGCGACATGAATGACGAACATCGCCTGACCAGCTCTTCTGACCGCGATGGATCGCCCAATGCCCGAGTTCGCCGCTGCCAGTGCATTTGACAACTCGACGTCGACGCCCGGCTCCGAAAACGTCAGACGGCCCGTCCTGTCACCAATAGAACTTGCGACCAGGGCCGAGAACGCTGAGTTGGCGCTTACGATAGTAGCGTCTGTTGCAAGAACTGCCGCTGCTGATCCTATCGCTGCCAGAGCGTCGGTAGCGGCAGTCGCCTGTTCCATTTTCATCCGTGCGGAAATCGCTGCGGCGCGGGCCAAGTGAGGCCGGAGTTGGTCCAGTTGTGCTACGGCCTCTCTCGCTTTAAAATATCCGTCGAAACCTTCGAGGGTAATCATCAGGCCGTCCATCTTGATGCCTTGGATCGTCGCCCCTGCACCGGCTTCGAGACTCCGTGGTCTCAGGAATTCAGTGTAGATCGGCAAGGTCTCGAGTTCATGCGGCGTGGCTATGTCTTGGTCCGTAACGAAACCAGCGTAGGAAGATAGCGAACGGCAGCGGGCAGCCCGTATGTTATGCTTGGACCAACCCTGTTCCTCGAAATCTCGCATGAGTGAGCCGAGGCTCGGCGATGCCGTCCATCTTTCAGTACCGCCGGACTGCACCATAAGTAACGCGCCACGGGTTCTAAAAAACCGGGCAAGCTCAGCGAGGGTATCGGGCCAAAGAGACGGCATGATACCTGCTTCGTAGATCGAATCTATCAGTGAGTTGCCGCTCATCTCCATCTTCGGCCTCCCCAAGTTTTTTCTAAGCAAACCTCCCGGTATCACTCGAACGGGTGACGCCGTGCTGTGTAGCACATTGTAAATGCATGGTTAACGAGAAATCTTGGCTCGAAAATCCGGAACGCCGGGACGTTCATCGAAACGTCTTCGACGATCACTCGGATGTAATCGAGCAGGAGAAGAAAAGCCGGTTGTGATCGGTTGCAGTAGCATATTTCCGTGTCGTTAATTCGGGGAGGGATTAGTTATGACAGAGAGACTATATGTAAGCGTACTGCAGAACCACGATAACGCAGGTACCGACAATCTATTCATATTCGGCGAGGCGGGAGAGACGGTGATCATAAGGTCGCGTTCCGGCTATGAGGCAACCGCCACAATTGGAGCGGACGGCTCGGTTGCGGTGCTGCTTCCCAAGAACCTGGCCATGTTCGGTACCGGCGTCAACGACCAGGGACTTGTTATCGAATCGGAAGGATCCATCTCCGCGCTTCTATCGCAGCGCGAGTATGCCACGTCCGATCTATCCGTAATCTTCGGCGAAAAAACTCTCGGCAAAGAGTACATCATCGCTTCGCAGGGTAGCACTATTCTCGACGGCGGCCAGTTCTCGGTTCAGGCAATCAAGGATGGCACTATCGTCACGTTCACGCTGCCTAATGGGCAGCAGTCTACGGTCGAGCTCGATGCCGGCGAGACGTTCAAGTTCTCGACAGTCGACGCATCGGCCAACGCCGCACTCGGAATCAACATTTCTGGCGGGTTGAACCTGACTGGTACGTTGATTTCCTCGACGGAGAACGTCGCCGTCTTCAGCGGTGCGGGTTGCGCCAACATCGGCGACGGGGCGTGCGACCATCTCATCGAGCAGATGCCGCCGATCAGCGCTCTGTCGCAGAGCTACGTGCTCGGCGAGGCATTCGATGTGGGAACGGGGAACAATCTGGTACGGGTCGTTGCCGCCTACGACGGGACCGAAGTAGTGGTCGACGGATCGGTCGTGGCTACCCTGTCGAGGGGATCGTTCCACGAATTCACCTTGTCCGACACTGCCGCAGTCGTGACCACGTCCCGTCCCGCACTGGTCGCTCAGTACCTACAGGGCGCAACGACGGCAGGCGGTGAAGGCGACCCGGCACTCAGCTTCGTACCGGGAACGGATACGTGGCTCGACTCGTACGTCGTTGCCACCCCGTCGGGATCGGACGCCTTAGAGAGCAACCTCCTTAACCTGATAGTTCCGACGGCTGCGCTCGACACGCTGACCATCAACGGTGCGCTCGTCGACCCGAACGAGTTCACATCGATCGCCGGCACTGATCTGAGCGTTGCCAATGTGAACATCGAGCCCGGCGTCATTCGCGTCGAAGCGTCGGAAGAGTTCCAGCTTTCGATATTCGGCTATGACTTCTATGAATCATACCTCACCTTCGGCGGCGCGAGCTTTGCTTCCGGTCTGTCGAATGCGGCACCTGTCGGGAACGACGACAGCTACGTCGTGGGGGTCGATACCGTCCTGACGGTCGCTGCCCCGGAGGGCGTGTTGGCGAACGACACCGATGCCGAAGACGATCCGCTGATCGCATCTTTGCTTACGGGTCCTTCGCACGGGACGTTGGCGCTCAATGCCGATGGCTCGTTCACATACACGCCGGACGCGGGATACGAAGGACAGGACAGCTTCGTCTATCAGGTAAGCGACGGGGAGGACGATAGCGGAGAGACGGTCGTCGAGCTCTTGGTGCGAGGCGACGACCCGCCGGGCTGCCCTACGGTGGACCGCGTCGGTACCGTGAACGGCTCGTCCGGTGCCAACGAAGTCCTCACCGGCGCCGACTACCACAATACGTTCTTCTTCAGCGCCGCCGCAGATACAGGTGACGACCGCATCACCAACTTCGGCGCGTCCGACGTGCTCGTGACGGACACGATGCTCAGGGATTCGAATGGCGACGGCCTCATCGGTCTGGGGCGCAACCGAAAGCTCGACCTCAGCGGCGCCGGCGGTACGATCGCGATCGATGGCGTGTCCGCGCTTCGAGTTCTCGGCGAAGCCTGTGAGGACAACTGGGTCTATGGTGCGGCGTATGTGAGGCCGACGGGTGCGAAGGAAGGCTACGTCTTGAGTGACGACAGCCTTTCCGGAGACGAGGGAGATCTCGCGGGCGACGTGTTCTTCTTCGATACCGCGTTGGATCTCGATCTTGGCGCGGACAACATCACCGCGTTCGGCAGCAACGACCTACTGGTGACCACCACGCGGCTGAACGATCGCAACGGCGATGGCATCATCGCCTTCGGCAGCAATCGCGTCCTTGACCTTTCGGGAGGAACCGGAGCTCCTGGCGATGGGAGCGACCCTGGCGAGGGCGGTTCCGTCTCGATCAGGGACGCGCTGGGTGCGGTCGTCACAGCCATCGAATATGATGGGTCGGTAACGCGGAACGGCGTGACGTACTACGTCTACAGCAGCGTTGGCTCGGCGGCGGACCTGGAAACTTTCGGCTAATGCGTGATGGGCGCCCGCCGTACGAACGGGCGTCCATTTCCAAAATATCTGCTTATCTATTCAAAGGGCCTCCACCCCATCAGTTCACTTGCCTGCTCTGAATTCCGTCAAGATTCGTCCGGTGTGGCGTGATGCCGTGCTTCGTGCAGCGCCGGATGATGGGCGAATGCTTCTATATCCATCGAGTCCGGGAATCGTTGCCATGCACCTTGGTGACGTAAGTACCTGCGCTGCCGCGCTGGTCGTGCCACCGGATCGCTCCCGAACCGCCGCGTTGCATCTTAGCAACGTGTCCCAAATCGGCTGCAACCGGCTGCAGCGACCATGGCTTGATCGACAACGGCTTGCCCATCCATGCACACCGACATTCCAACAGGCGCCGTGGTTCTGACCGGCGACCCGTGTGAATTCCCGTTGCCTTACGTGAGCTAAAGATGCGTTACTGATTCCCCATATGCGAGTGAAGCCGAAAAAAAAAGGCTCGCCGACTGTTCGGCGAGCCTCTTCATCGCGGCGACTGTGGTCTATCAGATAATCGGATCGACCGTAGTCGTCGCAGTCCCATAGTAATAGTACGTCGTTCCGTCGACTTCGTTCGATCCGAGGTAAGCCAGTCCTGAGATGCCCGTGAAGTTGACCTGACCGCCTGGCCCCTTGGATGGATCGCTCGAGTTGGGACCAGTCGTACCCGACGTATCGAGAACAGCGTTACCACCAAACGTAACGGTGTTGTCACCATCGCGATCGAACAATAGCCGGGTGGTGACGAACAGATCATCGTCACCAAAACCGGTCACGGTATCGCTGCCTAGGTTCAGACCAAGGCCGTTGTCATGAAACACAACCCTCTGTCCACCGCTAACGTCAATGGTGTCGTTGGAAACGTCGCCTTCGATAACGCTTGCTTCGCCAAAGGTGTCGAACAGGTTGAATAACGTTCCAGCGTCAGCGTAGACGTGGTTGCCGCCCTTCTCGCCGAGATATCGCAACAACAAGATCGCGTTCTCGTTCTCGCCGACAATCTGAAAATGGTCCTCGCCGGCATTGCTCCGTGAACTGCGATCTATATCGAGAACGCCGTTCGGTCCGAACGCTATGAAGCCATCATTATTCCCGTCAAAGATTTTTTTGCCGTTCAGGATGGAATCATCGCTTCCGAAATTTACGAAGCTGTCATTGCCCACTTTGCCGCTGGCAATGACATAGGCGTGCGAGCCGCCGCCCGCATCATATACGTCCGCAGTTCCGTTAGCGATGACAGCAACCTCGGTAGCCGAGGTAATGAGAACGCTATTATTGCGAAATGCCATAACACACCTCATCCGTAAGTATTTACCCATGGGTAAAGGCACCTCATGGGGCGGTACGCATACAGCTCGCTGCTAAGACGAATTTTTGTTGGGCACATAGTAAGCCCAAGTTGCCGGATAATATCCAGTTACATAAGTTAGTATTTGTAAAATATGCTTTTATTTGAACCAAGAATATACTCAGAATGGGGTATGCGACTGCGGCTTACTCTAAATGGAGTAGGCCAGCTTTGCTGCATCATACGAATCATGGCAAGGCAGAGGTGGTTCGGGGAATCTGGACAGCGGGGATAAGTGGATTGCCGATGTGACAGCGGCCATGCTGGCCGCGAGCAGGAGGCAAGATGAGCAAGCGACCCCGTAGGAACCACAGCCCGGCGTTCAAGGCGAAGGTGGCACTGGCCGCCGTGAAGGGCGAGAAGACGCTGGCCGAGCTGGCGCAGCAGTATGACGTGCATCCCAACCTCATCAACCAGTGGCGGGCGCGGCTGCTGGAGGGCGCGGCGGACGTGTTCGGCGCGGAACCCGCCGCAGCCGAGCCGGCAGTAGACATCACGGTGCTGCACGCGAAGATCGGCGAACTGACGCTGGCGAACGATTTTTTGGCTGGTGCGCTCGGGAAGGCCGGTCTGTTGCCGAGCGCAAAGCGATGATCGACCGCGGTCATGCGCTGCCGCTGATTGCCCAGGCGCGGCAGCTCGGGATCAGCCGCGGCAGCATCTACTATCTGTCACGCCCTGTACCGGAGGCCGACCTGGCCATCATGCGGCGGATCGACGAGTTGCACCTGCTCTATCCGTTCGCGGGCAGCCGGATGCTGCGCGATCTGCTTCGGCAGGAGGGCACGACGGTCGGCCGGCTGCATGTCGCGACGCTGATGAAGCGGATGGGGCTGGAGGCACTCTACCGCCGGCCGAACACGTCGAAACCCACACCGGGTCACAAGGTCTACCCGTACCTGCTGCGCAAGTTGGCGGTGACGAGGCCCAACCAGGTCTGGGCTGCCGACATAACCTACATCCCGATGGCACGCGGCTTCGTGTACCTCGTCGCCATCATCGACTGGTTCACCCGGCGGGTGCTGGCGTGGCGGGTGTCGATCTCGCTCGACGCCGGGTTCTGCATCGAGGCGCTGGAGGAAGCGCTGGCCCGCTACGGCAAGCCCACGATCTTCAACAGCGATCAGGGCTCGCAGTTCACCAGCACCGCGTTCACCGCCGTCCTCCACCGCGAGAAGGTCGCCATCAGCATGGATGGCAAGGGCTGCTGGCGCGACAACGTGTTCGTGGAGCGCCTCTGGCGCTCGGTGAAATACGAGGAGGTGTATCTCAACGCCTACGCCTCGGTCCCCGAAGCTCGTGCCGGCATCGGCCGCTACGTCGGGTTCTACAATCCTGCTTCATAACACCCATCTGTCTATGTTGTTGAAGTAAATAGGCTTTGCTGATCGGGATGCGATCCCGTGGGGTATTTTGGGTTTTTCCGGGCGCGGTTTACGAGTTGATGGGCGGAAGAGCCACCAAGTTCGGCCCGGCTGAATATCCATGGTCCTTCTGGTAGAGGATGGATGCCTTCGATCTCGCCGGCTTCCGCTGCGACCCGGAGAGTCTTCGGGGTCACGCCGATTTGGCGGGCCGCCTGACCCAAGTTCAGCCATGGAACATCGCCATCGGTTCCTGCGCGGAAGACCGGAATCTTGTGATGAGACCTCAGCGCGGTGACCCGTTCGCGCGTCCAGCGGTTGCCGTGCCCGGTCATCAGCCCGTTCCGGTTGAGGATACCAGCGATCAGGTCGTCATTGGCGATGAGCACGAGTTGGCGCACGGCGACAATGACGTCGGCCGGGGTGCTGTTACGCTGTCCCTTGCGGCGCTTGGGCAGTCGTAACTCGGTATGGACGCCGCCCGCCCAATGGATCAGCAAAACGATCTCGGATGCGTCGCCGTCGATGTCATCGATTACCTCTTGGATGAGAGTGCGCACGATGCGCTTCTTCAATCGTGCATCGGTCTGCGGGTCTTTCCAGACGGCTTTGAGATCGGCGGCAAGGCCGTCGATCTCCTTCAGGGACGTCGACGCTGGTTGCGGCATTGAGGCATCATGCGCGGTGATCCTGGCCTCCACTTCGCTGACGCGCGTGAGTGCGCGGTTCCATCGCGCTTCCAGTTCCGCCGCTACCAACCGATTCTGAGGATCGGCGGCATCATATTGTCGGAAGGCCCGATCGGCCTCGTAACGGACTGCTTCGAAATCGCGCATCAGTGCGTCGCGGACCTGATCGCGGCGACTGGCTGCCTGTGCTTCGGCTTCAACCGCAGCCGCGATCGCTCCGGGTTCGAGGACCGGAATGAGCGCCTGCTCGATCGCATCATCGACGCGCAATCCGCCGAATGCGATACAACGCGGCTCGCCATTGTCGAGCAGGCCCCGCCAGCAGGAATAGCGGGGAATATCATGCCTGGCACCGGTGTAACGCACGGTCAGCTTGCGGCCGCACCGCCGGCAACGGACGAGCCCGGTGAGCAGTGCATCGCCATGCTTGGGCGCCCCATGGTGCCGACTGGTGGGGACATTGTCGCTCACCATCTTGCGGATAATCTCCGATCGCTCCCAACTGACATAGCCTTCGTGCGAACCAGGGATTAGCGCCAGCCACTCGTTCCGTGGCTTGCGGCGACTCTGCGATCGCATGCCACCACCATTATATCCGGCGGCAGTGCGACTTTTACCATAGGCATAGGCGCCACCGTAAATCGGGTTCTCGATCATCCGGTGAATGGTTGCATAGTTCGGCTTGCGCCACTCGATATCGCCGTTGTTGCGCTTGGCTGGGAGGTCCAGCCCATGCTCGATAAACCAGAGCAGCGCTTGCCGTGCACTGCCGAGCTCGGCCACCTTGTCAAAAACCAGGACGATGGCTTCCTGGACCCGACGATCGGGATCCTTCTCGAGCCGGTCACCGACCTTCACGAAGCCGACTGGGGCCGCAACGATCAGTTCGCCGCGTCGAGCCTTCTCGTAGCGGGCTGAGAGCGAACGCTGGCGCAGAAGATCCAGTTCATACTCGTTGAGGCTGCCCTTCAGGCCCAGCAGCAGTCGGTCATTGCCCTGGCGCGGGGCGTACACGGTCTCTTGGTCGATCAACACCGTGTCGACGACCCGGCACATCTCGATAAGCTGTTGCCAGTCACGGCTGTTGCGGGCGAAGCGCGAAACTTCCCGTGCAGCGACTGCACCGACTTTGCCAAGGCAGACCTCGGCAACCATCCGGTCGAAACCGGCGCGTGTCACACCTCCTGCGGCTGATCGGCCAAGATCTTCGTCGACGGTCTCGATGCGAGACCACCCCAGAGTGACCAGGCGATCGCGCATTGCGTATTGCAGAGCGCTACTCTCCCGGTTGTGAAGGACCTGATGGGGGGAGGACTGCCGCACATACAGGATCGCCTTGCGTTCGAGATGCTGCGGGCCGATCTTCTCAAAGTTCATCGTACGTCTCCCGTGGTTCCGCGACGGGATCGCTGTCGATATGCTCGAGTAGCAGGCGTACGATCAGCGGCATCAACGCTTGGCGTGTCGGCGGCGGCAGGGTCTGCCATCGCGGAAGCTGCGCGATCCCGGAACCGCTGGGGCTGGAGAACAGATCGAGCTGCACTGTCATCGGCTTGCGTGCCATCAAGACCTCCCGAATACGAGTCGTGAGGGCTGAATGCTGCGCTCGAAACCGATGAAGCCGAAATCTTCTTGGCTGCCACCTGCAGGAGTCTGGACAGCGCGCTCAGCGCGCCGATATCCACGCGAGATGCAGCTTCAAGGCACGTCATGGTACAAACAGCGCGGTCAAACATCCACGCCGGAATCTCAAGCAAGCGATCGGACGTCGTACCTGTGAGGTTGCACCGAAAAACAATCCCCCCGGCGCGTTCCACGGCTTGATGCACGTGGATCTGCCGACCCCTCCAGGGGTGCCATTGATAGATAACTTCCCGGATATCGGGTTCGTGGGCGTTGCGTCGCCGTGTTGTACAATGCCGTCAGGCCGCACTCCGCGCTTGGCGGCCGCACGCCCGACCAAGTATACTTTCACCAACCGCTTCTCGCAGCGGCATGATCAACCAGCGGCAGTACACTTATCCAAAGCCGCGAGCCTGTTCAGACAAACCGAGCCACCTCTAGGCTGGCATCCACTGGGTCCGCTATCGACCGTCAGTGGACCGCAAGCGGAATTCTAAAATAAATAGCGTGCCGTCCCCGCTTGCTTCGATGGCTGATTAATACCACAACCAGGTCGTTGCTTTCCCTCCGATATAGCGCGTGCCGTTTCACGAATTGCGGTATGCCGACACTATGTGGACAGCAATCTGTAAGCGATGGTCCGTTATATAGCTCGTTACCGCGATATCGCTGATTCTAAATTAAAAATGTTGGCGCCATTTCTGGTTCGTGCGATCTTGATCAGAATCTCAAGCCAATCGGAATTCGATGTCCACTTTAGAGACATTGGGAGAGGTTATGGTCGCAGTTCGCGACGCTACACACACGGTCGGTACGATCGCCTATCGCCAGCAGGAAATGCTAGCGACGTTCGCTGAGTTTGCGCTCAAGTCGGAAAACGTTGACTTGATCATGCGCGAAGCGTGCCGCTGCGTGTGCGAAGCGGTTAAGGCAGACATGGTCCTCATGTACCGTCTGAGTAACCAAGCTCGCAGGGTTATATTGCGAGCGGGTGTAGGAATAGACGAGCTGCACGTTGGCGGGACAGTAGCTCGGCGGGATGACGGGTCGTTAGAAAGCGCGCTTCTCGACAGCGGTGAGCCCGTCATCGTGCCGAACATCGATATCGAAACCAGGCTCGAAACGAAGAACCTTCTACAACGCTTCGGGCAACGTGGGTTAGCGTTACTGCCATTACTCGATGGTCCCGCCACTCCGGTGCTCGGTCATCTACATATCAGTACACGAGAGCCGCGCGACTTTTCGTCGGATCTTCCGTTCCTTCGTATCTACGCTAGCCTGGTAGCTACAGGCATCATGCGGGTCGAAACCAACGAAGCGCGTCAGCGTGAAGCAACGGCTCATCGAGCCGTCGAACGCAACCTTCAGTTGATCGTCGAGAACATACCGCAGTTCATATGGTGCGCGGACGTGAATGCGCGCTGGCGATGGGCAAGCCCGCAGTGGCAACTCATCACCGGTCAGCCGAAACGGTCCAGCCTCGGCTTGGGGTGGCGAACGAAGGTGCATCCTGAGGACCTTCCCGCAATCGACAAGGCGTGGTCAGCGGCAGCGATCGAGAGGTTTTTCGAAGTTCATTGTCGGATTTGGCACGACGACGGAGGCGGCTACCGTTGGCACTATGGCCGTGCCCTCCCATATCCCGAGAACGAAGCGACCTTCCGGTGGATGGGGACGTTTACTGACATACATGAGCAACGTCGCCTGGAAGTGTCTCAGCAACTGCTCGTTGCCGAACTTCAACATCGCACACGCAACCTGCTGACCATCGTTGAGGGCATTGCGCTTCAAACCGCTGCCACCGCCCAGCAATGGTCGGAATTTGCACCGGCTTTTCACGGCAGGCTGCAGGCTATTGCAAGGGTGCAGACCCTACTTACGGATGCTGACACTAAGCCAGTGACTATGAACGATCTCGTATCGATGGAGATCGACAGCATCGGTGATGCCGTGAGTACCGTCGGGTTGAGAGTCAGTGGACCGGACGTCAACCTGTCGCGTACCATAGTTCAGATGCTTGCGCTTTTGCTTCACGAGCTTCTCACGAACTCGCTGAAGTACGGTGTGCTACGTGCTGGTACCGGAAGCATCGCTATTAGTTGGGACATTGATAGCCCGCCTAGCCGTCTCACCCTGAAATGGCACGAAGCGGGCTTCTCATCCATCCAGCCCACTCCCGCTTCCCGAAAAGGCTTTGGACGGGAGCTGATTGAGCGGGCCGTTCCCCGGCAACTTGGTGGCTCGAGCACATATGAACTCCGCGAGAGCGACTTGTCTTGTTGCATGGTTGTACCACTTCGCACAAACGGAGTTGCAGCTTGAACGCGATCCTTCCAGAAAGTGCCTTAAATGGGTGCCGCACGTTAATAGTTGAAGACGAATACTTTATCGCGGTACTCCTAGAGCGCTCGCTACAGGACCAAGGAGCAAATATCGTCGCATCTTTGGGCAGGCTATCCGATGCGTTGGAGTTCGCGCGGAGTGACGGTTTTTCCGCCGACGCAGCCCTCATCGATGTTAATCTGGACGGAGAAATGAGCTTTGCGCTTATTGACCAACTGATATCACGATCGGTGCCGGTAATTTTGCTTAGTGGATACGACAAACATTTACTGCCAACGAGATTTGCTGGCTTACCACAACTTCAAAAGCCAGCTTCCATGCCGCAGGTGATTGCTGCCGTGAGGGATGCAGCGTCGGTCAGTTCGAAGCAGGCCGAGTAACACCAGGCGAAGTTTCTGATACCGCGACGCTGCGTCGATGAAGCGCCGTGACCCGCTTAACCTGCGCGATGCTGCAACCAGCCAGTTCCGCCGTGCGGGCAATGCTCATACCGGCTTCGCGCAGCGCGACGATACGGCGGTGGTGGGCCAGATCCGGCTTCCGCCCGGTATAACGCCCTGCCCGCTTGGCGATCTCAATCCCCTCGCGCTGGCGTTCTCGCCGCGTCTCGTAATCGTCGCGGGCGGTTTGCAGCGCGACGCGGAGCAGCATGTCCTGCACCGCCTCCAGCACGATACGTGATACCCCTGAACTGTCGGCGACCAAGTCGGACAGGTCGACGATACCGGGTACCGCCAACCGCGCACCCTTCCCCCGGATCGTCGCAACCAGCAGTTCGGCTTCCGGAAGCGGCAAGCGGCTGATCCGGTCGATCTTCTCGGCGATCACGACTTCGCCGGGTTGCAGGTCGTCGACCATCCGCAAGAGCTCGGGTCGATCAGGCCGCGCCCCTGACGCCTTCTCGCGGTACACGGCAGCGACATAAAAGCCTGCGGCACGGGCGCCGACCACAATCGCCTCCTGCCGGGCGAGATCCTGTTCGTCGGTACTGACGCGCAAGTACACCCGCGCCGCTCGTATCGTGCTGCCTTGCTGCTCGCTCATCGTTCCTCGGATCAACTGGGTATACGCAAGATAGCGATCAGCCGATTTGGAGCGAAGCAACCCAACGGTGCCGAGAACAGATCGTGATAGTAGTCCCGGTGGATATGAACGGCAACGATCATCGTTCAGTATCGGACGTGGCAAAACGCGGTTCATTAATCGATCGCTATAGCGCCGATAATCTATGGATTTTGCTTTGGTCCTAATGCAACCATCCCGGAATTTTTCCCCGCGCGGGCTTTGAGTTCCTTCCGGCATCATGGCTTGCCGGAGCGGGCGTTCGCCACCCACTCCGGTTGTACTTACAAACCGTATGACAAGCGAACGTAGCCGAAGCGGCCCGGCACGTCGTAGGTCGTCGGGTCGTAGTTGTTGAGACTGCACGAGAAGCAGGCTGGCGGGTCCTGATCGAAGACGTTGTTAACCCCCAGCGTCAGCGCGAAGCGGCTGTCCATCCATGCAGGACGGAAGGCGAGCTGGACGTCACCGTACAGCCGCTCCTTCAACACTGTCGTGTTTTGAATTTCGCGGACATCGTCGATGAAACGGCCGGTGACCGATGCCGTAACCGGCCCTACCGCCCAGTCGATCGTCGCCAGCCCCTTGAACCGCGGATATGCCTGATCCGGGCTGCCGCGCTCGGTTCCTTCATAGCGAGTCGTCGTGGTGCCGTTGGTAGCGGGCACGGTTTCCTGATAGCCCAGCAGATAATTGCCGATCACAGACAACCCGAACACGCCCGCGCCCGTTTCGCGGGTGCGTAGCGTGAAGGTCGCATCGATGCCACGGGTGCGGATGCCGCCGGTGTTGAGCAGCAGCCCGCTGATCGACGAGATGAAGCCGTTGGCGGTCCGCGTCGTCGCCGCGCACGACAGTGGATCGCCGGTCAACGCGCAGCGGCCGAGCAACACGTTGGCGGGAATGGCGGCGATCGCGTCGCGAACCCGGACGTCGTAATAATTGACCTCCAGGCTAAGCGCGCTGGCAAAGCCGCCCCGCGCCCATGCCGGGCTGTAGGCGCCGCCGAACAGCAGCGTACGCGCTTTTTCGGGCTGCAACGCCGAATTGCCGCCGGTCAGGACCGGCAACTGGCCCGCCGGTTCGGCATAGCTGCCACTGGCCGGCACGCCGTCGGCGATGCAGTTCGTGCGCGCGGTGGCGTTGGTGCGGAACAGGCTGCCCGCGACGTTCGAACAGGGATCGGGCAGCGACTGGTCGAAGCGCGACTGTGCGCCGAACAATTCGCCGATCGACGGCGCACGGACGCTTTCCGCATAGGATCCGCGCAGCAGCAGGTCCGACACCGGCTTCCACAAGCCACCCCCGGTAAGCGTCGTGTTGCCGCCAAACGTCGAATAGTCCGAATGGCGAACCGCGCCGTTCAGTTCGAGGCTGCTGAAGAACGGCACGTCCTTGAGCAACGGCAGGCGGATTTCGCCATAGACTTCATCGACGTTGAAGCTGCCCCGCGCGGCCTGCGCTGGAATGTCCGCGCCAAGCCCCGCCTGAATCAACGGATCGGGGGTGAAGCTGCCCGACTGGTAGCGGTGTTCATAACCGATCGCGATACCGACCGGACCACCCGGCAGGTCGAACAGCTGACCCGACAGATTGGCGGTATAGTCGTTCAGCACCTGATTGCTGCGCGCGCGCTCGTCGAAGCCGATGAAGCCCAGCATCGCCGGGGTGATCGACCCGACCCCGCCAAAGACGTTGAGGGGAACGCATTCGCCGGTACATTGGCCGATCGGGCCCAGCGCCTGGCGCAGGCGGGCGACGTTGACGTTGCCGGTGAACAACTGCTTGGCGTCGTTATAACCGACGACCGCGCTGGCATCCCAATACCAGTTGCGGCCCATCATCTCGAACTGTCCGTCGAGCGTACCGGTGACCGACATGGTGTCGACCGTTTGGCTGTAGGTGCGCTGCCCTGCCTCGACCAGTCGGCGGAAGATCGCCGAGTAGGTCGCGGGTTGACCATTATCACCTCCGTTCAGGGTGCGGCCGAACGGATTGAACGGATTGGTTACGTCGATCGAAACGGTACGGGTCAGCGGCCCGCCGCCCGCATCCGGGCCGATCGGCAGCGGCAGGAACGCCGCCTGGTTCTGCGACTGGCGGTGGTTGTAGACCGCTTTTACCCGCAGGTTCAGTGCTTCGGAAAATTCGGCGCGGGCGTTGACGAAACCGCCATAGCGTTCGCTGGGCGTCAGGAAATAGTTGAACGGCGCGAAATTGAACCGGTCGCCGGCGGTAAATGCCTTGAAATCGCCACCGGCCAGCGTCGGGTCGTACACCGGCGTGCGGCCGATGACCGGCGCGCGCAGCGTCAGGTTCTGGCCATTGACGATGAAGCGGCCGAGTGGGGTGTAGCTGGAACAGCCGCCGATCGGATCGGCGCAGCTGGTTTGGCCGGGATTGGGGAACAGCGAGATATCGCGGTCGGCGGCGCTGACCGATCGCTGGCGGATGTAGAAGGCACCAGCAACGAAATCGACGGGTTGATTCGACCCGTTGCCCCAGCTGAGCTGGTAATTCTCGGTTTCGCCATCGCCCTGTTCGAGGAACTGGCCATATTGTGCCTGTGCGCGGAAGCCCCGCTGGCTCGACTTGGTGATGATGTTGACGACGCCGGCGATGGCGTCCGATCCGTAGAGTGGCGACGCCCCGGATTGCAGCACCTCTACCCGGCCGATCATTACGTCGGGAATCGAGTTGAGATCGACCGAGGCGGGGATGCCGCTGGCCGAGGCGCCGTTGACGTAACGCAGGCCGTCGACCAGCACGAGCGTCCGTTTGGCGCCCAGATAGCGCAGGTCGATCGCTGCCGATCCGGCGCCGACACCGCCGCCGTCAGGCGGATTGCCGAAATTGCCCGAATTGTTGAACTTGGTGTTCAGCCCGCCCGCCGAACTAGGAATGCGTTGCAGTACGTCGGCGATCGACGACAGCCCGGTGCGCGCGATCGCCTGTTCATCGACGCTGACGACCGGCGACGGCTGATCGGTCGGATCGCGACGGATGCGCGAGCCGGTCACCACGATTTCACCGTCCGCGGCGGCATCGTCGGCGACGTTCGGGCTGGACACGGAAGGCGCTGTCTGAGCGTCCGCAGCGGTAGCCAGGGTCGTAGATACAATAGCAAGGACGGCCCCGCCGCATAATACGACCGATCGGAAACTCAGCATGTTAGCAAACCCCTGTCTTCTTGTTTTGTTATGGGACAAGGCTCGCGGGATGGATGTCTCTCTGCAAGTCGGTTTTTCGTGGCGAACTTGTTCGGTGATGAAATTGTCGCACTGTGTTGTGGATTGGCCACATTGGTTGGAAACACGCAAGTCAATGATTACAAGCGTATTCCAAACGGTGATGACTGCTTAACCGCTACTCTGGTCTGGACGAATAAGCAGCTGAAACAATGCGTTCGTTTTCTACCGGCATCGCTGCATCCTTATCGGGCGCTACCGAAGCTGGCGCTACTCCGATTCGGTGATTGGGCCTGATGCATATGATGCAGCGCCGACGAGCGGTTGTTGATGCGGTTTGGCGGACGAGACGCATCGTTGCGATGTCGCGCTTTATCCGAAGCCGGTGAGTAAACATTCTCACGTCGAGACAATCGGCACGTTTCCACTTTTGTAGGTACCGGGGACATCCGTTAAAGCTGCGGAAAGGCCGCTCGAACAGCGGCCTTTTTTGAAGGGCGGACATGAATGTTTCCGGCACTGCTGGATCCGAGACGTCATCTCTAAGCCGTAGATGACGGCTGTCCGGCAAATTTCGGCAGAGGTTATCGTCCAGCGTCAGTGCTCTCACAATGCATGTCCTGCGCCGCAACCTTCTTACGGTGTAACGCAGTCACGCGCTTAACCTGCGCGATGCTGCAACCGGCCAGTTCCGCCGTGCGAGCAATACTCATGCCGGCCTCGCGCAGTGCGACGATGCGGCGATGGTGCGCCAGATCCGGCTTCCGCCCGGTGTAGCGCCCTGCCCGTTTGGCGATCTCGATCCCCTCGCGCTGGCGCTCGCGCCGCGTTTCGTAATCGTCGCGGGCGGTTTGCAGCGCGACGCGGAGCAGCATGTCCTGCACCGCTTCCAGCACGATCCGCGATACCCCCGAACTGTCGGCGACCAGATCGGACAGGTCGACGATCCCCGGCACCGCCAGACGCGCGCCCTTCCGCCGGATCGTTGCGACCAGCAGTTCGGCTTCGGGCAGCGGCAGGCGACTGATCCGGTCGATCTTCTCGGCGATCACGACTTCGCCGGGTTGCAGGTCGTCGACCATGCGCAACAGTTCGGGGCGATCGGGTCGCGCACCCGACGCCTTCTCACGGTACACCGCCGCAACGTAGAAGCCGGCCGCCCGCGCACCGGCGACGATCGCTTCCTGCCGGGCCAGATCCTGTTCGTCGGTACTGACTCGCAGATATACCCGTGCCGCCCGGATCGTGCTTTGCTGCTTGCTCATCATTCCCCGGCTCAATTGGGTATACCCTTGTGAGCCACCGCTGCGGCATCCGGCTCGGAATAGCAAGCGCCGATCCTGTCGAGCCTAGCTCAGCTAGTCAGGCCTAAGTAGCTACCGCGCGCAGATATGAACGGCCACCAATCACTAAACCCGTTGAAGGGTCCTGCTTTGCGCTATCCGTCAGCGCCGACATCCGGTAAGGTCTGGTGATTGGGTCAGCCAAGCGAGTTCAGTGCAGATGGAAGCACAGAGGGTCAAGATCGTGGATGGTGGCAAGCTCGTGATCCCGGCGGCAATGCGCCGTGAGCTCGGGATCACCACAGGTGACACCGTTCTCGTCGATGTGGACGATGGCGAGTTGCGGGTACGGTCCGTACCGAGAGCGTTAGAGCGGGCTCGCGCGATCCTTCGCAAGTATGTGCCCGAAGGCGTCGGCCTGGCTGACGAGCTGATTGCCGAACGCCGGCGTGAGGCGGAGCGTGAGTAGCAAGGTCGTACTCGACGCCTCCGCCCTGCTCTGCCTTCTGAACGACGAGCCCGGGGCTGATCGGGTAGTCGACGTGCTGACCCGCAGTGTCATCGGAACGGCGAACCTGGCCGAGGTCGTGTCCAAGCTGCGGGAGCGTGGCCTGTCGCTGGACGAGGTGCGTGAGGCGCTCGGCGGGTTGCACCTCGATGTTCGGCCGCTCTCCCCTGCCCAGGCGCTCATCATAGGCGACCTCCGACCGTCGACGAAGGCACTTGGTTTTTCGCTTGGCGACCGGGCATGCCTTGCTTTGGCGATCGATCTGCAAGCGCAGATGTTCACGACGGACGGCCCGCTGGCGAGCGCGGATGTCGGCATTACCATCACCAACATGCGCCCTCTGGCGTAGTAGGCCCATATTCGTGCTTTTGGGTACGGTACGCTGCAGGCGGGGACACGCATGACAACCGTTCCGACACTGGTGCGCGACACCATTCTGATCACGCACGCCAACCCCGAGGATAACCGGTTCGCGCGGTGGCTCGCAGGTCGCTTGACCACTGCCGGGTACAAGGTCTGGGTCGACGTTCGCGCGCTTCGGGGTGGCGACGATTTCTGGGACAAGATCGAGCACGTGCTGCGGCACGAGGCGATCAAGCAGATCGTCGTCGTGTCCGAGCACATCGGCAAGCAAGGCGTAAAGAAGGAACTCGCCCTCGGCGACGTCATGCGTCGCAAGCTCGGCGATGCGGAGTTTATGATTCCGATCCGAATCGCCGACGTGGATTTCGGCGATTTCCCGACGGAGATCCTCCGCCAGAACGCACACAATGCGTTCCCTAACTGGGCTGCCTGCCTTCAGCCCCTGTTCGAGACGCTCGACTCCTCACGTGTGCCAAAGGTCGAGCATCCGGACGCCGAGCAGCTTGCGATGATCGTCGCTGCCCAAGAGGACGGTCGAAAGCTGGTCACTCCAAGTCCCGAGACGCTCTACAGCAACTGGTTCGAACTCCGGGCGAGGCCTGACGTCTGGATCCTGGAGGCGAAGGGCACGACTGCGCAGTTGGAAGCCTGGAGCCAGTTCACGCGTGTTCCCCATGTGCTGCACGATGGAGGCGCGATCGCCTTCTGCGGACCCGATGCGATAGAGCGTCTCAACAATGGTGCTCCGCCGTTAAAGGCGCGGGCCAGCTTGCCCTTCAACGGCGTGATAGACGGTACGTATAGCCGCCACTTCGGTGAGCGCTCCAATGCACGGCGGATCGCCGTCAATCTGATGCGTCAGCATTGGGACCTGGCTATGCATCGTCTTGGGCTACTTCCTGTCGATTTCTCTTCGGGCGCCCGGGGCCGCTTCTTCCCCGACGGGCTGATCGACGGGAGGGTCAAGCTTACGCTGAGCGACGGACATCGGGTTGACCGGGTGCTGAGCGGCAAGTTCAAGGATCGGCGCTGGCACTTGTGCCTTGTCGCTCAACCCAAGCTCTGGCCGGATGCTCTCTTCCGGGTCCATGCCAATGTCGCGGTGACGACCGATGGCCGAACCCCGCTCCCCGGTGAACAGCTGCAGCGTATCCGGTTGCGCCTCACGCGGTCTTGGTTCAACGACAAATGGCGCGACATGCTGCTCGCCGCGATGGGGTGGCTTGCCGAAGGTGATCCGACCCTAGACATTGCCGCGTCCGGTGAGCGCCTTGCGGTTGCCAGCCTACCGATGAGCTTCGACTTCCCAGTCAGCTTCGCCGCGGAAGAGGACCGCCGAGTCGAGGAAGACGAATCCGGCCAGATAACCCTGTCAGAGGACTTCGAAACGGCTTTCGACCGGGATGAGATGCCGGAGGAGGCCGACGCATGAGCATTCTCACGCATCGCATCGCCGAACCTTTGCTTGAGTTCGGTCACGGGCAGCAGATGGAAGCGCCAAAAGATGGGCTCTTCCTCTTCGGGCCGCTCGAAGGCCCCGATGGCCGCTCCCAGGTGCGCTTGGGCGTCATCGGGACGGAGAGCGGCGTCGGCCTATCCCGCCGCTGGTTAGAGCGGATCAGCCTACATATCCCCGGCAAGGTCGATGCGAAGGGCAAGCCCGTTCTATGGGCACCCGCATGGCCAGGCTTCGAGGCCTGCTTCGGCATCGCGCTGCCAACCCGCGGCATGGTCGAGCTAGCGCTCAAGAGCGGCGACATCGATCATTGCATCAAGAAGAACAATCGCGCCGACGCGGTCCGATCCACGGTGCTGCTGTTCGCCGACGCGATCCGCGCGCACATCCGCGCCGAGGAGCGCCGTCCCGACGTCTGGCTCGTTGTTGTTCCGGACGTCGTCTATCGCTACGGACGTCCCCAGGTAGCACCACCGCCCAGAGACGAGCGCACTCCCTCTGACATCACGAGCTTCAAGGACGCCAAACGCTTCTTCCAGATGGGCGGCGACCTGTTCCCAGACACGGTGCGGGATGCCGAAACCTACCTGTTCTCGAGCAATTTCCACCACCAGTTGAAAGCCGAGTTGCTGCAGGACGGCGTCGTCCTCCAGCTGATCCTCGAAAGCACGTTGGTCGATCGCAACCTCAACATCACCAACGACCGCCGGCGCGGCCTCCAGGACGAGGCCACGGTTGCCTGGAACTTCTGCACCACGCTCTACTTCAAGATGGACGCCAAGCCGTGGGCGCTGGCCCATGTCCGCCCTGGCGTTTGCTACGTCGGACTGGTGTTTAAGAACGACGACACGCCTGCGGCGACGGGCGAGGCCTGTTGCGCCGCGCAGATGTTCCTCAACTCAGGCGACGGTCTCGTATTTCGCGGCGCCCTTGGCCCCTGGTACTCCGACGAGCGCAAGGAATATCACCTGTCGAGGAGCGCGGCGGCGAATTTGATGACCTCGGTGGTCGAGGGCTATAAGCTCAAGCACGGCAAGCCGCCGAACCAGCTGTTCATCCATGGCCGTCACCGCTTTTCCCACGATGAGTGGGACGGCTTTTGCAGCGCAGTGCCCACTGAAACACAGCTGGTAGGAGTCAGGATCAAGCAGCTCGATGATGTTCGGCTGTTCCGCCCCTCTGCGTCGACACCGGTCCTGCGCGGCACAGCCCTTACCGTGGGTGACTGGTCAGGTTACCTTTGGGCGCGGGGGTTCGTGCCGCGGCTGGCAGGGTATCCAGGGTTCGAGACACCCAAGCCGCTCACCGTCGACGTGACGCATGGCGAAGGGGACATTGTAGAGGTGCTCGGCGACATCCTTGCGCTCACCAAGGTAAACCATAACGCCTGCGATTTTGCGAGCGCCCTGCCCGTGACGCTCAAGTTCGCCGACCGGGTGGGTGAGATCCTGATGGCGTCGCCTCATACCGTTACCGCACCGCCGCTGCCGTTCCGGCACTACATCTGATCCCATGAGCGCCGACTGATGCCGATGGCACGTCGAGCGTAAGGCGAAAACGCTGACGTCCACCGATTTAGGTGCAAATCCGCTATTTCGGGAGCGTGCCGCCGGGCAGATGCCGTCCACCATTTCAGGAAAACCTACACATGTCGGCTCTTGACGACTTTCCGGATTATCCGCATGATCCGGCTCGTCAGCCTTTTAGGCTGGCTTGCTCCAGGTAACGCTCGGAAACAGACAAACGCAACGCAACAAGACCGCCATACACGATAGACACGTCCCGATGTGCGAAGAGAACGGCCACAAGGCCAAGCGGGGAGCCGCAACGCACTGGTGAAGGACAGCCCGCCCGCAGGCGGTTCGAACAGATCCCACCACGGTAACTGCGACAAGATTGGAGCGCCGCTCATGGCGAAGAGCATGGAAATCGTGCCGTCCGGCACGCTGCAAAAGCAGTTCGGCCACTATTCCGACGAGGCGATGATCCGCCCTGTCGGGGTGAGCCGCAACGGCCGGGTGCGCTTCGTCATGGTTCCTGTGGACGAATATGAGCGCCTGCGACGCCGTGAACGGGTCGCCGGGCGCACGGAGGATCTGGATGAAGAAACCCTCGACGCGCTCCGCGCCGTCAAGCCCGGGCCAGGCAGCGAAGAAGCCGAAAGGCAGCTCCAGGCTGCCGGAGCCGGGTGAAGTCCTAAACTACAGCTACCTGTGGGAGCGTGAGTATCGCGACGGGCGCGACGAGGGGATTAAGGACCGGCCGGTCGCGGTTGTGTTGATGACGGTCAGCCGGGATGGCCTGTCACTCGTCCATGTGGTCCCGTTCACCACCAAGAAGCCCGGCGCCGGCGATGTCGCGATCGAGGTGCCGCAGGCCGTGCGCCGCCAGCTCCGCCTTTCCGGCGACCGCTCGTGGATCGTGGTCAGCGAGTGGAACCGCTATGCCTGGCCGGGCTACGATACGCGGCCGATCCCCGGGCGCGAGCCGTCGACGAGCTACGGGTTCATTCCTTCTAGCCTGCTCCAGCGCGTTCTCGATGCGATGGTCGCCGTCGGCATCGGTCGGCCGGTCGATCGCGATCAGTGAGCGAAGCGGTCCGTTCTCGTGGCGAGGAACTCGGCCTGGTGACCCTCGTAGAGCCCAGCACCATCACAAATCTCTACCGGCTGGACTTGACCGGCAGCCGTGCCGTCGCGGGCGAAGCCGGTCCGCTTTATGCCACCGTCGTTATCGAGAGAACACGGCGCCAGGTCGACGTTCAAATCCGGCTGACGGGTCATGTCGGGCTCTATCAGCGCGGCATCGGAGTGCGGCGCACGCTGCAGATCAACGGGTTTGGTGAGGTCAGGGAGGGTGGTGTCAAGATTCCCGGCGGGTTCTTTGAGGTTCACAATGATCTGAAGCGCCATGGCCTTGGCGCGATCATGATGAACGCCATGCTCGATTGGGCGCACGCGTACCATCCGAGCGCGACTATTCTGCCGATCGGCGTAACGCATGCCTCATTCAGCAGCAAATCGACTCCCGTTCCGTTCTATAACAGATACGGGTTTACGTGGACCGCTGCTTCAGACGCGAACAAGCTCTATTCGCATCCCCGCCCCGTCGCTACGATCCATGCGATACCTCTGAGGTATCCCGTGTCGGTGCCGACGCTTCCCGAACAGCCCGATCCTTGGCGCAACTGAACAGGCGCGAAGACCAGCCTGCCGAGAATCAACTATTGCATCCTGAGTTCGGCAAGCTGGAGGACGTCGACGGTAAGTCCTTCGGGTAGCAGCACGTTCGCGATTGTTTCGAGCTGTGAGCGGTGGAGTTTGTCGCTCGTCTTGATCTCGCGAAAAAGGACATCTCCATCCCGCACGGCGGTCAGGTCCGGCCACCCGGCACGGTAGCAGTAGGCGTCGCTGCCGAAACGAGCTGCGATGCTGGGGAGCTGCGGACCGAGCGCTCGGTGTAGCTGCTCGATCAGCTCGCCGGTAACACCGGGATAATACTCATCGACGCCGGCAGCGTAGATCGCGTCGAAGTTGCGGCGGACCCGGGCCGTCGTAGCGCGGCCGATCGCAGCATAGATGCTGTCGAGGTGGGCGGCATTGATGACGAACTGCGCTTCCAGGAAGCGGGTGAGGCTGTCGGCCGCCCCCAGCGTGTTCAGCTCCATCAGGCGCTCCAGGCAGGCCGCCTTCATCAGCAGGAGCATCGGTCCGCCTTCGCATGTGGCGCACGTCCAGCCCTCGGCCCGCAACAGCGCCGCGGCGGCGTGTTCGGGTCGATAGTGGGCGTGGCCGTCGACATGCCACCCGTCAGGACCGCGGGGCAGGTCGACGAGCTCGAGCGGCACACCGAGCGCCGCGCATTGGTCGCGGAGCGATGTGCGCGGCTTAGCCGGCATGATCGGGCGTCGGACGGCGCTCGACGCGCGGCAGCCGGTCTCTGATCGCGGCGAGCGCGGCGATGCAGCACGCGATCGGGGTGCCGATCCAGGTGGCGGGGCGAAGATCGTCTGGCCATGCGAGCAAGGCGTTCTCGACGCTCGCGGTGAAGGCCGGAACGATGCCCTCGGCGTCGCTGTCCAGGTCGAACCAATGCGTCGCGGTCTGACCGTCGATCTTCACGGTATCCAGCCCTGGGGGCCTGCCGGTCGCGGCTCTCCATTTCGCGTAGAACACGCCGCTGTCGTAAACCCAGCTCGGCTCGTGTCCATCGCGCAGGATCGTGATCTGGCGATATAGCTCGCGACGGATAGCCGCGGCGTGGCGCACGACATTGATGTGGTCGAGCCATGCCGACGCGCCGCTTGGATCGTATGCGTAGGGCCACCTGATCGGAGGATCGTCGCAGCTAATCAGCTCGCAAAGCGCGGCGCGCGCCTCGTCGGACCCGTCGAACCACTCGCCTGCGAGCCGGTGATCGTCCATGTCGAGGTGAATGTCCTCCTCCATGTCGCCGCATCCGGTGTAGATTTCGACGGTTTGGATTCGGCAACGCTCGGTCGATTGGAGCGTGAGGCGACGGCGTTCGACGTCGACGGATCGGCCGATTTTGATAAGCCCGAACTCGTTCTGCATGACGTAGAGGTGCTGGCCGGTCGCTTCTGCCAAGACGGTATGCTCCGGCTACGATCGACGGGTCACAGCGGCGTGCTCTTGTTCGCCTTGGACAGCTCTTCCATCACCCGCGCCCGCGCCGCCTCCGACATGATCTCGACTTTGCCCTGGTCGATGCGACCGTCGATGCCCTGAAAGACTGCGGTCACGGTCTGCGGCAACGACCAGGTGGCGCGGAGGCTCTCGTATTTCGCGCCAAATCCGTTCTGCAGCGCGTCGGCCGTGGTCGACGTCGGCTCTCCTAGCTTGCCCCTCAACTGGGCGAACATCGCCGCCTGCTGGGGCTGGCCGCGGGTCATCCAGCGCAGCGCCTGGATTGAGCAGCCCCCAGCGGGTGGTCCGGCATGTTAGTTAGTGCATTGTCGTCTCCGCCGCCATTGCCGGGCGTAGGTGGAGCGAAGCGGAACCGGAGGCCGGTAATGGCGGTGTCGCCGCTTCCGGGGCCGGCGGGCGGTAGCCCAGGCTGCTGTGCGGCCGGACGGTGTTGTAGTGACGGCGCCATGCCTCGATCAGCACCCTGGCCTCCGCGAGGCTGTAGAAGATCTCGCCATTGAGCAGTTCGTCGCGAAGCGACCCGTTGAAGCTCTCGTTATAGCCGTTCTCCCATGGCGAGCCCGGGGCGATGTAGAGCGTCTTCACGCCGATCTGGCCGAGCCAGGTCTGGACGGCGGTGGCTATGAATTCGCTGCCATTGTCCGACCTGATGTGCGCTGGCGGACCGCGTTCAATGAACAGGTCGGCCAACGCGGCCAGCACGTCTTCGTGGCGGAGCTGGCGTGACACGACCAGTGCCAGGCACTCGCGGCTGGCCTCGTCGATGATGGTCAGGATGCGGAACTTGCGCCCATCGTGGGTACGCTCCTCGACGAAATCATAGGCCCAGACGTGCCCCGGATACTCTGGTCGAAGCCGGATGCAGGAGCCGTCATTGAGCCAGAGCCGGCCGCGTTTCGGTTGGCGCTGCGGCACCTTCAGCCCCTCGCGCCGCCAGATCCGCTCGACCCGCTTGTCGTCTAATCGGTCAAGCCGTTTGCCAAGGTGCTCGTAGTCGATCTTCTTTTGCGCATCGTTGTCGTCTTCGAGGTCAGGACGGGTCCAGCCTCAGCATGGCGCCAGATCGCCGGCCT